>VFGW01000001.1 GCA_009392295.1 SAR202 cluster bacterium
TATAGATGGTGGATGGAGTAGATCTATTAGCTAAATATTTAAATACTGAATATACTTTGATTATCTGTTGATTTTTTATATACAATTTATTATATTTTTCTGAATAGTAATTCTTATTTTGATCATATGGTAAATAAACAATCAAAAAAACAAACTTCTAAGAAAAAATCAAACGAAGAAATCGTTTTATCCGTAAATGATTTACAAACTCATTTTTATACTAAATGGGGTTTAGTTAAAGCCGTAGATGGAGTTAGTTTTGATTTAAAAAAAGGAGAAACTTTAGCTGTTGTTGGAGAATCAGGTTCAGGAAAATCAGTGACCTCATTATCAATAATGCAATTAATACCATCTCCTCCAGGATTTATAGTTGGTGGAGAAGTAAATTTAGAAGGTGAAAATTTATTAGATAAAACTGAAAAAGAAATGCAATCTGTTAGAGGCTTAAGGATCGCAATGGTATTACAAGATCCAATGACTGCATTAAATCCTGTATTCAAAATCTCAGATCAAGTTGGAGAAACTTTAAATATTCATAAAAAACTCAAAGGATCCAAATTATACAACTCAATTGTTGACATGCTAGAAAAAGTTAATATCCCTGCAGCTGAAGACAGAATGAAAGACTATCCACATCAATTAAGTGGTGGAATGCGACAAAGAGTTGTTGGAGCAATTGGAGTTTCATGTAGTCCTACAGTTTTAATTGCAGATGAACCAACAACTTCATTAGATGCAACTATTCAAGCTCAGTATTTAAGATTACTAAAAGATTTACAAAACGAATTTGGCATGGCTATATTATTTATAACCCATGACTTTGGAATAGTCGCTAAAATGTGTGACAGGGTAGCTGTAATGTATGCCGGGCGTATTGTTGAACTGGGAGATGTAAGAGAAATTTTCAATAATCCAAAACATCCTTATACACAAGGTTTAATTAGATCTGTGCCAAGTATGGATGAGGATATTGACAGATTATATTCAATCCCAGGACAACCTCCAGCATTATGGGATGTCCCGAATGGTTGTAGATTTTCACCCAGAAAGGAAACACCTTGCTGTGAAGTCTGTGTAAATGAAAAATATGAAATGGTAGAAATAAAACCAGGGCATTTAGTTGACGGATGTAAATGCTGCCTTGGTACATGTAAATCAAGTAAAAAATCAAATAAAAAGTAAAATGGCAAATACTTTAATCGAATTAAAAAATATTAAAAAAATATTCCAGGTTGGCGGTGGATTCTTAGGATCAGGATCAAAAAATTTAACAGCTGTAAATGATATTTCATTTAAAATTGAAGAAGGGCAAACATATGGATTGGTAGGCGAATCTGGATGTGGAAAAACCACAACAGCTAAAATGATACTTATGCTAGAAGAACCAACTGCAGGTTCTATTATTTACGACGGACAAGATGCATTTAAAACTTCACAATCTAACCCTGAATACAAAAAAAATTACAAATCTTCAGTGCAGGCTGTATTTCAAGACCCATGGGCATCTTTAAACCCAAGAATGAGAGTAAAAGATATTATAGGAGAACCTCTAGAAATTAATACTGATATGACAAAAAAACAGATACAGGCCCGAGTGGATGAATTATTAGTTGAAGTTGGCTTGCAAGCTTATCAATCAAATCTCTACCCCCATGAATTTAGTGGTGGGCAAAGACAAAGATTAGGCGTAGCAAGAGCTCTATCTTTAAATCCCAAATTAATTGTATTAGATGAACCTGTTTCAGCATTAGATGTGTCTATAAGAGCTCAAATAATGAACCTGTTAGTCGACTTGCAAAAAGAATATAATTTGAGTTATTTACTAATTGCTCATCACCTAGCAACTGTAAGATATATGTGCGATAAAATGGGAGTAATGTATTTAGGAAATTTAATGGAAGAAGCAAAAGCTAGTGATTTATTTGATGACCCTTTACATAACTACACCAAAGCTCTAATGTCTGCAGCTTTACCTTCTCACCCTGATATAGAAAGAGATGAAATAATTTTAGAAGGTGATGTTCCAAGTCCTTTAAATCCTCCGCCAGGATGTGTTTTTCAGCCAAGATGTTTAAATCAAAGTAAATGTACTTGTTCTAAAACCCCTCCAACTTTAAAAGAAAAGAAGCCTAATCACATGGTAGCTGATTGTATATGTTGTACAGCTTAATTTAGATATTTAATTAAAATTCTCTAAAACTTTTTCAACAATACTCTCAGAATTTAACCCATATTTTTTCACTAATTCGTCAGTAGTCCCAGATTCAGCATAATTACTCATAGATACGCTATGAACTTTCACAGGGTTATTTTGTGCAACAATTTGAGAAACCAAGCTATGTAAACCACCGTATTTAAAATGCTCTTCAACTGTAAGAATAAACTGAGATTGACTAGCGCAATTTAATATCATTTCTGAATCAATAGGTCTTAAAGAATATACATTAACAACTTTAGCGCTAATGCCATGCTTTTCTTTCAAAACTCTACTTGCTTCTATGGCATGATGTACCATGTACCCGCAGGCTAAGATTGAAATATCTGAGCCTTCAACCATAATATTAGACCCGCCATGTTTAAGTTTAATATCTTCTTTATTTATAATCGGGATTGCTGGGCGAGAAAGTCTTACATAAAAAGGTCCAGGAGTATTTACAGCAAGCTCTACAGCGGCCTGAGCCTCATAAGCATCAGAAGGAACCAAAACTGAAAAAGAATTAAGTGATAAAAATAAAGATATATCTTCTAAACTCTGAGCTGAAATACCATCTTCTCCTGTAATAAGACCTGCATGTGTCAATATAACTTTTACATTCAAATTGATTGAGCTACTCCTACTCTTA
>VFGW01000002.1 GCA_009392295.1 SAR202 cluster bacterium
ATTGCTAATTTTTTCAGCAATCTCCTTTACAGAATGATAATGATTTGTACCTACATTAATAGCCTCACCCAAAAACTCACCTTTATTAATTAACAAATCATGTGCTCTTACTAAATCAGAAACATGGATATATTCACGTTTCTGATTTCCTGAACCATAAATCGTCAATTCTCCCCCACCCAAAGCCTGTTCTACAAGCCTAGGTATAAATGCTCCTAACTTACCTGCACGTTGATTAGCGCCATAAACATTGCATGAACGCAAAATCATTACTTCTACCCCATAACTAGTATGATACCCGTAACATATTCTATCAGCCGAAGCTTTAGATAATGCGTACGGACTTTTAGGTTTCAATTCGGTTTCTTCGCTGACGGGAGAATTAGGCATATCTCCATAAACTTCTCTACTGCTTTCATACAAAACTTTCACTCCAAAGTTTCTAGCAGCTTCCAATATATTTATTGTGCCATCCAAATTAGTTGCAAAGTAATCTTTGGGACTAACTACAGATTGATCGACATTCACCTTTGCAGCAAGATGAACAATTAAATCTTTGCCCTTTACGCTATTTTTAACCGTATTATAGTCTTCTACAGATCCCCATGTCACATCTACATCGGAGTTAAATCCTGAAGCAAATTCCGTAGATCTTTTAGATTTTGTATTAAGTACACTAATCTGGTGTCCTTTACTACCCCAATATTTAACCAAGTGCGTGCCTAGAAACCCAGCCCCACCAGTAATTAAAATTTTCATAAGTATTTACCCCACAAACCTTAAATCAAAAACCGGATTTCCTGTGTCCAGTACCCCATCTTCCTGTCAACGTATTGACTGCAGCTAACAGCATCAATTTCATATCAATAAAAACATTTCTTCTCTTCAAATAAATCAAATCATACGCTAACCTTCTTCTAGGATGGGCGTGACGAGGCAAGTAAATTTGAGCAACCCCAGTTAATCCAGGTAAAACCCAAAGTCTTTTTGCAAATGCACTTATGATTTCACAGCTTTCTTCATGCATTTCAGGAGGCAAGGCTCTAGGGCCTACAAAACTCATATCTCCTCTAAATATATTTATTATCTGCGGAAGTTCATCTAGAGCAGTTCGTCTGAGTATATTTCCCACTTTAGTTATTCTTTGGTCAGCATCGCTAGTGATTAAACCTTGATCTTCAGAATCCAAATACATGCTCCTAAATTTAATTGCTTCGAAATTTGTCCCTTTGTACCCAATTCTGATTTGTTTAAAAAAAACCGGACCTCTATCCTCTAACCAAATAAAAATGGGTATAAAAATCCATAAAATCAACCAAAATGGTAGTAACAACAAATGAGCCAACACTAATATTGTTATATCAAACCATCTTTTTGATTTCAAATTCGCTTCAACCATCAATACACTCAAAAATTATTTGTATATCCTTCATATATTTTCGCTCAAAACTGACTTTACAAGATTAATATGCTTATTCACACCAATTTCTCGCGAATATTTTTTATCGAATTCTCTACGCGCATTAACACTCATTTTTTCGACTTTACATTCATCAAAATATAAACTTTGTATAGAATCTACTAACGTATCGACATCACCTGGTTTACAAACATAACCACATTCACCTTCATTAATTATATTGGCTACTTCAGATACACCATCTAATATACCAATTATTGGTGAACCAGCGGCTAAAGAAGAATAAATTTTACTTGGCACAGATAATCCCTGCATACCTTGTGCTAGAGTTACCAAAGACACATCGGAGCAAGCAAGATATTTAGGGAAAATATCCTCTGGCTGGTAAGGTAATATCTTAACGTTACCCAAACCTTTATCCGCAATAAACTTAATTGATGAATCATATTGACCACCACCACCAATTAACAAATATAATATTTTGCGATTTTCTTTCAATTTTTCAGCTGATTTCAATATTGTTTCAATATCATGAGTCAAACCCATATTACCAGAGTAAATCACAATAAAAAGATTTTCGAACCCGAACTGCTTTTTCAATTGCTCTTTATATATTGGTGATGCTTTTACTATAGATTCATCCGCCCAATTAGGAATTACGGCGATTTTATCTTTAGTTTTTTGATCGAAATCTCTAGATACTATTTCCTCCATATGTGGTCCCAAAACTACAATTTTAGATGACAGTCTATATACTATTTTATAAATTGTTCTCCAAATATAAGCTAAAATTGATTTTTTTGGAATCACTCCTAATTTGATAGCTATTTCAGGGTAAACATCATGAATTATAACGATATATGGTGTTTTTTTTATTAAACGTATCCAAGGTACAATTGATAACAAAAATGGAGATGTTGAATCAACAATTATAATATTATTCTTCTCCCAAAATAACCTGAAACTTATCGATACAGCAACTAAAAATGTATTAAGTAACCTACTAAAGTTACCAGATCGTGACAAGTTAGGTGAATATGATCTTTTGACTCTGATTTCATCAGTCAAAAGTTGATTGCTAGTATCATTAGCCACTGAATAAGCAGGAGTACCTGTATATACATTTACTGTACACCCATATTTGGCAAAACCTACCGCTAAGTCTCGGGCAATTTTTGCTGTCCCTGGTAAATCAGGATAAAAATATTGAGTAAGTATAGCAATATATTTACCTTTAATTGAATTAACCTTCATGTTATTTCTTCTAATAAATACAAAAGATTTAAACGTTATGGTTTCTTAATTCAGAACGATACCAATCAACAGTTTTTTTCAACCCAGTTTCTAGTTTAACTTTAGATTTGAAGCCAAAATCCCTATACGCTTTATCAACATTTAATCGGCGCTTCAACTGTCCATCAGGCTTC
>VFGW01000003.1 GCA_009392295.1 SAR202 cluster bacterium
TTGCTAGAGCTTCAGTAATTTTAGTTTCTACAATTTGAGAAATATTAGGAGTAGGAACAGGAGTAGGAATTTTTGCTAGAGCTTCAGTAATTTTAGTTTCTACAATTTGAGAAATATTAGGAGTAGGTGAAATAACAGTTTTTTGGGGAGCTGCTTTTGGGGTGCAACCAATAAGTAATATGAATATTAAAACAAATAATATTTTTTTTTGGAAGATATTCATTTTAAACCTGTTTATACGGTACTGTGGTACTATTTTGTTAATTTTATACTTTGTGAAAAATTAGTTTTGATATTTTTGTAGTTGTTTAATATAAAAAAACGTTTTATTTTAATATAAGTTTCTAAATATTAGTTTCTAAAAGAAAAAATTATTAAAAATTAATGGAGATAATTAAAATGTCAAATAAAATTCAAGGAAAAAAAATTTGTATAATTGTTGCGCAAGAATTTGAAGATATTGAATTACTTTACCCTGTGTTGCAATTAAGTTATGAAGGGGCTGAAATTTCTATAGTTCCTATTTCAGATGGATTCCATACAAGGCCAATGTTATTTGACAAACCAGTGACTGGTAGATTTGGTCATACTGTGCCTATTCCTGTAATGGCAGAAGGTAATAGATATTCTGTGGTTGATTTAGATTCAATTTCATTTAGCGAAATAGATTGTATTTTATTTCCAGGAGGTTATTCTCCAGATTTATTGAGAATTAATCAAGATGTTTTGAATATTACTAAAGAATGTTTCAAAAAAGGAAAAATTATAGCAGCAATTTGCCATGGACCATGGGTATTGATTTCTGCTGGTTTGGTTGATGGATTAAATACATGTGGATATGAAGCAGTTCATGATGATTTAAAAAATGCAGGAGCTAAAGTGTTTGATGTACCTGTAATTAGAGATGGAAATATCATTACAGGTAGAGTGCCAGATGATTTGCCTGAATTTTGTGAAGAAATTATTGATGCACTTTCTTAAATTAAATGGTCGGGGTGCTGGGGATCGAACCCAGGACCTCCTGTTCCCAAAACAGGCGCGCTACCGCTGCGCCACACCCCGCCAGCTTTAAAATTAGTAAGGTTTGAATCAAAATTGTTCTTGAAAAAATTTAGCTTTATGAAGCATTAGAATCTGTAGAACTTTCTTCTGATGTTTCAATTGTTTCTCCATCAGAATCCGAAGTTGTATCTTCATCAGAATCTATTTCAGCCCCATCTTCAGTCCCAGCTTCTTCTTCAATTCTAGGTGGAACAACTCTAGCGATTAAAGTGTCTAAATCTCGTTCAGGTTCAACACCATCTTCGAAGTTAATATCATTTATTCGAATTGATTTTTCGAAATCAGTTAAAATAGTTACATCAACATCAATATTATCTGGGATATTTAGGGGCAAGGCTGATACTGGAATACTATTAATGGATTGCAAAAGGATTCCACCTAAGTTTTTGACTGCATCAGGGATACCAATTAGGTTAACTGGTACTTCTACAGTAACTTTTTTAGTCATATCTACTTTTAAAAAATCTATATGTAATAATTCTTCAGTGATAGGGTCTCTTTGCACTTCTCGTATGAAACAAACATTTTCTTCTTTTGAGCTATCAAAATTAACAAATATAGGACTGTTAAAACCGGCTTGATTAAGGATTTTAATTAGAGAGCTAGTCTCAGCTTCCATTGGCATAGGCTTAATTCCATTACCAAAAAATCGAATAGGTATTTTACCACTTCTGCGAAGTTTTTTTACTTTTTTCCCTAAAGTAGTTCTATGGGAAATATCTATAGTTAGTTGGTCCATGAATTAATCTCTAATGTAAATGTAAATAATTAAAATGCAAATTTAAGCATTATTTATTCTATCATAACTAAACAGTTTCGATAAAATATTTTATGTTTTTAGTTAATTGGTATTAATTGTCCTGACTACCAAATCTTTTAATTTCCTCTTCAACTTCTTTGGATATGTCTTGAGGAATTTCTCCTAACTTTTTCTTTTCATTTTGTACAAAATTTTGAATGTCTTGAACTACTTCTGGATTTGCTAAAGTTGTAGTATCTCCAACATCTACGAAGTTTGAAATTGCAGCGATTACTCTGCGCATTATTTTACCTGATCCAGTTTTAGGTAAATCTGATGTTACCCATACATGGGATGGTCTAGCTATTGGTCCTATATTGGCTGTGATAGCTTGTTTAACATCATTGATAATTTTTTCGTTATTTTCATATCCTGGTTTAAGGGAAATATATAATTCCGGAACTCGGCCTTTTAATGCATCAACTGCTGGAACAGCTGCTGCTTCTCCAACAGATTGAACTGTTAAAGCTGCAGATTCGAGTTCTTTCGTTCCCAATCGATGTCCAGCAACATTAATTACATCGTCTAGTCTACCAACTATTCTGAAATAACCATCTGATGACTGAGTTGCACCATCACCTGTAACGTAGGGCCAATCTTGCCATTTTTTACTACCTTTAATAGCATATTTAGCAAAATAAGTGTCAATGAATCTTTCTGGATCTTTCCAAATAGTTTGCATTCTTCCAGGCCAAGGATTACTGATGCAAATATTTCCGGCACTACCGCTACCTGGTGGTAATTCCTTGCCATTTTCATCTAATATTATTGGACTAATTCCAAGTGCACCAGGCCCGCAACTACCAGGTTTCATAGGTTCTACACCAGGTAATGTTGTTCCAATAAATCCACCTGTTTCAGTTTGCCAATAAGTATCTACGATCGCTGCTTCTTTTTTACCAACTACTTCGTAATACCATCTCCAAACCTCAGGTTCAATAGGTTCACCAACGGTAGTCATTAATTTGAAATTATATTTGTATTTAGCAGGTTCATCGGGGCCTGCTTTTCTTAGCATACGTATAGTTGTAGGGGCAGTATGAAAAATATTCACATTTAATCGTTCAGCTATTCTCCATGTACGTCCAGCATCTGGATATGTAGGTACGCCTTCATACATTACACTAGTTGCAGCTATCGAAAGAGGTCCGTAAACTATATAAGAATGCCCGGTGATCCAACCTATGTCAGCAAAACACCAATAAACATCTTCAGGGTGTATATCTTGATAATATTTTGATGTTCCAGCAGCATAAGAAAGATAGCCACCAGTACTGTGCTGTATACCTTTAGGTTTTGCAGTTGTTCCGCTAGTATACATTAAGAATAGAGGGTCGTCTGAATTCATTGATTCAGGTTCAGTTATTTGGCCTTCATAAGATTTTAGTAATTCGTCAACAAAAAAATCTCTTCCTTGAACAATAGAAGAAGAGGATGAGTATTTATCTTGATATCTTTTCCATATAAGGACTTTTTCTACATCTGTGCCATTGGAATTTGCATGAGATACGGCTTCGTCAGCTTTGACTTTGTGGTCTAAAAGTTTTCCATTTCTACAATATGAATCTGCTGTGATTAATATTTTACTTTCAGAGTCAATTATTCTATCCCCACAAGCTGAGCCACTGAATCCTCCAAAAACTTGACTATGGATCACACCAATTCTGGCGCATGCAAGCATGGTAATTGGCAATTCTGGAATCATGGGCATGTGTAAGGTAACACGATCTCCAGATTTTAGTTTGCAAAAATCTTTTAATAAAGCAGCAAATTCGTTTACTCTTTTGTAGAGCTCATTGTAAGTAATAACTTGATCAGGTTCACTTTCTTCTTCAGGCACCCATATAAATGCGGGCTTATCTCCGTATTTTAATAGGTGTCGATCAATACAATTGTAAGAAGCATTTAGCTTTCCACCCACAAACCAATTGTAGAAAGGCGGGTTTGATGAATCTAAAATATTATCCCATTCTTTATCCCAGGAAATTAGATCAGAGTATTCTTTGAAGTAATTAGGAAAATTTTCTAAAGAGAACTTATTTTTAATATTCTTATCAGACATATTAGCTTGTTTTGCAAACAAGTTGGAGGGGTGGATTAATTCTTCTTCTTTCCAGTGGGATGCTATTTGGGATTCATTGTTTTCATTTTTAGACATTTTATTACCTCGTGTTGTCGTATTGGCTTAGATTACACAATTTAGAAGACTCTATAATTTTAGGTTATTATCATTTAAAATAAGTTAAGTTTTTAATTAACATGGTAAAGTATTTTAATGCTTTAAATTCTATCAGTAAAGCATTTGAAATATACTTAAATAATAATTGAAATTGGAATATTTGTAATAATGATTGATTTCTCTAGTTATTCGGTGCTTGAAATTACTCAAGCTATTAGATCAAAAAAAAATACCACTCGTGATTTTATGGAAGCATTTCTATCCCGTATTGATCAATGGGAATCAAAATTGAATGTTTGGGCAAATATTGATAAAGAGAATGCTTTGCTGAACGCAGATAAAGCTCATAAAAAACTATTGAAACATGCAAATTCAGTTGGTGTTTTACACGGAGTGCCTTTTGGAGTTAAAGATATATTTTTCACAAAGGGAATTCCTACAGAATGTGGGTCTAAAATATTTAAAGGTTTTATACCAGACTATGATTCGGAAGCTGTTGCACGCCTTGAGAGGGCTGGTGCTATAAATATTGGAAAGACAGTTACAACTGAATTTGCAGGTTTTGATCCGTCTAAAACTTTGAATCCTTGGAATATAAATCATACTCCTGGAGGTTCAAGTTCTGGTTCTGCTGTAGGAGTTTCTGTTGGGATGGTACCATTTTCCTTAGGATCACAGACTGGAGGTTCAGTATTAAGGCCAGCTGCTTATAATGGAGTTGTAGGTTTTAAGCCCACTTATGGATTGATTAGTAGATATGGCGTTATGCCTTTAGCTTGGTCATTAGATACAGTAGGGATATTTTCAAAATATTCTAAAGATTTACCGTTATTGTTAGATGTTTTAGCTGGATATGATTCTAGAGATAAAGGGTCTGTAAAAATTTCCTCAAAAAAATATATGTTAAAAAAAGACTTTAACATACCACCTAAAATTGGGGTTTTAAGGACTCATTTTTTTGAAAAAGCAAATGCAGAGGTGATGAAAAACATGAATTTATCTATTGATTGCTTCAGTCAGGCAGGAGCTGAAATAATTGATTTTACAGTTGATTTTTCTTATGAAGATGTTTTGCAGATGCACAAAATATTGATGTTTGTGGAAGGAGCTTCTGTACATCAAAAAAACTATAAAAAAAGACCTGATGATTTTGGAGAAAAAATTTCTGAATCTATTGAAATTGGATTGATGACTTCAGCTGTTGCGTATGTTCAAGCTCAGAAATTTAGGCGATTAGTCAGAGATAAATTAGTAGAAAAAATGAAGCCTTTTGATTTCGTTATAACTCCCTCAACTCCAACTGCCGCCACTGATTTTTCTACAACGGGAGATTCCAGTTTTCAATCTCCTTGGTCGTATGTGGGATTCCCTACAATAACCATACCTTCTGGATTAGATCGTAATAGATTACCCCTAGGCATTCAAATTATTGGTGTTCCTTTTTCAGATGGGGCAGTGATATCTAGTGCTATATGGTGTGAAAATTTGTTAGGTAAGAATTTGTTTTTGGAGTTTGAGAAGTAAAAATTCTTCCTTGTTAATCACAATACTGATATAATATTTTTAATGGAGGAATTTGTTTTTGAAGATAGCTCAAGAGGCAGAGGTCAATCGTCAAGTCATACTAGATGTTGAACTCAATGATGCTGATATCGAACCATATTTAAACTTGTCTTACAAGTCTGTTGCTGCTGAGGCAAAGATACCGGGTTTCAGGCCAGGCATGGCTCCCAGAAGTGTTGTTGAACGCTATTTTGGTAAAGAACATTTAATTAGACGATCTTTCAACCAACTGATACCTGAAATTACTGATAAAGTTGTTAATGAGCAGGGTTTGAATTTAAGTGCAACCCCAAGGGTTGAGGTTTTGGAAATTTTACCTGTCAAAATTAAGCTTACTGTTCCATTGGAACCTCAGGTGGAAATTGGTGATTATTCCAAAATCAGGATAGATCAAGCCAATGTAAATGTTACTGCTTCAGAAGTTAATGAAAGAATTGAGGGATTTCGTACATCTTTAGGGTCTTGGGAACCAGTTGATGACAGGAATGTTAGATTAAAAGATATGGTTACTATTGATGTGATAGGTTATGTTGATAATGAAAAGCTTATTGATCAAAAAAATGTCACTTTAGTTGCTGATGAGGGACAGGGGACACCATTTAAAGGTTTTGCTACTAATTTAGTAGGGATTTCCATTAATTCTCAGAAAGATTTTGATATTCAAGTAGAAGATGATTTGGCTGACGATAAAATAAAAGGGAAGTTAATAAAATTTTCCGTGACTGTTCATGAAATTAAAGAACAGAATCTTCCAAAGGTTGACGATGAATTTGCAAAAAGTGCTGGAGACGGGTACGATTCTTTGTCTTCTATGAAGAAATCTATTAGGCAGGAAATTGTTCAAAATAAAAAAGATCAAAGTGATAAGGAATATACAGATCAAGTTTTAGACCAGTTTGATCAATTATTAACTATTGAATTGCCACCTTTATTGATTGATTATGAAATTGATAATTTGGTTTCGCAAAGGAATAATATGGCAAATCAATTGAACATGAGTCCTGATGATTATTTAAAGATGTCTGGGAAAACTCAAGAAGAAGTTGATTTAGAGACTAGATCATCTGCAATTCAAAGATTAAGACATTCATATGGTTTGGAAAAATTAGCTAGTAATCTTAAAATAGATGTTACTCCTAAAGAAATTGATGAGAAGATACGGGAAATATTGGAATTTCAAAAACAAAGAGGTTCTACTGAACAAAGTTATGATGACATGATTTCAAATGATGTCTATAGATCGTCTGTTGAACAGAGTATTAAAACTTCTAAATCATTAGAAAAACTGGTTTTAATTGCTAAAGGTGAGTCTAAGCCGGCAATTAAGTCAAACAAAAAGCCGACACGCAAGTCAGACCAAAAACCCAAAAAACCAACAAGTAAATCAATAAAAAAAGACTGATTTAATTTAAACAATGGAGGAAATGATGCTAAATTTTGACAACAACAATTTAATTCCAATGGTTGTTGAAAGTGGAGCCCGTAGCGAAAGATCTTACGATATATATTCATTACTTTTAAAGGAACGAATTATATTTCTTGGGACTCCTATAAATGATCAAGTAGCAAACAATATTATTGCTCAATTATTGTTTCTTGACCGAGAAGATCCGACTCGAGATATCAATTTATATATTAATTCTCCTGGAGGTTCTATTTATGCTGGGTTAGCTATATATGACACGATGGAATTAATTCGTTCGGATGTTTCAACCATATGTGTTGGGATGGCTGCTAGTATGGCAACTGTATTATTGACTGCTGGCACAAAAAAGAAAAGATTTGCTTTGCCTAATTCTACAGTTCACATGCATCAGGCTCATACAGGTGCTCAAGGTTCTGCCAGTGATGTAAATATTCAGGCTAAAGAAGTTTTGAGAGTCCAGAAAACTATTAGAGAAATAATTGCTGATCAAACAGGTAAGAGTTATGAAAGAATTGTTAAGGATTCCGATAGGGATATTTTTATGACAGCTAATCAGGCAAAATCTTATGGTTTAGTTGATGACGTTTTAAAATCTGAAAAATCTTCTGAGATATCACAAAAACGATCTTCGTCTAATTCAAAAGGTAAATAAAAAATGTCTGATTCTACAACAACACAGCCCCCTAGGTATAAGTGTTCATTTTGTAATAAATTCCAGGGTGCTGTTAAGAGATTAATCGCTGGGCCTGCAGGAGTTTTTATTTGTGATGAATGTGTAGGTCTTTGTGGTCAAATTATTACAGATGAATCTCCAAGAAAATCAATTGACGCTTCAGAAGTCACTAAAAATGGGATTAACCCTAAGTGGCTGCATGAAAAATTAAATGAGTATATTATTGGCCAAGAAGATGCAAAAAAAGTGGTTTCTGTTGCTGTCTACAATCATTATAAACGCTTGTGGTCTAATAAACATAATTCTGATGTTGAAGTTCAAAAGTCTAATATTTTAATGTTAGGTCCTGCTGGTTCAGGCAAAACTCTTTTGGCTCAAACTCTTGCTAAAATATTAGATGTTCCTTTTTCCATTGTTGATGCCACTTCTTTAACTGAAGCTGGATACGTAGGAGAAGATGTTGAAAATGTTTTGTTACGTTTGATTCATGCAGCAAATTTTGACATTTCTAAGGCAGAAACAGGGATTATTTATATTGATGAGATAGATAAAATTGCTCGAAAAAGCCCAAATCCTTCTATTACAAGGGATGTATCTGGTGAAGGTGTTCAGCAAGGTTTATTGAAGATTATAGAAGGTTGTGTTGCTAGTGTACCTCCTCAAGGTGGAAGAAAGCATCCTCATCAGGAATTTTTGCAGATAAAAACTGACAATATTTTGTTTATTTGCGGAGGGGCTTTCGAAGGTTTGTTAGATATTACAGAAAAACGTTTGTCCAGTGATATGTCTATAGGTTTTACTGCATCAAAAACGAATCAAGTTGATTCTGTTAAAGCTGAATTATTTCAACATGTTAGTGTTTCCGACTTATTACAATATGGCTTTATACCTGAATTAGTAGGTAGATTGCCAGTTATTGTTGGTTTGAAAGATTTAGATAAAGATGCATTAAATGATGTTTTGTTGAAACCTAAAAACTCTTTGGTCAAACAATATCAAGCATTGTTTGAAATGGAAGATGTCAAGTTGACTTTTAGAGATGAAGCAATTCATGCAATGGTTGATGATGCAATTAAACATGAAACTGGTGCTAGGGGCTTAAGAACGGTTTTAGAATCAACTTTATTAGATATTATGTACGAGTTGCCAAGTTTGAAAAATGTTGTTGAATGCATTATCGGAAAAGATTGTGTTACAAGCAAAGGACAGCCTGAGTTTATATCTTCGGAAGATGATAAAAGTACTTTGAAGACTAAAAAACGAAAAACAGCATGATATTAAATTAGTGTTTTTTTTAATTGTTTTTTATTTAGACAATTATTGTTCGATTTAATTTCTTGTGATAAAAAAATATCTATAGAGTTATTTGAATTAATTTTTATTTTAGGTTTTTGTGAGAGTTAGAGGTTTTTTGATGCCTAAAAAGTTAGTTATAGTTGAATCACCTACCAAGGCTAGGACCATTGGTAGATTTTTGGGGAACCAATATGAAGTTATGGCTTCTATGGGTCATGTAAGAGATTTGTCTCAAAGTGGAAAAGATAAACTTGGGATAGATATTCAAGGAGATCCTTTAGAATTTAAGCCAAAATATAGGACTTTGTCTGATAAAGCGAATAAGAAGACAGTTTCAGATATTACCGAATTAGCTAAGCAAGCTGATGTTGTTTATCTTGCTACTGATGCTGATAGAGAAGGAGAAGCTATTTCTTGGCACTTATTAGAAGTTGCTAAAATAAATCAGTCAAAAGTAAAAAGAGTTATTTTTCATGAGATCACAAAAAATGCAGTACAAGAAGCTTTTGAAAGTCCCCGAGAACTAGATCAGCATTTAGTAGATGCTTATCAGGCTAGAATAATGTTAGATAAGATTATTGGTTTTAAAGGTAGTCCAATACTTTGGAAAAAAGTTAAATCTGGCAGTTCTGTTGGAAGAGTTCAATCAATTTCAGTTAAACTTGTAGTTGATCTGGAAGAAAAAATTGAAGTATTTAAACCTGTTGAATATTGGAATATAGAAGGTGAATTTCTTAAATCAGATTCACAAAAGAATGAAAAATTTACAGCTAAATTGATTGGTATTTCAGGCCAAGATGGAAAATTATCTATTCAAAATGAAGAATCAGCTAATAGGATAATTCAAGATATAGAAGGTTGTAGTTATCGGTCAGAAAAAATCCAAACGGAAGAGAAGCATCGAAAACCTGCACCACCGTTTATTACTAGTACCCTGCAACAAGAGTCATCAAGGAAACTAAGGATGAGTCCTTCCCAGGCGATGCGAATTGCTCAGCAACTTTATGAAGGAATTGAAATCGGTTCTGAAGGACAAGTTGGATTAATTACTTATATGAGGACTGATTCTACTAATGTATCTAATTCTGCTTTAGAAGAAACTTCTAAATATATTTTGGAAAAATTTGGCGAAAAATATGTTTCAAAGTCTTATAGACGTTATTCAAAAAAGGTTGTAGGCGCCCAGGAGGCTCATGAGGCTATTAGGCCCACGTCTGTTTTTCATACTCCTAATTCAATAAAATCTTATTTAAATTCGGAACAATTTAGAGTATATGATTTAATTTGGAAGCGAATGGTTGCCAGCCAGATGCCAGATGCGATTTTTGATTATAAAACTATAGATATTGTTTCTAAAGACTCACATTCTGGAGATAAATATATTTTTCAAATATCTGGATCTAAAATAAAGTTTGATGGATTTCGTGCAATATATATAGAAGGTACAGATGATGAAAGTGATTCTTTGAATGGCAAAGGGGATGATTTACCAAATTTACATGAAGGTGAATTTGTTGAATGTGTAGATAAAATTTTGGAACAAAATTTTACAAAACCTCCTAGTCGTTTTTCTGAAGCATCTCTTATTAAGGCGCTTGAAAAAGAGGGTATAGGTAGGCCAAGTACCTACGCAACTATAGTAAAAACTATACAAGAAAGGGATTATGTAATTAAAGAAAAAGGACGTTTTGTACCTACAAAATTAGGTCGTCAAGTAACATATTTTCTTAAGGAATATATTCCAAATATAATGGATGTGAAATTTACTACAAAAATTGAGAAACAGCTGGATGAAATAGCAGATGGTTTAACTGGGTATAATCCTGTTTTAGGTAAATTTTATACTCCATTTACTAAAGATCTTGATAATGCTGAAACTGCACCTAGAATTGCACGTTCTTTACTTGATGATGAAAGTGAATATGTTTGCGAAAAATGTGAACGTCCTATGGTTATTAAAACTGGAAGAAATGGTAGATTTTTAGCTTGTAGTGGATTCCCTGAATGTAAAAATGCTAAATCATTGCCTATAGGAATCGATTGCCCTGAATGTAAAAATTCTATAGTCGAGAGAAAATATAAAGGAAAAGTTTTTTATGCTTGTAATGGATACCCACAATGTGAATTTACAGTAGATAAAAAACCTATTTCTAAGCCTTGCGAAGAATGTGATTCAGGTGGATTATTGATTCCGTATAGACGAGATACTTTTCAATGCATTTCCTGCAAGTCTATTTGTGAAATTTCTCCAGATGAAATTGAAGAAAATAAATCTACAACTATAAAAGCATGATATTTTTAGATTAATATTTTAATAAAATATAATTCAAAGACCATTAAGTTGGATGTGTTATTTGTTGATTGCAGATAAAATTTCTTTATGGACAAAGTTAATAGAGAACAATTGATTGAAAGTTTCAAAAATTTTTTATCTGAACAGCAAGCCCTTGCAGATTTGACAATTAGAAATTATATTTCTGATTTAAATTCTTTATTTGAATTTATGAGAATAAAGAATTTGTCTGAAATGAATTCTTTAAATAAAGTTGTGATTAGAGATTACTTAAGTTGGTTAACGCAACTTGGATATGTGCGATCCAGTTTGGTCAGGAAACAAAGTGGATTAAGGGTGTTTTTAAAATGGATGTTGAATAATGGATATATTTCAGTGAATCCATTACCAAAGAGGAGCTTGATAAGGAGAGAGGTTAAATTACCTAGGTTTTTATCTGTAGAAGAAGTTAATAGATTATTGTCTATGCCAGATATATCAAATAAATTTGGTTCTCGTGATAAAGCGATATTAGAGTTGCTTTATGCTTCTGGTGTAAGAGTTAGCGAAATTGAAATGTTGAATTTGAAAAACCTAGATTTAGATGAAATGCAAATGGTTGTTATGGGTAAGGGTGCAAAACAAAGGATTGTTTATTTGGGAAGAATTGCTAAAAATTCACTAGAGACTTATTTAAAATATTATAGGAATCAATTTCCTGTTGCTTCTAATGAAGATTCAGTTTTTATTAATAGAGATGGATTTAGGCTTAGCAAACGTACAATCCAGTTAATAATAAAAAAATATTCTTTAAAGGCAGGCTTAGGCAATGAAGTGCATACTCATACCCTTAGACATTCTTTTGCAACTCATTTGTTAGATGGAGGAGCTGATATTAGGGTTGTACAAGAATTATTGGGCCATACAAGCACTAGTACTACTCAAATGTATACACATGTTACTAAGAATCAAAAAATTAAAGAATATTTGAAAGCTCATCCTCGTTCAACACATCATGTGTAGAATGAGGTAATTTTGAAAAATTTAGTTTAATTGAATAAAAGTTAAACGACATATTAATAGTATTTCTGTTTTGTTCACTGATATTCTATATCACAGTTCTTTTGATAAAATTTTAAGGCTTTAGGAAATCATTATGAAAATATTACTAATTAATGGACCGAATCTTAATATGTTAGGAAACAGAGATTCAGGATTTTATGGATCTAAGTCTCTAAATGAAATTCAGGAAATTATTGAAGAGAAAGCGAAGTATTTGTCTGTGGATTTGATTAATTTTCAATCAAATCATGAAGGTGAAATTGTAGAGTTTATTCAAAAAAATTCTTCTTTAGCGTCAGGAATAATAATTAATGCGGGTGCACTGACTCACTATGGTATTTCATTGAGGGATTCATTATCAGATTCAAAATTGCCTTTTGTAGAAGTTCACTTATCTAATATATATTCCAGGGAAGAATTTAGAAGGATTAGTTTATTAGCTCCTATAGCTCTTGGAGTTATCGCTGGATTGAAATTTAAAGGTTATGAGTATGCATTTGATTATTTAACTAATTATTTGGATCAAAAGGATTTGCAATGAATATTTCAGGCAGACTAAATAGACTAAGATCGGAAATGACGGATAACAGTTTAGATGTAATGCTAATTTCAAGTCCTGAAAACAGGAGATATTTTTCGGGTTTTACTGGGTCATTTGGCAATTTATTTATTACTCATGAAGATCAATTTTTGGTCACGGATTTTCGATATGTAGAGCAAGCAGAAACACAGTGCTCAGAATTTTCAGTTGTCAGGTTATCTGGAGGTGGATATAGTTGGATGATTAATCTCCTCGGTAAAAATTCTAATTTCAAGATAGGTTTTGAAGGTAACGATTTATCAGTTGAGCAATATTTCAACTTGGAAGCAACTTTAAGTAATTCTACAAGTATTTCTGGATTTAAATTAGTTAAAACGACATCCTTACTTGATATGATTAGAGCGGTAAAAGATAGCCAAGAAATAGAAACTTTAAAAAAAGCCATTGAAATTACAGATGCTTCTTTTTCTGAAATTTCTAATTCTAGTAAGCCTGGAATGTCTGAAAAAGAAATAGCTTGGGAATTAGAGAAAGCTATGAGAATTAAGGGCGCTGAAAGTTTGGCTTTCGATACTATTGTTGCTGCTGGCAAGAATGGCTCTATGGCTCACCATAGAGCTGGAGATTCAGTCATTTCATATCCGGATTTTGTTGTAATTGATATGGGAGCAAAATTTCAAGGATATTGCGCAGATTTAACTAGAACAATTTTTTTAGGAGAATTAGATAATAAATTTCGTGAAATTTATGAAATTGTTTTATCAGCTCAAGTTGAAGCAACACGAGCTGCAAAACCAGGTATGACTGGTGGAGAATTAGATAATATTGCACGAAAAGTTATTTCAAATGCAGGTTTTGGAGATTATTTTGGTCATGGCCTAGGTCATGGGGTTGGCTTGGTTGTTCATGAATATCCAAGAGTTGGCCCTAAATCTCAAGATGTGTTAAAAAATGGTATGGTTTTTACTATTGAACCCGGGATATATATTCCAGAATGGGGAGGGATTCGTATTGAAGATGTAATTGTTTTAGATTCGGATCAGCCTGTGGTTCTTAGTAAGTCAGAAAAAATAAAAATCTGATTGTAAAATTTTTTAGGAGTAAATACATGACATTTGGTTTTGGAGATTTGAAAAAAGGAAATGCAATAGAACTTGATGGAGAACCTTATTTTATTGTTGAATATGAAAAAAACAAAATGCAGAAAAGAGCTCCTGTAACTAGGATTAGATTGAAATCAATTAGAACAGGCAGAGTTATTGATAAAAATTTTTCGGGTTATGATATTAAATTGACCCCAGCTATTGTTGAGAGAAAGAAAGCAAAATATCTTTATAATGATTCAGATATATATTATTTTATGGATGAAGATGATTTTGAACAATACGCTTTATCTGCAGATTTAGTTGAAGATGTTTCAGCATATTTAATTGATGAATTAAGTCTTGAGTTGTTGTTTTATGAAAATCAACCTGTTTCTATTGAGCTACCTATAACAGTAGATTTAGAAGTAATTGAAACAGAACCTGGTTACAAAGGAGATACGGCACAGGGCGGCACAAAGCCTGCGGTGCTTGAAACAGGATTGAAATTAATGGTACCTTTATTCATTGAGTCAGGAAATGTTGTTAAAGTAGATACAAGAAATGATACATATGTTTCTAGAGTTTAGCTTTTAGTAAATATAAGCTGTTTAGGATTTATTAATGTCCATTTATTCGATTTCAGAGCTTAATAAATATTTAAAGACATTATTAAATTTTGATAATATTTTACAAGATATTTGGGTGCAAGGACAAATTGGTAGTTTTACAAAAGCTGCATCTGGTCATAGCTATTTTTCACTTAGAGATTCTGATTCAACAATCAATTGTGTAATGTTTAAGGGTATATCAGGTATTACAGAAATAGAAACTGGTATGTCGGTGGTTGCCCATGGTCGAGTTTCTGTGTATGAACCTAGAGGGCAATTGCAAATGATTGTAGATGTAATTCAACCAGAAGGGGTTGGATTATTACAAATTCAATTTGACCAAATGAAAGAGAAATTAGATAAAGAAGGTTTATTTAATGAATCTCGAAAAAGAGGAATACCAAAATTTCCAAATCGCATTGCTGTAATAACATCTCCTACTGGAGCCGTTTGGCAGGATATACAGAATGTCATTCGAAGGAGATATCCAGTAGTAGAATTGCTTTTAATTCCATCTATTGTTCAAGGAGATTCTGCTTCTAAGTCATTGGTTAATTCTTTTGAAATCTTAAATACTTTAAATAAAGTTGATGTTGTGATTGTAGCTCGAGGTGGTGGATCTTTAGAAGATCTTTGGCCATTTAATGAGGAATTAGTTGCACGTGCTGTGTATTCTTCTTCTGTTCCTGTAATTAGTGCAATAGGTCATGAAACTGATTTCACAATTATTGATATGGTTGCTGATTTAAGGGCTTCTACACCTTCTATTGCTGCAGAAATAGCTGTTCCAGATAAAGAGGAATTGTTAACAAGTGTAAAAGATTCGGGAAGTAAATTATTATTCTACTTAGAAAATTTGTTGAAAAGAAATAGGGTGTATTTGGAATCATTTCCAAAAAACCTTGAGAAATTTATTGTAGATTTAGATTTGTTTAGGATGAAAATTGATGATTGTTTAAATTCTATCGTCAAACAGTTTGATCATGAATTTGAAATTAAAAAAACTAAAACTCAAGCTATAGTTGAAAGATTAAATTCATTAAATCCTAATGCTGTTTTAAAGAGAGGTTTTGCTATTGTACAAAACAAAAAAAATGACAATATTGTCCAAAATTTAAATGATATAGAACCTGGAGATTTGGTAAATATCACATTGAACAAAGGGAATTTTGAAGCAGAAGTATTATCTGATAAAAAAAATAGAAATATTGATTAAAAAAATTCATTATTTTAGGAGAATTTTATGACTAAGTTAAAAAACAAGAATGAAAATTTGGAAGATATTACTTTTGAAAAAGCATTTGAAAATCTTCAAATGTCTGTAAAAGAGCTTGAATCAGGAGATTTGTCGCTTACTGATGCTACTAATTTATATGAAAAAGGAATGAAGCTAGTTGCTTTATGTAATGAAATATTAACTAAAACAGAATTGAAGATTTCTGAAATTAAAAACACATATGCACAGGAAGATTTTATTGATAATAATGAAGAATAATAGACATTATTTTTTTGAGGGAAAAAATTTTAATCGAAAAGAGAAAGTGTGTTAAATTCAGCTAGGTTTAATAAAAATAGTCCTGTCACAATTATTTTATTGAGTTTAAATTTTATTGTTTGGATAATTGCAGAAATAGCTGGTAGTACCAATGATGCAAATACATTACTAGATTTTGGTGCTTTATTTGGTCCTTTTATTGTAACTGGAGAGTATTGGAGGTTGTTTTCATCTTTATTTTTGCATGTAGGACTACTACATTTATTGTTTAATTGTTTTGCTTTATTTATTTTTGGCCCATTGATAGAAAATATTTTTGGGAAATTTAGATTTGTTAGTATTTATTTGTTTGCTGGTATTTCTGGAAGTCTAATAAGTTTATATTTTAATCCTTTAGTGGTTGCAGCAGGGGCAAGTGGTTCTATATTTGGTTTATTAGGTGCTTTAGCTGCATTTTTCTTACTTAAGAGAAATATTTTAGGTACTTTTGCTAAAAAAAATTTTATTGGTGTAATCATTTTAGTTGCTTTTAATATGTTTTTTGGATTTTTGATTCCTGGAGTAGATAATTTTGCTCATTTTGGCGGTTTTATTTCTGGATTAATTATTTCTATTGTTTTGGTTCCAGTTTTACCAATTGAAAATTCAATTTTCTCTCCAACAATATTTTCAGTTGCTTCAAAATCTTTTATTTCAAGGTATATATATTTGGCAATCATATTTGTGAGTTTAATCGTTATAGCATTTATTTCAATTAATAACATTCCTGATAATTTTTATACAAGACTTATTCAAGCTGAGAAATATTTTGAGAATGCGCAATATAACATGGTTTTGCAGGAAACAGATGCAGTAGTTTCAGCTGTTTCAAGTGGCCAGAAGTATTCTGAATTCGGTTCTTATAATTTTCTAGGGTCTATTTTTTATTTTAGAGGGTTAGCATACATTAATTTAGGGGATAACTATTTAGCTATTAAAGAATTTGGTAGTGCTGTAAGATATGGGGATTCTGTAATACGCGAAAAATCTTTAAGAGAAATAAAAAAATTAGAGTAATCATTTACTAGTGGATAATTTTGATGTTCGATAAAATATCTATAGATCGAAAGTTGATAGATGAATTGTATCTTAATGGTATTATCAGTAATGAAGCTAGACAATATTGTTTGAATACATATTATCCCAGGAATGAATGGTTGATATGGTTTTCTAGGTTGTTAATGTTTTTAGGTGTGGCATTTATTCTTTCTGGGATAATATATTTTTTCGCATACAATTGGGATCAAATTTCATCTGTGTATAAGCTTTTAATTATTGAATTAATGATTATATCTAGCGTTGCTGCTGCATACATATATTCTTTAAAAGATATTAAAGGGCAGATATTTTTATTTTCTGCTAGTTTGTTTGTAGGATTATTTTTTGTTGTGGTTGGGCAAGTTTATATCAGTGATTCTCCTGTATTTTTGTTTTTTTTATATTGGTCAATATTAATAATTGGCTGGACATTAATTTCGAATTTTTATCCTCAATGGTTCTTGTTGATATTTCTAGTAAATATTTTTTTAATCACATGGTGGAATCAATGGGTATCACCATCTAATGACATCGAATTTATGATATATACATTTTTAATGATATTTAATGGATTAATTTTAAGTTTGCGAGAATATTTTGCGTCAGATGAAAAAATAAAATGGTTGCGATTTAGATGGATTCGAATTTTACTTACTTTTTTAGTACTAACAATAATGCTTATTCCAATTTTGACTCTTATTATATCAGTAACTGAGGCGACTTTTTCTGTGATTTTGAGTGCTGTATTGGGTATATTGGGTCATATAATTTTTTATTATGTTTATAGATATAAATTTAAAGATTTATTAGTATTGGCTACTTTAGCATTTTCAGTATGTATTGTGATTCAAGTTTTTGGATTTGAATTTTTTGGAAATTTGATAGGAGGAACTGATGGAATACTTTTTGCAATCATGGGAATCGTTGCATTATTAACATTTTCTTATGCAATTATTGTATTACGTAAAATAGATAAAAGTATGGAATCAAGTAATGTATAAATCTGATTTGATTATGAATGCCGAGAATCTAATGAAATCTCTTTTAGATAGCAAATTAATTCAATCTGACAAAGAAATTTCTGGTTTTTTGATTGAAAATCAAAGTAAACGAGATTTTTCAATATATCTAAAAATTCTTGGAGGTATAGGAGCGTATATTTCTGCAATTTGTTTTATAGGATTTTTTGGAGCGTTTGGTTTTTTTGATGATAAATTCACTAGAGTTTTTTTGGGGATATTGTTTGTTTCTGTTGCTATATTTGAAAATTTTTTAATTAAAAAAAATTATTCAATCAAAAGTAGTTTTTTAGTCCAACTTTCTTTTGCTTTTATGATCTTGGGAAAGATTATGTTTGTAACTGGATTTGGGGAGTTTTTATCAGGATTTACAATGAATCCTGATAACGGATGGAATTACTCTTTATCTCTATTTCTTGTTACTTTTGGGTCTTATTTTTTCTATGATAGAGATCGTTTTTTGTCATTATTTGCATTTTTTATTTCTATTTTAATTAATATAGATTCTGCAATTTCAGATAATTATAATGAGATTTTTATTAATGGATATTTTCTATTTCAATTTATCTGTATATGTATATTATTTATGATTATTAGAGATTCAAGAAAATATTTTTCTATAGCTTATTCTTTTGTTTTTTCACTGTCTGTAACCGTACTTTTCATCACTATAAAGACAGCTTTTATAAATGATGGAGATTTTGGTTGGATTACTTGGAGTTTCACAAATTTGATATTATCACTTGGGATGATTTTATTGATTTGTAGGATTTTTGAAAGACGAAATGTAATAAATAATAAAGCTTTTTTAGGAGCATTGACAGGTGTGTTTTTACTAGGTGTGATTTCTTCTTCAGGAATCATTTTTGTAATATTTTTAATGATTTTGGGGTATTGGAGACATGAAAAAATCCTTTTGGTTTTGTCAGTACTGTTAATGCCTGTTTTTCTAATTTCTTATTTTTACAGTCTTGATCTTTTATTGCTTCAAAAATCTATAGTTCTTGTAATTAGTGGAATTTTATTATTAGCGATTAGGTTTTTCTTGAATAAAATTAGCTGGGATGCATAATTATGAGATCTAAAATAATGATTATTTTTTTAATAATGATTCTTGTGGTTTTGAATTTAATTCTGTATAACAATGAACAAACTTCTATTAAAGGGCAGATTTTTTTTCTGAAATTGGAATCTTCAAAAACTGAAGTCTTGCCTGTTTATGGTAATAGTATTAGTTTAATTTATGAAATAAATGGTGATTACAGTCAGAAATTATATACTGATATGCAGTCTGGATTTGGACAAATTGTAATTTTGATTGACGAGAAAAAAGAAGGAAGATTTGTTCGTTTTTATGATGGTAGAGATTTGTCTTCAAATGAGGTATTAATTCGATACCAAAAAGAAGAAGACAAAGATTATATTTATCTATTACCAAAATCTTTCTTTTTTCAAGAAGGGCATGCAAAATATTATTATCAAGCGAAATATGGAGTTTTCAAACGTCAAGCAGGAGATAATAATTTAAACCTTATTGGTCTGGCTGATGAGAATAAAAATATAATAATTCCTGGAAATTAGATATTGGAGAAAATTTATTTTGAAAGTTACTGGTTTAAGAATTACTACATATGAACATTTGATGTCTCGCCGAATGGGAGATGCAAACTCACCATCTGGAAGAGACATGGCTAGCACTTGCATTGTTGAAATTACTACTGATGAAGATTTGGTAGGCGTAGCAATTGGAGGTGGAGGAGCAATTCCACAAATTAAAAGCATGTTTGAGAGTTTAATTTTAGGAGAAGACCCTAGGCATGTTAAAGGATTATGGCAAAGGATGATAGATAGAGCGTTCAAGGCTGGTAATTCAGGCATAATTACAGATGCAATTTCAGTAATCGATATTGCTTTATGGGATTTAAAAGCAAAAATTAATCAAGAACCGCTTTGGCAAACATTGGGTGGGTCAAATATTCCTGTTAATTCTTATGCTAGCGGAATGGATATGCCTCAATCTAATGAATCTGTTGAAAATTGGTACAAAAAAATGGCGACTAAATGGGGATTTACAGCAGGTAAGTTGAAAGTTGGGCTTGATCAATCTGCAGATTTGGAGAGAATTGGATTAATGAAATCTGGATTACTTAATTCAACGAAAAATCCAATTTTGTATATTGATGCTAATGAATATTGGTCTTCGAAACAAGCAATTCGAAAAGTTCAAGAAATGGAAGAAAGATTTCAGATTGGTTGGATCGAAGAACCATGCAGGAGATGGGATTATTTAGGCCTTAAAAGGGTTTCTGATTCCATTATTTCTCCAGTATGCGCTGGGGAAAACCTTGATTCTTTGGACAATTTTTTACCATATTTTGATCATGAATCAGCAGATGTAATACAGGTTAGTGCAGCTATGTCTGGAATTACTGGAGCTTTGCAGATAGCAGATTGTGCATATGGACTTGAACTCCCTGTTACATTAGGAGGTTCTTTCGGTAATTTTCATGCTCAATTGGCAGTTTGCATGCCAAATTTCTTAACAATGGAAATTCAATCAGTTGAACCAACTGACAATGTGATTGCAACTGATATAAAAATACAAAATGGAAAGGCTGTTTTAGGTAATCAACCAGGAAACGGAATTTCAATTAACCATGATGAACTTGAAAAAATTTCTAAAAGTAATCCTTCAACTCATAGATCTTTACCAAGTCCATTCGGCAGAAGACCTGGGGCTGGACTATGGGAGTACTTACCTACAGATGAAGAAAAAAAAGCAGCTAATAGACCATTGGGTACAGAAATTTATGTACCTCCATATGGAGATGTTTAAATGAAAATTACTGGTTATAGATTAGAAAAATATATTTATAAAATTGATAGAGGACTTGCTGACGCAAATAATCCATCTGGAGAAGACTTGAGTATAGGCTCATTATTGTTTTTGGAAACTGATGAAGGTGTAACAGGAATTGCTCCTGCTGGGAATGAAAAAGTACAAGATTTGTTTAAAATTATTGAGGGACAAGATCCTAGAAGTGTTGTTTGGTTGTGGAAAAAAATGGACGATTTTGTTTTTAAAGGTGGAAATCAAGGCGAAGCTGCTGCTGCTATCTCAGCTATTGATGTAGCTTTATGGGATTTAAAAGCAAAAATTAATCAAGAACCACTTTGGCAAACATTGGGCGCTAGACATGGAAGGACTAAAGCGTATGCATCTGATATTGGTTATTGTATGAAAGACGAAGATATTTATAATTTTTATTCTAAAATGGCAGATAATGGAGTTGATGCTGGAAAGCTAAAAATCGGGTTATCTATGGAGGATGATTTACGCAGAATTGGAATTATGAAAGAAGCACTTAGCAAAGTTAGAGAACGTCCATTTTTAATGGTTGATGTTAATGAATATTGGTCTCCTAAAAATTCAATTAAACTAATGAACGAGATAGAAAAACATTATGATATTTTTTGGATTGAGGAACCCGCACGTAGATGGGATTATCGAGGGCTAAGAAAAGTTTCAAAATCAGTGAAAGCTGCAGTTGCAACAGGAGAAAATCTTAATGGGATATCAGATGTGACTTCATTGATTACTAATTATTCTGTAGATATAATAAATATAGGGGTTAGGCAGTTAGGAATTACTGGTGCAAGACAATGCGCAAACATGGCTCATGCATATGAATTACCTGTAAGCATGATGAATTGCCAAGCAAATTATATGGCTCATTTGGCCGCTGCCATTCCTAATCATGTAATGATGGAAGTTTTTGGAACACCTGATAGAGAACATGTTTTTAAATCTTGGGATAATGAGATTCAAGATGGATTTATTGTAATGGGAAATTCATCCGGTTTGGGCTTAGAGATTGATTACGATGCTTTAAGAGATCTTCAGAACACTGATTATGGTAGAATTCCAAATAATTCAGCACCTAGGAGGCAAGGTGCAGGATTAGAGATCAAACCTTTAGATGAGAATGAAGTAGATTGGCTTTAGAAGCATATTAGATGATTATTAATTTCAAGAAGTTTATAATTCTGATATTATGAGTTCAATTAAGAAATTAGTAATTATGCTTGCATTATTTGTTGATGTGATAATTATCGCGGGCCTATTGATTTATTTCCTTTAATATTAAATTAAAAACATGAAATATTTGAAACCATTACTTAAGAAGATATATAACAAGTCGCCAAAGCTTCTTCAATTAATTTCTCATAATACAATTTGCAAGATTACCAAGCATTTTTAGTTGCTAAATGGTTGATAGTCTTTAAGTATTTGATAGTTTAATTTCAAGGAGTTAATAATTCTGATATTATGGGTTAGAAATTGATAAGCCTCATAGTAGGTGAACATGAAATATCTAACATATATATTCATAGTAGGTTTAATGCTTCTAGTAGTAAGTTGTGCAGTTAGTAAAGCAACTGTTGAAGAAACCTCCAAAGGCAAGAATTGTACTTTAAGTGGGGGAGAGATCGTAGAATCAGGATGGTTTGGTAAAGACACAGGCTCTAATTTTTGTAATCAGTGTACATGTATGCAAGACGGTTCAAATATGGGTGCTTTAGTATGCACAGAGATGTATTGTGATCCGAAGAATAAGAGTTAGTTTAATTTCTATAAAAATGGGTTTATGTTTGATATGATAAAAATGGTGTGTTGGTAGATAGTTTGCGAACAACTTTTGTTTTCACAGCAAAAGAAACTAACTACCTTCGTACCACTATCAAAAACAGGGTGGTAAATGCTAGAACATAGCTACATGGATGCACTGCTACTGTTATGGGTGGTTCACAAGGCTACAGGCTCAATCCTAAAGACTTATAACGCTTTAACTCATAAGCTTGCGTTTTTATCTTAAAGTCTATGTTGTTACGTTCTCTTGATAAGCTGATTATTCTTCGTCATTCTACATCTATAAAAAAAGGGAATTGTTTCAAAAAGTGTTTCAAATTAATAGGAATATCCCTGATTCGTAGCTAAATCAATGGGATGGCGGAGAGGATGGGATTCGAACCCATGGTCCCGCATAAACGAGACACGCGATTTCCAGTCGCGCCTATTCGGCCGCTCTAGCACCTCTCCAGATATATTTGAACATCACTTATTTGAATGTCTTAATATTAGAAATTATACTATGTATTTTATTCATATTAAGTCTAATGATCAATAAATTATATTTACTTTAATATTATTTGAATTTGGCGGAGAGAGAGGGATTCGAACCCTCGATGAAGTTATTACCCCATACCGGTTTTCGAGACCGGCGCCTTCAACCACTCGGCCATCTCTCCTAAATATGTTTATATATAGTATAGACTTTTTTAAGAAGTATTTTCAGCGATTTTTTGATTTTGTATTTTGTTCCAATTACAATGTTGAATAAGAATTATTTTATTATGTGATATTTAAAGGAATACAATGGAAGAAATTTTAGTCACAACTAAATGGTTGGCATCAAATATTGATAATCCGGATACTTTTGTTATAGAAGTAAATGCAAAACCATCAAAAATCAATGAACATATTCCTGGTGCTTTAGTTTGGGATTTACATAAAACATTTGAAGATTCTCATAGTCTTGATGTAATTAATCAGTTTCAGTTTAAAGATTTAATGGATAAAAATGGAATTAGTAATACTTCTACAATAGTTTTGTATGGTGATGGGGATAATAGGTCAGCAACTTTCGCTTTTTGGGTTTTTAAATACCACAAGCATGATACTGTAAAAATTTTGGATGGATCAATAAAAAAATGGAAACATGACGGAAATGAAATTAATATTATTAATGATAATTTATCTACAAAAAAGATAAAAAATAAATCTGAATATAAAGCAAAAACTCCAGATTTTTCAATCAGAATTACTAAAGATGAGATTTTGGAAAATATCGAAAATTTTTCTATAATTGATGTACGTACTTCAGATGAATTTTTTGGAAAATCTGATGGGATTTCTACTGGTATTGAAGGAGATAGTATTAGAAGAAAAGGCAGGATTCCTGGATCTAAACATTTAGAGTGGACTCAATTATTAAATAAAGATGGTACATTTAAATCGGCTGATCAAATATCGAAGCTGTTTCGTAGAATAAATGTTTCTGATTCAAAAAAAATAGTTACATATTGTCGGTTAGGGGTTAGGGCATCTTACGTTTGGTTTGCCTTGAAGTATATATTGAATTTTAGTGAAGTAAAAAATTATGATGGATCTTGGACTGAATGGGGAAATTCTGTTGGAGTTCCTATAGAAATTGATTAATTAAAATTTTTTAAAAAAAATTTGTGAGGGATCTTATATAATTCTTCATATTGTTCGTTTGCAAGATAGAAATTATCTTGCTTAGTTTCTGGCCCAGGAATGGCTATTGGATACATTCCTGCTAGGAAAGCTGATTGTATTCCTATGGTTGAATCTTCAAATGCGCAACATAAATGTGGGGGTTCTTTTAGCGCCTTTGCAGCTTTAAAATATGGAGAAGGATCTGGTTTTGGGTTATTTACATCTTCTAAAGTAATAAACGTTTGAAAATAATCACCTATATCAAATTTTTCTATTACTTTTGTCATGTAATTTTTCAATCCTGAAGTTACAATACACGCTTTGATATTTTTTGATTTAATTAGTTTTAAAATATCTAAAATGCCCTCCCTAAGTTGTATTTGTTTTTCAAGCATTTCAAAAAACAATGATTCGCGATATTCAATAATTTGGTTAACATTTCCAATTTTATTTTCTTTGCAAATGGCTGTCATAGTATCTTTAACAGTTTTTCCAACGAACAATTTTCCTTGTTCGTTGGAGTATTTCACTCCATATTTGATAAGTGCTAATTGCGTAGCTTTAAAATGATATGGTTCTGAATTGACAATTATCCCATCCATATCAAAACATATTGCTTTAAATTTAGACATTTTAATCATTAAATTTATCTTAGGTAAATTTTAATTTTTGCATGTAGAAAATATACACATAAAACAGCTTTTTTATCTCTTTGAATTGTTTCTTCATATGATATGTACTCAGGATCATTTTGGTTCAATTCGTGGTTGCACTTTTCCCTTCTTTCTAATTGCGGGCAGAGATGAATATTTAAATGAGAATCCCAAAACCCTACCATCTTTAGAGGGAAATAAAGTGTTTCTGAAATTGATTTTAAATCAGCAACGATTTCAGAAGCTCGGAATTTTTTATTGTTGATTAAATTTATTTCTATAGTTTCCATTTTAATATCAATTTTATTTAATGAAGTGTTCCCATTCATTTTTGGTGATTTTTTGATTGGTTTTGTTAACTATTTCAACTTTTTTAGATTTTGTAATTTCTCCTATGATAGTTATTTTCGTTTTAGTTTTTTCACAAATTTGCTTAATTAAATTGGAAGGTCCGGTGAAAAGAAGTTCATAGTCTTCTCCTCCATTTAATGCGAAACTTAGCCAATTTTCTGGGAATGCTTTTTTTAAATATTTATGAACAGGAATTTTGTTTGTGAGAATTTTGGCACCTACATTACTTGCTTTACAGATCCTCGTAATGTCTTGGACTAGGCCATCACTAATATCTATAGCTGAATTGATTCCATGATCACAAAGTTCAATTCCAGTTTGGACTTTTGGCTGTGGCTTTAAATGTGCTTTTTTCAAATATTTAGTAATTTTCCCTTCAACATTTTGAGTGTTTTTTAATATTTCAAATCCACCTGCTGAACTTCCTAGATACCCAGTTACTGCAATTAAGTCTTTTGGTTTTGCTTTGGATCTACTTAGAAAATTTCTTTTATTATCATTATTTAATTTTCGTATCCCTATCATAGATATATTAATGGTGATTATAGGGCTGTGAACTGTGTCTCCACCAACAATTTCGCCACCATTTTTTTTAATTGCTTCAATCATTCCTTTATATAATTTTTTGAGGGATTGAATTTCTGTGTTTTTTGGAATTCCTATTGAAACGACACAGTAAAGGGGGTCAAATCCCATGGCTGCTATATCACTTTGGTTTACTGATATGGCTTTCCATCCAAGATCTTGCCAATTAGTAAATTGCTGATTAAAATGAACATTCTCAATCATTGAGTCTGTTGTGATACAGTAATTTGCTGAATTATCAGACCATACGGATCCATCATCTCCTATAGAAATAAGTTGATTTACTAAGGAATTTGATTTTAATTTTTTTTTATTTTTGGAGATTAATTTGTCTAGAATTTTAATTAAATCTTTTTCCCCAACTTCATTGATTTTCATGGATTGATTATAGATCTAAGATTCTTTTTATCCAATATTCATAATGAAAAATTTTGCAATTAAGAGGAAGATTTATGTTCTGAAAATGACTAATATTGAAATTGAAAAGAATATCCACAAAACTATAGTTGTAATTAACGGTTTATCAGAAAGAATGATTTCTTCAGGAAATTCTCCAATGTTTTTTGAGTAAACTATATTTATATATCTCAGAATTCCATAAATTACAAATGGAATTGTTAACATCATTGAATGGTTGGAAGGTAAATTTGTTGATAAAAATGAGTATAAAACGTAAGACATTAGAGTTGATGTAGCAAAGATACTAATTAATTGATCCAATGTACTTGCTGAATACATTTTGAGAGTTTCTCTTTGTATTTGAGAATTATTTTTTGAATTACTTATTTCGCTTCTTCGTTTTGCAGACCCAATAAATAAGGCTCCCAGACCAGTGCACACATATAGCCATGGAGATATTGGAATTTGTAATATTACTGCGCCTGCGATTGCTCTAAGTATGAAGCCAATACTAATAACTAATAGATCTATAAATATTAGTTTTTTTAAATGCAATGAATAAAGTATCATTAAAATCCAATAACACAAAATGATTATAGTGAATGTTGTGGATATGAAAAATGCGAATATAGTTGGTGTAACCAATAATAAAAATGAGAAGCTAATAGCTAATGGAATTGGAAGGTCACCCGAAGCAATAGGACGATCTTTTTTGATTAAATGATTTGAGTCTTTTGTTTTATCAAATATATCATTGATTATATAAACAGATCCTGATATTGCACAGAAAACGATAAAGCCTGCAGAAATTTTGATTAATAATAGAGTTAATTGGTCTAAGTCACCAACTGCCCAAAGTTGGCTTACAGAAAAGGGTAGAGCTATATAGAGTATTAAATTTTTCGTCCATTGTTTTGGCCGAATTGAAATAATTAAATTTGCCAAATTTTTTGTCATTGGGTGTGAAGTCAATTTTATTTTTTTTTTGTAACCATTAAATTAATATTTTATATATTTTTGTTTTGTTGGGATACCATTTTGTAAATTTTGTTTTATTTATATAGATAATTTAAAGTATATTTGGTTTTGGTGCAAAATTCATCTTGATTGAACATTATTAATATTGCACCTTAAGTTGTCATTTGGAATGTAATGGTACTAAACTTGATTGGAATTTAAAGTTAATTTTCGAGGTAATGTTTGTTTTCTCATCTTCATGTTCACACGGAATATAGTTTACTTGATGGATTAAGTAGGTTAGAGGATTTGGTTTCTAAGACCAAAGAACTAGGTATGGATTCCATTGCCATGACAGATCATGGTGTTTTATATGGCGCTATTGATTTTTATAGATTAGCTAAAAAAGCTGGAATTAAGCCAATTATTGGTTGTGAAATGTATGTATCTCCAGGTTCACGGTTGGATAAAACTCCTGCAACAAAGACTCCCTTTCATTTAACTGTGTTGGCTAAAAATTCTGTTGGGTACCAAAATTTGGTTAAATTGGTTACTTTATCTCATTTAGAAGGATTTTATTATAGACCTCGAATCGATCGAGAGATTATGGAAAAACATAGTGAAGGGTTAATAGTCTTATCGGGGTGCCCTAGTGGAGAAGTTCCAACTTTGATTAAACAGGGTGATTTGGAGGCCGCTGCTGAGGTTGCATTGTGGTACAAGAATACTTTTGGGGATTATTTTTTGGAAGTCATGCAACATGAAGGTGTTGATGACTTGGATGTGATTAATAGTGGATTACTTGAATTACATAAAAAATTTGATTTGCCTCTAGTAGGTACAAATGATTTACATTATGTTGAACAAAGCCATTCTAAATTACAAGATATTATGATTTGTATTCATACAAATACAAACATACATGATGGCAAAAGATTGAAAATGGAAGACGACTCTTACTATCTGAAAAGTCCATCTGAAATGGAACAGCTTTTTGCCGATTTTCCTGGAGCTGCTTCAAATACCCAGGTGATTTCTCAGATGTGTGATTTAGAAATTGATTTTTCGAGTTTTCATTTGCCGGAATATATTCCTCCAGGGGGGATAGATTCATTTGAGTATTTAAAACAAATTTGCAATCAAAAATTAAAAAAAATTATTCAAAACTATGGATCTCAAGAGATTGCAAGACTTGAATATGAATTAGATGTAATTAAAGAAACTAATTATGCAGACTATTTTTTAGTTGTTTGGGATATAGCTGAATTTGTTAGAGCAAATAATATAGCTTTTGCTGTAAGGGGAAGTGCTGCAGCTAGCTTAGTTCTTTATCTTTTGGGTGTAACTGATATAAACCCACTAGATTATAGGTTAGTTTTTGAGAGATTTTTGAATGTTGAACGTAAAGAAATGCCAGACATTGATATGGATTTTCAAGACGATAGACGCTCAGAGGTTTTAGATTATGTTGTATCAAAATATGGACATGAACATGTTGCACAAATAATTACTTTTGGAACTTTAGGGGCTCGAGCAGCTGTTAGAGACGTTGGTCGTGCATTAGCTATGTCTTATGCAGATGTTGATCGTATTGCAAGGATGATTCCAAATAGATTGAAGATTACTTTAAGAGAAGCTTTATTGGAGTCAGAGGAATTAAGTGACGCTTTTGAAAGTGATAGTGATATAGGAGAATTAATCAAAATTGCACAAGATTTGGAAGGATCTATTAGGCATTCAAGTACTCATGCTGCTGGTGTAGTTATTTCTCAAAAACCTATTGGGACAATTTTGCCTTTGCAGAGAGCAACCAAAAATGTTGATTCTGGAATTCCTACAACTCAGTATTCAATGGACGCAGTCGCGGCATTGGGGTTATTGAAATTAGATTTTTTGGGTTTGTCAAATTTATCTGTAATGGCAAATGTAAGAGAACTAGTCTATCAAACAAAAAACGTTAAATTAAATTTAAGAGAAATGCCTCCAAAGCTTGATAATGACAAAACTTTTGAAATGCTATCTGAAGGTAAGACTGCAGGTGTTTTTCAATTGGAAGGGGCAGGAATGACTCGGTATATTACTGAGTTAAAACCAGAGTCTTTAGGCGATATTGCAGCAATGATTGCTTTGTTTAGACCTGGGCCTATGGATCATATAAGTACATTTATTGATGGTAGACATGGTAGAATCACCCCTGAATATCTTCATCCAGCCATTAAAGATATTTTAGAAGAAACTTACGGTGTGATAGTTTACCAAGATCAAGTTTTACTTATTGCTCAATCGTTTGCAGGGTATTCATTAGGAGAAGCAGATATAGTTAGAAAAGCTATGGGCAAAAAAGTTCCTGAAATTATGATTCAGGAAAGAAAGAAATTTATTGATGGTGCTGTTTCTAGAGGTCATTCTGTTGAATTATCAGAGAAGATATTTGATTTAATTGAACCTTTTGCAGGGTATGCATTTAATAAATCACACAGTGTTAGTTATGGATTAATTTCTTATTGGACAGCGTATTTGAAAGCAAATTATACGGGTGAATATATGGCCTGCCTTTTGAATGCTTATGTGGATAACACTGACAAACTAGTTTCATCCATTAATGAATGTAAAAGATTAAATATTTCAGTGCTAGGTCCAGATATTAATTCTAGTGATGTTGGTTTTTCGGTTTCATTTGATGATCAAGGGAATTCAATTATAAGATTTGGATTGAGTTCCATTAAGAATATTGGTGTAACAGCAATTTCCCCTATAGTTGAAGCAAGAAAAAGACTTGGAGGTTTTGAATCAATCGAACAGCTTTGTACTGAGTCTGATTTAGGATCTATCAATCGTAAAACATTAGAAAGTTTAATTAAATCAGGTGCATTGGATATATTTGGTAGTCGGCGAGGTTTATTAGAAATTATTGATAGGATTCTGGCTTTGGTTTCAAGTGAAGGTAAAATGAAGAATTCTCAACAATCATCAATGTTTGAGTCTTTTGGAGATATTGTGAATGCTTCATTGGCAGAAATTGAAATTCCAGATTTAGTAACTTTAGATAAAGAAAAAAGTGAATGGGAATTTGAATTATTAGGTATAGATTTATCTAATTCGAGTAAATTAAATCAAATAGATAGAAGTGCTTTGTTAGATACTGTGATTTCAGAAAATGAAATTACATCTGACAAAATAGGTAAAAATATTGATTTGGTAGGTCAAGTTCAAAATATTTCTAATCGGTTCACTAAAGACTCTAGGCCGTATTTGTTAGTTTCGTTAGGTCTTCTTGATGGAGCAATTGATGTTTTTGTGTGGAGCGAGACTCTTGAAAGGACTAAAGATTTATGGATCGTAGGATCTTTAATTAGAATGAAATGTGCTGTTCGTTCTAGGGGAGATAGAATTAATATCAGCTGTATTAATGCTTCGGTATATTCTGAAGAAGATAATATTAAATCTTCAGCAGTAAATAATTCTGCAAATGATGTGGTAGAGTCTTCAGCAGTAAATAATTCTGCAAATGATGTGATAGAATCTTCAGCAGTAAATAATTCTGCAAATGATGTGGTAGAATCTTCAGCAGTAAATAATTCTGCAAATGATGTGGTAGAGTCTTCAGCAGTAAATAATTCTTTAAATTATGTAGATGATTCTATTAACATTGTGGATAATTCTATTAATGGAGTAAAAGATTTGACAAATAAAATGCATCAATTTGTTGACGTAGATTCAAATGGATTGAATAAACTTATATTGGAAATTCAGGATGATGGCGTGCAAGATAGTGCTGTAGAATTTATAGAAGAAATTGCTCAGATTTTGTTAGAACATAGAGGGGAAGTACAAGTTGGATTGCGAGTTTTATTTGATGGGACAGAAACAAATTTAGATTGGCCCCATGTAACTGTTGATATGTCCGATCAACTTGTTGAAAAATTGAAACTCTTTCTCGATGGTAAGGGTAAAATAGTTACTCAATAGTAGTTGTTTATGGCGTACTCATTTGCGTTCGAGTTCTAGTAATTGTTTTTTAAAATAAATTTTTTTTTCTTTTCCCATGTATCCACCAATAGTGCCGTCGATGGAAATCACTCTGTGGCAAGGAATAATTATTGGGACAGGATTTTTAGACAAAGCATTTCCTATAGCTCTATAAGATTTAGGATGATTGATTTTTTTTGCTAGCCATTTATAACTTCTTGTTTGTCCTGTTTTAATTTTTCTACATTCATTCAAAGTGATTTTTTGAAAATTTGATAATTGTGATAAATCAACAGATATGTCTGTAAAATCTGTGGGATATCCTTCAAAATATGATTGGATTTTTTCTATGACTTTTTGAAATATTCTTGAATTTGATTTATGAAAATTCATTTGATTTTTAAATTTAGTAACAGATATTTCATGGGATTTTTCAGGCAACGAAATTTTCACAATTCCTAATTGAGAAATACCAGCAGTTATCCAGCCTACTTGAGTTTTGAATGTGTGGTAAAACATAGAGATTTAACTAGAGCTAACAAATTGTTTTTTTATAATATGGAGTAAAATTATTTTCCGGAAATTTTTCCATGATGTCTCTATTTTGGTATTATTTCCTGAAATATTTTCAATGTTATTGCCGTAAGTAAATTGTTCATACATTGTAGTTATGGAATTTATTTCAGTTTTAAGTTTTGGTATTTTGTTACTTATAATATTTGAATATTCATGGGGTGTTTGGTATTTATTCTTCTTAATTCCAGCTAATATACCCAATTTTTTCACTTTTGAATACATGATTTGTATTTTTGTTTTTTTGGAATATTTTTCATTCCATATATACCAGAAAATAGAAATGATTCCTAGAATGCATAAAAATGCTAGAGCAATATTTCTAGAAAAATTATTTAACACTATATTTCTTAGTCTTTCAAGGAAAATTTCATCATCACAATTTTCTACTCCAAGGCCTAAAGATTCATCCATAATTGTTTCAGAATTTTCGCATTCTATATTTGTTTGCGGATTAGAGATTCCCGAGTCTTGTAATAACCCCAATTGATCAAGATTTTCAGTGTCATTTTCGGTATTTTCTTTTTGACGTATTGTAGGGTAATTAGGTGTGGGTTCAAAATTCAACCATCCATATTGATTAAAATATACTTGTGCCCATCCATGACTGTCAGAATCTTTAATTTCCCAAATCATTGGTTGATCAGATTTCGTGCCGTTAGAGTAACCTGCTACCATTCTAGCAGGAATGTTTAATGTTCTTAGCAAAACTACCATTGCTGAACCAAAATAATCACTATATCCTTTTTGGCTGTCAAATAAGAAATAATCGACACCATCTTCGCCCAAAGGAGGTCTATCTATATTTTGAGAATATATATAGGTGCCATTTCTTAGATGATCTCTAATAGCAAAAACTTTATCTAATTGGGTGTCAGAATTTATGGTGATAGATTTCGCTAATTCGCTAATTCTTTTAGGAAGATCAGGAGGTAATTGAAGATAGTGGTCGGTAATAAAGGGAGGGAAATTTCCATCAATATTTTCAAGTTCATTATTTTCAGGTGTATATATATAAGATGAAACGATATATTTTTGGTTTGGCTGGATTAATTTATTTGAATTTAATCCGATTACTTCGGGGAAATCTTGTTGTTTTCGTTCAACTTTGATTGAAGTTATTTTTGAAGTATTGTTTGAATCTGTAGAGGTATAAGTAGATATCAAAGATACAGTTTTAGGAATTGAATTTATTATTATTTCTTTAATTTCAGGTTCTGTTTTTCCTGCTATCAAAGATTTTAAATTCTCAGAAAATTTTATTAAATCTTTCGGTAAATATTCATTGTTTGTAGAATCATATAAATTGATTTCGAATTTCTTAGGCGTAAGAATTTGGTAAGAGCCATCTATGTTGATTTGGTTGATTGATCCAGTTGACAGCATGCTTTTTGTAGTGAAAATGGTTTCAATTTCATTATTTTCATATGTTTGATTTTTCTCAAATATTTTATTATTTAACTTTTTAAAAGCAGGGAGTGAAATTTCAGAAGTTTCATCAATCAGCCAACCTTCATTTGTATAAAAATTATAAATTTTTGAAACCCAGTAATTTTGATTCTCAGATGTTACAGTTGCAATTGTTTTATTTTGGAAAGCAATTTTACCTTGAAAGGGAAGAGTTTCGCCGAAAAATCTTCCGCCACTTCCTGTTTTTGAATCTATTACTGAAAAAATTCTAGAGAAATCTTCTTCAAAAGATGATAATGGTGCTCTTCCTGAATTCCAAATTTTAATGATATTTTTGTTGGTAATAACTTGTAAAGGTAAGGAGGAGCTAGCTAAAACTACTAAGAAAGCAATAATGCATATTATGCTTATCCCTAGATTGCTTGAGTTTTTTTTGAAATAAAACCCAGAGGAAATCCAGTAATTTTTTTTATTAAAAAGGTGCGTTTGGCTTAAAAGAATGAGCCCAAATAACATAAAAATAAAGAATCTGTTGTTGAATTTTTCAGGTAAAAAACTTAGATTAGTAAGTATAGCTATACCAGCTATTAGCAAAATTAACCAAGGATTAGACAATTTAAAAGTAAACCAAGAGCCAAAAAATCCCATAATCCAGCATATTCCTAAGATTGCTAATGATAGAGGGAGTGTATCTTGGCTGATACCTCCTTGGCTAATTTTCAAATACCATTCTTCGAGCCTAATTGAAATTTCATATGCTTTATCAATAAATAAATTTGCTTCAGTTAATGTGCCTAAGAAATGGATACATAATATAGTTCCAGTAATTATTCCTATGAAAAATGAAATTATCCAGTTAGGAGAAATTTTTGATATAACCATTCCCAAAGTAGTCGAGGAAAAAATTATTATTATTAATCCAGGTGTTGGTACCCAAGTTCCTTCACGTAAAGAATACCCCGTAGTCACCATAAGACATAATAAAATAGCGAATGTTCCCCATCCTTGATTTGGGGAAAATTTTGAAAATATAGTAATGTCAAAGTTATTTTTGGTAGTATGGTTATTAGTCATTGTTGGATTAAAATTTATTAGGATTTTGATATGGTGATTTTAAACTTTTGCTTATATCATCACCTTTAGATATTTTGAACATTGTGGTGTTGAGAGTTAAATCTTGTTGGTTTGAGTCCGGTTTTTTTTCTTCATTACTGAAAGATTGTTTTTCAACAAATATAATTGAAATTTTAAGATGTTTTGAAATTAAGAAATCAATTTTTTTTAATAAATCGATTGTGATTTTTGTTGTGATAATTATTACCGAATTGTTGGTATTAATAATACTTGGTTCATTTTCTAAAACTAAAGAAATGGGTGTTGCACCTGTAGCTTTTGTTTCGATTAATTTTAGTAAGATTAAGTCTAATTGATTATTTGTTATATTTGGTGGGATAACAATTTTTTTATCTCCATAAGCTATTAAACCTACTGGTATTTTAGATTTAATCGATTGGTTGGCTAAAGAAGCACCGATAGAGACGATATATTCATCGGTACTTTCTGATCCGAGTCCTGCTTGGGAATTTTCTGCTAGATCTAGTAAAACCCACAAGTTATTTGTTTGACCAAGTTCGAATTCTTTTGACATCAATCGCCCTATTTTTGCAGTACTTTTCCAGTGAATTCTATTTAGACTGTCACCAAATGAATATTTACGGATTGATCCAACTTGAGGTGTGATTACAGGTGTTTGTTTATTAATTTTATAATCCCCTTCAAATTTTGAAATATTGAGACTGAAATTTGAAAGATTATGAATTTTGGGATAAACCAATAGTTTTTTTGTTGAACCAATTGTTTTTCTCATTTTAAATATTCCGAATGGATCTGATACAGAAATTTCAGATGGGCCTACTGAAAAGACACCTCTAGTTTTTGTGGGCAATTTAATTGTAACCTTATAGTTTTCTAACCCATTCAGATTTGTTGCGACAAATTTTTTGGGAGAATCTGGGTAATTAGGCAGGGTAGAATGTGTTGAAATTTCAATTCCAGTTTTTGGCAGAAGTGTTGAATTAGATAAAATTAATTTCTGATTAAAATCTCCTCCTACTTCAGAAATTGTTTTAGAGGAAATTTCCACTATATTAATTTGTTTGATTGAGATCCACACCCACCAATAACTTACAATTGTTGTTAATAAAATTATGTAAATTAGCCTGTAAAAAAGAGGGAAACCTGTTGCTAGTCCGGTGAACAGAGAAACCAAAACTATGGTAAGTATTATATAAAATTTCGGCTCTATTTTTTGATGAATTTTAATTGTATTCAATTTAAAATCTTTTATTTTGCTTCGGGCACAGGTAGGGCATCTAAAATTTCTGATATTACTTTTCTACTATCAATATCGTTCATTTGTCCCGATTGAGATAAAAGTATTCTGTGATTTAATGCGGGGATTGCCAAAGTTTTTACATCATCTGGCAATACGTAATCTCTACCTTTAGTTAGTGCTAAGGCTTGAGACGCTCTGAATAAGTTCAGGCCACCTCTCGGGGAGCTTCCCAATGAAATATTTGGATTTTTTCTTGTGCTTTTGATGATGTCTACGATGTAATTTCTGATTAATTCATCAACAAAAATAGTTTTAACTAATTTTTGAATTTCCTGGATTTCTTGCGCAGTAACTATTTGAGAAATATGATCTAAGGGATGAGTTTTTTCTTGACTAGATAAAATGTTTAATTCTTCTTCTTTTTTAGGATAACCTAGATTAATTTTAAACATAAACCTATCTAGTTGTGCTTCTGGTAAAGGATAAGTACCTTCGTATTCTACGGAGTTTTGTGTGGCGATAACGAAGAATGGCAGGTCAATTTTATGAGTCGAGTTTTCAATTGTTACTTGTTGTTCATCCATTGCTTCTAAAAGAGCAGATTGTGTTTTTGGTGAAGCTCTATTAATTTCATCTGCTAAAACAAATTGTGAAATAATGGGGCCTGGTACAAAATTGAATCTTTCAGTTTTTTGGTTGTAAATGGAGATTCCTGTCACATCAGATGGTAGCAGATCGGGTGTGAATTGAATTCTGTTAAATGATAGGTTTGTAGAATTTGCTAAGCTTTTAGCTAAAACGGTTTTACCTAACCCTGGAGCATCTTCAATAAGAATATGTCCTTCACAAAGTAGAGCAATTACACAAAATTCTATTTCTGAATCTTTTCCAATAATTACTCTCTTAACATTTTCTATAATATCTTTTGATTTACTTGTGGCCATACTAAGATTTTTGATTTCAGTCAAAATTTTCTCCTGATAACTTATTGCTTATTTGCAAATTTAATATATATAAAGTGTAACGTAGTTGAAATTAATTTGTTAGTTTCATAAGAAAATATGGGAAAAAGTATAAATAATTCAAATATGGAACATGTAGATTGAATATAACAAAAACACTATTAAAATTTATTTGTGTATTTTTGTTTATACTTGGTGGGCGATGAGGGACTCGAACCCCCGACCCCCTCGGTGTAAACGAGGTGCTCTAGCCAACTGAGCTAATCGCCCGGAATGATCTTAAAAAAGCGCGCTTGGCGGGATTCGAACCCACGGCCTCAGCCTCCGCAGGGCTGCGCTCTATCCAGCTGAGCTACAAGCGCTTTCAGATATATATTATAAATAATCTGAAAGCAATAAGTAAAATTATTATAGATTATTATAGAGCAATCCATATAGTTTGGTAACTAAATTTAATTAATATAACTCAATATCTGATATTGTTTTTAAATAAGTTGTTAATCTTACAAATTTTTTCATGTGAATTTGTTAGTGTTAAAATTTTCAACGTTGTTTTGATCAAATTTTTGTTAAATAGAATATATAATTATTATTGAATAATCGTTTAATTTATTTAAGGAGGGTTGATTTGTGGACGATAGAAAATGATTCTATAGAATCTATTTCTATAGGAGCTGGTATATTGGGTTCTGGGGGTGGTGGAAATCCATATATGGGTATGTTGAGAGCTAAAGAGATGATTCGAAAATATGGGCCTGTCAATGTATTGTCTGTAAATGAATTGAGTATAAGTGATAAAATTGTATGTGTTGGAAGTATAGGTGCCCCTACTGTTGGAATAGAAAAAATTCAAGGAATCGAGTCATATTACGCTTTACGTGCTATTGAAAAACTTCTCAATTTTTCAGCTACTGCTGTGGTTTCTAACGAAATAGGTGGGAGCAATTCATTGGAACCAATTATACCTGCATCTATATCTAAAATTCCTATTGTAGATGCTGATGGAATGGGTAGAGCATTTCCAGAATTACAAATGAAAACATTTTTTGTTTATGGAGTTCCTCCGGTTCCGATGTCGATTGCAGATGATAAAGGTAATGTAATGATTATTTCACAAGCTAACGATCCTAAAACAGTTGAAGATATGGCTCGATCTATTACAGTTCAAATGGGGAGTGTAGCTTGTTATGCATTTGGCCCTATGGATATAAACCAGATTCTTAATACAGCTGTTTTAAATACACTTACTTTAAGTAAGAATCTAGGGGATATCGTGAGAAGCTCTATCAAAACTAATAATAATCCAATTGAATCAATTTTAAAAGTTCACTCAGGGAAAAATTTATTCGAAGGGAAAATTGTTGATTTAGAACGGAAAACTATTCAAGGATTTACTAGAGGAAAAGTTTTAATAGAGGGATTAAGTGAATATTCAGGTGATAGGATGGAAATAGAATTTCAGAACGAAAATCTTATAGCCAAAATGAATAACACAGTTGTTTGTCTTGTTCCTGATTTGATATGTATTGTTGATTCTGAAAAAGGTGAACCCATTACTACAGAACTATTAAGATATGGCTTTAGAGTAACAGTTTTGGGTTTCCCTGCTCCTAAACATTGGACTAGCGAGCAAGGGTTAAAAGTTGTAGGTCCTAAAGCGTTTGGGTATGATTTTGATTATAGTCCTTTATTATTTAAGGAATTAAAATGAGAATAGGAATCGATGTGGGAGGTACAAACACGGATGCTGTACTTATAAATAATAGAGAAGTTTTATATAAAGCAAAAAATTTAACTACGCCTGATATTACTTCAGGAATAATTAATTCTATTGATGAGATTGTTGAATTTGCACCCAAAAGGTTTAATGTAGAATCAGTAGTAATTGGCACAACACATTTGATCAATTCGCTATTGGAAAGAAAAAATTTATCTACTTCATCTATTATTCGTTTATGTTTACCTTCAACTACATTATTACCCCCAATGGTAGATTGGCCTATGGACATGAAAGAAGCTATTTTAGGAGATTCATATTTGCTTCATGGAGGTAATGAATTTGATGGCAGAGAAATTTCAAAAATTAATAAGGATGAAATTGTACGAGTAACTGAAGATATTAAAATGAAAAAAATTTCATCTTTAGTAATTAATAGTGTTTTTTCCCCAATTGCTTCTGGACATGAAAGATTTGTTGCAAACATTGTGGCAGAAATTGCGCCAGAAATTAAAATTACTTTAGCGCATGAAATTGGAAAAATTGGTTTGCTTGAAAGAGAGAATGCAGCAATTTTGAATGCATCTTTGGTAGCTAAAGCGACAGAAATGATTGCAGCAATTAAGAAAGCAATATCAATTAAGGGATTAGATGCGCCACTGTTTATCAGTCAAAATGATGGTACTTTAATGGATTCAGAATACGCTGCTAGATATCCGGTCTTTACTATTTCAGCTGGCCCAACCAATAGTATGAGAGGCGCGGCGTTTTTATCTGGTTTAAAAGATGCCATTGTAGTAGATATAGGCGGAACTTCTACTGATGTAGGTATATTAGTAAATGGTTTTCCTAGAGAAGCTTCAATTTCTGTAAATATAGCTGGGATCAGAACTAATTTTAGAATGCCTGATGTATTATCTATAGCATTAGGAGGTGGTAGTTTGGTAGATGAAAAATTATTAACCATTGGTCCAGAAAGTATTGGTCATAATTTAACTAAAGAATCTTTAGTTTTTGGGGGTAATAAACTTACAACTACAGATATTGCTGTTGCTGCTGGGCTGAAAAACATTGGTAATTTTAAAAAAGTTAATAATTTAAACGGTATTATGGTCAATAAAATTCAGAATTTAATTAAAAAGAAGGTTGAAAATTTAATTGATCGATTAAAAACTACAGTGGATTCTGTTCCAGTTATTTTGGTTGGAGGAGGTGAAATTTTAATTGCTGGAAATTTATTTGGTGCTTCTGAAGTAATTAGACTTCAACATGCGGACGTTGCAAATGCAGTTGGAGCTGCTATTTCACAGGTAGGTGGACAAGTAGAAAAAATATATTCTTTAGAAAATATAAATAGAGAAAATGCCATTATACAAGCTGTGCAAGAAGCTGAAAATAAAGTTATACTATCTGGCGGAAATCCAGAGACTATTGAGTTAGTTGAAAAAGAAGAGATTCCATTGTCATATTTACCAGGCAATGTTATAAAAATAAGAGCAAAAGTTGTGGCAGATCTGCAAATAGCATAGGTGTTAATAATGGGAGTGGTATCCCTTTATTATTTTTGCCAATCAGGATTATTATTTACATAGATATTTAATTGTTTGAGTAAACAATTATTACTGTGTTCAGTTGATATGCCACATTCAGAAACATGGTCTAGTGTTGCTGATTGGAGGCATTTTAGAGGCCTAGAAATATGTTTATTTTTGCAAACAGGGCAATCCATAATTTTTCCTTATCAAATTATTATAGCTAAATATGAAATAATTTTCATATTTAATCGAAGAAAGATAGAATTTTACCTGTTAATTAGTTGTTTGAAAAATATTTAATTTTCATAATTGGAGTTCTTCTTAAAACAAGGCTTATTATAAAGACTGATGTAGCGGCTAAAGCCATTGACGGTCCAGAAGGAAAATTTAAATAATAAGACAAATATAATCCACTCACTGAAGCAATAATCCCAAAGACACAGCCTACTATCATTGCTCCATGAAAACTTTTCATAATTAATTTAGCTGCTGCTGCTGGAGTAATTAGCATACTTAAAACCAAAATTATTCCAACAGATTGCAATGATGCTATGATAGCCACAGACAAAACCACTAAAAAAATATTATCCAATAATTGAACCCTTAATCCTGCTACCTTAGCTCCCGTGGAGTCAAAAGCAACAAACAAAAACTGTTTATAAAATATTAATAATGTGATTATAACAATTACAGACAAAATCAAAGTAATAGAAACATCTAAATTGGAAACACCTAAGATTTGTCCAAATAACAAATCTTCCACGCCCAGAGCAACATTTTTAAATATTGATAATAAAATAAAACCTAAAGCAAACAATGAAGAAAAAATAATTCCAATTGCAGTATCTTCACCTATCTTTGATTTACTAATTAGATATCCAATCATTAAAGCTATAATTATTGCTGCAGGTATAGCAGCTATAACAATATTTACTCCAATTAATAATCCCACAACAAGTGCTGGTAAACTAGCATGAGCAATAGCATCGCCCATAAATCCCAAATTTCGGTTGATAACATATGCCCCCAATAAAGGAAGCATTAGTCCAACTAAGATTGCAACCATTAAAGATCGAAACATAAATCCATAAGAAAATGGTTCGTATAAATATTCAAACCCCATAAGTATGTCCATGCTTACCTAAAGTATGATCTTTGAACATTGAATTATGAGAACCATATAATTCTACTAAAACATCCGAAGTCAAAACCTTCAATGGATCACCAAAAGCACAGCAATGCCTATTTAGGCACAAAACTTCATCAAACCTTTCACCAATTGTGTTCAAATCATGAGTTGACATTAAAATAGTATTCCCATCATCTTTTAGATTCTTCAAGATATCTAACAATTTTTCTTGAGATCCAATATCTACACCGCTGAAAGCCTCATCTAATAGTAAAATTTCTGCACCTTGTGCCAAAGTTCTAGCCAAAAAAACCCTCTGCCTTTGTCCACCCGACATTTCATCTACACGATCATCTATCCTATTAAGCAACTCTACTTTGCTTAATGATTCTTCAATTAATTGTTGATCTTTTTTAGAAAAAAACGGGAGAAAAGAAGTATTTGAAGTAATTCCCATTTGAACAACTTGCCTTGCGGTTACAGGAAATTTCCAATTTAATTGTTCTGTTTGAGGTACATACCCAATCATACCTTTAGCTTGATCAGGATTTAATCCTTTAATTTTCATTGAGCCATGAGTAATGGAAACTAAGCCCAAAATCGTATTAAATAAAGTTGTTTTTCCACCACCGTTAGGACCTACAACACCAACCAATGTTCCTTTTTTAATTTTGAAAGAAACATCATCTAGAACCAATTGGTTCCCAAGTTCCACACAACATCCTTCAGAAACTATTTGGCAAACATTATTAAAAGTTTTTTGTAACATAATTTGTAATTATACAAGAATTTGATTTAAATTCATGTTCCGCAAGGTGAAGGATATTTTGTATTTTGGAACATGAATTTAAATTTTTGTAAATTATTGCTCTTTCAAATTTTCCGCTATTAAATTTATATTAGTTTTTAGAAAATCAATGTAAGACTGATTTTCCTTTAAAGTTTCAACCCATAATCCTGAAACCAACCTCGCATTAGCTTCCTTAGCAACTATTTCAGAAGATTGAGTCGGACTTTCAGATTCAATAAATATTACTTTTATTCCATGTTCTTTAATTTCTTCAATCACTTCAACAAGTCCTTTAGGCGTCACGCCATCTTCTGTAGTTAGACTTGGAATCACAGTAGCTATCACTTCCAACCCATATCTGTCTTCTAGATAACCTAAGGATTCATGAGTAGTAACTATCCCTCTATTATTAGATGGAATTGATTCTATCAAAGCAGCTATTTCTTGATCTAAAGCTTTTAATTTCTCCAGATAATTATTTGCAGCTTCTTCATATGCATTTTTATTTTCTGGATCTAATTTAATTAATTCTTCTTTAATTGCATCAACTGCCAAGGCAACTCTATTTGGATCAAACCAAAAATGAGGGTCAAATGCTCCGTGATCATGGCCTTTATGGTCGTCATCATGTTCGTCTTCATCGTCATGATCTTTGTCTTTATGGTC
>VFGW01000004.1 GCA_009392295.1 SAR202 cluster bacterium
TTTCTGCCACATCTTCTCTTTGGGGATATTCTTTTGCATAATCAGAAATGAAATTCCCATTATCTGCTATTTGTGCCTCTATCCAACCGCCTGATGAACTATGATAAGAATCAAGAGAAGTATGAGCCGCTTCATGTAAAAAGATTTCTTCTAACAAATCATATTTTTCAAGCTCTAAACCCCAATCATGATGAATTAAGATATTATTATTCCCTCCCCCAAAATTCTCATTGCCTTTATGAATCCAAACTGTTTCGACATCTTTTCTAAATAATTCTGGCAATCTACCAATCGCTTCAAGATATCTCAAAGCTACTTTTTCTGCATTTGTTTTATTTTCAAATTCATTATTAACCTGAACTTCAATTTGAGTGCCATCAGAAAATTTAGCTTCAAATAAAAAAGGAGTTATAGTTATCCATGAACCATTATTTCTGCGGTCAAACATAGTTCTTTGATTATCAGAAATGCTTTCTAAAGAAATAAAAGTTGAAATATCAGAAGAATTTAATATGTTATTACTAATAAAAACAGATCCTCTATAAGGAATAAAAGTATCCTCAAAAAAATAATTTTCCAAACTACTTTTTTCATTTAGAAAATTAACATAAACATACATTTGCAAATAGGAAGAGTTACTCCAAGAAACAATCAATACAGATGCAAATAGCAAAATTATTAATGTAAAAAAAATCTTTTTCATATTAAAATTATATCTGTTAAGTCAAAAATTCATTCTTGACCATTTACAAATAAACATTATTTAGATTGATTTGATACTAGACGAATTTGTTTGTGTTCAGTAATTAACAATCTTTGTATTCATTTATATTGACTGTAATTTGTACTTAAACACACTTAAAATCTGTTGAACTCTAAACTTACATCCCATAAATCATTGACTGATCTCAACATTTAAATTATATTAAAAATATGTTAATCAGATTTGAAGACGATTTATTTCACTTGTGTACTAACCCTTTTATAGGGCATTAGTTAAACGCGATTAAATTAAAATCTGAATTATTAACACGTCATGCCCGTTCAAATTTTTGAACGGGTTTTTTTATTTCAAAAAATCAATCAAATGTTATAGGAGTATTGAAAATGTATAATAAATCTTTATCGGGATTTGTATTAGTCTTACTGATGGTCTTTGTTACAGCAGTAGCTTGTGCAAAAGACCAAGAACCGGCTAAGACTGCACCAGCTAAACAGTCTTCATTTGAAGTATGGGCAGTTGACCAGTCGAGCACTGGCAGCTACGGAACTGGTGGACTCATCTACATATGGGATGGGTCTGACATCTCTAAAAATGCTAGTGAAGCAACTCCAGAGATTATCGATCTGGCTAAGGCTGCTGTAGATGCTGGTTGTGACGCACCCAAAAAACCGCACATGATACTTTCTAACCACACTACTCCCAAGGCTAGCCATGTAGTTCTAGCTAATGTAGGTTCTGGTGATACCTTTTTTATAAACATTGAGAGCCGTGCTATCGTTGGCTGTGTCAACACAATCGGTGGTTTCAATGGAGCAGGTGGAACAGCAAATGCACACGCCTCCGTTGCATCTCCTGACAACAGTGTAGCTATAGTCGCTAATATTGGCGCAAAAGGTGAGTCAGGCTTCCTACATAAAATTCATACTGACTACACCAATGATAATTACAAATTGGTAGAGACGTTGTCACTGGACCAATTCTCCAGTGAATTAGGAACTTCAGTAACCCGACCTATCTGCCACGAGTTCACTGAAGACAGTAAATTCGCATACGTAACACTAGCTGGTGGAGGTCTGCTAGTGGTAAATGTGGGTTCTTCAGACGGAACAACACCTATGAGTGTAGTAAAAGTCTATAACAAAGATACCGTTCCAGGTATAGGCTGCGGCGTTTCTCGTCTCCCAGAAGGAAAGATAATGACAAATGGAGAGAGCGGAGCTAAAGGAGGAGATGATTTCCTATATACCTTTGATGCTAGTAAAGCTGCCGATGGAGTATTCCCAGATCCAGTACAAATTGAACTCCCAGGTGAAGATACACATGGTGCGGTTACTTGTACTGATCAAAAAGGAAACTTATTTGCAATAACAAGTATGCGTGTAAGTAATGACGTCAACTTCGTAGACCTCAAAACCAATACGGTTGTGGCGACTAAGTCGATGTCCGCATCCTTCAGTGAGGATCCAAAGCCCGACGTGGCAGATATAGTGGGAAACAAGATGTTCATTGCTTTAAGGGGTGCTAAACCACTGACAGCTATAGGTGCGCTTGAATTTGCTGGTAGAACTCCAGGAGTAGCTGTTTTGACCATCAACGATGATTGTAATGGTTTCAGTTGGGAATCGAAAGATCTTGCTTCAATGAAAGACCCTATCAGGCTGGTTGATGGAATTTTCCCTGGACAAAAAATCACAGCCGCTGACCCACATGGCCTGGAAGTGATATTTAAATAAAACTTTTTAATTGGTTGTCTAATCGATCGAAATTGATCCATTAGACAACCAATAATAGTAAGTGTGATCAATATAATGGAATTTTTATGGCAAATTCTAATAAAATAAATCTGAAACATTTTAAATTAAATAGGAATACCTAAAATGAACACAATAAATAATTTGTTTAGTTTTCCAAATCCAGTAAACGAATTCTCAGCTAGATTTGTTGCAGGAATGGTTGTGATTTTAACAATTGCAACAATTTTAACTCAAAATCAATTCGTCGCAGGATTCTTGTTGTACGGATTTCTTGCAAGAGTCGCGACTGGTCCAACTTTGAGTCCCATGGGCTTGCTTGCAACAAAAGTAATTGTGCCTGCATTAGGCAACCCTACTAAATTGGTAGCAGGACCTCCCAAGCGCTTTGCACAAACTATTGGATTGATTTTTTCAACAACTGCTTTCGTCATGCTTATACTTGATTTAATATTAGCATTTCAGATCACCTTAGCTATTTTAGTTGTATTTGCAATATTAGAATCCGTAGTAGGATTCTGTGCAGGTTGTTTTGTATTCAACTACCTTATGAAATGGAAAATAATACCACAATCAATATGCGAAAGTTGTATTACAGGTGTAGAAGAGTAAAACTAGTCATCAAATCCAAAAAAGTATTCAAGATCCATTCTATCCAACCCACAGTACCTTCTATTCGAATTCTCTCATCTATTAATGTCAATCAAAAAAGTGGACTGTCAAAACAACTTGGAATACCGCCCATTATACACAAAACAAAACCCGCTAAATAAGCAAAAACAGACAAAGCAATAATCAGAAAAATTATTGCTAATAATATTAAAGAAAAACAACCCCATCGCCTGAGTCTTTTTTGGATTCATAGTTGGCAGACACTTCATATCCACATTTTAAACAGAATCTTTCTTTAACTTTTAAATCACATTTAGGACATTTCATAATCAGAAATTATACACCTCATTGAGATCCCAGAAACTGTTATTTGATCAGATGTAATTTACTGTTTTGTTACCGGCATATCAATGTCTTTTTGGATTCATAATTACAAAACACCTTACCTATTGAAAGTAAAAGGAGGATATTTATCTGTTAGTCCAATAAGCCAACAATTTACACGCAAATTCCAACGTATAACTCCAACCTGTAAGGCAAATAAACCTCGTGGATATTTGCCAGTAATAATTACTAAAATATATCCCACCAAAGCCATCAACAATGCAATTATATTTAAGAAATACAGAACAATATAATGCGGTAAAAGTGCAACTGGTTTTAATATAAACAGTATTGCCAACAAACGTGAAGAAGATTCTGGATATTCTACTTCACAATTGGCAAGATAAGTATTTTTTGATTTATACATCAGGAACTCCTTTCAAGGAATTTAAGAGGGGAAAGGAGGAAATCTAGAAAATCAAAAACAATTCCTTGCTCTCTATACGTCAATTAAATTATTATTAATAATTTTTTTTCGATCTTGCAATCACTATATTGATAAAGCCAACAAAACAACAATTTTATCAATTATTTATAACTATAATTACTTAGCATCTTTTCTAGAAGATAGGATAGTTAGAATGCCGAGCACTATGGTCATGATTGGCCAACCCAAGAAACCAATAAAACCTACAAAATCTAAAACATCACTTTCGATGGGAATAATCCAGCCAAAAAATAAAAAAGCTCCCATTAGTGCAGTGATTCCGCCTGCTATCTGATTCAAGTTTTTTTGCATAAATATTGCTATACCTAGTAACAAACTGGAAGCAGCCATAAACGTGAACATACCTCTAAAAATAGCTTCTCCAATTGCTATCGCGTTGGCTGCATCACCACCCTGTTCGGTCCAACCGCTATCATAAACAACACCATGAAGGCCATAGTCAATAGCAATAATTCCTGCTGACAAAAAAGCTAACACTGCTGCAAGCCCTGCGAGATCCGAACCGGGTTTCTCTTCACCCTGCATAGAGCGCGCTAAGTATACAGTCCCAATCGTCATGGCCAATGTTGCTACTGTCCAACCGACTGTAGTAATTCCACCAAGTGTAGTACTCTCAAGTAAGTTTTGGGCAGTTTGAGAAAATGATGCCTCATCTGTTGTGCCACCAGGCTCGATTAATAACATAATTACCGCCAATATTGGCCCAATAACCAACATCCATCCTGTAAGAATTTTTGATCCCATAATAATCCTCTCAAATCCTTTAATATAGTAATTGCGAAGATACTAACATAAAAACTAACTGATTAAAATACTTAGCAAGAACAAACATATGATAGCTATGAAAGAAACCTAAAGTAAAGAACTAATATCACTAATCACCCTTAAATCCTCCAAGCTCTATCTTCCTAGAGTTACCTCATCAATTAGGGCTTTTATATAGCCCATCGCATAAGCCTCAGAAGCAAATTTTGCATTTTCAGTTGGAAGTAGGCTTAGCAGCGGCACGTGGTCAGGTATAAAAGGACCATCAAAACCAATTTCATAATAAGCCTGCATCGCCTCTCTCATATCTACATGCCCCTCATCTATGAATGTTTCTTGAAACTTTGGAACAGTACCGGAAACATTCCTAAAATGAACATAGAAAATCTTATCCTGTCGACCAAATTTTCTAATAGCATCAACAACACGCTCTGGCATCTCTGCTACGGTGCCTTGGCAAAACTCAATACCGCTATTTTTGCTTGGTACTAAGTCACAAAGTTTTTGTAGTGAAGCGTGACTTCTTAATATACGCGGTAATCCCGCTAATGGAGATATTGGGGGATCATCTGGGTGTACTCCAATTCTGACACCCGCCCGTTCTGCAACTGGAACAATTGCATTAAGAAAGTATTCAAAATTCCCCCACATATCGTCATCGGATACTTCTCCATATTTTGTAAAAGGAGCTGTACTAGCAAGATTATAATCAAAACTTGATACCCGTGCTCCTCCACGGCCGAGTGTGTCACCAGATGTTCGCCATGCGTATCCAGTCCGGCTACGCATAGACATAAAATTATAACCTAGTACCGATATTCCTGCTGCACCCATATTTTGTATTGTCTTGCAAATTTTATCTAATTGCTCGTCACGTCCTGGTAAGCCTAACTTTATCTTGTCCATCCATTCTTGTGGTAAATTTTCAATTGCAAATAAATGCATACCTACAGCTTCTACTTGAGATCTAATTCGTAGTAAGTCAAGATACTCCCAATATCCCGACTCATTCGGAAGTCCACCTCCAATTACATCTGTAGCTCCAAGTTGTACCCCGAAGTCTAGTAACTCATTGGTTACACCTCCCCGTGCATCCAATCCAAGTTTCATATTAACCTCACCAAAAACCTTTTACTAAATATTCTCATGATTCAGATTATACATCACATTACGACCTCAGCTGAATTTTATGACTTATTGAAACAAAACGAAAAACAATCTGAAGATTATAGCAGTTAAAAATGTTGGTTATTTCCAGATGTAAAAACAAATAAATTAGTTATTAATATATATGATAAACTAAAGGCATGATAACAAACTTGGAAATAAATAGGAGAGAATAAAAATGGGTCTGGGTCAACCTGTCGACGTAGCTTTGATCGGTGCCGGAAATCGTTCCCAAAAAGTATACAAGCCTCTTATAAATGAGATTAATCCATGGGTAAATTTAGTAGCTGTATGTGATCCAATTCGCGAAAACTCTGATAATTTAGCTAAAGCTTTAGGAGTGCCAGCATTTTACGACATAAAAGAACTAGTCAAATCCCGTCCAATGGAAGCAGCTTTTGTTGTCACTCCAGTTCCATCACATCATTCGATTGCCGTTTATTTAATGTCAAATGGTATTCACGTAAATGTAGAAACAAGCATGGCCACATTACTAATTCAGGCTCAAGAGATGGTGGATACAGCCCGTACCAACAATGTTATCTTAAGAATTGGGGAAAATTTTTTTAGACAACCTTTTGACAGATTAATCAGAATGATCGATAAAAATGGATTTATAGGTCCAATTAAGCGACTTACCTGTTGGCACGATCATACTGGATATCACAATAACTCACGTTGGCTCTCTTTTTTTCAATCCTATCCTATTGCAGCACAGGCTATAACACACACAATGTCAACATCTGAACATTACCAGATGCCTCACAGAATGTATGATAGCGAGACTTATAAAGCGCATTTCTACTGGTTCCCAAATAATGAACTGGTAATTGATCATGCTGGTAACATCAAGAGTATGCTAGGTAGGTATCCCCGTCCAGGATACACCGAACTCGCTGGAACTCGCGGATCAATCGTTCAACAAGCTGCTAGCAAAAAAAGCGCTGCAAAACAACCATATCAGGGCTGGGAAGGACTTGGTGAAGTTCGATATTGTAGTGCTGAATCCCTACAACAACATGGAAAAAGTGGAGTTGCTGATCAGATATTTCCGATCGTACACAAAAGTAATAACCACGATTGGTTATCTTCTCATGTGGATTTACCTACCGGTCGCGTAGAATATGTGAACCCATATCGACCAGGAAAATCTGCATACCATCATGGCAATTACTATAGTGCTGCAGTCATGGATCACATCGTGGACTTTGCTAAGACCATACGTTTTGAAAAAAAATCTGAATATACTGACAAAGACGCACTCATGGCCATGATGATGGAAGTTGCAACACGTGAATCAGCTATGAAAAACGGTGAACGTTTAAGTCTCCCTCTAAAAGGTGAATTAAGAAGTGAGATCCTTATGCGAACCAAGCAAATAAAAGAGTATGGTGTTGATCCTCTCGATATAGAAGGAATGTTAGCAATTAAATTCCCTCGCCCTTAAAATAGCTGCTCCCAAATTACCATTCAAGATGTTGCTTTTATTAATATATATATAAGTCCGAATAAGTCCGAAAATTAATAAATAAGCAGAAGAAATTACCCCAAAATAACATGCATTGATTACATGACTGATTACATGGAAGAATAAGAAGTAGGGAAAGTCAGATTATACCCTAGCTAGGAATCCGTAACTGGTGACCCGCCTGGGACTTGAACCCAGAACCTATTGATTAAGAGTCAATTGCTCTGCCAATTGAGCTAGCGGGTCAAACAAATATTACTTAAAAGTTTACCACTCATAATAATTACTGGATAGATTTACTGGATAGATTTTTAAAGTCAATAGAAGTAATACCATATGATATACTAGATTTATTGTTTAATAGATATTTTTAAAAACTCTTAAATTAATTTCTATATAAAATATTACTTATTTCAACGTGAACTTAAATACTAAAAAGAAAAATTCTAACTTGCACAAAGCACTTGTGATTTTAGCTGGGACTACTCTTTTCTTAGCACTAATACAGGTAGCCCTTGGTGCTATTGTTAGAGTGACTGATTCTGGTTTGGCATGCCCTGATTGGCCTCTTTGTCACGGTAAATTAATTCCTGAATTAGACTTTAATATACTAATGGAATATACCCATAGACTGTCTGCTTCTTTACTTATGTTAGTAATATTTTCAACAATTTTTATTAGCTACAAAATTTTTAAACACAACAAAATAGGAATATTTTCAATTACCGCTGCAACTATCACAGTAATTATTGCCGCAATATTCGGTGGCATTACAGTTCTTTCAAAACTAGACTGGTGGTCTGTGCCATCTCATTTAGCTCTCGCTGAAATTCTGATTTTATTTTTGTCAATTTTCAATACATCAATCTGGTTTGGAGATTTCGATAATAATTCTATTTGGAAAAACTTACATATTAAACATAAAACCATGTTGTCAATAACTTTATTTTCAATATTTATACTAATAGTATATGGAGCATTAATGGTTGCTAAAGGATATGGATCTTCATGTGGAACATGGCCACTGTGTAATGGAGAATTATTCCCTACCAGACTCCCAATGATTATTAATGCCTCACACCGATTTCTAACTTTAATTGTTTTAGGCCTTCTTTTACATTCGTTGATTAGAATCCCAACATACAAATCACCAATGAAAATGTTTTTCATTATTGCTACTTGTTTATACGTTATCCAAATACTAGTAGGATGGGAAATCATATCCCGTGAATTTTCTGGAACAATTAAATCAATTCACCTAATACTTGCAACTGGAATTTGGATAAGTTTTTCATTAGCTATAGGTACCTCTTTAACTAAAAATATAAAAACAACTAAAAAACAACACATCCAAAAAAGTTGAAATTTATGATCTCCAGAAAATTATACACTTATGAAGTATCCAATTTCGTATCTAGTTTAATTAACATAACGAAACCAAGAATAATCTCTTTACTGTTAATCACTGCAATGACAGGTATGTATTTAGCCTCTGACGGTCACTCTCCAAATTTAGAAATAATTTTGTTTGTTTTATTGGGCGGGGCACTTGGAGCTGGAGGTGCAAATTCGATCAACAATTATATAGACAGAGATATTGATTTATTAATGGAAAGAACCAGAATTCGACCTCTAGCAAAAGGAACCATTCCTCCATTGGTAGGTTTATATTTAGGAATAACATTAAATATCATAAGTTTTTTGATTTTATACTATCAAGTAAATTTTCTTAGTGCTTGTTTGACGATGAGTGCCACTTTATTTTACGTATTTATATATACAATGTGGCTAAAGCGTAAAACTCCACAAAATATTGTAATTGGAGGTGCTGCAGGAGCCATACCACCAGTTGTAGGTTGGACAGCAATAACAAATGAAATTGGTACTCCAGCTATTGCATTATTTTTGATTATCTTCTTTTGGACTCCTCCACATTTTTGGGCTCTATCCATATTACTCAAAGATGATTACAAAAAAGCAAATATCCCAATGCTATCAGTTGTATCTTCAATTCAAGAAACAGCAAAACAAATCGTAATATATACTTTTGTTCTAGTTCTAATTACAATGATTTTTTCCTTACATAGCTCTGTAAGCTATATATATATGATTTCTGCAGGAGTATTAGGATCAATTTTCATTTACTTATCAATCCGTTTTAAAACAGACTCTACCGAAAGCAAAGCAAGGTTATTATACATATTCTCACTGCTTTATTTAGCTTTGCTCTTCCTTTCAATAATTCTTGATGGGTTTTTCGCTTGACGAGCATCTAGTAGCTCTGATAAATTCGTTAGCTGTATATAAAAAACTAGGGTGCAAAAAATAAATCAATGAACTGCAAAAAAATTTTTAATAAATTCCTCTCTAAAAACCCATTTGTTCTATTCATATTATTAATTGTTAGTTTATTTACTTCTATAAGTTGTGTTTCTACAAATCCGCAATCAACATTTGACACTTATGGTCCTGTAGCTCAATCTCAATTAGTTTTATTCTACTGGATTCTTGCTGCAGCAATATTTGTATTTACTGCTATGACTATAATTTTGATCTACACAGTCTACAAATTCCGACGTAAATCTGGTGATTTAATCCCAGAACAAATACATGGAAATACCAAACTTGAGATAGCATGGACAATCGTACCTTGTATCATTTTGGCTATCATAGCAGTTCCAACAATTTTCACAATTTTTGATAATACAAATAGCCCTGATACATCAAGCAATAGCGTCACTGTAGATGTCTATGCACATCAATGGTTTTGGGAATTCAAATATGATGACCCCAACAATGAAACAGAAAAAATTACAGTAGCTAATGAAATGCATATCCCAGTTGGGAAAGTAATAAATATCAATTTATATTCTGATGATGTAATTCATAGTTTTTGGGTTCCTAAATTAGCTGGTAAAGTAGATTTAATGCCAGGAAACAATAATAAGATGTGGCTTCAAGCTGATAAAGAAGGCGAGTATTTAGGACAATGTGCAGAATTTTGTGGTGTAGCTCATGCCCTAATGAAATTTAGAGTGATAGCTGAAAGCCAAGAAAATTATGACAAATGGCTATCTGATCAAAGTAAAGAGGCAATTGTATCAATAGAACCTCAAGCCCTAGAAGGGAAAGAAATTTTTGAAAGTCGAGAAGCTGGATGTTGGTCTTGCCACACAATTAGAGGTTCAGCTCGCTCAAAAGGAAAAACTGGTCCTGATTTAACTCACATTGGTAGTAGAAGCCATATAGCTGCTGGTGTTGTAGAAAATACCCAACAAAACATGGCCAAATGGATTGAAAATCCTAACTCAATTAAACCAGGAACTCTTATGGCTACTAATGGTCAAGTCTATACTGATCCTGACAAAAAATTAACTGGACCTGAAGTTTCTGCTTTAGTTGCTTATCTAAGGACGTTAAAATGACAACATTTGCTCTGCCAATACCCAAAAGACCTACTCATCCTACTGGTATTTTAAATTGGATTACAACTATTGACCACAAAAAAATTGGTGTTCTATATGGTGTTACTGCTTTTATTCTTTTTCTCACTGGTGGCATAGAAGCTCTTTTAATTAGAATGCAATTAGCCGCACCAGGAATGGATTTTGTAAGTCCCGAAATATATAATCAATTGTTCACTATGCATGGAACAACTATGATTTTCTTAGCAATCATGCCAATGGGAGCAGCATTTTTTAACTATTTAATTCCTTTACAAATAGGGGCTCGTGATGTTGCTTTTCCAAGACTAAATGCTTTCAGCTACTGGACTTTCCTAGCTGGTGCAATTATGCTCAAATCTAGTTGGTTTCTTGGAGGAGCTCCAAATGCTGGGTGGTTTGGATATGCTCCAATCACAGAAATTGCTTACAATCCAGGACATGGAATTGATTTCTGGATTTTAAGTTTACAAGTTCTCGGAATAGCTTCTTTAGCTGCTGCATTCAATTTTATAGTGACAATTATTAACCTTAGAGCTCCTGGCATGACTCTAATGCGTCTGCCTGTATTCACATGGATGACACTTATAACATCAATTTTATTGGTTCTAGCATTTCCTGTAATAACAGTAGCACTAATTGAATTGATGTTTGATAGATTTTATGGAATGAATTTTTTCAATCCTGTCCGTGGAGGTAACCCTGTATTATGGCAACATCTTTTCTGGGTTTTTGGTCATCCTGAAGTTTATATATTAATATTACCTGCTATGGGACTGGTTTCTGAAATTATACCTACATTTTCCAAAAAACCTCTTTTTGGATATCCAGTAGTTATTTTTTCAGGAATTGTTATAGGATTTATGGGATGGATGGTTTGGAGTCACCATATGTTTACAGTTGGCTTAGGGGCAGTTGCGAATTCAATATTTGCTATCACAACAATGCTAATTGCCGTACCAACAGGTGTGAAAATTTTCAATTGGATAGCTACAATGTGGAAAGGCTCAATTGATTTCAACAAGACTGCGATGCTCTATTCAATAGGTTTCATATTCCTATTTATCATTGGTGGATTAAGTGGAGTGATGCACTCATCTGCTGCATCTGATGCACAACAACAAGACACTTACTTTATAGTAGCTCACATTCACTATGTTTTATTTGGTGGCGCCATTATGGCATTATTGGGAGGTGTATATTTCTACTTTCCTAAAATTACAGGAAAGCTTATGGATGAAAGTTTAGGAAAAATAAATTTCTGGTTAACTTTCATTGGAATGAATTTAACATTTTTTCCAATGCATTTCAGTGGAATGGATGGAATGCCCAGACGAATTTATACATACACTAGTGAAATGGGCTGGGACTTATGGAATTTAATCTCCACATTTGGTGTTTTCATTATGGGTGCTGGAATATTAATATTTGTGTTGAATATAGTTTATTCTTATCTACGTGGAAAAGAATCTGGAAATGATCCTTGGGATGCCAGAACTATTGAATGGGCAATCCCATCCCCTACCCCAGAATATAATTTTAAAAAAATTCCATTAATTCATTCTGTAGATGCTTTTTGGGAATTTAAACGTAATGGAACTCCTATAGAGCCTGCTTCTGGTGCTTCCGAAAATTCTGAAGATGAAAAAAATATCCACTTACCTCAACCTTCCTACTGGCCTATGGTGGTATCTATTGGGATTATGTTAGCCGCATACGGTATGATTTTTGGATTGCCTATCTCAATTTTAGGAACTATTATTGGGTTTATTGGAGTATACGCTTGGTCACTAGAACCTGTTAATGAACCAGAGCAACATTAATTTTTAATAGGATAAATTTTGAAAACCGAAAATATTAAACACGAAGAAAACGAACATTCATATACAGGCTTAAATAGTAAAAAACTACTTATGTGGGCATTTTTAGGTTCTGATTGTATGTTTTTTGCTGCTTTAATAGCTACTTATCTTGTTAATATGGGAAACAATCCTCCTGGCACTCCATTTCCTGAAGATGTTTTTAGTATTCCAATTACAACTGTAAGCACGTTCGTTCTACTTATGAGTAGTATGAGCATGGTTTTATCTTATGCGTCATTATCACAAAACAAAATTAAAGCTTTTAGAGTTTGGTTATTATCAACAGTAATTTTAGGAGCAACATTTGTGGGGTTTCAGATATTTGAATTTTATGAATTTTCACACCATGAAGTTAAAGTAGAATGTGGCGATCTAATTGATGCTAGTAAAAGAGAAAAACTTACAGATTTACAAGTAAAAATTGGTGACGAAAAATGTATTGAAGGAGTTAAAAAAGTTTCTGAAAAAGTACCACTAACTCCACAAGTAAATTTATTTGGATCTACTTTCTTCACTCTAACCGGATTCCACGGTGGCCACGTAACTTTCGGAATTATTTGGCTTCTTTCTCTCTTGATATATTCTTTTAAAGGAAATGTTAGTCCACTGAATCTAGATCTAGCAGCTTTATATTGGCACTTTGTAGACGTAGTTTGGATTGTTATTTTTACAGTAGTTTACCTTTTTGGAGTTTTCCCAGGATATTAATGAAAGATCTATATAAATGTGTCTTCAAAAGAAATTAATGAGGTTAATAATATGAGTGCAGAAGAACATAACCACCCTAATGCATCAAAATACTTCAAAATTGCAATAATTCTTTGTGTTTTAACTGCTCTAGAATTTGGAGTATTCTATTTAGAATTCCTGAGTTATGGAATAATACCTATTTTAACTGTCCTATCTGTGGGTAAATTTGCATTAGTTATTATGTATTATATGCATTTAAAGTTTGATTCTAAATTATTTACTTATATTTTCCTTGCTGGATTATTTCTTGCTACACTTGTCACCTTTGCACTTATGATACTTTTAGACTGGTTTTAAACCAGTGCATTCAGAAATCTGGGTATGGCATTGGCATATAGAAATACTGCTTGGATTATCTTTAGCTCAAATAATTTATTTATATCTTATAGGGGCATTTGGACCTGAAAATAATTCAAAAGAAATTAATTCAAAAGAAATTATTTATTTTACATTTGGTATTCTAATTATTTTCTTGTGTACTGTTTCGCCTTTACATCATATAGCAGATAATTATTTATTCAGTGCACACATGCTACAGCATGTTTTTCTCACTCTGATCGCACCACCTTTATTAATCTTAGGTATGCCTGGTAGATTGATAGATACACAAATTAAATCTCCTAAACAAATTCTGATTTTCAAAAAACTATTACATCCAATCACAATATTTTTTATTTTTAATCTAACTTTTTCAATTTGGCATATGCCAATACTATATAATCTGTCTGTAACTAATCACTCCGTTCATGTTTTCGAGCATTTCACATTCATATTTTCGGCATTTTTAATGTGGTGGCCAATATTTAATAAATCCAAAAATTTACCTAGGATTTCATTCCCAGCACAAATGATTTATATATTTCTTCTATCTGTAGCCCAAATAATCGTTTTTGGAATAATTACTTTTTCAAATAGCCCAATATATGAATACTACGCTAACACCCCCAAATTATGGAATCTAACACCCTTGATAGATCAGCAACTAGGTGGAATAATCATGAAAGTCGGAAGTGCTGTACTATTTATGACAATTATTTTAAAAAGATTTTTTGATTGGTATAAATATGAGGAAAATAATTACATTTCATAAAAAAAATGAGATAATAAACTTTGTCATTTATTTTTAAGAGGCAAATAATGGAAAAACAAAGATTTAACTTAGCTATACTAATACCTCTATTGGCAATTGTCTTAGTAGCTACATTAGCAATTGTATTAGGAATCACATTTACACAAATATATCACTCAACTGGTGAAATAGGTGTAATAATAATAGGTATGTCTATAGTAATACTTATACCAGTTTTTGCTTATCTAGCAGAAAAAAAATTTAACTCTACAAACTAAGTTTAGCTTTTTCTACAATCCCAGAAAATGTTTGAGGATCATTTATAGCAATTTCAGATAAAATTTTTCTGTCTAATTTGATACCTGCAATTTTCAATCCATGAATTAACTTACTATAAGATATTCCATTCTCTCTAGCAGCAGCATTAATTCTAATATTCCAAAGGCGTCTCAAATCACCTTTCTTTTCTTTACGATGTGCATAAGAATAACTTAATGCATGTAACATAGATTCATTAGCTTGTTTAAATAACCTGTGACGAGAACCTTTATGACCTGCAGTCAATTTTAAAACTTTCTTATGTCGATTACGCCTAGTCGTTCCTGTTTTTATTCTAGTCAAAATTCACTCCCTATTACAACTTATAAAACAAGAAGCCGCTTAACACGCTTCTCATCTCCCTTACTTACCGCCAATGAATCAGAAAATTGTCTTTTAACTTTAGCAGATTTTTTTCTCTTCAAATGACTACGATTACCTTTCATCCTTCGAAGCTTACCAGTACCAGTAACTTTAAATCTTGCAGCAGCTCCTTTATGTGTTTTTATCTTTGGCAACTTCTTTAACTCCCTTTGTATTTTTTGATCCCGAAGAACCAGTTTTCTGTGGTGCTAGCACCATTGATAAAAATCTACCCTCAAATCCTGGAGGCTTTTCAAGCATAGCATCCTCCGCCAAATCTTCGGCTACAGAACGCAACAAATTCATACCTATTTCTGGATGAGTAATTTCCCTTCCTCTAAACATCACACTTACCTTCACTTTAGCACCTTGTTTAAGCATACGGCTAACTTGGCGCGCTTTTGATTGTCGGTCATGTTCACCTATACGAGTTTTAAATCTTACTTCCTTAGTATCAGGAATCGAACTAGCTTTATGTTCTTTTTTTGAACTTCTTTCTCTTCTAGTAAGCTGATATTTAAACTTCCCGTAGTCCATAATTCTACAAACTGGGGGAACCGAAGTGTCAGATACTTCAACCAGATCCAATCCTTTACTATCGGCCAACTGTATAGCCTGACTAGAAGGTAAAACTCCTAGTTGTTTCCCTTTCTCATCGATAACCCTTACTTCAGGAACTCGAATCCTATTATTTATCCTGTATTCTTTCGGAATATTTATTCTCCTATATAAATATAAAAAATTATTACAACAAATTTATTTCTAATAAATAATTTTAACACAATTCATATATTTTCTACTATAAAACAAGTTTTTAATATAATTAAACTTTAACTAAGCTAAGTAATTGATCAAAATTCATTACTTGATTTGTGGAATCATCACGAATTCTAACAGATATAGTTTCAGAATCCATTTCTTGATCCCCAATTATCAACATATAAGGAATCTTAAGAAGTTGTGCTTCACGAATTTTTAAATTCATTCTTTGATTCCTATTATCTGAAAAAACTCTAATGTTTTCAGACAACAACTTAGATTCTAAATTTTTGGCATATTCATGATGTTTATCAGCAATTGGAATAATTACTATTTGAACAGGTGCTAACCAAAAGGGAAAAGCGCCTCCATAATGTTCTATCAAAACACCAATAAATCTTTCCATAGAACCTAACAGTGTCCTATGTACCATATACGGTTTTTTTTCTTCACCATCACTACCAATGTATTTTAATGAAAAACGTTCAGGAAGATTAAAATCGAATTGAATTGTAGAACACTGCCATTCTCGGCCAAGAGCATCTTGAATATTCACATCAATTTTAGGTCCATAAAAAGCACCACCACCATCATCAATCTCATAACTTAAGCCTCTTGATTCCATTGTTTTTCTTAAAGATTCAGTAGCAATCTGCCATTGTTGATCATCACCTACAGCTTTGGATGGTCTAGTAGACAAACAATAACTATTTGGCTTCAAATCAAAATGTTTAAGGACATTATCAGTTAAGTCTAAGACAGAATTTACTTCAGCTTCTATTTGATCTTCCGTACAAAAAATATGTGCATCATCTTGAGTTAGACCTCTTACCCTAGTTAAACCATGTAATACGCCACCTCTTTCATACCTATAAACGGTCCCGATTTCACCAATTCTCATAGGCAAATCACGATAACTCCGCAAATCCGATTGGTAATACATTATATGGAAAGGGCAATTCATTGGTTTTAAGTAATAATCTTGGCCTTCCATATCCATTCCATCGAACATGTTTTCTTTAAAAAACTCAAGATGTCCACTAACTTCCCATAAATTAGATCTCCCAATATGAGGTGTATATATCAAATCATAGCCTGAGTCATAATGTTTTTTCTTCCAATAATCTTCAATAATTCCTCGTAACCTGGAACCTTTAGGATGCCAAATAACCAACCCAGATCCTACTTCATCATGAATTGAAAACAAGTCTAATTGTTTTCCCAAAACCCTATGATCTCTTTTCTTAGCCTCTTCTATACGATCTAAATGTTTTTCTAATTCTTCTTTAGATTCAAAAGCTGTACCATATATCCTCTGTAACATATGGTTATTTTCATCTCCACGCCAATAAGCTCCTGCAACACTTAACAATTTAAAAGCTGGAATTTTGCCTGTAGATTCAACATGAGGTCCTGCACAAAGATCTTCAAAAAGCCCATGCTTATATGTGGTGATTTTTTCATCCTTGGGAATTTCAGAAATTATTTCTAACTTCAAAGGTTCATTATCATTCAAATCTAATGCTTCATCTCTAGAATATTCATGTAGTTCAAATATTAGATTCCTTTGAATAACTTTTTTCATCCCCTTTTCAATTTTTTTTATATCTTGATCAGTAAAAGGGGTTTCTGTCAAAAAATCATAATAAAATCCGTCTTCAGTAGGAGGACCAATTGCAAGTTTAACATTAGGAAACATTCTAGTAACAACATCAGCCATCACATGAGCAGTAGAATGTCTGATTTTTTTCCTTAATTCAATTAAATCTTCTTTTGGATTTTGAACCATTCATTTATCCTTATTAATATATTTCAAAACTAGCATTAGTAAGTATAACATCAATGTGAAATTGAATTTGCCACTTGCCACATATACCATGCACCTATTGTTCTATATGGTTTCCAAGTGTTCACAACATCTTGAATTCGATCAAGACCAACAAGTTCTCCATGAAAATAAGTATGTCTAATACCTTTTAATAATCCTGCATCATTAAGAGCAAAAACATCTATCCTTTTCAAAGCAAATATCAAAAACATCTGTGCTGTCCATTCTCCAACACCATATAAATTGGTTAATTCAGCAATTATTTGTTGGTCTGTTTTTGGTATTAAATTATTAAGAAAGTCAGGTGATTCAAAACAAATTTTTGAAATCGATTTAATATATCTACATTTTGCACCAGACAAACCACAAGCTCTCATATCATTTACATCAAAGTCTAAAAAAATTATTGGAGTAAATTGCTGGATATTTTTAAAAGAATAAAGTCTTGATCTAATGATTTTCGCAACTCTTGTTGATAACTGTTGTGAAACAATTGAGTTGATTAACGAATCAAATAGCTTTGTTTGAACTAAATTTTCTTCCAAAAAATTTGGTTCATCAAAATCATTGATTAATTGAGCCATTTTCGTATCATTGAAAATTAAATAATTTTTTATTTTTTCCAAATTTATCACTCAAAATCCTCACTAAAAAATAAATAATAAATAAGTCACATTTATTATGCACATAAAATCATTTTTTATCATGACTATAATTCTATAAAAATGTATAATTCGAAAAATTGTATATTGGAATTATCTAATGATCAAACTAGCAATTATCGGTTCCGGTAGTATGGTGTTTACTAGACGGATAATAACTGATCTCCTTCTGGATAAAAATTTATCCAGTATGGAGATTGCCTTAATGGATATTGACGCTGAAAAACTTCGAGTCTCCGAATTGATAGTAAATTCAGTAGCAAATACTATAGGTGTAAAACCTACTGTACGTACATATCTAGACAGAAGAAAAGCTCTAGAAAATGCAGATTTTGTACAAACTACCTTCCAGGTGGGTGGTTTTAATCCAGCAACTAAAATTGATTTCGAAATACCAAAAAAATTTGGATTAAACCAAACCATTGCTGACACCTTAGGAATCGGTGGAATCATGAGAGGACTACGAACAATTCCTGTATTACTTAATGTTGCAAAAGACATTATTGAAATATGTCCCAATGCAATTTGGCTACAATCAGTTAATCCTATGGCAATGAACATAATGGCGATATCAAAAATATTCCCTGAAATAAATGTTATTGGCCTTTGCCATTCAGTTCCATTAACAGCAATGATGCTTGCAAATGACCTAGAAGAAAAATATGAAGATATCATTTTTGAATGCGCTGGGATCAATCATATGTCTTTTTATTTGTCTTTTGAAAAAAAATTACCTAATGGCTCCAAAATAGATTTATACCCTAAGCTAAAACTGATAGCAAAATCTATTCTAAATGGAGAAAAAATTTCTTCTAGAACTCTAGAAAAAAGTAATCATGGAAAATTTATGGCTGAAAAAGTTAGATATGATATCCTTGCAAGATTTGGATATTTTGTAACTGAATCAAGTGAACATTTTTCAGAATATGTACCTTGGTATATAAAAAATAGTCACCCGAAATTAATCAAAGAATTCGAAATTCCAATTGATGACTATATTTTCAGATGTGAAAACCAAAATAAAATCTGGGAAAATTATTCTGAAAACCTCACACAAAAAAGTAACCTCGAAATATTCACATCAAATGAATATGCTAGCAATATTATTAAATCCATAGTTGCAAATAATATAATACAAGTTAATGGGAATGTGATAAATAATAACTATATAAGTAATCTACCCAATAACTCCTGTGTAGAAATTCCATGTGAAATTAATAATAATGGAATTTATCCAAAAAAAATTGGTAATCTACCAACTCAATTGTCAGCATTAATATCTACTAATATTAGTGTACAACAATTAACTGTAGAAGCCGTATTGAAACAAAAAAAAGAGCATGTATATCATGCCGCAATGCTTGATCCACACACAGCCGCAGAATTATCAATAACTCAGATTCACCAAATGGTTGATGAACTTATTGAAGCACACGGTGAAATGATTCCAAAACTAAAATAACTCTAAAAGATCTTCATGGTTATTGATTCACATACATATTGTTTCAAATCTGCAAATAATTCAGATGGCTATAAAGATAAAACAGAACATTTAAACTGGATTCAACAAGCCAATGCAGAACATCATCAACCAGCTATAAAAATTTCAACCAGAAAACACGAAGAAAATAATGGGTTATCTGATAAACAAAATAAATTATCAAGTCTACCCAAAGTAAATTTCAGAGTAGAAGTCAAAACAGGAAGAGTTCTATGGGATTTTAATGATGAAAAATTTACTAAATATTATTATCCTCCAAATTTACTTAATTTAGAGTTTTCCCCATATAGTCTGATTTCAGAAATGGATTATGCAGGCATTGACATGGCACTATTGCATACTAACCCAAGTTTAGGAAAAAGCAATGAATTTCAAGCAGAATGTATAAAATTATTTCCAGATAGATTATTATCAATGGCTTCGGTAGATGAATGGCTAATCGAAGATAAAACGGAACAAATAATTGAAAAAACAATTTACTCAATAAAAAACTTAAAACTTCATGCAATTAAGTTTAATCCATTATCTTATTTGAAAAGTCATACCCCCTGGAATTCAGGTAATTTCATTTATTTCTGGGACGAAATCACAAAACTTGGTGTCCCTATATTTTTTACATTAGGTACTGGACCGAATTTTGATTCTCAAAATAAATCAAATCAAAATTCATTAAAAGGGTATTTTAAAGAATTAAAAATATTAATTAATTGGATGAACAAATATCCAGATACAAAATGTACTATCACTCATGGCTTCCCGTGGAGGATATTAATGGATGAAACTAAAATTCAATTACCAAAAGAACTTTGGGAACCATTTCAAAATCCATTACTAAATATGGAAGTTTGTTTCCCTGTTCGTATAGGAGACATTATTGATTATCCTTATAAAGAAATTTGGCCCACAATGACTGAATTAGTTAACAAAATTGGTCCTGAAAGACTTCATTTTGGAACTGACATGCCATTTCAAAATAGATTTTGCACTTATTCTCAATCTAAAAAATGGCTAGAATACCACTACAAAAATCACACAGGAATCTCAAAACACGACCTAAAAATGATAATGAGCGGAACTACAAAAAAACTTTTAAATATCAAATCATAGAATGACTTTGCCCACCATCTATTACAATGCAAGATCCTGTAAGAATTCCTAACCTATCAGAAGATAAATATGATACTAAATCTCCTACTGGTTCTGGCCACCCAAACTTACCCATAGGTAGGTTATTTGATATAAAATCATCTACCACATCTTTAGAATTTTCGTTTTGAAATCTTTCCCAAGTCCCTTTTTCATGAGCTATAGAACCTGGAGCAATACTATTTACTAAAATACCATCTTTCGCTAATGATACAGCCGCATGTTTTGTCATTGAAATAAGAGCAGACTTTGATGACATATATGAAATATTACCTCCGTACTCTCTGCCCCAAATTGAAGCAATATTAATGATTCTTCCCCATTTTTTATTTTTCATCTCAGGAGTTACAAGCTTCATCATTTCAAATGCTCCAAATAAATTCAAATCAAAAGTCTGCATAAAACCTTCCAAAGAAGTTCCTGAAAAATCTTCTCTAACTTTAGAACCTCCAACATTATTAACTAATATGTTTATAGTGCCAAATTTTTCTGATATTACATTATATGTCTCTTCTAACGTTGATAAATCAGAAATATCCAAAATAAATCCTTTAGATTCAACTCCCAGACTTTTTATTTCTTGAACTGTTGTATTTAAGTCTGATTCAGTCCTGCCGCATATAGCTACATTAGTTCCTTCTTTTGCAAGAGAAATAGCTGCTGCTTTTCCTAATCCTCTGCTGCCTCCAGTAACTAAAGCAAATTTTCCTTTTATACCAAGATCCATGAAATTACACTCCTCAAATCAAATTTAATATATAATTTTGAAACTATATCTTAACATCAAGAATGTCAATGCTATCCATATAATTAAAACTATAAAATGGAAAAAACATATGTGTTAAACTAAAGCCATTCAAACAAAATAATGATTTAAATGGAAATTAAAATGCCTAAAAAACCAAAAGTGTTAGTTACTGGAGCAAGTGGTTTAATTGGAGGTTTAACTTGGAAAAATTTAGGACATAAATATGAATTTAGTGGCCTAAATAGAAGCAATGTTAACGAAATTCCTACAACACAAGCAGATATAACAAACTTAGATGAAATTATGCCAGCATTTAAAAATATAGATATGGTAGTCCATATGGCAAATCATACAAAAGATGCTAATGATTGGGAAAAACATTCATCGGTAGGAATGTTAGGAACCAGGAATGTTTATGAAGCTTCTCGTTTAAATGGTATCAAAAGGATCGTATTAGGAAGCACGGGCGATACCATGACTGGTTATGAAATGGAATACCCATATGGAGAATTGGCAGCAGGAAAATATAATACAGTTGAACAACCCTGGGAAATGATTACTGAAAAAGACTCAACACGCCCTAAAAGTGTATACGGAGCATGCAAAATATTTTGTGAAGCATTGGGACATTTTTATTCAGATCGATATGATATCTCAATAATATGTCTTCGACTTGGATTAGTCCACATCGATAACAAACCTTTTTTGAGACGTCAATTACCTGGTTTCTTAGATCAATATGACTGCATAAAAATTATAGATCTGTCTTTAAGTGCCCCAAAATCTATAAAATTTGATGTTTTTCATGCAAGTTCTAATAACAAATATGCATGGCGAGATTCTCAGCGTGCTAAGGAAATTTTAGGCTGGAAACCTACTGGCAGTGCTGATGTTCATGAAATCCAAGATGATGGTGGATGGCATCAAGTTTTGGAAGACGAACAAAAGCTAAGAAGAACCCCGGGAAAGAAAAAGTAATGTGGCTCCGCAGGTAGGATTCGAACCTACGACCCGTCGGTTAACAGCCGACTGCTCTACCACTGAGCTACTGCGGAATATATTAACAGTATACATAAAAATCCTATGTAATTGTACTATTAAAAAATTGGAAAGTGCAATAATCAATTTTGTTGTAAAAATTTTAAATAAATTAACTTCTAAGAAATAATTAATCCAGATTTATTTGCGTCAACTTTAACTTCTGATCCTGCATCAATTTCTCCTGACAATATTTTACTAGATAAAATATTTTCAATATATGTTTGAATTACTCTACGTAATGGTCTAGCGCCATACAATTTATCAAAACCTTTGGAACATATCCATTTTTTTGCTGCATTAGATAACGATATTTTAATTTGATGTTCGTCTAGTCTATTTTGAACTTGAGCAATCATTAAATCTACAATCTGCATCATTTCCTTTGTATCTAAAGGATCAAAAATAATGATTTCATCGATACGATTTAAAAATTCAGGTCGAAATGTTGACTTTAAAGACTCTTCAATATCAGAATTAATTTTTGAATTATCTTCAGGATCTCTGATGAATCCCACACTTTCTTTCCCTGCATCCTGTACGCCCAAATTGCTAGTCATCAATATCAATGTGTTAGAAAAATCAACTGTCCGACCATGACTATCAGTTAATCTACCATCGTCCATTATCTGTAACAAAACATTTAAAACATCTGGATGAGCTTTTTCAATTTCATCAAACAAAATTACCCTAAAAGGTCTCTTGCGAACAGATTCAGTAAGTTGACCGCTTTCATCAAATCCTACATATCCTGGAGGAGAACCAATCAACCTTGACACCGAATGTTTTTCCATATATTCAGACATGTCAATTCTTACCATATTTTGTTCATCATCAAAAAGATATTGTGTTAATGCTCTTGCTAATTCAGTTTTACCTACACCAGTAGGGCCCAAAAAAATAAAACTTCCAACAGGACGCCTAGGATCACTTAATCCAGCTCTAGCCCTTCTAAATGCCTCTGAAACCGACTTAATAGCATCATTTTGTCCAATAACTCTTTCACGTAACCGATCTTCCATATTTAATAGTTTTTCTTTCTCAGACTCCAATAAACGATCTACAGGAATTCCTGTCCAAGTAGCAATTAAAGATCCTATATGAGATTTTCTAACTTGCATTTCTTCATTTAGATCCAAATTCAATTCTTTTTTCTTATTTAAAAATTCTTCTTCTAATCTAAGTTTTTTAGATTTCAATTCCGCTGCTTTTTGATAATCTCGAATTTGAACAGAAGCATCTTCTTGATCTTCCAATTGTTGTAATTCTATTTGTGTTTCTTTCAAATCTGCAGGTAGACTTTGAGAATCAATGCGAATTTTACTAGCAGCTTCATCAATCAAATCCACAGCTTTATCTGGTAATAATCTCTCTGTAACATATCGCTGGCTCAAACTAACTGCTGCCTCAATGGCATCATCAGAAATCTTTATTTTATGATGAGATTCATATCGAGATCTTAAAGACTTAATCATTTCAACTGCAGTTGAATAATCAGGCTCAGAAACTAACACAGACTGAAATCTTCTTTCTAACGCTGAATCTTTTTCAATATATTTCCTGTATTCAGATTCTGTAGTAGCTCCAATACATTGTAATTCACCTCTTGCTAACGAAGGTTTCATCATATTACTAGCATCTATAGCTCCTTCAGCAGATCCAGCTCCAACCATAGTATGAATTTCGTCAATAAAAACTATTATTTCACCTTTAGCCTGTTTTATTTCATCAATTACAGACTTAAGTCTTTCTTCAAACTCTCCTCTAAATTTTGCTCCTGCTAACATAGAAGACATATCTAAAGCAATGAGTTTACGTCCCTTTAATTCGTCAGGTACGTCTCCAGTAACAATTCTATTTGCTAAACCTTCAACAATTGCAGTTTTACCAACACCGGCACCACCAACCAAAATAGGATTATTTTTTGTTCTTCGAATTAAAGTTTGTGAAACTCTAGCAATTTCAGAATCCCTTCCAACCACAGGATCAAGAAGTCCATCTGAAGCTAATTTAGTTAAATCAACACTATATTTTTCAAGTGATTTATACATACTTTCGGAATTTGGTTCAGATACTCGCTTGCTACCTCTAATTTGATGTAATGCATGATAAACTTTTTCTAAAGTAAGCTGACTTTCCTTAACAACTTTAGACGTTTCACCATCATTAGTTTGTATAACTGATACTAATAAATGCTCTACACCTATAAAATCATCGTTAAGTCTTTCTGCTTCAATTTTAGACATTTCTAAAACTAAAGCTGCCCTTGGAGCAACATAAATTTGATTACTTTGGAATGAAACTGTAGGAGATTTTTTTAACATCATATCTAATTTAAATTTAATAGATTCAACATCAACTTCCAAATTTTTGAAAATTTCTGCAGAAACACCATTTTGATCTTCCAGCAAAGCCATAAAGATATGCTCCACATCCCATTGAGAATGCCGATATTCTCGAAAAATCTGATGCGATCTAGCTAAAATTTCCCTAGCTTGATCAGTAAAATCATCCTGCCTAATTACCATCAAAAAGTCCTAATATAAATTTTTAATCTGAATCAGTTCATATACAATACATGCACATGATTGAACTATATAAGATTGTAGATGATTAGTCAACTATTCTTGAGTCGACTCATATCAATATTAGTCATTGGATAATTTCAAAAATTTCTGTAATCAATCTATCTGTTAACAATCTATGGTTCAAATTAGATGATTTAACTAATATTTCAATTTCTAAAATTTTTCTTTGAACTTGATCTAATTGGATTCCTGTAAATAATAATTCCTGTTTAATCGTTTTTTCTAATGCATACCCATATACACCTAATTTATTGGAATATTGTGATTGCGAAATATTTTTCTTCTTAAGTGATTTTGTTAATGTAATTAACCTGATTTGTCGAGCTAACATAAAAATTATCAACCCAATATCAGCTCCTTGATCTAAAATCAAATGAGATTTTGAAATAGCAGCATCAAGATTTCTTTCCAATATAGCATCAATAATTTGAAACACACTACTCTCTTTAGAACTTGCAACCAATAATTCAACATCAGATTTGGTGATTTTTTTGTCTCTACAAAAAATATTAAGTTTTTCTAATTCATTAACTAACAATCTAGGATTTAATCCAATTGAATCACCTAGTAACCTGATCGCAGCGGAGTCTATAAGAATTTTATTTTTATTTGCCCGCTCTTGAATCCACTGAAATAAATTAGAATATCTTGGACTAGTACATTTAATCATTTCAAATTTCTCATGAATTAATTTAGACAAATTTGAACGACTCAACAATTCATTTTCAACGAAAATTAAATCAGTAGTTTGAGGTAAATTTTCCAAAAAATCCAAAAGTTTTTCCAAATCCTGATTTTTGGATTTTGAAGAAGTTATTTGTCTGAAATATTCACTTAACCAATACCTTACAACAACAACACGTCTATTCGAAAGAAATGGCGCTGCTATTGAATTTGTTATTAATATATCTAAACTGATGCTAGATCCTTCAAAATCTGCCAAATTTGAATCTAACAATTCTTTTGGTTCAATCTTATTTTTAATTAAGTTGATTTTTTCTTTAACTAAAAATTCATCGTCACCATAAATAAAATATTTCAATTAACAATTTCCCCTGAAGATATTTTGCATGTATAATTACGCAATAGTAGTCATAATCATGCCAATTTTGAAGTTATTACAAATTTTATCATTTTATCAACTCCCAAAAATTTTATTTAGGGCGTTAATAAGTCGTAAAGTATCTGTTTGGTTGAAGCTACCAATTATATTGTCAATAGTATACCTAATTAGCCCTTTTGATATAATACCAGACTTGTTAAAACCTGGAATTGGACACCTAGATGATATATTTGCATTAATTGTTGCGATTTCAATTTTCATTAATTTTATACCCAAAAAAACTCTTGTGGAACTTACAAAAAAAAAGAAAAAAAGAAATCCCAAAAAAGATCAAATAATAGATGCGAAATATAAAATCATAAAATAAAAAAGTAATATAATAAGATAATGTCAAAACTACTAGAAATTAATAATCTTTCAACAAACTTTTTTACTCCTAGAGGTATCCTAAAAGCAGTTAACAACATTTCTTACAATGTTAACTCAGGAGAAATTGTTGGTATTGTAGGTGAAAGCGGAAGTGGCAAAAGCGTTAGTGCTTTATCCATAATGGGGCTAGTTCCTAATCCTCCTGGCAAAATCATATCGGGAGAAATAATATTTAATGGTCAAAACATCCTTAAATTTAGCAATTCAAAAATGCGAAAATTAAGATCCAAAGAAATCTCAATGATTTTCCAAGAACCTATGACTTGCTTAAATCCTGTTTTAACAATTCAAAGACAACTAACTGAAACTTTAGAATTACATCTTAAATTAACTCCTAAACAATCCTTCAGTAGAAGTAAAGAGCTCCTATCAATGGTTGGAATTCCTGATGCCGAAAGAATATTAAAAAATTTTCCACATACTTTAAGCGGCGGAATGAGACAAAGAATTATGATCGCAATTGCAATCAGTTGTAATCCAAAACTTATAATAGCTGATGAACCAACAACAGCTTTAGACGTCACAATTCAAGCACAAATTCTAGATCTACTCAAAACAATCACTTCTGATATTGGAAGTGCAATGATAATTATTACACATAATTTAGGGATTGTTGCAAAATATGCAGATCGAGTTTTAGTAATGTATGGAGGAAAAATAATTGAAAACTCTCCAGCAGAAGAAATATATTATTCACCAAAACATCCATATACACTAGGGTTGTTACGTGCAGTACCACGATTAGACGCACCTATTAAAAACCAATTAGAAACAATAGAAGGTACAACACCTGATCTAACGGAATCTATTATTGGCTGTAATTTCTCGAGCAGATGCGAATTCTCAACAAACAAATGTGAAAAAGAAGACCCACCTTTTTCTATAGTAGGTAAAGAACATTATTCAGCTTGCTGGGAATCAAATAAAATTCCAAAACCATAGGAAATATAATATTGTCTTTAAATTTACAAAATCAACCAATACTTGAAATACAAAATTTAAAAATGTATTTCCCTGTTACTACAGGTAATATTTTCAAACGTCAAACTGGTGAAATTAAAGCTGTAGATGATGTAAGTTTCTTTGTTAAAGAAGGAGAGACTCTTGGATTAGTTGGAGAAAGTGGTAGCGGAAAAACAACTGTTGGTAAATGTATCCTACAGTTACACCAACCCACAGCTGGCGAAATAACTTTTCAAGGACAAAGAATAGTGGGAATGAAACAAAATGAACTGAAACAAATCCGAAAAAAAATGCAGGTCATTTTCCAAGACCCTTATGGCTCCCTAAATCCTCGAATGACTTGTGGCGACACAATTGGAGAGCCGTTAAAAGTTCACCAAATTACCAAGACAAAAAAAGAATATCAAAAAAAAATAGCCTCACTACTTGAAATGGTAGGTTTAAGCCCTTATATGGCTAACAGATATCCTCATGAATTTAGTGGAGGACAACGCCAAAGAATAGGAATAGCTAGGGCACTCGCGGTATCACCAAATTTAATTATTTGTGATGAACCAGTCTCTGCTCTAGATGTTTCAATTCAAGCGCAAATAATCAACTTATTAGAAAGCCTCCAGAAGGAATTAAATTTGACTTATCTTTTCATAGGTCATGATTTATCTGTAATTCGACACATTAGCGATAGAATAGCCGTAATGTATCTGGGACATGTAGTAGAAATAGCAGACAAAATTGAACTTTATGAAAACCCTCTACATCCATATACCAAAGCGTTATTGTCCGCTGTACCAATTCCAGATCCAAAAATAGAAAAAAATAGAAACAGAATAATTATTGAAGGCGAATTACCAAGTCCCTTAAACCCTCCTTCAGGTTGTGTTTTTCATACTAGATGCCCTATATCTGAACCAAACTGCTCTAAATTTATTCCTAAACTTCAAGAAGTCAAACCTAATCATTGGGTTTCATGCTTTTTAACGCCAGGTTATAAATAAAAATTCAACAAAAAAGATAAACAAATGACCAACAATAAAAAACCAAATATTCGAATAGCAATTATAGGAAGTGGATTTTCAGCTACTTTCCACATTGAAAACTATAAAAAAGTTCATGGTATTGAAGTCGAAATTGCTGGGATTTTCAGTCGAAATATCCAAAAAACCAAAGATTTTGCTAAAATTCATCAAATAGAAAATGTTTATCATTCCTTAGAAGATGTTTTAACAGATCAAACAATAGATATGGTTGATATTTGCACCCCTAACGCCTTGCACGAAGAATTTGCCGTCAAAGTTCTTGAATCAGGAAAACATGTAGCTGTAGAAAAACCCTTCACAGGAGTGTTTTCAAAACCCAATAACATTGATGAATGGAATGAATGCTTAAAAAAAGCTTTAAATAGTTCAGATAAAATGATCAAAGCCGAAATAGACTCAAAGAAAAATATTCTATATGCTGAAAATTGGGTATATGCACCTGGAATTTCAAAAGCCATCAATTTATTAAATGTTTCAAATTCCAGAATATTGAGAATTGTTGCTGAAGAATCTCATAGTGGTACACATTCAAAATATGCTATGAATTGGGAAACAAGTGGCGGAGGAAGCTTATTAAACAAAGGTTGCCACCCATTAGGAGGTTCAATTTACCTTAAAAATTTAGAAGGTTCAAGAATTTCCAGTAATGCAATTAAGCCTGATTGGGTCCAAGCTTCGACAACAAACTTAACAAAAAGCAATGCATTTATTGAAGATTCAAATAATTTAATTAGAACTGGATGGGCTAATTGTGAAGATTGGGGGCATATGATCGTAGGATTTTCTGACGGAAGTATTGCACAAATTGGTGCCAATGATACTAGTTTAGGTGGAATTAATAATTTTATGACTATTTATTCAACACAGAGCGTTATCAAAATTAATATGAACCCAAACGATTCTGTCATGTCATACTCAACTAATCAAAAAGCTTTTGAAAATGAATATATCCGAGAAAAAGTTGAAACAAAAGCTGGTTGGCAATATACAAATCCTGATGAAGATTGGATAAATGGTTTCCCACAAGAAATGCAAGATTTTTGTGAATCTATTGCATATAATCGTCCCCCTTTATCAAACAGTCAACTCGGAAGATCGGTTGTACAAACGTGCTATTCAGCTTATTTATCTGCCCACTCTGGTTCAAAAATTAAAATTTCAGGTTAAACATTAATGGTTAATAATTTATGCTCAGATTTTTCTCAAAACATCCATGAATCTCCTATAGGATCTGCAGCAAACTTTGATGCATATTTATTGATTTCTGTTCCAATGCCCTGGAAATCTGAAATTACTGAAAGTGAAAAATTTCCAACAAATATTAAAGATTTACTAAATCAAAATCCAAATATATTAAAAAACACCAAAATTCTTGGATTTAAGCCAGAAAAAAATGAAGATTCAAGCAAAATTAATATAATTTTATATAAAAATCCTAAAGGTAGTTTCAAGAAATTTTACAAATTCGAATTTCTTGCCAACCATATGAATTTAGAAGAGCTCATAATAGATTTGTTAAACTCTAATTATGAAAACCATCGCTTTTTAATCAACCACAATAAAAATTATAGAGATTTATTAATTTGCACACATGGCTCGAGAGATTCATGCTGTGCATCAAAAGGTTATCCATTTTACGAAAAAATTTTACATTTAGAACAATCAAACAATTTGATGGCATATCAAGTTAGCCACATCGGGGGTCATAGATTTGCACCAAATATTATTGATATGCCAGATGGAAGAAACTGGGTAAAAATAAATCAAGACTCGATTGAAACATTTATTAATAAAAAAAACCCTGTGAGTGTTTTTAGAGAAAATTATCGAGGATGGACTATTTTGAAAAATGGCTTCGAACAAGTTGCAGAAAAAGAAGCATTCACTATTGAAAACTGGGAATGGGTCAATAAAAAAATTATTTCAATCACATCATTCGAAACAAAAAATTCTAATGATTCAAAATTAGTTAAAATTGTATATTCCAATGAAAACAATTCAGTAAAAAATCAAATTAATGTTGAAGTGGCAAAAACAAAAAAAATCCCAGTTTTGAAATGTACTAAAAATGAATTCACTGAATATTCCCAACAATATAAAGTTATTAATATCACTAAAAATCACTGAACAACTATATTAATTAATTTCCCTTTAATATATATAGTTTTTATTACATTTTTACCATCAATATGTTTTTTGACATTAGGCAAATCCAAAGCTAATCGCTCAATCTCGGATTCATCAATTCCAGAAGTGACTTCAGTAGTTTCCCTAACGCGGCCATTCACTTGAATAACCAATGTCATCGAATCACTTATTAATAATTTGTCATCCCAATCAGGAAATTTTTGACTATGTATACTAAATTTATTGCCGAGTTTTTCCCAAATTTCTTCTGTTATATGTGGTGCCATAGGAGATAGCATAAGTACCAAAGATTCTATTGCTTGACTCCAAGTATCCATATTGATATTTTTCATTTCCCACATTGAATTTAAGTCATTGGTAAATTGCATTAATAACGCTAATGAAGTATTGAACTTGAATTTTTTCAAATCTTCATAAACAGATTTAATTGTTTTATGAGTTAATCTTTTTAATTCTCTATCATCTTCTTCAGATACGTTCACATTTTCCAATTCTGAAAAATCTCGATTAGTTAAATCCCAAACTCTATTCATCCAACGCCACATTCCTTTAATCCCATCATCACTCCATTCCCCACCTTGAGACCAAGGACCAATAAACATTAAATAGCAACGCACAGTGTCAGCTCCATATCTCTCTACAAATTCATCAGGAGCTACTACATTCCCTCTAGATTTGCTCATTTTTTGAGCCCCAGAAATTATATGACCTTGATTAAATAATCTAATAAACGGTTCATCAAAATTTAATATACCTAAATCTCTCAAAGCTTTAGTAAAAAACCTAGCATATAAAAGATGCATTACCGCATGCTCTGCACCTCCTGTATATTGGTCAACTGGCCCCCACATATCTATCAAGTTTTTATCAAAAGGACCATCAATAAAATTTGGACTAATAAACCTGAATTGATACCATGAAGAATCTACAAATGTATCCATTGTATCTGTTTCCCTAATTGCAGCTTCACCACAATTTGGACAATCAACATTCACAAAAGTTTCTTTCAATTTCAGAGGTGATTCTCCAGTAGGACGAAACTCCGCATCATCAGGTAGTATTACAGGCAAATCTTTTTCTGGAACTGGAACAATACCGCATTTTTCACAATGAATAATTGGTATAGGAGTACCCCAATATCTTTGTCTAGAAATCAACCAATCACGAATGCGATATTGTATAGCCTTATTTCCAAAACCTTGTTGTTCAACAAAATTTGCTATTTCATTCAATGCATCAACGTTTTCAAGTCCGTCAAATCTTCCTGAATTAACTTGTTTACCGTTTCCAACAAAAGCTTCTGTAAAATTTTCACCTTCCCAGTCATCAGGCGCTATAACAACACGAATATCTAAATTATATTTTTGGGCAAAATCAAAATCTCTTTGATCATGAGCAGGGACACCCATTACAACCCCAGTACCGTATGAAGCTAAAACATAATCCCCAATAAAAATCGGAACTTTTTCACCAGTAAAATTATTAATACAATACGAGCCTGTAAAAACACCTGTTTTTTCTTTTTCAGTAGAAAGCCTTTCTAACTCTGACTGATTCCTAGAATTTTCAATATAATTTTCAACTTTCTCAAGATTTTCATCTGTAGTTAATGATTTTACTAAATCATGTTCTGGAGCCATCACTATAAATGTGACGCCAAAAACTGTATCAATTCTGGTAGTAAATGTAGTTAATGTTTTCTGATGTAAATTATACTCTGAAATATCAAAGTTAAACTCCACACCTGAACTTCTGCCAATCCAATTCGATTGCATAATATTAATTTTTTCTGGCCACTGAAGTTTTGAAAAATCTAATAACTCTTCTGCATATTTTGTTATCCTAAATAGCCACTGATTCACATTTTTCCTGGAAATTTTTGTGTCACATCTTTCACATAAATTTTCATCCAAAACCTGTTCATTTGCCAAACTTGTATTACAAGAGGGACACCAATTAACAGGAGCAAAATCACGATAAGCTAGACCAGCCTCATAAAGCTTTAGAAATAGCCACTGATTCCATTTATAATACTCAGGAGAACAAGTTACTAACTCTCTAGACCAATCATACATATTCCCCATACTTTTTAGCTGTCTTCGCATGTTCATCAAATTAGATTCTGTATAAGTTTTAGGATGTTTTCCGCCTTTAATAGCTGCATTCTCTGCGGGCAAACCAAAAGCATCAAAACCCATAGGATGCAAAACATTAAATCCAATCATATTCATAAATCTAGCATGAGCATCTGAAGGTGCCATAGCATACCAATGACCTATATGTATATCCCCAGATGTATACGGAAACATTGTCAATTCATACCATTTTTTACGATCAGAATCCGAATAATCATCAACTTTATATACTTGATCATCAGACCATTTTTTTTGCCATTTACCCTCTAAATCATTAGGTATATAACTTTCAGAAAATGAATTTAATCTTGTCATATAAAAAAACCTTGTCTCATTTCAAATCTAATAAATTCTAATCAATAGTATTGATATTAAATCATTTATTCCAATCAATATACAGTTTAAAACAAAATATTAAAAGTTGGAAAACAAATAATTATCCATGTTTGCAAATATCAAATATAATAACATTAGAAAAAAATTAATTTATAAAGAGATTACAATGAAAAAATATTCGGTTGGGATAATAGGGCTTGGGAGAATGGGTAGTACAATTGATGAAGAAGGTCATCCCAGTGTTATATTACCTTATTCAATCGCGGCAGCTTGTAAAAAAAGCAACAAACTTGAACTAATTACTGGTGCTGATTTATCCCAAGAAAAACGTAATTCTTTCCAAAAAAAATGGTCTGTAAAATCAGTATACGAAAACTACATCACCATGATTAAAGAAGAAGCACTAGATATCATAGCAATCTCTACTAAAGCTGATGTACACGCTGAAATAGGTATAAATGTTTCTAATTTAAACGTTCCAATGATATTCCTAGAAAAAGCTATAGCTTGCTCATTAAAAGAATCCGACCTTCTAAAATCTACATGTCAAAAAAATAAAACTATATTTAATACTGGGGTTATGAGACGATTCGACAGTATTTACAACACAGTTTATAAATTGATTAATGATCAGGAAATAGGAGATTTACAATCAATTATTCATTATGCTCCTACAACATTACTACATGGCCACATTCACTCTATAGACACTATTTCATTCCTTAATAACGACATTAAGGTTAAATCTATTCGTGGTGAACTATCAACTTCACCAGCTACATGGGGAATCAATAAATTTTCAAATAATATAGATTTTAAAAACAATAAACTTAATACAGATCCCTCTGCAACATTTCAAATATTATTCGAAAATGGAGTTAAAGCATGGTCAATACCGGTAGGGAAATGGGGATTTGAAATCATTGGAACTAAAGGAACAATTAGAACCTATGAAAATGAAAGAGAAATTATTTTAAGAAAAGCTGATAAAAGTATAGAAAAAATAGTCAAGGGAAAAATTTTCTCACCATACAAATCACAATACATATCCGAAATCAAACCCAAAAGCGCTACTCAAGAACTTTTAGAAGATTTAATTTATGCATTCGAAAATCAACAAACAACCAAAAGTAATATTGAACACTCTTGTGAAATTTTTGAGATATGTATGGCAATAGCTGAAAGTCATCAAAATAATAATTCTTGGATTAATTTACCCCTAAATAACAGAGAAACTTACATATTGCATATCTAAAATGAATAATCATTCAACCCAAATCGAATTTCACAACATTAATTCAATGGCAAAATCAATTAACAATGGTATCCCTTGGCCAAATGCTCTATTAAATACTATTTCTAACTGGAGTACTCCTGAAGAAATATTTGAAGGCAAAAAATTCCAATACTTCATTTCAGAAGAAGCATTTGATCTATTTTTATTAGCAGAGAGAATATGTATATCTCCAAAAATAAAAAACTTGATACCTTATGATGAAATCACAAATTTAGTAGTTCAAAATAAATTCCCACCATCTTTTGACACTAAAAAAATTAAAACCATATTAGGTTTTGAGAAATATAGAGCACACATGAATTTTTTTTATGGTATTACCATAGAAGAAGCTCTTCAATTAGCAACAGAATTAGAAATTTACAAAAATAAAGCTAGCATAGGTATAGCAAATTCTACAGTAACATTAGAAGAAATATTTAATAAAATTTATGGCGATTCAGATATAAATTTAATCAAAAAATTTTTCAAAAGCAAAAATAAAAGAACTAAAAAAAAAATTTCACTTACAGAATATAAAGAACTCACATATTGGTTATTTCATTTTAGAATACAAAATTCTGATAAAGCTAAACTTGCAAGTGACACAAAAAAAGCAATCAAACAATTAAAATCAATGGAGCCAAAGATAAAGAACTAAAATCACTCAAGCACAGGCATAAATGCTTCTTGCTGTTCGGGGCTTCTGTTGCCATCAATAATTTCTATAGACAACCCTTTACTTTTTATTGTATCTTCAACAATTCTTTTATTAAACAAACTTACTCTATCATCAGAAAGATATTGAGAAATAGGCATCCAAATAGATTCTTCAATTTCTTCAGTTTGAATTACTATTTTAGAATTTTTGGGAGTCAATCGACAAACAAAATATATATCTGATTTTGCGAATCTGTAACCATGAAGATTCCTGAAACACACTATTGATTCAAATTTGGTGTCAATTCCGGTTTCTTCAAGGACTTCCCTAACAACACCTTCACTAATATGCTCCCCTTCCTTAATTGTACCTCCAGGTAACTTATATGAAGGTAGAGCATCTGGAATATTTCCTCGGTTTTCAACCACAACAAGCAATTCATTTTGTTGGTTAATTACAACACCACCGGCACCAATATAATGAGAAGCATATGGTGGAATAAATGAATCTTTGACAATTGAGTAAGTGAGTTGTAAATACTCAGATGTACAATGATGGAACTCAAAACCTAAATGAATAGCAATCGGGACTAAATCCACTCTTTTTAAATCTAATTCTAACCAAACCACTTTGAAATTCTGTTTTTCCCATTGTGAAATTGAAAATTTCATCGAATTCAAAAAGTCACCAGAATCTACTGGAATATCTTGTGAAGAAAGTATAACACCACCAAATGGATTTGAACTAAATTGTAAAATCTTCATAAACAACCCTCAAATTAATTTTAATAAATTAACAATGTCTCTCAAATATGATAAAAATACCATATAAATAATTCAATACACTGCGGGAGTAACTCAGTGGTAGAGTGATTGCTTCCCAAGCAATATGTCGGGGGTTCGAATCCCCTCTCCCGCTCCAAATATTTTAATTAAATAAAAACTATCTGAAATATTATTCTTTATCATAATCAACAGAAGATCTGAATGTCCAACCTTCTTCACCCGTTGAAATTACACGAATTTTTAATAATCCAAATGGTGCCACAACCGGAGGATTACCAGGTCTTTGTAAACGAAAATACATACATTCAGATTCTTGCAAAACTTCAACTTTAGTTCCAAGTTTGATGGGGACTCCATCTCCCTGTAAAAGACATGCCGGAACTTTTTTTGTCAGCCCAGATGTGATTGCAGCCTGCCAAGGTATCATTCTATCTTGTTGTACAGGTTCTACCCACATTGAAGCAGGTAATTCCTTAACTATGTCAGATTTCTTATTCCCAGAATCTCCTTTAGTACTAGTTTTATTTATAGTTACTGTTGGTTGCTTAAAAGTCAAACCTTCTTCAGAAGAACTAGCAATTGATCCACATGAATTTATGAGAAAAAATGTACCTAAAGTTAATATCAAAAAAAACCCGCTTTTGTATTTCATAATATCCTCATATTTTTATTATTAATACGATGGTATATATTTAATAAATTGTTTTGTCAAAGAAAATTAACAATTTTCCTTACAAATTTAATGAAATTTATACCCAACCTCACAGACAAACAATTTATATCTATATACCATACAGTTTTATATTGAAATTCGATGTTTTAAATTCAAAATAAAAGTATGAGGATATATATGACAAATAAAATTGAAGGCCAAATAGTATCATTACAAATTCATAAAAATAGAAGAAAACCAATGGAAAAAACATCTTCCTTAAATCTTATTCAAGGATTCGGGATTGAAGGAGATATATATGGCACACACAAATCATCTCGTGAAAAAAATCAAATATTACTAATGGACAAAGAAACATTAGATAACTTCAATTTAGACCCAGGAATAATCAAAGAAAATATCACAACATCAAATATACCTATCAATTCTTTACAAATTGGCCAGAAATTGTCTATAGGAGATACTGTGATCTTAGAAATCACAAAGCCATGTCCCCCTTGTAATTTGATGGATGAAATTCGTCCTGGATTATGTCAAGATTTACAAAATCAAAGAGGGATGCTGGCTAAAGTTGAGCAAGGTGGAATAATCAAAGAAAATGACCCAATTAAATATTAAGGTGATAATATGACTAAATTTGCTAGGTTCTCAATTAATCAATCTATTAAACATGGGATTGTAGATGGAAATACTATTCAAGAAATCAGTAAACCGCCCTATGAAGATTATTCTATTACAAAAAATATTTTTGATTTATCAAATGTTTCATTACTTTCGCCTGTTCAACCATCAAAAATTATTGCAATTGGATTAAATTATAAAAGTCATCTAGGACGTCGCGAGATTCCTAAAGTTCCTGAACCATTTTTCAAGACGCCAAGTTCATTAATAGGACCAGAAGATTCAATAATCATTCCTAAAGAAGCGTTAGATGAAAAAGTTATAATTCAACCAGAAGCAGAGATGGTGGTTGTCATAGGACAAGCTTGCAAAAATATATCTTCATCTGAAGCTATGAATTATATCCTTGGTTTTACATGTGGTAACGACGTAAGTGCAAGAGATTGGCAAAAAAATGACTTACAATGGTGGAGAGCAAAATCATGTGATACTTTCACATCCCTGGGACCAATAATTGAAACTGAACTTGATCATAATTCGATCAAATTAAAAGGATACGTCAATGGGAAATTAACACAAGAACAAACAACATCAGATCTAATACATAGCGTTCCAAAAATCATCGAATTCGTTAGTAAGTTCATGACTTTATTACCTGGAGATGTAATTATGACAGGAACTCCTGGCGATCCACCAGATATTCATCCTGGCGATACTACTATCGTAGAAATTGAAAATTTGGGCTCTTTAAAAAACTATGTTGAAGCTGAAATATAAAACTATTCATTTCCCCATGGTAAAGAATTCACTTGAATTTCACGATTTCTAGTTGGCAATGTAATTATGCCACTATTTTCTTGATTTGAAGCATATGCCGCAAATCCTATTTCTGTTGCACGACGAGTTTCTTCAAAATCACATGCAGTTTTGCCTCCAAAACGAATTGATTTCACCAAATCTGAAATTGCTAAAGGACCTGCCTCCCAATCACCCACAACGTTTTTAAAATCTAATGTCACAGGATTATTAAGATCATTATTCTTCCAATAATCTATCCTTTGAAAATCATTTAAAGTCACTAAATAACCTTCTGAACCAATTACAGAAAATTGTACCCCAAAACCACTTGGTAAAATATGGATAAAAGACCCGTTATTTAATTTAATACTTACCCTTCCTGGTGGATCTAAATCTTTCATATTTTGATCATATAATTCATCAATATCTCCACTTACCCAAATAGGTTCAATATCCCCAGATAAAGCAAACGCCATATCATACCAATGACAACCATGATTAATTAAATTTGGCGATCCATACCCTACAACCGTTTGAACCTCACCAATAATTCCTTCTTTGATCAATCTACAAACTTCTTTGTGCGACTCCATCCACCTTCTATCAAGTAAAAATGCTAAAGAAACTCCTTTTTCTTTACAAGTCGAAATAATTCTATCTGCTTCTTTAAGACTAGTTGCAAATGGTTTCTCACAAGCAATTCCCTTGATTCCATAATTAGTAGCAGTAATAATTTGCTCTTCGTGAAGTGTTTGCCTAGTCGAAATACAAACAATATCCGGATTTGTATCTTCTAACATTTTATTATAATTGTCATAAATCAATAAATTTGGCCACTTTGAAACCCAAACTTGTTGGAATTTGTTTCTAGTGTAAGCATCTTTATCAAAAACTGCCACAACATCAGTCTCTTGCACACGAGCAAACGCATTCGCCCAATTATGTGCTCTGTTTATTTGGTCTAACATGCGGTGACATCCAGCAATTGCTACACGTAATTTTTTTTGATTCACAATGATATCCCTTATGCTTGAAAATTCAAATTAACCCTTCAAAACGTAATTCATCCCAAAATTGTGAATAAATATCAAATGACATCATCTCAAAATTTTCTATCAGTTCATTCACACTCCTCACTCCTGGGATCACAGAAGTAACAGCTGGATTCATTAATCCAAATTGAAGGGCTGCAGCTTTAATAGGCACGTTTTGCCTATCACAAACATCTTTTATTAAACGAGTCTTTTCCAAAATATCTTGTGGCGTTTTTTTATAAAAATATGTAGAATTAACATCCAAATTAGGATCAGCTAAAATCCCACTGTTATATGGCCCACCTAGAATTAAACTTATATTTTTTTTCAAGCAAATGGGAAATAACTCCGCTGACGCTGATTGATCTAAAAGAGTATATCTTCCAGCAATTAAAAAACAATCTAAATCAACTTCTTTAGCAAAATGAATTAAAGGTTCACAATAATTCATACCAGCACCAATAGCTCTAACAACTCCCTGAGATTTCAAATCATGTAAAGTGGGAAAACTTTCTTCAATCGCTTGTTGCATATGTTCATCAGGATCATGTACAAATGCAATATCCAAATAATCAAGTTTTAATCTATTCAAACTTTGTTCTATAGATCTTAATATTCCATCCTTAGAATAATCCTTTTTAGCATACAATTGAGAAGAATTTTTATCAATTAAAATCAGATTGCCAACTTTTGAAGATATAACAAATTGAGAGCGTTTCAAATTAGGGAAAAAATCACCATAAAATCTTTCACTTTGACCATATCCGTAACCAGGAGCAGTATCAAAATAATTTAATCCAAATTCGATAGCTTTTGATATAGCTGAAGCAGCAGTAGAAGAAGATACATCAGAACCTTGAGACCATTGATAATTATGACCAAAAGGTGCACCACCAACGCCTAAAGATGATATTCTAATTCCTGTATCAGAAATTTGATTGGATTTTAAAGGATTCATAAAATTAACCAAGAAAAATATAAATCTGAATATATTTAATACTACAATTACCTAGAATAATTCATCTGAGATTCACGATCATGGTTGATATTTATATTTCGAAATATCAAAACAGACAAACAATTATGAATATTATAATTATAGCAATTGGCGGTGCAATAGGAAGTCTTTCAAGATATGGATTAAATAAATTATTTCTTGAAGATTCTGGTGGAAACACTTTCGCCACATTTATAGCTAATTCAACTGGATCGTTTATTTTAGGTTTTCTGGTAGCATATATTTCCACAAAACCAGAATGGCCTCCAGAAATAAAATTGTTCCTATCAATAGGAATTTTAGCTTCTTACACGACATTCTCAACATTTACAGTATCAAGCATATATCTGATTGAAAACGGAGAATTAATTAAAGCACTAATTAACATATCTGGAAGCATATTAGTAGGTTTAGTTGCAGCATACATAGGAATAATCTTAGGTAGAACTATAACTAATATAATTTAATGAACTTGTAATAAATTAATATATTAGTATTTAAAATAAAAATACAAAAATCTATTGAAAATATAATTAATAGCTAATAAGTACTATTATCGGTTATTACCTTCACGAGGTCGTGATTCATTAACAACCAATTTTCTACCTTGAAACTCTTCACCATTTAAAGCTTCAATAGCTTTATTAGCATCTTCAGCAGAAGGCATTTCTACGAAACCGAACCCCCTGGAACGACGAGTTTCTCTGTCAGTAATGATTTTTGCAGACGTAACTTCTCCATATTCAGAGAACACATCTTTAAGTTGTTCATCAGTACAAGTATACGCTAAATTAGCACAATATATATTCAAAATTACACTTCTTCTTAATTTAAATTTATCGCTTAATTTGTCGAGGATTGATAGCATCATTTATACCATCACCTAAGAAATTAAAACCAAACACAGCAATAGCCAAAACCACACCTGGAATAGCTACTAATAATGGGTAGGCTCTCCATTTATCCATATTAGCACTAACCATGTTACCCCAACTAGCTCCAGGAGGTTGAATACCTAAACCTAAGAAACTAAGTGAAGATTCCATAAGCATTACACCACCGAAACCAGCAGAAATACTCACGATAACAGGAGCAATAGAATTTGGAATCAAATGCTTACGAATAATACGCCAACCAGTAGCACCTAAAGCAACCTCAGCTCTAATAAAATCTTGCTCTCTTAAAGATAAGACTTGACCTCGAATTAATCTAGCAATTCCAGCCCAAGAAACGATCGCTAAAGCACCAAAAACCATGGTGTAATCAATAAATACAGTAGATTCAAGAACAGCCCAACCAGTAGCCTCTCGGACTTTATCGGCAAAATCTATAACAGGCCTTCTGGCACTAGAGCTAATAAAAGCAGCCAACAATAAGTCTGGGAAAGCAAAAGTAATATCAGCAACCCTCATTATAATATCATCAACAACTTTACCGAAATAAGCGGCAATAGCACCTAGAACTACGCCCATAACATTACTAATAAATGTAACTAAGACAGCAACAAAAACAGCAGTACGAGCACCCATTAACATCCTACTCAAAACATCTCGACCAAGCAAGTCAGTGCCTAACCAATGGTCCGTGTTAGGGTCTTGTGCAATGTTAAACAAATTAATCTCAAGATCATCGTACGGTTTAATATAAGGACCCAAAAGAGCAGCGATCATAATGATACCTGAAATGAAAAGCCCAAGCATTGCTGCTTTGTTTCGAGCCAATCTCTCATAAGCATCCGCCCATAAACTTCTTTGAGCTACAGCTTGAAATTCATCAGCAACCGCAACTTGATCTTCATTAGTTTCATTATTGGTATTATTTTCTGTTGTCATCAAAAAAGCTCCCAGGCTTAAAAATTATTAAATTAATATATTTACTCGTATCGTACTCTAGGATCTAATAATCCATATCCAAGGTCTACAAGCAAATTAGCAACGATGATCAAAAAAGACCCCATAGCAGTAGTAGCTAAAATAACAGGATAATCTCGACGTTTAAATGCCCAAATACCTAAACCAGCAATGCCTGGAATCCCAAAAATCAATTCAACAAATAAAGCACCTGTAATCAAACCACTCATGGTTAATCCTAAAGTAGTCATCACAGGAGTCATAGAGTTCTTAACAATATGTCTACTAATAACCATTCTCTCACCCATGCCCTTAGCCCTAGCAGTCCTCACATAGTTTTGCCCAATCACTTCCAAAACACCAGCACGAGCCATACGAACTATTCCCAACATAGGCCCTGCAGCCATAAGTAATACAGGAATAATAACCTTCTGACTAAATATACCTTCCCAACCAATAGGAGTTTTCTTCAAAACCCCAAGTTTCAATACTAGTATTATCAAAAGAAGTGGCGCTAACACAAAAACAGGTATAGATCTCAATGAGATAGAAAAAGAAATAATCCAATAATCAATCCAAGTATTCTGCCTAACAGCACATAAAACACCCAGGGGAATTCCAACTACAATCAAAACAATTGTAGCAGCTAAGCCAAGCTGAGCAGAAATTGGAGCCCCAGATTTAATCATATCTAGAACAGGTCGCTTCTCAATAATAGAATTACCTAAATCACCTTTAAAATATCCAGTAATATAATCACCAAACTGAATCCAAAACGGTCGATCTAAACCATGTAATCTGCGTAAGCGATTTATCAATTCAGGATCGTCAGCCATAAAAGCATCATCACCAAAAAATGTAGTCAAAGGGTCACCAGGGCCGTAAAACCCAAGAGTGAATGTGATCAAAAGTACAAAAAACAATATAGGTAACAACATTATTAATCGTCTGGCTGAATACTGTAACATTTAATTATCCTTTTAACCCTAGTAATATTTATACAAAATTTTAATTAAAAATAAACTTCCCATCATCATACACAAATCATAGACCGTAATAAATAGCTAAAATGCTTTTTATTTATTAATTCTACCTTAATAAAGTATTTTACAATGTACTTTATTGTTAATGTGGGTGCTGAAAAACAGCACCCACATTTATTTTTCTTTTTAAGATTTCAATAACCTTTAAAGATTATTTACGACGTCTCTCTTCAAGCTCGAAGTACACTCTTTCAGAAATAGAAAT
>VFGW01000005.1 GCA_009392295.1 SAR202 cluster bacterium
TTTTGAATTTCAGTCTAAAATTTTTTCATAGTCTTCGGTTTGGATTTGCCATCTTTTAATTTTATTTTCCATTAGACTGATTCTAGATTTGCAAGATGGATCAGAAATTTTGTTGGTTAGTTCATTAGGGTCGTTATTTAAATCAAATAGTTCGGCAGAGTCATTTGGAGAAACAGTTAATTTCCATCGGTCAGAAGAAACGATACATCTTCTAGGAGTTGAACTTATTCCGTTTTTGTCATCTTGAGTTACGCCGATTGTTTGCTTATTTAAATCTATATTTCCAACACCATTCCATTCGAAAAACACATCATTATCATCTAAATTTTCTTGACCCAATAATACTTTTTTCCTGCTTGATCCTTGTAAATTTTCTGGTATTTTTTGATCAATCAAATCTAATAAAGTAGGTAGCAGGTCTACTAGGCTAATGTTACCTGAAACAAATTTTTGTTCTTTTGATATCCATGGTACTTTGATTAAAAATGGAACTTTTGAAGATTCTTCATAAAATGATCTTTTCTGCAAGTGTCTATGATCGCCAAGCATGTCGCCATGATCACTTGTGAAAACTACTATGGTATTTTCTGCTTGCCCAGACTCAGAAAGAGCATCTAAAACCTTACCAACATATTTATCTAATAAAGTAACATTTGCCATATAATTTGCCCGTAATTCTCTCCATCCCATTTCATCAGACAAATCATAACAACCATCACATGATGTAATTGAATCATTTACATGAACACTCTTATGGACACCATCAATGAATGATTGATTATATCCAGTTTCATCATCTTCTGCTCTTGATGTATTGTAGTGTGAAACATTTTCGGGTTTTTTAGCAAATGCAGGTCCGACAGGAATTTTTTCAGGATCGTATAAACCATTTAATGGTCCAGTAAAAGGTGAATGAGGTTCGTAAAAGTTAGCAAGTAATAAAAACGGTTTTGTATTTTCTTTGATATCTAATATTTCTTTTGATGTAAGCTCCGCAATAAAGCTAGCTTGAGTAAGTTCCTCTGGTAGATTATTTTGAAAAACTGCAAATACTTGTTGATTTTCTTCAACCTTATTAGTGTCGGGGAAATTAACACCTTTAGAAATAAGCCATTTATGATAATCCGAAAGGTCTGAATAATCGTTTCCTTCTATTTGGGGGAAATGAGCTGTTGTCATTTTTTCGAAGCCTTGTTGAGGTTCTGTATGATGCCATTTGCCATGACAAATTTTTTGATAGTCATCAGGTATCAATTCAGTTATTGTTTTTGTACCAGAATCTAAACGAATTCCATTTCCAACCGCACCATGAGTGTGTGGGTACAATCCAGTTAAAAGAGAAGCTCTAGAAGGTGCACAAACAGGTTGAGTTACATAAGCGTTCTCAAAAACGAAGGAATCTTTTGCCAAATTATTTAGATTTGGAGTTTGTATCCAATCATTACCATAGCAACTTAAAGTATCGAATCGTTGCTGATCACTATTGATAATTAGGATATTTGGCCTTGTTTCCAATTTCGTAACCTTGATATAGAAAATATTGATAATTTCACATATTTAATAATATAGTTGAATTTTAATCAAGCATGTGTCATTTCCATAATGGTTTGTTTGATGTTGCTTCTTATTAAATCAAGTGTATAATTTGCAATTATTTAGAATAATAAAAATGAGGGGGGATTATGAAATCTTTTCTTATATTAAATGTTTTAATTGTTTTGATTGTTTTTTCTTTTAGTTGTGCACAAGGCCCGTCTGGTCCTAAATTTGGAACTGGCACATTAAAACAACCTGTGTATAACCTCAATACTATACCGTCAAATCCTAATTCTGATACAGGTACAACTGGAAGAGTAGATAGATTTGTTGATTTACCTTTATTGTTATGGCCATCTTTTGAATATAGGAGGATTGTTAGGGTTGTGCAAAAAGATAAAGTGGAACATTGTTTGATTACTGAATCTGAAGGTACTCAATTACAGATTGGTACAAAAGTTGAAATTATTGATGAGGCTAGATGTTTTTACGTACGTTTAAATTCTAAAGACGGTTTTCCTAGATCATATACGGCTACATTAGCGCAAATAAGAGTGATAGAAACAGGCGAAGAAGGGTGGACATGGTCTAAGGCTATTGAGTTTGATAAAGAGTAAATTCTGTTTCGTTTTCAATTTAGCAACTTTCATCTAATTTTTGATGCATGTATAATTTGCGATTATGAAATGTCCCAAATGTGATTTAGAAGTTAAAAAAAATTTTTGCGCGAAATGTGGCCATCAAGTATCTTCTGATTATCAATCAAAATCGATAGCTAAGTTTCTTATTATTTTAGGAATGACGGTATTAGGGCTATTTGGACTATTAATTAGCGCGGGTATTGTGTCAGCTACTTACCAGAGTTTTGGTGATGGTTTGGCTGAGTTGTTTGGATTCATTTTTCTAGGGCCCTACATTGCAGGTATCGTCTTATTGACTAGACAGATTCTTAAAGATTTGGATCAACCAGATAAAAAATCTAGTGATTCCTATTGCATGCAATGTGGAGTTAAATTTATAGATGAAGAAGATTTACAGTTTTGTACTAATTGTGGAAGTAAGAAGAATCCAGATGTAAAAGAAGATGAACGAGAAGATTTCTTTACATTATAATGTTGATAATTTCAATTTCTATAAAAGGAGAATTTAAATGAACATTTGTGTTGTGTCAACTTTTGAAGGTGAGGTAGAAGAATATATGTCAATGATTGCAGAATTTGATGAACAAATAAGGTCAGCTGTTTCAGATTTTGATATTGGGGTGGTAAAGACAGATAAACCAGGAATTAGTAAAGTCATTGCAATGATAAATGTTGTTCACGAAGAACTATTTGATGAAATTATGTCGTCACCTAAGATGATTGAATGGGATAAAGCTCATAATAATACTGATATTATTTACTCGCTTGAACGAATCAATTAATTTTTATTAAGAATGAGAATTTTAATGGAACAGGTCTGGAGATATCAGATGTGACTGATTTTTTATTGTTTAGTAAGGATATTTTAGCTTTCTGTAATTGTTATTGACCTCCTGATTTATAATTTAATCATGATATGTTCAGAATGTAGTAAAGAAAACTTACTGAAGGTAGAGTTATGTAGCTACTGCCAAGCTAAAATACAATTGAGGGAAACACGAATATTATCTGATCTGACTTCTCAGGAAATTGTAGAAATAATTGAATCCGACTTACGTGGAGCTTATCCTCCGCAAGGTATGTCTCTTGCAAAATCTGATGGCCCAGATGCTATATGGAGAGTAACTGGTGTTTTAGATAAGTATTTTAACAACGTCACCTGTGTGAACTGGGATCCTGAAGAAACATCAATTCGTGTAAAGAAATTGATTGAAGAATTCAATACCTACGGCGTTGATTATACATGGTGGATTTCTCCTACCAGCTCTCTTGTTGATCTTCCAAAGCTTCTTGAAAAACATGGAATGTTTTACCAGGAAGATTTTCCTGGAATGGCGGTTGATTTACTCAATTTGAAGTATGAATATGCGCAAGTTACAGATTTAAAAGGATTTAAAATATTTAGAGTTGATAACAAAGTGCAATTAAATGATTTTGTTAATGCTTATATTATCGCTACAAATTCCAACCCGAAAATGCAATCTGGTCTTGTTAGTCTTTTTACTAAGTCTGGGTACAAAAAAAATAATGATTGGAGCTTATATTCTGCAACACTTAATGGTAAAACTGTATCTACTACAGCTCTTTTTACTGGAGCTGGTGTAGCTGGAATTTATTTGGTATCAACAATACCTTCAGCTCGTCGTAGAAATATTGCTACTAAAATAGTTGTTCATGCGCTTAAGCAGGCACGAGATCATGGATATACTATTGGTACTCTACAAGCGTCTGAGGAAGGTTTAGGTTTGTATTTAAAACTTGGTTTTAGGAAATATTGTAGTTTTCCGTTGTATACGAAGTATCATATTTCTTAAATTTGAAATATTAGATTTGTAGTATAATAATTTCGATTGATTAAGGCACGTTTTTTTTTGAAAAAAAATTGTTTTTGTAAATAAGGTTTTAAATTATGAAACTAACAGACCCAGAGAAGATAATTTTATTATTTATTTTTGGATGTTCTTTGCTTTATTCTTTTATTTTTTTTCTGAGTGGTTAAGATATAGTTATTCCAAGAGGTTTTACTTAAATCTTTGTTGTAAAATTTTATTGTGCTCTCAAATATAATGGTTTATCAATCAAGTACTATCTTAATTATGTTGCACCAAATCAACCAAAAGAGTATCTTTGAAATACGATTTAAAAGGTATATATTTTTATGAAGTTTTCTGTATTAATTCTTTTAATTATAAATTTATTATTTATTTTTGGGTGTGGCAATACTACATCTACGCAAACTGGTTATTTAAAACAACCAACTGCAAATATTGACCCGAATGCTTCAGATAAATATACTGGCGGTAACCAGACAGATAAACAAAGAGCTATCAAGTCAGATTTGCCTTTAGAGTTGTGGGACTCATTTGAGTATCGAAAAATGGCAGGCATGTCAAATTCAGGATGGAATAACACCAAAATTGAATTCTGTGTTTTTGAAGGCTCTGGTTCTAAATTATCTATTGGAGAAAAAGTAGAAATCATTGAAGAAGCTAGATGTTTAAATTCATATTATTCAGCAGATGATGAGAGTCCTAATAGAAAATATCCTGTAGGAATCGTGAAAATTCGAGTATTATCTACGGGTGAAATAGGTTGGACTTGGACAAGTTCTGTGAATTTTGACTAGAAATTTAATATAAAATGGAAAAATATCCTATATCAAAAGTTTGTTTGGCACATGTATCTTCAGAATTTTTTGACGTTTGTAAAACTGTTGATAAAATTGTTTCGTTGATTCAAGAAGCTTCAAAAAATGGAGCAAATATTGTGGTTTTTCCAGAAGCATTTTTACCTGGTTTTCCTGTTTGGGCTGCACTCAAACCACCTACTCAAAATAATCATTTTTTTAAAACTTTGGCCCAGAACTCTATTTATTTAGATGGTCCTGAAATTTCTCAATTATGTAAAGTTGCTTCTGAATTTCAAATAATGGTTTCATTAGGGTTTAATGAGTTAAGTAAACAAAGTCTTGGATGCATATGGAATAGCAATATTATTATAAGTGATAAAGGCGAGATATTGTCACATCATCGTAAGATTGCTCCAACATTTTTTGAGAAATTAGTTTGGGCACCTGGAGATGGAGCAGGCTTACAAGTTCATGAAACTTCAATTGGGAAATTAGGCGTTTTAATTTGTGGTGAAAATACAAATCCATTAGCTAGGTATTCATTACTAGCTCAAGGTGAACAAATTCATATTTCTACGTATCCTCCTGTTTGGCCAACTCATTATCCACTTTCTGATGATAATTATGATCTTAGGTCAGCTATTGAAATTCGTGCAAAAGCTCATTCTTTTGAAGGGAAATTATTTAATTTGGTTTGTGCAGGATTTCTTGATCAAAACTCTGTAGAAATTCTTTCGAATCAAGATTCTGAAATTGCAGAATATTTAGAAAAAATTCCAAACGGAATTTCTATGATTACAGGACCTAATGGTGAAACTGTTAGTGATGTTTTACAAGATCATGAAGGTTTGTTGTATGGTGAAATAGATATTTCAGAATGTGTTATTCCGAAACAATATCATGATGTAGTAGGAGGATATCAACGATTTGATATTTTTAATTTGACAGTAAATAAAACTTCTCAAAACCCGATAAAATTTAACGAAAATTTTGATCAAAGATAATTAAAATAAAATTCAAAAGGTGAAAAAATGTCTGAAAAAAACAAGGTGTATATTGAGGGTTTTGATGATGGTTCTGGTGGCTGGGAAGAATATCCTAATCCTTTATTAATAAAGGATAGTTGTGCAATCACAAAAAGTCCTTGGTGGGTAGATTCTAATCATGCACCACCTGGGGGTGGATATTTACATTTGTTATATTGTTTATATACATCACAGGAAAGTCAGAGTATAAGAGATGATGAGAATTTCCTGCATAAACCTCTTGGATTAAGAAATAAATTTTTAGAAGGTGATTTCCCAAGCGATTGGACGAATGTTTCTATTACAGTTCGGATCAAAGGTGATATGAAAATGAAAGGTGCAGAGTTAGTTTTGTTGGCTCAATCTAAAGTAGGCACACACTGCCAAAATCATGTGTTAACTGGGCAACCTATAAAAGTGACTAAAGAATGGACTCAACAAACCATTACCCTAGTACCGGATCAAACTCATTGGACAAGTTTGGGATCAAGGCATGACAGGGTAAATTTTTATGGTAATGGAAATATTTCAGATGTATTAAAAGATTTAAATGTTGATATTATTTTTGTATTGCATCCATTATTAATTGTTCCGAAAGAAAAATCAGATTTAGAGCAAGTACACTCATTACGTGCAGGCTCAGATTATGAGGTTGACGAAAGTTATTTGCCTGAAGGGCATGTAATGTTAGATGAAATTAAGATAGAATTCCCTTAATTTGGGCTTCAATTAATTTTTTAATAGGGAGAAATGAAAATGTATGTTATAAGAAGAACTTACAAAGTAAAACCAGGTCAAGCTAGGAATGCAGCATTGTTGCTTAGGCAAGTTGCAGATATATATTCTCAGGCAGGTCAAAGATCTCAAAGTCTTATTTACTATAATGGAGGCTCTTTGCCTTGCCCAAATGAAGAATTAAATAGGGTATATATGCAATGGTCTACTGATATAATTGATTCTCCATATCGAGAGGGGAATCAATTTCCAGATACAGGTGATTCATATAAAGAATTTCGGGATTTATTAGATGATTCTGATGGCCCTACTAGTTGGATTGAATTTTGGGAAGAAGTTAAGTAATGATTTAGATTGTATTGACCAAAATGGAAATGTGGGGACTGGTGTTCGAGGCTGAGTAGGTTTTGAATTAAATTGCGATTGGATTAATTCTCATAAAATTGGACAAGAAATTTTTATTGAAAAATAAGGTTAATTTTTATTGGATTTTTGGTGTGTTTTTGGCTTTTATAGTGTATGGGTTATTAGACCAGCGAATTAGTGAAAATGCACAAAAAATTACAATAGATAATTCTGTGGAAATTGAAGTTGTTTTTCCAAATGTAATATCAGAACGCATGGTATATTTAACTCATTCAGGAGACAATTCGAAGAAATTATTTCTTGTTTCTCAGAAAGGTAAAATATTAGCTTTTGATGGGGCTGATAAATATGATGAAGCAGAATTGTTTTTAGATATTAGCCACAAAACTACTACTTCAGGAAATGAAGAAGGTTTATTAGGGTTAGCTTTTGATCCTGATTATTCAGTAAATCAACGATTTTTTGTTTATTATTCAGCAGCAAATCCTAGAAGATCTGTTCTTTCGATGTTTACAACTCAAGATAGTAATAAAAATAAAGCAGATATAGATAGTGAAATTGTAATTTTGGAAATTCCACAACCGTATAAAAATCATAATGGGGGATCAATAGCTTTCGGGCCTGATGGAAACTTATATATTGGTGTAGGTGATGGAGGATCTGCTGGTGATCCTAGAAATTTTGCTCAAAATAAAAATTCTTTTTTGGGTAAAATATTAAGAATTAATGTTGCGGATGTCTCAAAATCAATTCCTTATAAGATACCTGCAGATAATCCTTTCGTTAATGATAGTGATGCCAAGAGAGAAATTTGGGCCTTTGGATTAAGAAATCCTTGGAGATTCAGTTTTGATTCTGCAAATGGCGATTTATGGGCAGGAGATGTTGGCCAGTCTGATTATGAGGAAATTAACTTGATAAACAGAGGTGGTAATTATGGTTGGAATGTTATGGAAGGTACATATTGTTACAAACCTAAACAATCTTGTGATCAATCAAATTTAGAAAATCCTGTATTTGAATATTCTTCTAGGGGAAATACAAATTGCTCAATCATCGGTGGATATGTATACAGAGGATCTAAAGTACCAGATATTAAAGGGAAATATATTTTTGGAGATTATTGTTCAGGTAAGATTTGGTCATTAGACCCCCAAAGCTCTGAGGATGTAAAACTTTTAATTGATTCCTCATTAAAAATCACATCATTTGGACAAGGTTATGATGGTGAAATTTATATAATATCGATGAAAAATAAAATTCATAGATTTAAATTTGATTAACTATTTCTTGATTATCAGGAAGAAATCGAGGCTTTAGATGAAGATTGGAATTTCAGTTTCTTCAGGATTCAATGTTCCTTTTAGTAATATTGATGAAGTAGATCGTATTGAAAGTATGTCGAAATTGGCTGAGGATGTGGGGATTGATGCGATATGGGTTGCTGATAGGACAGTTTATCCTGAAAATCTTTCACAGCTTCATCCGGATCGTTTCCCTCTAAATTCAGATGGACAGCAACTTTTTGAAGCGCATACTGTTTTGTCATATGTAGCAGGCATTACTAAAAAAATTAAACTTGGATTTAGTGTTTTGGTGCTTCCATTCCGTAATCCGTTATTGAATGCAAAAAGAATTTCCACCCTGGATGTTTTATCAAGAGGTCGCTTAATTTTTGGAGTGGGAGTTGGGTGGATGTTAGAAGAATTTCAAGCAATGCAAGTAGAATATATAGAACGAGGCCAACTGCTTGATAAAAACATTGATATTTTCAAGACATTTTGTACTTCAGGTTCTATGTTTATTGAGATGCCAGATGGAAATGAAATGAAATTTGTCTGTTATCCTAAGCCTATTCAACAACCATATCCCCCAATATTGATTGGCGGAAATACTGATAGAGCTTTAAATAGAGTATTTAAAAGAGGAGATGGATGGCTAGCAAATATAAGTTCGTTGGAAGAGTTTACTAAAAGATATGAGCAGTTGAAATCTATGTTTGACAGATCTGAAAGAGATTTTAATTCTCTTGAAATATCTAATTGTATTTCAATAAAATCTATCCAATCTAAGAAGGAAGTGTATGAAAAGTTTGATTTGTTTAGGGACTTTGGATTAGATCATTTAGTGGTCGGTGTGAATGAAAATGATATAAACCTTACTCTAGAATCTATTGATTTGATTGGGGAATATTTATCTAGGAATAATTAATTTTTTTTATAATCTGATAATATTATTCTCCAAATTTGTTTTTCAATTTCTTTTATGGAGCATTTTAGTTTTGCATTTATAGCTTTTAAGGGTGCCATAGCTAAAAATGTTTCTTGATCAGAGTCTATCCAGATTTCAATTTTTTCTTTAGATGCAATTGATATACAATCTTCTAGATTTTGCATTTGTGTTTTTAAGTCTTGAGACTTGAAATCAAAATATTTGTGTTTAGGTTCCTGATTATTACTTTGGCTCATATTAGTTTGTTAATCACTTTTGTACCTATGAAAGATCCTAATCCAAGCGATATTCCAAATACCCATCCGCTTAGACTTAAAGATGGAATTGATGAAAAAAATGCGCCGATTGTGCAGCCTAAAGAAAGAGTTGCACCGTATCCCATTAATATTCCGCCTAATATAGATTGTAAATATCTATTTTTGTTTTTGGGTGATCTGATTTTAAATTCTCCTGATATTATTGAAGCAACAAAAGATCCAAATATCACTCCAAATGTCATCATGAATGATGAATTAACTAAGGATTCGTTAGAAGAAGTACATCCTCCTAATTCATTTAAACGACTAACAGTCTCATTACTTATTAATCCTATTTTGTTGAAAGGTATAGTAATTACGTGAGATAGTCCGCCAGTTACTCCGATTGGTTTTTTTACAATAAACATTAATATACCCAATACGCCCAATAAAGATCCACCTAGTATTGGAGAATATCCTTTTAGGAAAATTGATTTAAAATAGTGGAAGATTTTTTCCGAGAAGGTATATGCTGGATTTTGATTTTCATTGATATTTGTTTCTATTATTCCAGTTTTTGATTCCCAATAATTTACAAGTAAAAATAAAGCAGATATTAATATTGTTGTGATAACTATTGACCAAGAATATCCTAAATTTTGTATTGAAGGTAACCATACAGTTGGTTCATATTTTATAATATTTTCATTCCACCAACTCCACGACATCATTGCTAATATCATGCCTATAGATATGCCTAAGATGGAACTAATTGATGTGACATATCCTTCACCTAATCTATAAAGACTTCCAGATACACAACCTCCAGCAATTACCATTCCAAAGCCAAATATTAACCCTCCTGCAACAGTTGATATGCCGACAGGGAAAATGTGTGCTTCTGGCGGGAGCATTCCTAGTCCAGTATTTGGAACTAGCCAATGCATAATTGCAGAGAAGCCTACAGTCGAAATAAATAACCCGGCTAGTATACCTTTTAAAGTAAAACCACTGCCAAATAAAAATAAATCTCTGAATCCTGAAGCAAAACAAAATCTGCTTCTTTGCAATGTGAAGCCAGTTGCGTTTGATAATATCCAAACTGATGCTAAAGTTGAATCAGATGCAGAGAATAGAACAGAAAATAGTATAGATAATAGAGATAATATACTGCCTGTGTATAAGTTTTTTTTGTGCTTTGAGAATTGGGTTTCGTTTGTTTTTGTAGTCATGTTTTAAAATCTATATTACAAGTAGTTTGTCTATATTGTCTAGACAAACTACTTGCATGAATTTTATTTCACATCTATTGGTGTATCTGTTCGATTACCCCATTCTGTCCAAGAGCCGTCGTATACAGCGGCATTTGGATAGCCAAGTAGTTCACTTAAAACAAACCAAGTATGAGTAGCTCTAACAGCTGTCTGGCATAATGTATATATTTTGTCACCAGAAACTAAGTTAGCATTATTGTAGAGTTTTTCCAGATCAGATTTCGGCAAAAATGTACCATTTTCTGCAGCATTAGAAACCCAGTTAACATTTATTGAGCCGGGGACATGCCCACCTCTATCTGCTCTCACATCTTTACCTGTATATTCATCAGGGGAACGCGTGTCGCATACTTTTGCAGAACCATCTTTAATTGATGATACAACTTCTTCCCAGCTAACTATTAAATTTAAATTTGGATCATTAGTAAATTTATAGTTAGTAGCTTGGGTAGTAGTTGTTTCTGTAGATAATGCATAACCTTTTGCAGTCCATAATTTTATATCACCATTTAAGAGTCTTGAGTCAGCATGTCCATACACGTCCATCCCCCACAGTGCTCTTGATGCCCATAATCCTTTTATGTCGTCATAAAATATTATAGTGTCTGTAGGTTTAATGCCTGCTGTCGACAGGATTTTTTCTATATGATCTGCCGCAGGTAAGATACCTTTAACTCCGTCTTTTTCACCCTGAAAAGTAGTGTTTGCAGGAATGTTAATTGCTCCTGGTATATGGCCTTCGTTATAAGCAACTGGAACTCCGTCTGTTAGTTTTCTAACATCAATAATTTTAATATTTTCGTTATTCAAATTATCATTTAACCATTTGGCGCTAACTAATCGTGAAGGATTGTGATATTCGTTTGAAATGCTTGAATCTGAGGTAGCAGATTTTTCGGATGTGATTAATGAACAAGCCATTAAAATCCATAGAGAGGATATAGTTGTTATCAGTAACATTGATTTTGCGATTTTTTTTATATTCATTGGTTTTCCTACCTAGAGATTTTGTTTAGTTAATTTAATAGTCCATTCACCTTGAGATGTTTCTTCTATTTCACAATCATATCCTCTTTTGATAGCTTGAGGTGGGATTGTCATTAAAGCAGGTGAATGATCAGTTAAAACCTTTAGTTCAGGGCTGTTAACTGAATCGAGTTCTTTGTTAGTTTTTAGCATTGGATAGGGACATATCTCTCCCCTTACGTCCAATATATTTTCGTTTTCCACAATATTCTCCATTTTTTGAAATAAAAAACCCGCTCAAGCTTTTGGGCGGGCATAACTTATCGATTTTATATTAAGTGTATATAAATAGCGCCCTTATGGGCTGGTACACAAGTGAAATAAATCGTCTTCATATTTGGTTAACATAATTTGTAACGTTATCATAATTTAAATTTAAGTCAATAAATACTAATTTTTGTATTGTTCTAACGGCCTATAAATTATGTGTAATATTTATACATTTTTTATATAAATTTTAAATTTTTCTTAAAACTAGTGGTAAAGGTGACTATAGTTGCCTTTACCTTTACACGTATTATGTTTGATAATGTTGCTATCGTGTAACATTTGTAAAGGAGAAATTAATGTCAATTAATGTTTCTACTAAAACTATGGTTGGGTGGATGTTAATAGTAGGCCCTATATTAGCTTTTCTTATCTGGGGAATCTTGTATGATGCAATTATTGGAACTTCTGAACTAGAAGGCTCTGCTGGAATTATGGAAAGTCTTCAAATGGGTAAGGATGGTGGTGTTCTAACTACTCTTTTTGCCATTATAGGTTCTTTAGGATTTATTGGGATGCTTATTGCATTTAGTATTAAGTGTCGTTCAATATTGGATGAAAATGGCAATGGATTAGCTGCTGTAGGATTAATGACCTTTATGTTGTCAGCTGTCTTAATAACTGCTGGTACTAGTATGGGCTATGCTGGACAGGTAACTTTTGGAGAAGGTGGTCAAGAGAACATGACTGCTGCTGTTTCTATGGATATGATGAGCGATGCAATTGGCGCTGGAATGCCTTTATTTATGGGGATTTCTTTCCTACTTTTAGGTCTTGCCATAACTAGTTTGAAGAAAACAACAAGTAACACTGTTATTTCTTGGTTATTTATAGCTGTGAGCGCTTTCATGTTAATTACTGTTTTTGTACCTGATCTATTCGATGGTATGGTTGGTATGATTGCATGGTTAATTATGACATTAACAGCTGTTTATTATGGAGTTTCTACTCTTCGAGAGTAAAATTTTAAACTCTATCTTAAAATTTTATTAAGAGGCACTCGCGTATGCGGGTGTCTCTTTTTAGTTAATTGTATTCGTAATATTCTAGGAAGAGCACTGGCAACAAAAGTTTCGTGTAAAACTTTGGGTGTGTGTTTGTTGCCAGTCCTTTCTTTTATAACGATTACTTTTATAGAAAAGTTAGTGGAATTAATATTTCTCATTGAGTATAGACATCATTTGAAAGCATAGACATAATATGTTGTATGCCAGTTGTTCATTATTTTGGAAAGGTAAACAAGTGAATACATCAAAAAAATTAAGATCATTATTAAAAGGCAATGACTCGATTGTTGTTCCAGGTATACATGACCCTATGAGTGCGAAAATATTTCAAGATGCAGGATTTCCAGCTTTATTCACTGGAGGATTTTCTTTATCTGCTTCGACATTAGGTGTGCCAGACATAGGTTTACTTACTATGTCTGAAAATATTGAAAGAGTTAGGCGTGTAATTAATGCTATTAATGTACCTTTGATTTCTGATATGGATACTGGATACGGAAGTCCTATTAACGTTATTAGAACAGTAGAAGAATGCGTTAATGTTGGTGTTGCTGGAATAATTTTAGAAGATCAGGCTTGGCCAAAGAAATGTGGTCATATGGAAGGAAAGTCTGTAATTTCTAACGAAGAACATGTGGAAAAAATTAAAGCTGCAGTTCATGCGAGAGGAGATTCTGATTTAGTCATTATTGCCCGTACAGATTCACGAGCTACTCATAGTCTTGAAGAGGCTATTCAAAGAGGTAAGAATTTAGAGGCCAGCGGTGCTGATGTTATTTTTATAGAAGCTCCTCAAACGGAAGAGGAAATTCGTATGATCGGTCAAGAGATTAAAGCACCTATGTTGATTAATTTGATTGAAGGTGGCAAAACTCCGAATTTACCAATTTCTGATTTAGAATCTTTAGGTTTTAAAATAATTCTTTATCCATTAACAAGTATATTTGCCACTGCATATTCTATGCAGAAATTGGCAAGATATGTTAATTCTAAAAAAACTACTAAGGGATATGATGAGATTTTAAATTTTAGTGAATTTGAAGATGTCGTTGATTTACAAAAATATAAAGATTTAGATTCTAGATTTTTATCATAAAAATTATGTTTTATATAGGCACAGTTATTAACTATTGAAATTTCATTGACGGGTGATCTGGTGGCATATTCGGGTACTCACCAGATCATGTTTATAATTCATCTGTTATTTGAATGAGCCTTTTAACTTGGTATGGATCAGGGTTTTTTTGTTCTATAGGTTTAGAATTCCAACTTTGTTCGATAGTTTTATATGAAGGATCGCCTTTTTCTAATTGTTTATCATATAAACGGTATCGACCACTTGATTTTTGGGGCGAAATTTTTTGAAAGAAGCTACTTTGAGTATAATATTTTTCAGGGTTAACTTCTGGCATTATGTAAGCACCGATACTGAACGGGTGTTTAGTATTTTTAGATAGAGAAGGTGTTACATGTTCTAGTGCATAAAGTTTAATAGGCTCTATAAAATCTTTAATCCAATAGCCATCTCCAGTTGCTTGATGGTAAGTTTTTATATTAAATCGATGCAATAATTTTTTAATAGATTTTTCATTAATTCTTTTACCGTAATATTTGTTCCAGTTATTTTTTTTAAATTTGTAGTTACATAATTTATTTTTTAAAGTAGATAAAGAAATAAATCCATCAGTGAATTTTTCGGACTGGAATATTAAATGACAATCTCTTAATAAAAGTATATGTTTTGGTGTTTTTTTAATATCGTCAATTGGTTGCTTATTTGTCTTGTGATATTTTTTGATATATTCGTTTGTTATTACGATTTTAATTTTTTTAATTATTTTTATTTTCGGGATTCCGTATTTTTCTTTTACCATTTTTCCTCTATTTTCCTCTATAAGTTATAATTTTTTTGATAGATTTTTCGAGATCCCGAAAACTCGATAAATTCTTTTATTACCTATAAAACAGAACATAAGTTCTAGTCAAGTGATGTTTTTCTTATTCTTATGATTTTCATTGAAAATTGTGATTATTTATTTAATTTTCAGATAATTATGAATAAATATAAAGAAATTTACATTTCTTTTGTAATGGTTTTTAAATATGAAATAAAGCACTTGAAATCTTTTTGTAAACGAGACATTTTCCCTTGAATTTATAATTTACAATCTGTATTCTTTTTGAAAAATACGCTTGAGGAGTGAAAAGTTATGGCTACTAATAGAGGTATTTCATATTTAGGAACCGGAAAAGTTGAAGTCCAATCTATTGATTTTCCAGAATTAGCATTGGGTGATAGAAAATGTGATCATGCTGTCATATTGAAAGTTGTTGCCACTAACATCTGTGGAAGTGATCAACATATGGTACGTGGACGTACCACCGCACCTTCTGGACTGATACTAGGTCATGAGATTACTGGTGAAGTTATAGAAAAAGGTAATGACGTTGAATTTCTAGATGTTGGAGATATAGTTTCAGTTCCATTTAATATTGCGTGTGGGCGTTGTCAAAATTGTAAAGAAGGTAAAACAGGGATTTGTCTTAATGTAAATCCTGCCCGACCTGGAGCTGCATACGGTTATGTGGATATGGGTGGATGGATAGGTGGTCAAGCCGAATATGTTATGGTTCCTTATGCTGATTTTAATCTGTTGAAATTTCCAAATAGAGAACAAGCAATGGATAAGATTAAAGATTTAGCTTTATTGTCTGATATATTTCCTACAGGTTTTCATGGTGCATATACAGCAGGAGTAGGTCCGGGGACAATAGTTTATATAGCCGGTGCTGGACCAGTTGGGCTTGCATCAGCTGCTTCATCTCAATTACTTGGAGCTGCATGTGTTATAGTTGGGGATTTGATTCCTGAAAGATTAGCTCAGGCAAAAAGTTTCGGATGTGAAACTGTAGACTTGAGCACTGGTGATTCTTTATCTGACCAAATTGAAAATATTGTTGGGGTGCCGGAAGTAGATGCAGCAGTTGATTGTGTAGGTTTTGAGGCAAGAGGACATGGTTCTGATTCTGATATTGAAAAACCTGCGACTGTATTGAATTCCATTATGGAAATTACACGAGCTGGAGGTTCTTTAGGTATTCCAGGACTCTATGTTACTGGAGATCCAGGTGGTGTTGATGATAATGCTAAGGTTGGTATGTTAGGCATACGAATCGGTTTGGGTTGGGCTAAATCTCATAATTTTACAACAGGCCAATGCCCAGTTATGAGGTACCATAGGCAGTTGATGCAAGCAATTTTGTATGACAAAATTCAGATTGCAAAAGCAACTAATGTTGAAGTTATTGGACTTGATGAAGCCCCAAAAGGATACGAAGACTTTGATAAAGGTGCTGCAAAGAAATTTGTTATAGATCCTCATGGAGTAATTTCAAATTGAACTTTTATATTTATGATTAGAGGTTAATGTAATGAAAGTAACTGGTCAGTCACCTTTTGTTTTTGTATATCGTGATGATTTGCGTACTTTACCAGACAAAGCAGTTGATTGTGAGGTAAATTTACATGGTGGATTTGCTGTAGATAATGAACCTGGTGGCGGAATATATTATGGTATGCCTGGATGTGGGATCATTAGAATTAGCGATGATTTGATGTCACAAGAAATTATTGAATTGCCCAACGGGTTAAATTCAGTAAATTTTCATGGGACTAAAATTTGTACTTTTGATAACAAGCAACGTTTGGTTTTGCCAGCAAACAATGATGAAAAAGTCATTTTATTAACTCTTGAGGGAGAAATAGATTTTGTTTTATCTAGGCCCGAGTTTCAAGAATATAAAGACGAATCAGTACCATTTAAACCTACAGACACAGCCATTGTAGACAACCACATATATGTTGCTGATGGTTATGGTTCAAACTATATTACGAAAGCAAATTTAACTACTCAGGAATGGATAAGTATTTTTGCAGGCAAAACAGAGAATCCTCAAATGCCAGGTTTATTTGGCACTGCACATGGATTGAATCCCTCTCCAGATGGTAAACATCTTTCAATTACGGATAGACCGCATTCACGATTGGAACATTTTACTTTTGAAGGTGAGTTTAAAGAATCATATCTAATTCCTGATGGTTCTAAACCATGCGGGATAGATTTTATAGAATGGCAGGGACGTTCATTAGGTTTGATAGGAAGTTTAGATGACCCTAATGAAGAGAAACCTGCACCTATATATATTTTAGATGGAAAATCTTATGAAGTTTTGTCGACTATAAGGCCTAAAGAGGATTTAGGTATTGAACTTGCAGATCATATACATAACACAGTTTGGTATAAATATAGAAATAAATTGTATCTAATATGTCAAGCTTGGAATCCTGGATATTATTTCGTGCTGGAACTAGTATAGTAACTTAAATTATTTGTGAAATGAATTTTGATTAAAAAAACTGCTGAAGAATTAACATTATTATTAGAAAACATTCTTTTACTTTCAGGAGCAAATAATAAGACTGCTAAAAGAGTTTCAGAGGCATTGATATCGTCTAGTTTGGTTGGTGTTGATTCACATGGTGTTTGGCAAATTATACGTTATGTAAAAGGTATAAAAAATGGTGATTACAATCCTAAAGCTACTCCATCCGTAGTGTCTCAAACGAACTCGACTGCAACTATTAGTGGAAATTGGAATTTTGGTCATGTAGGAGCAAAATTAGCAATAGAAACTGCGATTAAGAAAGCTAAAAAAACAGATATTTCAATAGTAGGTTTGATAGAAGCTGGACACATTGGTAGATTAGGTGAATATGCAGAAATTGCGGCTAAGGAAAATATGTGTAGCATAATTATGGGTGGAGGGTATGGAGTTCAAGATCCAAGGGCAGTTCCATATGGTGGTCGTGATAAAATTTTATCAACTAATCCTATAGCAATAGGGTTCCCAATTGAAAATGAAAATCCTTTTATAATGGATTATGCAACAACTACTTCAGCAGCTTCAAAAATAAGAAAAGCTGCATTTAAAGATGAGATGATTCCGTTAGGTTATTTAGTGGACAAAGATGGAGTTCCTACTCAAGATGCTAAAAAAATGTTTGAAGGTGGAGGTCAATCACCATTTGGAGAACATAAAGGCTATGCGCTAATGGTTGCAGTAGAATTGTTGGGTAGAATTTTAAATGGTGCCGATGAATATTCCAATACTTCAAGAGGAGATATTTATAGAAATCAAGGTGTGAGCTTTATTGTTTTTAAATCAGATGTTTTTAGTTCTAAAAATATTGTTAATGAAAAAGGTGCAGAATTAAGGTGGGCTCTTAAAAATAGTACTCCTGCTAAAGGATTTGAAAGAGTATTAGTTCCAGGTGATTTAGAAGAAGAGATTTTTAATCAAAGAAGCGTTGAAGGTATTCCTATCGAAAAAGAAATATGGACAGAGATGATAGCAATACAAAATGATTTGTTGGGAAAATCGAAAATATAGTTTTTAGTGTTTTAGATAAAAACTTTGAGGTTTAATTTTTTTGATGTAAGTAAAGGGGGATATAAATTGATTACTTTAGTTTCAAAAGACATAGAAGAATATTCTGTAGAACATACTACAAAATTATCCAAACATCTGAATGAGTTAATTGATATAACTAAGGAAACAAGAGATGATTATGGAATGATTTGCGGACCTATAGAAGGAACATTTTTACATTTTTTAGTAATGATATCAAAAGCTAAAAGGATTTTAGAAATTGGTACTTTCACAGGATTTTCTGCTCAGATGATGGCATCTGCTTTGCCAGATGATGGAGAATTGATCACATGCGATATTGAAGAATCTACATCTGCAGTTGCTAAAGAATTCTTTGTTAAAACTAAATTGGACAAGAAAATAACCCAAAAAATTGGGCCAGCTTTAGAAACACTGAAATCACTACAAGGGAAATTTGATATTGTTTTTATTGATGCTGATAAAGAAAATTACGTTCAATATTACAAACGTGCAATGGAATTACTTTCTGAAGGAGGCTTGATTATCATAGATAATGTTTTATGGGGTGGAAAAGTATTGAATCCTATAGAAGAAACTGATAAAGCTATATCTGAATTAAATGAATTGATTAAAAATGACAATAAAGTTAAACAAGTTGTTTTGCCAGTTCGTGATGGGATGACTTTAGTTATGAAATCTGCCTAATTATAAAAGGATAATTAATTGTCTGAAAAGAATATTAGTAATAAATTTGAACGATTATTGGATGTGAAAATTCCAATGTCGGACGGCGTTAATTTATCTTGTGATATATATTTGCCAGTAAAAAATAAAAAATATCCTACTATTTTAATGAGGACTCCCTATAGTAAAAACATAGATTTACTGATTAATAGAGCACTTGGTTTAGTAAATAATGGTTATGTATGTGTGATTCAAGATTCTAGAGGGAGATGGGATTCTGATGGAGAATATTATCCTTTTATATATGAAGGGTTAGATGGATATACTACTCAAGAATGGATAGGGAATCAGCCTTGGAGTAACGGTGAAATAGCTATGTCAGGATCATCATATGGCGGATCAGTTCAATGGGCAAGTGCTCCATATGATTCTAAATATTTGAAAACAATCGCGCCTAGAGTAATTTGTTGTGATTTTTATAAAGGTTTATTGTATCCAGGTGGAGCTTTTCAATTACATGTAGCTTTAACTTGGGGAATGAGAAATAATGCTAGAACTGCTCAAAATATCAATTATTACAATTGGCAAGATTTATTTATGAATTTGCCATTAATTAAGACAGATGAAATATCTGGGAGGAATTTGAAATTTTGGAAAGATTGGATAGAGCATCCTAATTATGATGAATATTGGGATAAAATTAATGTTGAAAATCAATGGTCTCAAATTACTGTCCCATCTTTGAATATGGGTGGTTGGTATGATTTATATTCAAGAGATACTTTTTCAAATTTTAATGGATTGATTAAAAATGCAAAAACGTCTGATGCAAAGAAAAGTAAACTTATAGTTGGGCCTTGGCCACATGCCCTTAGTATTTCTACTATCACTGGGGATGTAGACTTTGGGGCTGATTCAATGATTGATTTGGATCAATTAGAATTAAGGTGGTTTAATTATTGGTTAAAAGGGGTAGATGATGGAATTTTGGATGAGCCTCCGATAAAAATTTTTATAATGGGTATAAATAAATGGCGTGAAGAGAATGAATGGCCTTTGAAAAGGACTGATTTTCAGAATTGGAATTTACATTCGAATGGCAAGGCTAATTCCATGTTTGGAGATGGAGTAATTTCTACTGATTTGCCTAATCAAGAACCAATGGATATTTTTGAATATAATCCAGATAATCCTGTAGAAACTATTGGTGGAACCACATGTTGTTCTCCTGAAATTGTTCCATGGGGACCATATGATCAGAGACCTGTAGAATCACGTGAAGATGTATTGTGTTATACAAGTGAAGAATTAACAAATGACCTAGAAGTGACTGGACCAATAAAATTAGTTTTATATGCATCTTCAGATTCTGTTAATACAGATTGGACAGGAAAATTAGTTGATGTATTTGAATCTGGTTTCGCGATGAATTTATGCGATGGAATTATAAGAGCTTCCCACAGGGATAGTTTTACAAACCCTAAGCCAATTATTCCGGGACAAGTATATAAATATGAGATTGATTTGGGTGTAACAGCAAATGTTTTTAAGAAGGGACACAGGATTCGTTTAGAAATTTCATCTTCAAACTTTCCAAAATTTGATAGAAATCCAAACACAGGTAATAAATTTGGTTTTGATTCAGAGTTAAAAATAGCCACGCAAAAAATTTATCATGATAGTAATTATCAGTCACATATTATTCTTCCGATAATAAAGTAAGTGCTTATTGTTTGTTTGTATATCCAGATAATGTAGTCAATTGTTCGATTGAATGTACACCTTGATGCATTTTCCCATTAATTTCCCATGTAGGATAAGCAGTAATATTTTTTGATTTACATAAATTAGGATTAGGATTTGTACCTTTAGGGTCACATTCAACATAATTAATATGTATAAAATCTGTGCCAAATAAATTCTTTTGTTGTGAGCAATAAGGACACCAATATGCCCCGTACATTATTGCACCTATATTTGTAAGGTGCTTTGCTAATGATGGAGAGGTATCAGAAAATTCTTTTTGTTGGTTTTTAATTTTTTCAATTAACCCAATTGCAACTGTATTTTTTGGCTCTAACTCCAGAATTTTATGGAATGTTTTAATGGCTTCATCGTATTCTTCAATTTCATAATAAGTTAACCCTTTTTCAAGATATGCGGGAATGAAATCGGGATCAATATTTAGTGCTAAATTAAAATTCTTAAATGCTTCTTCATAGTTTCCTAGCTCTTGGAATGCAACTGCTATTGTCATGTAACCGTGAATATCATTTGGGTTTAATTCTATGTGTTTTTTTATGCTCTCGATAGCTTTTTGGAAATTTCTTTCTCTAAAATGTTGAGTGCCTATTTCAAGATATCGATTTTTAATTTTTTCTTGGTTTATTTGATTCGACAATCTCTTAACTTGGATATTATTTTTGAGTGCGATGGCATTTTGATTACTAGGAGTTATTTCTAAAGCTTTATTGATATATTTAAAAGCTTCATTTTGTTGGTCACTTTCATGGTAAGCTTCGGATATTTTGATATACCCGTTGATATCATCAGGATTTGATTCGATGTATTTTTTAAAACTTTCAATAGCTTTGTCATAATTTTGATTTATTAAAAAGCCCATGCCTGTTTCAAAATCTGATTTTAGATTAGACTCTTTTATTTCAGTACAATTAATGTAATTTCCTGATTTGTCTGAGTGGTATTTTTCAGTTTTCCCATCATTTGATACTGTCAAACTATAACCATCAGTTTCTACTTGAGCGTACATCATTCCATTTTTTGGACATCCAAGTGCAGTAGAACCCCAAGTTTTTTCTTCATAAGATTGAAGTAAAAATTTTTGACTATTAATTTTTTTGTCAGAAATTATTTGTGATATTATCAAAGCGATTGTTTTAGGGATTTCTTTAGTTTTATTATCCGAAACAGGTTTTGAATTCTCTTTTTCTTTAGTTTTATTATCCGAAACAGGTTTTGAATTCTCTTTTTCTTTAGTTTTATTATCCGAAACAGGTTTTGAATTCTCTTTTTCTTGTGCATATCTTTGATAGGAACCATCTTTTCCATTAACGATTAAACAGTTTCCAAAACATGATCCTAGAACAAAAATAGTTAACAAAGTTAATATTGATAACATTTTTTGATTTTCTTTTATACGAATTGTTGCCAAAGCAATTAGGAAACAAAAACCTGTAATCCAAGTAATGATTGAAGCCAGATGTGGTATGTGAATATTATCAGGATTACCAGCGGCAGTAGATCCAACTTTAAAAGGTAGAGTTGAGGCAAGTATTATGGATAATAAAGTAGTTAATCCGGTAATCACCGCTAAAGTAGTAAATTTTGTAAATTTTTTATTATCGGATTGTTTTTTTACATCAGGCTTTGTGTTTGGACTAGCTTTATCTTGTTGGTTTGTTTCTGAAAATCGTAAAGATTTGTTGAGTTTAATACCGCAAGTTCCGCAGAAAATTGCTTGATCAGGGTATTCTTTTGAACAATTGGAACATTTTATTGGCATAATATTTACTTAATAGTTTAATTCGAAATACTATTTTTTTCTATTATTGCAGGGAAAAAATTAGGATCAATTTCTAATGCAGAATTAAAATCTTCAATAGCTTTCGTATAATTGCCAATATTTTTATAAGACACTCCTCTGCTAAAATATGCGTCGCGGTAATTAGGATCAATTTTTAATGCAGAATTAAAATCTTCAATAGCTTTTTCATCATCTCCTATAATTTGGTTATCCACTCCTCTTGAAAAATATACAATAGCGTCATTTACGTTTATGTAAATAGTTGGAGGGTTTAGTTGGTTTTGTTTTGAAATTGCTTGATTTTTAAGATTTAAACTAGTTTGATAAATAGATTTTTCTGGGTCAGATAATTCTATTACTTTGTCGAAATTTGTTATTGCATTTTCGAGATCATTTAAATTCCAATAAGACTTAGCTTTTTCAAAATAGATTTCTGGATTATTACGATTATAATTATCTGCTAATTTTAAGTTCTGAAGGGCATTTGAATAATTTTCATTAATATTAGCTATGATAGCTATTTGAAGATACGCATCTGAATAAGTTTCATCAAGATTTATTGCTTGTGAAAAATATTCTAAAGCTTGATCATAAAGTTTCATGTGTTTATGTGCAACACCTAATTTAACTAAAATTTTTATATTAGTATTGTCGTAATTAATATATTGCTTGAAGATTCCTATAGATTCGTCAAATTGATTTTCGTCAAAATATTTTAATCCTTGATTTAATAATTTAGCATATTGGTTTTTTATATTCTTTTGTAGGTATAGAGCTCCAGGATTAGAAGAGTCGATTTCCAGAGCTTTTGCGATATACTCAGTAGCGTTTTCGAGTTGATCAGTTTGATAGTAAGCATTTGAGATGTTGATAAGTCCATTTATATCATTTGGTTCTAGTTTGATATATTGTTCAAAATATTCGATAGCTTTTTTGAAATCATTATTATCAACAGATTTTTGTGCATTTGAATAGATTATATTTTTTTGGATTTTCAGTGCATCCGAATTCTCGGGATCGATTTCCAGAGCTTTTGCGATATACTCAGTAGCGTTTTCGAGTTGATCAGTTTGATAGTAAGCATTTGAGATGTTGATAAGTCCATTTATATCATTTGGTTCTAGTTTGATATATTGTTCAAAATATTCGATAGCTTTTTTGAAATCATTATTATCAACAGATTTTTGGCCAATAGAATACAGGCTGTTCTTTTGTAGGGATAGAGCTTCAGGATTATAAGGGTCAATTTTCAGAGCATTTTTGATATATTCATTAGCATTTTCAAATTGATTAGTCTGATAGTAAGCATTTGAGATTTTTATAAGTCCATTAATATCATTTGGTTCTAGTTGGAGATATTGTTCAAAATATTCGATAGCTTTTTTGAAATCATTATTATTAATAGATTTTTGGGCAATAGAATATAGGCTGTTATTTTGTAAGGATATAGCTTGAGGATTATAAGGGTCAATTTTCAGAGCTTTTTTGATATATTCATTAGCATTTTCAAATTGATTAGTCCGATAGTAAGCATTTGAGATATTAATTAATCTATTTATGTCATTTGGTTCTAGTTGGAGATATTGTTCAAAATATTCGATAGCTTTTTTGAAATCATTATTGGTTTGAATTTCTTTGTATCCCATATCGAAATAAAGATTTTCAACTAGATTTTTTAGAGACAATATTTCAATATTTTCAGGATCAATTTTCAGAGCTTTTGCGATATATTCTAAAGATTGTGTAGCTGTATCTACTGTATCTGAGTTAATTTTTTTATTCATATTGTGAATTTCAATAGAAGATTTTCTATACATAATAGAGGTAATAGCAATTAATCCTTGTATGTCATTTGGATTTGAATTAATAAATTTTTCCAAAAATCTTATAGCTTCTTGATAACTCGTACTAGGATTATCTACCATAAATATACCCTGAAAAGAGTTTAAGATTAAATTTTTGATTTCTATTGCAGGACGAAAATCAGGATCAATTTTCAGAGCTTTTGAGATATACTCCATAGAATTTTCGAGTTCGTCAATTTCATAGTAAGCTTTTGAGATATTAATAAACCCATTGATGTCATTTGGTTCTAATTCACTATATTTTAAAAAGTTTTTTATAGCTTTTTTAAAATCTCCATTTATTGCGGAGTCATTTCCGATTTTCATGTATTTGGTTTTTAAATTTTTTTGGATTTTCAGTGCGTCCAAATTTCCAGGGTCAATTTTCAGAGCTTTTTTGATATATTCAGTAGAATTTTCAAATTGATCAGTTTGATAGTAAGCATTTGAGATATTAATAAACCCATTGATGTCATTTGGTTCTAATTCGATATATTGTTTAAAAAAGATTACAGATTGGTTGTAATCTTTATTTTCTAAAGACTTTTTCCCATTTGAATAGATTATATTTTTTTGGATTTTCAGTGCGTCCAAATTTTCAGGATCAATTTTCAGAGCTTTTTTGATATACTCCATAGAATTTTCGAGTTCATCAATTTGATAGTAAGCATTTGAGATATTAATAAACCCATTGATGTCATTTGGTTCTAATTCGATATATTGTTTAAAAAAGATTACAGATTGGTTGTAATCTTTATTTTCTACTGCTTGAATCCCATTTTGAAATATTTCTTTATGGTCAACATTGTTGCAAGCGAGGATACTTATATAAATCGTAATAATAATTAAAGGAAATAATGTTAGATTTTTGAAAGATATATATGAAAACATTTTAATTTGTAGATTCGATTATTAAATTAAGTGAATAGCGTGTTGATTAGCCCTGAAAAGGGCTAGTACATTCACAATAATTTAATACAATTTCAACAAATCGAATTTTCATTTGTTAAATATAATCTTTGTCATATATTAAGTCAACTTCAAAAAGTATAGATTTTTCAGGCTTCATATTTGATTTTGTATAAGCTTTTTGAGCTGGAATATTTTCTATATCTGTAAATAATCTAAGTCCACAAACTTTTTGATCTTTTTCAATATTTTTCAAAAGATATGAATGCATTTTTGAATATATTCCTTTATGTCTCCATTCTTTAATAACAAATACATTTTGAATCCACCAAAATGTAGCATTTCGCCAAGGGCTCCATTCATAAAATATTCTCAAGCTAGCTACAATTTTATTTTCTACTTGGGCTACAACATAAAAACCTAGATTTTCATTACCTGATTTGCAAATTAATTCGACTCCCTGAGTTAATATATTTGAGTCTATTGATTTGCCTTCCATTTCTTTCGCAGCATTTTGATTGTGCGCTACTATAGCTGGAATATCTTTAGGATTCGCTCTTCGAATTTTAATTTCTTCAACATTCATGATTACGTCTTACCATTTTTTAAAAATTATAATAGATAAATCTTTTTCAGGATAAGATTTTAAAATTTATATATTAAACTATATTTATTTTTATTGGATTAGTTATTGTAATAATTAGTATAGTGTTACGTAAAATAATTTTGGTATTTATCAGGAATTAAATCACTTATTTTATTGTCGGAGAGATTTATGGATTCAAAAGTAATAGATATACATTGTCACTTAGGGATATGGCAAAGACATGGAATTGCTGCAAATGTTGATCAATATTTGAATATAATGAATTTGGCTGGAGTTGATATATCTTGCGTGAATTACATTTTTTCAAGCGATGCACCTAGATGTAATGATATTGTTGAAGAATGGGTAAATAATAACCCTGATAGATTTGTTCCGGTTGCATTTGCTACTCCTCATTATCCCAAAGAAGTAATTCCTGAATTAGAAAAATGTTTCAATGTTAGAGGTGCGAAATTTATAAAGATTTATCCTGATTATTATAGGAAGTCTAGTGATGATCCTGGATATTTTCCAATCTATGAATTTGCAAATGAAAGAGGATTAGCTGTTATGGGGCATACAAAATTTCATTGGGATCCGCCTGATGTAACTGTAAAAAGTAGATATACAGCCTTGGCAGAGAAATTTCCTAACGTTAAATGGATTTTTGCACATGATGGAGGAGGAAATTTTAATGGCCCTGGAATGAATGTTGAAGCAGTTGATGCTGCATTATCGATACCTAATGCGTACCTTGAGACTTGTATGTCTAGCTTGAGTCACAATTCTATAGAAGACGGAGTTAAAGCTTTGGGATCTGATAGATTTTTATATGGATCAGATATTCCTTTGTTAGATCCAAGAAATCAGATTGCAAAGATTGTAACTGCAGAAATTTCTGAAGAAGATAAACATAAGATACTTGGTTTGAATGCAGCAAAACTATTTAACATTGAGTAAATAATAATCTATTTTATTGATTGAAAGTAGCTAAGTTATTTTTATGAAAGATAAGATTAAAAGATGGTAGTTAGATACTAAAGATTCTGTGATATTATAGGTTTCAACTTTTTAAATTAGTGTGAGGTTGATATATAGATATGGGCAATTCTGACAACAATGTTTTTTATGGTAGTTTCGGTAAGGAATATTTAGATATTGTTAGAGGTGAGGGTGTATATATATATGATTCTAATGGGAAAAAATATTTGGATGCTGCTTCAGGAGTTTGTGTAGTTAGTGTAGGGCATGGTAATGAAGAAATTATTTCTGCTATATCAAATCAAATTAAACAAATATCATTTACATACGGTGTTGCAGATAATATCCCGCGTCAGAAGTTAGCAAAAAAATTAGACGAATGGGCTCCTTCTGGGATGGGGAACACTAAAACGATATTTTCTTCAAGTGGTGCTGAAGCGAATGAATCTGCTATAAAGCTTTCATTTCAATATCATCAAGAAAGAGGAAATCTAAATAAAACAAAAATTATTGGCAGATGGCAAAGTTATCATGGAAATACAGTTTCTACTTTGTCAGTAGGGGGAAGAACTTCGTGGCGGAACAGTTATGCTCCATTATTACATGATTCTTTACATATTTCTCCTCCTTATTGTTATAGATGTTCGTCTACAGATTCTCATAGTTCATGTGCAGAATATTTTGCAAATGAATTACAACAAGTTATTCAGCGTGAAGGTGCTGATAATATATCTGCATTTATTGCGGAACCTATAATTGGTACTTCTATGTCTGCTGTTGTTCCTCCTAAAGGCTATTATGAAATAATTAGAAGCATTTGTGATGACAATGATATTGTATTTATTGCTGATGAAGTAATGTCTGGTATGGGAAGAACAGGTAAAAAATGGGGTATCGAACATTGGAATGTTTCTCCAGATATAATTACTACTTCGAAAGGAGTTGGTGCTGGTTATTCTCCTATTAGTGTCTCAATTTTTTCTGAAAAAATATGGCAAGCAATTGCTTCTGGTTCAGGATCAACAACACATAGTTCTACGTATGGAGGTAATCCTTTAAGCTGTGCAGTAGGTTGTGCAGTAATTGACTATATTGAAAAAAATGATTTAATTTCTAATGCTGAAGTAATGGGTGAAAAATTAATGACAAAGCTTTCTGAAGAATTATCTGATATTCCGTATGTTGGAGATATCAGAGGGAAAGGATTGTTAATTGGTATAGAAATTGTTTCAGACAAAAATTCTAAGGATATTTTTGATCCAAAATTAGATTTAGCTCATAAAATAGAAGATGAAGCTAGGAAAAATGGTTTAATTATACTTTCAGGTGTTCCTGGTTTAGTTAATGGAGTTGGAGGTGATCATTTGGAAATTTGCCCACCATATATTATTGATGAGGGACATGTGAATTTCATTGCTTCAACTTTAAAGAAAAGTATTTCAGATGTTATTTTTTCAATTGAAATGGTTTAGCAGCTTTACCATTTTCAGGTAGCCCAATTGGTAAAATTACATTCAAAAGATAGGGTTTATTGTTATTTTTTGTGTACTCAATACCTTTTTTAATAGCATTTGGCAATAACGCTTCTTGATTGATAGTTTCAGATTCTAATCCAAAACCTTTAGCTATTGTGGCAGGATTAATTTTGTCTAGTACTATTCCAGAATATTCATTTGTATCATTCATTACCCCGCCAGCATTTTTAAAATGGCCAGCAACTACTCCGTATGCACCATTGTTTGCTATTACATACAAGATATTTATGTTGTGATGAACTGCTGTCCAAAGCCCCATCGCTGCGTAATACAAAGAACCATCACCAATCAGGCCAATTACATTTTTTTCTGGAGCCGCCATTTTTACTCCTAATGCACCACCTATTCCATATCCTTCAGATCCACCAGCTGGTCTTATGTAGATATTAGATGGAGAATTGGGGTTAGGATTTATAGAATCTATTGGTACGCAATATTGTTCCATAGAAATGATTCCCCCTCCGACGTTAGATAATTCTGTGTCTAATATTTCAGCTAGAATAAAGGGTCTAATTGAATTAGAAGTTTTGGGTGATTTTTGTGCAGCTAATCTTGTGTTACTTTTCCATTTTTCGGATTGGTTTATAGCCCATTTTATTCTTGTTGAAAATGATTTTGAAATATTTTTTTTAAAATAAGAATTTAGTGAATTAAGAATATGTGTTTCATCAGCCAATATAGTCGAAACTAAATTTGGAACTGGTTTAAGATTGTCGGGGTTAGAGCCTGCTAAGATTATTTTTTCTGGTATTTCGAATTTTTTATAATCATTTTTTTGGATGAAATCCCCACCACTCATTTGGGTTACACCTAAGCAAAATAATAAATCAGGTTGAATATCTTGAATTGAATTTATTGCACCACAGAACATTGGATGTTCAAGTATGTTTTGGAAGAAATTTCCACATAATGGAATGCCAAGATTTTCAGATAAATTGGAGATAGTTTTAATTGATTCATTAGTAGAAATACCATCGCCAAAAAATATTAAAGGTCGTTTTGCTTTCGCAAGCTCGTTTGCTAGATAAGATATATCTTCTTTAGATGGTAAACCTGCTTTGGGGTAAGGCACAGTGTCAGGAATAATTTTAGTAGGTATAGGTCCTTCATCAAGTATTCGATCATAGAAAGCTAGATGTACAGGTCCCATAGGTGGAGACATAGCTACCCTAATTGCTCTATTTATTGTTAAAGGTAGCTCATACGGTTCTAAAACTGACCAGCTTTGTTTTACAAAGGGATTCGAAATATCTGTCAAACCTGATGAATGGGGCAAATCAAGTCCTAGTTTGTCTATGTAGCTTCCTGTATCGCCACCAAAAGTTAATATTACAACTGGTAATCCAGCACGCCATAAGTTATGGACTTGTCCTAAACTTTGCGATAGTCCAGCACCTAGATGAACTAGCATGACAGCAGGTTTTTTATTTATTTGGCTATATCCTCCGGCAATTGAAGCAACGGTTCCTTCATGTAATGCTAAGATTCCATGAATTTTTGGATTTGCTTGTAAAGCATTAAAAAATTTTGCTTCTCTTGACCCGGAGTTGTAAAAAACATATTCAATACCCGAAGCTACTAATTGTTCTACAATAGCTTCTGGTGGAGTAAGTAGTATGGAATTATTTTTCAATTTCAATTATATTCTTCCTGGAAATTCTTTCCCCCTAATTAGCATGTATCTGAAAGGACCTCCAAATTCCTCTTCTGTTAATCTAGATGTTTCACCAGTAGAATTTTGATTAGAATTAATTGTGAGATCTATTGTTTCAGACGGCAAATAGTGTAAAGCTAAGCCACGCCTTCTATTTGGGGTGGTGTTAGCACCAGTTTTATGCAGATTTAATCCATCATGAAACATACAATGCCCTGCTTTGATTTCTATTGGTTTTGGGTCACTAATATCTGGATGTGCCATGAAAACATCTTTTAAATCGTGATTTATAGGTCCCCATTTATGGCTTCCAGGCAGTACAGTCATACAACCATTTTCAACTGTAGCATCATCTAGGGCTACCCAGCAACTCACTGCTTTTTGAGGTACGAAATTTGGCCAAGACGCAGAATCTTGATGCCAACCAGTTACTGTTCCATGGAATCTGGGTTTCATCATTAGTTGATCGGTGTAAAGTTTGATATTTGGAGTTCCCATTAAGGCCTCTACAACGTCCACAATTTTAGGATTTTTTGCTATTGATTTAATTACATCATCAAAGTAAGCAAGGTGGGTCATTTTACGCACTTTATCTAATCTAATTGTTTTTTCATCAGTAACATCTTTGTCTCTAAATTCTGCTTCTAATTGAATAAATCGTTCAGGGACATGTGTCAGATTTCCCAAAGCAATATCTTCTGATCTTTTTTGTGCTGTAGAGAGTTCATCATCGCTCAGGACTTGTTTGTATTTTAGATATCCGTATTTTTCAAAAAACTCTTTGTCGTTTTGGGTTATAGACATGGTTATTCTCCTGATTAATTAAAAACCGATTGTAGAAAAGTTTTTATCACAGCAGTGCTAATGAGGCAATAGATATATGCTATTTTATAGAGTGATTTGTGAATTCACAGGGTTTTTTTTTATAAAAAAATTGTTCGCTTTACGATTTATAATAAACCATGTATTATATACACCAATATGATACATGCACGACCTTTGAAGGGGGTTTTATGTTTTTAATCAAATCTAAGATTCTTATATTGTCTGTCTTTTTAACATTATTTTTTATAGTAGGTTGTTCATCGAGCGATGGAGACTCTTCTTCAGGTTCTAGTGGTAATAAAACTGGAGTTTTGCAAAGTACTACTGTAACAGTAAATTTAGCTGAGTTATATTCAAAAGTTAGTGAGGCTGAATTAAAAGAATGTAACCAATGTGTTGAAAGGAAAGTTCCTTTGAATATTTGGTCTGTTATGGAGGAAACACGTCAAAATTATACTCAATATTCTGGTAAAGAAGCTTTTTGTTTAATTAATGATCATAAAAATCCTCCTGGCGAACCATTTGAAGTTGGTGCAAAAGTTGAAATTATAGGTTTTGCTGGTAACGATTGTAAATATTCATTGTTGATGAGACCTAATAATGCTCCATTAAAATTGCCTACATCTTTTATTAAAGTTAGAGTTACATCTGGTAGTCAGAAAGGAACCGAAGGTTGGACTTGGAATGGGGCGGTAAAACGTGATGGTGAAGAAGAATAAATTGTCTAAATTAATAATTTACTTAGCTTTAACTATGGTGTCCGTTTTGGTTTTAGCTTGTGGTAATTCATCTTCAGAAAATTCCACTGGTGTTTTACAGGAATCCTATGTAGAAATTAGTTCAGCACTTTTATATACAAAAGAAAGTAGAAGTGATGTTAAAAATAGTCCTAAAATTCGAAAAGACTTGCCTCCAAAAATTTGGGTTGAAATGGAAGAAAGAAGATTGAATTATGCTATTCATCTAGGGAAAGAACCGTTTTGTGTAGTGCGTGGGGAAGGTATTCCATTTGAATCAGGTGCTAAGGTTGAGATTATTCAACTGCCAACAAATAACTGCATGAAATCTATGTTGATGGTAGAAGGTCAAGCTGCAAGCAAATTGCCACTTGGTATGGTGAAAGTTCGAATCACCGATTCTGGTCAAGAGGGATGGACTTGGGATAATTCTGTAATCAGGGATGAGTAGTTTTTAATCAGGTGATTTTTTAAATGAAATTGCATTTTGTGAATTAGTTTGAGTTAGTTTATTTATTATTGATTCTGAGAACCCTCTTTTTTTCATTCTTGGAACCATATGGTTAAGAATATAGAAATATCCATGGCCACCATATGATAGTAGTCTATCTTGTGTAGATATGTTTTGAGAAATTAAAATTTTATCTTCAAATCCGTTGTTAATTAGATGTTCAATTATATCCATTCTGCGACCATCATTTGGCATTTTAATTTTCGGGTAATTAAAAGTGAACGACTTTTCGAATCCAAATAGATCTAATCCTATGTAACACCCATAATTTGCTATTTCTAAAAATTGCTCCTTTTTAATAATGGTCTTGTCTAAATTATTTAGAATTACGTTGTTTAAATTTGTTTTTGTTTGTTCTAAAAATTTAATTATTTCTTGAGGGGAATTAATGTTGCTACCTGGATGTACTGTGATTACAGCTCCAGTAATTTTTTGAGCATTTACAGAAGCTGATAGTAATTTTTTATTTTCTGAATTTAAAGGCCAATCACAAGCAATTTCACCTATGATTCCTGCTTTAATATTAGTGTGATCAATTCCATGGTGTATTTCTTTTATCATTTCATCTGATATTAGTTTTTCAGAATATTTTTTTTGTTTTTTATCTGATTCAGTTTTTTTGTAAGATGTGCCTGCAATTACATTTACTCCCGTAGCTTGAGAAATTTTAGCTAATCCAACAGGATCTCTTCCTAAGCCAATACTAGTAACATCAACTATAGAATCTCCTCCAAATTTTTTGTAATGTTTCAATTCGGATATAGCTGTATCAATATTCGTCATTTTGAAATTACGGATATTGGGAACATTATGATGACGTATCCAACCAAGTGTTTCTGGGGTTAAGTCATTATAAAAAAATGTTTTTAAATCAAGTTGACTTGGTATTTTATGCAAACAGGATTGGTCCATTAGAATATGTTCATGAGGTAATAAGTTACCTATATTTTCTGATTTTACTAATCCGCAAACTGTTTGAATGAAATTTTCATTTATTGTGGAAGTATTCAAATAATTATTCTTTTATGATTGATTTTATTAATATTTTTCATATTCTAATGTATTATATGTGATTATTTTAGATAATTATAATCGACATTTTTCAAAATAATACTGCTTTAATCACTAAGATTTGAATGGAGATATTTTGTCTGTAGGTACTATTCAGACTGTTTTAGGGACTATTAAGCCTGATACTTTAGGAACCACAATTACACATGAGCATTTATTGTTTGATCAGTCTCCTTTTCTGACTGAACCTAATAATGGTTTTAAAAAAAGTTTTTTTCATCAACCAGTAAATCAAAACAATTTGGGATTAATTAGATACCATAATTTAGCAAATTTGGATAATGCAAAGCTCATAGATATAGAAACCGCGATTTCTGAGGTTAATTTATACAAAAAATTTGGAGGAGATTCTATAGTTGATGTTACTAGTATTGGCTTAGGAAGAGATCCTGTTGGATTAGCTAAAATTTCTCAAGCTACAGGAGTTAACGTAATTATGGGTTCTTCATATTATCAAAAGCTTGTTCATCCAAGTGATATGGATACAAAAAGTGAGGATGAAATTTCTCAAGAAATTGTACAAGATATTAATGTTGGCGTGGATGGAACTACAATTAAGTCTGGCTTGATCGGAGAAGTTGGTTGTGGGTGGCCAATTTCTGATAATGAACTTAAGGTTGTTAAAGCTTCTGCAAAAGCTCAAAGAATCACAGGGGCTCCATTATTGATTCATCCGGGCAGAGATGATCGTGCACCTATCCAGATTATTGAAGAATTACAAAATATGGATTGTGATTTGAAAAAAACAACACTTGGTCATATTGAAAGAACAATCTTTGAAAAAAACAGATTGTTGGAATTAGCCTCAACAGGCTGTTTTATTAATTGGGATTTGTTTGGTACTGAGGATTCATATTATGGTTCATATAATGTTAAATACATGCCTAATGATGATACTAGACTTGACCAAATTGAATGGATTGTATCTCAAGGTTTTGAAGATTGTGTTTTAGTTTCTCAGGATTTAGCAAATAAATCTAGATTGATTAGTTATGGTGGGCATGGTATTTTTTATCTTGTATCTACAATAATTCCTAAAATGAAAGAAAGAGGATTTCCTGAATCGGTTATCAATAAAATTTTTATAGATAATCCTAAAAATTTTTTAACTTTTAAAAAAATCAGTAATAATAGTGTGTAACGAAAAAATATAAGGTGGAAAAATATGTCTGATTCATTGGCTAATTTTGAAATTCTTAGATATGTTGAAAGATCACCTAAATCTGCAGAATTCTTTAATAAAGCTAAGAAATATCTTCCGGGTGGTGTAACCAGAGGAACTCCATATGAACCATATCCTTTATTCTGGGAAAAGGGTGAAGGTTTTAATATATGGGATATAGATGGTATAAAAAGATTAGATTTTTTTGGGAATAATTCTTCTTTACCTCTTGGGCATTGTAACTTTCAAGTTCAAAAAGCTATTAATTTTCAATTGCAACAAGGGGTATCTTTTAATGCACCTCATTCTTCTCATGTAGAATTAGCAAAAATTATTTGTGAAAGAATTAAATCAGTTGAACTAATAAGATTTACTAATTCGGGAACTGAAGCAACAATGAATTGTATACATGCAAGTCGTGCTTATACTGGTCGTTCACATATTGCAAAGGTAGATGGATCTTACCATGGTATGTACGATTCAGTAGCGTTTAATAGTGTCGGAGAATCATTTTTCCCTGACCAAAAAATGGAATTGCCAAATATGCCAATTGCATTAAAAGATACTGTAAAAATAATTCCATATAATGATTCCGAAAAATCTTTAGAAATTATTAAAGCTAATGCTAGTCAGTTAGCATGTGTTGTTGTTGAACCTATGCTTGGAGGAGCTGGTTTTATACAGGCAGACTTGGAATATTTACAAAATCTTCGGCAAGTTACTCAAGATGAAGGGATAGTATTAGTTTTTGATGAAGTATGTAGTCTTAGAGCTGGATATGGTGGTGCACAAGCATATTATGATGTGTATCCAGATATGTCTGCTTTTGGTAAATCTTTGGGAGGAGGTTTACCGATTGGTGCATTTGGAGGCAAACGTGAAATTATGGATTTGTACCAAGAAAATACTTTAGAAAAACATGTTCAACATTCAGGATCTTTTAATGGCAATCCGTTGAGTATGATTAGTGGAGTATATACATTTAATCAGTTAACTCCTACGGTTTATAAGAAGTTAGATTTTTTGACTAGAAAGTTGAAAGAAGGAATAAAAAATGTAGCTGGTGAATTTGAAATTCCTGTACAAGTTACAGGCTTAGGTTCTCTTTTTGCATTACATTTTAACTCTAATATCATTAAATGTAATTTTGATACAGATACTAATGATCAAGATAGATCTAAACAAGTTTTTTTTGGTTTATTGAATGAAGGTATTTGGCCTTCTCAAAATTTGTTAGGAGCAGTTTCTGCACCGATGGATGAATCTGAGATTGACGAATATTTATATGCTTTAAGAAATGTTTTGTCTAGAAAATAATTGTTGATGGAGTGTTATGTTTAATTGAATATGAAAAAAGAACAATTAAAAATGGAAATCAATATAGAAGATTTTGAATTACTTCAAAAAAGTATTCAATTACCTCGAGGATATTTATTAACACGTTTTAAAAAAGGGCTTGAAGATTCTTGGGCAGATTTATTAAATTCTAGCAGCTTTGATAGCGAATGGAGTATAAATCGCATAGAAGATTATTTTAGTTGTGAATATAGGCTTAATGGATCTGCAGCTGTGATCTACAATGAAAGAGTAATTTCAGCTACTTTTGCTTCTGTACATTCTGGGTTATGTTTGCCTACTCCATGTAGAATTACGGATTTGTCTAGCGAAAATAATGTTCACACCGGAATTTTTGATTATGTTGCTACTCATCCCGAATATAGAGGCAAAGGTTTAAGTAAAGTTGTATGTATCTCGATTTTAGATTATTTTTTTACTGAAATGTGTTATAAAAGAGTTGTTTTGAATACTGACGATTGGAGACTGCCTGCTATATCATTATATTTTTCATTAGGTTTTAATCCTATAATTAATTCGGATTCTGTTTCTATTAGATGGAAAAAAATTAATAAAGATTTGGAAAGGACAAAGAAATGATAAAAATTGGTTTAGTTGGATTGGGACACGGTAAAACTTTATTACAATTAAACACCCCTGATGTATATAGAAGTCGTAATGATTATCTCAAGAAAGAAATAATTCCAATGAAAGTTACAGCTCTATGTGATACCAATGAAGATATACTCAGTAAATTTTCAAAAGAATATAACATTGATGCATGTACTACAGATTTTAATGAATTAATTAAAATGGATGATGTCGATGTTGTGGGAATATATACTCCTGGACCATTGCATGCACCACAAATTTTAGCTGCCTTGGATGCTGGTAAACATGTGATGGTTACTAAGTCAATGGTTTACACCGAAAAAGAAGCTGAAGATGTGGTTAATGCTGTAGATAAATCTGGTTTAGTTTTGTTGGTTACTCAAACCATGCGTTGTAAATTAGATATGATGGAAGCAAAGAGGGCTTGCGATGCTGGTGAAATTGGAGATCTTTTCATGGCTGAATCTCATTATGTTCATGACTTGAGGAATGCATATATATATAGTCCATGGAGATTAGAAATGCCTCAAGATTTAATTTTGGGTGGTGCCTGTCATCCTATTGATTTATTAAGATGGTATATGGGGGATGTTGAAGAAATTCATTGCTATGGACTAAAAAGTGGAATTGTTCCAGAATACCCTAAAGAAGATAATTTTGTAATGAATTTGAAATTCACAAGCGGAAAGATAGGCAGAGTAGCTGCTTATTTAGGTGCGATTAATCCACCAAATGTTCCAATGAATCAAATTGCTCTTTATGGTACGAAAGGTTCAATTATTGATAACATGAAAAAAATTGACCCAGAAGGTTATATGCCGCAAGTTGAATATTCAGTTGGATATCCTGACACAGCACTTAAAGGCCATGCTCAAGAAATGATCATAATGTTAAGACATATGTATAATTGTATAGTTAATGGTGAAAAGCCGTGGGTTGGAGCCCGTGAAGGTGCAAGAGTTGTTTCTACTGGATTAGCTGCATGGGAATCACTCAAGACTGGAGTGCCTGTTAAAGTTAGAAATGAATTTTAAGGAGTTTGTTATGAGAAAAGGCTTATTGTTATTAATAATTTTGTCAATTTCTGTTTTGATGATTTTTTGTAATGGTGGGACCGATTCCCAAGATTCTGATTCAAATGTAGCTTCTAATTCTGATGCTATGAATGCAACATTAATTCAGCCTACTGTGAAATTAAATGAAAGAACTACGAAAGAATTACCTCTGCAGTTATGGGAATGGGATGGAACTATTAAAAGATATACAGTTGCTACAGCTCAAGTTAGTGGTAGCGGCACAGCTAAAAAAATGCATTGTGTAATTCAAGGAGAAGGAACTCCAATCTCAGTTGGTGACGAAATTGAAGAAATTGAAGAAGCGGTTTGTACACATGTAATGCTTGATAATAATGGATTTAAAAAATATGCGGTTGGGCTGAAAAAGATCAAGATTAAATCCACAGGTGCAATAGGATGGACATGGGCATCTGCTATACAAAAGGTTGATTGATTTATATCGCCTTTTTATTAATTTGTACAAATCTACACCCTATAACATATAGAAATACATGCCTGCAAATACAATAATTTATCCTGAATATTAATTAGTCCCAGGAGAAATTATGGTTGCTATTCAAATCAAACCAAGGCTTTCTATATATTTAAAACAACGTGTGTGTCAATTACGGTTAATTAATTTAGAGAAGCCGTTTTCAATTGACAAGATTTTAAATTTAATTTCATTAGAAGGCTGGGATCCTTTACCTAGTCGTGGTACTGTACAAAATATAGTTCATAATTTAGACCAAGTAGACTCTAAAAGAAAATTTTTTGATGGACAATTTATGTGGGCGAATTTATCTATATCAGGAGTTCCATGGGATTCAGGAGAAGTTGTTTTAAGATGTAATAAAGAATTTGATTTACTTGCTAGAAATATGAAAGATAAATTTGGATATACGAACTATTTTACTAACAGATTGGCAAATTGGTGTTGGAAGACATTTTTAGCATCTCAAGATTTAGATTTTAAAGAAGTGTTAAAACTAGCTTGGTACTATTCTGAAGAAGACAGTTTGAATGATTTGATTGAATGGGGCATTTTATCTTCTAAAGAGAAACCATTATTTTTCGATACACATAATAATGACATTAGGTTTTTGAATGGATTATTGACTTATAAGCCCTGGTCTTCATCGGATGCTTTGGAAGAATTTGTTAATTCTGTTCCAGATTCCATTCCATTTCCAGACAATCCTAATTGGATTAATTATGCTTATTGTTTGGGTATTACACCACAAATGGGTGGAAGTTTGAATTCATTTAATAGAAATAAAATTATAGATTTCCCACCACCAGAATTACTTGATAAATCTGGGAACCAGAAATGGCGAGAGAAATTAAAAGTAAATTTTGGAATTGGTTAAATGCAAACTTTTTTGAATCAATATTCACTGTTGATTTTTTCTGGACTGATAGTTTTCGGGATTTTTTTATTTATAGGCCTTACAAGGATAAAAATATCTTGGATTTCGATAGGAGTTTTGTGTATTGTCTTTTGTGTTTTGATGTTTCAAGTGGTTAATCGGATAACAGATTCTCAAATTTTAGATTTTGAACGTATTCAAAATGCTCAAAATTCCAGCGAACCCTTAGTATTGTATTTTTATTCGAATTATTGAATTGCTTGTTTGTCATTGAAGCCTATAGTTGATAGGCTAGAGAATCAATTGAAAGGCGAAGTTGTTTTTGTTTCATTAGATGCCACTTCTAAATACGGAAAAAAAACTTATCACAAATATAAAACTAATCAAGTGCCAACGTTCATAGTATTTGATTCACAGTTCAAGGAAGTTATGAGATTTCGAGGTCGAGTACCAAAGCCTCAAGAGATTTTCGATCTTATTAAATAATATAATTTCTATAAACCTAAATCTCTGTCTTTATAAAAGTAAATTGAAAGATATATTATTAGCACAATTGAGGATATTAAAATTAGAAAGTGAATGATATTTATACCATTAAAAAGTGCGTTTGAGTCAGAGTAATAGAAAAATGGTGAAATATATTTAATTGATTCGAAATCTGAAGAAAGTTTTGCTAAGCCATTAATCAGGAATGTAATGAATGCTAAGCCGCCTGAAAGTCCTGTAGAGATACCTGTTTTGCCTGTGATTGATCCTATCAAAATAGATATTGAACCAAAAAATATAGCTATTAAGGCTAAATTTATGCACATTTGAGCCAAGTTAAATAGGTTAACTTTCATAATTGGTATTACTAAAACAAAACCAATCCAGGCAATGAAGCAAAAAATTGTGATTAATGTTGCCATAGCTAAAAATTTTTGAATGATTAAAGTGGATCTTTTAATGGGGTTAGATATTAAAATATCTATAGTTTTATTTTTTTCTTCTCCAGCAATGATATTTGTTCCTACAGTGATAGCATAAGTTATGAATGCGAATGGGAATATAAATGAGAATAACTCTACATTTAGGAAGCCTTCTGGAGTCCCAATTGAAGATAAATCACCGAACCAAACTGAAATTTCTTCAGGAAATGATTCTGCGTATTGATTCATTAATTCAGGCATTTCTTTTACAGTTGGGAAAAAGGATGTAATAATCAAATCTGAGGCTAGGATACCTAGAATCCAAAACACCAAACCTTTTTTGTGATCAAAAAGAGTTTTTTGAAAAAGATTTTTCATTTTACATCACCATAATATGTCATAAATATTCCTTCTAAAGAGGGTTCATGAGTAATTAGTTTTTTGATTTCAAATTCTGAAACCTTTTTGATTATATTTGTAGGATTTCCAATTACAGTAAATTTTACTGTTTTGTCGTAGACCTCAATATTTTCAATATTTGGTAATGTGAAATCTTTTTTTTGTGGTTTTGTTTCAGAAAATTCTATTTCAAATATTTGGATTTGTTTGCTTTTTAGTTCTGAAATTTTTTCTGTTGTAATTAATTTGCCTTCTCTAATAATACCTATTCGATCACATAGCTTTTCAACTTCGGAAATATTATGTGAAGAAAAGAAAATTGTTCGTTTTTCATCTTTTAAGTCGGATATAATTTCATAAAATTTATTTCTTACCAATGGATCAAGTCCGTTAGTAGGTTCATCTAAAATTATTAATTCAGGTTTATGCATTATGGCTTGAATAATTCCTATTTTTTGTTTATTCCCTTGGGAAAGTGTTCCAAATTGTTGATTAAGATCAATTTGTAATTTTTCTGCGAGAACATTTACGTATCTTTCGTCGTATTCATTTTTGATGTTAGAAAAAAAAGTTAATATTTGGGAACCTGTTAAATTAGGATAAATAGAGAATTCACCAGGTAAATATCCTGTTTTTTTTCTAATTTCTATACTGTTTTTCAAATGGTTCATGCCCAAAATATGAACTAAGCCAGTAGTTGGTTTTATGATTCCAAGAAGTAGTCTGATTGTTGTGGATTTCCCAGCTCCATTTGGACCTAAAAAACCAAAGACTTCTCCTTGATTTACTGACAAATTAACCTCAGATAAAGCTCTAACGTTTTCATCATATATTTTAGTTAAATTTGTGATTTCTATCGAGGCATTCATTTCATTAATTATTTTTTCTGTAGAATGTATAAATTCTAAGAGCAACAGCTACAAGTGGTGGGAATAAAACAAGCCCAAGTAATCCAGCTACTTGACTGCCTATCATTAATGAAACCATGATTACTGTAGGATGTAGTTGCAATTTTTGACCATGTATTTGAGGTGCCAGTAAAAGGCTTTCAAAAAGTTGAGTGATTACATATACACTAATTACTAACCAAACATATTCTGGTTGTGTTGCAAGCGTCACTAATATTCCAGGTATAGCTCCAAGAGTAGGTCCTAGAATTGGAACTAAAGCAAAAATTGCAGCTAAAACTCCTAAGAAAAAAGGAAATTTGATGCCTAGAATTGATAATCCAATGAAAACTAAAAGTCCTACTGCTGAAGCTAGTATTAATTGTGCTTGAATATATGCCCTTACTACAGTATTGATTTCAGCCATAATATTGGTTACATCAGGTCTAGTAGCAATAGGAAATAACTTCGTTATTTCTTTAGGGATTCTATCTCTATCTTTGAGTAAATAGAAAAGGAATATTGGAATTATTGCTATTGCGAGTATTAGCGTAGATAGTTTATTGAAAGCATTTAAAGTTCCAGAAATAGATTGCTGTATAAAATCTGCAATGATTGTTCCAATATTTCCGATAAAATCATTAAGCTGCGAATAAGTGTTAGTAGTTAAAATTCCAGTATATTTTGAATCTAACTTTTCAATTGAATTTTGTGCATTATTCAAAAATGTCGGAAGGGAGTCTATTATATTTTTTGCTTCTTGTATGGTTGGGGGAATAATAATTAATAGCATTGCAGTTATTACACTTAATATAATAATGAATGTTGTAATGATTGCTATGATTCTAGTTGCTAATTGCCATCTTTTTCTTAGAGGATTAATATTTTCCAAAAATTCAACTAAAGGTAATACAGTGTAAGCTATGATAATTGAGATGATAAATGGAATTATGGCGTCAATTATCTGGTAAAGTGCTATGAAAAATATTATTACTGCAGCAGTAACAAATATTGGAGATTTATAAAAGCTTTTGGAATTCATTTAACTTACATCATATTTGAATTTTTTTTAGGTCTTCTTTTCCCTGCCCAAGCATCCCTGGAAACATTTAATTTAATTCCACCAGTCATACTATCCCACATTTTTTCTCTTAAAGCTTTTTCTTTATAGAAGTCAGATTGTGCGGATCTACAAACTTGAGTTGTTAATAATAATCCGAAATGTTTGATCGCTTCAGATGTGTCATGGTTCCATGAAGGGGATACTGTTTCTGATGTTGCTTTGCTATTTTTATTGAAAAGGAACTTGAACATATATCTAGTTTTGTCACTTGTGTTAGATGTTGCAGCATGCCAAATATCATAGTGTAAAAAAATTATAGATCCAGCCTCAACTGTACCCAGCACTTGGTCTTTGAAATTTCCGTACGTTGCAAGTCTATCCGAAGGTGCATTTCTGAAATGAGTTCCGGGTACTATAGCAGTTGGCCCCATATTGTTTGTCACTTTTTGGGGATAATACATACCTAGTACGGTTTTTATTTCATGGTGCCTTTCATTTAATCCATCCTGATGCCATGTTTGGCTTACAGATCCAGGTTCATTCATGTGGCAATGCCTATGAGGATTCATGGTGTAATTAATTCCTAGCAAGCTTTGGAGTACACCTTTGACTTTCGGGTTTGACCAAATTTCGTTTAAATCAGGAATTTCATCAAGTATATTGTCACCTGGATTGGTGTCTAATGCATCAGCTTTTTGGTAAATTTTTTCATTTAAATGTTTGGGAAATTTAGGATTTAAAATTAAATAGCCATTAATTATAAATTCATAAATTTGCTTGTCATTAAGAAGATATTGGTTGTTAGTCAAAATTGTCCTCCATTTTTTCAAGAATGAATTCGTAGCCCATTACGTCAACCTCTCTATCTTCAAAGGGGGCTCTTTGTTGAGGGAAATGTATAATTCTCCAGCCATCTATAATTGCATCGTGAACAGAGTTATATAACCATTCAATGTTTGAATTTTCAATTTGAGTGACGGAATTTTTTATAGGTTCATGAATAGCCATAGCAATAATTTCTGATCGTATGCTAGGAGTTGAAGCATGTAAATATAACAATCTCTGACGAATGCTCATTATACTAATCCTTGAGTATAGTACTTTTATTTAAGAGTATTATACATATTTAATTTTGTACTGTTATTTTTATTTATTCTATTTTTTGATTTTTTTGAGAAATTGTTTTTGAAAATTTAAATTTTTAATATCTAAATAGCGATGTTATATAGTATATTGACTAAATCAAAACAACCTATTAATTTTGGTAAAACTTATATGAAACAAGCTTCATGGTTACAATGTAGATCTTCATGTCTTGAGAGATATAATTTAATCGATACGATTTATCGTTGCCCCAGATGTTCGTCACTCATGGGTGTTGAACATGATTTGGAGCAATTGAAAAAAACTCCGGCAACTTCTTGGAAAAAAACTTTTGATTCTCGTTACATGAAAACTGAGTGGCCTTATGGAAGTGGTGTTTGGGGTAAAAAAGAATGGATTTACCCTGATCTTAGAGATGAAAATATTGTTTCTTTATATGAAGGTGGAACAAATTTGTTTTGGGCCGAAAGGCTAGGTAATTTGATTGGATTAGATGATTTTTGGGTGAAGAATTGTGGTAATAGTCATACAGGTTCATTTAAGGATTTAGGTATGACGGTTTTAGTTTCCGCTGTTAAAGAAAAAATCACATTAGGTGGAAAAGTCTCTGCTGTTATTTGTGCGTCTACTGGCGATACGTCTGCTTCTTTATCAGCATATTGTGCTGCTGCAGGAATTCCTTGTGTGGTTATTTTACCTAGAAATAAAATTTCTGAAGCTCAATTGATACAACCTATTTCCAATGGAGCTATTACTCTAGCGGTTGATACTGATTTTGATGGTTGTATGGAAATAGTCCATCATTTAAGTAAAGATTTAAATTTTTATTTGGCTAATTCTGTAAATCCTTTAAGAATTGAAGGGCAAAAAACTTTAAGTATTGAGCTAGTTCAACAATTTGATTGGGAGATACCTGATTGGGTGATAGTACCAGGAGGAAATTTAGGTAATATATCTGCAATTGGTATGGGATTTAAAATGTTATTAGATTTAGGTTTGATAAAAAGATTACCTAGGTTGGTTTGTGCACAAGCATCTAATGCAAATCCTCTTTATTTAAGTTATAAATCTGGATATAAAAAAGTCCAATCTATTTCAGCTAAAGAAACTGCAGCTTCAGCAATACAAATTGGTAATCCAGTAAGTATTGATAGAGCAATAAATATTTTGAAAGAATTCGACGGGATTGTTGAAGAAGCTACTGAAGATGAGTTGTCTAATGCTTCTGGTTTGGCTGATCAAACAGGGTTGTTCACATGCCCACAAACAGGTGTTGCTTTGGCAGCTTTGATGAAACTTGTTAGATCTGGGGAAATAAAAAGTTCAGATAGAACTATTGTAATTTCTACTGCAAATGGATTGAAGTTTACTAATTTTAAATTAGATTATCATAGGAATAAATTGCCAGAAGTTGATGCATCCAAATTTAGTTCAAGACCAATCGAAATACCTGGAGATTATCAATCTGTAGTTCGTGCTATTGCTGAAAAAATATAAGATTAATAAGTATTTAAGTTATTCTTTAATGTCTACAGCTGTTCTCCAAGTCCAAACTTCTGCTCCAGTTTCAGGTATTCTTACTTTAACTAGACCGATTTGGTATTTATGTGGGACGCCATCTGAGGATGTATAGTAAGTATAAAAACAAGTAGCATCTTCTAGGAATTCTATGTTTGCACCTAAACTTACAGGAGTGCCCTCAGTTTCATTAACTACGCAAAAGTTTTCTCTTCCTCCTCCACTCCATCCAGGTTTTACATTGATTTGTCGATATTCAAAATTATTCCAAGTGATTAAAGGTAAATTAATAAAATTATCAAGAGCTTTGTTAGCAGTTGAGCCTCCATGGGCTCCTTTTGCTGATGTATTAAGTTTTAAAAAAGGTTCTGTAAATATAGCTGGCTTAGCTACTATTTCTGCTTCGCCGGAACAACCAAGTAGTGTAGACAAAGTTAGTATTAGTAATAAATTTAGAAATATTAATTTTTTCATCAATTTTGTTCCTTTGTAAAATTATTTAAGGGTCAGATTTTCTAGTAAGTTAATTTGAGAATTTGATAATGTGAAACTGGTTGATTGTAAGTTTTCAAGAATTCTTTGTTTTGTACTTGCTTTTGGAATAGCTATAACTTGAGGGTTTATTACACACCAATTTAGTGCAACTTGTGCCCATGTTTTTCCAATTTCATTCCCTATACAATCTAAAGTTCTTCGGATTTTGATGTTTACGTCTTGGTCTCCAATTTCTGCACGTTTACGTTCACCTTTTTGTTCATTAGTGTACCCAAATTTACCTACAGGTGTATATGCAATAATTGTAATCTTATTTTTTTCACAAAACGGTATAAGATCTTTTTCTATTTCTCTGTCGTATAGATTGTAAAGCACTTGGTTTGAAACAATCTTATGTTTGGAAGCTTTTTGAGCTCTTTTTAATTGTTTTACATTGAAATTGCTTACACCGATAAATTTAACTTTCCCTTGGTCTACTAGATCGTTCATAGCATTCATTGTTTCCTCTATTGGTATTTCTTCGTTGAATGCATGTAATTGGTATAAGTCAATATGGTCAACATTTAGATTTTCCAAGCTATTGTTTGCCGCTTTGAGCACATTTTTTTTCGAGAAATTTTTTGGGGAAATTTTTGTAGAAAGGAATACTTGATCTCTAATATTTTTAATTGCCTTTCCTACAGCTGGTTCTGTACCATAGGACTCAGCAGTATCTATATGAGTAGCTCCTAGTTTAATACCTTCTGTTATTATACTAGGATTTTCAATGAATAAAGAGGTGCCTAATCCTATTGTTGGTATTTGGATTTTTGTATCACCAAGTTGCTTAGTAAAAATTTTATTTCCTTGTAATTACATAGTGTAAATTTAATGTTATAAAGATAAATTTCTTTGAATTATAGCAGAAAACATTTGCTTTGTTTTACTGTCTATGGAATGCTTGCCAGTCCAATTTAATAATTTGATTTGTATTTCAGAGTAACGTTTACTATCTGGTATTTTTTGATGTTTTGGTGTTGCGATTCTTAGAAGAGGAGGTGAGTTTATTGGTATGCAGCTATTGCAGTTTAATTTTTATAAAAAGTAGTCTACAATCTGTGATCATGTATTTAAATATATATTTTTGAATCATATTTACGATAGAAAGAAATTTTTTATAGTTGTACCAGAAATTTAATTGAGTTTATGTTTTTTAAAATTGTAATGGAGTATTTATGAAGTTTTTAATAATATCTTTTATTTTTATGTTTGTAGTATTTCTTGTTTCATGTGCTCAAGAAAAAATAAAAGATCCAGAATTTTCTACCTTGCAAGAACCAGTAATCATAATGAATTCAACGAAAAAATTTGGTAGAGCTTCAGAATATAATAAAGCTCTTGATAGAACTGTTAAATTACCATTGAAAATTTGGCCATCTTATACTCAAAAAATGATTACTTTGGGAGGTAACCCTACAAAGGACACATGTGTGTTAGAAGGAGAGCCTAAGACTAAGGCTGAGATGACAGATGTGGAGATTTTAGAAGAAGCTAGCTGCCTGTACACATTGTTTCAAGAAGAAGGTAGAGCTCCTGGGCAATATTTTGTAGGTATAAAAAAGGTAAGAATTATTGATACTGGAGAAATTGGTTGGACATGGAGTAATGCAATCGCAGAATAGATTATGAAAGTAATGATTGATTGACAAAACTTAGAGTTAAGAAGATATGAAGCCAATTATAAGTGCTACTTTAGGGATTGATATAGGCACAACATCAGTAAAAAGTGTATTGCTTTCAGAAGATGGTGTTATATTAGCAGAATCTGAAATTTTATTAGATATCAATAGAATTGATGATTTTTCTGTTGAACAGAATCCTGATGATTGGTGGAACGCGACTTGTGAATGCGTTAGAAAAACAATGGATCTAACTGATCGCAGAGTTAATTTATTGGGTATTGGTTTGTCTGGCCAAATGCATAGTTCTGTATTTTTGAATGAGAAAAATCAAGTTATTAGACCTGCAATTTTATGGAATGATATCAGAACTAGAGCTGAATGTGATTTTATTAATAGACAAATTGGTGTGGATAATTTAATCAAAACTGTAGGGAATTTTGCAATTGAAGGCTTCACAGCTCCTAAAATTCTTTGGTTAAAAAATCAAGAATTTGATAATTTTAAGAAATTATCAAAAATTTTACTTCCCAAAGATTTTATAAGATTTAAAATCACTGATGAATTTGTAACCGAACCATCTGATGCTGCAGGTACATTATTATTTAATGTTTTTGAAAATAAATGGTCTGAAGATATATTAGGTAAATTAGATATTGATCACTCAATTTTACCTTCTGTTTTTGGTTCATGTGATATTACAGGTTTTGTATCAAAAAAATCTTCAAAAGAATTAGGTTTGCAGGAAGGATTGCCAGTTTTTGGTGGAGGGGGAGATAATGCTTCAGGTGCTGTTGCAAGTGGAGTTATATTGCCTGGTCAAATTCAAGTTAGTATTGGGACTTCTGGTACTTTATTGACACCTATTAATGATTTGATATTTCATGGAACTTCTAAACTACATCATTTTTCTCATGTTTCAAAAAATTTATGGTATCTTATGGGAGTAATTTTATCTGCTGGAGAATCTATTCGATGGCTCAAAGAAATTTTGAGTTTCAGTGGTAAGTATGACGATTTTTTAAGATCTACTAGTGAAATTCCAGTTGGTAGTAAAGATTTGTATTTTTTGCCGTATCTTTCAGGTGAACGAACTCCTCATAATGATTCTAATGCAAGAGGATGTTTTATTGGTTTAAGTTCTCAACATTCACGTGATGATTTGATTCGTGCAGTTATAGAAGGTGTTTGTTATGCGATTCGAGATTCTTTAGAACTTCTAAAGAAAGATAAATACACGCTAGATAATCAAATTAGACTTATTGGGGGGGCATCTAATACCTATGTTTGGAAAAAAATTCTTTCCAATGTAATGGGTAAATCTGTTAATTCTATGAATTTTAATGGTGGACCTGCAATTGGTGCTGCAATGATAGGCCTTGTTGGTGCTGGGACATTTAATTCTATTACTGATATAATAAGCCATCAAGTCAATATAATTGATACTATGCATCCTGATCATTCGGTTGATGATTATCAAGAACGATATGAAAAATTTCGAGAGCTTTATCCTATTTTAAGGGATTGGTTTTCTTTGAAATAGATTATCGGATGATATTTTATTATTTGAGTGATTTGGAAATATTCAGGTAATAATACCTGCAATTTAGTTCATGTATATACCTACAGGAAACAAAATTCAAATTTTACATATTTGTAATATAAAAATTGATTAATATTTGATTTTTTAATTTCAGGGTAATATATTTTTAATCACTACATAAACATGGTTTAAGATGAGAGGGTAGTAATATGTTGCCAGATATAATTCTTCAAAAAGTTTCACGTGATGATTTAAATCGTGTTAGAAATTGGTATAGGGAATCTGATTCTTTAGATGGATGGTTGGGACATTATTCTATAAATGGTGTTTTAGATATTGGATTTGATGCAGAGAAAATTTTGGCTTTATCTGACTCAGAGCTGAATACTTTGCTGGACAACAATCAAAATGAGATAAGATCTATCTATGATACTGATGGTAAACACTTAGGTGAAAGTAGAGTTCTCTTTTTGACAGATTCTGCAGTTGAGATTTCAATTTTTATTGGACAATCGAAGTTGGCTAATCAAGGTTATGGAACTTCTGTTTTATTACATTTGATGGAAGAACTTTTTTCAAGATATGGATTTAAATCTATTATTGCTAATTTGCCTGAAGATAATAATAGGTTACACAAGTTATTTAATTCTATTGGTTTTCAAAAATCGTTAGACCCAGTAGAATGTCTAAAACATGATGATTGTACAAATATCATTGAATTTAGAATAGAAAAAAACGAGTACGATAAACGTTTTTCAGATTCAACTTTTGGGCTCAGTCACAATTCTCTGTCTATTACTGGATTGGTTGGTTCTTTATCAAATTCAATTGCGCTTAAAGTTGCCGAATTAAATCATTTGCCTTATGTAAATCATGAACTTCACAGAGATTTAGCTATTCGTTTGAGGACTACTCAAAAAGAAATTGAAGACTTTTTGATATCTTCCTCGTCTTTCTGGGGTAGATTGATAGCTAAATTTGTACACAGTCATCCTGGTTATATTCCTGGAGATACTTTATCTTTAGCTAGTGATTTTTTAAACAATAGTTATGCTTTTGATAGTTCTCATAATCATGTGAATTTAGATAAAAAAACATATTTAGAAAATATGAAAATTATATTTCAATCAATTTATAAAGAAAATAAGCTTTCAGTTTTTTACGGACATGGTTCAAATATTATTCTCCCGCAAATTTGTGATGCCCATTTCAGTGTTTTCATCACAGCCAGTATAGATTTTAGAGTGCGAATGATTTCTCAGGAATTAGAAATCAGTTTAGATGAAGCTAAAGCTTTTGTTAAAGAACAAGATGATGAAATTTCTGGGATTTATAAAAATTTGTACCGACATGATATTATAGATATGTCAAAATATGACATGGTAGTTAATTTAGATGAAATTTCATTTGATACTGCTGTAAATTTGATCACCAATTCTATTTCTACCAGGGCTGTTTCTTAAAAATTCATTATAGGATTATTTAGAAGAAAATTTACAAGAA
>VFGW01000006.1 GCA_009392295.1 SAR202 cluster bacterium
GCTGCACTCGTAGAATAATTTAACTCTAACTTATTACCTGTGAAATCTAATGTCTTAGTGATCATCTGACCTCCGTCATAACCTGCATTCAATGATGCAAATCCATCAAGCCTCAGCGTCATCCTCTCTAAATATGCAGATGTCTGAGCATAATTTCTCTGAACAAATATAGACATCTCTGTCTCTCCTGTCTGTATCACTCCACAAGCTGGATAATTATTTCGGGTAGTCCAGTTTTTATCCCCTATTCCAGGCCTTAAGAGGCTTTCTCTGAATGTGAAATCATATCGATTGCTTCCTGCACGTGTTGTCATCAATACTCCGTCAGAACAATCTCCAAAATCCTCATCATCAATATCTCGTACAATCTTTGGATCCTTAATTTTTCCAAAAAATATCCTTCCAGGTAGCGATATGTATATGTGGTTTGCTCTAAAATATGGAGTAGTCTGATTTGTATAAAGCTGAGCAGATGGTGTTATAGAATCAGTATCACTGTATTCCATTGGGACAAACTCTGACCAGTTTTCAAAATCTGATGATGTTGATCGAACTGTTGACCTAATCATCTCTCCTTTTTTAAGAGATCTTTGACGATATCTATCATGATCGATTAGCTTGCCATTAGATCCAACACCAAATCTTGCATACATCACATATTGTTTTTCAACTTCAGACCAAAAAATTACATTTTGTGCATCAAAATGGTTTGGCATCATCCAAGGAATTGCAGGATCTGCTCCAAAGTTTTTAAATTGTTTCCCATCAGATGAACTATAAAAATTAATTCCTTTAGTTTCTGGAGTTCTAGAAGGGCAATCTCTTTCCATATTAGCTTTAAATTTTTGAGACTGTAAAGCTTCAGGGTTCATATCTAAAAATGGAGAAAAAGCTGATGAATCTGAAATATCTTTCAAAATTATGTTGTTGTTAGTAGTATTTTCAAACTCTTCTAAACTTAAATTTGGTTTATACCAATTAATTCCATCTTCACTTTCTGCATAACAAACATTGGTAGCATGACCTCTGTAATACATTCGAAATAAATCTCCATCTTTAAGTACAGTCGTATAAAAAGATGAAGAAACACCTCTTTTACCTATTTCCCAGGGTTGATCATATTTAATTGCAATATCAACAGGCGTAGGATGATGCAATTTCAATGTTGTAGCATCTAGCGAGTCAATTAAAAAATTATCGACAAATAACTCTCTTTTATTTCCTAAAGAATTTACAGATTCCATTTCAGTCCTCATATTAATATTTTGAATAATTATCTGGATTATATATTTAATAAGAGATAAATCAATTAATTTTCATCTAATTTGTTTGAAGATTGAATTTATCAAAGATAATATATACGAATTATAAAAATTTACTCGGAGGCAATAATGGCTAATAAAAAATTCAATATAGGTTTCATATCTTCTCACGGACATGATCTTGCTGGGCATATCATCGACCAAGCTGCTAACCCTGATTTAGAATCTATTCATTTATGCTTAATGAACGATAAAGATGTAGCTCAAAGAGATTTAGATATAAATAAAATAGCTGAAGCTTCTGAAAAAGTAAAAACCAAAACAAAAAACATAGATGACATCCTAAATACTAAAGACCTTGATGCTGTAGCAGTTTGCGCCAGACCTGATTTAGCACCAGATATATTCAATAAAATTCTAGATGCTAATTTACCAATTATTACTGATAAACCAGCATCAAATGATTCAAAAAGATTAGATGATGTAGCTAAAAAAGCTGCTAAAAAAAATCTAGCGTTTGGAACTATGCTTCAATGGAGAAGAAACCCTGCTATCCTTGATATCAAGAGAGCTGTAGATAGTGGTGCACTTGGACAAATCATGACTGTAGAAGTACGTTTATTAACTAGTACTATTAATTGGCGAGGGCCAGGTAAATCATATCTGCTTGAAAAATCAAGCATGGGTGGTGGAATTAGTTCTTGGTTAGCTTGCCATATGTTAGACATGCTTATCTTCATTTTAGATGAAAGAATAACTGAAGTTTCAGCTTTTACAGGAAATAGACATCCTGTAAAAATTGACGTCGAAGATACAGCAATTTCAGCAATCAAAACCGAATCAGGAATCCTTGGTTCTGTGCACACAGGATATTCTTTATGCGGTCCCGGCAAATTTGGAAATGATATATATTTGGGTATCAGAGGTACTGAAGGATATGTTAGTATACCGTTCTATATGCCAGGACAAGAAGATTTAGATAATACACTTTATTTATACAGTGAAAATGAAAATTGGGTCACAGGCGGACAAAGAGCAATGACTTATAGCCCATACTATAAAACTCAATTTGGCAAATCAGGTGTAGACTTGGGTAGTGGAGGATATGGTGGATTTATGGCAGAAAAGCTTTTTGTTGATTTCTTGAATTCAACAAGAAACCAAGGAAAAAACCCAACTCCTATTGAAGATTTAGTTCATGTGTTAGAAATAGGTGAAGCAATACGTGAATCTTCAGACTCTGGAAAAGCAATTTCAATTAGTAAAACTTAAAAGTTCAGTATTGCTCAAATAATTTATTCAAAACACGTAACTTTTAGGAGGTTACAATGGCTAATAAAAAATTCAATATAGGTTTCATATCTTCTCACGGACATGCTGTGGAAGGTCATATCGTAGATCTTGCTGCTAACCCTGATTTAGAATCTATTCATTTATGTGTAATGAACGATAAAGATGCAAATCAAAGAGATTTAGATATAAATAAGGTAGCTAAAGCTTCTGAAAAAGTAAAAACCAAAACAAAAAAAATAGATGACATCCTAAACACTGAAGGACTGGATGCTGTAGCAGTTTGCGTTAGACCTGATTTAGCACCAGATATATTCGATAAAATTCTAGATGCTAATTTACCAATTCTAACTGACAAACCAGCATCAAATGATTCAAAAAGATTGGCTTCTGTAGCTAAAAAAGCTGCTGAAAAAAATCTAGCTTTTGCAACTATGTTTCAATGGAGAAGAAACCCTGCTGTGCTTGATATCAAGAGAGCTGTAGATAGTGGTGCACTTGGCCAAATCATGACTGTAGAAGTGCGTTTATTAGCTAGTTCTATTAATTGGCGCGATCCAGGTAAATCATATCTGCTTGAAAAATCAAGCATGGGTGGTGGAATTACTTCTTGGTTAGCTTGCCATATGTTAGACATGCTTATCTTTATATTAGATGAAAGAGTAACTGAAGTTTCAGCTTTTACAGGAAATAGATATCCTATAAAAATTGACGTCGAAGATACAGCAATTTCAGCAATCAAAACCGAATCAGGAATCCTTGGTTCTGTGCACACAGGATATTCTTTATGTGGTCCTAGCAAATTAGGAGTAAGTGACTTGTACCTAGGAATTAGAGGTACTGAAGGATATGTTAGTATACCTTTTCATTTGCCAGGGCAAGACGATTTAGATAATACTCTTTATTTGTACAGTGAGAATGAAAACTGGGTCACAGGTGGGCAAAGAGCAATGACTTATAGCCCATTTTACAAGACTCAATTTGGTAAGTCAGGTGTAGATATGGGTAGTGGAGGATATGGTGGATTTGGTGCAGAAAAGCTTTTTATTGATTTCCTAAATTCAACAAGAAACCAAGCAAAAATTCCAACTCCTATTAAAGATTTAGTTCATATATTAGAAATAGGGGAAGCAATGCGTGAATCTTCAAACTCTGGAAAAGCAATTTCAATTAGTAAAACTTAAATTTATTTCAAATATTTGTCAAACCAACTGACCATTCTGTCAAAATAATCTATTAAAAACACATGCCTTCCAGGAGGTTTGTGACAGAAAAATTTAGATGAATCACCTGTTGATTCATATTTGGGTTCAACAATTTTTAATAAATCATTCACACCCTCTTTCGGCATATCTTCATCTTCTAAAGGTGCAATCATCATGAATGGTCTAGGAGCTATACAATTTGCAACTATTTCTCCATGATCAAAATACTTTAATAATCCTGGTACATACATAGAAGAACTATGTCTCTCTGCCATACCTTCATAAATATGCCTATAAGCACTCCCAATGTTTCCACAAATTGTGACACCTACAGCGATTGATGGGTCACAAGCCATGCTCCACCATGTACCAACTCCTCCTAAAGACATACCTGTAAGGCCAATACGTTTATGATCAATTGAATATAAACTACCTAAGACTCTGGCAGCTAATAAAGTTTCTTCTACTTTATATCCTATCTGTGTTCTACCCAATGTAGATAAAAGCTTCGTTTCTTGTTCCCAATGCGCAGTAGTACCTCTCCTATCAGCACTCCCTCTTAAAGTAATAGAAATTGTTCCATAACCCAATCTAGCAAGTTGTCTAGCCCAACCATATAACTGGCCTTCAGTTGGATTAGGTCTATGAAATTTCGATTCAGTAATTCCTTCTTTTGTCGCTGCAGTTCCACCCATACATACTATCCCTGGAGTTAAAGCATTTTTCTTAGGTTTTGGAATTATAATAATTCCTTCTACCAATTCACCAAAAGAATTATTGTATTCAACTTTATATTCAATTAATCCTTCATTTTCAATAATTTTTCCAGATTCATAAACTACATTAGTAGGAATATTTTCAACACCCAAAATTTCCAAAAGCTTAGCCCTAGTTTCAATAGGTGGAACTGAAACTTTATATGGAGGTTTCAAACCTTTTGGTAAATCATTTTTAGCACTAGGCAAAATCCCAGAATCATAATTTTTAGCATTTTTATCAAGCATCAAATTACCACCTAACATTAATATATTTCATATATTAAATAATCAAAATGTCTGGCTTAGGAATTTTTTTTTCTATAGCAACAATTTCAGTAAATTTATTCAATGTGTCTATCAGTTCATTTTCTTTATTAATAATTATGTGATCAAAATTTTTTGATTTTTCAATTTCATTCTTTGCTTCAGAAATTCTTAAATCAAAATCACCACTAAGTACTCCCTTGTTAGATCTTTTTTTCAGCCTTGACTTTAAATCAGTATAACTTTCTGGTGCAATAAAAATTAATACACTTTGAGGAAACTCCTTCTTAATTGTCTCGGCTCCTTGAACATCAGTTTTAACAATAATATCTTTTCCTGCAGAAATACCTTGTCTAATCTGATCCTTAGGTACTCCATAATAATTTTCGTATACTATTGCCCATTCTAATAATTGATTAGAATTGATCATAGTTTTAAATTGAGTATTTGACAAAAACAAATAGTCAACTCCATCTTGTTCTTCAGTTCTCAATTGTCTCGTAGTTGCAGTAATAGCAAAGTGAAAATCATCCATAGATTTCCTGATTTCAGAAACAAGTGAATCCTTTCCAACACCTGAAGGGCCAGAAATAACAAATAATACTGATTTATTTTTAAAAGAATTACTCATTTTTTCGTAAATCTAAAGAATCACAAATGATTTTTAAAGTATGCCAAAACATAGGGTAAGAAACATCTACTGCTTCTGCATCTATAATTGTTGTAGTACCTTCAGCCATTATCCCAGCAATAGCCATAGTCATAGCTATTCGATGATCTCCATAACTAAAACAATTTCCTCCTCTCAATTTTTTACCACCATTAATTATAAATCCATCTTCAGTAGCAATTATATCAGCACCTAAATTTGATAGGCCTTCAACTGTAGCAGATATTCTATCTGATTCCTTAAATTTTAACTCTTCAGCATCTTTAACTACAGTTTGTCCTTTAGCAAAACATGCTGCTAATGCTAAAACAGGTAATTCATCGATAATACGTGGCACTAAATCACCCGAAATCTCAATATTTTCTAAATCACTAGATTTTACAATTACATCTGCAATGGGTTCATTATTAATTTCACGTTCGTTTTCTAATATCAAATTTGCATTCATCGATTTTAAAACATCAATTATTCCTAACCTTGTTGAATTAATACCTATGTTAGCAATTTTGATTTCAGAACTAGGATGAATACAACCCAAAACCATCCAAAATGCGGCTGAACTAATATCTCCTGGCACAGTAATATTTTTTGAAGTCAAATCAGATGGATTAACTATAATTTTTAACCCATCTTGAACTATATCTGCTCCCATAGATAACATCATTCTTTCAGTATGATCTCGTGAAAATGAAGGTTGTGTGATTTCAGATTTACCTTCAGAATGTAAAGCTGCAATCATCAAGGAAGATTTCACTTGTGCACTAGAAATTGGCATTTTATATTCTATTCCTTGTAAAGACTTTCCATTTATTAATAACGGAGGTAAATCATTTCCATTTTGACTTAAAATCTCAGCCCCCATTAAAGATAATGGTTTCATTATTCTACCCATAGGTCTTTTAACCAATGAATCATCACCAGTTATTTCACTATAAAATGGAGAACCTGCTAATAATCCAACAATTAATCTCATTGCCGTTCCACTATTCCCTGCAAAAATCATATCTACAGGTTTAGACATCCCAAACCTTCCCTTACCAAAAACTTCAAAACATTCTTGCGAATTTGTGATTCTACAATTTGAATGTTCAACAATCCTTACACCAAGAGATCTTAAACATCTCAATACCGATGCCTTATCATCACCTACACAAATATTTCCAACATGAGCTCTTCCATTTGCAATAGAATTAAGTATAAAAGCTCTCTGAGAAATAGATTTATCTCCCGGAACCGAAATTTCTCCAGAAACATTCTTACAACTACTAAGTATATATCTCATAAAAGCCTTATCTAATATATTAATTTTTTGATCGTTTGAAATATTTCCATTTAGGTTTATCTTGCGCAGACTCCATTTTAGACATTTTCTCCGCAATTCTACCCCCAACAAACATACTCGTCATAGTAGTTTTTAGAACAGGGGTAGGCTTATTGTTTGGTATTACTTCTACACCTTGTTCCAATTTAGCTTTATCTTCCCAGGCTTTAATCAAATCATCGAACAATTTTTCAAAATTACTTTTATGAATATTTTCTTTATATTCAGATAAAACATCTATTAATTTTTGCAACCAAATTTCGGCCATTTTGGGATTTTGCTTAATTAAATCCATCAGATTTTCAGGATCATTTGAAGCTAGCATAGACATTTGTTTAAAATACTCCCCAGCAAATTTAGATATATCATTCCAACCTGGACTATTCGAAGCACTAGCAACTGAAGCAAAAGATGTTAATTGCGGTAACAAAGTTACTCCTAACGAATAAGAATCATGTTCGAATGAATCCATAAAAAGCGGTTTACCCCCTAATGACTCAACCATTTTAACAACAGTATTCACTGCTGTTTCACTTGAATTTATAGAAGGAACCAAAACATAATCAACATCATCGAAACTAATTAAATTTAATTCATCATAAATTTGTTTATTATGGTCTACTAAAGGATGCCCCCCAACAAATGTAACATTTTCAGGTAAATAATTTTTAGCCCATTCTTCAATTTTTGATTTCACAGGTAATAAATCAGTTACAACTGCACCTCCAGAAATTGTCTCACCAATAGATTCCAAAAAATCCTGAGTTTGAGATAAGGGTAAATCTAAAATTATTAAACCTGAGTCTTTAATCGCAGAAGATTCATCAGTATTAGCTACATCTATAGCACCAATATCTTTTGCATGACGTAAAACTTTTCTACTAGCAGCCGTACCCACAATTTCAGTATTTTTTATTCCAGATTTTCGTAAATAGAAACCTATTGAAGCGCTAATATCTGACATCCCAACAATTGTAATTTTTTTCATAAATCACTACCTTTACTCAATTCAAATTTAATATCTGAACTACGAATTATTTTTATTAATTTTTTGAACAAATTCTTTTTCATCATCTAGAGAAAAAATCATTTCATTAAGTTTTGCCACATGTAATTCATGTAATATTTGACCTATCTTAGGGCCTTCAGTAATACCTAATTTAATTAAATCTTTTCCGGATAGTTGAACAGATAGATTTTTTAATTTGTTTAAATAAAGAAAAATAAACTCTTTTAAATCTGAAAATTCCTCAATTATCAAACAAGCTCTTAATACATTTTCATTGATTTTATTCATCAAAGCAAATAAATCACTATTGTTCATGTTTGTTTTTAATAAATCTCCACGAATATTATTAATTTCAAAAACACCATCTAAAATTTGCAAGAAATCTGAATTAAAGTTGAATTTTTTCACCCAAGTATCTAACATTTCAATTGGTATAGATAGTGCTAGTATTGAAAACTTTAATTCCTGAGAAAATTTGGAAGATTGAACTTCTTGATGATCCATTTTCAAAAAATTTGAAAGCTCAATTTTAGCACCATCAAAAAGATGCATCTTGTCATCATGATTTGCATATTGTATAAATGCTCTAGATGCAGATTCCTCATTTAATATTAAGTACAATTCATTTGTAAGCCTATCTGAACTTATTACATCTAACATATGTAAATCTCGGATCAAGATATTTCTGGTAGAGTTTTCAATGTCAAAGCACAACCTTCCAGAATATCTAAAAAGTCTAAGAATTCTTGTAGGATCATCCTGAAAACTTTTGTCATGTAAAACTTTTATCCTTTTTTCAAGAACATCATTTTGCCCACCAAAAGGATCAATTATTTTAGAAAATTCTCCATCTTCTCCAATAGCAATTGCAATAGAATTTATTGTGAAATCTCGTCTATATAAATCCTCTTTAAAAGTACCTTTTTTAACAACAGGTAATTGCCCTGGAGAAGGATAAATTTCTTGCCTAGAAAAGGCAAAATCAACTATTTCTCCATTAAAATCAATTTTAAATGTTCCAAATCGAGATTCTTGTAATAAAGTACCTCCAATTAGGTTAGCAAAATATTGTAAATCAATATTTCCTTCTATCAAAAAATCCAAATCTGATGGAGAGCGATCTAACAAAATATCTCGTACCGTACCACCTACTAAATAAACTGAGATGTCTGAAATTTTTACAGCAGACTCAACAGAAACAATTATATTAAGATGACTCCCACTAAGCTTTTTCTTAAACAAATTCAGTTGAGACAATATATCAGCCCTCCAAACTAATCATATAATAATATGGTTTAAATCAATTGTCAGTCTTTTTTATCACATCATAAAACAGAGTTCAAAAATCAACCAACCTTACACATCAAATATTCTCTGTAACCAACTGTTACTCTATAAAATCCATGTAAATATTGATCTAAACTTTCCTCTCCTGTATCTACAAGCAAACAAGTATTCGGAACTGACATAACCTTTGTTTTTGTACTCAAAATAATTATGTTTTCCTTACCAACCATTTTAATAATCTTTGGACTAATTTGTTGATTCCCTCTTCCAAAAATATATCCCTGTTCAGCTATTGGTGATACTAATATTTTGACCTTAAAATTTTCAAATTTCTTAATATATTCAATTATTTCATTTTCGCTAACATCCAAAGCCAATAATTTCTTATTAAGTATTAAATCAACACCCAATAAAGTACCCTCCAATTTCAAATTTTCCATTAAATTACGCAAAGTTGAGCCGGCACCTACTATATATACACAATCATCTTCCATTTTCTCGATAACATCTATTGAAATGGCATCTAAATCATCAGATTCTGAGATAAGATTTGGAGATTTTCCACCCTGTAAATAATTGCCATTATCTGGAACTTTTAGATAGCCATATAACCTTGTAGAAATCCTATCCGAACGAAATTCTTCTTCATCAAGATCTATTACTTCTGACAATTTAATATTTTGAAATTTTTCAGTTAAAAACATTCTAGCTAAATAGCCAGATGATCTAGGATTAATTCCAAAAACACTTGAATGCATCTTAACTCCAGTTGGGATACCTATGACAGGACGGGATTCTCTTACTACATCTTGTATATCTCGCGCTGTGCCATCACCTCCAGAAAATAGAATCAAATCAACTTCTAACTTCATCATAATTTTGCAAGCATCTTGAGTATCTTTTTTTGTAGTTTTTCCAGAAGTAATTTTGCCAATTATTCGAGGACAAAAACCACTCTTCTCTGCAGCATCTTGCCCCATTTCTAAAGGAAATGTAATTACTTCAATCTCATTTTTAATAGATTCTAACTCATTTAACGCTAGTAATGTACGAAAATTAGATTCAAAGACACCACCTTTTTTTAAAGCATTTTCAAGTGTAAATGAACCATCACTACCCTTTAAACCAACTTTACCACCCACTCCAGCAATTGGATTAATAATCAAACCAAGTTTTTTTACCATGATTTACCTTAAAAGAAAATACTACCCTAAATTTAATTTGTTTAGAAAATCCTTTGACTTATCTACTATCCAAGAAGGTGACCACATATGAACTACGAAATTAACACCTAAATCTAAATAATTCTTCACATTTTCAAGAGTTACTAAAGTACCAGGGTTCCTTCCTGAAGCTCTGATTTTTTTTAAAGTATCCGAAACTACAGCTTGAACTTCTGAATGATTCGGTTCACCCAAATATCCCATAGTTTGTGCTAAATCACCGGGTGCTACAAAAAAAACATCTATCTCATCAACCTTTAAAATTTCATCAAGATTTTCTATAGCAATAATATCTTCGATCAAAACAATTACCATAGTTTCATTATTAGCATTATCAAAATAGTTTTTTACACCTAAGCCTTGCCTACTTGTATATATTCCCCTATTTCCTTTTGGATGAAATTTTGCTGCCTGTACAACTTGATTAGCTTGTTCAAACGTATTGACATGAGGTACTACAACACCTTGAGCACCCAAATCTAGAACGCGATAAATAAGTCCTGGTTCATTATGATTTATTCTGATAATAGAATTTTTATTCCATAGATCACAAGCTCTAGTGATATCAGGAATATCTCCAAAATCAATTAATCCATGCTCAGCTTCCATCCAAATGCAATCAAAATCAGTAGTGCCAAAGAGTTCAGCAAGATCTGAATTCATATAGCCCCCTACACAAGAAACAACTCCCCCATTTTCCAATTTTCTTTTTGCATGATTTACTCTTAAATTAATCACTAGAACTCCTTAACTCGCGTTTTTGAAAAGATTTTACTTGTAACATTAACACAAAAACTATAATAGACAAAATTGCTATAAATGAGAATGAAATTGACCATCCAAATTCAGATTTAAAATTATCAAAAAACATACCTAAAATTATTGGTCCTAATAAACCACCTAATAGACCTATCGATGCCTGTGCAGCAATTGCATCACCCAAACGATGTTTCCCTGTAGTTTCATTAATTACTGTTGAATAAATAGGTGAACCTCCTGAAAAACACAATGAAAATATCAACAAAACAAAAAATTTAACAACAATTGGAATACCTTCAAACCATCCTAAAATTAAGCAACATAATACTGATACACATGATATCGCCATAATTGTATTTGGCCTACCTAAAAAATCAGAAACTACTCCCCCTAAAATTGGGCCAAATCCACCAAAAATCAATATCAACCCAGCAGCGATTGAGGAAAAGTCATTCGCAAAACCATCACCGGTTCCATGAAATAGAAACATTCCAAAAATAAAATATGGCAACCAAGTCCTAAGGCCATATAAAATCAATGCATGTAAAGAATAACTTAATGAAATATTCCTAATAATTAAGTTTTTCAAGGCGATTATAATTGAACTTTTACCCAAAGTTTCTGAAGAATAGTTATCCTTCGAATTAATTTTTTTTGTTAAAATCAATAAAAGTGGAAAACTGAAGATTGCTAAAAATGACAAAAAATAATACATATCTGTCCAAGAAACAAAACTCATTAAAACTCCTGAAAAAGCTAATGAAAAGCTATGCCCCATATATTGAGAAGTTACAAACACACCTACAGCAAAGCCTCGATGTTTTTTTTCAACAGACTGTGCAATCAACCTTAATCCACACATATAACTACCAACCATTCCAACTCCACCAAAGGCCCTAACTAAAGTAGCTAATAAAAGATTCGAATATATTCCAGGAAAAATTAAGTTAGAAATTATATAAATAAATACTGAAAACAACATGATAGATTTTGTTCCAAGTTTATCAGATAAAGGTACTATGAATAACGCAGCCAATATATATCCCAATAAATAAGAGGAATAAATTGAACCCGCTTGTGTTTTATTTAATGCTAATTCAATCTCTATAATTGGTAATGCTGCTACTATTGACTCAGAAGGTAATAACATAAAAAAAAGAACTAAACCAATTCCTAAAACCTGAATTATTGAAAAAGATTTTCTTGAATTAACCTGAATCAAAATTAAACCTTTACAACATCAAACTTGTTGCCAATATCGATTTTTTGCTTCCCGTTTAAAAAAACCCAAACCTGGTTCAGGAAAATGACCAGCCGAGACAAGATGGCCTTCTTTTTCTAATTTATTCAATATTTCATGTCTAGTTATTCGTGCTAAATCGGGATCAACATCAAAACTAGGACTCCAATCAGTATAAGAAGCTTGAATTGGACTATGTGCTACATCACCTAAAACAAACCCTTTTTTGCCTTTAGAATTTAGTTCTAAAGAAATATGTCCTGGTGTATGACCAGGTGTACTTAAAACTGTTAATTCAGATGTGATTCTATGTTTATCTTCAATCACTTCTATTACACCTGAATAAATTAACGGATCAACTTGTTTCAAAATATGAGGCAAATTAGAACTATTATTTTCTTGCTTCCAATATTTTAAATCCGTACTAGAAACAATGTATTTTGCTGACTGAAAAGTAGGTTTATCATATAAAACATTCCACCCTACATGATCTGGATGTAAATGCGTTAAAACAACTAAATCAATTTCATCTTGATTAATTCCTAAATCTTCTAAATTTTTTAGCAACTTTCCTGCAGGTGGACCCCCACCTGTATCAACTAAAATATTTTTCCCTTGAGAATGTAAAAATGTAGCTCCAAACCTAGGTTTAATATGATTTTCATTATCCAAAAGATCAGGGAATTTCGATCTCCAAATATTTAAATCACTATCCGGGAAAATATCTAATACATGACCTGAACCATAATTATCAGTCAAAGGAAATAATTTTATCTCTCCAATATTAACCATCTTTATCCTTCAAAGTTATAATAGATTGACTATATAAATTAGTTACAAATAGTAATGCTATAATGATTCAAATGCAAATAAAATTTCAAAACAGCAAAGAAAGGAGGGAAAGCAACATGAAAGATAATAATAAATTCAATTTGACTTCACTTACAAATTGTGGTGGTTGAGCCTCTAAATTTAGTCAATTAGACTTAGCTCAAGTTTTGAGCCAAATTACAGAATTTTCAAATCAAGATCCAAATATCATTGTAGGCATCTCTGATGGAGATGATGCTGGTGTTTATAAAATTAATAATGAACTATCACTAATCATGACAGTTGATTTTTTTCCTCCTATAGTTGACGACCCATTCACTTTTGGAGAAATTGCTGCTTGCAATGCAGTTAGTGATATTTATGCAATGGGAGGTATTCCTATAATTGGAGTAAATATCGTTAATTTCCCTAAAGATGTTGATAAAAAATTCTTAGTTGAAATTATTAAAGGAGCTACAAGTAAAGCTAAAGAAGCAGGCTTTTCAATTATTGGAGGTCATAGTATCGTTGACCAAGAGCCTAAATTTGGAATGGCAATCACTGGATTGATTAAAACTGGTGAACAAATCACTATAAATAATGGAAAACCTGGAGATTATTTAATCCTTACAAAACCAATTGGTTCAGGAATAATAACTACCGCTTCAAAGGAAAAGAATATTTCAGAATCAATATTAAAAAATACCATTAAATACATGACTCAATTAAACCACGATGCTTCTCATATAATGACATCTTTAAAAGCAAATGCTTGTGTGGATATTTCTGGATTTGGCTTAACTGGTCATATATTAGAAATACTTAATGCTAGCAATTTATCTGCTATTATTGATTCATCAAAAATACCTACAATAAAAGGAGTATTTGATTTAGCAAAAAAAGACCTTGTACCACAAGGTTCAAAACAAAATCTTGAATATTCCTCTCAACATATTAAATGGGGAAAAAATATTCAACACCATGAGAAATTGGTTTATTCAGATGCACAAACATCTGGAGGCTTACTAATTTCAATTCCCAAAGAAAAAGCAAATATGCTAATTAATCAACTTCATTCAGCAGGAATAAAAGATTCAGCTGTAATTGGTGAATTAACCAAAAACAAAAATAGTAAGTTGATAATAAATTAGTAAGAATAGAGCGTCCAGTGTCAAAAAAACAAACTGTAAATCAAATTTTAAAAAATGCAATTTGGAGTGGCATACAGAGTACAAATTTTGCTGTGTCGTTAAAAAATCTCCCTCCACTTAAAATTCAAATTGAAAAAACTAAATCAAAAAATAATGGTGATTATGCTACAAATATTGCGTTAAAACTTTCAAAACTACTCAAAAAGAATCCTATGCAAGTAGCCACGGAAATTTCTACTTCAATTCAATCAAAAAATATCATTAGAAAAATTGAGGTAGCTAAACCAGGATTTATTAATTTTTTCTTAAATGAAAAATGGCTTCTTAAAAACATATATACTATATTAAAAGAAAAAAATAAATTTGGAAATTCTGATCTAGGAGAAAACTCCAAAATCCAAATTGAATTCGTAAGTGTTAACCCAACAGGGCCAATTCATATTGGACACGCACGAGGAGCAGTATTAGGAAGCGTGTTAGCAAACATACTTGAAGTAAGCGGATATGATGTATCTAAAGAATACTATATCAACGATGCTGGTAACCAAATAGAAAAATTCTATCAGAGTGTATTCGTTAGATACCTGCAAAACAAAAACATATCAGCTAACATGCCAGAAGATGGATATGAAGGCAAATATATTTTAGAAATTGCACAACAAATTTCAAAAATATTAGATGAAAAAGAAATTCCAGTAAACGAAAAATCTGCTCAATCCCTAATAGGTGAAACTGCATTAAAGTTAATGATAACAAACATTAAAAACGATCTGGAATCATTGAAAGTGTTTTATGATAATTGGTTTAGTGAAAAATCTCTTATAAATGATGGAATATTCTCAGAAACTTTAAGTTTATTAGACTATAAAAAACTTACAAAAACAAAAGATGGGGCAAAATGGTTCACTTCTACTAAGCTTGGAGATACTAAGGATAAAGTCTTAATACGAAGTAATGGAACTCCTACATATTTTGGAACAGATGTAGCTTACCACTATAGCAAAATTGTCAAACGAAATTTCGATCAAATAATTGATATTTGGGGTGCAGATCATCAAGGACATGTACCGTTTATGAAATCAATGATGTCAGCGTTAGATATAGAACAAAAACGTTTGAAAATTCTTCTTTATCAATTGGTCACCATTAAAAAAGGATCTACTGCAATAAGATTATCCAAAAGAAAAGGAGAAATTGTAACTTTAAAAGACTTAATTGATGAAGTTGGTGTCGACGCATGTAGATATTTTTTTATTTCTAAATCACCAGAAAGCCAAATGGAATTTGATCTTGATTACGCAAAAAATGAATCCAAAGAAAATCCTGTTTATTACATTCAATATGCTCACGCAAGAATTTGTAGTATTTTAGAAATTGCTAAGCAAAATAATATTAACTTCGAAGATTGTGATATTTCATTACTGTCGCACGAATCTGAAATTGATTTAATTCAAAAAATGATCCAATTACCCGATCTAATAGAGAATATGGCTTCAAATCTAACTCCTCATCATTTACCTCACTATACATTAGATTTAGCAAATAATTTCCATGTTTTTTATCAAAATTGCAAAGTTATTTCAGAAAACAAGTCAGAACTAGAGATATCAAAAGCAAGATTAAAACTAATTAGTGCTACAAAAATTGTCTTATCAAAATGCCTTCAAATCATGGGAATGAATGCACCTAAATACATGTGATTTAAAGACCATTCTCTAAGTATTTTCTAGCTTTTACAACGTAACTTTCTGCTGTGCTATCAATTAAATCCAAATGTCTTTCTTGAATATTTCCTCTTACTCTGCCAGGTGATCCAACTACCAAAGAACCAGCCGGAATTTCTGAATTTTCCAACAACATGGATGAAGATCCAATTAAACTTTCTGTACCAATTTTAACTCCATCATTTAAAACAGCACCATTCCCAATCAAACAACGAGACTCAATAATTGCTGCATGACAAAGTACCCTATGGCCTAAAACAACATTATCACCAATAAACACATCAGAATCACCATGAACTACAGAATTATCTTGAATACAAGTGAATTTACCAATTTTTATAGTTCCCATATCTGCCCTTATAACAGTACCAGGCCAAATACTACTGCCAGGTCCAATTTCAACATCACCGATCACGTATGCAAACTCACTCACAAAAGCTGTATCATGAACTTTAGGCATCTTGCCATCTAAAGATCTAAGCATTTAATACTCCTATAATTTCTAAATAATTCAAATATTTAATCATATATAATAGGCTCTATATCTGGTGACTGATCACCGTATTCGTCTAAATCAATCATATACACAGGTGATCCTTTCACATTACCCAAAGACCTTTGACGATCTCTAATATCTAGCTTGGTACAATCTTGCAATTGTTGACTAGGTAATAGATAAGTATAAACTTTCAAATTTTTCAGAGGAGAATCTAAAAAAGGTTCAAATAATTCACCTACATTAAATAATCTTTGACTTAATTCATCTCCTCCCGCAATTGCCCAAATATCTAGTTCATGAAAATTTATTGAAGTATCTTGGAAATCATTTCCAATTAAATGGTCAGCTGTCAATTCTGAAATTAAACCAATTTCTCCCCAAGAAATATCTAGAGGTTTGATTATTTCATTTCTAATAGCTGCAATATATCTCTTTGCATTATCTGTGTAAATCACTTGTTCATTTCTGATGGAATGTTCTTGAAAAGGCATAAAAGTAAGCCATGATTCTAATGGTTCCATATCATTGCCACTTCTTTCAAAAATTTCAAAAACCTTAGATAATACCCACAGATCCATATCTTCTATAATTGCAAAATTTGTAGCATTAAGAATATATCTTGCCCATTTAGCAAATCTATAAGTCTCATTAAGAGAATATGGAGGTTTAATCAGTATAAAACTTTGATGCCACGCAATTGCATTTCTTATCCTAGATTCCATAGTAGAATCAATATTTAATTGTGAAATTCTATATATATCTTTCCAATCAATAAAATCATCTTCTGAAGATTTTATTTTTTCATTAAAATCATTAATATATTCATAGCACCTTTTCAACGTTCGTGGATGACCTTTATTTTCTAGCCAATCCTGAATAACATTTACATCAGCACCCAATAATACCATTGAATTAATCTGATTTCGGATTCGATACGGAAGTCGTTTAATAGTCATTTGGGTTTTTATATAATAGTTAATGAATAAAAAATATTATTCAAAATATAATTTTTTAAAGTTAAATAATTATATTTGCTATTCAATTATATACTCCTATTTACTATCCTTCAATAATTTTAGTAGAATACTATAATAAATTGTGAAATATATTTTAATTAAACATCAGAAACATATGAATACACCTAAGATTTTTTTAAATTTTTCATTAAAAATTATGTATCTCCTTATCTGCATTTTCATATTATCTTGCAATTCAAATACACCTGAAAATACCCAAACAAAATCAAAGATAGATGATTCAAATAAGCAAGTAGTGTCATCTAAAGAATCTGCAGAACCCACTTCAACACCTCCAGATCCTTTGTTTGACTATATGAATGGAGTCAGGTATTTAAACGCTCGAGAATACGATGATGCAATTGCCAAAATGTCTATTGTAATCAGATTAATTCCTGATTTCGAACTCCCATATAATTACAGAGGCGTTGCTTATTATCATAATGAACAAAAGCAACTAGCTTTAGAAGATTTCAACAAAGCAATTGAACTAAATCCTGAATTAGCAATAGCATATAGAAATCGTGGGGTTTTATATATTAATTTTGGAGAAAATCAAAAAGCTATCAGCGACTTAAATAATGCGAAATTAATTTACGAAAAAGAAAACGACAAAAATTCTGCTGAAAAAATGTCTCAACTAATTAATACTTTGAACTAATTTATTGTCATACTCAGCTAAGAAATCGCCCTCTTTTATAGTTTATTAAACTAACATACAATAAAAAACAACTTATCTAGAAACAGATCGTTAAATATTATAATAAAAAACGACAATAAAGAAAAAGCCTAGAGATTCTCTATTACAGAAACACAAATTAACCTTTACCACAATATATTTATTAAACAGTCTGTTTTTTTAAAATTAATTTGAAGGAATATACAATTGCTGCAATTATCAAAAATGTTAAATTTAATAAAAGCTATGGGTATAATTGCATTACCAGTAATATTATTTATTTCCCAAACAAATGAAACCTACGCACATCAACCATTTGAAATAATTAAATCTCCCTCCAAAAAAACAACTATTGACCTAAGTGATGCTTCTGTTTCACATGCATTTTATGGCAAATTTGAATCAGTCAATGAAGAAATAATCTTTAATCTAAATAATTTCTCTGACAACATTCTAAAATTTAGCATTCTAATTCCAGATCGAAATCCTGAAAAACTATTAGATAAAAAATACCTGCCTGAACTAACTTTAACAAAAATATCAACTTCTAAAAATCAAAATTCTCCAAATGTTCAAAATACATTCAAACCAAATATCACGCCTGCCACATACTATGAGCCTTATAGCCAAATGCATCTAATAAGAGTAACTGCTCATCAAGAAATATTGAAAAATAATATTCAAGTTAAAGTTACAATCAAATCTAATGGTCCGTTAAGATATATATTTTCTGTAGGATCTAAAGAAATATTTTCATCAGTATACGCTTCAGGAGATACCGAATATTTTAACTCATCTTCTCAAAGAGAATGGTATTGGTATATTGAAAATGAAAATGAAGATAAAGATCAAAAAAATCTCCCCAAAAAAATAACAAAACCATCTGTTCAAATACAGAATTCCAACTCAAAACAATTAGAAAATACAAGAGCTACAGCCAACACATTGAATTCAACAATTGTAATATTTTCAAGTCTAATATTATTGGTTGTAATAATTCTAATAATTTATTATTTAAAATATTCTAAAAAAAAGTATGAAGACTAAGTATTAATATGATTCACACATATCGTCTCAACTGCCATTAACTATAGTAGCTTGACCTATCTGAGATCATTTTCGGGCTGATAGTTTATGCTTGAATACGATTGTTGTTGTCATTTTCGGGAAGTGTGTCATTAAGTGTGTCAATTGTCGTTGTTTGTTGTTAATCATGTTGGTTTACGAATTCACACATGAACATACTAGTCTTTCAATCTCTGTGAATTTAACCATTTTTGCTTTTGCTCAAGTCTAACTTTTTGATTAGAAGGAACATATTTAGAACGAAAATCTGACAAAAAATCAAAAAAATCACCAGAAATTATATGGTTGCGAATATCGTCAATTAATTTCAAAATATAGTTTAAATTATGAATTGTAGCAAGTCTATAATAAAGTATCTCTTTAGACCTATATAGGTGATGCAAATAACCTATAGAAAAATTCTTGCAAGTATAGCATTTGCATTTAATTTGAATTGGACCATCTAGATCACGAAATTGTGCGTTATAAATATTAATTCTTCCATAATCTACAAATAAAACACCATTTCTAGCTACTCGAGTTGGCAAAACACAATCAAACATATCAATTCCTATTGCAATACATTCAATTAAATCTTCAGGACTTCCAACTCCCATTAAATATCTTGGCTTATTTTTTGGCAATAAAGCTGATGTAAATTTTGCAATTTGATACATCTCCGGCTTAGATTCACCCACACTCAAACCCCCAATAGCATAACCGGGAAAACCTATGTTAATTAAATCGTTGGTTGATTCAACTCGTAAATTCTCATCTAATCCACCTTGCACTATACCAAATAATAATTGATTATTTCTTGAATGAATATCTTTTGATTTTTTTGCCCATTCGGTCGTTAATTTAACTGCTTCTTGAACTTCAGAATCTTTACTCCCTTGTTGTAAACATACATCTAAAGGCATGATGATATCCGCGCCAATTTTTTCCTGACATTTTACAGTCGATTCAGGGCTAAAAAAATGGCTAGAACCATCGATGTGAGATTTAAATTCTATTCCATCATATTTTATAGACCTCAAATGCTGCAAACTAAATCCTTGAAATCCTCCACTATCAGTCAAAACAGGTTTTTTCCAATTAATATATTTGTGAATCCCGCCAAAATTTTGAATCAAATCAACCCCTGGCCTTAAATATAAATGATATGTATTACCAAGAATGATTTGAGCACCAATTTCATATAAATCATCTGGAGAAACTGACTTCACACTTCCTTGAGTTGCAACAGGCATAAAAATAGGAGTTTTAACATCTCCATGTGCTGTGCGCAAGATACCAGCCCTAGCTAATCCTTCAGATTTAATTAGATCAAATGACATATTCAAAAATTCCAGAACATTATTTTTTCAATTCTTTGAGAATATTTTTTACAGAATCAATAGAAACATTTTTAGTCGTATTTGCATTTCCAATTGCTTCAAGAATCACCCATCTAATATTTCCAGCAGATCTCTTTTTATCAACACTCATAAAATGAATTACAGAATCTATATCTAAGTCGTTATAAGATGTTGGCAAATCAAATAATTTAAAAACTGATTTTTGCAAATCTACTTCTTCATTTGTTATAAAACCTAGATGACTAGATAACATTGCTGCGCCAACTACACCAATGCTGACAGCTTCACCATGTAAATACAAACCATATTTTGTAGAAGCTTCAATCGCATGACCAATTGTATGACCATAATTCAATATGATCCTTAAGCCCAATTGCTCTTTTTCATCTTTAGAAACGACGTCAGCTTTGATTTTCATACTCCTTTTTAGAACATCTAAGGTGACAGTTTTTTCTAAAGATAATAATTTTGAACTATTATTTTGCATGTCATAAAATAAATTTTTATCTAAAATCAATCCATGTTTAATAGATTCAGCCCAACCAGAATTTAATTCACGTTGACTCAAAGTTTTAAGAGTTTCTAGATCAGCTAATATAAATTCAGGCTGATGAAATGCCCCCACTAAGTTCTTTCCTTCAGGTAAGTCTACTCCGGTTTTTCCACCTATCGAAGAATCAGTCATAGCAAGTAAAGTGGTAGGGATTTGAGCAAATTTAATACCTCTAAGATAAGTTGCTGCAACAAAACCCGAAATATCACCAACAACACCACCACCAACAGCTAAAATCATATCTGATCTCTCTGCATTTAATTCAGCTAACCATCCATATATTGATTTAACTAAATCCAAATTTTTACTACTTTCACCTGAAGGAATCCTAAATGTATGAAATTTAAAACCATTTGATTCCAATAAAATTTGAATTTTTCTAGTATGCATCAATACAGATTCATCAGCAATTATAAAAATGGTTGCTAACATTTTTCTATCTTTTAATATATCTGATAATTTAGTCAGAATTCCCCAACCAACATAAATCGGGTACCCCTCCCCACCAATTGATACAATTGAAGATAAATCTTCATTCAATGAAACAGGGATTTTTATTTGACTAGCAGGTAAAATATTACAAAACCTAATTATTTCAATTGCAATTTGATCAGGTGTTAATTTATCAGTATGAATAGTCCAATCACACATTGAATAAAATTTCTGCCTAGATTGCTTCAGAGATGACAAAGTCCTAAATTTATCATCAGAATCTAACTTAGGCCTTACTTCTTTATCAAAAGAACCATCTAAATCAGATTCAAATAGCCTTTTATTTAATGTCTTATCGTGGGCTTCTAAACAAATTATAACTCCATTTTCTTTCATCAAATTTCTATTTCTAGCGTACACAGGTAATCCACCGCCAGTAGATACAACTTGATTAGTTTTTTGACAAATGTTTTTTAATGAATTATATTCAATTTTCCGAAATTTTCTTTCACCATCAGATGCAAAAATATCTTTAATAGTTCTGTCTTGAGAATCAACAATATATTTATCAATATCTACAAAATCCATCCCCAACATTAAGGCTAATTTTTTCCCAACAGTAGATTTACCAACACCTGAAAATCCAATTAAAAATATATTTTCAGCCATAAATTCCTTCCTTAAAAAATATTAAATAGCTTTAATTGCAGCATCATACATCAAATCTACAGGAGCTTCCTTATTTGTCCATATCTTGAATGATTTAGCTCCTTGATAAACCAACATCCATAATCCTCCAGCTACTTTAATTTTTCGTTTTTCACATTCTTTGATCAGCTTTGTACGAATGGGATTGTAAACCATATCAAAAACCATAGATCCTTCAGAAATAAATTCCACATTAATTGGAGAAGCATCTTCTGTATCTGTATGAGCCATTCCAACTGATGTACAATTAACAATCAACTCTGAATTTGCACAAGCCTTTTGTAAATCATTAATATTTTTTGCAATACACAGATCAGGAAATTGAGTTAACAAAATCTTTGATCTTTCCAAAGTTCTATTATAAACAGTTACACTGCCAACATTTTCTCTACATAAACCAAAAATAGCTGCTTTGGCTGCTCCACCTGCTCCAATAACAACAATATTTTTATTAATCAAATCTAATTTCAATTTTAATTTCAAACTATCAATAAAACCATCCACATCAGTATTAAATCCAAACAATTTTCCTGAAGAATTCAAAATAGTATTTACAGCCCCAACACTTAATACTAGATCTGAAGGTTCGTCAATCAAAGGAATAATATTTTCTTTATGGGGTATAGTTACATTTGCACCTAAAAAATTTTCTTGACGTAACTTTGCAACAACATCAGGTAATCTTAATGGATCAACACTCAAATTAACATATCTTGTCGATAAAGAAAAATGATCAAATGCAACTTGTTGAAAAACAGAAGAAACAGAATGTTTAAGTGGATAGCCTAATAAACCAACCTGAGATTCCACAGATAATAATCCTTTAAAGTATCAAATGAATATTTAGAGGATCATAACAAATAAATCCAACAACTTCTACGTTATATTTTATTGCTGAAATCCAAATATGATTGCAACATCACTGCAGCAGCAGGGGAATCTAAATTTTTCATCCTAGTTTGCGATTTTTTAGAAGTGTTTTCAAATATCCTTCGTCTCGCTTCTACTGTAGAAAATCTTTCATCCAAAATTTCTATTTTTATAGAAATTTTTTTTCTTAGTTCTTTAATAAATTCTTTAACTTTATTCGCTTGTTCACCATGAGATCCTGAAAGTAACAAGGGCATTCCAACTAAAATATGATCAACTTCAAGTTCCTGGGAAATATTAGATAAATAATCTACAGAATATGATAAATTTTTAAAATGAAATGCAGGTTTAGGTGTAGCTACAATTCCTGAAACATCAGAAACAGCTAATCCTACACGCTTGTCACCTAAATCAACAGCGAGTATCCTCACAATTATTATCTTTCAGCTATACTGGTAGCAACGATTGAAATCGCATCAGCTAATTTACCAGGTTCTCTGCCTCCAGCTTGTGCTGAATCAGGTTTTCCGCCACCACCACCACCCATTTGTGAACCTATAGATTTAGCTAAATCTACTGCATCATAACCTGAATCTACCAAATCATCAGAAATCATTACAACACATACTGGTTTCTTATCTATAACTGAACCTAGTACCACTACTCCACTTCGGATTTTTTGCCTAAGCCAATCAGATATACGACGCAACATATCAATTGAAGAAACTTCAATTACAGAAGATAGTATATTTATGTCATTAATTATTTGAACATTCTCCAAAAGAGCTGAGGCTTCTTGCAAAGAATTTTTTGTTTCCAAATCACTAATTTGTTTCCTCTTATCTTCGATTTCCTCTAATAAATTTTGCACTCTATCGAGTAATAAACCATCTGTTGTTTTTAATATACCTGTCAAAGAGTTGATTGTCTGATAATTTTGTGAAAAAACTTTTTCAGCAGCCCTACCGGTAACAGCTTCAATTCTTCTTAATCCTGAGCCAATACTAGATTCATCTAAGATATAAAAAGATCCAACTTCACCAGTACCATGAACATGGGTACCACCGCAAACTTCAAAACTGAAACGATTCCCATTAGATATTTCTACTAATCTAACATCCGAATCATATTTGTCTCCAAAAAAAGCAATAGCACCTTTTTCTATAGCAGAAGTATATGAATCTTCTGTTTTTTGAATAATAATATTTTGCCTAATCTTTTCATTAATTAAATTTTGGGTTTTAATAATTTCATCTTTTGTTAAGGCACTAATATGAGAAAAATCAAACCTAAGTCTATCAGGAGCAACTAAAGAACCTGCTTGACGTACATGAGTTCCTAAAATTTCCCTTAAAGCTGCATGTAACATATGTGTGGCAGTATGATTTCTTGCTGTATCTTGGCGAATCAATGAATCTACATTGCACAAAACCTGATCACCAATCTGAATTTCACCTTCAAAAACTTCTCCGAAATGAACAATTAAACCAGGAATTGTCATCTGAGTATCTGAAATATTGATTTTACCTGATGGCAAAATCAATTCACCAGAATCTCCAACTTGCCCTCCGCCTTCTGGATAAAATGGCGTATGTTGCAATACAATTTCTACTTTTTCTCCTTTTTTAGCCGAATCAACTTGTTCCCCATTTACAATAACGCCTACTAAAACTGACTCTGAACTAATAGAATCATATCCTAAGAATTTAGTAGCACCAACACCCATATTTTCATAAACTCTGAACTTAGGTTTATCATCATCAAATTTACTGGCAGATTTGCCCCTTTTTCTTTGTTCTTCCATTTTTAAATTGAAATCATCTAGATTAACTTCAACTCCTTTTTCTCCAGCAATTTCACTAGTAATCTCAACAGGAAATCCATAAGTGTCCCATAAATTAAAAACAAAATCTGAAGTTAATTTTCCTTTTGATTGTAAAGCTTCGTCTAACAAATTAGTTCCTTGCTGAAAAGTCTTAGCAAAACGTTCTTGCTCTAATAAAACGGCTGTTTTTATAAATTCTTCATTAGATTTTAATTCAGGGTATACGGAGCCCATTTGTTCAATCACAACATCAACTAATTCACCAAGAAAAACTTCTTTTAATCCCAATGTCATACCATTACGTATTGCTCTTCTCATCACTCTACGTAAGACATAACCTCTACCTTCATTAGAAGGCACAACACCATCAGCAATTAAAAAAGTTGCACTTCTAGAATGTTCAGCAATTACTCTGATAGATTTTGTCACTTCTTCATTTTCTTGATAATTCATCCCTGTCATTTTTTCGATTTGATTAATTAAAGGAGAAAACAAATCAGTCTCATATAAATTTTCACAATCTGATAAAACAACTGCCAATCTTTCTAAACCCATTCCTGTATCTACACTAGGTGCTGGTAATTTTTTCCTAACCCCATCGCTCTCTTGATAATATTGCATAAAAACCAAATTCCATAATTCAACATATCGATTACAAATCATTCCATCAGAGCAAACATTTTCACAATTTGGAGAACAGCTAGGTAGACCACAGCCTTGAGATTTTCCAAAATCAAAATGTAGTTCACCACATGGCCCACATGGCCCTTCTGTACCAGCGGGGCCCCACCAATTATCTGAATCACCAAATTTAAAAACTTTTGAATTAGGAATTCCAGCAGCTATCCATAATTTTCCAGCTTCTTCATCATCTTTATGAATAGTTGCAACAAATTGATCTTTTGGTAACCCCATAGTATTAACAAGACAATCCAATGCAAAATTTATTGCCTCTTCCTTGAAATAATCACCGAAACTAAAATTTCCAAGCATTTCAAATAAAGTTAAATGAGTAGAGTCACCAACCTCATCTATATCTGGAGTGCGAAAAGATTTTTGGCAAGTTGTAGCTCTTTTATTAGGGGGCGTAGAAGAACCCTCAAAGTAAGGCTTAAATTGTACCATACCTGCCGTTGTAAGTAATAAAGTAGGATCTCCAACTGGTATCAAAGATGAACTAGGTAAGATAAGATGATTTTGACTTTCAAAGTATTTTAAAAATTTATTTCTTATTTCCGAAGATTTCATTACTTTAATTAAAACTCCTAAAGTTTCTTATTACCATTTAACTAAAACACCAGCAATATCTTGCTCTTCTTTATCTAACCTATCATATATGTCAGGTATCTTATCCCATGATATTGTATCAGTTATCATTGGTTTTATATCCATCTTATTCTTTCGTAATAGATCAAAAGTAAATTCTCTTGATGCTTCCTTATCCCACCTAGAGCCCTCTAACTCAGGACCATATGATGTCTTGAGTGTTAACTTCTTAGAAAGATAAGGATGTCCTACAGGATCAAAATCAGGCTTATCTGTATGTCTAGCAACTACAATCACTGTACCATCAGGTCTAACTAAATCTAAACCTGTCTTTATAGCCCTCCATGATGATGCAGCTTCTATAACAAGATCAGGATCTTGTCCATTAAAAAATTCTTTGATTTTTTTTGCGTATCCAGGCGTTGACGGACTAATTGATAAACCAGCTCCCATATCTCTAGCTATCTCTACCCTCTTATCATTTAAGTCCATAGCTACTGTATTAAATCCAAATGCGTTTGAAAACGCTACCGCTGAAAGACCAACTACTCCCAATCCAAGTATCAATACATTCTCACCAGGTTTTGGATTTCCATCCCTAATAGCACCTTGAGCTACATGTAAAACATTCATGAATGCAGCTACTTCATAGGAAACACCTGCAGGAATTTTAAATATATTATCAACAACAGAAGAACCATATTCCTGATGTGGTTCTCCCATATACACAACATCTCCTATAGAATAATCTGTAACCTCTGATCCAATTTCAATAACCTCACCAACCATACAATATCCATTCTCAACTGGACCATCTGGAAATTTTTGACCTCCATGCAAATATTCACCTTCAGGATCAACTGGCAACCAGCGATATACTCTTACTTCAGTACCAGTACTGATCGCAGTAAATAATGCCTTTGCAACAATTCCATTTTCAGGACAAGATGGAATATCAATATCTTGAAAATATGCATTCTTTGGTCCTTCAACAACAAGCCTTTTCATATAAACCTCAAAAAAAATAATATATCGTTAATAATTGACAAAAGAAATATCATCAATTGTATTCATTGTATCAGTAAAATGTTTTATTTTTGTATAATTACTTTTAAAAATTGTCAAACAAAAAATATTGGTGATTAATATGGAAAAATCTTTGCTTGGAAAAACAAATATGGAAATAACAAGGATCGGGCTGGGTCTAGCAGAAGTATTTAGACAACAAACAAAGATTTCAGATCAAGAATCATCTAATTTTCTTAATTCAGTTCTAGATCAAGGAATAAACTTTTTAGATACAGCACCATGTTATGGGATTACTGAAAAAATTATCGGTAGAACTGTTGCAAATAGAAGAAATGAATATTATCTAGCCACAAAAGCTGGACACGTCACCGGAGGATATTCTGGAACAGAATGGACAGGAAAAACAATTACCGACTCTATAGATAGAAGCCTTAAAGACCTCTCTACTGATTATCTAGATTTGGTACAACTACACTCTTGCGAAATTGACATCCTTGAAAACAGCGATTGTATTGAAAGTCTAATTAAAGCACAAGAAGCAGGAAAAACTAGATTTATTGGTTATAGTGGTGATAATGATGCTGCAGCTTGGGCTATAAATAGTGGCATTTTTGCAACCTTACAAACTAGCTTCAATATTGTAGATCAAAATGCTAGGTTAAATTTGTTTGAGAAAGCACAATCTCAAAATATGGGAATAATTATCAAAAGACCAGTAGCAAATGGTGCATGGCAAGCAAAATCTCTTCCATCTCAATATGCTACACAATATTTTGAAAGAGCAAAAATAATGGATTCAATTGGTCCTATAGACTCAGCATATGAAAATCCAATAGATTTAAGTTTAGCATTTGTTTTATCTCATAAAGCAGTTACAACTGCTATAGTGGGAACACATAACCTTGATCACTTAAAATCAAATATTGAATTATCCAACAGTGATTTTGATCTAAATCAAGAAACTTTACAAGAAATATATTCCAGATTTAAAGAATATAAAAATGATTGGGCTCAATTAATGTAGTTACTAAAGGATTCAAGATGCAAACTATTGGGATAAATAAAACTAACGTTTCAGTAAGCCAAATTGGCCTTGGGTGTGGAAATTGGGGAAGAGAAGTGGATGAAAAAACTGCATTTTACTTGATGGATTATGCTATAGATAATGGAATCACATTTTTCGACACAAGTGAACTATACGGTGGACTCGAATCTTACCAAACTCGCAAAAAATTATATAACACAGATGATGTTAGAGAAACTACTTTAGAATCATTCTCATCTGAAAAAATCATCGGTAGATGGTTAAAATCTAGAGGAAAAAAAATTAGAGACAAAGTAACTTTATGTACCAAAGTTGGTACCGGTGGTAGCAAAGAAAATATTAATAGAGCCCTTTCAGATAGCCTCAAAAGACTCCAAGTCGATAATGTAGATATCTTCAAACTTCACTTGCCAGATGCTACAACTGAAATCCTTGAAACATTATTAGCTTTTAACGTTGAAATCCAAAAAGGAACTACTAACGCAATCGGGTGCGCTAATCATAATAAAGAACAACTTCTAAAATCCATTGAAATCTCAGAAAAAAACAAAATCCCTGGGTTTCAGGTAATACAAACTCCATTCAGTTTAGTTCAATCTGAATCAAAAGAACTATTCCCAATTTGTGAGCAAAAAAAATTATCTATTACAGCTCATAGTCCCCTCGGAGCTGGATTCCTAACAGGTAAATATTCGCCTGATAAATCAAAATTACCTCAAGGATCTCGATATCACATTATGCCAGGACATGCGGATTTATATTTTAGTGATAAAAACTTTGAAATCTTAAAAAAGCTCAATAAAAAATCTGAAGATCTACAGATTCCTCCAATTCAACTAGCTATTTCTTGGGCAATCAACCATTCTGAAATAAGTTCAGTTTTAATTGGAGCTAGAACAACAGAGCATATAGATAATTCAATCAAAGCTACTCAAATTAATTTGGGTGTTTCTGACAAATCAGAAATGGATTCATGGATAATATAAAAAAATTCTAACTAAATAAAACGTGCTCTATACTCATCCATCTCAATCATTGATCCATTATTTTCCCTAGACTCTTCAGCAGCCAATGCCATCAAATGACTCTCAAAGGCATCATGTACAGAATTTTGAGTAGCAGTTAAATCGTTTTTCAAATTTTGCACAATATCTTTTAACATATTTTCATCACCTCCTCCATGATTTTTATCATCATAAGTTGAACCAAAATTTACTGATTCTTCTTCAGATGAAAGATGGTCAGTGATTTTAATTTCCGATCCAAAACTAGAAAACTCACCTATAAGAGTCCCTTTAGTTCCATCAAATCGCACAAATCTACCCCCTTTGTTTGTATGTGCAGTAGTAATAAAACTAGCTAAAACTCCATTCTCGAACTCCAAGTTTACTGTCTGATTATCAACAACGTTATTATCAGATTTATATACACATCTACCATAATTACTTACACTTAAAATTTCATTAAGAGATTTTCCTGAAGTAACTTCATCTAACTCAAATATTCTTTGGTAACCTTTAGCAAATCCAGAATACAATCTAGGGGCATAGTAAATACATGAATCTTCCACAGGGCAACCATCAGTACATCGATCAGGAACATTAGAATTAGGTGCTTGATCCAACTTGAAATGCTTCAAACTGCCAAACGAAGACAACTTCTTAACTTTTTTACCAATTATCCAAAACAATAAATCTAAATCATGACAACATTTAGCTAAAATAAATGGAGCAGAATCTCTTGTATTTCTCCATGTACCTCTTACAAAACTATGGGCATAATGCCAATAAACAACATTTTCTCTGTGCTCCACAGTAATTATATCTCCAAGCTTACCCGAGTTAACAATCTCATAAACTTTCTGAAAAAAACTTGTATATCTCAATTCGTGAAAAATAATAAGTTTTTTCTTCAATTTATCTGATTTTTCCACAAGGGCAGAGCATTCTTCAGACGTAGAAGCCATTGGTTTTTCTAAAACAACATCATACCCTTTATCCATAGCAGACATTGAAGACAAATAATGTATAGCATCTCCTGTTGAATTAAACAACACAGAAGCTAGCTTAGGTACTTTTAACAAATCTTCCCAAGTATTAAATCTGTTTTCAGAAGAAATATTATGCGCATCACCAAAACGATTACGTCTGTATTCATCCGGTTCAGCAACAGCAATAAATTTCAAATCTTCTGGATTTTTTGTCGCATAACCACCGAAAGCAAAAAAACCTCTCCCGCCAGCACCCATCAATACAGCTTTAATTGGTTCAGTCATATTTTTTCTCCATAATTTACATCGAGCCAGCTTTAATTCAAATCACACTCGATCTATCAAAAGTACTACCTAACAAAGCAAATAGATTATTAATTGGATAAGCACTATATTTACAAACATTCAAAATAATTTCTTATTCATAGTACTATTGTTTAAAACAAATATGAAGATGTGAAGGTGATTTTAGGAAAATCGATGAAAAAATTTAGCAAAAGAACAGCTATAGTGACTGGTGGAGCTAGTGGAATTGGTGGTGGATGTGCAAAAAAACTAGCATCTGAAGGAACTACAGTACTAATAGTTGATATTAACAAAGCTACTGCAAAAAAAACTGTTGAATACATTCTTGAACATGGTGGATCAGCTGAATATCTTATAGGAGATGTTTCAGAAGAAAATGTATCAAAACAAATGGTAGATAAAGCAATTGACATGACCGGAAGACTTGATTTCTTAATACAAAATGCTTATTCGCATACATCAGACTCTGGTAGTGCAATAGAAACTACTAGTGATGAATGGGATACCGGAATTGGCTTATTAACTAAAGCATTATTTTTTGGTGCAAAATATTCTGTACCAGCAATGACTGAATCAGGAAACGTCACTGGAATAAACACAGAATGGTCAGGATTTGGATTAAGAAACGGTGAACCTCCAAAACAAAACATAGGAAGAATTATAAATATTTCATCTGTGCATGGAATAGTACAGGCTCCTAAATCTCTGGTATATGCATCAGGAAAAGCAGCAGTGATTGGTTTAACACGACAAATGGCAATCGATTTTGGAGAACTTGGAATTACAGTAAATGCAATCGCTCCAGGTCATATAGTTACTGAAAGAGGTCAAAAAGCTTGGGAAAAATCTGGAGACAAAAAAGGATTTCATCTATTTGAATTACAATATCCTGTAAGAAGAACAGGCACACCTGAAGATATAGCATCATCAGTATCATTTTTATGCTCAGATGAGGCTTCCTTTATAACTGGCACTACGTTAACAGTTGATGGAGGGTTATCAATACAACTCCAAGAAAATATCGTCATGAGGCTTAAAGATTACATATCTGAAAATCCAGAAATCAAAACTCCCGGGAATAAAAAGAAAAATTAACCTATTCAGTTATCCGAACAACTTTAGAAAAAGTCCAACCCTCTTGTCCTGTAGAAATTACTCTGACTTTTGTAAATCCCATAACGTGTCTAATTGGAGAAGAATCTGGGATCATATGATAGACATTCATACATCTAGCTTCTTCAATTACCTCAACTTTTTCACCAGGTGTGAAAGGTATACCTTGAGCTTCATCAATCACGCAAAATTCTGCTTTAACCTGAGCATGTCTAGGCCCTGCAGCTATCATACGGTATTCGAAAGTAGGCCATAATAATTCTGGCAACTGAAATTCTTTGTCCATATGAGAAAATTTGCTTGTAGCTTGAGCTTGGAATCCGACACCTCTTGTAGGATTCTGTATTATAGTAGTCGATTCTAAAGTAGCGTTCTGGATTTTACTTGAATCACCACCACAAGCAACTAAAAAAAATGCGAATAAAATACCTGTTAAAAACACTAAATTACTTCTGTGGAACATGAAAATCTCCTTTGAAATTAATTAAATAAATTCAGAAAAGGTTAAAATCATTTTTTATTCTCCAAAAGCTTCATCAAATATTCGATTTGAAGCAGGGAATTGAAGTTTCTTTAAAAATTTACACCCCTCTTGGGCACCAAATTCTCTGTCCATTGCAGCATCTTCCCACTCAACAGATAAGGGGCCTCTATAATCAATAAAATTCAATGTCCTTATGATCTCTTCAAAATTAATTCCTCCTCGTCCCAATGTTCGAAAATCCCAACCTCTACCTTCTGAACCAAAATTCAAATGAGAAGATAAAATGCCTGATTCTCCATCAAGAGTTAAAACAGCATCTTTCATATGTGTATGATATATTCTATCTGAAAAAATCTTTAAAAATTTTGGTAAATCAATCATTTGCCAAAATAAATGACTTGGATCAAAGTTAAACCCAAAAGTTGAACGATTTTCTACAGCTTCAAGAGCTCTTTTTGCAGTTACTATATCAAAAGCAATTTCAGTAGGATGAACCTCTAATGCAAATTTAACACCACATCTATCAAATTCATCAAATATAGGGTTCCACATTTCCGCAAAATATTTAAATCCATCTTCAATAGTCTCTTCGCTTACAGGTGGAAAACTATATATCATGTGCCAAATTGAAGAACCAGTAAATCCATTGACAATATTAATGCCCAAATTTTTTGCAGCTCTAGCAGAATTAATCATAGAGTTTACTGCCCATTTTCTTTTGCCCTCAGGATTTCCAGAAAGATCTTTAGGAGCAAAAAAATCTGACCTGTAGTCATCATTTGGGTCGCAAACTAACTGTCCGGCTAAATGATTACTAATTGAAAACAACTTCAAGTCATTTTTTGCTAATAATTCAATTTTCCCATCAACATATTTCATGTCAGTAGCAGCACGATCAACATCTAAATGATCTCCCCAGCATGCCAACTCCAAACCATCATACCCCCAACTTTTTGCTTTTACAGCTAATTGATTAATGGGAATATCTGCAAATTGTCCTGTAAATAAAGTAATTGGTCTATACATTTTAACTCCATTCAAATTTATTATGAAATTTTTACCCACTGATTTCTATTGTCAGAACTTTTAACAACAGCTTCTAAAAATTTCATACCTCTAACACCATCTTGAACTTTTGGATAATCATACTCTTTATGCACTGGAAGTTTTTCACCAGATATCAAATCTGATAATTCATTTGCAAAATTTTTATAAACATTTGCAAATGCTTCTAAAAATCCTTCAGGATGTCCAGCGGGAATTCTTGTACTATTCATTGATATTTCTCCAACAAAACTTGATGCTGCAGTCCTAATTTCACGAGGTTTATCTAAATAATCAATCTGCAAATAATTAGGGTTCTCTTGTCTCCAAGCAATTGAAGCAAATTCTCCAAAAATTCGTATATTCAAACCATTTTCTTGTCCAACAGCAATTTGACTTGCCCATAAAATTCCTTTAGCTCCATTGTTAAATCTAAGTAAAACACTACCATCATCATCGAGTTCTCTATCTTCAACAAAACTTGATAAATCTGCACATAATTCTACTATTTGTAATCCTGTAATATATTCAACAAGATTCTCACAATGAGTACCTATGTCACCTATACAAGAGGATATACCAGCAATTTTGGGGTTTGTTCTCCAAACTGGAGCGTTATTTTCAACTTTTGTAGCTAACCAACCTTGTGGATATTCAACTACAATTTTTCTTATATTACCCAATTGGTTTTTAGCAATTATATCTTTTGCTTCTTTCACCATAGGGTACCCTGTATAGTTGTGTGTTAAACAAAACAGTTTCTTTGTTTCATTTACTTTTTTTTCCACTTCAATAGCTTGTTGAGAATTAAATGTCATAGGTTTATCACAAACAACATGAAATCCAGAATCTAATGCTTTCATAATAATTTCATAATGCGAATTATTCGGAGTAACGATCGAAACAAAATCAATCCTATTATCAGAATGAATATGTTGTTCTTTACTAAACATTTCAATGTAATCAGAATAAATCCTATCTGGATTTAAATATAAATTCTTCCCACTTAGAAATGATTTCTCTTTACTGCTACTAAATGCACCACTAACCAATTCAATCTTATTATCAATAGATGCTGCAATTCTATGGACTGGCCCAATAAAAGAACCTATACCGCCACCCACCATACCCATTCTCAATTTTCTTTCCATAGCTCTATCTCCAATTCTTTATAAACAAAATTACTCGATTATAAAGCTACCCATTTAATAGCATTTTTAATCACTTGTTGAACTTCTGGTTGAAAAAAAATAGGATAAGTTTCATGACCAGGCCTAAAATAAAAAATCTTACCTAAACCACGTTTATAACAACATCCACTTCTAAAAACTTCCCCCTCTTCAAAAGAACTAATAAAAACCAATTCATCTGGTGCAGGCACGTCAAATCTTTCTCCATACATTTCAGTTTTTGGAATATCAAAATATTTATCAATACCGTTAGATATAGGATGGGTAGGATCTATTACCCAAACACGTTCTCTTTTACCATCTTCTCTCCAAGAACCTAAAGCACAAGTAGTCCCCATCATTCTTTTAAATATTTTTGAAAAATGTGCAGAATGTAATACAATCAACCCCATACCATTTAATATTCGACTTTGAATTTTATCCACGATTTTTTCATCCACATCTCCATGTGCTTTATGCCCCCACCAAATCAAAACATCTGTTTGTTCTAAAATTTGTTCTGATAATCCATGATCTTTTTCTTCTAAAACAGCAGTATCGACATCAAATCCATCCGATTTTAAGAATTCTGATATCACAGTATGAATACCTTCAGGATAAACTGCAGCTACTGGGGGATCTGTTTTCTCTTGTATAAATTCATTCCAAACTGTAACTTTCATGATTTTAATCCTCCATTACATTTAATTAATCTTAATCACTAATCTCTACTAACATTCCATTATTAGAAGCAGAAGATTTAATTGCGTCCCAAAGATTAGCCATACGCAATCCGAGTTCTGGAGGTGATGGATTATCAACATCTCCATTCCTAACTAATAAAAATTGTTCCCATACTCCTTTTGAAACAGGTACTTTTACGGATTTCCAACCTTCTGATTGTGTTTTTTGTAAATACAAAAACTTTCCCCAGGCATCAACTTTTAAAACACCTTTCGTGCAATACACTCTTAAATCGGAATCACAAGATTCGATAGTATCTCCACAACCGTTAAGAGAAACCAAAGCTCCAGATTTAAGTTTGCCTAAAATAGCAGCTGAAATTTCAACAGGTCGACCCAAATTATTAAAAAATGCTGAAATATGAGAAAATTCTTCACCAGCTAAATCAGAAATCGTATTTAACATATGAGCTCCTGAATCAAATAAAAAACCACCTCCAGAAACAGTAGGATTTTCTCGCCATTTACCTTCTTGGCTAACCTTCCAATTTTGCCAGATCAATCCTGAAATATTTCTTATTTCACCTAATTCTCCAGAATTCAACATATCCACAGCTGTTCTAACCTCAGGTGACAAACTTCCCTGAAAAGCTACTACTAATAACCTACCTGTGGAATCTCTAGTTGCAATTAAATCTTTTGCCTCCTTAGCATTCATAACCATAGGTTTTTCTACAATCACATCAAGGCCAGCTTCCATACAATCTTTAACTTGTTGAAAATGCATTGCATGGGGTGTTACAACAAAGGCCACATCTAATCTATCTTTATAGTCTAATAATATCTTATTTAAATCAGGCTCATTGTGAGGAATAGGACGACCATTTTCTTCAAATACTTTAGACATTTCAAGAAAAGATTCTTCAGAAGGATCACATACAAAAGAAATTTCAGTATTTTTAAACTCAGGCAATATCCTTCTAACATGACTTCTTGCCATATTTCCACAACCAACAAATAATGCCCTGGTTGTAATATCTTTTACCATTTACTATCCTTCCTAAACAAAATTGATTCAACTGATTAAATAAGATTAAAATTATGATACATTCAAGAATTTTTATATTCAACTACTTGATGAATTTATATAAGTTGTGTATTAAATCAAAAAAAATCACAAAAATTCTTTAAGGAATAATCATCAACACAAAAAATCATTCTCCAAAACCTTTATCGTATATAGGTATAAGACTATTAACATTGTGCCAATTACTAGGTGGAACCAGTATTTTTATTCAAAATGTTGTAGTTGGATGGTTTACTTACGATCTAACCGGTTCAAGAATTTTAACTAGTATGTCCTGGGGAATAGACTCTTTATCAAATGTAATTTCTGGACCTATAGGAGGATTGGCTGCCGATAAATGGGAAAGAAAAAAAATTCTGGCATACACACAATTTTTAAAAACAGCCATTGTTGTAATATTTTCATTTCTAATTATTTATAATCAAGTCAATGCAATATGGATTTTGTTTTTCGTATTACTTTTAGGGTTTTGGAGCACAGTTTCAGCACCTTCTGAACACTCTATAGTCCCAACTGTTCTGCCAGTGAATTCAAATATTTTAGTTAGTTCCTTCGCTACAATTATGGCTGCACAACATCTGTGTGGAACTATCATGCCTCCTATAGCCGGAAAAATGATTTCCTGGTTTGGCCCCGGAGAAACATTAGTGTCAACATCTCTCCTGTTATTTTTGGGTGGATTGACATATCTTAAAATCAATCCTATTAATTCTCATAAAGAAAACAAACAAATAAAAAAAATTAACTATAAAGAATTGTTAATTTTTCTAAAAAAATCTCCACTAATACAAGCAATGGTAATAGCTAGAACTTGGATATATTTGTTTGTAACCCCTGCAGTACACGGTTTACTTCCTGTATTTGCAGCAGAGGAACTAAATACAAATTCTTTTGGATTAGGGTTACTTTTTGCATCTCTTGGAACAGGTGGAGTTATTGGAAATTTAGGGTTGTCATTATGGAATAAACGTTTCCAAAGAAATATATTATTTATTTCTTATTGGTCAATCGCTTGTATAGCAATGTTTATTTTCGCAAATTCTAAATCGTTATTAGTATCTTTACCTACAGCTTTTTTAGTTAATTTTGGAATCATAAGTACTCTAACAATAATTAGATCTAGTTTAGCTTCGGAAGTTCCTGACATATTGAGAGGAAGAGTTTCATCACTAAATTCAATTGCTATGATAGTAGTCCCTATTGGCAGCTTAATTGCAGGAAGTATAGCAGAAAAATACAATGCCCCAACAGCAACTATGTTATGTTGTTTATTTTTCTTCTCTTCATTAGTAATTACCTTTTTGATCTATCCTCAGATACGAAATGTCAAATGAAAAAAATTGCTAATTTACAATATTTAAAATACAAAGGAGTCAGGCAACTATTTATTACTTATTTGTTAGGTGGGTATAATCAATCAATACAACATGTAGTAATTGGGTGGTTTACTTACAATCTTACCAACTCACCTATCTTAACAAGTTTGACTCATGGCGTAGCAACAATTCCAAATATTATTACTGGACCAATAGGTGGTTATTTAGCTGACAAGTTTGACAGAAAAAATATTTTAATATTTTCAAATATTGGCGCACTGATAATTACTGCTATTTTCTCATATCTAATCTCAAAAAGTTTCTTCCAGGTATCATGGATTTTCATATTCCTATTTTTAAAAGGAGTTATATATAATTTATCTGGATCAAGTGGCCGTGCAATTTTGGCAAATGTAATTCCGAAAAACCAAAAGATACTGACTGAAGCAACGGCTATAACAATTGCTTCTTACTTCATAGCAACAACATTAATACCACCATTTGCAGGAAAATTATTTCAATTAACAGGTCCTTCATTCACTCTAGGAACAATTAGTATCTCACTTTTTTTTGCAATATTAATCTTCTCTCAAGTAAAAATGATCAGCCCTGAAGAAAAAGCAAAATCGCCAGCTAATTTTAAAGAAATATTTTATTTCATCACAGAAAAACCTATACTTCAATTAATGTTATTTTCTAAATCGACAATTTGGATGATTATCACCCCATTTACACATGGAATACTCCCTATTTTTGCAAAAGATATACTCAATACTGATTCAGTAGGTCTTGGAATACTTTTTACATCACTAGGTTTAGGAGGTTTAACAGGAAGCCTAATAGTTATTTTTCTCAGTAAATTTCACACCACTAAAGCAATAATAATAATTTTTCTGTTTCTTTCATTTATCGCAATGCTATTATTATCTATCTCAAATTCAATGTTCTCAACAATCACATGTCTCTTTTTAATCAACGTTACGGTAATGGGCAACCTGACCTATATTCAATCGAATATTCTATTTCAAAGTAAAGATGAATTCAGAGGAAGAATATCTTCAATAGACTCATTAAATATGGCTATGGCTCCTATAGGGAATTTTTCTGTAGGTTTCCTCATAAAATTTTATAATATTTCTAGGGCAATACAAATTGGAAGTTTCACTGGAATAATAATAACAATTTTAAGTATATTTCTTTTCCCCAATTTAATGGAGATTAAAGATAAAAAACAATAGATTATATTTTTAAGCTATGATATTTTGATTGCATCAATCAAATCATTCAAAAATGGAGTTCTATTACAAATGAATAATCATAAAGTTTACAGAGTTGGTTTAGTAGGATTTAGAGGTAGAGGTAGAGGGTTAGCAAGCTTTTGGAATACAGTCCCTAACGCAAAACTAGTAGCTCTTGCGGACGACGTCAAAGAACATTGTGATGAAGCAAAAGTCCTTTATCCTGGACTTCAAACTTTTAACTCACATAAAGAAATGCTTGATAATGCGGATATTGATATATTAACCGTTGGAACACGACCAAAATACAGACCTCCAATTGTTAAAGATGGAGCAGAAACTGAAAGTGTAAAAGCTATATATGTAGAAAAACCAATCGCAAACTCACTTGATCAAGCTACTAAGATGATTGAGCAATGTAAAAAAACTAACACTTTATTTACTATAGGAAATCAGAGACGTTGGTGCCCAGCTTGGACAAAAGTTCGAAACTCAATAAAAGAAGGTTTAATAGGTAGACCAACTAACGGATATGCTTTCTGGTCAACAGCTAGAGTAGGTTCAAATGGTACACATTTTTTTGATGCAATCAATTTTGTTTTAGACAGTACCCCAGTTGAAGCAATAGCAAAACTAGATAATAAAGTAGATCTTACAAAAATGGATGACAGTCCACTTACTCAAGGAATTAAAGAAGATCCTGGAGGACTTGGCATTGTAACTTATGATAATGACGTGAGAATTTCTTATGAATTTATGCCTGATACAACAAACGATTATACTTTCATTTTTTGCGGAACAAAGGGAAGAATTGAATTCAATAATGATTTCTCATATTTAGAATATAGGGCCCGTGATGAAGATTCTAGATCATTTAGAGGCAATTCCAAAATGACAACAAGGAACTTCGAAGTACCTGAAACAACTGATGAAATTATGGTCAGTAATGGATATAAAGAAATGATTAATTGTATAGAAACTGGTAAGGAATCTTCTTCTTCTGGTGAAATTGGTAGACAAGCACTTGAATTGATTGTAGCTTTCCACTTGTCATCAGAAGCCGGAACAAAGCCAATTAATCTACCTTTACCAAAATCTGCCAACAATAAAACGTTAAATATAACTTAAATTCATTTGAACCAAATTTAAACTATTTAAGTTTTATTCAACAAATTCTATAGCACTTGCCCAGATCCATCCTTCTTGTCCAGTACTAATGATTCTAATTTTAAGTAACCCAGTAAAATACTTATCCCCTACTGGATTTTCTTCTGATTTTATAACTGAATAGAAACAAGATGCTTCTCCAATTACTTCAATATTAGACTCTAATGAAATTTCAGAAGCTTCTTCTTGATTAATTGAACAAAAATCTTCTTTACCACCTCCCCTCCAATCAGGCTTAACTCTTATCAAAGCTTCTGTATAAGAAGGAAAAAGTAATACAGGTAAATCATAGTAAGGTTGATCTGGTCCTTCTTTGGAAGACAAAGCTTGGTTTGCAGCTTGAGCCGTAGGTTGTTTTAATACTGCAGTCTTGAATGATGTTTCTGTTCCGCCACAATACAAAACAAAAACTAAAACAAACATTGAAAATAAACCTAGTAATCTATTTCTCATCATCTTCTCACTTTCTCAAAATGATAGATAAAATTTGTACTTGCGATGTTAACAAAATTCACATGCAAAAAACAATGTTTTATATAATTCCTATTGAAAAGCTTGAATATTTTTCGCATTATTAAAAAATATATCTTCAATATCATTAACAGATAGATTCATTAATACTGCTGCCTCTTTTAAAGCCATAATTGATTCATATCCCACTAATGTAGGAACGACTCCATTAATATTATTTTGTTTTGAAAAATCCTGTAAAGTTTTAGCAGTCAACCAAATAAATTCATCAGCAATTCTGATACACCTCCCTAGAATATGAGATACAGGAAAATCTGAACCATAAAGTAGTCTTTGATGTCCAAATGAATTAATGATAGCTTGAAAAGCACCACTCTCTGTAATAGCAGATGTATCAAAAAAAATATTTTCATGTCTTTGCAAAGAATCGATTCCATTAATTGTATTCCACGAATTAAAACCTCTACCAGCATGAGCAAGTATGATTATCATATTGGGATACTCTTTGGCAAAACGATTAATTACTTCTAAATTTTCTGGATCTGCTAAAGATTTTGGTTTAACAATATGTAATGTGATAGTCATTTTTTCAGTGTTAGCAAATTCTACTTGTTCTTCAGTTAAATATTCTTGAATCAGAGAATTTTGTGTGATTTTACGTTTAGAAAACAAATGGTAACATTTCAACCCCCTGAAACCATATATATCTACCATAGTTTGAATTTGACGAACTGATGTTTGAGGAGAAATCAACATTTGATGAAAAAAACCAGGTTTTCCTCTAACTTCTTCTGCAATATATTTATTTGCCAAATCAAGATCTAAGGTTTTTCTAGGAAAAGGGAAACAATTAGCTTGAATTTCTCTACCCGGCAAAAATTGATCCATTATTTGTTCAAAAAAATTTATACCAACATTTTGAGGAGTATTGATATTAGGTAAATCATGATTGTTCATATGTTTAGTATTATATAAATGAACATGTGCATCAAAAATTTTTGATGGTACAAAATCTCGAATATTATTTATATAAAAGTCACTGTCTTGCGGAAAATCTATCAAATTATTACACCTGTTAAAATACTCATATTCTATTCTAAACTTGGAAGAATTGGTTTAACTTTTTTATAAACATAAAAAGAAATAAGTCCACAAAAAATTATTGTTATAATCCCATTAAAGGCAAATGCATCCCTTACAGTTGTGTGTTCTGCAACAGAACCAATTAATAGTCCTCCAAATGATGTCCCTGCCCAAGTCAACTGATATAAACTCATTACTCTTCCTCTAAATTTCTCATCTACTAAACTTTGAGTCAATGTGTTGTTGACTACCCCAAAAGACATCCCAACAATTCCTAAAAACCCAATTAATACTAAAGAAAAATTGATATCAGGTGCGTATGACAAAGCTAGAATTCCAAAACCAATCAACAAGGCAGAATTTGTATGGATGATTCCAAATAATCTTACTTTGGAATAGAAAGATAAAAATACAGTTCCTAGCAAACCACCTAAACCTGCAGAAAACAGCATATAACTATATCCGTAGACACCAGTTCCTAAAGTAAGATCTGAAAAAGTGGGTAATAAAGTGGAATATGAAGTTCCGAAAATTCCAACTAATAACCCGGAAAACATTACCCAACCAATTACTCGATGATTCAAAATATAAAAAATCCCATCAATTAAATCTGATAAAATACTAGATTTTTCTGAAGAAAAGTTTTGTTTAATATTAGGCATAACTAAAAACATTATTACAGTTAAAACATAAGATATACCTACTAATAAAAATAAAGTTTCAATACCAAAATATTTTACGACAGGAGCAAAATATGCAGGACCAATTAATCCTGCACCACTAAACATAAAAGAATAAACTAGTATCGCATTTGGAACCTCTGATTTAGGAACCAAATTGGGTACAATTGCGGCCCTAGATGGTATATCAAAAGCCATTAGTGTACCAGTACATAATGTTATAATAATTAACTGCAACGGATTAATATAATCTTGAAAAATTAAAAATCCAGTTATAAATGCAAAAAAAGCAAAACATCCTCTAGTAAAAGTAACTAATTTAAGCCTATCAACTCTATCCGCAACCACTCCACCAAATACAGAAAAAAATAATAGAGGAATAGAGCCTGAAAGAGCTAATAATCCTAACATAAATGGGGAATTCGTTAATTCCTGCATTAACCATGACCTACCGGCTCCTAATGCCCAAATACCTAAGTTTGAAAATGCATTGCCAATCCAAAAAATTGTATAGGATTTATGTTTAAATATTGAAATTACTGAAATAAAATTTTTCATGAATTCGATTTTAATTCAATATTCAAATAATTTATACTTGTAAATTTAATAGAATTATTCATCAATAAAATTATACTCTTGAAGAATTTTATTGTTAAATCAAATCAAGCTTTAATGCTATAATTTGATCAAAATTTAAGTAGTCTAATTAAGGAAGATGAAATTATCAAAGATCTTAACGGAAAAGTAGCAATGATCACAGGGGCTGGCCGATTACGTGGAATTGGCAGGTCTACTGCTTTAGCTTTAGCAAAATCAGGTGCATCTGTTGCAGTATTAGATCTCTACAAAAATTTACCCTTCAAAGCAAATGATGAAATCAAAATTGGATGGACTGGAATTACCAGTTTAGAAAAAGAAATCACTCAATTAGGTAAATCAGCTATCGCAATTAAATGTGATGTCACGAATAAAAAATCAGTTGCTCAGGCTGTTAGCCAAATAATCCGAAAATATGGAAAAATAGATATTCTAGTAAATAATGCTGCATATCCTAATGGGGCTGATAGAGTTAAAATGTCTGAATTAGAATTAGAAATTTTCCAAAAAGTAATGGCTGTAAAAGTCACTGGCAGTTTTTTGTGTACTCAAGCTGTTGCAGAATCTATGATTAAAAATAAAAATGGTGGGAAAATAATTACAATTGCTTCTGGTTCAGGTAAAAAAGGATTTGCAAAAAATCATCCATACACTGCAGCTTGCTTCGCACAAGTTGGAATGACACAATCCTTGGCAAAAGAGTTGGGCCCTCATGGTATTAACGTCAATTGTATTTGTCCAGGACCATTGCATACAGCTAGAGTAGATCATAGTCTTAGTGAAATAGAATGGAAACAAGTGTGGGAAAATCTACCCTTAAAAAGCCCTGGAGATGAATCTTTTATAGCATCTTTTATTTCCTTTCTGTGTTCTGAATCAGCTTCTTGGATAACTGGTCAGGCAATAAATATAGATGGTGGGTCAATTTCAGAACACTAATCATAGGAAAAAGTTGTAAAATATTATTTTGGAGAACATAATGAAAAAAGCTTTAATAGTGACTGGTGGCTGGGAGGGACACGAACCATACAAATCTGCCCAAATATTTAATGAATTCTTAATCTCGTGTGGATATGAAACAAAAATATCAACTAACTTAGATGTTTATTTAAATATTGCAGAACTCAAATTAATGAACCTAATAGTACCAGTTTGGACTATGGGAGAAATCACCAGAAATCAAGAAAAAAATCTCCTTCAAGCTGTAGCTAGTGGTGTAGGTATTGCTGGATGGCACGGATGCATGGGAGATTCATTTCGCCAAAGTACTGATTACCAATTCATGGTTGGTGGACAATGGGTAGCTCATCCTGGTGGAATCATAAATTATGATGTCCAAATAACCAACACAACTGATCAAATCACAAAAGGCATATCCAATTTTAGTATTTGTACAGAGCAATATTACATGCATGTTGATCCATCCAATGAAGTTCTGGCTACAACTCAATTCAAAGGTGATCAAATTATTAGTGATATAGCTCCTTATAAGTGTGAATGGATTACTGATAATATAATGCCTGTGGTGTGGAAAAGAAAATGGGGACAAGGAAAAGTTTTTTATAATTCTATAGGACATAAACTTTCAGATTTTGATGTGCCTGAAGTATTAGAAATTATCAAAAGAGGAATTCTCTGGGCCTCTAGATGACTAAGAAGGATTTTGATTATGAAGATAGGTGTCGTTGGATGTGGGAAAATTAGTGATCAGTATTTCCAATTTGCTCAAACTAGCAAAAAAATAAAAATTATTTCATGTACTGATCAAATACTAGAAAAAGCCATACACCAAAGCACTAAATATTCAATTTCTTACTCAAAATCGATTGAAGAAATGTTACTTAATCCTGAAATAGACACCATTTTAAATTTAACGCCTCCAAAAGAACATAAAAAAATTACAATTAAGTCAATTAAATCATCAAAGCATGTCTATTCTGAAAAACCTTTGGGTATTAATTCAAAAGAATGCTATGAAATTTTAGAAGTCGCAAAAAAATTCAATAAACAAGTTTGCTCTGCTCCAGATACCTTTCTAGGAGCAGGAATTCAAAAATCTAAAAAAATAATAAAAAAAAATTCAATTGGCCAAATTGTACATGCTTCAGCATTTATGGTTTCACCAGGACATGAATATTGGCATCCAAATCCTGATTTATATTATGACATAGGGGGAGGACCAGACTTAGATATGGCGCCCTATTATCTCACTACATTGGTTTATCTGCTTGGAAAAGTAAAAAGAGTTACAGGATCACATAAAAAAACTTTTTCTACCCGAAAAATCCTAAGTGAACCCCGTAAAGGCGAAATCATTCAAGTTCAAGCACCAACTCATATTTCAAGTATTCTTGATTTTTATAATGGAGTAATATGTACAATGATTATGAGTTTTGATACACACGGTTCAACTTTGCCAAGAATAGAATTATATGGAACTAAAGGTACTTTACACCTGCCTGACCCAAATTCTTTTGGTGGTCCATTAAAAATTATTAAACCCCAAGAAGAAAGCTGGGAAAACATTCCAATTTCAGAAAATACAGGCCAAAGAGGTATGGGATTAGAAGATATGGCTGATTCAATCAAAAACAACATAGTAGCCCAAACTCATTGCCAAAATGCAGCCCATGTTGTAAATATAATAGAATCTGTAAGAATTTCTTCAGAAAAAAATCAACATATTTATTTAAATTAATAGGTGAAAAACATGTCACAATTTCCAATCGTTGACTCACATGTACATCTTCTAGACACAAGTAATTTAACTTATCCATTTTTCAGTTCAAATCCAAATTTCAGCAACAAATATTTACCATCAGATTATTCAGAGCATATTGAAGATATCAATGTTGAAAAAATTGTATTTTTAGAATGTAACGTACTAGCACATCAATCAGTTGATGAAGCAAAATGGATAGCATCATTATCAAATAAAGATCCTCGAATCCAATCGATAGTTGCTTACGCATCATTAGAAAATGGATCAAACTCTATTTCAGAATTAGAAAAACTTTCTGATATAAAAATAGTAAAAGGTATCAGAAGAAATATTTTCCCTGAAAATAATGAATTCCATATCAGTAACGATTTTATTAAAGGCGTAAATTTACTTCCAAAATATAACTTTTCATTTGACATTTGCATATCTAGTTCTCATCTTCCAGGCACAATAGAACTTGTCAAATCTTGCCCAAATGTTTCATTTGTTTTAGATCATATTGGCAACCCCAAAATACTTGATAATGAATTTGAAGATTGGTCTAAAAACATCACTAATCTATCAAAATTACCTAATATAGCTTGTAAATTATCTGGTGTTGTAACAAATGCTGATCACAAAAATTGGAATGTTGAAAATATTAAACCTTATATATTCCATATAGTGGAAAGTTTTGGATTCGATAGAATTTTATTTGGTAGTGATTGGCCAGTAGTAACTCTAGCATCCAGTTATAAAAAATGGTTTAATTCACTTAATCAAATTCTAAGAGATATCTCTCCACATGAAAAAGAAAAACTATTTAAAAAAAATGCAGAAAAATTTTATAAAATGTGATTTTTCACAAATCATTTTATGAATTGAATACAAATAAAATCAATTAAATATGTAAATGTAGATTTATATCCATTTAACTAATTTTCGGGTAATTTAATGGCAAACCTACCTCGGGGAAATCATACTTGGAAATATGCCATCTACCTAAATTTGCACTTAAAAAAATGTCAAGATTTTCACCACAAAATGCAACATTTGTAGGGGCAGCCATCATAGTTCCAAAATAATCAATGGCTAGTACATTTAAATCACCTGAAACATCAAATTTGTAAATTATATCTGGCCTATAACACGAAATATATAAATTACCTTTAATATCGAATGTTAGACCATCTGGCACTGTTCCTGGCAATTTGACAACAGTTTCAATATCTCCAGCTGAACCATCTGAATTAATCTTAATTCTACAAACTCTAGGATTAATACTCATAGCAACATATAAATAATCTCCAATAGGACTAAGGCATATCCCATTTGGAAACTCATTCAATATATCAGAAAAAATTTCACCATTCCCGCCTGGTAAAATTTTAAAAATCCTACCATTATTTTCCCTCCAAACACCAGAATCAGAAACAAATAAATTTCCAAATTTATCAAAAGCAGGATAATTTGGAGAAGCAATCTTGTCAATTTCATTTCCATCTGAATAAACACTCAGTTCTCCACTCTGAGTCACCTTCATAACTGAACCACTACATACATACAAATCTCCATCTCCACTCTGTGCTATACCTCCAACAAAATTTTTTGTATTCGCAATTTCTAAAAAAGTTCTATCATTGGTATCTATTTTGTAAATTTGACCAGACTCACCACCTGCATAAGCATTTCCTTCGAGCCCACTAGTAATACATTCAGGATGATCTAAACCACTACCAAAACCTCCAACAAAATAAGAAACATCTCGATCTACATTTAAAATACTCATTATCAAAACTCCTGAGAAAATTAATTACTCACGACTTTTCCAGTCGAATTTCTTTTCGAATAACCCAAATTAGATTTCTTATCATTTTTATTGATCACAGTTTTGCAAGCATCCAAACCTCGATCTCCAATACACAAAATAGTACCTAAAGCTATATAAGCAACATCAACAGCTTCATGTATAGCATGTTCCAAATTTCCTTTATTCAACTCTCTAGCAAATTCCCCTGACTCTTCTGATAACAACGATAATCTTTTACGTAAAAGATCTAAAGCCACAGAATCACTAGAAAAATCAACTGTATCTACTTGGAATCTCTCATGAAAAGACTCAACACTCTTAGCCAGCATAGAAATTGATTCAGAAAAATCTTCTTGATCACTCATATTTAACTCCTCAATTTAATCAACTAAAGTTCGTTCTACTTTACCTGTAGGGAAAATAGCTAATATACTTGCTTTAGCTCCAGATATATTTCTAAAACCATGTTTAATACCTGCAGGTGCATAAACAGTCTGTCCGGCTGAAACACTGACTATCTCATCTCCAATAACAGCTTCTAATTGACCTTCAGTAATAAACATAGCTTCCTCGGTTGGATGTAAATGTGTTGGCACTGTTGAATCAGTCTCAACATTTACCTCTGCAACTGATAATGAGTCAGATCCTGTTTCAGATGACACAATTCCATGCCTTTTTACTCCGGGACTTAATATTTCTGCATCACTTTTGTTTAAAATTGTCATTTTCTTTCTCCTAATAAATCATTTTCAATGATTGATATAACATAAGGCGTCACTGTAGAATACTACATGAAAGCAGTTGTATTGCAATATTAAATTTAATGAATAGCAATAATTGATTCCTATAATGACAATAATTAAAAAACAAATCATACACCCACGAATTTTAATCTTCATAATCTTCATAAGTTTATTTTTTTTAACAGGTTGCTTTGGTCCACCTTCATCTATTAAATATGAACAAAATGGAAGAAATCATCTAAAAAACAACGATTATTCAAAAGCCATCGAAGAATTTACTAAAGCTATTGAAAAAAATCCAAATAATTCATTCGCTTACAACAATAGAGGGATTGCATATGCATCTATTGAAAAATATGAACTTGCAATTAATGATTTTTCAAAAGCAATAGAATTAAAACCTGAATTGTTAGAACCATACAACAACAGAGGATTTGTATTAGAGCTACAAGGTAAAACCCGAGAAGCAATCCAAGATTTTGGTCAATCTACCAGAATCAATGAAAATAATGAAATTGCAAAAAACAACCTAGCTGAAGCTAGAAGAAAAATCGGAGATTTACAACAAATTATTGATGATTTATCAGATAAAATCGATAAAACAAATCCTATATTACCATCAACTCCAGAAAATGAAAAACAAATACTTTCAAATTTATATCTTGAAAGAGCACTTGCAAAATATGATCTTTTTACAGAGCCTAAAGGACAAAAACCTTCAAGAATTTGTAAAACTTCTCAATATTGCAATCTGGTAATTAATGACTTAGCTAATTCCATTAAAATAGATCCAAATAATCCTAAGAGCCACAGAATATTAGGTCTAACATATCGAGCATTAGAAAATTTCGATAAGGCTTTACTCTCATTTGATACTGCAGTGAATTTAGATATGTCTAGCGAAATATCTTTGTCTGAGCGCGGCTGGACCTATATGGAAATGATGCAACCATATCAAGCACTCGAAGATATCGAAAAATCTATCATATTAAATCCCGAAAACAACCGATTATATCGATTAAGGTCATGGGTATTAATATCATTGGGGGAATGGGAACAAGCAAACAATGATATACAATTATTACTCGATTCAAATCCTCAAGACCCACAACTTCATTACTTTTCGGGGTTAATTAAGATTAACTCAGGAGCAATTGAAGAAGGGATTAAAAATATATCTCTAGCTCAAAACCTACTAGGTGAAATAAATGAACCTTCGTATTCATTAGCAATCTCTCAAGCAAGATTAAAACAAAAAGACTATCCTAAAGCATTGGAAAACATCAACATAGCACTCCAATCAAACGATAAATACACATACGCATATTTACTTAAGGCAAGAATTAATATGCTTCTGCAAAATTTTGATGAAGCAAAATACTCTTATGAAGCTGCATTAAGATTATCAATAGATCCTGAGAAATCAAACTCAAATCTAAGCCCAATTCCTGACATTCCCAATCTTTTTAAATCTATAGGACAAATAGGAGTTTCTGCCACAGTAAAAAAACCATGTCCATTAGACTCTCCTTGCTTAAATTCACTATCAACATTCAGTAAAACATTAGACAATAACCCAAATGACATACCTACTTTAATGAAAAGGGCAGAACTATTAGTTTCTATTGGTGAATTAAAAAACGCAATCAATGATTACACAAAAATATTACAATTAACTCCTTCAAACATAGAAGCTATATTACTAATGTCTTCCACTCTAAAATCCTACTTGCGGTATGAATCCCAAGGAACTGTTTTTACAAAATGTAAGCCCGGATGGTTTTCTCAATGTAACCAAGCAATTAAGTCTCTAGATTTTGTAATAAACACAAATCCAAATAAAGCTCAAGCTTATTTTTCTAGGGCTGAATTAAATAGACTAGTTAACAGACCAGATCTAGCAATTCAAGACCTTAACAAAGCAATAAATTTGGAACCATATTTTACCGAAGCATTCATAAAAAGAGGATTAAGTTACATTGAAATCGGGAATATACAATTTGCTATAGATGATTTCAACCAGGCAATTTCACTTGACTCTAATAATAAAGAAGCAATTTCAAACAGAGGAATAGCTAATTTATTAATTGGCAATATATCAAGCTCAGAAAAAGATTTCAAAGAATCTATTAATTTAGGAATTCAAAATGAAATTATTTCGACAGCAAAAAATAAGCTCTCAAATTTCTCTGAAATACAATAATTACTATCTCGAATCAACAGGAAACACATTATGAAAATTTTAAATTCAGGAATAATTTCTAAAAACAAAAACATCGGCGCCTATAAGCCAATGATCATTCCATTGGAAAATAATACATGGCTCGCTTGTCAAAATTCTAGCAAAACTATTAGTTCTCCAGATAGTTTTATAGAAACATTAATATCATATGACGCAGGGATTAATTGGCAAAATAACGGTAGCATACATAAAAACCATTCAGAAAAATTAGATTGGGCATATAGAGGTCCCCAAATCTCAAAAATGTCAAACAACAAATTGTTTATGCGAGCAACAAGATTTGAAACCAGTAAAATCAATGAAACTTTCGATTCCAATACTAAATCTACCCAAACAGGAGAACTTATTTCGTATTGGTCTTCAGACCTTGGTAAAACATGGACAGAACCTTCAATCGTAGATATTAAAGAACTTCCTACAGATAAATTCACATATAATACAGCAGGAAAAGTTTTGCATATTAATAACAATTTACTAATTTACCCCATAGAAACTGGAAAACCTGTAGGTTCAAAAGGTGATTTAGATCAAAAAGCTGGCATAATATTCTCTTACGATAATGGAAAATCTTGGCAAGACTTTACGGTAGTTGCTGACGACCCTACAGGAGAATTTCTATACTGGGACCAAACTGGAACAATTCTTAACAATGGTGATATTTATATAATGTTCTGGGTGCATAACTTAAATAAATTTGAAGACCTAACAAACCATTATGTATTATCAAAAGACATGGGGAAAACTTGGTCTAAACCAAAACCCACAAATTTACAAGGTCAAGCATGTGCCCCTATAGCATTAAATAACGGAAATATTGCAACTTTATATACTAAGCGCCACGGAAAACAAGGCATTTATTTAGCTATAACTGATGACTTAAGTCATTATGACATTAAAAATGAATTGCAAATATTCGATGCAGGTCATGAAGGAATATTAGGTACCCCTATTGAAAGAGATGTATTCTCAATCAATCTTGCACAAGGATTTGGAAAACCAGGAGGTAGCCTACTTGAAAATGGACAAATCCTATTACATTATTGGGGAACAAAAAATTCCATTAGCCAAACGATGTGGGCCACAGTAAATCCTTAAATATGTGGGCTAGATATAGAAGCTGTTTGATGCCAATCTGATTTTGTTCTTCCGTTCCTATCCCAAAAAACCATTCCATCTTTAATTGTAATTTCTGGCTCTAATCTAAGATTTCCATTTCTCACACGACTACCGCTTTTACCATTATCAGTAAAACCAAAATTACCTTCACTAAGTTTGAAAACTGCAACATCAGCAATACTAGAAATTGTCAATGATCCAAGTGCGGGTAAGCCAATATGTTTTGCTGGATCAATAGTAGACATTTTAAAAACATCTTGAATTGGAATACCACAAAGCAACAATTTACTCATAGTTTCAGGCATTGTTGCCTGATTATTTAAATAGCTTAAAGAGTGTAAGTCTGTACTTATTGTATCTGGAAAAAATCCTTGATCAATAGATGATTGTGCTACTCGCCATGAAAAACTCCCAGCCCCATGACCAACATCAAATTTTATACCTCGATCACGAGCAGCAAAAAAGTATGGATATACATCATCTGCAAAATCAATCATATTTTTCCCTGAACCATAACAATGTGTAACAACATCACCAGGATCCATATGCTCTAATAGCATTTGCTCCATCGGACGTGATTCAACTGGATTTTGGTCGACCATAACAAATGTTTTTGAATTCCTAGCAACCTCAACGGCTCTATCTAAAGGCTCCCAACCAGGGCCTAAATAATGGGCAACTTTTACACCAATTAACAAATCAGGTCGTTGTAGAATTTTTTGTAAAGAAAACTCGACCGACATACCCTCTAAATCTTGCTCAGGTTCACCAGTCATTCCAAGCGCAGCAATGTTTAAAAGAGCAAAAATACGAACTTTGCTTTTTGAAATAACTTTCTCATTAAATTCATCAAAAGTAAGATACCCAGAACCGCCTGCATCTACTGCGGTAGTTACACCTGAAGCTAAACATAATTCATCAGGTTTAATTGACCACTCATATCCCCAAAAATGAGCATGTAAATCAATAAGCCCAGGAGAAACAATTAACCCCGTCACATCAACCGTTCTTAATGATCTTGAAGAAGCAATATCTTTTTCAACTGCACCAATTACCATTCCTGAAATTCCGACATCTAAATTATCGTCAATTCCATTAGCTGGGTCTAAAACTCTACCACCTTTAAGTAACAAATCAAAATTTGGAATAAAATTATCTGACATTATAATTTATCCTTAATTTACTGAAAAAATTAACTAAAACTCAATAATTGAACGTCCAAAAATTTTGTGATTTCTAAGATCTTCACATGCTTGAAAAAAATCTTCAAATTTATATTTTTTTGTTACAAGTTGATCTAATGGGAATTTGCCTTCTTTATACAATTGTAAAAACATACCAAAGTCTTTATCGGGATATGTCGCACCTAAACTTCCTCTATAAATACGTTGATGGTACATAAAATGCCCAGGGTCAATTGTCATTTCATCTCCTGGCATACCAATTAATATTGCCATGCCTCCATGGTTATCAGCTCCAGGCCCTCCACCAACAGTAGCAGATAAAATTTGTTCAGTTGTAGTTTTAATACCAATAGCATCAAAAGCAAAATCTACACCGCCATTTGTTAGCTCAATAATTTTTTTTACAGGATCAAGTTCATTCGCATTAATTACATCTGTAGCTCCAAATTTTTTGGAGAAATCCAATTTTTTTTGATCTATGTCTACAGCAATCACTCTACTTGCGTCTAATATAGACGCCATTTTAATTGCAGATAAACCAACTCCTCCTGCACCAAAAACTGCAACAGTATGTCCTGATTTCACCCTAGCAGTATTCATAACAGCTCCAGCTCCAGTTAATACAGCACAACCAACAATACAGCCCAAGTCTTTAGGGGAATCATCAGGTATTTTAACTACATAATCATCTAATACTAAAACATCTTCAGCCCAAGTAAAAACTTGTCCATGAACTAATTCTTTTTTATATTTTGCTCCACAAGGAACAACTTTTATACGTCCTTTTATTGGATTCCTAGGTACCCAAGTAACAATCACCAAATCACCTTCTTTAACATGCGTAACCTTGGAACCTAAATAGGTAACCACTCCTAATCCTTCATGCCCAAAGACTTGAGGTCTATCTCCAGGTTTATCAATTTGATGTAATTGAGAATGACAAACTCCTGATGAAAATAATTTTACTATCACTTGGTTAGAAGTGGGATTTGGGAGACTTAATTCGTCAATAAAAGGTTGCTGATTGAATTCTGTTTGAATAACAGCTCTAGTTAACATCAATTTTACCTGTAAAATTTGTAATTTCTAACAATTCTTAAACATCATACCCATGAGTTTTAATTTAGTCAAAAAAGATTAAATTGATAAATTAAGCAATTATTAATCAGTTAACCAAAACGCACTCATTATCAAATATTTTTATAAGCCCCCATAGCAATAGCTAATGCCCCAAGTACACCAGCTTTATCTCCTAATTTGGGAGGAACGATATAATTTTCTATATCATATTTAATTAAGTCAAATTCAACATATAAATTTAATAACTTGGTAATATCATTACGAATCAATCCAATTAGTTCTTGATTTTTCATCACACCACCACCTAAAATTATTTTTTCTGGTGCAGTAGTAAAAATCAAATTATTTATAGCCAAACTTAAATATTTTGCAATCAAACCCCAAACATGATGATTTTCTGGAACAATCTGTCCTTCTGGAAAACCACATCTTGTATTGATAGCAGGTCCTGAAGCCAAACCTTCTAAACAATTCCCATGATAAATACATATTCCAGAAAATGGATCAACTTTTAAATCATGAGGAATACGAATATGTCCAAATTCAGTATGAGAAAATCCTTTAACAACTTTTTGATTGCTAATTATTCCAGCACCTATTCCAGTACCAACTGTTATATAAGCTAAATTTCTTAAACCAATAGCAGATCCCCACAAATATTCAGCTATAGCTGCTGAATTAACATCTGTATCTATATAAGCAGGAATTCCAAGACTCTCATTGATTTCGCGTCTTAAATCAATTCCTTGCCACAAAGTTTTAGGTGTTGTAGTTAAGACACCATACCTTGAAGAATTTTCCTTTAAATCTAAAGGACCAAATGACGCAATTCCAACAGATTCCAGATTATTAAATTGTCTAAAAAAATCTATTAATTCTGAAATTGTAGATTTAGGATCTCGGGTTAAAAAAATTTTTTCCGCAATAATAGTCTTTTGATCCTTTGCTATTAAACATACAAATTTATGCCCTCCACTCTCAATAGCTCCAAAAATCCCCAAAACTGACTCCCATATAAATTACTAAAAATAAGTACTTGTCTATATTGACAATAATTAGTCCATAAAGCAACAATAATTTCAAAATATAAAAATATGAGGTAATAATGACACTGACTGATATAGAAATAGGTGTTTTGGGTGGCGGATCAATGGGACAAGAAATCATTTCATTTCTAACAAATAGGAAAATTAAAAATGCAAATTTAGTCTCAATATTTGATAAAGATCAAAATAGACTCGATAATTTATCAAAAATACTTCCGGCAAATATTTTTATCACGAATTCGATAGACAAATTTTTATCTGTTGGAAAAATTAGACTTGTTGTAGAATCAGCTTCCGCTGAAGCTGTTAAACAATATGGGTCGTTAATTTTAAATTCTAATAAAAATCTTGTAGTAATGAGTTCTGGCGTGTTCAATGATATTAATTTTCTAAACTCCCTTGAAAATATTGCTGAAAAAAAATCGTTACAACTCTTAATTCCATCAGGTGCTGTTGGAGGAATTGATTCTATTAAAGCAATTAAAGATCAAATAAAAAAAATTTCAATTACAACAACAAAATCTCCTAAATCACTAATGGGCGCACTAGGATTTAAAGAATATGAAAATGTAGTTTTTAAAAAAGAACAAATAATTTTCAAAGGAAATTCACAACAGGCAATAAAATTATTTCCTGCAAACGTAAACGTATCTACTACTCTTAGTTTAGTAGGTATAGGCCCACAAAAAACTGATGTAACAATAATTTGCGACCCAAATATAAATGAAAATAAACATGAAATTTGTGTTGAAGGGGCCTTTGGCCAATTAAACTTTTCAATGAATTTACACCCAAGTAAAAAAAATCCTAAAACTAGTTCTTTAGCAATTTTTTCTGTAATTGAAAAAATTCGAACCTTTTGTAATCCTCACATCTCAATAGGAACATAAATGTTAAACAAAAATAATCCCCAATTTTTGTTCGAAGATATTTATTCAAATTTTTCACCAAAGCATATGCTTGAAGAAAATTCAAAAAGTTCAAAAGATTTTAAATACGATTTCAGAAATTCTTATCCTGCACCTGACTTACTGCCAGTATCAAATGTATTAAAATCATTGGAAAAAGAATTAAAAATTGTAGGTGTGTCAAAAAATTTATACCCAGACCCCCAAGGTTATTTACCATTTAGGGAACTAATATCAGCAACTTTAAAAACAAAAAGGAAAATGAATATTTCTCCTGACAACATCTTATTAACAGATGGTTCCGGCCAAGGAATTCATTTAGTTGTAGAAGCGTTGGTCAACCCTGGAGATGCAGTAATTGTTGACGACTTTGTATACGGAGGAACATTATGGTCCCTTAGAAGATTCCACTCAAATATTTATGGAGTTCCCTCGGACCAATACGGAATGCTTCCTGAAAAATTAACAGAAACAATTGAAAATATTATTTCTAAAAAACAAATCTGCAAACTGATGTATCTAATCCCTACTTTTCAAAACCCTAAAGGGACGACTATGGATATTCAAAGAAGACAAGAAATTTTATCAATAGCACAAAAGTATGAAATTCCAATTATTGAAGATGACGGAGTAGCAAATATGAGGTTTGAAGGGGAACATTTACCTTCAATTCAATCATTTGATGATTCTGGAATTTCTATGTTTGTAGGTTCATATAGTAAAATGGTTATCCCTGGTTTTAGATTAGGATATATCGTAGCTCCTGATAATATTCTAAAAATGATTAAAATCATTAAAGGATCTCGCGGAATAAATAAATTATCTGCATTTGGGGTTTACAGATTCGCTATAGATTTCTTAAAAGATCACCTGGAAACACTAAATCTACAACTAAAAAGCCGCAGAAATACTATTTTAGATACACTAAAAAGTAATTTTGAAGATAACACATTAGCAAAGTGGTCAACTCCGGCAGGTGGCCTGTATATTTGGCTACAAGTCAATCCCGAAATAAATCTAAAAGAAATTCGTGATAAATTAAATGAATTTGAAGTTTCATATGATTTAGGAACAGATTTCTCAGCAGATGGTAGTGAAAAAAATTCTTATGCACGATTATGTTTTAGTGGCAATAGCAATCAAGAAATTAAAACTGGAATTTCTATTTTATCTAATGCCATAAAAACAAATAAGTAATACATGTACTTCATTAGCTAGTGGTATCAAAGAATATGTGTTAATATACCTTAATTATAATCATATTTTATACAACCTAAATAAAAATCTCACTTCAACTAATATAAATTCAGGAGTCTTAGATGAAAAAAATATTTACAGCCAGCATCAGAACTATTTATTATTGGGCAGTATTTATTGGAACTTTTGCTACAGGAATGTGGTACAACTATACTTTTGGTGATCCGCTTGACGGAATTCGATGGGCTGGGGTTGATATCTTTGTTTCTGGAGTAGTTGGATTTGGATTTAGTATAGCTGGTGTTGTTATTGCTGTAATATTGGACTTCATTTACGTGAAAATTTCAAATATCATTTCGCCACCAGAAGAACAAGAAAAAAGACGGTTACCTGATCTAACTAAAAAATAAATCAAGCTACCTAAAACTTTAAGGTATCTGAAGCTAGCAATTTGATTTTCTATCTCAAAAAGTTCATACAAGTTGCAAATACAATTAATGTCATTAATCCAACAAGCAATACTGCAGGAATCATCCATAAAAAAACACCAATTCCTATAATATATTTTAATAGCTTATTCAAATTATTTTCCTTTTTAACATAGTAATTATTGCCTAACATATTTGATTAGATTATCATGAATATGAAAAATTTTCCTATTCAACAATTTACATGTTTACAATAATACAAAATGTCTCTTCCTGAAAAATCAGCCCCAAAAAATGTTCCAAATTGGTTATATAAAAATTCAAAATTTTTATCTATATTATTTATATTAATTACTGGGGTTTTTATATTTCCATTTGCAAATAACCAAACTAACGAAATCGCAAATCAAAATCCTAAAGCAGCAGTTTTTGATCTGCAAGAAACAATAAACCAAACTTTTTCTTCCCCATTACATGGTCAATGGGCAATTGCAGAATCTAGAAACGGAGATATTTTAACCGCTAAATCTCTTAATGAAATTTTAAAAAACCAAAATTTTCTAATCGATGCTGATATAAAGGGACTTTTGACACCAAAAGGTCTTGAAGAACAGTCTTACTTAGCAAAATATTTTAATCCAGCAACTCAAACTCATACTACCGCAGTAATTTCTGTAGCCAATGTAGTAGAAAAAATTCTTAATGATGATCCTAGATTAAATACAAATTTAAGTGAAGCAACTGATCCACAGGTTAAATTTGCAATTCATTTAATGATGTCAGATAAGTCCAAAAAATTCCAACAAGAAATTGATACTATTTCTATCAAAGCTTCAAAAGAAAAAAGAATTGTACTAGGTGAAGAAATAGATTGGTGGATTTCACCAGCTATCATAATAATTACTTTATCTGACAACCAAAAACTTGGTGGAGGATCCTATGAAGTAGCAGTTACAGGAGACCCTATTTCTATTAACAAAGAAAAATTTGACAGAAAGATTCAAAAATATTTACGTGGAGAAGAAATAAATTATCAATTATGGAGCGTAGCAATAGATATTAACCTTGAATCTGAGAAGCAAGGTAAACAAGCTTCTATATTTATCACATTGACTGTAATTTCTGCATTATTAATTACTGGATTAGTCTTAAATTCTTATTGGGCATTTGTGCTAACAAGTTTTGGAATTGGCAGTTTAATTATCTGGTTAAAAGGAATATCAACAATTGTAGGAATAAAAACTGGTCTAATAAATGATTTAATTGTTCCTATAGCCATGATTGCACTTGGAGTAGACTTCGCAATTCATGCTATTAGAAGGTACCAAGAAGAATTTATAATATTTAAAAATCCGAAAAAAGCATATATTTTTGGACTGTCAGGACTAATAACTGCATTAACACTAGCATTTATTTCTGACAGTATCGCCTTTTTAGCCAATATTACTTCGCAAATTGAAGCAGTTGTACATTTTGGACTATCGGCTGCGATTGCAGTAATGTCATCTTTCATTGTTCTGGGATTAATTATCCCGTTATTATTCTCAAAAATTTCTGAATTTCAATTCAATAACTGGGGGAATTCCAAAAAATCAAAATTTCTTAAATTGACACTATGCATTTTTACCGCTAGTGTAACTGGTATTTCAGTAATTATCATGATAGCAGTTAATCCTTTCTATGGATCTATTTTGTTAATCGCTTCAGGATTAATTTCTATAATTTTTCCATTAATAATTCTTAAAAAGATTAATAAAGGCACACTAAATAATCACAATAAAGAATTTGCAAATAACGTTTCTCACAAGTACGGAATAAATACTAAAATTTTCGAGAAATTGATACTTTTTTTTCCAAAAAATATATTTTTCACTATAACTATTTTCAGCTTAATAACAATTATTTCTATACTTAATGCAATAAGGTTAGAACCTACTTTTAACATAGAAGATTTCTTTGATTCAAAATCTGATTTTGTAGTTGGTCTGGACAAACTAGAAATTCACAACGGAGATAGAGGTGGCGAACCAGCAATTGCATATTTTGAAGGAGATTTAACTGATCCAACATCTATAAAAAACATATCGATTTTCTTTGATAATCTTAAAAACAATCCAAACATCGGGCATTTATCTAACGGAGATCCTTACATCAGTCAACCCAACTTGATTTCTATACTCCAATACAACACAAATTCCAAATACACCTTAGATCTTATTGAAAAAAACTTGAATACTTCAATTAAAGACTCTAATTTTGATGGAATTCCAGATTCAAAAAAAGATATAGAAATCATTTTAAATTTCGCAATACAAGAAGGAGTTTATAATGAAAATGGCGAACTAATTTTCACTCCAGAATCAATATATAATATTCTGAGAAAATCAGAAAATTCATATGCTACCCAAATAATTATTGGTATCCCTGGGACAAGAGATTTAAAACAAATATCTAAAGCCTGGAACAGTTTAAATTCAGACTTCAAACATTTTGAGTATCAATCTACAATCAGAAAATTTGGTTTAACTGGATCACCATTTACTCGAAAAGAACAACTGGAAGCAACTACAAAATCTCTACAAAGGTCAATTCCAATTGCTGCTATATCAGCATTAATAGTTTTAACAATCGCAATGAGATCATTCAAATACGCATTAATTACTGTAATCCCTATTGGATTAGTAGTAGCCTGGTTATATTCTACAATGCAACTTTTAGGATTTGGACTAAATTTAGTTACATCAACAATCGGAGCAATTTCAATAGGAATTGGAATTGATTATTCAATTCATTTAACTCAAAGATTTCGTGAAGAAATTTCAAAAAATACTAATAAATTTCAAGCGCTTAAAACTACAATTAATGGTACAGGAATAGCGCTTTTAGGATCTTCCGCATCATCAATAATTGGTTTCTTGATTTTAGGATTTGCACCTATGCCTATGTTTTCATCATTTGGTATACTTACCGCAATAATGATCCTAATGTCACTACTCGCTGCATTACTAGTTTTGCCTACATTACTAATTATCACAACAAAAACAAAATCAAATTGAATGGAAATAATCATGTCTGAACAAAGAAATTGGATTAAAATTTGGGCAAGAACGGTAGGAATGCCTATTGGCGAAACTGATCAAGATGCACCTACAAACCCTGCTATATCAAAAAAAGATGTCAAAAAAGCACTAGCATTTAGAACATTTTGGATTGCATTACATGTTTTTACATGTGGAATGATTATTGCCGGTAATGGGAAAACATTAGGTTTATGGTAAATTAGTTTCTTTAAACCATGTATAAATTGATTCTGGTAATTTTTCTCCCATAGAATGCAAACCATGTTCACCTCCAGGAATCAAAAGCAAGTCTACTTTTTTCTTAGATTCCAGCCTTTTTTCATATGCATCTAATGCAACATCCTTAAGCCTAGGATGTGTTTCATTAGTACCAGCTAATATAAGCAAATCTGATGAAATTTTATCTACATATTGGACAATATCATATCTTTCACTTCCATATTTATCTAAATATGCCTTTGCAGAAAACAATCCAGCGCCAGGAACAATATCTTCTTTAATTGTAATCAATTGATCTCCCAGACCTGAATCTACAAAATTATTTGCAAGTTTAATATATTTTTTATAATAGTGTGAAGCTTCAGAATTCAAATAGTATTTTTTGGACAGTCTGACAGGAGAAATAGCTACTATTGAATTTACAAAAGAATTATTTCTAACTGATTGATAATATGTAACTTTTACAGCACCCATACTAGACCCTACCAAACAAACATTATTAAATTTTTTGTCTTTCAACCAATTAATCATAGCATCTAAATCAAATAAACAATCGTATAATATTTCAAAAGCTGTCCCAGCAAAATCTGTATTTATATTAGGTCGTCCTTGAGAAATAACATCGTGCCCTCTAGTATTAAATGAAACTACAGGAAATCCATTTTTTGAAAAATATTTCCCCAGAATTGAAATCATTGATCCTGAATAAAAATTCCCTGTTGTACCATGAACTAATAATATTGCATCCACAGCACTACTATTCGATGATTTTGGTTCTATATAACAACCATCTAATTTAAATCCATCTGAAGTTTCTGTTTGTATAAGCTTAATATCAGTCATTATGAATAATTTATTTTGAAAAATTCCACATATCTAAATCAACAATTAAACAAATAAAAATTATTTGTTTAATTGAACCGCCTTGCTCCATGTATATACTTCTTGACCAGTTTCAACTATTAAAATTTTCATCAACCCAGCATTATAAATATGTGGCAAACCATCTGAAGTTGTTAAACGTGAAAAAATACAAGGTGCATCCTCTAAAAATTTTATCTCTGTATCAATTTGAATAGGACGACCTTCATTTTCGATAACCACGCAACCTTTTTCTTTCCCACCTAAATATGAATGTACTATAATATCTTTATACTCATAAGAATCCCAAACTACAAAAGGCAAAGCTACTTTGGGATTATTGCCAGAATCACCATGAACTTTTACTTCAAGAAAAGGTTCTATCAATTTTGCCGGCTGGCCTTGATTATCAATTTGACCCGAACAAGCCAAAAATATTAATGGCATAAGAATCAACAACTTACTAATTTTTCTAAAATTGTTCATCATAAACACCATATTATGAGTTAATTTATATAATAATACATTAATTTCTTATACATTATTGAAGCCTACGTAGTGTTGGAAAAGAAATAAATACTATTACTACAAATATTAATAAAATAACACAACAAACTTGAGTTGCTATTGTCACACTATAATTTTCAGCCAAAATTCCTGCTAACAAAGTTCCTAAAATACTTAATACATTTGTAAAATTAAATATCCCACCAAAACGTCCCCTAAGTTTATCAGGAACCTCTGAACCTAAAAGAGATCTACCAATTGTAAGTATACTTATTAAGCCGAAATTAAGAAAAAACACACATATCAAGCCAATAGAAAGTGATTGCGCCAAAGAAAAGGAATACATAGAAAAAAATACAAACATTAAATAGAAAAGTAACAAAGTCCCTTTTTTTACATAATTAACTAAAATTGAAAGGCTAAAATCAGAAAAAAACCCACCCACTCCTAAAATTGCGAAAAGTAGTCCATATCCATCTGGCCCTGTTGAAAAGATATCAGCAGTATAAATTGGTAATAATCCATGCACAGCTGGTACTACTAAAACATTCACACTGGTTCTAAGTAATAAAGCACCTTGAAGTAATCGATTAGTTTTTAAAAAATTAATTAATTCTATAAAATTTTCTTTAAAATTATTCTTAATCAATTTTTCTTGAGGACGTATAGTTTGAATCCTAGAATAAGCCAGCACAGAAATTAAAATCATTATCAACTGTCCTATTAATGTGAAGCCAGGCCCAATTCTTTTTAATAATAATCCAGCAAAATAAGGAATTGAAAAATGTCCTACAAAATATGCAGAACCAGTAATTGCATACGCTGCAAATATAAGATTTCTTCTTGTTGGTACTAGCAATGGGATCAATGAAAAATCTGATGGACCTCCTAATGATTGAATAAATCCTACTGATAACAAAAAAATAAATAAATAATATGTATTAAAATTCCCAGAAATCACCAAATACGCAAACAAAAATATGAATATACTTTTAAGTAAAAAAACATTCACAATTACTTTTTGTCTATTCCATTTATCGGCAGCAAAACCACCAATAGGTGCAGATATCAGCCCAGATAACGCTCCAAATCCCCATGAAAGACTTGTTAAAAATGGTGACTGAGTGTATTCATAAGTTAACCAACCTATCACAACAAATTGAAAAAAAGATGATGCTGAAGAGAAAAATCTTCCAAACCAAAGTAATCTAACATTCGAATAATAAAGAGGAGCTGGAAATATCATATTTCAATTCATTAATTTATTTTATAAGCAATCAATATACTTACAAAAAATTAAAAATTCATCCGTTATTTCTCAAATATGCTTCAAAAGATTAATTATTCTAAATAAGTCGCTGAAAAATTTATATTTAACTCAATCTTATCCTCTACATAAACAACATATATTTTTGGAATTTCTATGTCAAAATCTCCAAAAGAAAATTCCGTATTAGCTTTCCCTGTAATATTTCCACCTTCTAAAATCGCTTCCACATTCCATTCAGAAGGTCTTAAAACTCCATGAATTTCTAAATCGCCAAATATTTTAAACTCCTTCATAACACCTTCTTCAAAAGGCCAATTTAGTCCTTCAACATTTGTTATATTCAATTTTAATTCTGGATATTTATTTATTTCCAAAGAATTATTTTTTAAATAATTGTCTCTTAAGCTAGAATCACTTTTAAGTGCAGCTAAATTAACTACAATTTCAGAAGGATATTGTGGATGAATTTTTCCTGATGAATTGAAAATTATTGTACCTTCCAAATCATTAGTCACGCCTATAGCATATTGTGTAATTGGGTCAGACTTTCCTGGAATCTTAATCTGTTCTTTAATTTTATAATTTGCAGATGTTAAATATTGATTACAACAAAGAATCATATTAATAGATTCGTTTTTTTTGCTACCAACGATTTCTACAGTTTGATTCAACCTTAACCAATCAGAATATTTACCATACCCTGATAAATATGAAACACACAGATGAATAAAACCTTGTTCATTAGGGAAAGAATCTTGAGGAACACTTACAGAGTTTTGCATAGAGTCTATAATTTTATACCATGATTTTGGAGAATCACAAAAATCATTAATTGATTCTGGTTTTTCATTATTTTTAGTATGAATAAATTTATATTTAAACCTAACATCTTGATTAATTGGTGCAGGAAGCAATACCGCAACAAATGACGCAAAACTTTTCGATAAACTTCCAGAAACTAACTTATATGACCCAGAAGTGGCAGACTGTACTGTTGTAGCTGGTGTAGAAATTTTAACAGGTATATTAGTGGGAATTACATTTGATGTAGAAATCTGTTGTTTTTTGTTACAAAACATTTTTGTACATCCTAAATTACCATTTTGACAAAAACAATTGTTGCAAAAATTGTCTCCTGTATCTTTTCCTCTCCAACCATTTCTAACTATCTCACCTCCAGATAATTCACAATCTTGTTCCGATTCAGAAATATCAGTTGATTTAGTAGAATTCATAGATTGTTCCAATTTAATTTCAGAAGATTTATGAGATTTTTGAGAATCTAAAATAGGTGAAGCTTCAGAAGAATTACAAGAAAAAATAGCTAAATTCAAAGCTAAATACAAAAATGTAAAAAAGAATTTTTTTCTCAGGCTTATATCTAAATTTAGCTGCTTCATATACGACTAATCCAATACATCTTTTAATTGAGACAAAGAAAGATTCCCTCCACTAGCAATGAGAGCTACTTTTTTTCCTTTTAATTGATCTTTGATCTGTAATGCAGCTGCTAAAGAAGCTGCACCCGCATGTTCAACTATACTATGAGTTTTTTCAGCAAATATAGCTACAGCTTCAAGCAATTTTTGATCAGAAACCAATATGAAATCATCCAACATTTCTTGAAGAATTTGTTGTGTAAATTCATATCCCATTGAAGTAGCTAAACCTTCAGCTAATGATTTGTTATCTTTTTCTATAATTTTTCCATTTTTCCAAGAAAAATATGCTCCAGGTGAACTATGTGATTGCACACCAATAACTTTAATTCTAGGATTAATTGCATTCGAAACAATACAAGCTCCACATGCTCCACTTCCTCCACCTATAGGGACAATAATGACATCTATATCTGGTTGATCTTCTAATAGTTCTAAAGTATATGTTCCAGTCCCTTCAACTAACCTAGGTTCATTTGCTGAGTGTATATAATAATAACCTTCTTCAATTGATAATTTTTCAGCAAATTGCCTTGCCTCATCAAAACCTTCACCATGTTCAATGATTTTAGCTCCCAAATTTTTGATAGATGCTACTTTAGTTGATGTTGTATTTTCAGGAACTACTATTACAACATTAACACCAAATATTCGACCTCCATAAGAAACTCCTTGCCCAAAATTTCCGGTCGATGATGCTATAACTCCGCTACTTTTTTCTTCAAAAGTTAATTGGGAAATAGTGTTTAATGCGCCTCTAACTTTAAAAGAGCCTAAATGTTGATAATTTTCATGTTTTATAAAAACATTAGCATCTAAAATTTCATCAATTGAGTAATAATTTAAAAGAGGTGTTCGAATTATATGAGGCATTATCCTTTTTCTAGCATTTAACACATTTTGCAACGTTGGTCTTTTTATCAATTTATTCTCCTATAATTCAAACATATCTATTAAAAATGAAATCTTCTAAAACTAATGAGTTTTATTATAACTTCTTAATGACAAAACTTGAATAAAATTATACAATCCTCACAAAATTGTGTGTCGTAATTTCACCAAATTTACAGGAGATTAATATGAGCGTGTACAGAGCAGAATATATTTGGATTGATGGTTCATTACCAACCAATAAACTTCGTTCCAAAACAAAAGTAATTAAATCTGGTGAAGAACCTTCAATTTGGGGGTTTGACGGCTCTAGTACTAATCAAGCACCTGGAGATGAGTCTGACTGTGTTTTAAAACCAGTATTCACATGCCCTGATCCTCTTAGAGGCCCTGAAGATATTTTGGTAATGAATGAAGTTCTAACAACTGATATGAAGCCCCATCCTTCTAATACAAGGGCTAAATGTGCAAGAGTAGAGAAAAAATACTCCGAATTTGACATGTGGTTTGGTATCGAACAAGAATACACTCTTTTTAATGGAGTTCAGCCTCTTGGATGGCCATCAAATGGTTTTCCTGCACCACAAGGAGGATACTATTGTGGTGTTGGATCTGACGAAGTTTTTGGAAGAGAACTAATAGAAGATCATCTTGAGGCTTGCCTCGAAGCAGGGTTAGAAATTTCAGGTATAAATGCTGAAGTAATGCCAGCTCAATGGGAATTTCAAGTAGGACCAGCCGGACCAACAGCAGTGTCTGATCAACTATGGATTGCAAGATGGTTATTATATCGTATTGGAGAAGAACACGGAATCACTGCAACATTAGCTCCAAAACCTGTTAAGGGTGACTGGAATGGTGCTGGTGCACACACAAACTTCTCTACAAAACATATGCGTGAAAGTTATCAACCGTGTATTGACGCTGCTGAAGCCTTAGCTCCAAAACATAAATTACATATTGAGAACTATGGATCTGATATTCGTGATAGACTTACAGGCCAGCACGAAACAGCATCAGCTGATAGTTATTCATATGGTGTTTCAGATAGAGGAGCTTCCGTACGAATTCCATGGCAAGTAGCAAGAGATCAAAAAGGTTATATTGAAGACCGACGACCTAACGCTAATATGGATCCATATGTTGTGACTAGACTAATTACTGATACAGTTTGTGGTGCAGCTAAAAAATAACAAATCAATTGATCATATTTTCTAATTACTTTTGATCAATTATTTAAATAGTTTGGTGAAAATAAAATGCAAGATGCTATATTACTAATTAGTAGTAATTTATTCTTTTTTCCTAGAATAAAAGCTGCTGCAAATAAATGTAATTTATCTACAAAAATGATTACAAATCCCGTCGATTTAGATAACGCCAAAAAAAATCACAATGTCCAATTTATTTTAATTGATTTAGAATTTGAAATTTGGGACGATATATTAAATTCCATTAAAAGTAAAGATATCCCATATAAATCAATTATAGCCTTCGGACCTCATAGCGATACTGATTCATTTGAAAAAGCTAAAAATTTAGGCTGTACTTCAGTTCTACCAAAAGGAACATTCTCAAACAAATTAAACGATCTTTTTAACGAATCCTCATTAAATGTTTGACACCATCATTTTAAATGGAATTATAATTGATGGCACAAAAAAAAGTAGATATCATTCTGACATAGGTATCTATAATGGAAATATTAAAGCAATCGGAAACTTAAATAATTCTGAAGCGAAAAATTTCATAAATGCTGAAAATCTAATTGTTTCCCCTGGTTTTATAGATATTCACAGCCATTCTGATTTAAGTCTATTGGTTGACCCAGGTGGAGAAAGTAAAGTTCACCAAGGTGTTACAACAGAAGTTACAGGCAACTGTAGTCTTTCTCCATTCCCAACCGGTAAAGCTTCTCCTGAAATTTTACAAAAATCTATAGTTGGACAAATATTAGACTCTGATATAAATTGGAAATGGAAGACTTTAGATGATTGGGCACAAAATTTAGAATCTAACGGATTAAGTATTAATATTGCCCCTCAGGTTGGTCAAGCTGCATTACAAATTGCTACTGGAGCAACTAAAAATCAACCAGCTACTAAAAAACAAATTGAAGAAATGAAATTTTTATTAATAGAAACTATTGAACAAGGTGCGTTCTCACTTTCTACAGGACTTTCATTAGCACCATCCATATATTCTTCAACAAATGAGATTATTGAATTATGCAAATCTATTTCTCAATTTCCTGATATTTTTTATGCAACACATGCAAGAGAAGCACCTGGGAATCAATTTAAAATGATTGAAGAAGCCATTCAAATAGGACAACAAGCAAATATACCCGTTCAATTTTCTCATATAGCTATAATTGATCACAGATTTTATGGGTCAGGTCCAAAAATGATTCGATTATTTGAAAAAGCATTTTCTGGAGGGCTCGATATTTCATATGACATTTATCCATACACTGCTGCTGGAGCTGGCTTAAATCAAGCAGTTCCAACATGGGCTCAATCTGGTACTATAAATGAATACTTAAAAAGAATTAAAAACTCTAAAAATAGGGAGAAAATTAAATCTGAAATCACAAATGGAATAGGTGGACTCAAACAAAAATGGAGTAATTGGATTATTTCAGATATAAAAAATACAAATAATAAAAATATATTAGGTCTTTCAATCGAAGAAATCTCTCATCAAAGAAACATTTCTCCTGCAGAAACAATTCTTCAAATTATTGAAGAAGAAAGAGGTGCAGTACCCACAACAGTACATAATAGATTGGAATCTGATGTTAAATATTTTCTGTCACATGAACTAGCTATGATAGGATCTGATGGAAATGCAATTTCTCCAAATGGATTTTATAAAAATTCAATTCCTCATCCTAGATTTTATGGAACATTTCCAAGAATACTGGGTAGATATACTAAAGGAAACAAGAAAATATTATCTTTAGAAAATGCAATCTATAAAATGTCTGGATTTCCAGCAAAGCGCCTAAAAATGAAAAAAAGAGGGACTATAAAAATCAACAACATAGCTGATTTAGTTATATTTAATCCAGAAACAATAATAGATCAAGCAACTTTTGAAAATCCCCATCAATATTCAATCGGAATTCATCATGTGTTAGTGAATGGAATTTCAGTAATAAAAAATGGAAAACATACTAATGCAATTCCAGGTAAAGTTCTTAGAAGAGGAAAAACTTAATTAGATATTCTTAAAAAAATTTGGCAATACACGCATATAATTAATCTTTCATTTTATGGAGCGGGAGACGGGATTCGAACCCGCGACACCCTGCTTGGAAGGCAGGAACTCTTCCGCTGAGTTACTCCCGCGTAGGTAAATATTGTACCTCACTTTTAAATTCAACACAAAAATTAAATTGTAAAAGAACTGTGAACTATTTTAACTATATGATTAGCTATAGCCATACTAGACGTTGCTGCTGGAGAAGGTGCATTCAGAACATGTATTGAATTTTTTGTTTGAATTAAATGAAAATCTTGTAAAATTTGCCCCTTGTTATCAACAGCTTGAGCTCTAACTCCTACACGTCTATTAATTAAATCTTTTGAAGAGATTTCCGGAACCAATTTTTTAAGAGAGTTAACAAATATGGGTTTAATTAAAGATCTAATCTGTTCAGAAGTCGCAGTACGAATATTTTTTGCTGCCATTTTCCAAAACCCTAAGAATTTAACTATTTCAAAAGTATCTTTTAAATTTATAGAAAAAGAACCATATCCTTCTCTAGAAAAAGATAAAACTGCATTAGGTCCAGCTTCAACTGAACCATCGATACGTTTTGTAAAATGAACACCTAAAAATGGAAATCTTGGATCTGGAACAGGATAAATCAAACCTTTCACAAGCGACCTCGCATCTTTTGCCAATTCAAAATATTCACCACGAAACGGAATGATTTTAGTACCATAATCTAATCCCATCATTTTTGCTATCCTGTCAGAATTCAAACCACCACAATTAACTATGTTTTTTGTTTGAAAAGTATCTTTTGAAGTTTGAACATGTAAAGTTTTTGTATCTACAGAAGTTATTGAATGAATCTCTGAATTCTTAATTATTGAAACACCCAATTCAATACAATCATTAGCAAAATGTTCTGAAACCACTTTGAAGTCTACTATGGCAGTTGTTGGACAATAAATACCCATAGAACCTGTAGCATTAGGTTCAAATTTTTTTATCTGATTCCCATCTAATATTTGTAATCCTTTGATCCCATTATTTTTACCTCTTTCCATTAAGCTTTTTAGAGATTTTTCTTCAAAAGAATTAGTAGCAACAATCAATTTTCCACTAGGATGAATTTCAATGTTTTTTAATGAACAATAATCTTTCAACAATCTTGAGCCAGATAAACAAAATTTTGCTTTCTGTGAACCTGGCTTATAATAAATCCCAGAATGAATCACTCCACTATTATGACCAGTTTGATGAAAGGCAATTTCTTTTTCTTTTTCCAAAACTCCAATTTGATATTTTGGATATGCAATTTTCAACGCTCTAGCGGTAGCTAATCCTACTATTCCTGCACCAATAATTAAAATATCAAATTTTTCAGAAACCATTGAACACTCCATAACAACAAATTCCATACTGAAATTCTATCACTTACAGAATTAAAATTTTACTTAAATTAATTTCATGATATTCTATACAAAATTTTTAATGCAAAATATAGGAATAAAATTAATGACAAAATTATTATGCCATGAAGATAGCTACATAAAATCTTTTTGTTCAAAAATTATAAATATTAACAATAAAGGATTAGTTCTTGACGAAACAGCATTTTATCCAGGTGGTGGAGGCCAACCGTTTGACACAGGTGAAATCAAATATAAATCTGAAATTTTTGAAGTTAAAAAAATTTCCAAAATAAATGGTGAAATTACTCACGAAATACAAAATTTCAAGCCAGAAAAAGTTCAGATAGGTGAAATCATTACGGGTGAGCTTGACTGGAACAGACGATATCAATTGATGAGAACGCACACTGCTTTGCACATTATGTGTGGAATAGTTTGGCGAGATTATAATGCACATGTTACAGGAGGTGATATGAAACCTCTAAAGGCAAGAATGGATTTCGAACTCGAAAAAATGTCATCTACTTTTGCACATGAAATTGAAGAAAAAGTAAATTTAGAAATCCAGTCCAAAAAAAATATTACTATAGATTTTATTCATAGAGAAGAAGCTCTGAAAATCCCTGATTTAATTAGAACAAAAATAAATCTTATCCCTGAGTCTATAAATATTATCAGAACAGTAAATATTGAAAGCTTAGATTTACAAGCTGATGGTGGTACACATGTAAATAACACAAAAGAAGTAGGCGCAATACGAGTCACAGGGCATGAAAGTAAAGGGAAAATCAACAAACGAATTCGTATCGAAATACTAAACATATAACTTTTAAATCAATTAATTGCTCTAATTTATTTACTGAAGTTATTTTTGAACCATTCTGATGTCTTATTCAAACCTTCTTCCAGAGAAATTTTTGGGGCCCAATCTAAATATGACTTTGCTTTATCATTGGACAAAATTATACGATTTATATCACCTGATATTTTGCTTTTAAATTGAGGTGAATCTTTATATAAAGTTTGAGTACATAATATTTTAAAAATCTCATTCACACTAGCACCTACTCCAGAGCTTATGTTAACTGTAAATGAAGAGGTGGATTTTAATGCAATTTCAACAGCATCCACAACATCAGAGATGAAAATAAAATCACGAACCTGTTCACCATCGCCATATATTTCAACAACATTATTTAAAAACATTTTTGATAAAAATATTGCAACTACACCACTAGCACCAGTATGGTCTTGCCTTGGGCCGTACACATTACCCAATCTCAAGACTTTCTTTAAAATTGGTTCTGGCAAAATCAAATCCATATATCTTTCTAAAGTCCATTTGCTTAGTCCATATGGACTTATCGGGTTAATTGGATGTATTTCATCACAAGGCAGATATTTAGGTTCACCATAAAGGGCTCCCCCAGTTCCTAGATATAATATTTGCCTCACGTTAGAATCAATTGCAATTTTCAATAAATTCAATCCAGATATTATATTATTTTTTGCATCAAAAATTGGATCTGACTCAGAATCTTTAACAGAAATTTGAGCAGCACAATGTATAATTGCTTCTGGCTGAAATTTTAAAAATATATTTTTTAAATTTGATGAATCAATATCAACATTTTCAAATTCAGCATATTGATTTAAATATTCGATTCTGCCAGTACTAAGATTATCTAAAACCAATACCTCCTCACCGTTAAGAATTAATCTATCTACAATAGAAGAACCTATAAATCCTGCTCCCCCTGTAACAACTATTTTCATTTTAAATCCTATTCAAATATATTTTTTAAAATTGAATTTTTCAAAAATTATTATTAATTCTTAAAAATAATTATACCTACAAAAATTTGATCTGAATTATTAGTAATTTTACATGATAAATTTGATTGTATCTCAAAAACATCAAATGGCAGTAATTCAAAAATTTTATTACACATTTCGATTTCTACTTTACCATTAATACCTATACATTTTTTCAGAACTAACCTTAACAAATCTAATGGGATTGAGAATCCTGGATTAAGTAAAAATTTCTTACAAATCATATCATCGGACTCATGAATTATTTCATAAGAACCCCATTTTTCTTCCACATAAATTGGGCTATCTACTTCTTTTCTATCTTCAGATTTTAATAAACCAACAACACTTTTCAACTGATCAAGTTTTTCAAAAGATGAAACGATTGTTGCATCTTTTGAATCAATAAATACAATATTTTGTAAGCCTAAAGAAACTAAAAGTTTATTTCTAGACATCACAATAGAATCTTTAGAGTCAATCGCTACTACATCTCCATCTAATAAATTACCATCTTGATTTTTATCTGCAAAATCATGTATGGAATCCCAAGAACCAAGATCTAGCCATTCAGAGCTTAAAGACACTACAAAACAACTAGGCAAAAAAGGGTCTTTTAAGTTGTGTTTTGGCAACAACTCTAAAACGGCATAATCAATTGACTCTGGTGAAATATTTTTAAAATTATTTTTATCAAGATATAAAAAGCCATCTTCAAAATTTCCATTTTCTAAAGATTTTTTACAATAATTTTCAATTTCAGGTCTAAAAGATTTAATTAAATTGATCCAAACTGAAGCTTTCAACATTAAAATACCAGAATTCCAATAATGTATCCCTGATTTGAAAAATGATTTTGCAGATTCAATACTTGGTTTTTCTATAAAATCTTCTACAAGAGAAATATCTTCACATAAATCAATATCATTATTTTTTACTTTAATATAACCAAATTGAGTATCAGGTGATTTTGGTTTAATAGAAAAAAGAACAACATTACCATCTTGAGCATACTTATAACCACGATAAATATCATCATAAAATTTCTCAGAATTAAAAATAATATGATCTGAAGGTGCTAATAAAACTATAGAATCACCTTGATCTCTTAAAATTTTCATACAAGCAATAGTCAATGAGGGAGCAGTATTTTTAGCCACAGGTTCTAAAATAATATCTGCATTATTATAATTGATTTCATTCAACTGCCTCTTCAACAATATACGATGTTTTTCATTACCTATTATTGTTACATTTTCCAAATCTTGTAATCGTGAAATAGTTTTCTGAAATAAAGAATCTTGTTTATCAAAACTTAAAAAAGGTTTAGGATAAAGAAATCTAGAAACAGGCCAAAGCCTTTCCCCTGAACCCCCAGCCAAAACAACAGGAAAAATCTTTTTTAAATCATAATATGACATTTTAAATTCAACAAAAATGCTATAGTAATTTCTATTTTAATCTAGTATCAATTTCAGCTTTCAATTCAATAATTTTATTACCAACAAATTGATTACTCTTAATATGTAATTCAACCAACGAAGAAGCAAGTTGAATTTCATTTCTCATTAAATGATGTCTAGCCCTCAGATAAATCGTTCTGTCAGTTTGGGGTGCAATTAAACTAATTAATTCTATAGCTTTACTTTCTTCAATCAAAAAATTATTTCCATTAAATATCTCTTGTTGAAATTGATCAGTAAATACAAACAATAGCGATGTTAAATGAACTAATGAAGCTGGATCTTGATCTATATATTCAACAAGATCCTTAAAACCTTCTTTCAGGTTTCTTTCAGCAAAATTTTGTAACGCTTTAACCTGAAGAATTTCAATGCGATTTGGAGAAATTTTTTCTGCACGATCAACCAATTCTGAAGATTTTAAAAGCAAACTTGAGTTATAACTTGCAGAATATTGATAAATCCCTGCAGATGCTACATATATTCGCCAATCATAAGGATCTTCAACAATACCTGCTATTTGAGTGTCATGTACAAAATCTATAATCAAATCAAATTCTTTTTGGTCAATAGTACTGAAGTCAGCTAGTACTTGATTCAAAAACATCATTCTATAATGATTAGCAAGAGGTGGAAATGAATTAATTGAATCACTATAAATATCAACTCGAGTAGTCCAATCTAATTGAGGATTAATAGCTTTTATAATATTTTTTGAACCTTTAAATATAGGAATATTTACAAAGAATATCAGAAAAATAGAAATTATAATCCCACTGATTCCAAAACTTAAATTTATATACCTAACAATAGAAAAAGAATTTAAAAGTTTTTTATAGTTAGAAAATATTTTATTAAACTGTTTTAAAGATCTTTTAATTAGTGAAATTTGATTAGAATTCAAATCAACATAAGAAATAAAAGCAATCAAAATAAAAATCTGTAACTTAGAAACATGTGTCTCTTCAATAAAAATAATTTGAAAAAAATAACTGACAAGTGCACCAAAAATCACGATCAAAAATATCTGTCTATCTTTATCAAATTTCTGAATGTTACGAATCAATGAATAAAAAATTGACCCCCATAAAACTAGAATACTTATGAAACCAAATATTCCCAAGGAAATTATTTTTTCTACAAAATAATTGTAAGCCATTTGGCCACCATTATAAAAATAAATAGAAAAATTTGTACCAATATTAGACTCAAATGCAGTCAAAAAATTTCCAGGACCCCAACCAAAAATAGGCCTAGATAACAAAGAACTCAACTGCACTGATAAATGTCCAAAATAACTAAGTCCTCCACTTTGATATCCAGCAATTAAAGAATCAAATTGATTGTTAAAATCAACCAAGGAAGCTAATAAAACCGGTACAAGAACCAAAAAACAAATTGCAAAAGTTCTATAAAGATTAACTTTACCATACAAAAGATAGAGACCGCTAAAAGCAATAATTCCCAATGAAAAAGTAATCCAATGAAAATCAATTGCAACAAAATAAAAAAGTACCAATGTTAATACCAAACAAATAGACCAAAATATTCTTGGTGTAAATAAGCTATCAAACACAGGCGCATCCAATTTTTTAGAAGCTCTTCGTTTAGAAGCCCTAGTAGTTATAATCTCACCTTTATCAGCAAGAAATGAACTAGATAAAAGTGCAAATGCAATAAAAAAATTAATCGATAAATAAAATGCTACATAACTAGAATTACCTAAAGTTACAGGATTTTCAATACCAGACAAAATAAATGGAACTGAATCTAAACCTAAGACGTCTAACAAGCCAATAAAGACAAAAATCAAACCAATAATTAATTGATAATTGAAATATTTTATCCAGTCATTCCAATTATGATGAATAGAAATCAATATCAAAAAATATACAAACCAATGAAATAAATCAATTGAGCCTTGCATAATATCTAAAGTTGACCAAAAACTTTTATTTATATCTACAGAAAAAAGAGAGGATACAACAGATATAAATAAAAACAAACTCAAAGAAAAAAATAAAAGTGAACTTCTTGGTTTAAATTTTGAATTTATAAAAAGTAATAAAATCCACAAGACCAACATAACTTCTATAGTAATTCTAAAAAATAATACCTTGCCGATCAAATAAGGAAAAATTGTATCAGGTAAAGGAGCTACACTAACTACAAGTGGTAGCAACAAAACAAAAACTAGCAAAAACCGTAGTAAAGTTACCAAAAAATTTTCATAAATCTCTGTTCGAGTAAAATTTGGCAAAAATATTTTTGTAGACAACATATATATAATTCTATAATTCCAAATGTATATTGGTCAAAATATAAATTTACTACAACCACGCAACTAATGTCTATAGATTAGCCTAATAGAGACGAGATAAACTACCACCTCAGGTTAAACTGCTACATACTTGGAGTTATTCTGTAAACAACAGGATAACTCCAAGTTTCAGCTGAATATAAAAAACACTAATATTGCCCCTAAAATAAAACCACTAAATCCTGCATGCCATAGCATTTGATAATCAGATATACCAGTTTTATTTTGCCAATTATGGATTATTTGTTTATGCCATTTGATTAACTTCATAATCTCAAATTATACACCACTTCTGATTAGGCAGACTTCTTAATTAGTTGTATACTTGAACAATGAATTTACGAGAAGATTGGTTTTATTGGTTAATAGTTATTGTAGTATTCGTAGCAATACTCATTTTTGATATTTGGAGACTAAATTGGTAAATCTTACTTTCAACAATTTCCCTGGAGTAAAAAATGTTTAAAAAATTAAAGAATTGCCATAATTCAAAAGACTTCAGGTCTCTAGCACAACAAAGAATTCCTTCTCCAATTTTTCATTATATAGATGGTGCAGCTGACGACGAAATCACCCTTCAGCAAAATACTAAAGCTTTTGAAAAATGTGACTTAGTTCCCAATATATTAAGAGGTGTTGAAAAAATTGATTTGGGTGTAACTTTGATGGGTAAAAAAATCAATTTACCTCTTTTTTTCTCACCTACAGCATTACAAAGATTATTTCATCATCAAGGAGAATTAGCCGTTGCTAAAGTTGCTGAAAAATTTGGCACATTTTTCGGAATTTCATCTTTAGCTACTGTAAGTATTGAAGAAATAGCTAACAGCTATTCCTCTCCAAAAATGTTTCAATTATATGTACATAAAGATAAAGGGCTTAATAACAGTATGATTGAAAAATGTATAGAGAACAATTTTGATGCCATAGCTGTAACTGTTGACACAATAGTCTCTGGAAATCGAGAAAGAGATTTTTATACTGGATTTACTTCTCCACCTAAATTAACTTTAGGTAGCTTAACTAGTTTTGCAACGCACCCTAATTGGACATTAAATTATCTACTTAGAAAAAAATTTGAATTGCCACAATTACAAAATCATGTTAAACAAGGAACTGATATTACTGTATCAGTAGGTGATTATTTCAACACAATGTTAGATCAAAATATGAATTGGGAAACTATTGAAGAAATAAAAAAGAAATGGGGAAAACATCTTTGTATAAAAGGTGTTATGTCAGTTGAAGATGCAAAAAAAGCCGTTGATGTTGGAGCAACTGCAATTATGGTATCCAATCATGGTGGCCGACAATTAGATGGATCTAGAGCCCCTTTTGATCAATTAGCTGAAATCGTTGATGCCGTCGGAGATAAAATCGATGTAATATGTGATGGTGGTATACGCAGGGGCACACATGTTTTAAAAGCCTTATCAGTCGGTGCAAAAGCATGTTCTGGTGGTAGAATGTATCTTTATGCTTTAGCAGGTGCCGGAGAACAAGGAGTTTCAAAAGCCATGGGACTTATGAAAGAAGAAATAGAACGAGGCATGAAATTGATGGGCTGTAAATCGATTAAGGAATTAGGACGACATAATTTAAGATTTCGATGAATTTTATTTCTAATATAATTTACTAACAATTACAATCAAAAAGATGGTAATTTAGATTGATGACTTTAATTCTTATAATAACTGCTTATATTTGTGGAGCAATTCCTTGGGCAACATTGCTTTCCAAAGCCACTAAATGTCCTCCTCTAAATACTATAGGAGATGGAAACCCAGGTGCTGCAAACTTGTGGAAAGCTAAAGGTTGGAAAATTGGGTTAATTGGTGTGTTACTTGAAATTTCCAAAGGATTCATACCAATATATTTTATACTAAATTTTTATCAATTAAACTTAACTGATCTAGAAAAAATTATCATATCTTTAATGCCAATTCTTGGCCATGGCTTTTCGCCATTTCTAAAATTTATAGGCGGAAAATCATTAGCTGTCACGTGGGGAACATGGATTGGATTAACTCATGGACTAGCACTACCAATAGGTTGTATATATTTACTAACTATGCATTTAATTCAAAAGAATCATGCATGGACGGTCTTAATAAGCTTAATTGGAATGTTAATTACATTTACTTATATTTTTACACAAACATTTATGTTTATTACGATGACATTAAATATTTTATTTATTATATTTAAACACAAAAATGAATTTTCAAAAAAAATTGAACTAAGAAACTGGATTAAACAGAATAAATAATATGCTAATAATTGAACATACGATTATATTAGTATTTTCTATATCAATACTAATTATTGCAAAAATAAATTCTAGATCAATAACAAGTTTATTTAATGTGGAAAATAAAAAAATTAATTCATCTTTATCAATTTTAATCCCTGCTAGGAATGAAGAAAATAACATTGGAAAATGTTTGAAATCTTTAATAGAAGATCCTAATCCAGATTTCGAATTTTTAGTATTAGACGATAATTCAACAGATAAAACAAGCCAAATAGTTAGTAAATTATCCGAAATTGATCCCAGAATCAGATTGATCAAAGGAAAAAAATTACCAAACGATTGGACTGGTAAAAATTGGGCATGTCATCAATTATCATCCCAAGCGCAAGGAAAGCTTATATTGTTTATTGATGCAGATACTTGGGTTTCCAATCAAACAATAAATAAAGCTGCAACTTATATGGAAGGAACACAATGTGATTTACTTACAGTAATTCCAAAAAGAAATCCCAATTGTTTAATCGAAAAAATTATGTTTCCTTTTATTGATTGGGTAACAACAAGTTTTCTACCAATCAAATTTGCTGGTTCTATTAAAACCCCCTATATCTCAGCAACTTTCGGACAATTTATGATGTTTCAAAAAGAAAAATATTTTGAGGCTGGTGGTCATTCATCATTAAAAGGAAATGTATTAGATGATATTGAACTGGGCAGGTCAATTAAAAGAAAAGGACTTAATTGGAAATTACTTGATGGTAAAAAAAGTGTTGAAACTGAAATGTATCAAACAAATATTGAAGCAATAAAAGGATTATCTAGAAGTATTTTCCCAACTTTTGAATATAGAATCAGTACTTTCTTAGCAGCAGCTATTATTCTGTTCCTTGTTTCTTTAGGCCCTTACATTTCAATTTACTTATGGTTAAGTGGTTACTACCAAAATGAAATTATAGCCATGATTTCATTAAGTACATTATTTTTCATATTATATTCGTGGATAATAATATGTTCTTATTTTAATCACAATAAAATCACAACTATTATTTATCCTTTTATAATTTCTGTGATTTTTATAATTGCAATCCATTCTTTCTTTTCGTATATATTTGGATTATCTAAATGGAAAGATAGATCTATTAATAAATATAAAATTAAACTATAAGTTTATTTATTGATACGAATTCCACTCGAATTACTTTAATAATGGTTTAACTTATTTCAAATATCTAATAAAATATCAGCCTAGCCCGGGTGGCGGAACGGTAGACGCGCTGGACTTAAAATCCCGTGCCCTTTAGGGCGTGTGGGTTCGATTCCCACCCCGGGCACCATTCTTCATTGATATTATATTAATTTAATCAGTTCAATTTCTCTGTGTGCGAGATGACTTCTAACAAAATTAACATTTTCTTTCCACCAGTCACTTCCGTAAAAATCAGCTTCCTTTTTTTCTAAATCATTTTCATCAGAAAAACATCTCACCCAAATAAATTTCGTATTTTCTTCATTAGTGGCTGAAAGTTTAACTTCCATTCCTGATGCAATAACCCTAGGCATAATTTCATTTTGAAAAATTTCAATCCAACTTTTCATCATTCCAGTGTTAATTGTATAAGTTCTAATTTGAGCAATCATATTTCACCTTCAAAAATATCAACAGTATTCTTGTTAGATTATTTTTCTAACATTTTACGTAATTCACCACAGTTATCTTTTGCAAACTGATAAAGAATATGCCAATCAGTTCCCATAGCAAAATGCTTTACCCCCATCTCCATCCATGGAATAGCAGCTTCAGGAGAACCAATTGCTACTCTAGGATGAACTCCCATCTTCAATGCCGTTTTATAAGTGTATTCTATAGCTTCTTTCACCTCTGGATCTCCTTTTTCAAAAGCCCTAGGTTTACCTAAACTCAAGGAATAATCATTAGCTCCAAAAGTAACCATATCTATACCACCTAAACTTAAAATATCTTCTAAATTTTCAACTGCCTCACGTTTCTCAATCATTAATGCAATTACACAGTCGTCTAAAACTTTAACATACTCATCAGTCCCACCTTCTAGTCCATAACTTGAAAATCTTCGATCAGCAGCTCCAAATCTTCCTCCAGATTGAGGAGTATCAGCTCTTACTGCAGAAATACAAGCTTTTGCATCTTCAACAGTTCTTGTATCAGAAAACAAAATGTTCTGAATTCCAGACCCAATAGCCCTTTGAGCAACAAAAGCTTTATTTTCAATATCAACTTTAATCATTGAAGAAATCCCATTCAATTCTGTTGCTCTAGCAAAATTATCAAAATCATATAAATCATATGGCCAATATTCTGCTAATACCTCTATATAATCTACAGTACCAGTTTTCCCAATTATTTCAGCTAAATCAGGACTAGGTGAACTAATATGCATAGCTAAACTAGGTTTATCCTCATTAAGTAATTGTCTTAAACGATTAGATCTCAAAATACACCTCCAATTAAAAAAGTTTATAAAAAATTAATTTAAACTAATAAGTGGCTCTACCTCCACTTATATCAAACACAGCACCAGTACTTGCTGAACATTCTTTAGAAGATAACCAAGAAACAATACTCGCTACTTCTGAAATTTCAACAGTTCTTTTCATTGGTATTTTTTCAACCATGTAATCAAGAACTTCCTCTGTAACTTGCTCTAGAAGTTTAGTCTTAACTACTGCAGGAGTCACACAATTAACTCTAATTCCAGTTTCTGCTAACTCTTTACCTAGAGATTTTGTCAAACCAATAACTGCAGCTTTAGTTGAAGAATAGGGAGACATTTTAGGATTACCTTCTTTACCAGCAATCGAGGCAATGTTAATTATTCGACCATAATTTTTTTGAAGCATAATAGGAGTAACAACATTACACATTAAAAAAACAGATCTTAAATTAGCAAAATAAACACGATCCATTTCTTGAACAGAAGTTTCCCAAAGGTTATTAGGAGATCCTGTAATACCAACGTTATTCACTAAAATATCCACCTGTTGAAACTTTTCTTTGACTAGGTTCATCGAGTTTAAAACAGATTTTTCATTTGTAACATCAGTATCAAAAAAATACGCTTCAATACCTTGATTAATCAAATCTTCAGATGCCTTATCACCACCTTTAGAATCAAAATCAAAAATTATCACTTTACAACCATCAGCTCCTAAACGTTGAGCTATACCATTACCTATCCCTCTAGCTGCTCCAGTAATTATAGCAACTTGTTGATTCATATATTATTCTCAAACAGAAATATATATTTACAATCTATCATTTAGATACAGGTAACATTTCTATTCCACAACAAGATGGAGACTTTATTTTCCCACAACCTTTTGGGCATTGAGAAACTCCAACAACACTACCGTCAGGTTTAACCAAATCATTATGTTCAAGAGGTCCACCACATTTAGAACAAGATAATCCAGTTACACCCATACCACAAGTTGAATCAGAACAGTTATATGACGCCAATTTAAACTCCTTAAAAAATATTTTCTAAATTGTACAATTTTGTTCGAAATATTCCACAAAATTTTACTAACAATTACGATATTAACATATCAATTCATTATCATCATTTGAATAGTTAAAATAATTATATAATTTCATGATTAAATTAACCGAATATTTAAATCAATCAAACAAAAATTACTAGATTGACAATTTTTTAAATAGTACTATCCTGTAATTGCAATTTATCTCTAAAAGCAAAACATCGTTAAAATTAATTAGCTTTAGCCCAGCAAAAAAGTACAAAAATGATTTTTCAAGACAAAAAAATTCTTTTTTCTACACCAAAAAATTGTATTGAAAATCTTTTGGCGAATATTAATTTTGTAGAAAACAAAGATGAAAAAATTACTTTAATAGTTCCTTCTAAAGAATTAGTAACTTCATTAACTGAAATAATTCCAAAAAAAGAAAAAACAAAAATTAATTTGCTTGAATTTAACCAGTTTGTGTCAGAAATTTCTTATGAATCTAACTCAAAAAATAAGTTGGGAACATTAACAAATTCACAACATTATCATATGGTACAAAAAAGTATAAAAAATTCTAAATTAGATTCCTTAGATTTTAATGATAGTAATACCTTATTTGAAAACCTCAAAGAATCAATAGAAACATTCACAAATATTCCCAATCCTGCCCTTACAAAATTAAAGAATCAAAACTTAAATATTACCAATTATGCAATAAAAATTTTTGAAATATATCAAAAACTAAAAAGCCAATATATTGACTCAAATCAACTATTAGTAAAAGCGATTTCAGAAATCCAATCAAATAACATCAAATTACACAACAAAATTGGGCATATTATTTTTTTCCTTGATAGGTACCATTTGGAAAATGAAATTAAATTTATTTCTTTAATTCTTAAAAATTTTCCCAGCAATTTATTAGTAATCACTCAAAATCAAAAATCTATTGATAATTTGACAAAAAAATACTCATTGAATCCTGCGGAAATTCAAATTGATCACATAAAAAATAAAATAACAACCAATTACGAAATAGTAATAGCTAAAAACCAAATTGAAGAAGTAAAACAAGCAATTAGAAAAATTTTATTTGCTGTTAACAATGGCACAAAATTATCTGAAATTGCATTGATATTTGATGAGGAATTTCCATATTTAGATATAATCAAAACTCAACTAAATTCAGCTAAAATACCATATACTGGACACATAGAAAATAAATTGTTGAATACTGGGCCTGGGCAAGTATTAATAGGGCTTTTAGAAATCATCGAATCAGGAATTTCATATGAAAAATTTTCAAATTGGATTAGTAACTCACCAGTAAATATATTTTATAAAAATTCCGATCCAAATGAATGGAATGAAATATCAAAAAAGATCGGAATTGAATCCAACTTTAATACTTGGAAAAATAAATTATACTCATACGTGGATCAAACTAAAAATTCTGCCCCAAGTAGCTGTCAGAAAGCATTACAACTAATCAAATTTCTTGAACATTTGAAAAATGACATTGATTCTATCCCTAAGTACAATTTCAAAAATAAAGATATAGATTTAATATCTTTATTTTTCAATAAATATTTAGACAAAACAAAAATCCCAAACATTGAAAAAGATTCATACTCAGAAATCCAAAACAGAATTTTAGAGATCAAAAAAATTGAAAAACTTCAAGTACACTTCCTTGAAATAAAAAAAATCATTCTAAATAATTTAAATGAAAAAATTTCTTCAACAAACATAAATCAAAAAGGGATTTTTATTTCATCCATTAAAAATATTATCGGAATGCATTTTGAATATATACATGTTTTAGGATTATCTGAAGAAAAATTTCTTCAACAAAAACAAGAAAATCCATTTATTTCAGATTTTTCGAAAATAATTTGTGGAGGCAAAACAGTTGGATTACCAACAAATTCAGAAATACATCAAATTAAAAAAACAGACTTTGAAATAATTTCATCCATTCCTCAAAAACTGATACTTTCATATCCAAAAAATGACATAGAAAATCATGAAATATTATCTCCGTCAATCTTACTGAAAAATATCGCTAAATCAATAGATCATGAGTGCTTTTCAAATTCACAAAAACTAAATCCTAATAATAAAAATTGGTTACAAATAATTGATTCAAAACAATCAGGTTTAAATTTTGGTCAACAAACATGCTTCATTAATAAGAATGAATTGGAAGAATATATTTTATTAGAAGCAAAAAAATATAAAATACCCTTCCAAAAAATCCCATTTTTATACAAATCTGAAAGTTTAAAAAATTACTTATTAATGAGTAAATCAATTGAATCTCCTAAATTTGGTCAATGGGATGGAAAAATAAATTTTTCAAATATAATTAGTAAAAGAACAAAAATAGAATCATATGCAAAATGTCCTTACCAGTATTTCCTAAATGAATTAATTAAAATTCAACCGAAAAATTCTGATGAGGAAACGTTGTTTATAGATCCAAAAGAAAAAGGATCTTTACAACATAAGATTTTAGAGCAATTTTTCAAAACTGTTCTTTCTGAAAATACACAACCTCAAATCAATGAAAAATGGAACCAAAAACATCAAGAGGTTCTAACAAAAATTATAGAAAAAAATTTCTCACTCTGGGAAGAAGAAGGTAAGACGGGTAAAAAAATCTTCTGGGATTTTACAAAAACTGAAATTCGTTCCACATTAGCAACTTTTCTTAGAGAAGAAAAAAAATTAAGAGAAAAATTCCAGGTAAAATTATTCGATTCTGAAAAAAGTTTTGGTGTCGAAGAAAATCTTTCTGACAAAAAATCTTCATGGAACTCCGCAAATATGGAAGTTGAAAATTCAAAAAAAACTTTAGATTTCAGAGGATTTATTGATCTGATTTACTTGTCTGCAGATTTAAAAACCGCCCTAATATTAGATATTAAAACTGGGAAGTCAATTACATACAACAAAATCAAAAACAATCCCATTGATGGTGGTCAAAATTTACAACTTCCAGTATATTCACTAGCAGTTTCTCAAAATCTAAATCAAATCAATTCAATTTTATCTTCTTATTGGGTCGCAACATTCGAAGGTGGTTTCAAACTTTACCCTGAAATACCAATTAAATGGACCGAAATTCAAGAAGAATTTTCAAAAATTCTAGAAATTTTATACAAATCTAATTTAAATGGATTATTTCCAGCAAATCCAGGTAAATATGATTCATTTAATAAAAAAGGATTAAATTGTAATTTCTGTGATTTTGATCAAATTTGCAGTGAAAATAGAATAGACTTGTGGGAACGAAAAAGTAAATCAGACCCTGCTTTAAAAGAATTTATAAATATTAATACAAACATTCCGGAGTAAATCTGTTGAATTACAAAATAGATTCTGAATCTAGAATACAAATAAAAAACAACCTAAATACATCGTACTACGTTGAAGCTGGTGCAGGCACAGGTAAAACAACCGTTTTAGTTGACAGGATCGTATCATTAATTTTAAAAAACAAAACCCCAATAAATAAAATTGCAGCTATCACTTTTAATAAGTCTGCAGCAAAAAATATCAAAGATAAAATAAGAACTTCATTAGAATCTATTTTAATCAAAGAAGATATTTCCAATGAGGTCCAAAAAAATATAACACAAGCACTTAACGGTCTAGAAACTTCATCTATCCAAACACTTCATAGTTTTGCTGACAAAATAATTCGACAATTCCCCATAGAATCTGGTGTTGCTCCAGGCTTTAAAATTTTGTCTGAATCAGAAAATAACAACCTCTTCGAAAAAAAATGGAACAATTGGATTTCTTCAAATCAAGAAAATATAAAATTTGAAAAATCATTTAACTGGTTGATGTGTTTAAATGTTAATCCTAATAAAATCAAATCTATTGCAAAGATATTTTGGAATAATTTTGAAAATGTAGAAACATCTAAATTTGAAAACAATATTAAAATTCCCCAAATCAACTTCGAGAAATTTAAAAAACTATGTAATAATCTAAAAAATCTTTCTGTCACCCTCTGTAATAATCCCGCTGACCCATTATTAGTCCATATTAACGATTTCACAGAAGAATTCGAAGAAGTTATATTTTCACTTAATGATTGGAATTTTGATAACTCAATCACCTTATATAATCTATCTAAATTTTCGAAAAATATCACAGGCAATGATTGTTACAAATCTATTTCCACCAATAAGGGAAATAAGAAAAATTGGGATAAAGATCCTTATTCTCAACAAAATTCTAAAATTTTAGTGACCTCCATACTTTCTGAAATACAAAATGATATAGATGATTTTTTATTAAATTCTGGAAAATTTGCATTAACAGATTTACTTGCCGAATTGAAAAAATTCTCCCTAATAGAAGCTCATAAAAGAAAACAAAGAGGAGAAATAACTCATGACGACTCATTGATATGGGCTAGGAATCTAGTAAAAAATCATTACTCTGTTAGAAAACATTTTATTTTAAATTACGAAAATATTCTTATAGATGAATTTCAGGATACAGATCCAATACAAGCAGAAATTGCAGCATTTATCTCCGAAAGCATAAGCAAAGAAAAAGCAGACAAATTGGAAACTGATTGGACTAAAATAAAACCTCAAAATGGAAAATTGTTTGCAGTAGGTGACCCTAAACAATCTATATATAAATTCAGAAAAGCTGATTCAAGCATTTCACAAATAATTCAACAAAATCTAACTGACAATACTATTTATTTAACAGAAAATTTTAGATCTACAAAATCAATCATCAAATTCGTAAATCAAATTTTCGAAAATTTATTTGAAGAATCAGAAACCCAACCTAAGTATGTAAATTTAACTTATCCTAAAAAAAACGGTTCAAAAAAATTAAATTTTGGTAGTGTCCAGTTCTTCGGCGAATCCATAGAAGATAACAAAACAACAGATCAAATTAAAAAAGAAGAAGCGAAACAAATCAGTACAATAATTAATGATATTATTTCTAAAAAATCTAAAATTCGCGATGAACAAATTAATTCAGAAATACCCAAAAAAACTGTAACATATAATGACATTTGCATCCTAGTAGAAAAAAATGCAGACATACCAATCATAGAAAATGAATTGAATTATTTGGCCATACCTAATATCAATCAAAATTCAGCAATTAATTATCAAGCACAAGAAATAAAAGACATCATTAATTGCCTTAAAGCAATAAATAATCCTTACGATAAAATTTCAATTATTGCAGCATTAAAATCTCCAGCATTCAGTTGTTCAGATGAAGATTTATTTCGACATGTTAAAGATAATAAAAGTTTCAATTACATAGAAAATCACCACAAAGGTTCATCCAAAATAGATGGATACTTAAAAATTTTAAATGAGTTCCATACTAAAAAAAATTACACTCCAACCACAGAAATAATCGAAGAATTTTTCACTTCTAGACACCTAAATTCGGCTGCTATACTGCATGAACATTCTGAAAATATTTTAAATCATTATGAATTCATTATGGCTACTGCTATTTCTTTGTCAAAAGATAATTATTTAACGATTATTGAATTAATAAATTATCTTGAAAAAGACCTAAATCAAAATAACAAAATCCCAAATAATGATTCGTCTAATACAGTAAAAATTATGACTTTCCATGGCGCAAAAGGATTAGAATTTCCAGTTGTGATTATGACAGGATTAGGTTTCATTTCGGAAGTTCCTTCAACAGAAAATAATGTTTTTTTCGATAAAAAAACTCAACAATTAGAAGTAAGAATTTCAAAAAACATACAAACATCTAACTTCGAAAATTTACTGCAAAAAGAAATGCAAAATACTTTAGAAGAAAAAATCAGATTGCTTTATGTAAGTGCGACTAGAGCAAAAGATTTTCTAATAATAAGTCTATTTAAAAAAGGTCCCAGAACAAAATTGCTGTATCACTTATTTACAAATGCCGCCCAGAAACAAAATGTAGATTGGAATAAAATTGAGTTGACATCTTCAGCCCCTGGGAATTTAAATGGAATTCCTAGTCAAACAAAAAAGGTTGATCAGGGATCTATTCTTCAAGAATTCGAAATGTTGGAAAAAAAACAGAAGCAACTACTTGAAAAATTAATTTCTGAATAATTTAGCTTCTAAACTTTTGAAGCAAAATAATTAGAGACCTTTTTCATAGCGTTTGCAATATCCATAACGTCTGTTTCCGTATAAGAGTTTCTCAACAAAATACTACCTGTATTAGGTAATTCTTTCTCAATTACAGGCAAATTAGTATTTTGATAATTTTTCAATCCGGAATCTATATCTGTATTGAAAGGATAAGAAGAATTTCCATAAGTTTTTCCTTCACTAAATAAAGGATATTTATAAAGTGCTTTCCCATCTAAATATGTGCCAAAACAATCAGGAATTCCTTCAGCCCTAACTGCCTTTGCAAACTCATCTGAAGTAATTCCTGATTGTTTTGAATTAACTCGATAAGGATAAACGTAATAAGAATGAATATCTCCAGTTCTAACGTATGGAGGTGTAAATCCAGGTAAATTTTCAACAGTCTCGCTCAATAACTCAGCCGATCTAATTCTAATTCTTGTAGCTTCATCCCATTTCTCATATTGAGCTAAACCGACAGCTGCTTCAAGATCAGTCATAGCATAAAATGCACCAAGAAAAGAACAATAGTTATTCCTTGGTGCAGTAGAAGTAGACCTTGGTGGAGGTGTGCTACCAAATGGAGAATCAACACCATCCCTATTTTCTGTTTGCACAGAAACTCCTTTATTTACAAATCCGGTTGCTCTAGTAGCTAATTTTTCTGAATTAGTTAATAACATACCACCCTGTCCAGTTGAAAGTGTTTTTCCTCCAAGTGACCAAATTCCAATATCACCCAATGTTCCAACTAATTCTCCCTGATACTTAGCTAAATGTGCCTGTGAACAGTCTTCAATTATAGGGATATTATATTTCTCTTTTATTTTTAAAATCCTACCCATATCACAAGGATTTCCATATATATGTGTAGCTATAATAGCTACTGTTTTTTTAGTAATTTTTCTTTCAATATCATCAGGATCAATATTCATAGTTGCTGACTCAGAATCTGCAAAAACTGGAACACAATTTTGCAACATAATCCCTAAAACTCCACCTGTATCTGTAACTGGAGTAGTAATAACCTCACTACCAGGATCAGGGTCAATAGCAGCTATAGCAGCATGAATCGCACTTGTAGCCGAATTTGTAGGAACAGCATATTTCATTCCATGTCGTGTGGCAAAAATATCACAAAATTCTTTTACTTTATTCCTTGAACGCCAACCTTTTCCATTCAAATTATCAAAATCAAATTCTATTACCTCATCAATCACTTCAAGTAACTGATCTTTTTCATCTTGGCCAAAAACCCATCTTGGACCAAATGGGTGGTTTCTTAATTTTGGACCACCATGAATCGCTAGTTTCTCGGAAAATTGACTCGCCATAACTACTCCATTTCATTTATTTGAAAAATTATATTTTGACACCAAGATCTTTAATGCGATTATTTATTGCATCTCTTGCTTCAAGAAAAGGTTTACTTAAATAATCGATGTGTTCAGATTCTGTATGCCTATGTGTAACTAAACCTTTAGGATATCTACCTGCTATATTATTAATATATGATAGATCTCCTTCAATAAGGTCAAGCATATGCTTCGTAACTTCTTTATCAAACATCCACCAAGAATTTTCACAAGATACATATACTGGACCTGTATGTGCATAAATACCTCTACCTACACCACCGCCAGCAAAAAATTTTAATGTATCATTTTTAGGAGGACCGTAATATGAAGGACTCCCAATTCTAATTGCAAACCAATTATTAGCATTCACTTTGATTTTCTTTTTAATTTCTAACTTACTAGTACCTTCTTCTGAAAATACTGTCCCCACAATTTCTCCCCCCATTAGTACATCTAATCGATGAATTGGTAAAATGCTTTCAGCTGAAGCAACTACATCAACATAACCGGAAGAATTAATCTTTACAGTACTGCCAACTTCATAACCATTAACAGTAAAATCAATTATTGGGGCTGCAGTCATAAACGTTTTACCCAAAGTAACATTTTTACACCAATTATCTAATGTAAAATCTTCTCCATCAGAAAATTTCACATATGTTCTATAATAACCAATTGGTGTTTCCGTTGACATTTTATCGGTTCCACCAATTAATGGAATTTGATACCCGTTATTTAAAATTTTATAATACTCTTTATGTGTATATTCCCTTTGGTGTCCTTTAAATTCTAGGGCATCAATCCTACCTGTAGGTACTAGTGCAACCATTTCTCTATTAAAACCCCAAAAATGAGCTGAAATTACTGTTCCACCTTGTGCATGACATTCGTCAGCCCAATGACTCAAAGTAGTATCCATAGTACCACCAATTTCAGCCTCACCTTTACCATCAGTACAAAATGGCATCACAGGTTTTTTTAAATTTAATAACAACAAGTGACTCATAAAACCTTGTCTGTTTTCTTGACAAACAGAAACAATATTTTTTCCATCATCAGAAATAAAAGGAGTCCCTAAAAACTCATCTACAGTTAAAAAAGCTCCTCCTGATTGAGTTTGTTCAACGTGAACCAAATTCACGCCCTCACTTCTACCTTCATTAAAAGCACTAATAGTAGAAACAAAATGAGTATGAGGATCACCTGAATACCAGCCTAAATCATTCATATTAATCCATCTTTTTAGACGAAATTCTATCTCTCTAGTTTTTGGATTAATAAATACTTTTTCTCGCAAGGGTTGATATTCAAAACCACAAGCAATATCAACAAATACATCCCCCCTAGGTAACCAACCTTCACAAGTCCCATCTATATATGCATATGTTGATTGACCTATTCGAATATCTGCCCCTACATCAAAGTTGAAAGTATTTTCCAAATTAGAGTTCACATGGCTTTGGTGACCATACGGTTGAAAGGGAATTCCCTCAGGAGTACGAAAATGAATCCTACAAGGCAAAAGCTCATTAGTCTGATCATCAAAAACTTTAACATTTACCCAATTTTTTCCAGTATCTAGCAAATCAACTTTTAAAAAAGTTTTTTCAATAGAACCAAATTTCTCTAAGTCTCCCCAATTGAATTCTTCTAAAATAACACCTTCTTGTTTAACCTTAACTGTAGCAGATGAAATAGCATTTATATTGACATAAGCTGGACTAGATTTTTCATTTTTCTCATCTCCCCATCCACGATAAGGGTCTTTAAGAAATTCTTCTGGACTCCTATCAGACAATGGGTAAGTATAATTTGATCTTCCTCTATCTACCTCAACTTCTAAATCAAACTTCTTTTCAGAATGTTTTTTATTTTTCAAAGTGATTCCAATTGGTCTATTACCATTTCGTGCAAAAGGATGTTCATCTAAACTAGATAAAGTAATTCCTCCAATCAAAATTCTTAAATCAACCGGAACTAAATCAATAAATTCAATCATTTTCTCAGGATTTGGATTTTCCCAAGACCATAAAAAATATCTACGTAAGGGGTCTCCTCTTGCTTCAGACTTTCTAAAGCCTGTAACTTCCCATTCACCAGAATACCTTGGATAAACCTTAGCATACTCATCTGTTTCAGCTTCCAATATTGTATATCCCCCTGGAGTTTGAGCAACTCCAGGTATCGTTCCTAAATGAAATTTTTCTTTGATTGCAACTTTTTCACTTGAACCATCAGAATAGTTAAAAATATAATCAGCAACATGTTTCCCCCAGATGCCATCTTGATCAACTGTGCTATTTAATAAACTATGAGCAAAAATTACTTTTTTAGCTCTAGCATTAATGTTAATTCTTTTTGTACCACTATTAGAACCAATTGTTAAAAATTTTTCCTTTGAAGATCCTTTAGAATTGCCCACATTGAACGGTAAACCTTTCATTAAAACCAAACCTGTTTCATTAACATCAATAGTATTAGAATTATTAGGTTGTGGAATTGGATCGCTAGAAAGTATTTCGTCTGAAACAGTATTACACTCAGCAGAAATATCAACCGGTTGATAATCTTTCATTTACTTACTCCAATAACTTAGATGAAATATTTCACATAATTCAACATTACATAGATATTTTGTCAAGATATAACTGATACCATAAAGTTAAATAATCGATAATCTAGTGTATACGAAAACAAAGCACAAAAATCAGATCGAAAAGCACAGAAATTTACTATGTGGAGAATTATTAAAAATATACTATAATAAAGATATAAATATATAAATTCACCAATTGAATAGAATGTGTATATTCAATGATGTAAAATTAGACTTATATCTTACAACTTACAAAAATCCAATTTTATCTAGTTAATAATTTCTGATGGGAAACAAATCTGAATTGCCAAATCAAATAAGCAATAATTTCATACAAGAAATTATTGAAAATCAAATTAATTCTAATGAATCTGATCAGAAATTAGTAACTAGATTTCCACCAGAACCAAATGGATATTTACACATAGGACATGCAAAATCTATTTCAATTAATTTTGAACTTGCAAAAATTTATGAAGGGAAATGTCATCTAAGATTTGACGATACTAATCCAACTAAGGAAAGTCCACATTTCATTGAATCTATAAAAAAAGATATAAAGTGGCTAGGATGGGATTGGGGCTCTAACTTGTTTTATGCTTCTGATTATTTCCAACAATTATTTGAATACGCAACAAAATTAACTTTAGATGGTAAAGCTTACGTAGATGAATCCAGCCAAGAACAAATTCGAGAATTAAGAGGAACTTTAAATTCTCCTGGACTTGAAAGTAAATATCGTAATCGACCAATAAGTGAAAATATTTCCCTACTAAACAGAATGAAGAATGGTGATTTTGAAGAAGGTGCTATGGTACTTCGTGCAAAAATCGACATGAAATCTGGAAATATCAACTTGAGAGACCCCGTACTTTACAGAATCATTAAAACACCTCATTTTAAAACTGGTACACAATGGAAAATTTACCCTACATATGACTTTGCCCATGGGCAATCAGATTCTATTGAAAAAATTACCCATTCAATTTGTACTATGGAATTTGAAGATCATAGACCATTATATAATTGGTTAATAGAAAATATTAATATACATCACCCGCAACAAATAGAATTTGCTAGATTAAACCTGAGCTACACTGTTTTAAGTAAAAGGAAATTATCTGAACTAGTAGAAAATAAACATGTTCAAGGCTGGGATGATCCAAGGATGCCAACAATTTCTGGATTACGTAAAAGAGGATATACTGCAGAATCAATTAAAAACTTTTGCAACAAAATTGGAGTAGCTAAGAGGCAAAACACTGTTGAAATCCAACTTCTAGAGCACTGTGTTAGAGAAGATTTAAATAAAAATTGCAAACGTATAATGGGAGTAATAAATCCTCTGAAAGTTGTGATTACCAATTATCCTGAAAACAAATCAGAAAAACTAGAAGCTATTAACAACCCAGAACAACCTGAAATGGGATCTAGGCAAATCGAATTTAGTAGAGAAATTTACATTGACTCAGATGATTTCATGGAGAATCCTCCTAAAAAGTATTTCCGTCTTTCACCTGGCAAAGAAGTTCGGCTCAGATATGGCTACATTATAAAATGTACTAATGTAATTAGAGATAAGATTTCAAACAAAATTATCCAAATTGAATGTGAATACGATCCACAAACTAAAGGTGGATATGCACCTGACGGCAGAAAAATCAAAGGTACAATTCATTGGGTTTCATCTGCAAATTCATTCACAACTCAAGTAAATTTATTCCATAATCTCTTTACAGTAGAAAAACCAGATGAACATGATTCTATCACAGAAGTTCTCAACCCAAATTCTATAGAAGTTTTTAGTGAAGCAAAAATCGAAAACCACTTATTACAAGCAAAACCAGATGAAAAATTTCAATTCGAACGACTTGGCTATTTTTGTGTAGATCAAATTAATCCTAATAACAATCTACCCATATTCAATCGAACTGTTACTTTACGTGATTCGTGGAATAAGATCCAAAAATCAAATAAATCTTCGTCTTAAGTTATTATGAATACTCATCAAAAACAATTACTTTACTTCACTTGTTTTGCACATGCTGTGTCTGATTCATGGCATGTACTTTTTCCTACATTATTATTTCTAATTACTAAAGATTATGACAACATAGCAATTCTAGGATTATTTAACAGCATAATTTTGGTAGCTGCTGGAATTTCAGGTGTATTAGCAGGATATCTATCCGATAAATATTACTCTGATAAAATGATTGGTTATTTTGGAATATTTAGTACTATTGGATGTTTAATAATATTTTTTTCATCCAATCAAACAATATTAATGCTAGGACTTATAGTCTTTGGGATTGGTACAGGAATTTATCACCCTGTAGGTCTTTCTTTAATAACTAGAAATATTAAAAAAGCAGCAAATGCATTAGGAATTCATGGAATGTCAGGGCTATTAGCGTTGGGCATAATTCCAATTACAGCCATTACAATAGGCTTAGAATTCGGTTGGAAAATCAACTTTTTATTAGCTGGAATAATTTCTTCATTAGTAATTTTGTCAGTACCTTTAATTCCTAAAAACTATAGAAATCCAAAAAACAAGGATTCGGAAAACGATTCTGTAAATATCAATTCATTTAAAAAACTACTCCTTGAAAAACATATAATAATAATTTTTGCATCATCTACGCTACGTCAATTTACTCTTATAGCTTTTTTTACATTTATAGCATTCGGAATTGCAACCACAGGTGGAATTGGTGAAAATAAATTTGGTATCTTTTCAACAACAGGTATATTAACAACAATAATTTTTTTAATTGGAGCTATAGGCAATTTTATTGGCGGTAAAATAGGGTCTCAATTCTCTGTAGAAAAAACTTTGACAATTTACACATTCTTGCTTATTCCATTTTTGTTACTATTAGGGACATTGGAAAAATATCCATTTATATTATCAGCAGCAATTACTGCATTAATACTTAATGGTATAGACCCTCTTTTACAAAGCTTAATCGGAAAATTTACACCAAGAAATATGCAAGGTAAGGCCTTCGCAATTTTATATGGTATAGGTCAAACACTTGGATCATCTTCTAGCTATTTTTCAGCAATCATATTAAGTAGATTTGGACTAAAGTATGTATTTCTAATTTCTTCAATATTTCCTTTAGTTACTATACCTCTATTAATTTCTGGGTTTTGGATATATAAGTCAAAAAAACAACTTTATTAGAAATCTAATGAAATTTAAAGTACAATATAAAAATATATATAAATATCTAGCACCATGGAGATTAAAATGAAAAGTAGACTTTCCCTTTTAATTCTAACTATAATATCAACATCATTGATGATCAATTGTTCTGGAGGAGATAATTCTAGTGGACAAGGTGTATTACTAGCCCCAACAGTTTCAAAAACAATTACATCTACACAATCAGTCCAACAAAACCAAACAGCTAAGGAAACTGCTATGACTGAATTAGAGTTAACAGGCTGGGATTCTTTCGAATACAAAAACTTAACAATTAGTGCTGGGCACGTTACTGGAGGTGGCACCACCAAAGTAGAGTTTTGTATGCTTGATGGTGATGGTATGCCACTTGGTTCAGCTATAGGTTCTGGGGTTGAAATTCTTGATGAAGCACGCTGTATGTATACAAATATTACAGGTGGTGAAGGTGCAAAACGATATATGGTTGGTTTAACAAAAGTCAGGATCCCCTGTCATGCGGCTGAATCATGTATATTTATGGACAAATGGGTTCTTAGCTCTGGAGTTAAAAGAGTAGACACTAATTACAGGCCTGTTCAAGAACAACAAAAAGCTGGAAATAAAAGAGATTAATTCGAATATTTATTCACCTTCCCTAACTTAACAATATAGGGATTTTTAATTGAAGATAGGGTTAAAACTTCATCATTCTGGTTCTGGAGCATCACCAGAACATATGTTGAGTTGGCTAAATTTCGCAGAAAAAATTGGTGTCCACTTGCTTATGACTTCTGATCACATTGCTTTAACACCTGAAGTTTTAGAAATGTATCCAGAACCATACTTTGAACCTTTCACAAATTTAGCTTGGCTAGCTGGTCAAAGCAAGAAAATTGAACTAGGTACTAGTGTAATAGTAGTTCCATACAGGCATCCTTTAACAACTAGTCATTTAGTAGCAAATATAGATCAACTAAGTAATGGAAGATTTATTTTGGGAATCGGTGTAGGTTATGTAGAAAGTGAATTCACGGCACTAAATATCCCTTTTAAATCTAGGGGGAAAATTACAGATGATTATTTAGAAGCAATGAAAAATGCATGGACTCAAGAAACTGTTGCACATCAAAGTAAATTTTTATCTTATTCAAACATTAAAATTTCTCCTAAACCTATCCAAAAACCCCACCCTCCAATTTGGGTAGGTGGAAACTCTATTTATGCAATCAAAAGAGCCGTAATATTTGAATCAAGTTGGCATCCTATAGAAATTACTAAAAAATGGTTACATGAAAAAGGCCTGCCCTTACTGCAAAAAATATCAATTGAACATAATAAACCAATTCCTCAAATTTGCCCAAGAATCTTATGTCAAGTTTATAAAGAAAAATTACCCGAAGACTCCAGAAGACTTGGAGAAGGTAGTATCAATCAAATACATGAAGATTTAAAATTCTTGGATTCGATCGGGGCAAAATATGTTATATTTGATACTAAAAGATATAGTAAAACTTCTAACCTTCATACACACCATAGAGAAGCTTGGCGAAATTTTTCTATGATTGTAAATAAATCACTTGATTTAGAAAATCAAAGAATCAGATAATTAATGAAAATATTCATAGGATAATAACATGACACAAACTAGAATAGACGCAAAAACATTTAGACAATTATTTTTAGATGATTTTATTATCGAAAGATCAATAAATATTTCAAAATCATTACATTCTCCTGAACCAAAAGGCACTGTTTTAACCGGTGATCAAACCTTTCAACAAGTAGGTGTACAAACCAGATCAGCACCTCAATGGAATTCTCAAAAACAAATTTGGGAATGGTTTTACTGGGCATACTATGACAATAATACAGATGCTAGAAAAGATCATTATGCAATATCAAAAGATGGAATCAATTGGGAAACTCCTAATCTAGGATTATATGAATTTAATGGAGCAAAAAATATTCCATTTGACATATCAGATAATCCTATAGCTTATGGTGACTATATGTACCATATCTTAAGAGATGAAAATGAAGAAAACCCTGATAAAAGATATAAGGGGTTCTTTGGAGCAAGTGGTAGAAAAGTTGGATTCTCACCAAATGGATTAGAATGGACATTTCCTAATATTCCAAAAATTCCTAGTTATGATGAATCACATTTAACATATGATGAGCAATCAAATCAATTTATTGCATCCGTAAAACTTCATACTGAATGGGGAAGATCTATATTTCTAACTAAAAGTGATAATTTTCTTGAATGGAGTACTCCAAAATTAATATTCCATTCTGATGAAATAGATAACCAAAATAGAATCAAAAGAATTCAATTTGCAGCAGATCATCCAGAATATCTTGCTCCACCTGTGATTGAAGATAATGGGTATATTGCTCAAGTTTACCAAATGGCTATAATGCCATACCAAGGAATATATGTTGGATTTCCATTAATGTTTAACCCTGCTGGACCAAGTAAAAATAATTTCACTGGATTAAACCAAACCGAATTAACAGTCTCAAGGGATCTTGAAAATTGGGATAGGGTAGCAAATCGAGAACTGTTTTTAGGCATAGAAAAATACGACACTAAAAACTTTGGTTATCAACAAATCTTGCCTACAAGTAGACCCATCATAAAAGATAATGGAGAAATTTGGGTTTACTATAATGCATTTAGATTTAGAGGATTACCCGAACAATTCTCTAAACCATTCCAAAAATTTATTAAATCAAATCAAAAAAGTGCTATATGTTTAGCTACATTAAGACCAGATGGCTTCGTATCTTTAGATGCTAAAAATCAAGGTATTGTTATTACTAAACCTATAAAAATTGATGACAAATCATCAATTCATATCAATGTTGATTCAGCAAATGGATATTTAGCTGCTGAAATATTAGATCCAGTATCTATGGAGCCTTTGTCTGGATATACATTTGAAAATTGTGAAAAAATATCTGAAGATTCTACTAACAAAAAAATTAACTGGAATAATACAGACAAAATAAATACTGAAACAGTGAGACTAAAATTTATATTAGAAAAATCTAGCTTATACTCCTTCTGGATTAAGTAAGTGTAACTATAAAGGAATATTCCTAGTGAATAATGAACCCATTGATACAAAAAAATATAAACAATTATTTTTGGATAATTTTGCAATAGAAAGATCTAGTAATGTTTCACAAACACTACACCAACCCGACCCCCAAGGACCTGTATTAGAAGCAAATTCTAATTTCAACCAAACAGGCACTCAAACTAGATGTTCGCCTCAATGGAATTCACAAAAAAAAGCTTGGGAATGGTGGTATTGGGCATTTTATGGTGAGGTAGCTGAAGCTAGAAAATGTCATTATGCAATTTCAAAAGATGGAATCAATTGGGAAACCCCTGATCTAGGATTATATGAATTCAATGGAGCAGGTAATATACCTTGGGATATACCTGGAGAACCAACTTCTGATGGTGATTATCTATATCATGTAATATTGGATGAGTCATCACAAAACAAAAAAGAAAAATACAAAGGATTATTTGGTACTCTACATAGAAAAATTGGAATTTCTTCAGATGGATTGAAATGGGAATTTCCTGATATTCCAAAAATTCCATCCCATGACGAATCTCATTTGACTTTTGATGAACAATCAAATCAATATATTGCTTCCATAAAACATGAAACACAATGGGGACGTTCAGTATATTTATCTACCAGCAAGAATTTTTATGAATGGACTGAACCAAAACTGATTTTTCACACTGATGAAATAGATAACGAAAATAGAATTAAAAGAATCCAATTTGCTACTAATCATCCAGAATACTTATCTCCAGAGATAATTGATGAAACAGCAGGTGGATATACCGCTCAAGTCTACAATATGGCTATAATGCCTTATCATGGAATATATATCGGTTTCCCTCTGATTTTTAACCCCTCTGGACCAAGTAGAGGTAATCATGACGGATTAAATTTAACTGAACTAACAGTATCTAGAGATCTTCATAAATGGGATAGAGTAGCAAACCGAGAACTATTTTTAGGCCTAGAAAAATGGAAATGGGATGGCAGTAATTATGCAACTGCACAAAATTTAATTACTGGAAGACCTATTATCAAAGAGGATGGCGAAATTTGGATTTACTATAACGGACTTCGATTCAGAGGACATCCAAATTCCCCTTCAGATAAAATGAATGCATTTTTACAAACACATAAAAAGATGACTGGGATTTGTTTAGCAAAACTAAGAGCAGATGGTTTCGTTTCAATGGACGCAAAAAAACAAGGGATTATTATAACTAAACCAATAAAAATAAATCAGTCAAAATCTATCCATGTCAATATTGATTCAACTGCTGGATATTTTGCTGCAGAAATACTAGACCCTATATCTATGGAACCATTACCTGGCTATACATTTGAAAATTGTGAAAAAATATCTGAAGATTCTACTAACAAAAAAATCAATTGGAACACTACTGAAAAAATAAATACTAAAACAGTGAGAATAAAATTTATTTTGGAAAAATCTAGCTTATACTCTTTCTGGACAAGGTGATCACGTATATAAGCATATAAAAAAATTTAATTAAAATAGCTACAAAAAATCAATGCCAAGACAAACGGATATCTCTCCAAAACCTTAAAGGTAATTGAATCCCTGAATGATCATTTATATAGTTAGTTTGTATAAACCAGTCAATAATATCGAAAGAATAAATAGGTACTATGAGTAAACCAATAGAAAATATTATTGAAAAAATATTGTTCATAGATTTATAAACAACAGGATAATTTTCAAATACTTTAAAAAATTTTAAATTTTTTAAAGTATTTGAAATGTAAAGTGAAATAACGAAATAAGAAATCCAAAAAATTATAGCCAGTATGACAATAAATGTATACATAAATAAAATTATACAGAGTTTCTAATACTAACAAAAGATACACTGAAAAATTAACAATCACAGTAAAATGAACACATAAATTTTTTGTATAGTAATAACTGTTCTATTGTTAATTATTCAAAATAACTTTAAAGTGCAAAAGTAAATTTCTACAAAACAGATAACTTAATCACGTATTTTTATACTATCCAAGTTCGTGAAGTTCCCAAGTAGCTATGCCTTCAGCATCTACATTCCAGTAATAAACAACACACATTCCATTTAGTTTAGACAGTGATGGGGCAGAAGTTTGAAAATAACAAACACCTTTCCATGCACTACCACCATCAGGTGTATTAACTCCAACTCCAGTAGCAGAGAATGTAGCTACTCCATCAGAAACCGCAATAAAGCCTGAATCTGGGCACTCGCCTTGCCAATGACCGCCAGGCTTCATTTCAGCTTGATAAGTGGCAAAAGAACCAAATACATCAACATCTAAAATATTACCCGATATGCCAACAGCAGTAACTTCCATCCTAGGTCTACCTTCTATAGAGGGTAAAACTCTTGGAGAAGTAGAAGATTTTATAGTTCCAATTTTTTTTAATGACATATTGATTCCTTTATTTTTTATAATAACTTTTAATTTATTTTTGTTATATAGAAGCATTATATCAAGTATATAAGATTAAGTTAATTAGAAGCAATCGACTATTTCCATACAGAATTCATACGTATTAGATTATATTCAAAAGATATTTTAAAAAATGTTGAATTACATAAACGCTCTAAAAACATATATATCTAATCCAGCAAAATAATATGCATTTAATAATTTATATTTTTATAATATACGCATTTATATTTTATATTTACAAATATTACGAATAAATAAATTATCATTATTAAATATAATTTAATTAAAAAAAATATAATATCTATAAAAATGCATTAAAAATTAAAATTTTAGAAAAAAACGCATGAATAAATATAATTTTTATATATTTTATGCAAAAACTATTGATTTTTAATAAATTAGTGCTAAAATAGCAAAATGACTAGACCTAAAATACAACAATCAACTATAGAGAAAATATTAACCGTATGGATTAATTCAGGAGGGTTAAATAAAGATTTCTCTCTGCCTGCAACAGAAATTCATAGGCGCATAAAAGCTCTTTACGGAGAAATAGTTTCTATCCGAAAAGTACAACAAATAATTTCAGATTTTAAACAATCGAATTCTGCATTGCTATTCAACAAATTTCCAATATTGACATGGGAGCCTGAAAATGAAGGTAGTGAAAACAGAGCTTTACTTTTTAAAATGAGAAAATTGAAAACTCAATGTTATTTAAATCAAGATGGTATAAATGAAGATTGTTTATTATATGAACATGAAGCCAAATGGGCAATTAAGAATAATTATTCTTTAGCTACAGCAAATGATTTAATAAATATTTTAATCACATTGCTATATTCGAATCGTGAGAAATTAGGATATTATATGCAGCCTTCAACTTCATATAAAGACTTAGACTCTATTCTTACTTGGCAGCCTTGGTTAGGCGGAAAGTATTTTCGTGACTATGAAAATACTATATTACTAGGAATATCTGAAAAACCCAAAGTCACCTTTGTAGATTACGACGAAATGAATATACCAAAAGTATTTCTAGAGGGTGTTGATGCATTATTATTTGGATTTTGTTCGATAATTTATAATCCAAAAACAATCAATTGCATGGTTAAATCAACTGAAAAATTTGATTTTTTCCATTCCTCAAATGTTACTAATCATTCGTCAATCGAACATTCAAAATCTAAATCGGTTCAATCAATACCAAAGATACTAACAGGTGAAAATTTATTTAAAAATCCACATCCAACAATCAAGCATTTAACACAAAAAGAAAAAATAGAATTAGCAAATTGGTTAGCTGTTTCGCATAATGTAAAAGGTAAAGACTCTGAATATGTAAAATCTTGGGAACACGAAATAGCGGAAACGTACGGCGGAAAATAATATAGATCTCTTGGGTTGAGCAGTCTGTATGAAAACTTGGGTTAGAATTTCTCCTGCAAGCGTGCATTGGTTAAAAATTTTTAGGAAAATAAATGAGCATATATAAAAATATAGATATTAAAGAAATTGAAAAAGCAAAAAAACGCATAAAAGAAAAAATATTAAGAACGCCTTTAGTTAAATTAAATTACCCTGAAAAAAATTGCGAGATATTTTTAAAATTAGAATCATTGCAATCAATTGGTTCATTCAAAATTCGTGGCGCAGCAAACAAAATTCTCAAAATGAATTCTTCGGAATTAGAAAATGGTGTTTGGACATGCAGTGCAGGTAACATGGCCCAAGCTGTAGCTTGGATGGCCAGAGAATTGAAAATTGATTGTACTACAATAGTACCTAACACTGCACCACAAACAAAACTAGATTCAATAGAAAGATTGGGGGCACATTACCTAAAAGTTTCATTTGAAGAATTTGAAGAGATTTTTGCTACTAGAGAGAAAAAAGGAATCAAAGGAACTATGATCCACCCTTTTAGTGACTTAGATGTTATAGCAGGTAATGGAACTATTGGGTTAGAAATACTGGAAGATTTAAACGATGTAGATTCAATCATTGTTCCATATGCTGGTGGTGGTTTGATATGTGGAATTGGTTTAGCTATAAAATCACTCAAACCAAAAACTATTATTTATTCATCAGAGGTTTCTACTGGAGCACCTTATGCTGCTTCAAAAGCTAAAAACCAACCTGTAGAAGTAGAGTATGAGCCTAGCTTTGTAGATGGAATCAGTGGTTCAAAAGTATTCCCAGAAATGTTTAATTTAGCTCAAAAAGTTGTTGATAAAACGATCGTAAGTTCTTTGAAAAATATTGAATATGCAATTAAAATTACCGCTGAAAGAAATAATATTATTGCTGAAGGAGCAGCAGGTTCAGCGATTGCAGCAGCAATATTTGACAAATCATTAACTGGCAAAGTAGTGTGTATTTTGTCAGGTGGTAATATTAACTCGATGAAATTGTCTGAAATTCTTTCGAAAAACTTATAAACTAGATCTTCGATTTCTAAAAATCTATTGTTTTGATCATTTGCGTTCTGAAATCAAAAATTTTATCCAAGTCAGATTTAATTATCAAAGAATCTAGCAAAGTATCAATTTTTTTATTCCCAATAATTTTATAAAAAACAATGTCTGTAACAACTGTACCCTGATTTTGAGATTTGAAATAATGAAAATGAACCCACTTTTTATAAGGACCTTTGATTTGTTCATCAACAAAAAAATATGGTGGATCCCATTCACTTATATTGCTAATCCATTTAATTGGAAAGCCTCTATATTTCAACTGGTAACTGATATGTGTATCTTTAGAAATAGATATAGGCATTTCCGTAATAATATTAAAATTTAACCACCTAGGAGTTAATATATCTAAATTACTTGCATCTGAAAAAAAATTAAAAACTTTATCTATTGGATCATTCAAAAAAACTTCTCTTGAAATATTCAAGTAACCATCTCTTAGAAATTTTTCAATGATTTTATTTTTCACCATTTATTCTTCATTACTCCTAACAAAATCATATGAAACAAATATTTACATTTCATCCAAAACAGACCAAAGATTTAACTGTTCTACACTTTGAGCTTTATAAACTCCAACAGCGTTAGCACCCTTAGATTTTGCTACACTTGAAGCTTTTAATATTTCTTCTCTATTTTGAAAACTTCCTGGATGATAACAAGAAAACTCAGCAATTACTGGGCAAATACCGTTAACTTTTCTAACAAAATTATTAACGCCATCGGAAACTTCTTCTAATTTATTAGTAGTTCTAAACCAAATATATAACTCATCAACCAACCCATCCAAAACCCATTTTTCCCAATCTTGACCAACTTTTAAATACCCAGTTTCTTCTCTATAAATCACAGTGGCAGATATTCGAATTGACGAATCAATAGCTTTCCTTAAATCTTTTAAAAATAAAGTGGTTTGATTAGCTCTAAATTGAACCCATTCCATATCATCATTTTTAACATCTTTAATAGAGCGCCCTGTCTCTTTCTCAAATAAATTTATCATATCATTTTGATAACCTGAGAGGCTAAAACCATTTTGATCTTCATTACCTAAAACAAATTCAACTTGTAATCCATTAGGTTTAGATTCTTGGTACATATCAGAATATTTTGCTATCTCATGTTCTCGCACAATTGAATTTGCAAAACTCAAAGTAAGTCTTTCACCTGGTTTTAATTCCTTACTATCTAAACTACTCATAGACCATAATTGAGGGTTATCAGAAGCAAAATCCGTGATTTTTAATTCTGGAGGTGTATAATCATAAATAGGTCTATGATTATCAATTATATTTCGTGCATCCTTTGACTCAACATTAGGCAATGCATAATTTAGTGACCAATTATATGCAGATGAATACTCGCCATGATAATTTAATGCAACATAAGAATCTACTTCAATATCAAGTTTTTTTGCAGATTCAACAAGTTCTGGCGAAGCATGTCCTGCAATAATTCTGTCAACACCATTTTTGTGACATTTTTTTAAAAATAAATCTATAGATTCAGAAACTGGCATCCATGGCTTAATAGTATGAAATCCATTCGGATCAGCCCATAAAATTGCCATAATATTCCTTTCAAATCAATTAATTATTCTCTATTTCAGCATCTAAGTTGAATATTTCATCTTCAACATGAATTTCAGCTGCAAATTGACTTTTTTTTGTAGATTCATTTTGCAACGAACTATAAGAAAAAATTTCACCATCATCTGAAACTACTTCCAATAAATCTCCATCAATTTTCACAGAACTTTTGTATATTTTCGAATTAAAATCAGTTCCTAATACAACATGTTCTATAAACTTTTCTTGCCTAATAAATGCATTTCTAGCTTCGTCTAAAGAAACTTCCGTAAAAGATATCGAATCACCGGGCATTAATTGGGCTAACAAATTCAAATCTGCATTAATAACAGAAGCAATTTTTGAATATCCACCTATTGTGCCTTTATCTGACAATAAAATAGTCATCACACCATCTCCTGAAACTTGAATAGCTCCAGGTGCATTACCTTCAGAAATAATATCTGACGAATTATTTATCTCTATCAAAGAACCTTCTAGTAAATAACCTACTCTATCAGAATCATTAGAAATTTTATAATCAGAATTATAAAGCTTATCCAACTCAGAAATTGAAAAATTTTCTCGTGACCCTATAACAATTCTTATATCTTTTATATCTGCATAATTCGGCTCTACAAATTCTGAAGGCATTAATTTAGTTTCCGGATTATGATTCGCCGAAATAGAACTTAAAACATCACCTTTTTGCAGTGCCCTACCATGATAGCCACCAAAATTACCTGGTAAATAAGTTGATCTACTTCCCATTACTATGGGGACATTAAATCCATTACCGGAAACAGCTAAATAGCCTCTTGCGCCATCCCTGCATTCACCAAAAGATAATTCGGAACCCTTTTTCACATTTATTGGTTGCCACCTAACAATAGCTTCACCATTCAATCTGGGACTTAAATCTGCTCCAGTTAAAGCAACAATAACATCTTCTAAGAAAATTAATTTAGGACCTAAAATTGTTATTTCTAATACAGCATCATTTTCAGAATTGCCAATTAAAATATTTGCCAATCTAGATTGCACGGAATCCATCGAACCAGAAACTGGAACACCTAGATCCTGGTAACCAAATCTCCCTAAATCCTGAACCGTAGTCAAAAGTCCTGGATAATCAACTCTTAAAACAGGCATACTCAAATTTCTTCAACCTTTACTTATTTTTCTCTATTTTAGAAATTTGATCAAATTCATCTATAGAAGCAATTTGAAAAAATTTCACTTTATCTCCAGGTTTTAACCTAGACGGAGACTCTAAATTTGAATCAAATAATTCCAAAGGAGTCCTACCAATTATATTCCAACCACCACCACTTTCGAAAGGATATATTCCAGTTTGGGCACCAGTAATAGCCACAGAACCTTGTGGAACCTTCAGTCTTGGTTTTTTTAGTCTTGGCATATCCAATTTTTTATCCAAATCAGCTAAGTAAGGAAATCCAGGAGTAAATCCCATCGAATAAACAATATATTCTTTACTTGTATGTAGTTTGATAATTTCTGAAATATTCAAACCAGTATGATTTGAAATTCTATCTAAATCTAATCCAAATTCTTCTGAATATAAAACTGGAATCTTAAGAATTTTTTGATCAAAAACTTTATTTTTCTTTAATTTGGTCTTTACAATTTCTTTGATTTTTTTCTCAAATAAATAATGCGAAATCAACAAAGAATTAAAAGTGATTAATACAGTTGAATAACTTGGAAGAATATCTAGAATTTCAGGAATTTGATTATTTCTTAAATATGAAGCCAAAGAGACAACATTGGAATTAATTTTAGGACTAATTTCTTCACCAAATTTCACCAAAATTGAATTATCTCCACTACAAATGTATTGTGGATACAAATTTTTCTTCATAGAAAATCACCCATTGATTGTATTTGAACTCCAGATTTTTTCAATTCTAAGTTAACTAATCTTGCTATCTCAGGAGCATTAGGTGTATCACCATGAATACATATAGTATCTGCTTGAAGTGCAATTTCTTCACCAGAAATTGCTTTAACAACCCCATCATTTACTATAGACAAAGTTCTCGCAATTACTTGATCAACATCATCCAATACAGAGCCTTTTAATGATCTGGAAACCAAAGATCCATCAGAATTAACTGCTCTGTCAATAAAAGCTTCCCTAGCAACTCTAACGCCCATATCATTTGCAACATCTACCCATGTTGAGCCAGTTAACGCAACAAGAATCAAATCTGAATTCACATCCAAAATTGCTTCACAAATATTCTTAGCATGAATGGGATTGTTTACAGCTACATTATACATAGCACCATGAGGTTTAACATGTTGTATATTACCAGTTTTAGTAAAAGCCGACAACGCACCTATTTGATAAACAATATCTGCTTTAAGTTGATCAGGGCTAATTTCAATTTTTCTTCTACCAAATCCTACAATATCAAAATAACTAGGATGAGCTCCAACTTTCACACCATTTTCTTCAGCTAACTTCACTGTTTTTTTCATGTTTAAAGGGTCTCCTGCATGAAACATACAAGCAACATTAGAAGATGAAATATATCTGATCACTTCTGAATCATTACCTAATTGATATATACCAAAGCTTTCACCCATATCGCAGTTGATATCTATTTTTTTAACCATAAACTCACATTCAAAAACATTAGAATTATTTATGTTATATTAGTAAAACTATGTTGAAAATAAATAACAAAAATTAAAAGTTGTCATCAAATCAACACGATATATATTAACACAACAAAATTTATTACAAAATGATATCAATTTGTATTTGAATTAAGACTATATGTGATGATACTGTAGAATAATAGTTTAATAAAATTTGCATAATATCTTGGAAAAATAACCGATGACATTAGATTCTGAAATCCTTAATCAAGCAATCAAATTAACCACACTTGGAATGGGTATAGTTTTTGGTTTGCTAATAGTTTTAACTTCAGTTGTTTATGCAATTGGGCTAATTAATAAAATTGAATCTCAAAAGAACAAAAAAAATGAAATTAAGAAAAATTATTCTATAGCAGCTTTTGCTGCAGTCTCTGCAATTAAAACAAGACAATCTCAAGAAAAATAATATAAAATTTAACTATGTTAAAACCCATAAAATCTAAAATGGAAATTCAGTGCAAGAACTAATAAATTTCTTTAATTCTTCAGGAGCTTATTCAATTACTTGGCAACAGCTTGTAATGTTGTCAGTTGGAATTTTCTTTATATACTTAGCTATACAAAAAGAAATGGAACCTTATGAATTATTACCTATTGGATTAGGTGTGATTATTGCAAATCTTCCTCTCACAAACATGCTTGCAAGCCCTGAAAATGCAGTTAATTATCAGGAAGCAGGTTTATTTGGAATAATTTTCTATTACGGATTAGCTTTTTGGAATATATTACCTCCTATAATTTTCTTAGGAATCGGATCATTAACAGATTTTACTTCTCTAATTGCAAATCCAAAAACACTACTCTTAGGCGCAGCAGCACAAATAGGAATTTTTATAGCATTCTGGGGTGCAATACTAACAGGGCAATTTAATATTTCCCAAGCAGCATCTATTGGAATAATAGGTGGGGCTGACGGTCCAACAACAATATTCCTATCCGCATTAATTGCTCCAGAACTTCTTGGAATTACAGCTGTAATAGCTTATTCATATATGGCTACAATTGCTTTTATACAACCACCAATCATGAAACTTCTGACTACAAAAAAAGAACGTGGCATCATAATGGCTGCACCTAGAGAAGTTTCAAAACTCGAGAAATTACTCCTACCACCTTTAGCAATGGTAATTATCATTCTGATTGTTCCAAAATCTGCACCTCTCATTTCTATGCTTATGATAGGTAATTTATTCAAAGAAAGTGGTGTTGTACCAAGGCTAACAAATGCATCTTCAAATGAAATACTTAATATCGCCACAATTTTTTTAATGTTAACTGTAGGCACTCAATTATCTGCAGAAAGAGTTTTTAATATCGAAACTTTGTTAATTCTATGTCTTGGCTTATTAGCATTTTCTTGTGGTACTGCTACAGGATTATTATCTGCAAAATTTATGAACGTTTTTTTGAAAAAGAAGATCAATCCTCTAATAGGATCTGCTGGAGTATCTGCTGTTCCTATGGCTGCAAGAATCTCACACCACATTGGCCAAGAGTCAGATAACAAAGTATTTTTGTTACCTCATGCAATGGGCCCAAATGTAGCTGGTGTAATAGGCTCTGCAGTAGTAGCCGGAGTATTTGTATCATTTTTAGCTTAATAATAGAAACTAATCAATGAAAAAATATCAAAAACAACAACAAGTCAGAGTTAAATTCATGAATGATTGGTATGATGTTGAAATAATAGACATTGATTCCAATCCAGCTAAAGTAGTAGTCAACGGAGTTCCTGTTGATGTAAAAATTGAAGAAAAGCCAATAATCCAAGAAAAACCTCAGCAAGAAAAACCTAAAGTAATTCAAGAAAATAAATCAGATTCCAATCCTCATTCTGGGAAAAAGCAATTTAAATCACCTATGCCTGGAACAATCATTTCATACTCTGTAAAAGAGGGAGACACTATTATTACTGGAGATGAAGTCTGTATTTTAGAAGCAATGAAAATGCAACAATCTCTAAAAGCAGAACTTTCAGGAATAGTAAAATCTATAAATTTTCAACCTGGTGCACAAGTAGCTACAGACGATATCCTTGTAGAACTCGAATAAATAACAGATAGGCATTCTAAATGATTTCAAAAACTGTCAATCAAATTAAAAAAACAGGACAATCCGTTTGGTATGATGATTTATCTAGAGAACTGATTTTATCTGGTAAATTAGAAAAACTTGTCCAACGTGGAATTACTGGTGTCACTTCAAACCCTTCAATATTTAACAAAGCAATATCATCTGGGAACGAATATGATCCTTCATTAATTAAACTAAGTCAAAAGAAATTTAACATAGAAGAAATTTATGAGAGTTTAACTATAGAAGATATAAAAAATGCTGCTCAAATCCTAAAACCAGTTTATGATAAAACTAATATGCAAGATGGGTATGTATCACTAGAAGTAAATCCACATTTTTCTAATGATATATCTTCTACAATCACTGAAGCAAAAAAACTATTCGATATATTAAACCAACAAAATGTAATGATAAAAATACCAGCAACAGATGAAGGTATTGAAAGTGTCGAATATTTGATTTCTGAAGGTGTAAATGTAAACATTACTTTAATATTTTCATTAGAAAAATATAAAAAAGTTAGAAATGCATACATTAAAGGCTTAACAAAACGTTTAGAATCTGGAAGAAAAATAAATGAAATTGCTTCTGTTGCGTCATTTTTTATAAGTCGTGTAGATACTAAAATAGATCCTTTAATTGAATCAAATAATAATTTATCTCAAACTCAAAAAAACAAATTATTAGGTACTATTGCTATTTCAAATGCAATAGTAGCTTACAAAGATTTTATTAGGGATTTTTCAAGTGAAAAATTTGAAAAATTAAAAGAAAATGGTGCAATGGTACAAAAACCACTTTGGGCAAGCACTAGCACAAAAAACCCTAAATACAGCGCTACTTATTATGTTGAAAACCTATGTATGAAAAATACTATCAATACAATGCCAAAAGACACTTTTGAATCAACTGAAAAAGGATCGCTTAAATCAGTAAAATCATCCCAACATAATTCAGAAAATAATATCGATTTACTACAAAATAACAATATAAATCTTGATAATATTACACAAGAACTTTTAGATGATGGTATAAAATTATTTGAAGATTCATATGACGAACTAAAAAAAAATATATCTCAAAAATTAAATTACTTAAACTCATAAAAGGATATCAAAAGCATGTACAAAATAGGCTTCTTAGGTTCAGATAATAGCCATGTCGAAAAATTTTGTGAGATCCTAAATTTAAGTAATCATAAAAAATATTGGGCTGAAAGTGGAGTGAAAGTTACGGGTATTTGGGGAGAAGACAAAGATTTAACAAAAAAAATGGCAACCTATGGAGAAATAGATAAAATAGAAACTAGCCCAGAGAATCTTGTAACAAATAGTGACATAGTTTTTGTAATTACTAGACAGCCAGAAAAACATTTCGAATACGCCAAATTTGCTATAGATCAAAAAAAACCTCTATTCGTTGAAAAACCAGTGACTCAAACGGTAAGTGAAGCCAAAAAACTTATCGACCTTGTAAAAAAATCAAACATTATCATGACATCCTTTTCAACATTAAGATTTTCATCAGATACACAAAATCACATCAATCAATTAAACAAAATTGGTCCTTTAACTTACGGAAATTATTTGGGGCCTGCATCAAAATATAAAAGTCTCCTATTCTATGGAATCCATATAATTGAATTAATGCTACATATTCATGGTGATGATATAGAACTTATTAGTGCTGTAGAACATCCTAGAAATGCTGTAGAGTCAAATGTACAAGCATTATGTCAGTATAAAAATGGTTCTTTAATCTCGCTTTCATTTATTGGAAAAGGTGTCTACCAATTTCAAATGACAGGACTAAGCAAAAATGGTGTGGTAAACACTCAAATCAATTCTGATGATTTCTATGAACAGGGAATGAAAAAACTAATTCCAGTTTTAACTAATAAAGAAAAAAACCCTGTGTCGTTTGATCAAATGATTAGAAGTATACAAATTGCTGAAGCAATAGAAGTAAGTCTAAAAAATGGTGAAGCAGTAAATCCCAAAGATTTATGACTCTGTAGCACAACATTTTTTATATTTTTTACCACTCCCGCAAGGACATTTTTCATTCCTGCCAACTTTTTTATTAGAATCTAATCCCTGATGACTTTTTTGTGACTCAACAACACTAGACATCACACTTTTTTTACTTATCTTTCTAACACTATTAGTCTTAATATTTGAAGATAAATTTATTGAATCCCTTATAGAAAAAATTCCCCTCGCTATATCATGTTCGATTCTTGCTAACAAATCTTGAAATTGATCATGTGCCTCTTTTTTGTATGCAACTAAAGGATCTCTTTGACCAACAGCTTGCAAACCAATTCCTTGTCTAAGATTTTCCATGGAAGTTAAATGAAACACCCAATGTCCATCAATAATATGTAACAATAATTGCTTTTCAAATTCTCTCATTTGATCATCCCCCGCAGCATTTTCAGTTTCATAATATAATTGCTTATATGAACTAAAAAGCAAATCTTGGATCTGATCCGACTCTAAATCTTGTAATTCTGTAATCCCAGGTACTACATGACTATTATTTAAAATACCAGAAACTTCTTTAATCAAGCTTGGAATATCCCATTCTACTTTTGATAATCCGCTAGTGTAATTACCCACAATTTCCGAAATTTCTTTTTCTACTATAGAAAGTATATGTACTGTCAACTTTTCCGAATTTAAAATTTTTTCACGTTCAGAGTAAATTATAGTTCTATGTGCATTAACTACGTCATCATATTCAACTAAATTCTTTCTTATATCAAAATGATACCCTTCTACTTTAACTTGAGCACTTTCTATTTGACGTGTAATCATTTGATTTTCTATAGGAATATCTTTATCCATTCCAGCCATATCCATAAATTTACGAATTGTATCTCCACCAAATCTTTTCATCAAATCATCATCAAGAGCTACAAAAAATCTAGAATTCCCAGGATCACCCTGTCTACCTGCTCTTCCTCTAAGCTGGTTGTCAATTCTTCTAGCTTCATGTCTTTCAGTCCCAATAATATGCAATCCGCCTAAGTGTAGAATATTTTCATGGTCAGTATTCCATTGGTCTTGAGAAATATTCAATGATTCAGGATTACCCCCCAAAACAATATCAGTACCTCTACCTGCCATATTTGTTGCAATAGTCACTGAAGATTTTTTCCCAGCTTGTGCAACTATCTCGGCTTCTTTTTCATGTAACTTCGCATTCAGCACTTGGTGAGGAATATTTTTCGTTTTTAACAATCCACTAATCAATTCAGACTTAGCAATATCAGTTGTCCCAACCAAAACAGGAATTCCATTGCTATAAAGTAACTGAATCTCAGATACAACAGCATTATATTTAGCTTTTTGATCTCTAAATATAAGATCATTCTTATCTTCTCTAAGCATAGTCTTATTTGTTGGGATTTCAACAACATCAAGCTTGTAAATTTTATGAAATTCTTCTGATTCAGTTGCCGCAGTACCAGTCATTCCTGACAATTTAGGATACATACGAAAATAATTTTGAATCGTAATTGAAGCAAAAGTCATGGTTTCACGTTGTATAGACAAATTTTCTTTAGCTTCCAGTGCTTGATGAATTCCATCTGAATATCGCCTTCCATACATTAATCTACCTGTAAATTCATCGACAATCACAATACTTCCATCTTTAATAACATATTCAACATCTTTTTTGTATAGCGCATTTGCCTTTAGCGCATTTTCAGCAAAATGAACTAATTTTAAATTGTTATAATCATATAAATTTGAAACATTTAAAAGTTGTTCTAAACGAGAAATACCTTCTTGAGTTAAAGAAACGGTTCTATGTTTTTGTTCGATCACATAATCAGACTCCGGTGATAAATTTGATACCAACCTAGAAAATCTTTTATATTCATTAGTTGATTCTTGAGCAGGACCACTTATAATCAATGGAGTTCTAGCCTCATCAATTAAAATATTATCTACTTCATCTACAATTGCAAAATTCAGAGGTCTTTGAACTCTATCTTCAAGATTAGAAATCATATTGTCTCTTAAATAATCAAAACCAAATTCACTATTCGTACCATAAGTAATATCAGCATTGTATGCTTCCTTACGAGATATTTCTTTCAACTTTTCTTGCCCTTCAATTGAAGAGTCATATATATAAGCAGTTTTATTCTGTAAAGCAGCTGTAGATATTCCTAAAAATCCAAAAACCGAACCCATCCATTGAGCATCCCGTTTAGACAAATAATCATTCACCGTGATCACATGAACCCCTTTAGATTCAAGAGAGTTTAAATATGCAGCTAAAGTTGCAACCAAGGTCTTACCTTCACCAGTTTTCATTTCTGAAATTCTACCTTGATTAAGTACTATACCTCCCATTAATTGAACATCAAAATGTCTCTGCCCTAACACTCTTTTAGCAGCTTCTCTAACCAAAGCAAAAGCTTCTGGCAAAATTTCATCTAAAGATTCACCACTTTGAACTCTCTCTTTAAACAAAAAAGTAGTTTCGAATAATTTTTCATCTGGAAATTCTTGGTAAAATTTTTCTAAGCCATTAATTTTTTCAATTATTGGCTGCATTTTATTTAACAAACGATGATTGGATCCTGGGAAAAATTTTGATAGTCCACTAAGCATTTATTGAATATACTCCAAATTATTATTCGAAATTAAAATAAAATTTATTCAATCAATTAATGACCAAACATAGCACCTACAGACAACCCAGAGTGAATTCTAGTAATAGCCTCACCAAGCATGTCTGAAACAGAAACCACTTTCAAATTAGAAATCATTTTACTAGGTGGTATTGGTAAAGTGTCTGTAACAATAATTTCTTCAATATCACTTTGAGCTAGTAAATCAGCTGCATTACCAGATAAGACAGGATGAACAGCACAACAATATATCTTATTTACACCGAATTTTGTTAAAATTTTTGAGGCAGCAATTACAGTACCCCCTGTTCCAATCTCATCATCAACTATCAATGCACATTTACCTTTAACATCCCCAATCAAATTAACTGCTTCTACAGTATCTTCATTACCATATCTTTGTTTTTCAATAATAGCCATAGGAGTATTTAATATATCAGCTAAATCATGTGCACGTTTAGCAGCTCCTACATCAGTAGCTACAACAACTAAATTTTTAATATCTCTATCTTGGTATTGTTTAGCAAGCAATGGAATAGAAGTTAATTCATCTAAAGGAATATTAAAAAATCCTTGAATTTGCCCAGCATGTAAATTCATAGTGAGTACTCTGTCGGCACCAGCTGTGATAATAAAATCAGCTATCAATCTAGCTGTAATAGCGACTCTAGGTTGATCTTTTTTATCAGTTCTACCATAAGCATAGTAAGGAATCACAACAGTTATCCTGCCCGCAGAAGCTCTCTTTGCCGCATCTATCATTATAAAAAGTTCCATTAAGTTATCATTAACTGGAGAAGAAATAGGTTGCACTAAAAAAACATCTTTTTCACGAACATTTTCTCGTATCCTAACAAAAGTTTCATCATTACTAAACTTAAAAACTTCAGATTCACCCAAAGGGATTTTTAAATATTTACAAATATCTCGCGCTAATTGCGGATGAGAGTTGCCAGAAAAAACTTTAATTTCATCAAATAATGACATATAAACACCAACTAGTAATTTTTATACAATATACATCTAATTGATACAACTATGCACTAATTTAATTAGTGGTTATTAAGAAAAAACAAAAATTATGATTTAAATAATTACTTTAAGTAAAATTATTTAATTTTTTCTTGAATCTAAATAGTTATTTATATGAATTCAACAACTATTTTTTCTTTCTATAATATTGATTATTTATATCAAAAATGCTACACTTTATTTGCTTTTGAAAGCACAATTTTTTGTCCAGCAAGTGCTGAATTACGCAATTTTACTATTAGGGCTAAACTAATTTTGACTTACAAATCTATAAAGATTGAAATTTTAAAAAATCTGTGTGATCACCATGAGTACTGAAGATTCAATTGAGTTAAAAAAGGGACTGAAAAACGTCTACTTTGACAAAACAAGTATTAGTGATATTGATGGAAAAAATGGCTTCTTAAGCTATCGTGGTTACAATATCGACGATTTAGCTACCAGTTCTACATTTGAAGAAGTTTGTTTCCTATTACTGTATAAGCATTTACCAAATCAATCCGAATTAAAAAAATTCACCAATCAACTCAATGAAATCGACCATATTCCCAAAGTTGCACTTGATGTAATTTATAGTCTCAAAGAATCTCATCCAATGGATGTACTTCAATCAGCAATTTCAACCATTGGGTCTGCCGAAAAAAAACCTCCTGTTTTTAAATATGATTCAACTATAGATATGGGTATCAAATTAATTGCATATACTCCTATGATAGTTGCAGCTCACCATAGAATCAGAAATCAACAAACACCCATTAATCCACAAAAGAAATTTTCATTAGCAGAAAATTTCTTGCATATGTTATTCAATACAACTCCTACAGAATCAGAGTCAATTGCTATAGACAAAGACTTCATATTACATGCTGAACACGGAGTAAACGCATCTACTTTTTCAGGAAGAGTTTCTGCTTCAACTGGAGCAGATTTTTTCTCTTGTATGACTGCTGCAATTTCAGCTCTAAAAGGCCCTAAGCATGGGGGTGCAGCTGAAGGTGTAATGAAAATGGCAAACGAAATTGGAAATGAATCTAATGCTAACGCTTATGTTGAAAAAACTTTACAAAATGGAGAAAGAATTATGGGTTTTGGTCACCCCGTATATAAAACAACAGACCCTAGATCAAAACACCTTAAAATAGCTGCAAAAGAGTTAGCAAAAATCAAAGGACAACCTAAATGGTTTTCTATTATTCAAGCAGTCGTAGATACTGACGCTATGCAAAGTAGAGCTCGAATAGGCCTCCATCCAAATGTTGACTTATGGGCAGGTGCATCTTATTCATTATTAGATATTCCAGAAGATTTATTTGTACCCATTTTTTGTATCGGTAGAATACCAGGATGGGTTGCTCACATTATTGAACAATATGAAAAAAAAGATATTCTAAGGCCTAGGCTTTTATATTCTGGAAAAAACAACATTAAATATAAAAAATTAGAAGATAGATGATTTGCTAATTTTATCCAAGGAAATTCTATGGAAAACGAAACTGAACAGCAAATTGAATGTGTGCATCAATGGCTTATTGATAGCCCTAATGGTCCTATAAGTAAAGGTGAATGTTTAGATTGCGGCAAAATTTCTGAATTTAAAAACTCTATGCCTGTTTCAGGATGGGATAGAACTGATAATACTAAGTCAAATGATAAAAACTCCAATGACTCGAAAGCTGAAAAACCTGGAAAAAAGTAACATTCAGTGGTTATAAATTTGACTGAAACAGAAAAATTTATCAGAGAAGATATTCTTGATAAAGGAAAAATTTCATTCGCTAGATTTGTTGAAATTGCTTTATATCATCCTGAATTTGGTTATTATTCAAAAATCAATCCTATAGGTATCAATTCTCACTATATTACTAGTCCATATATCCATCCAGCATTCGGATCTGCAATTTCTAAACATATTTTTTTAATGTGGAAATTTATGAAAACCCCAAATAAATTTCAAATTGTAGAATTAGGATGTTCGACTGGGATATTAGCAGAAACTATATGTTCATATGCAAAAAATATTTCTAAAGATTTTTCAAATGCTATCGATTATTTTGGAATTGATAGATCGATAAATAAAAAATATAATTTCCAATCAATTAAAAGTAATTTACTTCCATTAAAAAACATTTCTGGATGCATCATCTCAAATGAATTGATCGATTCTTTGCCCTTCCACAGATTCAAAATTATCAATCACGAAATTAAAGAGATCTATGTCACAATTGAAAATGGAACCTTTACTACAATATTAGACAAACCATCCTCAAAAAAAATAGAACAAAAATTAAATACATTAAAATTTAAATTACCAAACAATTTTGAAGGAGAAATTTGTCTTGAAATTGAAAAACTTTTTTCTTCAATCAATAAAACACTTACTCAAGGATTCATAATAACAATCGATTACGGCGAAGAACGTGAATATCTATATGAAAATAAACCCCATGGCACAATGCAAACTTATTTCAAACATACAACTGGTGCAAGTCCTTTTAATAGAATTGGGGAGCAAGACATAACAGCAAACATAGATTTTTCTTCTCTTATTGAAGCCGGAATATTAAATAAAATTAGACCTGTAACTTTATGTTCTCAAAAAGAATTTTTAGAAATTTTTGGAATCAAAAAATGGACTGAAAAAATACAAAGTTCAAAATCACTCAAACAAATAGAGAAACAAATTAACCTGATGAATATTAAAAAATTAGTTCAATATCCAGGTTTAGGAAATTTCAAAATACTTATTCAAGAAAAAAACACTGGACTAAATAAGTCGAACAAAATTCTTCCGGAAATTGACTCTCAAAAAGAAATCTTTTCAAATTTACCAATTCCAGTTAACAATATTTCGAATTATGAAAATAAATATTCTCAATTTGGCAACTTTATAATTGACTAGTTATAAACCATCAACCACTTCAATCAAATCTTTTACATTAAAATTTAAATCAACAATACCATAACCATTAGGCCCTACAACTGATTTATATTCATACATATTCACTTGCCGAACGATTCCATTTTTATCAATAATCACAGCTGATCTATCAGCAGTTCCTATTGAAGAATTAAACAATTTATACTTCTTTGTTACTTCGCCATGAGGATAAAAATCACTTAACAATTGCACTGGATAACCTAGGGATGGTCCAAATGAAAGATTGTAAGCAGCCAAGGCAGCTGTTGAGTCACAACTAATACCCAAAACTTGGGTATCTCTTCTTGAAAATTCGGATTGAGATTTCCTTAATTCCAAGATTTGGCTAGTTCAACCATCAGTAAAAGCCAAAACAAAAAAAACAAGAATCACATTTTTTTTACCAAGAAAATTTTCCAATGAAACAGCTTTTCTATTATGATCCATTAATGTAAACAATGGTGCTTTATTACCTGGTGAAAGACTCATTAAAACCTCCAATATTTCAGAAACTGATTTCAGTTTCAAAATTAGAATATCCATTACTTTCAACTACAACAATTTCTATATTTTCAGCTCTTGCTGCTGCACGAATATCATTTAAGACCAATGATAATTCTAATTTAACTTTTTCATCTCCAAAAATCTTAACATTGTCCAATTGAGAACCCAAACCAATACCTGAATTATTTTTAGCTTTCCTAATAGAAGAAATTGCAAGACAAGCTGAATTAAATGAATTGATATTTTTTGGTTCCCCTACTACAGAAAAATCATACTTCGAATTCTTATTTAAATCTGAAAATCCTTCTGGCAAATCCATTTGGAAATTTGAATCAAAATCAACAATAGGCCAAGGTGAAATATGAATTGATTGGCACCCAACTTCATCCGCAAAAACCCAAGACCAAATTTCATCGGTTATGGTAGGTAAAAATGGTGAGAAAAGCCTAAGAAAAACATTAAGCGCAAATCTTAAAGTTGATAATCCCGAAGAACGTCCAATAATATCTGAATCATCTCTAATTCTACCTTTCACTAATTCTATATAATTATCTGTAAATCCTTTCCAAAAAAAATCTTCAATATTCTGTAATGCTATAGCAAAATCATATTTTTCAAAAGCTATTGTGGATTTTCGAACAATTTCCTTTAATTCGTTAATAAAAGCTAAATCTAGTTCGTGAGATATTTCACCTTCAAAACCTTCCTGAGACAGAACAAATTTAGATGCATTGAATAATTTTGTTACTAATTTACCTCCAATTTTAAACATAGATTCATCATATGCCATATCCATACCCAATCTAGCATTGCTTGCCCAATATCTCACAGCATCAGAACCATATTTCTCTAAAAGAGGAATTGGAGTCACCACATTCCCTTTAGACTTACTCATCTTTTTTCGATCTGGATCCAAAATAAATCCTGATATAGCTGCATTTTTCCATGGAATACTATTTTGATGCAACATAGATTTAACTATTGTGTAAAAAGCCCAAGTACGAATAATTTCATGTGCTTGGGGCCTCAAATCCATGGGGTAAAGCAAATCCATCCTATCATTTTCCTCACCCCAATTAGCTACAATTTGCGGAGTTATTGATGATGTAAACCAAGTGTCAAGAACGTCTTTCTCAGCATCAAAACCATTTGGTTGACCACGCTGAGATTCATCAAAGCCAGGAGGATTTTTTTCAACTGGATCAATTGGCAAAATAGATTCATCCGCTAATATATAATCATCATAAATTCTATTGCCATTTTTATCTAATTTGTACCAAATTGGAATTGGAACACCAAAATATCTTTGTCGACTAATCGACCAATCATGAGCTAAACCATTCGTCCAATTAGAATACCTTTTTTCCATAAACTCAGGATGCCACTCAACTTTTGAACCTTGTTTTATAAGTTGTTTCTTTTTATCCATGATTTTCACAAACCATTGTCTGGAAGTTAAATATTCAATAGGGTTATCACCCTTTTCATAAAATCTAACTGCATGTTCAATAACACGTGGCTCAGATTTTAGAGGTGGAGAATTACCGTTATAAGAACTTTTTGGATCTTTAAGTATTTCCACAATCAAAGACTTTGCTTGATAAATTTTCTTACCAACAATTTTTTGATAATTCAAATTAGCAAGATTATGATTTAAACTAAACCATACTGAATCATTAGAATCTTGAAAATTAATATCAATTACTCTGCCTGATTGATCTATCATTTGTTTAAGCATTAATTTTTCTTCCCGCCACCATTCTACATCGACTTGATCGCCAAAGGTACATACCATCAATATGCCTGTACCTTTCTCAGGATCAACTTTTTCACTAGGGAAAATAGGGACTTCAGAAAAAAAACACGGTGTAATTGCTTTCTTCCCAAATAGATGTTTATATCTTAAATCATCTGGGTGAGCAGTAACCCCAACGCAAGCAGGTAATAATTCTGGTCTAGTAGTAGAAATAATAAATGATTCATTCTCTTGATTACCCAATACTGAAAACTCTATATCGTGAAATGCACCATTTTTAATTCTATCTTCTACTTCTGCTTGGGCAACTGCTGTTTGAAAGTCCACATCCCACATTGTTGGCAATTCGTGATTATAAATGTGACCTTTAGCATATAGATCTAAAAAGCTTCTTTGTGAAATCCTTCTTGATTTATTATCAATTGTAGAATATTCTTCTAACCAATCAATTGACAAACCTAATCGTTCAAATAAATTCTTAAATGCTTTTTCATCTTCTTCAGTAACTTTGTGGCAAAGTTCAATAAAATTCCCTCTTGAAATTTCTAATTGTTTTTTAGAGTCTAAATTTAATCTCTTTTTTTCTAAATCAACATCAAAATTCTTAATATATTTTATATCTGGATTAGTCCGTACATTGAAAAAATTTTGCACCCTACGTTCTGTTGGTAATCCATTGTCATCCCAACCCATAGGGTAAACAACATTCCAAGAATTCATCCTTTTATATCTTGCAATCAAATCTTGGTGAGTATACGAAAAAATATGGCCTTGATGTAATTCACCACTAGCAGTTGGTGGTGGTGAATCTATAACATAATTTCTCTCTCTTGGAGAAGAACGATCATATTTGTGAATTTCAAATTCATCCCATTTATTGCGCCAAGAAACATCTTTAGTAGCAAAATCAAATCTCTTGCTAATAGCATCGGGATTAATAAAATTAACTTTTTTATTTCTCATTTTCATGTATTTTTAAAATTAAGTATAAAAACTCTATGAGAACAATATACATAATAGATCGATATTTTAAAACAAATATTAATATGTTTTAAATGATATACTTAACCTTATTATATTTAATGAGGTTAAATCCTGTCTATCTTAATTACAAATGATGATGGTATCGATGCTCCTGGACTATGGACAATAGTTAATCATCTGAAACCATTCTACAAAATTACTGTAGTTGCACCAGCTAATAACCAAAGTGGGACAGGTGCTTCAATGACTCTTAAATCTACTGTCAAACTAATAGAAAAACCCAATTACGAAGACAATGTTGAAGTTTTTACTGTTGAAGGGACTCCTGCAGATTGTGTGATATTAGCTTGCGAAAAAATTTTTAATACTCCACCAAAATTAATAGTTTCTGGAATTAATTCAGGCGCAAATTTAGGATTAGATGTTATGTTATCAGGTACAGTAGGTGCCGCAATACATGGTTATTTACGAAATATCCCTTCCATAGCAATTTCATCATCTTATAAAAGTGAAAGTGAATTACGCTTTGATGTAGCTGGATTAATAATTGAACAATTAGTAATGAATTCAACTAAAAAAATTTCTTCAAAACCATTTCTACTAAACGTTAATGTCCCTTCAGTAAATCTTGATGTAATTAAAAAGTTAAAATTAACTTTTCTAGGAAAATCTAATTACCAGCAAAATATTGAAAAAGATCATACATCTGAACAACAAAATTTCTGGATAAAACCAGATAAAAAAAACTATGAAAAACCAGCTGTAGGAAGTGATATCTGGGCTGTAGAAAAAAATTACATTTCTATAACAAAAATAGAACCTTTTTATTCTAGTATACTAGATGACAGTATTATCTCAGATATTATTGAAATAATTAACTTAAAATATTTCAAATAAATCATAACCAAATATATTTATACCTGAAAAATATCTTACCAACTGAAAAAATATGTATTAAAATTAAAAAGAATCAAATATATATTCTAAACTTCGTATAGAAAACATCTAACAGTGACAAAAAACAACAAAACACCCTTATACCAAAAACATATTGCATCTAAAGCCAGAATTGTAGATTTTGGTGGTTGGGATATGCCAGTCCAATATGAAAGTATCCTTAAAGAAGTCGAATACGTACGAACTGATGTAGGTATGTTTGACGTTTCACATATGGGTAGAGTTAATATTACTGGAAAGGATTCTGAAAATTTTCTGAACAGGGTTCTTAGCTTTAATACAAAAAATCTTAAACCTGGGAGAATCAAGTACGGTGTAATTTGCAATAAAAATGGTGGGATAATTGATGATTGTGTAACTCTAAGAAAAAACGAAACCGATTTCATGATAATCCCTAACGCTTCTAACACTAATTTAGTCTTAGACTGGTTTAACAAAGTTTTAGTTTCTGATAAATACCAACATAGTATTACTACCTCTAAATGGACCGATATAAGTATAGATAACTCGACTACAACTACTGCGATGATAGCTATACAAGGTCCACAAGCTGAAAATAAATTATCAAATATAATTAATAAAGATTTATCCAAAATCAAATATTTTGGTTCACTTCAAACAACATTCGATAATCAAGACATCCTAATATGTAGAACTGGATATACTGGTGAAGATGGATTCGAATTGATTTGTTCCGCAGAATTTGCACCTGTTTTTTGGGATGCACTCAAAAAATCACAAGTGTCTGAATGTGGTTTAGGGAGCAGAGATATTTTAAGATTGGAAGCGGGTCTGTTACTTATGGGTAATGACATGAACTCTAATACAAATCCATTTGAAGTAGGTTTGGGAAAATTTATTGACTTATCCAGAATCAATTATATTGCCTCTGATGCTCTCAAAATAATTCAATCAAATCCAACAAATAATAAATTAGTTGGATTTGTAATGGAAGATAAAGGTATACCAAGACATGGATATCAAATAAAATATAACGATCAAATAATAGGTCAAGTAACAAGTGGAGGAGTCTCACCTACTCTAGACAAAATTATTGGTCTTGGGTATATTGCAAAAGAATTTTCAACATTAGAAACAAAAATTTCTATAGAAATCAGAAATAAAAACTTATCCGCTAAAATAACTAAAATACCATTTTATATACGGAGAAAAAATGTCTAAAACACAAGAAATGTACTACAGTGATGAACATGAATGGGTTCTAATGGAAACAGATAATATTGCATTAATTGGCATAACTAAATTTGCATCTGATAATTTAGGAGACATTGTATTTGTTGAACTTCCTGATTCAGGAACCACTGTAAATCAATTTGAACAATTTGGAGAAATTGAATCTGTAAAAGCTGTGTCCGAGCTATACAGTCCTATAAGTGGAACTATCAAAGAGATCAATGATTCAGTTGTACAAAATCCAGAAATATTAAGTGAAAGTCCTTTCGAAAAAGGCTGGTTACTTAAAGTTGAGTTAAAAGACACATCTGAGCTCGATAATTTAATGAATTTAGAAGCATATGAATCTTTTTTAGAGTCTGGAAAGAATTAATAATTTAGATATGGACACCAAAAATTATATTTCTAGATATACACCTAACACTTCTCAACAAAAAAATGAAATGTTAAAAGATATTAAAGGTGTAAATTCATTAAATGACCTTTTTGCTGATTTACCTTCAAATTTAGTTAACCCACAGCTCAATTTACCTGGACCTTTATCTGAACTTGAATTGAAAAATGAGCTGACATATATCTCAAAACTTAATCACACTCCGGGAGAATTTTCATCTTTTCTAGGAGCTGGATCATATAGACATTTTATCCCTTCGATCGTTAGGCAAATAACAAGTAGAAGCGAGTTCATGACATCTTATACTCCTTACCAACCTGAAATATCTCAAGGAACTTTGCAAGCACATTATGAATTTCAGTCGATGATTTGCCAATTAACAAATATGGAAATTGCTAATTCAGGAATGTATGACGGTGCCACATCCATGGCTGAAGCTGCTTTAATGGCTGTTAGAATCACTAAAAAAAAGAGAATTGCTGTCTTGAACACGGTATCTCCATTTTATATAGAAGTGCTAAAAACTTTTCTTGAAGCCCCCGAAATTGAAATTGATATTATCCATAATTCAAACTCGTTAAGCCCAGACACTGCTTGTATAATCCTACAACAACCTAGTTTTCTTGGAAATTTAGAAGATATTGAACAATTTTCAAACTTAGCTAAAAAAAATGCCTCATTGTTAGTTGTGAGTGTTGATCCAATATCATTGGGTATGATCAAACCCCCTGGTGATTATGAAGCTGACATAGTAGTCGGTGAAGGACAGGCACTAGGAATAGCTCCTACATTTGGAGGGCCATATGTAGGTATATTTGCTACCAAAGAAAAATTTATTCGCCAAATGCCAGGCAGAATCGTTGGACAAACAGTTGATACTAACGGCAACCCAGGTTATGTGCTTACAATGCAAACAAGAGAACAACATATTAGACGTGATAAAGCAACTTCAAATATCTGTACCTCTGTAGGATTAATTGCTTTGGGGGCAACAGTCTATTTAGCAGCTTTAGGAAAATCTGGCTTAGCACAGATTTCAAATTTGTGTTATGAAAAAGCTCACTATGCAGCAAATTTAATTGATTCAATTCCAGGATATCAAGTCATAGACAATGGATTGTTTTTCAGAGAATTCGTAGTCAAATGTCCGATATCTCCCAAAAAAATAAATACCTTATTAATTGAAAATAAAATTATTGGTGGCTTGGATGTGAGTGATCAAATAGAAAATGGCATGCTTCTTTGCTTTACAGAAATGAATTCTAAAAAAGAAATTGATCATTTGGTTGATAATTTAAAAAATATACAGGCAAAATGAATGAATAGTCATCAAATTCCAAACGAACATCACATAAAACAACAGTCACTAATTAGAAAACTTCTAATGGATAGAAGCCAACCTGGTAGAATTGGTGCACATATTCCCCAATCTGATGTTCCAAAACAACAACAACTACCTAATAAATACCTTAGAAAAGAGTTACCTCTTCCTGAAGTTAGTGAAAGTGAAATTGTCAGATACTTTTCCCAATTAAGCCAATTCAATTTTTCTATTGATCATAATTTTTACCCACTTGGTAGCTGTACTATGAAGTACAATCCAAAAATTAATGATGAAATTGCATCATTACCGGGATTATCAGAAATTCACCCCCTGCAACCTGAAGAATCAATTCAGGGAGCTTTAAAAATTATTTTCGAGTTACAAAACTTACTCGCAGAAATAACTGGCTTTGATTCAACTTCTTTAGCTCCTATGGCTGGTGCAGAAGCAGAATTAGCAGGAATGCTAATTACTAGATCATTCCATAAAAATAATGGTGACACTCATAAAACTAAAATTTTAATTACTGATTCTGCTCACGGAACAAATCCTGCGTCTGCAGTAATGGCTGGATTTGACGTAATTTCTATTCCATCTGATAAAAATGGAAATACAGATATAGAAGCTTTAAAAGCTGCAATTAATGATGACCTCGCTGGATTAATGCTCACTCAACCAAGTACGCTTGGTTTATTTGACACAAATATTATTGAAATATGTAAAAGAGTCAAAGATGCTGGTGGTATTTTATATGGAGACGGTGCAAATTTAAACGCACTATTAGGACGAATCAAGCCAGGAGAGCTTGGATTTGATATTCTACACTCTAATCTACATAAAACATTTACCCAACCTCATGGAGGTGGCGGTCCTGGAGCTGGTGCAATCATGGTTAGTAAAAAACTAACACCATATCTACCATCTCCAATAGTACAATATTCAAAAGATGAAGATTTTTATTCCATTTATACGCCCAAAAAAAGTATCGGTAGAATGGGAGGATTTCACGGAAATTTTGGAGCATTAGTTCGCGCATATTCATACATAAAAACTTTAGGTAAAGAAGGTATTGATCAAATTAGCAAAAACGCAGTAATTAATGCGAATTATATTAAATCCAATCTAGAAGAATATTTCGAATTGCCAATTAAAAGAATATGTATGCATGAAGTTGTTTTTTCTGCTAGTAATTTTAAAAAACACAACGGAATTAAGGCGCTAGATATTTCAAAAAGGCTAATAGATTATGGGATTCATCCACCAACAATGTATTTCCCTCTAATTATAGATGAAGCTCTAATGATTGAACCAACAGAAACTGAATCCAAAGAGACTTTAGATTATTTTATATCTTCAATGATTAAAATTGCTTCAGAAGCAAAACAAGATCCTGAATTATTAAGAAATGCACCCCATAACACTCCAAATTCGCGACTAGATGAAGCCTTAGCTGCTAGAAAGCCAAATTTGAGATGGCAGAAGAAAGATTAAATTTAAAAATCTTTATATTTATTTACTATAGGTAATCTTCTATCTCTACCAAAATTTTTAGGAGTGATTTTAATCCCAGGTGGTGATTGTCTCCTCTTATATTCACTTTGATCAACTAAATTAATTACATCTTTAACCGTTTGATTATCAAATCCTAATTTTTCAATCTCAGAAAAATCTAAGTCATCTTCAACGTAAGCTTTAAGAATCATATCTAATATATCATACGGAGGTAATGTATCTTCATCTTTTTGATCAGGCCTCAATTCAGCACTTGGAGGTTTAGAAATTACTTCTTCAGGAATTAGTGAAAATTTTTCCATAATATTTCTAAATTTAGACAATTTAAAAACCATAGTTTTAGGAACATCTTTAATTACCGCATAACCCCCAGCCATATCTCCATAAATTGTTGCATAACCAACAGCCATCTCACTTTTATTTCCAGTCGTCAAAGCCAAATATCCAAATTCATTTGATAAAGCCATCACCAAATTACCTCTAATCCTAGATTGTAAGTTCTCTTTAGAGACACCTTGACTATCAGAAGGTATAAAATCCAACAAATTACTAATGAAAACATTAAAAATATCTTCAATAGGAATCTTTATCAATTTTATTTTCAGATTTTCAGATAATTTAACTGCATCAGAAATACTCCCCTTAGAAGAATACATTGAAGGCATTGAAATGCCAATTACATTTTCAGCCCCTAATGCATCTACAGCTATAGTTGCTACCAAACTAGAGTCAATCCCACCAGACAAAGCTACAATAACTTTACCAAAACCACTTTTAGTAACATAATCTTTAGTTCCCAAAACAAGAGCTTTATAAACTTCCTCTATGTGACTCATATATTTTGGCCTTGAAACTTGAACTGCTTTATTCTTAATTTTTAAATTCACATCCAAATAAATTTTTGAAATTTTAATTGAAGAATCATTTATTTGATCAATTTTGTTTTTAGAAAAAATTTTTCTTTCAGTTTGATCATCAATCTTGGTAAAGCCTAAATCTGAAATCAAAAATGCCTCTTCAAATTGTGGAGCGCCAGAAATCAAAGACCCTTTCGGAGAAATTATCGAACTACCCCCATCAAAAATAAGTTCGTCCTGACCGCCTACATTATTGCAAAAAGCCACATAAGTATCATTTTCAATCGCTCTCTTAGAAAGCATATTTTTTCGATCCATATATTTTCCATAATGGAATGGAGATGCACTAATATTTACTATTAAATCAGCTCCTGTTTTTTTTTGAATCTTGGCTGGACCATTTTCATACCAAATATCCTCACAAATATTAACTCCAAAATTTAAATTATTTAAATTGATTACGGATATTTTGGAGCCTGAAGTAAAATAACGATCTTCATCAAAAACACCATAATTAGGCAAATGAATTTTATGATATATATCAACTATTTCGGATCCATAAGATACAGAAACAGCATTATATATTTTATCCTTAGAATCGATAAAACCTACTACAATAATTATGTCAGTACTCGATTTAACGATATCCTTCATTTTTTCAATATTAGCTTTAACAAAACTATCCCTGAAAATCAAATCTTCAGGTGGATATCCGGTTATAGCAAGTTCAGGAAAAACTACCATGTCACAATCAGACTGTTTAGCTTTATCAATATAATCAAAAATTTTCTTGGAGTTCCCAGAAAGATCTCCAACAACAGAATTGATTTGAGCAAGGGCTATTCGAAATTTATTCATTGTTTTTCATTATTCCCTATAAAATTCACTTAGAATTATTATTAATATTTTAAAGATTATTTCATCTCGTAAAATCAAAAAAAGGTTGTTTAGCAACAGAATTATAAAATTCCTTAGCATTTTTAAATAAATCTAAAACTTCCACGCGTTGTTTATGATTATAGTATCTCCCTTTATTACCTATCCATTCGATAGATTTTTCAATTGAATCTACAAAAAATAAAGCCGATTCATTTCGTTCTTTACTATTCACGAGATTAGAAATATATATTGGACTAGTATGAGCAAAGAGTTTTTCAAAATAACTATCAGTATATTCACTGGATAATCTACCTGCAATCCACCCATTACACTTAGGTATAAAGTCAAACTCTAATTGACCTGCTTTAGAACCATTTGGGAAAAAGTTATCTCTAATAATTTTGCCATTAAAAATTACTTCAGCTCTATTAATGGGATAATGAGATTTCCATTCAAATTTAACGGGCAATTTATTCACTGAATTAATATTTATTTGATCTCCAGGAGTAAAATTTTCAATATTTAAAAATGCAACAGGCCCATTAGTAATAAAACTTTTACCTTTAATTAGGGCATTTAACCAAGATGCATAATTAAATTCCTCAGACATGTAAACATAAACTCTATTTCCTGAACAAATAAACCAATCAGATCCAGTAGAAATAGGCAATCTAATACCACAATTTAACATATGATAATAGATAGAATATCCTGCAGTTCTATTATTTCCATCAAACAAATTGAATGCATCTACTTTAGAAAAAGCGGCAGCAACAGGAGCTTCCATTCCATGTCCGTTATGACACCATATAACAACCCCTCCTTGTCTGCGTGCATCATCACAAGCAAAAGTAAGTGGTGGGTAATCGGGGTCAAAAGAATCCACTAACAAACCACGACTTACAGGCTCAACAACTTCTTTTATATTTAGTAACATAATATGGCCGTAACCTAAATTTTCTGGACCAGAAATAGCATCGTGTCGGTTTTCTTCTCCACATTCAACATAGTGATGGTTTGTCGAAAAATCTGTTAAAAATCCTGGAGAATATTTATTTGTAGCATAATCTAAATTCCATCTCTGTAAAATACTCACTGCAGTCATTCTAAGATTTTCTACTCTAGGATCTAAAAGTAATCTATCGTCAGGTCTAGTTTCATTTTGATCATAATGAATATGTGTATTTCCTGGGTGCCAACCTAAATCACCTAAAAGTGTCCATTTTTTTAATCTGATTTCTTTTTGTAAAATCCCGGAATAAGGAATCATTAAATCTAAATATAATGGTTCATATTCAGTTCCTCTTTCGATTAAAATCTTGGATTTTCCACTAGGTACATCCATTGTGAAATCACCATCCGAATAAAAAAACTCAAGCCCTGGACCAATTTTTTTTATAGAATCAGAAGGAAACAAAAATTCTTCAAAAGAATTCAACAATCTAACTTTACAAGGCAATTTATCACCCGTGATGTCATCAACAATACTAATAGACAATTTAGTCAAAACAGTATCTCCATTTTCAAATCAAAAAGTAATACATTCCAAAATTTTTATGTTCAATTTGTTATGTTATATTAATATAATCAAAAAATAATTCATATAGATCTATTACATCAAAGAGCATTTATGAGAAATACTCAAAATTCAGACAAATATAACTTAGTCGATTTGAAAAAGTGCCTAAAACATACAATTTTTCAAAATTTTTATTTTTATCACAAAGTCGATTCAACAATGAATAAACTAAAAAACTTATCTTCTAGTGAAAAAAAAGAAGGCACCATCGTAATTGCCGAAATTCAAGAAAAAGCTAGAGGAAGATTCCAAAGAAAATGGATTAATAAACCCACCGATTCTTTATGTTTTTCATTATTATTAAAACCAAAAATTTACGAATTGAAATTCCTTAACATGGCAATTTCAATTTCAATTTGCAAATCTATAGAAAAATTAACAAAAATCGATTCTGAAATTAAGTGGCCAAATGACATATTACTGAACAATAAAAAAGTTTCCGGAACATTAATAGAAACTGAATTAATAAATGAGCAAGTTTCTTCATGTGTTATAGGAGTAGGAATCAACGTTACATTACAATCATTTAATGATCCAGATTTATCAAACGCAACTAGTATACTCATAGAATCTGGTGTTTATATTGATCGAAATAACCTCTTAATTGAAATACTAGAAAATTTAAACACTCTGTATTCAGATATTCAAAATGGAATTTCATTAAAAAACCTATGGAAACAAAAACTAGGAACAATCGGGGAGAAAATTTCTGTAAAACAAAGCAACAAAATTATTTCAGGCACAGCCATTGATGTTACAGAAGAAGGTGATCTGATTATTCAAGAAAATACTGGTAAAACCATCCAGCTATCTTCAGGAGAAGTCACAACTAATTTAGATACGTAAATTTTTAATTCATACCACCTGCAACAGCGGGTACTATACTTATTTCAGAACCATCTTTGACTTGTGTATTAATTCCTTCCAAAAACCTAACATCCTCACCATCGATGTAAATATTTACAAATGTTCTTAAAGCACCCTGATCATCACATAAACGACCTTTGATTCCTGGAAAAGATTGCTCTAAAGAATCTATAACACTTTCCAAAGAGCCTGAGGAGACTTCAACTTTTTCCTGTCCATTTGATAAGCGTCTCAAAGGTGTAGGTATTCTAATTAACACTGACATATGTTTTCCTCCATGTTTGATAAAAAATAATATTAAAAATTTGCTTCAGAACCAATTAAATCTTCGAACTCGGAAAAAGTTGGGCCTGTCTTAACTAATTTTACACCACCAGTAACTACTTCTTGAGTTTTTAAACCATTACCTGTAATAAAAATTATAGTCACTTCATCAGGTCCAATGTCTCCATTTTCAGCTAATTTTTTTAAAGATGAGACAACTACACCCCCAGCAGTTTCGGTAAAAATTCCTTCAGTTTCTGCCAAAAGTTCAATTCCAGCAACAATTTCTTCCTCAGGAGTAGCAACAGCAGCTCCATTTGTTTCTGAAATAGTTTCCAATGCAAAAGGACCTGAAGCAGGATTTCCAATTGCCAATGACTTAGCAAGAGTATCGGGTATTACAGGAGGAACAATTTTTTGGTCAGCAATATATGCAGATACTATTGGAGAACAACCTTGAGGTTGAGCAAGAAACATTTTTGTACTAGGTTGGTTAATTAAACCAACATCTGAAAACTCCTTAAGACCTTTCCAAATCTTTGTGTATAATTCACCTGAAGCAGCAGGTACTATACAATTATCTGGAGATTTCCAACCTAATTGTTCAGCAATTTCATAACCTAAAGTTTTACTCCCTTCAGCATAAAAAGGCCTCATATTTATATTAACGAAAGCCCAATTACGATTATCGGCTAATTCACTACCTAATCGATTAACTTGATCATAGTTACCATCTACAGCAACCATAACTGGACCATATATTGAAGCAGAAACTTGTTTACTTTGTTCTAAGTTTTCAGGGAAAAAAACTATGGTTTTCATTCCAGCCTTAGCTCCATGAGCGGCAACAGAGCCCATTAAATTGCCTGTAGATACACAGGCTAAGACATCAAACCCAAATTCCAATGCCTTTGTTGCAGTAACTGTAACAGGCCTATCTTTAAAAGAAAATGTTGGGTTAACACTATCATTTTTAATATATAAATTATTTAATCCTAATCTTGAACCAAGATTTTCTGCTTTAGTTAATGGAGTAAATCCAGTACCTATATCAACAGCATTTTCGCGACTAACAGGTAAAAAAGCATCATATCTCCATACAGAGAAAGGACCTGCTTCAATACTTTCTCTAGAAATATTCTTCCTAATAGATTCATAGTCATAAGTAATTTCAAGAGGCCCAAAGCACATCTCACAAACATTCAGAGGTTCAATAGGATATTCTTCAAAACAACTTCTGCATACTAAAGATTTTACATAAGTCAAAATCTACTCCAATTTTATAATATGTTTTATTGTAATTCATTCGAATATATACACACAATAAAATTAACATACTTGAAATATAATAAATACTATTTGAAAGTTGAAAATTATTCAAAAAATACATGTAAAAACACTAATTTAAGTATACTGGTTGAGTCCAAGCTTTAAAACCATTTGACCCAGTAACCGTAGCTCTAACGTATACTTCATCACCTCGAAATTGGTAATTAGCATCACATCCTGATGTTTTTTCTAATTCTTTACCCAAAAAACCAGTAAATATAGTCTCATATTCCATACTTAAATTTAATTCTTTCGGGTTTTCTGCAATTTCTATTTCTAAAAATTCTTTCCCACAATTAATTTCTTTTAATTGAATTCCTGTAGACGAATAAAAATCACCTTTACGTAATGAATTCATAATTGAATCTTGAGTCAATTTGCTTGCTTTAACATTTAGCCATCCCCTACCTGGGTTAGATAATTCTGGTGTGAAATCATAATATTTATGTGAATCATCAGTCGCAACTCCAAATATTAACTTACCAGAACTTAATACTTGATCCCATATCTGCTCAACACTCAATTTATTAGCAGAACCTAAATTATTTGAAGCTGGATGTCCATTAAAAACCTCTAGCATTGTTGCTCCATCTACAGAAGAAATATCTTGATGAGTCAAAGCCCATTTATAATTGGGATGATTTATTGAAGCAAGACCTCCAGCAGATATTATTGCATTGATATTTTGCTGTAAAGTTTCTTTAACATCATCATGGTCATGAGGTTCAACTAAGGTATGAATTCCAATAGCATTAATATGTACAGGAATGGAATTTGCAGCAAACGTAGTCACTTCTTCCCCAGGAATCATAATAAAGTCTGTGTCATTAGATTTTTCAGCATAATCAATTATAGTCAAATGATTATGATCACTTACCACTAAAAAATTATATCCATGTCTTTTGTACCAATCTACTACAAATTCGGGATCTGCATCCCCATCTGAATTTGTAGTATGGCAATGAATATTTCCTTTAAACCATTTGTTCTTCAAAAAAGCATCCTTATGATATAGCTTCTAGAATCTGAGTAGCATGTCTATCTGGGATTACTTTCTTCCATATTTTTGAAATAAAGCCTTCTTCATTTATTAAAAAAGACATCCTTTTCATACCAATAGATTTTTTACCATATAAAGTTTTTTCACCCCACGCACCATATGTTGTTGATACTGTCTTATCCACATCAGATAGAAGTTCGAAATTTAAATCAAATTTTTTAATAAATGAATTATGTGAATCAAAATCATCAGGACTAATACCAAATACTACAGTACCATTTCTGTAAATATTTTCATGCTCATCTCGAATTCCACACGCTTCTATAGTACACCCAGGAGTATCATCTTTAGGGTAGAAAAAAATCAATACTTTTGAACCTAAATAATCTTCTAAACTTACAACTTCACCTGAACTTGACGGCAATTTAAAAATAGGTGCTTTCATACCAACAGTTAGATTCATTTAAAACCTCCAAATCTAATTAAAAATTACTCGTTCAATCATTTTAATGTTATATTATTCGAAATAAAAAACCAATCAAAACTTTAAATACAAATCTATTAAAAAATGATGTAATTGTCACTCTCTATAAAAATAATTCGGATCAAAATATCTTCCGAATATTTCAGATAATTAATCAAACATTAAATAGAACATGCATAATATCACCATCTTGAACTACATATTCCTTCCCCTCTACTCGTAATAGTCCTTTTCTTCTTACTTCTGCAATTGTTTTACAAATTTCAAGATTTTCGTAACTAATAACTTCCGCCCTAATAAAACCTCTCTGAATATCTGAATGGATTTTCCCAGCTGCTACTGCAGAAACAGTACCTTTTTTAATTGGCCAAGCTCTTACCTCATCCTCACCTACAGTAAGAAAAGAAATTAATTCCAAAGATTTAAAGCAAAGATTTACCATCCTATGTAATCCAGATTCTTGAGATAACCCTAATACTTCTCTTAATTGTTTTTCTTCATCAAGTGAGGTCCCAATTAAATCCATTTCAAGCTTGCCACAAATTGTACCTATCTCAATATCAAAATCTTTTCTGATTGATTCTTCAATATTAACTCCATCATTAGAATTAGACTCCCCAATATTTAATACAATAACCATAGGCTTTAAAGTTAACAACTGAAATCCTGACAATAATTTGAGTTCAGATTCTGTATAAGAAATATCTTCTAAAGGAAATCCATTTTCTAAAACAGACCTTATTTTTGTCAACAAATTTAGTTCAGTTTTTTCTTGATCAATTTTCGAACTATTTCGGCCTTTCAAATTTTCTTCAATCTTGTTAACTCTATTCTCAATAATTCCTAAATCAACAAATATTATTTCATCCATCAAAGTATGTAATTCTACAACTGGATCTCCAAAATAATTTTCATTGATATCAAGTGGACTATTGAAAGCTTTGAGAACTAATAATAAAGCATCCGATTTTTGTAATAAATTTAAATTTTCACCTGTAATACCTTGGATCTTACTTTGACCATCCTGTTGAGATGGAAAATCTACATAACTTATTTCTGCTTCAACTTTTCTTTTAGGTTTAAAATATCCATCCAAAACGTCGAGCCTTTTATCATAAACTTTTGCCACGCCTAAATTAGTTCTCTCACTGAACAACCCAACATCCACTTCACCACCAGTTGCAGCATTAAATATAGTTGTTTTACCTACTCCAGGAAGGCCTAAAATTCCAATTTGCATAAATCACCAAAAAATATATTTTAAGATTCAAACATACTATACTTGGAAAAAGACTAAAACAATTTTGATAATAAAAAGTAAACAAATTAAAAAATTTCTAAATCAAACTATAAATTAAATCCCTATATACTATATTTTTAACTAAGGATTTTAAAAATAATGAAACAAAAAAACGACTTTATACATATAGTTTTGATATCCCCACAAATTCCCCAAAATACAGGAAATATTATTAGACTATGTGCAAATATAGGAGCTGAATTACATTTAATTCAACCATTAGGTTTTAAACTATACGACAAAAGAATAAAAAGAGCAGCTCTAGATTATTCAGATTTAATTGACATAAAAACTTACTCTTCATTTGAGGAATACGTTTTGAAATACGATAATAGAAATATATTCGCATGTTGCCCAAGTGGTGAAAGAATTTATACAGAACCTCAATATACTAAAAATGATTCAATAATTTTTGGGCCGGAAGAGAAAGGAATACCAAAAAATATTCTAACCAAACTTCAAAAAAACAACTTGATTAAAATTCCAATGAGACCAAATAATAGGAGCATAAATCTATCAAATACTGTTGCCATATTAGGATACGAAATTTGGAGACAATTAAAATTCCAATGATTGATGAGTATTATATGAATAAATTTCAAAAAGCTAGAAATTCTGGAGCAAATTGGCTAGAAAGTCAAATTAAAGATGATGGAATTATAGGAAATGGAATTACAGACTACTATAAAGTTCCTGCTGCTTTACAAGTTGCAGGCAAAACACAATCTGCAAATAAAATGATAGATTGGATTAGAAATTTTGGGATGAATGAAAAAGGAGATTTTGGACCACGTCCCAAGAATGAGATAAACAGCTATTGGTACACCTACTATAATACTTGGATTGTAGTGGGAGCTCAAAGATTAGGACAATTTGATATAGCCCAAAAAGGTTTTGAATTTATTTCAACTTTTTGGGATAAAAAAACTGGAGGATTTTTTTCTGATGTTAAAGAAAAAAATTCAAAAACCTATCAAGATCTATGGGTAGTTGCAGGGAATGGTATAGCAGCACTTTACTCAGGAAAATTAGAAATTGCAAAATCTACAGGAGAATGGATGAAAAAATTAATGGAATTGCAACCAAATTATCCTCAACAATTATATTCTGTTTTCAATGAATCTGAAGGCTTAATCACTAAATTTAAAACAGATGACATTAGGTTTGTAATGTCTGCAAATGCTCAACGAGATCAATTTTTTTTCCATCCTGGAATAGCATCTGGTTTTCTTTGTAGATTATTTCAACAGACTGGTGAAATAAAATGGCTGGAACTTGCAAAGAGCTACATGATAATAGCAGAACAATCAAGTGAATTCCTATGGAGAACTTTAAGGGTAGGTAAAGTAGCATGGGGAAATTCATTACTTTACACCAATACCAAAAAAGAAAAATATTACAATATGGCTATAAAAGCTGCTACAAATATAATTAATAAACAAACAAAATTTGGCTTCTGGGAAATTGAAGGAATGTCTAAAATAGATATCACAGCAGAAATGGTATATTGGCTTGACGAAGTATACCAAATTACAAAGGATTAAATAATGAATACTAGACCAAGAGTTTCTGATTTGGGTGTAAAAATTGGAATCCTTGAACATGGAGAAATAAACTCTATTACTGATGTTGAAAATGTATCTGTAGGTAACAAAACACTTATTAAAGGTAGTGGAAAACTTACAATAGGTTCAGGACCAATCAGAACTGGGGTTACAGCAATACTGCCACATCAAGAAAATATCTTCCAAAAAAAAATTACAGGCTATGTACATGTCTTAAATGGATTTGGAAAAGCTATAGGATTTTCACAGGTGAAAGAGCTAGGAGTTATTGAAAGCCCTATATTATTAACTAACACTCTAAATTCATGGACTGTTGCTGATGCATTAGTAGATTATACGACTGGAGAAAACAAAGGTGTTTTTTCTTTCAATCCTATTGTTGGAGAATGCAACGACTCTTTTTTAAATGACATTATTGGCAGACATATAAAATCTCCTGATGTAATATATGCTATTAAAAATGCAAAATTAAATTCATGTGAAGAAGGATCAATTGGAGCAGGAACAGGAATGACTGGATTTGGCTGGAAAGGTGGAATAGGAACTTCATCTAGAATTTGTGAAATTGATTCATCAAAATATACCGTAGGTTGTTTGACTTTAACAAATACTGGAGATCCTAGAGAATTTCGAATCGGCGGAATTCAAATAGGAAAAGAACTATTGCCTCCAAAAAATGACTTCGATCCCAGTAAACTTGGAGGTTCAATAATTATGGTTATAGCAACTAATGCACCTGTTACATCTCGTCAATTAGGTAGAATCAGTAGAAGAGCCTCTCTAGGATTAGCTCGAGCTGGAGGAATTGCTGACCACTCTAGTGGAGACTTTATTATAGCTTTTTCGAATTCTGAAAAAGCAAAAAATTTAGATGATTCAGAATTAACTCCTTTAATGAGAGGAGTTATTGAAAGCACAGAAGAGGCTGTAATCAATTCTGTGTTGAAATCAGATACCATGACTGGTAGAGATGGTAATACCAGAATTGGCATCCCTATAGATCAAGTAACTTCAATATTAGCAAAATATAATGTAATTTAATTACTTATCCAAAGCAACAGCAGTGTTCCAAATCCAACCTTCTTGCCCAGTATCTATAACTTTAATCTTCATCAGGCCTAACGGATATGTCCTTGGGCTTTCTCCAGGATCATTAAATCTAACATAAAGGCATGTAGCTTCATCTATAACCTTAACTCTAGCATCTATAGGAACTGGATCCCCTCTACCATCAATTACACAATGATTATGTTTCGTAGAATAAATTGCCAACATTCGATATTCAAAGCTAGACCAAACTTCAAGAGGTAATTGAATCACTTTATCCATTTTTGCATTCTGAAGATATGAAGAACCTTTAGTCTGATTAACTATTACTTCAGGAGAAATTAATTGACCATTAAGAACTTCAATACTAGAAGTAGATTTTGCACAAGAAAGAAGTAAAATCAAAGTAGTAAAAATATAAAATTTTAAAATCAAAAACTTCATTCGAATTCCATATTCCAAATAATTTAACAAAATCTATCAACATTTACAAAAAATATTATAAAATAATTTTTCTTAAATATGAAGTTAATTATTAATAAATTGTCGTGAAGGCCACCAATTATATTTACCCAGCAATTTAACTAAGGCAGGTACTATCAAAGTTCGTGTGATAAAAGTATCTATCAAAACGCCTAACGCTACTGCAAAACCTAGTTGAAAAAGATCTTTTAATGGCAATGACATTAATGCTGAAAAAGTCCCTGCTAAAATTAATCCTGCTGAAGTAATTACACCTCCAGTTAATGCTAATGTTTTCAAAACAGCAACATCTAAATTCGCTTTCAAGTTTTCTTCTCTTAAACGAGACATCAAATAAATATTGTAATCAACACCTAAAGCATTTAGGAAAATGAATAAAAAGAATGGTAATCCTGGTGTAATACTAGCTTGATCAAAAACATTCTCAAAAATAAATATCGCTAATCCCAAGGTAGAAAAATAAGTAAAAATTATTGTCGCGAGTAAATAAATTGGAGCAACTAATGATTTAAGTAATAAAACTAAAATAATTCCTATAGCTATTAAAATAATAGGTAAAACTAAATAGGTATCCCGGTCACCAGTTTGTCTTGTATCAAATGCTTCAGCAGTTTCTCCTCCAATATATGTGATAGATTGACTAATTGAAGAAGATTCAATTGATTTATTGACAACATCACGAAGTTTAGGAATAAAATCTAAAGCTTCGTTAGAATATGGATTAACATTTAAAACAACTTCAAATTTAACAACATTTTTATCATTAGAAATAAATTGAGCTGATCTTTCAAAAATTGGTTTTAATTGAGAATCATTTCCTTTGTGTGCCTGTAAAATCATTGAAGATCCAATATCTGAATAGGAACCAAACGGTCGAATATAATATGAAACATCATCAACTAAGTTAGTAGATAAAATATCTTTTGCTAAGGTCTCAAAGTTTTCTATAACTTTTGGATCAAATAAATCAATATTCTCATTCTCAATAAAAATATTTGTTGGGGATAATCTTCCTGGAGAAAAACCTTCTCTAAGTAATTCAAATGACCTTACAGATTCTGTATCCTTAGGTAAACTATCTAATTGATCAAAAGATTTTTGAGAGCCAAAAACACCAAATATCATTACACCTAAAGTGATTATTGTAGCAACTAATGTAAAAATAGGCTTTTTAAGAACAATTTTACCTATTCTTCCGTACAACATTCCTTCTTCAGCTCGAGTATTAGATGATTTTTTTGGAATGAAAGGCCAAAATGATTTTGCCCCCAATATAGTTAGAATTGCTGGCACTAAAGTCAAAGAAGCTAATGTCATAATTACAATTGCAATACCAATTATTGGCCCCATAGATTGATAACTTTTTAAGTCCGCTAATAACAAAATCAACGAAGCTAGTATAATTGTTCCACCTGCGGAACCAACTGCTCCACCAATACCAATCATTGTTTTTTTCATAGCATCAATCGATAATCCCGAATTTTTCAGCTCTTCTCTAAATCTAGATGCAATGAATAAACAATAATCAGTCCCTGATCCGAACAAGACAACTGTCATAATCCCTCTAGATTGACCATTAACAACTAAAAATGAGCTGTCTTCAGATATAAAAGCAATAATAGATAAGGCAAGTTGCATCACTAAACCAACACAAAGCAAAGGAATTATAGCAACAATGGGAGATCTATATATCACTAATAATAATACCAATACTAATCCAATTGTGACATACAACAATAAACCATCTATTTTCGAAAACACTTCGAATAAATCTAAATATAGGCCTGCAGGACCACCAGTTTCAAGATCTAGCTGAGCTGATCGATAATTTGAAACATAATCTCTAATAGCCTGAACAGATTTTTGAAAATAATCCTCAGTGGGATTGCCAGAAATATTAACTATTAGAGTCATGGTAGTTTGATCTAATGAAAGTAACTCGTTCTTAGCTTCAGGAGTATTAAAAATAGAAACAATGTTTTGAATTTTTAAAGATTCTTGTTTAGATTCAAGCCATGAAGCAATTTTTCTTGCAGCGTCATAATCTGATTCAGATAAGCCATTTTTGTTCCTAAAAACAACTATTACAGGCAATCCATCTTGGGGGAAATTTTCTACACTTATTTGAAATGCTTTTGTAGATTCAGCTGAATTAGGCAACCAATCAGTAGCTTGTGTAGACTCTTTTAAAGGGGGAGCTGTACTTATCAACAATCCACTAATCAATAACCAAGAAATTACTGTTATCCATTTCCCGTACTTAGAAGTGATAAAACCAAAAAGTTGTTGAAGCAAAATTATATTAACCCTTTATTATTAGATATGTATATTTCGTAAAAAGATTATAAAAAACACCCAAATAATATAACCATCAACGTAATAATTTTACGTGAAACTTAAATTTTCGTCTATAATTTCAAAAACTTAAAATCAACTATTAATATCTTAAATATCTAGGTTGAAATTTTAATCAAATTATATATAGAAATATTTGTTTTTATGTAAGTATTTTCAAAAGAACGAATATTGCAAAATAAATTATTATGTTAATATATTCAAAATAATAAGGATTCAGCATGTCTTTTAAATTTATTCAAATGTCAGACCCACAATTAGGATTTTATGCCTCTAGACATCCTGGTGTTACAGGAATAGATTTTGAAATCAACAATTTATCAAAAGCAGTTAAATTAACTAATAAAATCAAACCTGATTTTGTAATAACTACTGGGGATTTAACCCAAGATAGATTAGATTCACAACAAGCTAGAATTGTAAAAGAACTTTATAGTCAATTAAATTGCAAATATTATTTTGCTTCAGGCAATGCGGACTTAACAAATTCACCCAAATTTCAAGACATAGAAAGATTCCGGAAAAGATTTGGGCCAGATTACTACAGTTTTGAATATTTGAACTCCCAATTTATAATTTTAAATAGTACTGTTTTGTTTGATTCTAAAGAAGTACCTGGTGCCGATATTGAGCAAATCGAATTCCTAAAAAATTCTTTGCTAGAAGGTAATGCAAACAATGTACAACATCAGATGATTTTTATGCACCATCCACTTTTTGGATCTCAACCAAATGAAGAAAATTCTGAAAAAGTACTACCTAAAACTAATAGAAAAAAACTACTAAAATTAATAGAAAGTCATAACGTAACAGCTGTTTTTACAGGTCATTGGCACTCAAATAATATTGTCAAATTTAAACACACTCAATTAATTACATCTGGGCCAATAACATTTGGACTTGGAAAAGATCCCTCTGGAATTAGATTAATAGAAGTTGAAAAACAACAAATTAATCACGAATATATTCCATTATAATCATTTTAAATACTAGAAACCATATAAACCATGAATGACGAAAAATATCGAAATAAATTAACTCCCGAACAATTCGAAGTAACAAGACTCAAAGGAACAGAACAGCCCTTCACTGGAAAATATGACAATTTTTTTGAAGACGGAACTTATATTTGTATATGTTGTGAACAAACTCTTTTTTCATCTGAGAATAAATTCAATTCTGGTTGCGGATGGCCAAGTTTTTCGAAAACATCGGATGAAAACTCGATAAATGAAAATGAAGATCTATCACATGGAATGCAAAGAATAGAAGTTACATGCAGTAATTGTAATGCACATCTAGGTCATGTTTTTAATGATGGCCCCAACCCAACTGGCCTAAGATATTGTATTAATTCTGCATCATTAGATTTCAAAAAGTCAATTCAGAAGAATAATTCTTCTATAGGGTGAAAATATCGAAATAAATAATAATTCCTTAGACTTACAAATAGATTGGGAATCAAAAGATATGTTTAAAAAACTTGGCGTTTCAAAACATATTGATCAAATAAAAATATCTACTACTTTCCCTGAAAATATTCAACAACATTCTACTTTAAATACAGAGTCATATAGGTACATGAAATGGGCAAATTTTATAATTAATCACACAGGAAAAGAAATAACTCTAACAAATATTGATTTATGGACTATCACAAAAATTCTAGAAGAACGTGAAATTAATTATTTAGATGCCTCTGATATTTTAAACTGGATAAAATATAAACCTTTTATTTCTGAAGAATTAGAACAACATTATCTCGAAGCAATTCAAATCAATCTAATTGAAAAAATATCAATATCAAACCCCGCAAGTTTTATAAAACATACAAAAACTCATAATGAATATAAATTTTTATTAAGTAATTGGATATTAAACTTCTCAAATAATATGAATCAAAAACACAAATTCCATATGCATGAAATGAAAAATTATTTATTACCTTCACAACAATTTAAAAAATATTGGAATTGGGCTGGTTCTCAAGGACCTCACGAAAAAAAACGTAAAAAAATTCATTTGCCTCCAATTTTCTTACTCCCAGATAAAAAAAATCCCTACTTTCAGATCAACATTTTAGACTATTTAAATGACTGAAATTTAAATTATAATTTTAAGCTCTCTCTAAATGATTAGTAATTTTTGAATAATTTGACTTCTTCAAAAAATCCTTTATGATCTATCTAAGTTCATAGTAAAACTAGAAAATCAATAAAAGTTTTTCATGTATATAATATGAAAAATACATTACCTAACAAAATATACTTTTAATGGATCCCTCAAGAAACATTCAACAAAAAATTCAATTTGAAATAAATCAGTTCATTTCAAATTCAAAAAATTCTGAAACTTTACAAAATCAATCCAAAAAATATCTCCCTGGGGGAAATTCTAGACGCAGTGCTTATTTTGATCCTTATCCCACATATTTCAATAAAGGTTCAGGAAAATATGTTTTCGACGTTGATAACAACAAATATTTAGATTACATGCTAAATGCTACCAGCTTAATCTTAGGACACTCCCATCCGGAAGTGGTATCTGAAATTCAAAAACAAACTATTTTAGGCACAGCATTCAGCGGACCTACTGAATCACAAATTGAATTAGCAAAAATGCTATGCGACAACATACCTTCAGTCGATCTTATAAGGTTCACTAATTCTGGTACAGAAGCAACTATGATGGCAATCAGGGCAGCAAGAGCATATACCAAAAAATCAAAAATTGTCAAAATAGAAGGGGCATATCATGGCTCTCATGAATATGTTTCCATAAGTGTATATCCTGAAAAATCAAATCAAAAAACCTCTAACATCAAGCCAACTTTAGAATATACTGGTCAACCGAAAAGTTTAAAAGAGGAAGTATTAGTTATTCGTTACAACGATATAAAACAAGCCGACAAAATTTTATCAAAAAACCATAAAGAGATTGCATGTATCATAATTGAGCCTGTTTTATCTCAATTTGGTTACGTACCAGCAAAAATAGAATATTTGAAAACCATAAGAGAAATCTCAAAAAAATATAATATAGTCCTTATTTTTGATGAGATACAAAGTTTTCGCTTAAGTAAGTCTGGGGCTCAAGGTTTAATGGGTATATATCCTGATTTAACTGCATTTGGAAAAATCATTGGCGGCGGCACTCCTATAGGAGCATTTGGCGGTCAAAAAGAAATTATGGCACAATTTGATCCAGCTAGCACATCATTTATACACCATTCAGGAACATTTAATGCAAACCCTATTTCAATGGTAGCTGGAAAAATTGTATTAGAAAATTTAAATGAATCAGATTATTCTAGAATGAATAAATTGGGGGAAATATTAAGAGGCAAACTATCGAATTTATTCAAAGAGTTAAATATAGAAGCTAAAATTACAGGAATAGGGTCTTTATTTGGGGTACATTTTTCAAACAACGAAATTACAGACTACAGCTCAATGATCAACTCAAATCTAGAAATGAACAAATATTTCTTTATGAATTTATTAAACCAAGGCATACTAATGCAAACAAAATTTTATGGTTCACTAAACATTTTTTCTAATGAATCAGATATAAATACACTAATAAATTCCACAAAGAAAGCTGCGAAAGAGCTCCTGTAAAAGAAAAAATAATTATAAATTAATTCTTGTCCCAAGGAATACTAGAAACAGCAGCTTTTAAATCAATGTGGGACTTAATTTTTTTGTAGGTCTTATAAATACCGAAAGAAAAAATTAAACCTCCAAAAATAGCCCCTAAAAACTTCTTTGATTGTTTAAGCATATCAACCCTCCAGAAGAGCTCAAATAACGATTCAAAGATATGTACAATACTTTAATAAAAAATTGAATTTTAATCAAACACTTTTTCATGATAATTTATTGATTTAAATATTTTTTAAAGCATATAGATTAAATAAAAATTGATTTTCCTGTACTAAACATATTAAAAACTGTACAAAAACCACTGAAAAATGTACTTAACTAAAAACTCTAAAAAATAATCAAATAATATTATGTTTTAATTGAGCAAAAAACAAATAATTCCAATCAAAAATCACAAAATATATTAAATTTCATAACAAATATATTTTTATAACTCACAAAACAATCTGTACTAAACATATTAAAAACTGTACAAAAACCACTGAAAAATGTACTTACTCAACATTAGATACAATTAACAATTAAATTATTAATGTTCAGTAAATCATTTTACACTCAACACTATCCATAACTATCTCGCTATATGTATAATCAATTATGTTGAAAATTAAAAATGTTACAAATCATAAAATATTTACAAAACACACCATTAAATATATCAAAATGAAACTTTTTATCCCGTTGAAAATAGAGAGACCATAATGAATCAAACCTGGGTAACATTAATTGCTATGTGGCTATTTGCTATCGTAGTCTTAGGCAGTTTATTATTGCTAATATCACAATGTTCTTAAAAAAATTTGTTTAGTTCGTTTAATTAGAGGAAAAAATGTTTAAAACAATTAAACAAACTATCCATAACAATGGTTTAACATGGCATTACGCTTGGATCATTGTTTTAATTGCATCTGTAATTCAAACATTAGCTTCATCCATAAGAATGACTTTTGGGATGCTAATCACGCCACTATCTGAAAGTTTCAATTGGAGTCAAGGTGAAATTACTATTGCATACGCAATAAGTAATATTGTTTCTGCCGTATCTGCACCTTTAGCTGGATCATTAGGTGATAGATTTGGAGAAAAAAAAATAATGATTATAGGTAGTATAATATTCATTATCGGGTTAATTTTCACCAGTTATTCAAAAAATTTAACCACATTATATATCTCTTATGGATTCATCATAGGCTTCGGACACTCCCTACTTCTTGTACCATTAATTCCTGTAATCATGAAATGGTTTAAAAAACATCTGGCTTTGGGAATCAGTGTTTGGATGACTTCCTGGGGTATTGGGCCCGCATTATCATCTCCAATAATTGCCGCATTATTAGACCAATTTGGATGGATGAAAACATTTTGGATACTTGGAATTATTTTCACAATTTCGATCATATATTTGTTAAGATATTTTCACGACAATCCTACATCTAAAGGAATTCTACCATTTGGAATTTCACATAATTCAGATAGACCTGAAAACAATACGACAGATCCAAAAACTACTCAGAAATTACAAAAACTAATTCGAAACACACAAGAATATTGGAACATGTGTAGCATTCATTTTTTGGGCTGTGTTGGCCATTCTATAATTTTAATCTACATTGTGCCACTAGCATTGTTTCAAAATATTACATTAATCAAAGCAAGTATAGTGTTAAGTTTAATGTCTGGAACCAGTATAATTTCTAGATTCTTAACTCCATTGATTTGTGAAAGATTTGGAATAAGAACATTTATGTCAATTTCATTCTTACTGCAAGCAATACCTATACTTCTACTTTTTGGAACAAACAATATATGGATATTTTATTTTTTTGCTGTATTTTTTGGTATTGGTTATGGTGGAGAAGCAGGAGGCTTCCCAATTTTAAATAGACGTTATTACGGAAATGCTCCTATGGGAGGACCTACTGGGATTCAATTCCTTGGAGGAGGTTTAGGTATGGCATTAGGTGGCTGGCTAGGAGGCATGCTATTTGATTTCTATGGAAATTATGATCTCTCTCTCATACTGTCGATATGCGCTAGTATTGCAGGAATATTCAGTATACTATTGCTACAAAATCCAAAAAGAAATTTGATTTCTAAATAAATATTACTTCCATCTAATATATTTTCATTAGGTATACATAATAAAAAGAAATATTTGTTTATGTTAATACACAATATAGTAAAATTCGAACCTGTACCATCTATTCCTTTTAACATTTTGCAATATAAAATAACAATTTGTATTTAGTAATAATATATACATATAATTTTATTTTGGATAATAATTAATGAATCACGAAAATTATACCTCTTCAATTTCATACGACAAACGTCTTTACAAACAAGACATCTTAGGATCTATAGCTCATGTGAAAATGTTATCCAAACAAAACATAATTTCCTCAAAAGAATCTGAACAAATTATCAATGGATTGAATCAAATCAAGAGTGAAATAGAGACTGAAACATTCAGTTGGAATGAAAATCTTGAAGATATCCACATGAATATCGAAAACCGATTATTCGAAATAATAGGTAAGACGGCTGGGAAATTACATACAGGTCGATCAAGAAATGATCAAGTGTCTACTGACATGCGCCTCTTTGTGAAAGAAGAAACAATAAATGTAGTTAAGGCAATAACAAAATTACAAAAATCTATACTTAAATTATCTGAAAAACATTTAGAAATAGAATTGCCAGGATACACCCACTTACAACGTGCACAACCTATTCTGTTCTCTCACCATATGTTAGCTTACTTTGAAATGTTTTCTAGAGATACTGAGAGGTTCTTACAAACTAGAAATCGTGCAGATGTTTGTACATTAGGTAGTGGAGCTTTAGCTGGCACAACATACGATATAGACAGAGAATTTGTAGCTAAAAAACTAGGGTTTTCAAAAATATCTTCAAATAGCATGGATGCAGTCTCTGATAGAGATTTTATAATTGACTTCTGTTCTTCTGCTGCAACTTGTATGGTGCATATCTCGAGATTATCTGAAGAATTAATTATTTGGACTTCAAAAGAATTTAACTTCTTGAAATTAAATAAAAAACATACTACTGGAAGTAGCATGATGCCGCAAAAACAAAATCCTGACTATGCTGAACTTTCTAGGGGTCGTTCAGCTAGGACGATTGGCAACTTAATGTCAATATTAACGTTACTTAAAGGTCTTCCATTAAGCTATAACAGAGACCTACAAGAAGATAAAGAACGACTATTTGATAGTCTAGATACTTTATTATCTACACTAAGTGTAATCGATGAGATGCTTAATAAAATGAAATTGAATACAAAATCAATACAAAAAGCCGTAGAAGACCCTGAACTTTTAGCTACTGATATTGCGGATTACTTAGGTAAAAAAGGTGTTCCATTTAGAGAAGCCTATAAAATAGTAGTGGAAATTGTAAACTATTCAAATGAAAACAACATTACATTAAGAGAATTTTCCTTAAAAGATTATCAAAATTTTTCTAATCTATTCAATGAAGATGTGCTAGAAATTTCAGCAAACTCATCAATACAATCAAGAAATATCCCTGGAGGAACATCTACCCAGCAAGTTTCTGATTCAATTAAAAAATCTAAAATAATTTTAGAGGAGACTATTGAGAAACTCACATGATATTAAAATTGCACCTTCAATTTTAGCAGCTGATTTTTCACAACTAGGCAAACAAGTGAAACAAGCAACTGAAGCTGGAGCAGATTCTATACATATAGACGTTATGGATGGACATTTTGTACCAAATATTTCCATAGGATCTATGATAGTATCAAGTATCCGATCTTGGTCAGATCTACCTTTTGAAATTCACATGATGGTCTCAGAACCAGAAAAATATATTAAAGACTTTGTAGATGCTGGTGCAAATATAATTACAGTACATATCGAAGCTTGTAAAAATATATACCAAACTATTAATTACATTAAACAATTAGGTGTAAAAGCAAATATTGCCCTAAATCCTCCTACAGCTGTTTCTTCAATTGCAGAAATCATCACTGAAGTAGATGGAATCCTAGTCATGACTGTAAATCCAGGGTTTGGTGGACAGACTTTTATAAAAAATATGATTAAAAAAGTAGGAGATGTAAATTCAATAATATCTTCAAAATCGATTCAAACCGAAATTTGTGTGGACGGAGGAATCACAGTCGAAAATGCTTCCCAAGTAGCTAGAGCCGGAGCAAAAGTATTAGTTGCAGGTTCAGCAATTTTTTCCTCAAATAATTCAATTGTTGATTCAATAAATAATATACGAACAGCAGCACACATGGGCCTAGAATAATAAAAATATAAATCTACAACCTATATAAAAATGAATCAAGATATTACAAGCTATGATCTAAACAAACTATCAAAACTTATAAAAAACAAAATTATAAGTCCTAATGAATTGCTAGATGAATATCTAAAAAATATAAGTTCTAAAAATAAACAAATTAACGCAATTGTTACTATATCAGAAAATGCAAAATCTGATGCTAAACAAGCTGAAAATGAAATCTGCAATGGAAAATATTTAGGCCCTTTCCACGGAATTCCATTCACAATAAAAGATTGTATAGACACAAAAAACCTTACTACAACACGTGGCTCTAACATTTTCTCAGAATATGTCCCAAAAACAGATTCAACAGTTGTTAAAAGACTTAAAAAAGCTGGAGGAATTTTATTAGGTAAAACTAATCTTCCAGAATTCGCATTTTCATGGGAAACAAATAATATAATTTTTGGAAAAACAAATCACCCGAATAATTTTCTATTAACTCCAGGCGGATCAAGTGGTGGAGAAGCAGCTGCAATAGCAAGTAATTTTTCACCTATAGGCGTAGGTAGTGATTTAGGAGGATCTGTCAGAGAACCTGCAAACTATTGTGGTTTAATTGGGTTTAAACCTAGTCATGGTCTCATTCCTTTAACAGGACATTGGCCAGAAATGCTATTGAGATTCCAACACATAGGACCTATAGCAAAATCAGTCAAAGATATAGACACATTCATGATAAATATCTCTGGACCAGACCAATTTGATCAATACTCTTTAGGAAAACCAAGATATCAGTCATATATAAATTCTAAATTTAAAAAACTTAAAATTGCTTGGTGTAATGATGGCCCATTTATTCCAATTGACCCTCAAATCCAAGATACAATTGCTAAAGCTGCAAATTATATCAAAAATTGTGGCCACAGCAGTACAAAGGTATCCTTAGATTCATTACAAAAATTTAATCCTCTTGAAATCTCTAAAATCGTCTATACTGTAGAATCTCAATTATATTTTAAAAAAATTGTATCTAATAAAATTAATTTATTATCCAAACAGATTAGCGAAAGACTAGATACACCAATACCTAATTTAAATGATTACATTAAATCTATTAATCAAATAGAAAAATTAAGATCTTGGTTCACAAAATTTTTCTCTGAATACGATATATTATTATGTCCAACTGGTCCTGTCACAGCACATCCTCATGAAGCACAAAACTTGAATGTCAACGGTAAACTAATACATCCAAGAAACGCTTTAAGAGATACTGTTCCCTTTAACCTTACAGGGTTGCCAGCATTAACAATTCCATTCAATTTGCACACCAATAGCTTACCTATAGGTGTGCAAATAATTGGAGGATACATGAATGATACTACAGTTTTGAAAACTGCAGAAATTCTAGAAAGTCATACAAAAATATGAAAAAAAATATACCTTTTAAAGTCACAGATAATATTTTAAATGATAACACTGATTATCAACTTTGTTACGCTTGCGGTGCAAACAATACACATGGGCTAAAGTTAAAATTTAAATATGAAAAAGAAGAAATGAGTACAGATTATACAGCCTCAGAATGTCACCAAGGGTTCCCAAACCATCTCCATGGAGGTATTACAAGTACAATTTTAGATGAAGTGATGAGTCGAGTTTGTTTACTTTATGGCAAATGGGGTATGACAGCAAGCATGTCCATTAAATACATTAAGCCAATCACTATAGGAACTAAAATTAGAGCAACTGCAAAAGCAATTCGTCAAAACAGAAAATTAATTGAAGTTTCTGGAAAAATATATCTCCCAAACGATTCTATAGCAATAGAATCATCAGCTATATTTTTATTTATACATAGTGAAAAATTATTAAACATGAGTAAAAACTTTCCACAACTTTCAGCATCTTGGAAAAGTTTATATGATGAAAATATAAAATAATTTCTAAGAATTAAAAAACAAATCCCTAGCAGTTTCAGATAATATTTGGTTCCTTTGGGTTGCAGATAGAAAAGTACACTCATCCTTGATAATTGAGATAGAATCCTCATATGTTTCATTTACAATTTGGAACGGATAATCACTTCCCCACATTAAACGATCTGCTGAAAAAGCTTTAGACAAGCTTTCAATACTTAACAATAAAGACTCAACACTAAATTTTGGATTTGCAATTGAATTAAATCCTGAAATTTTCAAATAAACATTCTTCTTAGAAGATATTTCACATAATAAATCAAGGGATTTTTGAAAATTATTTTTTTGATTAAATATATTTCCAATATTTTCAATTACAACAGGAACTTTAGGGTATGTTTGAAAAAAACTTTTAAATTGATCTAAATCATTCGGATCTGCAAAAATAGAAATGATACATTCTTTTTTTTCTGCTTCATTAAACATTAAATCCAAATTATTTTTTTGGAAATATTGATTCTCTAAATCAGTATTAACAATTAAACGAAAAGCATTGATACCTAATTTTAAATAATAATCAATTTCTTGTATTAATTTAGAGTTAGAGCTTTTAGTATCAACACAAACAACAGCTTTAAACAATTCAGGGAATCTAAAAACTTGTTCAACAATATAAGTATTATCCGTGAAATATTGAGGAGCTTGAATTAAAATATATTTTTCAATCCCAGAAGGTCTTCCATTTCTAAGTAACAATTCAGGAGGTGAAAATTCAATTTTCTCAGACGATAAAATATAGTCATTTGAAATTGCAGGATATTTCGCATAATCATTGGACCAAACGAATGCATGCGAGTCAATATATTTCATTTAATTCTCTTGATAAATATTTATTCATAAATTTGACATCTATGTCGTCTTAATTCTGTAACATATAATCTATCAAAATTATCTATAGCTAAGTCAGTAATTCCCCAAAATAACGGCTCGCTTTGGGAAGATTCATGGTAAGGAGTTTGCAAATGCTCTGGAAGACTTGGAATCAAATTGGATATCTCACGAGTATCACGTTCATCAACATTTGATTCAAAAAATTCTGTTGTCCACCCAGTAGTTAATGTTGATTGACCTCTCTCACTTGAAACATATACACCTTCCTTATCTAACACAACTACCCTCTCATTTCCCCAATCAGATATGTATATATTAAAATTGGAATCAACAGCCACATCCGAAGGCCTGATCAATTCTTCTTTTCCTCTACCTGTAGTACCTAAAGAAAAAACAAATTCTCCATCTTGTGTGAATTTCTGAACTCTATCATTACGCCAGTCAGCAACATATATATTATCTGAATTATCTACGCATATACCCCAAGGCAAATTAAATTCCGAAGGATTATTTCCAAATTCACCCCATGAAAAAATAAATTCTCCATCTTTAGAGAATTTCTGAACTCGATTGTTGTACTGATCAACGACATAAATATTGTCCTTTGAGTCAATAGTGAGACCAGACGGACCATTAAATTCTCCCTGATTGCTCCCAGCCTTACCCCACTGATCTATAAAATTACCTTCAACATCATAAATAAATATAGCATTTTCAACTTCATCTGTAATATAAAGACGGTCATTTGAATCAAACTCAAGATCAGTCGGAGTATTTAATTTTTTATCCCCAGGTTTATTCCCATACCAAGTTGCAAATTCAGTTAAAAAATCTTCATCAAATGTCTGTACTGTAACTCGATTTAAGCCACTATTTAACATGAACATGTCTCCAGATGAGCTGAACGCACAACTGTTAGGATTAAAAAATCCTCGACCTTGCCCAACATTACTTATCATTCCAATGGTTTTGATATATTTCATTAAATAAAATCCTAATATTATTATGCCATTTGGTACTCTGGAGTAATTGAAATCAAACTAAATAACTCCGCTATAAATTCCTGAGGCAATTGACTAATATCAATTTGTTTAGAATTAAGATCTAAATCAATACATTTTCTTTCTATATGTTTCAATAAAGATTCTTTGGTTTTGGATTCCAAATTCACATAACCTATAAGACTTGTACATCTATCAATCAAATCCTGAGAAGAAATATTTTGGTTATGACCTATAAAAGAATCAAGTAATTTCTTAATTCCGGGCTGTGAAGAATCTCTAAATTCCTTAGCAACAAAATTAACTCTTTCGACCAAAGAACCACTATCAATCCATTCTTCAGCTTCATGCCATCCTTCAACCGAAGGAGGGCGTAATAAACCTTGCCCCATAAAATTAGTAGTATCTAACTTTGACGTGATTGCTGGTGAAGGAGTGGATATACTTTCGGAAATTCGCAAAGCACCTACCACTAATTCAACAGGATTTCTTACCCTACAATTTTCTGTAGCTAAAGACTTAAAATAATCAGAAGAAAATAATGCTCTCATTACAGATCTAATCTGATATCCACTTTCATAATAATTTCTTACCATTTCAGAAATTACATCTGCACCTTTTAAATCAACTTTATCACAAGCAAAAAACTGAAATAATCTTTGGCAAATGAAACGTGCAGTAGCTGGCTGTCGTACTATAATATCAATAATATCTTCACCATTAAACTTGCCTTTTTCACCTAAAAATGTCTTTTCACCATGATCATGTTCATGATCCCTATATTCAAAATGCCAAGCTATTCGTCCAAAAGGAGAAAATGAATCTTTAATTGCTTTAACTCGCATATATTCCATGTTATAGATCGTCCAACCAGTAAAAGCTCTAGAGCATTCTTTTACATCTTCTTCATTGTAATTACCAACTCCCATTGCAAATAATTCTAATAATTCACGACCGTAATTTTCATTCACATTGCCAGAAACATTTTCATTGTTATCCAACCAAAAAATCATTGCTGGATCTTTTGACAATTCTAATAACAAATCTTTAAAACTGCCAAAAGCAAACCTTCTAAAAGTATCTATTTGATTTAATTGACTTCTAGCTTGATTACCTTTTGAATACGCTACTGCAAATAAACCATGGAAAAACAATGTCAATTTTTCTTCTAGTGGATTTTTTGTAGTAACCATTCTATACATCCAGTCTGAAGCTCCTGTCCCAGGGCCTTCATCTAAAGATCCATTCATTCTCAAAATTATATCCTGAGGCATTACTTCTGGATCACCTGGATTCAGTAAAAATTCCAAATTATCAGTATATGAATTCTTACAACGGGCTAGTAACTCAGGTTCAGTTTCACCAAATCCAGCATTTCTAATTAGGTGAGCCATTAATTCAATTTCTGGTTTACTCATTAAAATACTCCAAGTTTATAATTAAAAGAATCCTTATTTAAAAAGATCAAATTTTTCAAACCTACCATTTACAATTTCCGCAGCGTCTAAGTCAAACCATTGTTCTAGAATAGATGTATATGTCATTCTAAAATCATTATTAAAATGTAAATCACCTTCTAATTGTTGATCTTCTTCCAAAGAAGGAAATTCACCATAATGACCACCGTTAACTGAGTCTCCAATCAAAAATGCTACTCCACCCGAACCATGATCTGTACCTGAACCATTATCTTTTATCCTTCTACCAAATTCTGAATATATAAAAATTGTAGTCTCAGATTGCCTATTGTGTTCAACAAGATCATCATAAAAATCTCCCACAGCACCACCAACTTCTGACCACAACAAATCGTGTTTGAAAATTTCTCCTGAATGTGTATCAAAAGAACCATGTTGTGTGAAATATATTTGAGTACCTAAATCAGCAAACATAACTTGAGCAGCACTTTTCAAAGCATTCGCTATAGGGTTTTCAGCATATTCAACAGTAGATGAATATAATTCTGGAGCTTTTCTTAAAATATCTGCTCCTTTTAAAGCATCTAATCCTGTTTGTCCTAAGAAATCCATGACTGCATCTTTACCTTGTATACCGCCATACATTTTTGAAAATGAATCCAATGCATATTCCCTCATCTTTAAATCTTCAATATCAGTCATAATTCCATAAGTCGACAAATCTCCAACAGACGCAATAGGAATTCCTCTGCATTGCAAAGCTCTAGGTAAACCTCTACCAAAATTCACTGCTTTTGCTGGATTCTCAGAAGTTGGATCAAGATCTCTAACTGTTCTACCTAACCAGCCTTCAGTTCCAATATCTTCCGGCAAAGCAGTATGCCAAATATCCATCGATCTAAAGTGAGATCTATTTGGATTTGGATATCCAATTCCATGAATGATTGCAACTTTACCTTGATCCCATAATCTCTTAATTGGTTCCATATGAGTTCTGAAACCGATATTACTATCTATTGGAATTACATCTTCAGGTTTAATTGAAACTGAGGGACGAAAGTCATAATACAAATCATTGTTATAAGGTACCACTGTATTAAGGTAGTCATTACCACCAGATAATTGAACAATTACTAATTTTTTCTCTTTAGTTCGTGATTTTGCTAAAGTCATAATAATTTAACTCCAAAAATTATTTAATAAAGATAAGGAAATTTTATATTAAGAACTTAATTAGTCAATAGAAGATATATATAAATTTTTGAACTTTTAATATATTAACTATGTATTATATGCTTCAAACTTGACAGTACTATGATCTGATGAATAACATAAGTATGGGCCGAGATAGCTCAGTCGGTAGAGCACTGCGCTGAAAACGCAGGTGTCGCCAGTTCGATTCTGGCTCTCGGCACTTTTTATGTGAGCGGAAGTAGTTCAGTGGTAGAACAACGCCTTGCCAAGGCGTAGGTCGAGGGTTCGAATCCCTTCTTCCGCTCCAAAATTGACTATTTCCCAAAGCTACCAAATCACAAAATATACATATATGCAGGTTATTAAATGAATCCCAAGCTAATAGCAAACTCCAAATGTATAATTGGTGAAGGACCTATTTGGAATCCTTTAGATCAAATGCTTTACTGGTGTGACATTCAAAATGGGACAATTTTCAGATTAAACTCAAGTAATGGAACTTTTGAAAAATTTTTTGAACGAAATGGGTTCATAGGTGGATTTACAATTCAACGAAATGGCAACCTACTACTGTTTATGGAACATGGGAAAATCGCAGAATTACAAAATAAAAAACTACATTACATTATTGATAATATTCCTGGAGAAGAAAATAACAGATTCAACGATGTAATTGCCGACCCTAAAGGTCGGGTATTATGCGGAACAATGTCAAAAAATACTGCAAATTGCAATCAAAATGGCACTTTATACCTACTTGAAACTGACGGATCAATTAAACCTATAATAAATAAACTATCTATATCTAACGGAATGGGATTTAACCTAAAAGGAAACTTACTTTATCATACTGACTCACTTGAAAAAACAATATATAAATACCAATACTATGTCTCTAATGGAACTCTAAAAAATCGAACAATTTTTGTAAAAACAAATAATAGTAAAAGCCTTCCAGATGGAATGACAATTGATAAGTATGATCACATTTGGTCTGCTAATTGGGATGGTTCCAATTTATATCGATACTCCCCTAATGGTGAAAAAATATTAGAAATTAATTTCCCGGTCAAAAAAGTTTCTAGCTTAACTTTTGGCGGATCAAATTACTCAGACATATTCGTTACTACCGCCACAAATGGAAATTCAGAAGCAGAAGAAGGAAAAGGTGCCGGTGGAATATTTCAAATTAATGCAAATATAAAAGGGAAAACTGAATACCTTTCAAATATATCACTTCAAAAATAGGCAATACAAAGATGTTTATATCATTAAATCGCCACCGTTAATGTCTAATGAAGCTCCTGTAATATATGATGCCTTGTCAGATGCTAGAAATGCTACCAAATCTGCTACTTCATAAGGTTGTCCCATTCTTGAAATTGGAAAACTCGCTTCATAGGCTTTAATTTCTGCTTCATTAATTGTTGAAAGAACCATTTCAGTAGCAATCAAACCTGGACATACTGAATTTACTGTAATCCCATATTCAGCAACTTCTTTAGCTAAATGTCGAGTGAAACCCAATATTCCAGCTTTTGCAGCAGTATAATGAGCTCCTCCCACAGTACTAATATTCTTTCCAGCAGTTGAAGAAAAATTTATTATCCTTCCCCAACCTGAAGACATCATTGATGACAAAACTGCCCTAGAACATAGATAAGTTCCTTTCAAATTCACACTTACAACCCAATCCCATTCCTCCTCTTCAATATCAAGTACTTTTGTAGGCCTCAGTACCCCTGCATTATTCACTAATATATCAATACTACCAAATTTTTCAGAAGTTTTAAGAATTAAATTATCAACATCATTTTGATTAGTAATATCTCCATCAATTGCAAACATTTCATTATTTCCTGAAGTAGAAATATCATTTATACTAGCTTTTGCATCTTCTAAGCTAACATCATTAACTACTACATTTGCACCAAGATCTACTAATTTCCGTGATACTTCTCGTCCCATCCCACGCCCAGCACCAGTAACTATAGCAACTTTACCTTCAATTCCATAATCATTAGGCATATCAATACTCCATAAAATTATAAAAAATTACAAACTATATTATAGAATGTTTTTTACCAGATTCTTCAAAAACTGATAAAGCACGATCCAATTGTTCCTTAGAATGAGCTGCTGACATCTGTACTCGAATTCTAGCTTCACCTTTAGGGACTACAGGATAACTAAATCCAACCACAAACACACCTTGTTTATTTACACTTTCAGCTAAATTGACTGTTTTTATTTCATCACCCAACATAATAGGAATAATAGGATGTTGACCTGGAACTAAATCAAACCCTAACTGAGACAAATTTTCTCTAAAATATGTAGTATTTTCCCATAATTTTTCTCTCAATTCAGGTTTATTTTGAACTATATCTAAAGCTTTAATTGACCCTACTACTATAGGAGGTGCTAAAGTATTAGAAAATAAATACGGTCTAGATCGTTGGCGCAAAAGCTCAACAATTTCCTTTCTACCAGTTACAAAACCTCCTGAGGCTCCTCCAAGTGCTTTGCCTAAAGTACTGGTAACAATATCAATTTTACCTACAACACCTTGGTCTTCAATAGTACCTTTACCATTCTGTCCAACAAAGCCAGTAGCATGTGAATCGTCTACCATAACAAGAGCGTCATATTTATCTGCAAGTTCACAAATTCCCGGCAAATTTGCAACATCTCCGTGCATACTAAAAACACCATCTGTAACAATTAGTCTAAATCGTGAAGATTGCGTTTCTTGTAAACGAAGTTCCAAATCATCCATAGAATTATGTTGATATACTTTTCGTTCGGCTTTACATAACCGTACGCCATCAATAATACTTGCATGATTTAACGCATCACTAATTACAGCATCTTCTTTGGAAAGTAAAGTTTCAAACACACCTGCATTAGCATCAAAACATGAACTATAAAGAATTGTATCTTCGGTGCCAATAAAAGTTGCAATCTTATCTTCAAGAATTTTGTGAATATCTTGAGTCCCACATATGAATCTAACTGAAGCCATACCGTAACCATAAGTTTCCAAACCCTTAATTACAGCACTTTTAATCTCTTCACTATTTGCAAGACCTAAATAATTATTTGAACAAAAATTAATTTCATCACCAGAATCAGTAAGAACACCTGAGCCTTGAGGAGATTTAATTAATTTTTCATTTTTATATAACCCTTGCTCTTTGATCCCTGCAATCTCAGTATTAAGCCATTTTTGCACATTTGAATAACTCAAAAGAAACACCCCCAAATTTTAAATAATTAATAATACAAATACATTCAATGAATTTAATCAAAATCCAAAAAACACCACCAACAATACTATCAAGATTATAGTTTCAACAACAATAATTCCTACAGCCCATTTCCTTTTTTTCAATTTAAATTCCTTTAAAATAAATCTTTACAGTTATATTATAGAGAAGTTAAAAAATAATCAAAACTTTTCATTTTAAATTCATTAAAACAGTAATAATATTAAAAAATCTAAAATATGAATTATATAAATTGCCCACTTTGTTCATCTAGCAAAACTTATTTATTGTGTTCAAAATATATTTTTAAACATCAAAGAGAATTTATACAATGCAAAATTTGCGATCTAATTTTTGTGCCAAAACAATTTCATCTTTCTGAAAAAGAACAAATCAATAGGTATCTACAACATAACAACTCTCCAACAGATTTAAATTACAGAAAATTTTTATCAAAATTACTTATTCCATTAAGCAAAAGAATCCCTGCAAAATCCAATGGCTTAGACTATGGTTCAGGACCAGGTCCTACACTTTCAATAATGTTAGAAGAAATGGGACATAATGTTTCTATTTATGATCTATATTTTGCTCCAAACAATATGATTTTAAAAAAGCAATACGACTTTATTACTTGCACTGAAACTGTAGAGCATTTTTCTGATCCAAAAACAGAATTCGAAAAATTCCAAAAAATGTTAAATCCTAAAGGTTGGATTGGAATAATGACTAGCATAATAGAAGATCCTAAATTATTTTTAGATTGGCATTACAACAGAGATCCTACACACTTATCTTTTTATAGTCATAAAACAATGAACTGGATTGCAAAAAAATTTAATTGGACTGCAAAATTTTATGGATTAAATGTAACCTTATTTAAAAAATATTGAAGATCAAAATGTTCCACAGTAGACTGTAAATAAATATCTTAATTTAATATAATTACTATTGAGTCAATTGTTTAAATGCCGAGGTGGTGGAATTGGTAGACACGCAGCGTTGAGGGCGCTGTGGCCGCATAGGCTGTGGGAGTTCGAGTCTCCCCCTCGGCACCATCATAGCTAAATATCCTGATATCAGGGTATTTTGCA
>VFGW01000007.1 GCA_009392295.1 SAR202 cluster bacterium
TAGGAGTGGGGGCCGTGTCTCAGTCCCCCTCTGCCCGTTCGTGCTCTCACACCGGGTACCCGTCTTAGGCTTGGTAAGCAGTTACCTTACCAACTACCTGATAGGCCGCAAGCCCCTCCCAAAGCGATATTTCAACGAATCAAAATACCTTTCCCCCATTGACCGTAATCAATGGGACTTACGCGGTATTAGGCCCGATTTCTCGAGATTATCCCCCGCTTCGGGGCAGGTCACTTACGTGTTACTCAGCCGTTTGCTACTGTCTAGATCCAACGAATCAGATCCTTATCGTTCAACTTGCATGCATTAAGCGCACCGCCAGCGTTCGTTCTGAGCCAAGATCAAACTCTAAAAAACGAAACTTCCTTCCACTATCCAAATGTTAAAGAACACAGACAAAAAAATGTCCGAACGAACATCTTATCTGCAACAATACTCATAGTCAAGTAACAATAAAAGAAATTTAACCTCCAAGAATGTATAATAGAAAAATTAATTCAGGAATAGTCATAAACGGAGTATGCAAGCATGAAAGCAATGGTATATTACGGCAATCAAGATATCAGATTTGAAAATATTCCTGAACCCAAATTAAAACAATCAGAATTAAAAATTCAAGTAGATTACTGTGGAATATGTGCAACTGATATAGAGGAATACATATATGGTCCAAATTTTATTTCTCATCAAGAACCTAATAAACTAACTGGGCAAAAAATCCCTCTAGTAACAGGACATGAAATAACTGGAACAATTGTAGAAACCTTCAATAATCAGAATCCTGAAATGATTGGTCAAAAAGTAGTTCTATTTGGAACAATCACTTGCGAACAATGTTCTTATTGCAAATCCGGAATGACCAATCAATGTCCTGATATGGCAACTGTAGGATTTTGCAAAAATGGAGGGTTTGCAGAATACTTATCATGGCCTATAAAAAACACTGTTACAATACCAAAAAATCTAAATAGTAAAATAGCTGCTTTTAGTGAACCTACTTCAGTTGCTCACCATGCTGTTATGAAATCAAATCCAAAACCAGATGATATTGTCTCAGTAATCGGAGCAGGAACAATAGGAATTATTATCATTCAAATTTTAAAATCAATGAATATAAAAGTTATTTCGATTGATAAAGATAAAAATAAATTAAATCTAGCAAAAAAAATGGGAGCAGATTGGATACTCGGATCCGACGAAGAAATCTCCAACAAAATTGATAAAATTACTAATTATAAAGGTTGTGACATTGCTATAGATTGTGCAGGAGGATCTAATACTCCAAAGCTATGTGTTGAAACAGTAAAAACATCTGGCAAAGTAATTCTTGTAGCAATATATGGGGCGAAATTAGGCTTTGATTTTAATTCAATTGTATCTCGAGAAATAAAAATTGTTGGATCTTTGGGATATAACAAAATTGATGTAGAATCTGCGATTGAATTATTAGCCTCAAAATCTGTAAAAGTTGAAGAAATGATCTCCGATATAATTCAACTTGAACAAATGATAGATGTGGGCTTCAAAAGAATGATGAAAGATGAAAAAGATATTTACAGAATTCTTGTCTCGCCATAAAAAGTAATTTAACTATTTCTGAAAATTAAATTCCCTTCCTTATCAATGCTTTCAACTCCATTCTTTGACTCAAAAGAAATGATTTTTAAACCAGCTGAAATTTTTTGACCTGGAGAAATTAATAAAGAAGTACCATTTTCAACTGCTTGAGCTAAGCCTTGGTTTGTAAAACTAGTAAATGGCTCCAAACCAACATTATATGTTCTTCCATACCATGGATATCCATCTGCAGCAAATGATTGCCAATACCACAAAAATGGAAATACATCTTTTGGAAACACCACACCAATTCCAACGCCAATCCTCCTGTTTGTTACTGAATACCAACCATCATTTAAATCAGTAAAATAAGCCATATCTATAGATTTTACTGATTTATCTGGTAAATATCTCAAATCAACGTCTTCACCATTAACTCCTTTAGAAAGTGGCCAATTACTTTCAAAGCCTGGAGCTAATCTGTTGTTTGGAGGGAAAGTATCAGGGTGGGTAATAATCAACCCTCCGGGAAGATCAATAATGCAATCAGTATCTAAAAATGGTTCTCCAATTGCAATATGTTCTCCCCAAACACAATCCATAGATTCACTCCCTTCATTCAAAATGAATTCCTGTATATCCAAAATATTGGAACCACTTGATAATGACAAAATCTTTTCAAAATAAAATGGCGTCCGGACTGTTCTGATAGAAAATTTCACACTAACTTTATCTCTTGAATCTTCAAGGATTTCTGTATCCCAAGGAGATAGATTAGCCTCAGCATGCAATCCTAAATCCACACCATTATAAGTTGAAGGATATCCTCCTCCTGGAAAAACAGTTTGCCAACCACCTTCATATGAATCTAACCACATAGATTCAGGTGAGCCTGTAGTTGGAACAAATTTCGATGTGTCCCTAACACCCCAAGGAGATTTCCATAAATAATCAACATCAGATTTTTTATTCACTATTCTGTATATATCTGCACCTTTATCTGCGAGAACCATTATCTGAAGAAATTCATTTTCAATAATCACTGTTTTCAATCCTTTAAATGTCCATTCATCGGAAATTCTACATCCTAAAGTTCTATCCAAGCTATATTTCATAAAAATATCTCCTAATTTTTCTTGCTTAAGTCATCCATGGAAACTGATAAGTTATATCATTAACTGATCTGGAAATATCTAATTCAATTTTTATCTGGGTTTCAGGCTTCATAGAGACCTTTAAATATCTATTATTAATTACACTCTCCTGAAATTGCGAATTCTCAGAAATTTGATACCTAATGGTTCCAAAAGAATGTTCCCCCATAGAACCTGCCTGAATAATTATATTTTTAATATTTGTTTCATTCAAATTAACTAATGTTAAAGAAATTTTTTTCTCTTGTGAATTGGTAACTAAAGCAGAGATATCTTCAGGCAATCCAGGTTTTTTTTTATCAAAATCAAAATACCTAATTGAAGAAAATAAAAAACCTCCATTATAGATAATTTGAGGAGCTCCTAAAGTTAACTGAACCAAAGCTTCTGTAGTAACTGGATTATGTTCCTGCCAATGATGAATATTTACATTCTTCAAATCAGACTGATCATTTTCAATTTTCCTAACTCTATGATTAACTTGTTCTAAAGCTTGGAGAAGAATTTTTTCTGGATATTTTGAATTTTTACCACATATGTATCTTAACCAAGGTTGTTCATGCCCAGAGTCTTCTTTAGTTCTAAAATTAATAACATTACGCCAATCATATCCTGATTTTTGTCTCAAAACTTCTATATCTATAAAATATTCTTTTTTCATACAAATATTCCAAATTGCGCAATAAAATATTGGACTTAAAGGATGAAATTCAAACCATCCTTTTTCAGCATACTTGAAAGGCACAACAAATGTTTCTGATAATAAATCAAATAGTCTAAAGGCTTCATCAGATGGAACTGAGCTTTCAGGAATATCAACAGTTTGAACCATTTTACCTTTATTAACAACTAGATCTATCTGACTTTTTGCAAAATCTAAATATTTATAATTCTTTGTTAAAACAAAAGCATTTTGGCAAGCTACAATCACCGAATATGCAACGTTATAAAATCCATGGGGCCAACTCCAACCATAACAACCTCCATACCATTTCCCATTAAGTTTTTCTCCAATCAAACCAGATAAGCCAACATTATCTGGAATTATTCCTTCGTTGTTTTCAGTTCTTTCAATCCAACCATCAACATATTTCAAAATCCATTCTTTGAATTCAATATTCCCTGTCATAAGAAAAGCATTCAACATTAAGCCTGAAATAGATAAATTCGAAACTACATCACCTTCACCAAGTCTATCGTTCATTATATCGCCCATTCGTTTAGCTAAAACAGGGTCTCTTAAATCTTCAAATGATTCTATTTTTTCAACATCATAGTAAGGTAATCCATATCTTTTCATTCCTGCATTTTCCGGCAGGCCATAATATGGATAATCATTATGCCAACCAAAACCCCATCTAGGACCACCACTTCCATTATGAGGTGCTCTAACAATATTTTTTTCAGAGTCATAATTTCCGGGACTTTTGGGTTTGTCTAAATACATTTCTCCAAATTTTTCTGAAAGTTGAATTAAATCAGAATTTGTAGGGTTAGCCCAACACAAATAATAAAAAAATATATTAGATTCAGATTGATGAAACCAATCATAACCTAATTCATAATCATTAAAAGTTACTCCTAAATGATTCAATTGTTTTGTTATTGCTTTCCATTGTTTAAATGCAATCACACCTAAATCACTTCTCCCACCCAAAATATAAAATAAAGACCAATTACTAAACGCTTCGTAAAAATCATCTCCTCCATCTCTTCCAGAAATTTTTGAATCCCAAATTAAAGATCCATCTTCATACGTATATTTATTCAAAAAGATATCTATAGATTGATTTAAAGTTTGAAACAATTCACGTTCCAATTTTGCCCATTCTGGAATCTTAGAACAAACTACAGATGATTCTATTTGATAAAAAGGTTTAGACATTAACCACCCCATGCTCCTTTGGCCATCAAACCACCATCAACACAAATATACTCTCCGGTAATAAAACTAGCTTTTTCACTAGACAAAAACAAAATCACATTAGCAATTTCAGATGGATCACCAATCCGACCTAATGGATGTTTATTACCTATTTCATCAATTCCTTCATCTACTTTATCAAAAGATAAAGAAACTGCATCTTTTAATAGCGGTGTGTCAATTGATCCTGGACAAACCGCAACTACCCTTATATTTTCTTTCGCATAATCTAAAGACATTTGCCTAGTTAAGGAAAGAACTGCACCTTTACTCGCAGCATAAGCTGGAACCAATTTGTCAGATTGCAATCCTTGAACACTAGCAGTGTTAACAATAACACCTTTACCCCTATTTCTAATATGAGGTATAGAATATTTAGACATGAAAAAGTAACTTTTTAAATTAACATTTATTATCGAATCCCAGATTTCTTCAGTAGTATCTTCAATATTCTTATAAGAATTCAATGGTTGAATTCCTACATTATTTATAAGAACATCAATTCCGCCAAATTCCTTTACAGTTTCATCCACAATTTTCTTACAGTCTTTACCCTTAGTTACATCTGATTTCACAAATATGGATCTACCACCAAATTGTTTAATTTTTTCAACAAGATTTTCTCCCGCTTGCTCATTTATATCAGCTATACAAACTGATGCACCTTCCAGTGCAAATGCATGGGAAGTTGCTTGACCTATACCAAGCCCCCCACCTGTAACAATTACTACCTTATTTTTAAAAGATTTCATATAATCACCTATAAAAATTAATTTTTTTTTCAAATAAATAAGCGGGAGTATAGAACTACTTATAGAATCAGTCAAGTTTAGATAAACACAAATTGACCAAAAACTTTCATTGACACTAATCTATGATAAACATACACTCGTATATTAAATAAAACTTAAGAGGAAAAAATGAATACTAATTTTACTCCAATATGGGCTGCAGAACCTGATTATGAAAAATTCATTCGAAAATGTAAAGATAACGGCGTTTCAAGAATTATAACAACTATTCCTCCAAAAGAATTAGCTGATATAGCCAACAAAAACAATATAGATGTAATTGCTTATTCTGCAGTAAATGTATCTGGAGACATGAAAAAATCTTATATTTGGTCTCTACAATATATGAATGGAGATCCAAAAACTGAATCTGGAAGAAAAATATTAGATAACCATAAACCTATATGGTCTAATATGACAACAGAATTAACTTTCTCTGGCGATAGAGATAATTTTGCAAAAAATAATCCTCAATTCTGGACAAAATCTCAAAACTTGATATCTGAACTTAATCCTGGAAAAAGAATACAACTAAGTCCTGGATTTGATGAAGTAAGGTCCTATGAAGCTAATAGATTTCAAAAAGCATACAAAAGTTCTCAATCTCAAGGTGTACAACTAGAATTTGTATTACCCAACATAGATGAACACGGAAATGCAGATATTGGTTATGAAGATCCTATAAGAAATGCCTTCATTAGTGAATATAATCAAGACCCTATTAATATGAAAAATTCTGACCTAAATTGGTTGAATTTCAGAGCAAATTATTATTCAGAACTTGTGGGAGATATTTATAAGAAGATTAAAAATGAAGATCCCAAAGCTCTAGTAAGCACCACAATTGTTGCAGGCGAAGAAAATGACTATGTAAAAGTCTTACAGGATTGGCCAACTTGGATAGAAAATCAATATATCGATGAATTCTATCTATGGTTCAGGACAAATTCAAACATTCAAGACGTAGAAAAACAAACTAAATATGCAAGTAATATCATTCAAAATAGATGCCCTCTAATAGTAGAATTATCCTGTTACCACCCAGGTAGTTTTCAAACTAAAAAACAAATAATCGATGCTGCAAAAGCTGCGCTTGATAATGGAGCAAATTGTGTCGGTGTATACCAAAGTTTTGCAATTACTCAACTAAATCTTTGGCCAGCAATTTCTGAAGTATCAAAATTAAATGAAAAATTTAAATAATCTCACATCAAAAAAATTATTTTACTAACCTTGAAGATAAACAAGAAATAATCGTATCAACATGAACAACAAATTCAGCTGTCAAATGTATTTTACTAGAATCTGAATCTGGCTCATTCTTTCCAAGTTTATTCATGCTCCAGCTACCATCTTCTAATTGGTGTTCAATAAACCATTGTGCTAGTTTTTCAGTCCAATTCAAATATTTTTCTTCTCCAGTAACTGAGTATAATAAAGCAGAACCCCAACCAGATTTACATGCCGAAGCATATTTAAATTGTGATTTAGTACTTGCCATTGAAAACGTCATATATTTCACTGCTAGATTCAAATATTTTTCTTTAGGATCCGTTAGATATAATCGACATAAAAAAGCTGCTGCAATTCCTCCGACTGTCCATCTTTGATAAGAATCTTGTTGCGCAATTACAACATTCCAAAAATCATCTTGTTTATCTACAGATTTTATAATTTTTTGATTTTTCCTAGAGAAATTATAATATAATTCATTTGGAAAATTTGGTTGTTGTTCCCAAATCAAATCCAAATAATTATACACTTTTTTTGCCTCATTCAAAAATCCTGTAGCGATACATGCTAAACCACAACCGACAGAATATGGAATATCCATATCATCACTTGGTATATTTTGATTCATATTATTTGCAAAACCACCTGAAATAGGATCTTGCAATGATAATAAAAAAGGCATTCCCGCATGACTAATTTCATACCTTCTAAGCATATGAGCACCATAAATCAAAGTAGCATTACGATAAGCATAAGCATCTTGAACCTTACGGAATCCATTGTCGAAGTCACCATCAGGTGTCATCATATTATTCAAAATCCATGAACAAACAATATTAGCAAACTGCGTTTCGCCAGCTATCGATAAAGACCAAGGCAATCTATAAAAGAAAAAACCATCTTCTATTACAGGACCAACAGTTCCATCTGAATTAAATTTTGAAAGCAAAAATTTTATAGCTTTTTTTTTGGTTATCTCACAATTATTAAGGAGATCATAAATCATATAATCAAAAACCCCTTGGTAATCCAAAGAGGATCAATTCAAGTTAAAGCACTACCTCTTTGAGTATTGTTCTGCTTTTCTAGCTCTCTTAAGTCCGTATTTCTTTCGTTCTTTTTCTCTAGCATCTCTAGTTAAAAGACCAGCTTTTTTCAATGGTTTTCTAAGTTCAGGATCAGCTAAAGTCAATGCTCTAGCAATACCATGTCTGATAGCTTCTGATTGGCTGGAAAATCCACCTCCAGAAACTTTAGCCATAACTCTAAATTTTCCAGTAGTTTTAGTAATGTCAAATGGTTCAGTAACAACTTTAGAAATAAATGTTCCTTCAGAAATCTCTTCAAGAGGTCTCCCGTTCACAACTACAGTGCCTGCTTCAGAATATAATTTCACCCTAGCAACAGCAGTCTTTCGTCTTCCTGTACTGTAGTAATATTTTTCTTTAACCAATTAAACGTCTCCTAAATTAAATTTGATTATTAACAAGATATCTAGCTAACTTGAGCTGAATGTGGGTGCTCGCCCCCTGAATAAACCTTCAATTTTTTCAATATTTTCCGACCTAATTTATTCTTTGGCAGCATGCCTTTGACAGCAGAAAGAATAACACGATCTGGATATAATGCCATTAAATCATCAAATGATTGTTCTCTTAAACCACCATGAAAACCACTATGATGATAATATTTTTTCTGTGAGTTCTTATTTCCAGAAATTTGAACTTCTGAAGCATTAATCACAATAACATAATCTCCTGAATCAAGATTTTTGTTATAATCAGCTTTATTTTTACCCATCAAAACCACTGCAATTTCAGAGGCAAGACGGCCAACATTTTTTTGCTTAGCATCAATAACAATCCAATCTTTTAAGGAAGAATTATTAAGTTTAGTTTTTACAACCATATTTTTCACCCACCTCATGAGAAAAATCTTCATAATTTACTTCAACCAAACACAAACCTTGTGGAGGCAAAGTAGCTACTGAATAATTTCGTTCAGTATTTAAGTTTAACATATTATTCAAATCAGATTCAAAAAGCTTTCCTTGTCCGATTTTTAGCAATACAGCAACCATTCTACGAACCTGACTAGTTAAAAATGCATTGCCAATTATATCTATATCTATTATTTTATCATTTAAATTAATATCTATACTAAAAATTGTCCTGATTGTAGTTAAATATTCACCTTTAGAAGCAGTAGAAAAAAATTTAAAATCGTGAGTGCCTAACATAATTTTTGAAGCACTGCGCATTAAACTTAAATCTACATTCTTAGTAATTCTATATGAATACATACGACTCAAAGGAGACCTAGAATCATCAAGCAATAAAGTATATCTATAATGCCTACTATAAGCATCCCTTCTAGGATCAAAATCATCTCCCACTTTATGACAGCATTTCACAGATATATCATCTGGAAGATAATGATTCATACCATTGACATAAGTACTGATGTAATCATTCTCATCAACATTGAAAGCAATTACTTGTGAAAGAGCATGTACTCCAGAGTCAGTACGTCCAGCAAAATCCAATCGAATTTTTTTATTAACAATCTTATTTAAAGCTTTTTCCAATTCCTCCTGTATAGTTACATCTTTAGGCTGTATCTGAAAACCATGATAACTTGTGCCGTCATATTCAATAAATAAAGCTAATCTAATAAAATACCACCTAGCGGACCAACTCAATTAACGACATTTCAGATGCATCACCTTTTCTAGTCCCAAGTTTAAGTATTCTAACGTATCCACCTTGTCTATCAGCATATCTAGAAGCTAACTCATCAAAAACCTTAGATACCATAGATTTGTCACTCAAAAAAGCCGAAGCTCTACGTCTTTGGTCAAGAGTTCCTTTTTTACCACGAGTGATTACTTTTTCAACCAAAGGCCTAATTGATTTTGCCTTAGCATTAGTAGTTACCAATCTTTCATTACGAATTAAATCAGTAACTGCCGTTTTAAGCATCGACATCCTATGTGCAGTGGGTCTTCCCAATTTACCTTTAGCTAATCTATGTCTCATACTAATATCCTCTAATCTGAACTATCTGAATCATCAATTGTCGATTGAACAGGTGGAGTCAAACCTAATTCAGCAAGCTTGTCATAAATCTCATTCAAAGATTTTTCACCAAAATTTCTAATCTTCAAAAGATCTTCCCTTTTTAACTCAAGTACTTCTCCAACTCTATGTAAATTGGCTCTTTTTAAACAATTTAAAGTTCTTGAAGATAAATCTAATGTCTCTACTGCAATATCATATTGATCTGGAGAAATTTGCAATTCTGTAGAAGGTGAATATGCACTCCCATCTTCATTCACTCTTGCTTTAGCAAATAAAAAGAAATGATCCAAAAGAACATTTCCAGCATATTTAATAGCTTCGATAGGAGCTATAGTACCGTCAGTCCAAAGTTCTATTATTAATTTTTCATAATTAGTTTTTTGACCAACACGAATTTGTTCTATATCATAACTAACTTTTTTAACTGGAGAAAATAAAGAATCTACTGGCAATACTCCTACAGGGGCTCCATTATTTATAACACTTTCAGTGAATCCTGTACCTCGTTCAACATTAAATTCTATTTCAATAGTAGCATCATCAGAATCTAATGTAGCCAAATGATGCTCTGGGTTAACAACTTCAAAATCTGAAGATGCCATGATATCTCCCGCACAAATAGAGCCTTGACCAGCTGCATTTAAACGTAATTTCCCAGGTCTATCTACTTCAGATTTAATGCGGATACCTTTAACATTTAATAAGAACTCGGTAACTTCTTCTTTAACATTAGGTATAGAAGTATACTCATGTAAAACACCATCAATTTTAACCCATGTAACAGCTGTACCAGGAACTGAGCTAAATAAAACTCTACGTAATGGATTTGCTAATGTCACACCAAAACCTGGAGGTAAAGGTTCAACAATAAATTTACCATATAACTCCTCACTTGTTTCAACCGAAATAGAAGGTGTTGAATCGATTTCGGTTTGCTTAATAGAATCATCATCTTGAGTTAAATCAGTAGAAACATCTACCTCTGTAAAATCAAACATTTGTGTGAAACTCCCAATTTATAGTGCTAATTATCTTGAATAAAATTCAACAATAAGTCTAGAATCAATTCCTGCATCCCCGTCATTTACATCTGGCAATTGATTGACTTTTCCTTTTAAATCATCTGTAGACAAGCTCAACCAATCAGGTACAGGCCTCTTCGGAATACCCTTTGTTATTTCTTGAATAAATGGAGTTTCCTTAGGATTCTTTCTCCATTCTATAGTGTCAGATTCAGAAACTTGAAAAGAAGGTATGTTCACTCGAGAACCATTAACCAAAATATGTCCATGAGTTACAAATTGCCTAGCTTGTTGTCGGGAATCTGCAAAACCTATTCGATAAACTACATTATCTAGTCTAGATTCCAAAAACTGCAGAAGTAAATCGCCAGTTACTCCATCTAGTTTACTAGCTTTTTTATAATAGTTACGGAACTGTTTTTCCAATACTCCATAAATAGTACGAGCTTTTTGTTTTTCTCGTAACTGAATACCATACTCTGTAGTACGTCTTCTTCTAGCAGATTGAACGCCAGGAGGACTTTTGCGTCTTTCCCAAGCACATTTTGTTGCTGGTTTAGAGCATAATTTCATGCCGAATCTACGACAATTTCTACACTTAGGTCCTATATATCTAGCCATTTAATTCCATTCCATTAAATTATATATTTGATTTATTTAAACTCTTCTTCGCTTTGGAGGCCTACAACCATTATGAGGTAATGGAGTTACATCTTTAATACTAGTTACAGAAAGACCCGCGGAAACTAATGTCCTTATTGCTGCCTCTCGTCCAGCACCAGGACCTTTGACAAAAACAGAAACTTGGCGTAAACCCATATCCATACTTGTCTTAGCTGCAGTTTCAGCAGCCTTTTGTGCCGCAAATGCAGTAGACTTTCTGGATCCTTTAAAACCAGAACCACCCCCACTAGCCCAACTCAATACATTGCCCTGTCTATCAGTTAAAGTGATGATAGTATTATTGAAAGTTGACTGAATATAAGCATTTCCACTAGGAACTGATTTTTTTTGTCTTTTACTTCTACTCTTAGGTGGCATTATTTAATTTCCTAACTTATCTAAAATTATTTTCTTTCGATTTTCTTACCAGCTACAGCTTGCCGTTTACCTCTTTTAGTACGAGAATTAGTTTTTGTTCTCTGACCCCTAACAGGAAGATTTCTCCTGTGCCTATTTCCTCTATATGTCCCAATATCAATTAACCTTCTGATATTCAAATTAACTTCCTGGCGCAAATCTCCTTCAACCACAACATTCTTATCTATAACTTCCCTTATCTTTGCTAATTGCTCTTCCGTCAAATCCTTAATCCTAGGATTTCCATCTATGCCTGCATCTGACATAATTTCTTTTGATTTTGTAGGGCCAATACCAAAGATACTAGTCAAAGAAACTTCTGCACGTTTATTATCTGGAATGTTAACACCTGAAATTAGAGCCATATATCACCAATTAGCCTTGTCTTTGTTTATGACGTTTAACATCACAAACAACATAAACAACACCTTTCCTTTTTACTATATTACATTTATTACATCTTTTTTTTACTGAAGCTGATACTTTCATATTAAATCCACTTAAAAAATTTAGTCAAACATTTTAACTAACGAAATCTATAAGTTATCCTTCCTCTAGTTAAATCATATGGAGATAATTCAACCAAAACTCTATCACCAGGTAAAATTCGAATGTAATTCATTCGCATTTTCCCACCAACATAAGCAAGTACGTCATGTCCATTAGCCAAAGAAACCCTAAAACTAGCATCCCTTAAAGCTGTAGTAACGGTACCTTCTACCTCTATTGATTCCTTTTTTGCCATAACTAATCTATTATATCCATATTTTCAAATAAAAGCACTACTTTTTATTAAGTTAATATTTCTGATCCATTTTCAGTAATCACAATAGTATCTTCAAAATGAGCTGACAAACTGCCGTCAGCAGTTACTACTGTCCAACCATCCGGTTTTAATTGGGTATCCCAATGTCCTAAATTAAGCATTGGTTCAATAGCAATAGCCATACCTTCCCTAAGAATGGGACCTCGACCAGCTGGACCATAGTTGGGTACCTGAGGCTCTTCATGAAGTTCCCTACCAATGCCGTGACCAACATATTTTTTCACAACTCCATATCCTAATCCTTCAGCATAACTCTGTATAGCAAAGGAAATATCTCCAACTCTAGCTCCAGATTTTACCTGAGCAATTCCTAAATCAAGTGATTTTTTAGTATTTTCTATCAAATCTTTTTCATCTTTACCAATTTGGCCAACGCCCATAGTAAAAGCTGAATCCGAATTCATACCATCAACAATAGCGCCGATATCTATACTTAATATATCTCCTTCTTGTAGAATACGCTTAGAAGGAATACCATGCACTATCTCTTCGTTCACTGATGCACATATTGTTGCAGGAAAACCATACAATCCTTTAAAACCTGGTATGCCACCCAATTTCCTAATAGTACTTTCAGCAATAGTATCTAATTCAATTGTTGTAATTCCAGGTTCGACAAGATTAAATAAGATTTTTTTTGCCTCTACAAGAATTTGACCAGCATATCTCATACTTTTTATTTCAGATGAAGATTTAATTGTGATACCTGACATTATTTTTATCCAATATTTATTAAAAAAATTTAAAAAAGAATTTTATTCAATTGAAACAATCTAATGATTCGACAATATCTTTAGAAACTTGTCGAATAGTTTCATTCCCATCTATTTCGATTAAAACATTTTGATGGTCATAATAAGCAACTAATGGTTCTGTATTACGTCTATAAGCATCTAATCTTGCCTCAACTGCATCGAAATTATCATCTTCTCGTTGAGCTAAAGGTTTAGAACACTTATCACATTGATCCTGAATAAGTGGCGGATTTGAATGAATATGAAATGAAATTTGGCAACGCATACATACTCTACGGCCAGTTAATCTACGTAGTAACTCATCTTTATCCACATTAATATAAACAGCAGGGCCTACTGGATTAGCATTCCCAAGAGCTTTTTCAAGAGAAGTAGCTTGCTGAACTGTTCTAGGAAATCCATCTAGTAAAAATCCTGAGCTACCACCCTTATTCTGATCTAACCAATTCATAACCATATCGATAGTTACATGGTCAGGAACCAATTCACCTTGATTCATATATTTTTCGGCTAAAAGACCTAATTTAGTGCCTAATTTTCTATGTTCTCTAAACAGATCCCCTGAAGAAACAAATGGCAAATTATACTTATTTGCAATCAAGGAAGCTTGAGTACCTTTACCTGCACCTGGAGGACCTATCAAAATTATATTCAAGCTAATAACACCCTTATCGAATAAATCCTTCATAGTTGCGCATCAACAATTGAGATTCTAGCTGACGCATAGTATCCAAGGCGACACCAACCATAATTAGCAAACTAGTACTACTAACAGTTAAAGCTCTTATTTCTGTTGCTTGAGTAATAAAAAACGGAATTATAGCAATTATACCAAGAAATATTGCACCACCCCAAGTGATTCTAATTATTAATTTATTTAAATATTCTTGAGTAGGAACACCCGGACGAATACCTGGAATAAAACCACCATTTCTCTGTAAAGTCTCGGCTAAATTTTGTTGCTGAAATACGATCATAGTATAGAAAAAAGTGAAAAGTACAACAAGAAAAAATACTGCTATCCAATATGGTAATCGTAAAGGATCTAAGGACTCAGCAAAAAATCTAGCTAAATTGTTACCAAAACTATCACTCATAGGGTTAATAAAATAACTAGCTATAGTAGCCGGCAATATAATTATAGAAAAAGCAAAAATCAAAGGAATCATTCCTGCTGAATTAACTCTTAAAGGTAGAAAACTAGAACCGGATTGTCTTTCCATACGTCCACCTCTAAAAACACTTCTACCATATTGAACTGGTACTCTACGTACAGCTTCATTGAACAAAACAATGATAAAAATAAGTGCAAATCCAAACACAGCCAATAGCAATAAACCACCCATTTGGCCTTGGTCTAAAAATCCTCTACCAACCATTGCAGGAAAACCAGCAACAATTCCACCAAATATGATCAAAGATATCCCATTTCCCAAGCCTCTTTCGGTCATTAATTCCCCTAACCAAACTAGGAACATGGTACCAGCTACCATAGATAATAAAATAGCTATAGTTTCGACATTTAAACCAAATTCAACAAGAGGTAAAACCCCAGACTGTCTTAATAAAGTTAATTGCCCCCAAGCCTGAAAATAAGCAATAGGAACAGTCAAATAATGTGTGATTTGATTAATACGTTGTCTACCGAACTCACCCTCTTGTGAAATTTGCTTTAATTGAGGAACAGCAGGAACAAGAATTTGCATAACAATTGAAGCAGTTATATATGGATATACACCCAAAGCAGCAACACTCAAATTCGATAAAGCCCCTCCACTGAACAAATCTAAAAAGCCTAATAGTGCTTGCTGTTGAAAAGCTTGAGATAAAGCCTGGGTATCTACACCAGGTACAGGTACATGAGCAACAAACCTAAAAATAACCAACATAGTTATTGTAAATAATATCCTTGCACGTAAATCAGGAACCTTCATAGCATCCAGCATTGACTGGATTAATTGAGGACGAGAGCTATCTTGATTAGGTGTAGCTTGATTTTGACGCAACACTATAAAATCTCCTTGACTTTTCCGCCTGCAGATTCAATTTTCTTGATCGCAGAAGCAGAAAAATGATGAGCTTCCACATGAATTGGGCTATCAAGATTTCCATCACCAAGAACCTTAATAGGATAATCTAAATCATTTACAAGACCAACATTTAACATAAATTCAGGATTCATTACATAAGAGCTATCTAAAGATTTTAAAGATTGTATATTTAATAAATCTCTAATATTCACTAAATAATAATTCTTTTTCCATCTATTTTTAAAACCTCTAAGTTTAGGCATGGACTTTGATTTAGGTAATTGTCCTCCTTCAAAATTAGGTCTTACGCCACCACCACTTCTAGAATTTTGTCCTTTAATCCCTCTGCCCGAATAAGTCCCAGACCCACTTGCATTACCCCTACCAACTCTTTTTCGTGACTTTTTTTTATCGAAAGGACTATTTACTTCATGTTGTTTCATATCAAAAACTCACTTAAATAATTACTTAATTTCTTCTACATGTACTAAATGTCTAACTTTTAACAACATACCTCTAATACTAGGAGTGTCTTCATGAATCACTTGTTGATTTAATTTCCTCAATCCCAAACTTGCTATTGTAGCTCTTTGAGTAGCAGACTTACCAATAGTACTCTTTTTCCATATTACGTTTAATTTAGCCATATATAATACCCTTATAAATTCCTCTCAGATGTTTCATCATGAGATTTATCACCCTTATTACTTTGAGCTAACATCATTCGTTGTTGTTTAACAGCTTTAGGATCTCTTAACTGAGACAAAGCTAAAAAAGTAGCTTTTGCAGCATTAATAGGATTAGTACTTTTTCTAGCTTTTGTAGATATATCTTTGATTCCAGCTAATTCCAAAACAGCTCTTACAGAACCTCCTGCAACAATACCAGTACCTTCACCAGCAGGTTTTAACATAACTTCAGAGGCTCTATATTTAGTAGTAATTTCATGAGGAATAGTAGTCCCATCTAAAAATACATCCAATAAATTTTTATGTGCTTTTACTACCGCTTTTCTGACAGCATCTGGAACTGCACTTGCCTTACCCATACCAACTCCCACTTTGCCTTCAGAATTACCAACTACCACTACTGCACTGAAACTCAAATTACGTCCACCTTTAACAACTTTAGCCACCCTAGAAATTTTAACAACTTTTTCCGTAAAACCTTGATGCTTAGGATCAGAAGATCCAAAATTTTCATTGTTTGAAACCATTAGAACTTCAAACCTCCTTCTCTAGCACCTTCAGCAAGTGCTTTTACTCTACCATGGTATTTAAATCCAGAACGATCGAACACTACTTGAGATATACCATCTTTAGAAGCTTTTTGTGCAAGTGCTTTACCAACAACATTTGAAACTTCTGATTTATCTTTATCAGTTAAATCAGATTTTAAATCAGAATCTATACTAGAAGAAGATGCTAAAGTCATACCCTTGCTATCATCTATTATTTGTGCATAAATATGTTTTAAACTCCTGAAAACACTTAATCTAGGTCGATCAGAAGAACCCGTGATTTTTTTCCTGACACGAATTTTTCTATTTACTCTAGAATGAAATCTGTTTTTAACCTTTGACATTAAACTGTACTCCTAGCACTCTTACCTGGCTTAACTTTAACCTGTTCACCTCTATACCTAATTCCTTTACCAGTATATGCGTTAGGCGGCCTTACTTTACGTATTTGAGCCGCAGTATGACCGACTAATTGTTTATCTATTCCTATAACAGTTATTGAATTATTCCCCTCAACTTTGAATTCTATTCCCGAAGGAGCAGAAAATTTCACAGGATGACTAAACATCACATGTAAAGTCACGTCTTTACCAGTCTGTTCTACTCTATAACCAACTCCAACAATTTCCAAATGCTTTGAAAAGCCCTGCACTACACCAGATATCATGTTATTCAACATTGAACGAGTTGTACCATGTAAAGACTTATGAATCTTACTATCACTTGGTCGCTCAAAAATCAATTCACCATCAATATCTTTAAGTTTAATCTGTGGATTGACAAGACAAGTCAAAGTACCTTTAGGACCTTTAACCGTAGCGTCTTGAGACCCAATTTGAATCTGAACACCATCAGGAATTTTTATTGGCATTTCACCTACTCTAGACATAAATTAATCCTATTTTAATAAACATACAATAATATTTCTCCGCCGACACCATCAAGCCAAGCTTGTTTACCCGTCATCAAACCCTTGGAGGTTGAAATGATAGAAGTTCCCAAACCGTTATAATATGTAGGGATTTCTCCTTTGTTAACATAAACACGCAATCCAGGCTTACTAACACGTTTTAGTCCTCTAATTAATGGTTCCCCATCATCTGAATAACTAAGATATATTTTGACTTGTTTTTGAATTTCCTCAGAATCAACAGGTTCATAATCACGAATGAAACCTTCTTTACGTAATATACGCGCTATACCTATTTTCATCTTGGAAGATGGCACGACAACGTGATCGTAACGAACCATCAACGCATTACGTATTCTGGTCAACATATCTGAAATTGGATCTGTAACTGACATAACCTTACCTAATATATTTATATAATTAAAATTTTACCAACTGGACTTTTTAATACCTGGCAAAAATCCTTTAAAAGCCATTTCTCTGAAACAAATACGACACAAACCCACATATCTTATATAAGCTCTAGGTCTTCCACATTTTTCACATCTATTATATTCCCTTACCTTATATTTTTGAGGTTTTGCCCATCTTGCTATTTTAGATTTTTTTGCCAAACTAATTTTCTCCTAATTTGTTACCTAGTTATTGGATTTATTTCTAGTATCACGAATTAAAGGCATACCAAGACTTTCAAGCAATCTTAAACCTTCATTATTGCTTTTTGCAGTTGTAGTAATTACAACCTGTAATCCTCGTATTTTATCGATTGAATTATAATCTATTTCAGGAAAAATAGATTGCTCTCTAATTCCTAAGGAATAATTACCACTACCATCAAGAGATTTTCTGGAAAGGCCTCTAAAATCCCTGATCCTAGGTAAAGATGAACTGATCAAACGATCAAAAAATTCATACATGCGACGGCCTCTTAAAGTCACAGAAACACCAACAGCTTGACCTTCACGCAACTTAAAAGCAGCAATAGATTTTCTAGCATTATTTACAATCGGTTTTTGGCCAGTAATTAAAGACAAATCACGAGATGCATTCTCAACAGCTTTTCCATTTACTAAAGCTTCTCCAAGACCGATATTAACAACAATTTTTTCTAAACGCGGCACTTGCATCACACTTTTATAGTCGAATTCCTTAAACAACGCAGGCAAAACTTCATTTTCAAATTTAACCTTCAGCCTTGGAGGATCTACTTTTTTAGCAGAAGGAGCAATTGTCTTTGAGGAGCTGTTTTTAGAAACAGACACATCCTTTGCCACCTTAGCTTTAGAAGATTTGCTAGGTGATTTAGATTTAGATACCGATGAAGCTTTAGCCTTTTTAACAGGCTTCTTTGTTTCATCATTTGATTTATTATTTTTATTTGAAACCATACTCTATACCATCTTAATTAAATAACTTGATTGCATTTTTTACAAACACGAGATTTAGTTTTGTCAGGATTTACTTTAATAGAAATTTTAGATTTTTTTTCACAATTAGGGCAAATCAATGCCAGATTTGAAGAATTAACAGGCATTTCTTTTTGAATAATTCCAGCTTGTCTAACAGTCCCTGAAGCTTTAGTATGCCTAGACACTAAATTAACACCTTCTAACAAAACGGTATTATTCTTTTTAATCAATTTCTGAACTCGTGATGTTTTACCTCTATCCTTACCTTTTAAAACCAAAACATTATCATTATTTTTTATTTGCATTTTATAAAACCTCTGGAGCTAATGACATTACTCTAGTAAAATCATTATCTCTCAATTCTCTAGCTACAGGACCAAAAACTCTTGTACCTCTAGGCATTCGATCATCATTAACTATAACAGCAGCATTTTCATCAAATTTAATATGTGAACCATCCGATCTACGGTACCCTTTAGCAGTCCTAACTATTACAGCCTTAACAACTTCTCCTGATTTTACAGCAGAAGCAGGAGCAGCTTCCTTAACACTAGCAACAATTATTTCACCTAGACCTGCATACTTTCTACCAGTCCCACCAGGGATACCAATACAACTAATAACTTTAGCCCCAGAATTATCTGCCACTTTTAATCTACTATATATTTGAATCATTTAATTTCCTTGAAACCAGAATGTGATCAAACTTTATTATTTGAATCAGTATTTTTTTCATCTACTGGAGATTCCTCTACTGGAGATTCCTCTACCGGAGATTCATCTACTGGAGATTCCTCTACCGGAGATTCATCTACTGGAGATTCCTCTACTGGAGATTCCTCTACCGGAGATTCATCTACTGGAG
>VFGW01000008.1 GCA_009392295.1 SAR202 cluster bacterium
GATATATGTAATGAATGCCGATGGTTCAAATCTGACAAATTTGACTAATAACGCAGCTGATGATAGTAATCCATCGTGGTCGCCAGACGGAACAAAAATTGTTTTTTATACTACTAGAGATGGCAATTATGAGATATATGTAATGAATGCCGATGGTTCAAATCTGACAAATTTGACTAATAACGCAGCTGATGATAGTAATCCATCGTGGTCGCCAGACGGAACAAAAATTGCTTTTAGGACTACTAGAGATGGCAATTATGAGATATATGTAATGATTGTCCCGTAAGGAGGGATGTTTTTTGAAGAACAAGCGATTAAATAGTTTTTTAGATTTAGAATTCTTAAGATTTCAAAATGGAATTTCATTGCTTGAATTGGCAGTAACCCTTGCCATCGTGGCAGTAATTTCTGTTCCGTTAATAGGTATAATTTCTCAGATTTTTTCATCACCATTGCAATGGAATGCAGAAATGACAGCAACAAATAATAGTAGTCAAGTAGTACAGTTAATTACGGATGATGCTTTGCAAGCTCAGAACATTACAATTTTAGATAAACCGGATTACGTTACATTGGAATGGGTAAATCATAGTACCTTTCCTTCAATAACTTATAAAGTTACTTATTCGTATGACGAAGATTCAAAATCAATTAAAAGAATTGAAAAAATAAACGATGACCAGGCGTCTACATCTTTATATGGCTCAATAGATTTATATGAAGACGTAGTTATAGAAAAAAAAGGTTCTTTGGTCAAGGTAACAGCTACATCTTCAGTAGATGGTATATTTGAGAATGCCAAGTCAACTTCTTTCAGGTCATCTTTAGCCAGGGTATTAGTTGATGATGAACCGCCTTTGCCATCTAATTATTTAATCGCCTGGGATGATTTTGAAACAAAAAATTTCATTGGTGGAGATGGTTGGAAAAATGACTGGGTTGTTAATGGAAATGGAAGTGCATCAATAATTGAAGATTCTGGCACTCATGTTATTAAAATATTTAGAGCAGAAAATGCACAAATATCTAGCATTGAAAGAAAGTTAAAATTATCAGATCATTCCAACCCAAAGCTGCAAGCTGTAATAAAGTTTGAAAATTTTGACTCAGGAGATTTGGTTAATGTACAGGTTGGTCCATCAGGGGGAAGTTTTACAACTTTAACAACATTTTCTAAAGGAAGTGATGTAGGTTCTTATCAGAGCTTTGTTTGGAGTTTGCCTTCAATTTCATTTGGGGATGAGGCTACAGTAAGAATTCAGGTATATACCCCAAACATTGGGACATCAAAAATTGGAGTTTTAATAGATCAGGTTGAGGTTGTTAGCGAGTGGTCAAATGATTGATTTAAATATAATTAAAATTAAACGAAACACATTATGGGGGGAAGATAAAATCATCAATGAAAATGGTTCCGTTTTGAGTATTGTTTTAATTGCTATTTTTGTTGGTGCAATTTTAATTTTTGTATCTACAAGTTTTTTTTCAACGATTATGATTAGGTCAGGACAAAATATAGATAATGTTAAAAATCGCTATTTAGCAGAAGCTGGTTTAAATTTTGTGGTGGCAGATATCTTAGAAGGAAAAGATATTCAGTCATCAAATTACACTGAGTTGATAACACTGGATGATCAAGAAATTGAGCTAAATGTTGAAAAGCCATTTTATGCAATGGGGCCTACAAGTTCATATTATTATATAGATCCTGGTGTTGACAAAGGATTGTCCTCTCTCAGGTCACAACAAAGCTACTTCTTTTTTCTTGAATCTTTCAGGCAAGGCTCTGATTTGAGAGTGAATTGGAGCTTCACTCCCAACAACAAGAAATGGAGGATTAGGCTGTATGAAGGATACGGTGTTGATATTAATCAGAATGCAGCAGTTTTGGCAAAAGATGATTTTGAAACTGGGGATTATCTTGGAGGAACAGGATGGAATACTGAATGGACTACTTCTGAAAACAACGTATCTGTTGTAACCGACTTTGGCCCTGTTGAGGGAAATCGTCATTTGAAATTATCTATGGAAGATGCGGAAATAGTTAGATCTTTCAATGTTTCTAATGCTAGTAATTTGAGAATTCAATTTTGGGTGAAGTTTTTAAATTTTGAACCTGGAGAATCTGCTGGTTTATCCGTTAGTCAAAATGGCTCAGATTTTTTTACTATAAAAGAATGGAAATACGGCCAAGATGACGGGATTTATCGATATGAAGACATAGATTTATCTTCTTATGAATCGACCTCTCAATTGTGGATCAAATTTTTTACAGATATGAATTCGGTATATGATCTATTGTTTATTGATGATTTAAAAATTGTTTCCCGAGCAAACCCTGGACATATAGCCGAGTTTTTTGGATCTAGAGGTCCTGGTGTAATGTTTGTTCCAGGTCAAAAAATTAACGGAGGGCAGTACACAATTGAATTTAAAAATGATTCTTCTGTCGATTTGGTTTCTAATGATTTTTCTAAAGATGGCAAACAATCAAAGACGTGGATATATACTCAAGCTTATGAAGATCATTTGGTGACCGCGACAGTAAACTTACACGAAAGTTCTCTGTGGGTTAGGCAGGTTCCGGGAAAAACTCTTCCCAAAATTGTCCAGGAGGTTTATTTTTTGAGTTTTTTGCCTTACACGGTGGAACTTCTTCATTTAGGAGATGATGACGGAGACGGAATACCAAATATTATTGACGGAAGAAAAATAGGATCCACATTTATAGATGAATCAAAGGTGTTTTCGAAACATTTTTCAGATTTACATGGGCTAGGGACAAGCTTTGGGAGTATTGATAATCTTAATGGCCTGAAAGTAAGTGTTCAAAATTTACCTGAACCTAAAGGATTTTTAATTACAGCTTCAGGTGGTCCGGGTATAGCAGAACTTACTGTTTGTTCTAATTATTTCACAATTTCAGATGGAGATGCAGTAGAAATCACTTGTTAATTATTTTTTGAAATGTGAACATTAAAATTATCAGCAGAAAAGGCGGGAAAATTGAAATCTAAAATGACATTGTCTATATTGCGAAAAGAGCTTCCAATTACTGAAAATTCACATTATTTTTTAACTGGAAGCCATGGTCCTGCGCCAATTTCTGTACTAAATGAATTCCGCAATCAAATGGAATTTGAAGCAGAATTTGGTCTACAGGGAGGATTATATAAAAAAGAAATCATTGCTCGAGAACATGATTCTCGAACTGCTTTAGCAACCTTTTTAGGGGTTACTCCTGCAGAAATCTCTATCACAGGAAACACGTCAGAGGCTATGCAGAAAATCATTCGTTCTTTTAGTTGGGAAAAAAATTCTGAATTAGTTGTGTCTTCTTTGGAACATGTAAGTACATTTTCAATTTGCAGAGAACTGTCAGATAAATATGGAGTGACAATCAAAACAGTGGAAGCTGATACCGATGAATCAATATTTTTGGAATCTTTTCAAGATGCTTTGTCAGAGTCCACCAAGCTAGTGGTCGTTAGTCAAATTGCTTCTCCAGACGGAAGATTATTGCCGGTAGAAAGAGTGGTTAATATTGCCAAAGAAAAAGGCATTCCCGTTGCCGTTGATGCAGCTCAGTCTATAGGTCAATTTCCTGTGGATATAAAAGATATAAAATGTGATTTTTTAGTTGGTTCAGGTCATAAATGGCTATTGGGGCCCATGGGAATTGGATTTTTGTATGTAAATAACGAATATGGTTTTTCAAATTTTAGGCCAGAATTTATTCCTGACGTTAAATTGTGGCACCAAAAAGAAGATCCTTTACCACCTCTAGATTTAAAGCAAAGGGCTGAAGTAGGAACGTATAGTCATGCAAAAATCATTGCATTGGGGAAAGCTTTAAACAATATTAATCAAATTGGGTTTTCTCAAATTACTAGTCATGTCCAATCGCTGTCGAGTTTATTGTCTAACGCTGTATCCAAAATGCAAAACACACGAATGATCACTCCAATAAACAGTAGTTACCCGTCAGGGCTAATTTCCCTGAAGGTAGAAGGAAGATCCGCAAAGGATATTCAAAATGCAGTTGCAGAAATGGAAAGAGAAAAGATTTTACTAAAGTTTCAATGGTTGACTGCTCCGTATGATATCGATAAATTTGCAATACGTATTTCTTTAGCTATGTTTAATACTAATAAAGAGGTGAATCATTTAAATGACGCTCTAAAAACGTATTTAGGATAAAATCTTATAATGAAACATATTAATGTTTATGAATTTAAATGTGATTTATGTGGTTCTGCAATGACAGGTGTCCATTGCAAGCTAAAATGTTTGGTTTGTGGATTTATTCGTGATTGTTCTGATCCGTAAGACGTTAAAAACTTTCTAAGAATTTGAGAAAATATGTTTCATCAACAACAGTTTAATCAATTTTGTATATTGATCTTGGTGACCTTCTTTTTGATTGGGTGTTCAACTTTTATTAAAAATGACATTTCTAAAGATGATGTTTCTGTTAATAAAACACAAATTACACCCATGGAAGTTCTTGAAAGTTCTTTTGAAGTAATGTCAAATCTTGACACTTTAAGATTTAGAATTGTTCATGAATCTGGACACACAGAACTTTTCCCAAGTATATATATCGATAGAATGGACGTTTCTATCGTTTTTCCTGATGAGTACCACGTTAAATTTTATGGTAAGGGAAATTCAAACCAAATTACAAAAGGAGAGATTATAGTTTCTGAAGGTAAAACTTTTATAACTAATCCTTTTTCAGGAAAACTGGAAGAGTTATCGGGAGGATCTTCTGCGTTAAAGTTTTTTGAACCTCAAGCTGGAATCCAGTCTATTTTTTCTAGTATTGAAGATGTAACCTTTGTTAATGAAGTTGAAGATTCTTCACAACAAGCTTTATTGTCTGGGGAAATGCCTGCGAATGCATTGTTAGCAATTTTTGGCAATTTAGTTTTGGATGAATTTGTAGACGTAGAGTTGTTGATTGATTTGAAAACAAAGTATTTAACTGAGGCAAAAATTATTGGTCCAATAGTTTCATCTGATAGTACAGAAGTAGTAAGAAAAATTGAATTTGTTTCTTTTAACAAAAAATTTCAAATAAAAAAAGTTGATTAAAGCCCCAAAGTTTTATTTAAGGTTTTTAGTAAAAAAATATGAACAACAAGCACAAATTTAGTAATCTGTATTTAGGCCTAATTCCTTTAGCTTTGGGCGTTTTTGTTGCCGCAGACGACCAAACTGTAATGGTTACAATTTTACCCGAAATCATGAAAGATACTCATTCTCAAATCACGGAACTTGATAGTGTTTCATGGATTATTACAGCATATTTACTTGGTTATTTATGCGTTATCCCGTTTATGGGTAGCGTGTCTGATGTAGTTGGCAGACAAAAATCTTTTGTTATTTCTATGGGTGTTTTTATTTTAGGATCAGTTCTTGTAGCTATAGCTCCTCTAGATTGGAGTTTTATAGGTTTAAATTCTTTTGATTCAGATTTTAGTAAGATCACAGTAAATTATTTGGTTTTTGTGAGAGTGATACAAGCTGTTGGTGCAGGCGCTCTTTTACCTATTGGAATTGCTTCTATAGGAGATATGTTTACTTCATCGAAAAGGGCTTTTCCAATGGGGATATTATCAAGTGCTGCTGAAGCTGGAGGTGTAGTAGGTCCATTTTGGGGAGGTATCTTTGTGAGGTTTTTAAATTGGAGATGGACGTTTTGGTCAAATATACCAATTGGTTTTGGTTTAATAGCCATATCATATTTTTTGCCTAAGTATACTCAGAAAATAAAACAAACACCGATAGATAAAGTTGGTTCTGGTGTTTTGGCTTTATTTCTTATAACAACAACTCTGGTTTTTTCTCAATTAGGAATTAGCACATCCATTTTTTTGTTTTGCGTGTTAGTGTCGTGTATTTTGGCAGCAATATTATTTTGGCTAGCTAGAAACGATTCAAATTTTTTAATACCTATAGATTTAATAAAAACAAGAGGGTTTATTTGGTTAAATCTAACACATTTTTTTGTAGGTGTTGCATTGATTATAGTAATGATTACAGTTCCTTTAATGGCCACAACAATCTTGGAAAAAAATTCTTTCGAAGGTGGATTAATGTTGCTTAAAATAACTCTTGCAATTCCGTTCGGTGCTTTCCTGGCAGGAGGATTATGCAGAGTAATTCATTACAAATGGGTTGTTTTAGTGGGATTGTTTTTTACAGCTATAGGTTTAGCTTTGATGTATTATTGGATTACAGGTTCCATCAATCCAGTGATTCCAATCCAGCTAATTACTACAGGATTTGGGTTTGGTGTTATTGCAACTCCAGTTTCTGTATCTGCAATTGAGTTAGCTAGTTCTACAAATCGAGGTATTTCTGCTAGTTTAGTCACTTCGTCTCGACTTTTTGGGATGACTGTTGGGATATCAGCAATTAGTTCATGGGGCAGTTATCGATTTGGAGAATTGTTATCCAATGCAGGGGTAGGATTATCTAGCTTAGGGTCCATGTTATCTACTGGCACCGGATCCTCGGAAATTAAAGAGGTAATGGTTCATATTGGCGAACAATTATTTAGCGAATTTTTATTGATTGGAATTGTTGTTTTGATTGCAGGATTTTTTTCTGGAATATTAATAAATCATAACAAGCAAGAGGTTTAGATCAATTAAATTTTTTAGAAAACATTTCTTTAATTTTAGGTTTTATTATTTTCCCCATAGCATTTCGAGGTAAAGATTCTACGATTAAAATTTTTTGGGGCACTTTATAGTTTATAAGCTTTGTTTTTGCCCAATTGCGCAATTTGGTTCTATTAAGGGTGCTTTCTTTCTCCAAAACTAGTGCCGCGGAAACTGCTTCTCCCCATTTATTATCTTTTATACCAACTACTGCACATTCTTTTATTTCTGGGTGTGTACGTAATACGTATTGAATTTCATTTGCTGAAACTTTTTCTCCTCCTGTCTTGATGATGTCTTGAGACGCACGGCCCAAAATTTTATAAATTCCATTTTCGATTGAGGATATATCTCCAGTTCTAAACCAACCATCTTTTGAAAATGAACGAGAGGTTTCTTCAGGATTGTTCCAATATTCTAAAAAAACATTTTTCCCTTTAATTTGCAACTCGCCTTCATTTCCAGGGGGGACTTCAACATCAAGGCTAACGGGATTTTCCTTTGAGTCAAAATCAATTGAACAAATTCGTACATGCACACCGGGCAAAGGGATTCCGACGAATCCAGGGATTCTTGGTCCTATTAATGGGTTCGATAACGCCATGCCAATTTCTGTCATCCCATATCTTTCGAGTAATGTGTGGTTTGTAATCAATTTCCATTTTTTCAATGTAATTGGCAACAAAGCGTCTGACCCCGAGACCATAAGTCTTAAATTCGAGATGTGATTGGTAATTATTTTTTGATTTTTTGAAGGTAAGTCTTCCCAAAAAGAAATTAATTTTTCATACATTGTAGGAACGGCCATGAACAATGTGGTTTTATTGTTTGACAATTTATTCCAAATCTTTGCAGGGTCAAAATCTGGTAAGAATTCACAGGTAGCACCACTCCATAAAGAACATAGCATTGCATTAACTATGCCATGGACATGATGAAGTGGGAGAACATTTAAGATGTGGTCAGAGCTTGTCCATTGCCAAGATTTTACTAAAGTAGTAATTTGAGCTTTGATGTTTAAGTGGGTTGTTACAACACCTTTTGGCTTATTCGTAGTCCCGCTAGTATAAATTATCATCGCTTTGCGAGACTCGTCAATTTGAGGGCGTTTTTTATTTAAGGTACAAGTGTCGATTTGATTTGTATTTATGAACTGGATATCATTTTGATTTTTTATTTTGTTCAAAATTTTAGAAAATTCGGGGTCAAATATAATATTTTTAGAGAAAGTGTCATCTACGATGTGATTGATTTCTTCAACTGGATGAGATAGTGCTATTGGAACTGCGATTCCTCCTGACATCCAAATCCCCCACTGTGTTGCAATATATTTGTGCCCTGGAGAGACCATGAACAGAATGCATTCTTCGTTCAAATCTGACTTATTTGACAGAAGTTTTTCAGATATAGAAGTAGCTAAATCTAATATTTGAGAATATGTATATTCTCCACTTGGATCAATTACTGCAATTTGATCAGCGTAACGAGAAGCACGAGATATAATTTCTATAGACATTAATTATATTCTTATTCAAGGAAATCACGTAGTTTTTTTGATCTTGTCGGGTGTCGTAATTTTCTCAACGCTTTTGCTTCAATTTGTCGTATGCGTTCTCTTGTGACTCCAAAAGTTCTTCCTACTTCTTCTAGGGTCCTTTGGCGTCCGTCTTCAAGCCCAAATCTGAGAGAAAGAACTTCAGACTCTCGAGAGCTTAGGGTTTCTAAAACATCATCTACTTGTTCTTTCAATAACTGATAAGATGCAGCTTCCGCTGGAGCAACTGTATTTCTATCTTCTATGAAATCACCTAGATGGCTATCTTCTTCTTCACCTATAGGGGTTTCTAGCGAAACGGGCTCTTGAGAGATTTTTAGAATTTCTTTAACCCTTTCTGGTGAAACACCCATTCCTTCTCCAATTTCTTCATTAGTTGGCTCCCTGCCATATTCTTGAACAAGCCGACGGGAAACTCTAAGGAGTTTATTAATAGTTTCTACCATATGCACTGGTATTCTGATGGTACGTGCTTGGTCGGCGATAGCTCTTGTTATGGCTTGCCTTATCCACCAGGTTGCATATGTACTGAATTTAAATCCTTTGCGATAATCAAATTTTTCTACAGCACGAATAAGTCCAATATTTCCTTCTTGAATTAAATCTAGCAGAGACATTCCTCGTCCAATATATTTTTTTGCAACGCTAACTACAAGTCTAAGGTTGGCTTCTGATAAATGTGATTGAGCTAATTCACCGTCGTTTTTAATTTTACTTATTGACTGAACTAATAAAAATTCAAAGGAATTAAGCTTTGTTGTGAAAGCTACCTCGTTGGTAATTTCTTTTAATGTGTCTAGAGGAGTTTTTGGTTCAATTAGATCAAAAATATTTTCAGGCAATACGCTGGCATTCATAGATAAATTTTTAATTTGTTGAATTGCTTCTTCAGGACTGATGTTGAGTATTTCCGAGATGAAATTTGTTAGATCTTCTGATATGTCACCATCTAAAACTTCTCTGAATTTTTCATTGGAAATCATTTCTGAAATTGTTATGTTTTCATCGATACCAGCTTTTTTAGCAATGCTTTGTGCTAAAGGGACACTTTCAGATATGTTGTTTATAATATTTAAATAAATTCTCCATGCGCCAGGTTTTCTTCCGTCGGGGCTGGTTAGTTCAGATTCAACAGAACGTATATGTGTGGAAAGTTCCATCTCTCTGGCTAATTTACGTTCTTCTTTAGCTTTAAGAAGGTGAACTCGGCCAATTTCGCGTAAGTATAATCTTACAGGGTCGTCAACTATTTCGGCAGGATTGGTCGCAGCTACATCAGTTGTTTCAGGTACAGGTTTTTCCCAGGATTCTTGGTTATTATTAGTAGTAGATTCAATTTTGTTTGGATCGAAACTAGGGCTTTCTTCATCATCAATTTCTTCCATATCGAGCGCGTCAACTTCGAGGTCGTCTTCTGATATTTCAGTTTCAGTATCGGCTATGATGGATTGAAGTTTTCTAGATCGCATTTCTGACAAGTGAACGATGTCTTTTGACGATTCAGATTGTTCAACCAAATTTATTAGTAATGAGTCCATTTCGGTTTGTTTTTTTTTGGTTGCCATATTTTTCCCTATAATGAATAATTGGTTTAGCTAGTTAGGATGTTTTTTGATTATATTTATTCAAGCTGATTTTAAGTTTTTGGTTTAAATCTACAATTACTTTTTCAATTTCTTTTGGATTTTGAGAGCTGTCTTCTATTGATGAAAGTAATTCTCTTTGCATGTTTTTAATATGTACTTGTTCAAGTTTTGCGATCGACTGATTCAAGGTGTTAACTGCAGAAAATTCACTAACTGGTTCAATTTTCAAAGAAAGTAAATAGTTTAATTGTTCCTTAAGTATAGGCGAAAGTATAATTTCTAACTCCTCTATTGTATTAGAATTCAAGAAACTAGTAAAGATTTCCCTGTTCTCTGTTTTTTGAAAAATTTCAGTTTCTGGCGCATTGATTTGATCTTTAGATTGTGGGAATTGAAGCAATATTGCCATGATGAAATTTTCTGTTTTATAAGGATCTGATTTAAGTGCAGATAAAGAGATGGAATTATTATGTTTTTTTTGTCTTTTTAGATTCTTTGAAAAAGGCTTTGAAGCTCTTCCTATATTTGAACGTATTGCGTCAGAAGAAACCTGAAGTTTTTTTGAGAGTATTTCAATGTAATGCTCTTGTTCGATACTGCTTTTTGATGATGTGATGGTTGGAATTAATGCGTTAATTATTTGGCCTTTTCCTTCGGGTGTAGTTTTATCATTTTTTTCTGACACAATTTCTATAATAAATTCTTTGTATGGCATTGCATTTTCAATCAGGGTTTTCCAGCCACTTAAATTGTTTTTTATTAATGAATCGGGGTCTTCACCTTTTGGAAGTGCTGCAATTTTAATTTTTGGAGGCTTTCCAAGATTAAGTAAATTATTTTGAAATAAATTGTTTTGAGTATCTAACACATGCCATGCTGATTCTAGGCTGCGTAGAGTAGCGGATTGGCCAGCAGTGTCTGAGTCCATTGCCAAAATGTAATCTTTTGCAAGGCGTTTGATAGAATTTACTTGCTGTTCTGTTATGGCTGTGCCCATTGAAGCAATTACATTTTTTTCTTTGTTTTGGTGTGCTGTAATTACGTCCATGTATCCTTCGACAATGACTGCACAATTTAAATCTTTAATTGAGTTAGATGCTTTGTTTAATCCAAACAATATTGATTGTTTATCGAAAATTTCTGTTTTAGGTGTGTTTAAATATTTAGGGTTAGAATCGTCTAGGCATCTTCCCCCAAAGCCTACTATTTTTCCTTGTTTGTTTTCGATAGGAAACATGATTCTGTTCCAGAAAAAATCTGTTACTTGTCCTGGGCGTGCAATTTTGCATAGTCCTGTTTGTTCAATTTGCTTCTCGTCAAAACCGGAGCTTAAAAGTTTATTTAATAATGTATTGTTGCTTGGCAAACTAAAACCAATTCTAAAATCCGAAATTGTTTTTTCAGTTAAATCTCTTTTGTCGATGTAATTTTTTGCTAAAGATCCAGAGCTTGAGTTTAGTGATTCTTGAAAAAACAGTGCTGCTTGTTCGTTAATTTCATATAAAAAATCTGTTTTTTGATGCTTGACGGAATCGTTAAGGTTTATTCCAGCTTGCTGGGATAATTGTTTTATCGACGTATAAAAATCTACATTTTCAATTTTCATCACAAAAGAAAGAACATCGCCACCTGTTGAACAGGCACCAAAACAACGCCATGATTGGCGCTGGGGACTGACAATAAAAGAAGGAGTTTTTTCTGAATGAAATGGACACACGGCTTTGTAATTCGAGCCTGCCTTGTTTAAAGTAATATATGAAGAAATTAAATCGACTATGTCAATTCTATCTTTTATGTCGTCAGTGATTGCCATAAAATCTGCCGATGATTATTTTTAAGGGCTTTGGGTAAGATTATATTACGATTCTGAACTTTTTGTTTTGCTGGATTCATGTTTTTTAAATGCAAATTCGGCAGTTTTGATCATTGGATTTAACATTCTTTTGGAATGCCACATAATATGCTCTAGTGAGATTTTTAAATCTACTAAGTTATTGCCCAGATCACGATATGATTTTTTTTGAGAGTTATCCATTAGTTCTTGTAATTGAATTGCCAATTTTTTTTGAGATGTCCATATATCTCCTAGATCAACGCATAAGTCTGAAATTTTGCTGTTTTTAGAATCTGGGAATTCCATTTTTTGAAAACATGCTAAAAACTCATGTGCTACGTTTGCACTTTCGGATGCGATAATTTCATCTGTTTGTAATTCGTTTTTCATTTTTGTGCCCTTTATGGTTGTTGGTAGTGGGTTATATAGTCCATCCATGCTGGCTTAATGTTTTGAAGATTTTTTTCTTGGTTTTTATTATCCATCAAAGAAATGTTTTCAAAAACTCTTTTCCATAAGTAGTCAACTTCTGATTTCCATGAGTCAAATTCTGGGCTATGAGAATCTCTTTGCATTGCTATTAAATGTTCCTCAATTAAAACTAATAAATTTTGCACCGTTCTATTTAAAATGGAATTTGAATACGACAGAGACATTAATTAATATTTTCTTGTTAAGGACTTAATGATTAGAGGGTTAAGGTTTTTTGCCGTTCTGATAGCAAATTGATCAGTCATACCCGCAATGTAATCTATGATGGTATGGTTTTTTTTGAGCTCAATATTATTTATATTTTCTTTAGATTCATGAAAGTGAGTAAATAATAAATTAACTATTTTTCGGGCAGCTTGCCCCTCAAGGCTTTTATCTTGGGGTTCGTAAACTTCTTGGAACATGTAATCACGAAAAATATTAAGAGCTTTTTTAACTTTATTACTCATTTGAATTTTTGGATTGTTATTATAGGTTTTCTTAAGTCCATCTCCACGTGCACTCCAGGAGGTAGAAATTATATCTTTTACCATAGTGTTAATTCTTATAGAGTGAGTTTCGCCCAAGTCTTCTCCAACTATTATTGGAAGCATTTGCATATTAATAATTCCGTTTCTTAATGCATCTTTTAGATCGTGATTTAAATATGCTATAGCATCTGATATTCTACACACTTGTGCTTCAAGAGAAAGAGTTGTTGGAAGTTGTTTGTCAAAAAAATCCCCTTTAGGTTTAGAGTGATTTAGGATGCCCTCTTTAACCTCTTGCGTGAGATTTAAACCCTCTCCATTTTTTTCTAATAAATCAACTATTCTATGGCTTTGTTTTGCGTGAGTGAATCCGTTCGGCAATAAATTATTTAATTCATCTTCGCCTATATGGCCAAAGGGCGTGTGGCCTAAGTCGTGGCCCAATGAAATTGCTTCCGTGAGATCTTCATTTAGTTTTAAGGCACGGGATATCGTTCTAGCAATTTGCGCAACCTCAAGTGTATGAGTTAGTCTAGTAATGTAATGATCACCTTTCGGCGAAATAAAAACCTGTGTTTTGTCTTTTAGACGCTTGAAAGAATTGGAGTGAATAATTCGATCTCGGTCTCTTTGAAAAGCTGTGCGAATGTCACAATCATCTTCATAAATTTTTCTGCCTAGGGTGGTTTTTGATTTTGACGCAAAAGGAGATAAATTTTTCTCGCTGTTTTCGGTGTTTTCTCTGATATTAATTGAAACCAAAATTTTCCCTAATTTATAAAAAATATATTTCTACTACTAATATTCAAAAGCTTTAGTAATATTTGATGTTTATTGCTGTACGTAAAGTATTTTACCATTTAAAATTATTAATTGTATGTTAGGGTATACAAATTGGCCCCGTGGTGTAGCGGTTTAACATATCGGCCTGTCAAGCCGAAGATCGCCGGTTCGAATCCGGTCGGGGTCGCCAGTTTGTGTTTTTTGCGAAAATCTTTTCTTTTTTACATACATGAACACTCTATTACTTTCCTTCTACTAGAATTAGGTCTGTGCTTGCTGATAACTTACGTACTGCTCTTGCTTGTTTGTAACTATCTGATTCATAAAATTTTCTAGCATTTTTAAGACTCTTGAACTCAACAATGATTACAAGGCTAGAATCGCTACCTTCTCGTATGTCTGGATTCGGGTTACGTACGATAATTTTTCCACCGTATTTAGCAATTATTGGGTCAGACATTTTTTTGAATTTCTCAAACATTTCTGTGTCGTGTACTTGAATACGGGCAACTAAGTAGCCTTTTGCCATTATCATCTCCTTAAAATATTTGTTGGGGGTTGGTCAGAAAAATACATATATGATTAAAAGTTAAGATATATAAATTTTTTGAGATTCACTTAATTTTCCAAATCATTTGTCATTTTTTCTTCCCAAAGGAATGTTAGTATTGCTTTATAGATGATTTTTTTACTAGCATTATGTCCCATTTGATCAGGTTTAAATGGATTAACTTTTTCATTTACCCGAATTAATTTATTTTCGATAAGAATTCTGTTTAATCCCAAGTTTTTGAATGCATTATCTACAGATTCTTGATTTGCCCCATTAATTAAATCCATGAAAAAGTTTTCAACAAGATTGTTTGCTAATGTGAAATTGTCAATTAATTCAGTCATTTTATATCTCCTGTTTATTTCTTATTAATGCTACTATCAATATCAACAGAGTGACATTATAATCAATCTTTAAATTCCTCTTTACCTTCCACGTACACTTCATTCAGAATCAATCGTTTTTGGTCAAATCAAGTCAATTTCAAATAATTCGAAGTACCTGAATTTAAGTTCAAAATTTAATGGTGGGCGGTAGTGGACTCGAACCACTGACCTCTACGATGTCAACGTAGTACTCTAAACCAACTGAGCTAACCGCCCAAATAATAGGGAGGGGGGAGATAGTTATAAATCTGGTTCTTCTTTCTCTAAATCTTGAACAAATTCTTCAAAATTAGGGTCCTGTTGATCAAAGTCATCAGAGAAGCCTGAGTCATTACTTGCTTCTTCTTTTAGATTTTCAACCAAGTCCTCTAAACTAGCATCTTCTTTTTCTAAACTTTGCACAATGTTTTCTATATTAGACTCTGAAGGACCTTCTTCTGGAAATGGAGAGAGCATTTCTAAGGCTTTTTGTTTCAGTGCTGCTGCTTCTGTAACAATTTCTTCTTTGGCAGGTATTAATCGTCCAATAATTACGTTTTCTTTTAATCCTTGGAGATCGTCTATTCCACCCTTGACTGAAGCTTCAGCTAAGACCCGGGTTGTTTCTTGGAATGAAGCAGCTGCTAAAAAGCTTTCCATGTTTAAAGAAGCCCTAGTGATTCCTAATAATACAGGAGTGGCTGAGGAAGGTTCTTTATTGTCAGAAAACATTGAAGCATTAATATCTTCATAGGTGTTTTTATCAATTAATTCACCTGGTAATAAATCTGTTTCCCCTATTGATTCAACTCGAACTTTTCTAAGCATTTGCCGAATGATAACTTCGACGTGTTTATCATGAATACCAACACCTTGTGATTTATATACTTTTTGTACTTCTTGTAACAAATATTTTTGCACCTCTTCAGGTCCTTGAATATTTAATATTTGTTGGGGGTTTTTTGGCCCAGAAGTTAGTGCTTCTCCGGCCTTGACAGTAGTATTGTCTTTAATTGTTATGTAAGACGCAGCAGGAATTGTATATTCTCTTAACTCTTCCTCTTCCCAAGAGATTTTTATTTTACGCTTGGAAGCTGTAATGGTTCCGTTCACTCTAGCTATAATTGGAGAAATTCCATTATCTGATTCAATTGGTTGCGCAATTGGAGAACCTATTGTAATTTTATCTCCTGTTTTAACCGTAATGTTTTGATTCTTATTTACAGGATACTCATCAACATATTTTTCGGTTGAGCTAACGGTGATAAATCTACCTTCATTTGTTTCGGTGATTTTTGCAACACCATCAATTTCTGAAAGAATAGCTTGCCCTTTAGGTGATCTAGCTTCAAAGAGTTCTTCAACTCTGGGCAATCCACTGGTAATATCAGTTCCGGCAATACCTCCTGTATGGAAAGTTCTCATCGTTAACTGAGTACCTGGTTCTCCGATTGATTGTGCAGCTATAATTCCAACAGCCTCTCCAATATTTGCCAATTTCGAGTCTCCTAATGATGCGCCATAACAAAGTTGACAGACTCCTCTTTTTGATTCACATGTAAGGGGACTGCGCACAGATGCAAAATTAACATCAGAATCTGCCAATTTTTTTAATTGATTGGTAGATATCAATTCATTTTTATCAATGATAATTTCTCCAGTAGTATTATCAACTAGTGGCTCTGATGGCACTCTGCTAGATATCGCTTCGGAAAAACTTGATTCTAATGATTGTTCATTTTCTTTTTCAATTGTAATAGATTTTTTTGTTTGACAATCTTCTTCAGAAATTGTGATTTCTTGAGCTACGTCAACTAGCCTTCTAGTTAAGTATCCACTGTCCGCAGTTCGTAGTGCGGTGTCAGCAAGACCTTTTCGTGCCCCGTGTGTAGATATAAAATATTCTAGTACTGTAAGGCCTTCTCGGAAATTAGATTTGATTGGTCTGTCAATAATTCTGCCTTTTGGATCAGACATTAATCCTCTCATTCCAGCCATTTGCTTGATTTGAGCAATGTTTCCTTTAGCCCCAGAGGTTGCCATCAAATAAATTCCGCTGTAGTCATGTAGACTGTTTTCAATTACGTCCGTAAGTTTATCGCTAGCTTCAGTCCAGATTTTAACAGCGTTTTGATATTTTTCCAGATCCGTAATTAGACCATCCATGAATTGTTCCTCTAAGGCCTGGATACTATCTTCAGCTTCTTTAATAATTCCACCCTTTTCTTCGGATACAATTACGTCATTAATTGCGATTGTGATTCCTGATTTAGATGCATATTTAAACCCAATGTCTTTAATACTATCTAGAATTTCTGGCGTTTTTTCCTGTCCTAATTTTTCTGAACAAATCGAAGTGATTTCTTTTAATGTAGGCTTGTCGATTTCTTTGTTATAAAAATCTAACTCTTTAGGCAAAATTTGGTTAAAAATAATCCTGCCTACAGTAGTTTGAATGTCTTTACCAGCTTCGGAATTTTTAATTTGGATATTTGCATGGAGCCCAATTTCCTCTAAGTTATATGCAATTTCAGCATCTTCAAAATCAGCGAAGACTTTGCCTGAACCTTTAGCATTTTCTTTAATCATAGTCATGTAATAGCAACCCATAACCATATCCAAAGTAGGCGCAACTATTGGCTCGCCCGAGCTAGGTGATAGCATGTTTTGAGAACTAAGCATTATTTTGTTAGCTTCTAAAACAGCTTCTTTGGTGAGGGGTACGTGAACAGCCATTTGGTCCCCATCAAAATCAGCATTGAAGGCAGTACAAACAAGAGGGTGAACTTGGATGGCTCCTCCTTCAATAAGTGTAGGTTTAAATGCCTGTATACCTAATCTATGCAATGTAGGAGCCCTATTGAGTAATACGGGCCTTTCTTTGACTACTTCTTCTAGAATATCCCAAATTTCTGGCCTGGCTTTTTCTGCCATTCTTTTTGCACTCTTAATATTGTGAGCGTGTCCACTCATAACTAAGCGGTTCATAACAAATGGTTTGTATAATTCAAGGGCCATTTTTCTTGGAATTCCACATTCATCAAGTTTTAAATTTGGCCCGACAGTTATTACAGATCTTCCGCTATAATCTACCCGTTTTCCAAGAAGGTTTTGTCTGAAACGTCCCTGTTTGCCTCGGAGTAAATCAGACAATGATTTGAGTTTGTGATTGTGGCTACCTGAGACAGCCTGGCCCCTTCTGCCGTTATCAACTAAGGCATCAACAGATTCTTGAAGCATCCTTTTTTCATTTCTGATAATTATTTCAGGTGCTTGTAGGTCAATTAACCTTCTTAGACGATTATTTCTATTGATCACTCGTCTGTATAGATCATTTAGATCACTAGTTGCAAATCTTCCACCATCTAGTTGGACCATAGGCCTAAGTTCTGGAGGGAGTACAGGTAGCACTGTCATAACCATCCATTCAGGCTTGTTGCCGCTTTTCCTAAATGACTCTACAACACGTAAGGTTTTAATAGCTTTTTTCCTTCTTTGGCCTGAAGTTGATTTTAATTCTTCCATGAATTTATCTTTCATAGAATCTAAATTGATCTCGGATAAGATTTGATATATAGCTTCTGCGCCCATGCCAGCCTGAAAAACTCCAGGTGCATTGTTTTTTAATATTCTGTATCGAGATTCTGTTAATAATTGTCCGACTCTAAGATCGTTAACCTCATCTAATTGTTCTTGATAATCAGTTTCAAGTTCAAATTGTTTTTCTTGAAATTCTTTTCTAGATTTATTGATTTTGTTTTGGGTTTTTTTGGGCAAATTGTTGAAGAATTCTTCATCAAGTGTGTCTATGCTTTTTTCGGGGTCTAATTCTATTTTTTCAGCTTCAAGAATTTCTGAAATTGCTAGATTAGATTCTTTTTGGTTTTGAGACAATTTTTCTGTTTTCATTAGTTCAACATTTTGAATTGCTGGTTCTTTTAATGAATCATTAACGTTTGTAACCAAATATTGAGAAAAATAAATAACTCTTTCTAAATTCCTTGGGGATAAATCAAGCAACAAACCAATTCTTGAAGGCGTGCCTTTAGAGAACCATATATGAGTTAAAGGAGCAGCAAGTTGAATATGTCCCATACGTTCGCGTCTAACTTTTGCTCTTGCTACTTCAACACCACACCTGTCGCAAACAACACCTTTATATCGAATTTTTTTATATTTTCCACAGTAACATTCCCAATCTTTTATAGGTCCAAAAATTCGTTCGCAAAAAAGGCCATCCTTTTCTGGTCTAAGAGTTCTATAATTGATAGTTTCTGGCTTGGTAACCTCTCCATAAGACCAAGTCTTAATTTGATCTGGAGATGCAAGTGAGATACGAATTGCACTAAATTCATTACCTGACATGTACATTTTTATAAACCTTTCATTAGGAAGTTGTTAACTGAGATTACTTTCATCTGATTGATCTGGATCAGGTTCAGTATTTTCATCTGATTGATCTGGATCAGGTTCAGTATTTTCATCTGATTGATCTGGGTCGGGTTCAGTATTTTCATCTGATTGATCTGGATCAGGTTCAGTATTTTCATCTGATTGATCTGGGTCGGGTTCAGTATTTTCATCTGATTGATCTGGATCAGGTTCAGTATTTTCATCTGATTGATCTGGATCAGGTTCAATATTTTCAATTGACACTTCAGGAGATTCTAACGCATTAAATCCTTTTAACAATGCATTTTCTTCTGAAGATACTTCTTCATCAAGCTTTATTTGGTTTGATTTAGATTGAAGAAGTTCAATAGATAAACCTAAGCTTTGAAGTTCTTTTAACAAAACGTGGAAAGATTCAGGGATACCTGGTTGCACAATTTCTTCACCTTTGACGATTGCTTCGTATGTTTTTACTCTACCAACAACGTCATCAGATTTTACAGTCAATATTTCTTGTAAATTATAAGCAGCACTATAAGCTTCTAGCGCCCATACTTCCATTTCTCCGAATCTTTGTCCTCCGAATTGTGCTTTTCCTCCTAGAGGTTGTTGGGTAATTAAGGAATATGGACCGGTGGATCTTGCATGTATTTTGTCTTCTACAAGGTGAAGTAGCTTAAACATGTAAATGTATCCTACAGCAATTGGCTGGTCAAATTTTTCACCGGTTCTGCCATCGTACAAGGTTGATTTACCTAAATTAGGAGAAGCCATATGGCTTTCTCTGTTGAGCTTTAATGAATGCTTAATTAATTCTTCTGGAGACATGTTTGAAGTATCAACCCCGATGCTATCCATCCAAATCTTAACGCATGTTTCACGAGCTTTTCCAACATTGGTACTGTCAAAGACATCTTCATATTTATACCCAAATTTTGAAAGGTAAGATTCAATTTTTTCGATGTCTATTTTAGGTTTTGAAGATCCATTAGTAAGGTTGTAATTTTTTGATATAGCACCTGATTTTTTGGTTATCCAAGATCTTGACAATGCGTCTTCAATTGCCACGTCTGGTGCACTGTCAAACACGGGAGTGACAGCCTTGAATGAAAGATCATGGGCAGCTAATCCTAAGTGCGTCTCTAGAACTTGCCCAAGATTCATTCTCGAAGGGACACCGATTGGGTTTAATATTATATCCAGTGGAGTTCCGTCTTCTAAGAAAGGCATGTCTTCTTCGGGTAGTATTTGTGATATAACACCCTTATTACCATGTCTACCAGCCATTTTGTCACCCACAGAGATTTTTCTTGTTTGGGCGATCCATAATCGGACTAATTTGTTGACTCCTGGTGGTAGAGTATCTCCATTCTCTTTACTTAGAATTTTTACATCAATTATTTTTCCTCGCTCTCCATGAGGAACTCTTAAGGAAGAATCTTTGACATCTCTAGCTTTTTCTCCAAATATGGCGCGAAGTAGCTTTTCTTCTGCTGATAGTTCTGTTTCACCCTTGGGCGTTATTTTACCAACTAAAATATCAGCCGGGCCTACTTCAGCTCCTATTCTTATTATTCCTGATTCGTCTAGATTGCCGAGGTTGTCCTCAGCAATATTTGGAATGTCTCTTGTGATTTCTTCAGGACCAAGTTTAGTATCTCTGGCTTCAATTTCGTGCTTTTCGATATGAATAGAAGTAAACCTGTCGTCTCTTACTAGTTTTTCGCTGATAATTATGGCGTCTTCAAAATTGTAGCCTTCCCAGCTCATAAATCCGACCAATAGATTTTGGCCTAATGCTAATTCGCCTCCTGATGTAGAGGAGCTATCGGCTAATATTTGACCTTCATTAACAAGGTCACCTTTATGTACGATAGGTCTTTGGTTTATGCAGGTACCTTGGTTACTTCTTGTAAATTTTTGAAGAGGATATTCTTCAAAATCACCTTCATTGTTTAGAACAGTTATTTGATTTCCTGTTGATTGTGTAACAACACCTTTGGATTTTGAAATAGTTACTTGTCCGCTATCTCTGGCTACTTTAGATTCCATACCTGTACCTACCAAAGGAGATTGGGGTTTAATTAACGGAACCGCTTGGCGTTGCATATTTGAGCCCATTAGCGCTCTAGGACCATCATTATGTTCTAGGAAAGGAATTAGTGAGGTAGAAACACTAACAAGTTGCATCGGGGAAACATCCATATATTTAATGTTTTCTGGTATTTCTATAGATACGCTTTCTCCAAATCTTGTTTCAATCTCTTTATTAATAAATTGGCCTAATGCATCTATAGGAGAATTGGCTTGAGCTACATGTGCAATTTCTTCTTCATCTGCTGTTAGGTATACGATATCATCAGGGCTATTTGAAACATATGGGGCAACTAAGATATCTTGTTCTGGCAATTTACTCAACCTTGTAAAAATCCCTTTTGAGATAGACTTTCCAGTGTTGATTAGAACTTTACCTTCTGTGTTAAGAATTTTTTGGCCAGCGGTACGTCCTACTAAATTAGGATCTGTATTTTTTAAGGTGTTGTTTATTTTTCGATAAGGAGTTTCAATAAAGCCATGTTCATTTGTTTTTGCATACGTAGCCATTGAGCCCAACAATCCAATGTTTGGACCTTCTGGGGTTTCAATTGGGCAAATTCTACCATAGTGTGAGTGATGTACGTCTCTAACATCGAATCCAGCTCGTTCTCTCGTTAGGCCGCCAGGACCAAGTGCAGAAAGCCTTCTTTTGTGAGTAAGTTCTGCTAAAGGATTTGTTTGGTCCATGAATTGAGAAAGCTGAGATCCGCCGAAAAACTCTTTTATGGCAGCAACTATTGGGCGAATATTGATTAGTGCCGCGGGTGTAGTTTGAGCTGAATCCATTTCAATGGTCATTCTTTCCTTGATGACTCTTTCCATTCTGGTTAATCCAATTCTAACTTGATTTTGTAGCAACTCTCCAACAGCACGTACTCTTCTATTACCCAGATGGTCAACATCATCAGGCTCTTTTATTCCGCGATTTATTTCTATTAATGTTTGTAATACGCTTATAATGTCTTGGGCTGAAAGCGTACTATCTTCAGTATCCGTATCTCCCAATCTTTTATTTAATTTGTATCTTCCAACCCTGCCTAAGCTATATCGCCTAGGGTTTGATATTAAGTTGTCGAGTAAAGTTCTAGCATTATCTATGCTTGGCGGCTCACCAGGCCTGAGTCGCTTGTAAAGCTCTAAAAGAGCTTCGTCATGGGAAGCTACAGCAGTATCCCTTTCTATAGTGGTTCTTATATATGGATGCTCTGGGTCGGTATCTACACTTTCAAATAGTGCCATTATTTCTTCATTGCTTGTGTAGCCAAGAGCCCTGAGAAGCATACTTACAGGTGTTTTTCGTTTTCTATCAACTTTCACAGAAATAACATCTCGATTACTAGTTTCAAACTCCATCCATGCTCCACGATGGGGTATAAGTTTGGCTGAAGCTAGAATTCGACCTGAAGAAGGATCATTTTCAATTGTAAAATATGCGCCAGGGGATCTGACTAATTGACTAACAACAACTCGCTCTGCGCCGTTTATTATAAAAGTACCAGTTGAAGACATTATAGGTATATCACCAATGAACAAATCTTGAATTTTTCGTTCCCCTTCTTGTGGTCCTGGAGATTTTGATTTTAATTCAACCCTAACATGTAAAGGAGCAGCGAATGTAATCTCTCTTTGTTTACATTCTTTTTCAGAATATTTGGGTTCTCCAAATGTATGGCCTAAAAAATTTAGCTCAAATCGTCCCGAAGGAGAATCTTCAACAGGTGAAATTTCTTGGAATACTTCTTTTAATCCATCATTTTTAAACCAATCAAACGAGTCAGTTTGAACTTTGATTAAATTAGGAACATCGATAACAGGATTAATTTTTCCATAATAATTCTTGTGACCGTTGGAATTAACTTTTAGTTCTTTTCTTTTAACACTTTTTTTGATAGCAACCATGCGTTATATAACTCCTAGGGATTGATTTCTAATGAACAAAATTTTCCTAATTATTAAATAGGAAATTAAATAAAAAAATCACAGCAATAACTGCGAAAAACTTGAATCGAAAATTGTAAGTAACGAAAACGGACATAAAACAACCAAATAAAATTAACATGTAGAACCTAAAATGTCAATGAAATTATTAAAGGATAAATTTATTTTTTCTTATCTTTATCTTCAGATGGCAAGATGAAATCGTGAACACACGCAATTGACGCTACCAAATCACCACTCTGAGGCTTGAATATTCTGACCCCTTGAGTTGCTCTTCCTGTACTTCGTATTTCTGACAAATTTGTTCTTACAACCATAGCTTTTTTAGAGATAACCAGAACTTCATCGCTGTCAGCTATAACCTCTGCGTCAGCAACTTGGCCAGTTTTTGTAGTTACGTTAAAAGTTAATATTCCTGAACCGGCTCGTGATTGGCTTCTGTATTTATTTAAATCAGTTAATTTTCCAAAGCCTTGCTTGCTAATTACTAACAATTTACTGTCTGGAATAACAACGTCCATAGATACAACCCGGTCCTTAGGTTTCAATGTGATACCTTTAATTCCACCGGCGCCTCTTAAGCGGCTTCTAACATCTGCGGAATTAAACCTAATTGATTTGCCCTGCTGTGTAACCATAATAATATCATCTGAATCTTCAACTAATTTTGCAGACACTAGTTCATGTTTTGGTTTTAAATTCATTATGATCAAGCCTGCACGTCGGATTTTTGAAATAAGTACTAAATTGACTTTTTTCACAACACCTTCTGAGGTACACAACATCAAGTGTTTAGGATTTGTTTCATTAATATTTTCTAAATCCGCAACACCTATCATTGATTTTACTGTTTCACCTTGAGCTAAAGGGATAACGTTTTCTATAGGAACACCTCTAGTTGACCTAGCTATATCTGATCTTAACTCAAACGAAGTTAAAGGTAAAACTCGTCCGGTGTTTGTAAAGAACAGTAATGTATCATGAGTATCTACTACTAATAAATGTCCAACTGGATCATCTTCGCGAGTTTTCATCCCGCTGACGCCTTTTCCGCCTCTGTGCTGGTTCCTGTAAGTAGCCATAGGAATTCGCTTAATGTAACCACCTTTGCTTAATGTGACTACTACTTGTTCGTGAGCTTCTAAATCTTTTCTGTTGAACTGCTGTATTTCACCAGAAATTTGTGTTTTTCTAGCACTTCTAACTTTCTTTTTAAGTTCTTCTGTTTCATCTCTCACAACGGATAAAACATTTTTTACATCAGAAAGGATTTCTTTAAGTTCTTTTATTGTTATTTGGATTTCTTGAAATTCAGTTTCAATTTTTTCTCTTTCAAGAGCAGATAATCGCCTAAGCTGCATATCAAGGATGGCTTGTGCTTGAATTTGTGATAAATCAAAACCACTCATCAGGGATTCACGAGCCTGATTAACATCTTGGGATTGCCTAATAGTTTGGATTATTTCATCGAGGCTTGAGAGGGCAGTCCGCAACCCTTCTAATATATGTGATCGCTCTGCTGCTTTTTGTAATTCAAACTTAGACCGTCTTGTAACCACATCTACCCTGAAATCAATATAAGTTTGCAGGGCATCCTTTAAGTTGATGAGTTTTGGGATTCCATTAATCAAAGCAAGCATATTAGGAGAAAAGGAACTTTGCATTGGAGTGTTTTTATAGAGATTATTAAGGATGACTAGCGGCTGAGAACCAGACCTTAGTTCTATTACAATTCGCATTCCTTTTCTATCTGATTCGTCGCGAACCTCTGTGGCATTTTCTAGTTTTTTGTCTCGAATTAGGATAGCTATTTTTTCAACTAAACTTGCTTTGTTGACTTGATAAGGAAGTTCAGTGACAACAATTCTTTTTTTATTGGCAGTTTTGGTGTCTTCAACATCTGCAGTAGCCCTAATAATTATTTGTCCTCTGCCTGTTTCGTAGCTATTTGAGATGCCCTCAGATCCCATTATTGTAGCCCCAGTCGGAAAGTCTGGGCCACGAACTTTTTTCATTAAATCTTGGATTGTGCTTTCAGGATAATCGATTAATTGAATTACTCCATTACAAATTTCTGTTGGATTATGAGGGGGGATGTTTGTAGCCATTCCAACAGCTATTCCAGACGCACCATTGACTAACAGGTTTGGAAGACGTGCTGGTAGCACAAGAGGTTCATTTAAAGTAGCGTCAAAATTTTCACCAAAATCTACAGTATCTTGCTCTAAATTATCTAGCATTTCTAATGCATAGCTAGACAATCTAGCTTCTGTATACCTCATAGCAGCAGGAGGGTCATTATCAATACTTCCAAAGTTGCCTTGACCATCTACTAGGCATAATCGCATTGAGAAATCTTGCGCCATTCTGACCATAGCATCGTAAACAGAGGTGTCTCCATGTGGGTGATATTTACCTAAAACCTCGCCCACGAGTCGGGCACTTTTTTTGTGGGATGAATTAGGTCGCATTCCTAATTCATGCATTGCATACAATATACGTCTCTGTACAGGTTTTAAGCCGTCCCTTGCATCAGGAAGCGCCCTAGACACAATTACACTCATTGCATATTCTAAATAGGAACTCTTCATTTCCGATTCAAGACCATGTGGCTTAATATTTCCATATGGTGTTTTTGACATCATAATCTAATTAACTCCTGATCAATCAATACTTATATGATATTCTTAGGTATAAAATTATATCATTATTTATACAATATGTAGCTACTAATCGCACGGATAACGTTATATAAGGTATTTTTTTTACATTACAGAGCTAATTTGCAAGAATGATATAAAGAAAGATAGCTATTTCTGGTTAAAATATTTTCGATTTGGTGAAAAATGAAATTAATCCAAAAAAAATCTGGAGGTAATTTTTGGGGGTGGAAATATGTTGCAATTGGAGCAGTTTTGAATGGATTTGCAACTGGTTTTTTTGGGCGAGGGTCATCTTTGTATTTTTTGCCATTATCTAGGGAGATGGGTTTAACAAGAACACAAACTTCACTGATTTTTGGCGCAGCCACTGTGGAAAGTGGGATTCAAAGCCCTATTACAGGTTATTTTATTGATCGAATTGGTCCTAGGATGATGATGATTTTGGGGTCTTGTCTTTCTGGAATTGGGTTTTTGGTTTTACCTTTATCTAGTGGTTTTATTGATTTTATTTTAATTTTTGTTGCATTAATTTCTGTTGGAATGAATGCAGGTTTTCATAACGGAGCATCTGCTGTAGTTGTTAGATGGTTCGATATATATAGAGGAAGGGCTTTTGGATATATTTCTGCAGGTATTGCTGTTGGGGGTTTAGTTATAACCCCAATACTTGCAGTTATGATTAACAATTTTGGCTGGAGGTTTGGGGCATTATTTTCAGGGATAATGATATTGGCAATCTGTGTGCCAATTTCATTTTTGATCAAAGATTCTCCGCATTTAGTTAATCAAGATGTGGATGGAAAAAACATTTCTAATTCAAAAATAAAGAGACAAATAAATTTTGTTAACCAGAAAAATTATTCTTTTCGTTCTGCAATTTCCACGTTCAATTATTGGCTTTTAGCTTGCGCAATAGCTTTGCGAATTAGCGCACAGGCTGGCGTACTGATTCATTTGGTTCCAATATTAGTTTGGAAAAATTTTGAAGAAGAATTGGGAGGTATTACAATAGCTTTTATTTCTGCAAGTGCTATTTTCACGAGAGTTTTAATGGGTTGGCTTGGAGACAAAATAGAGAAAAGAATTATCGTTTCGGTGTCTATGTTAGTAGGAATGCTTGCGTGTATAATTTTTTTATTTGGTCCGGTGACGGTTTGGACCGTTTTGTTTTTTTCTTTATTGATTTCAATTACTGATGGTGCAGCTGGATTAACGTGGGCGATGATTGGAGATTTTTTTGGGACTAAATCGTTTGCTACTCTTAGAGGTGTGATAAATTTGGTTGTAAGCGTTGGTGCCTTTGTAGTTCCGGTTATGATGGGTAGAATTTATGATGTTACTAATAGTTATCATTCTGCTTTAATTGGAATTTCTTTAATATATTTGGTTACTTCAGTTTTGTTTCTATGCATTTTGCCACCTAAACCTACTGTTAATGATAATAAAAATAATTAGAATACAACCTTTACCTTTTAACGATAACGCAGGCAAAACGTTTTTGTTGTATTATCAATATAACTAACAGTATTTAGTGGATCTATAATTATGTGCAAAAACAAAAACCCTAAAATATATACCAAACAAGGAGATTCGGGCAACACTTCTTTGTTTATGGGGGGAGTAGTATCCAAATCTCACTTGAGAATAGCAACTTGTGGTGGTTTAGACAATGCTGTATCTGCAATTGGGTTGGCACGTTCTTTATCTAGAGATAGTGGAATAAAAAAATTATTACTTGAGGTTCAGCATGATTTATTTACAATTTCTGCAGAAATATCATCTGTTAAAGATTTGAGCTTAAATGAGGGAAGTATTTTAACCATCGAAGAGCTACATGTTGAAAAAATAGAAAAAAAATTAGATGAACTTGGTAGTAAGATAGATATTTCTAGAGAATTTGTTTTGCCCGGTGGGAGCCCTGGTTCAGCTGCAATCGATTTATCTAGAGCATTAGTAAGGTCTAGTGAACGTCAGATAGTTGAATTTCATGAAAGCGGCGAGTTAAAAAACCAAAAAATTTTAAAATATATTAATAGATTAAGTGATTTGCTGTTTATCTTAGCTAGATTAGAAGATCATTTAAACGATTTGCAAGAAATAACAACCTCTGATAGCAAGAGAAAAAAAATTATAGAAGAGTAAATTAAAGTAATTATGGACCAACCTAAAGTAGCTATTGTAGATTATGAAGCTGGAAATTTGCGGAGCGTTCAAAAGGCAATAGAGTTTTGTGGATATATTGCTAATATCACAACGGATTTAGATGAAATCAATAATTGTGATGGTATCATTTTGCCTGGTCAAGGAGCTAGTGATTCCGCTATCAGTAAACTAAATGAATTTGGCTTAAGTGAGTCAATAAAAAATCAAATTAATAAAGGTAAACCTTTTTTAGGGATTTGCTTGGGTTTACAATTACTTTTTGAATCTTCTGAAGAAGGAGATTTGCTAGGATTAGGTTTGATTGAAGGTAGGATTGAAAAATTTCCTGAAGTTTCTAAAGTACCCCACATTGGATGGAATCAAGTAAAATTCAATCAAAATCATCCTATTAACCAAGGTCTTCCTGATGAATCAAATTTTTATTTTGCTCATAGTTATTTTGCGGCAACAGGAAGTAAATATCAATTAGCTACTACTGATTATGGAATACAATTTTGTAGTGCTATAGCAGTTGATAATTTAGTAGCTGTTCAATTTCATCCTGAGAAAAGCGGAAGCTTAGGTTTGCGCTTATATAAAAATTTTTTAAATATGATAATTACGTAGGCAAGTTTGTGATATGGAAATAATTCCAGCAATAGATATTAAAGATGGAAAATGTGTTAGGTTATATAAAGGCGATTTTCTGCAAGAAACTATTTATTCTGAATCACCATTTGAGGTGGCAAATCGTTGGATAGCAGAAGGGGCTAGTCGGCTTCATATTGTGGATCTTGATGGTGCTAGAGAAGGAAGTGGGGTAAATTATGATGTTGTTAGGCAAATAGTTTCACTTGGAGTACCTGTGCAGTTAGGGGGCGGAATAAGAAATCGGAAACAATTCAATCAAGCATTAAATTTAGGTTTAGACAGAATAATTGTTGGCACAGCTGCTTTAGAAGGTGGTTTTTTGTCTGAAATTGCAGAAGAATTTGGCGCTGAAAAAACCGTAGTTAGTTTAGACATTAAAGATCAGAAATTAAGAATTAATGGTTGGGAAGATGTTAGTTCGGTTTCAATTGATGATGCTTTGAATAAAATTAAATCTCTTGGATTAAAACATTATATATATACTGACATTTCTAGAGATGGCACATTAATTGGTCCGAATTTTAAAGGGATTCAATCTATGCAAAACAAAATTAATATTAACATGATTGTTGCAGGAGGCTTATCGTCAATTCAAGATTTAGTTAAATTATCTAATATGAATGTTTCTGCTGTAATTGTTGGAAAAGCAGCGTATACAGGAGATATTGACATTAGTAGAGCAATTATCCAATTTCGAGATAACGTATGATAACTAAAAGAATTATTCCTTGTTTAGATGTACATAAAGGCCGAGTAGTTAAAGGTGTTAATTTTTTGAATTTGAGAGACGCAGGAGACCCTGCTGTTTTAGCAGATTTTTATGATAAAGAGGGTGCAGATGAATTGGTGTTTTTGGATATTACTGCTAGCTCTGATGATAGAGAAATAATGATCGATGTTGTTAAAAATGTTTCCGAGAATGTTTTCATTCCTTTTACAGTTGGGGGAGGGATAAGGACTATCAAAGATATTAGAGTGTTATTGCAAGCTGGGGCTGATAAGGTTTCATTGAATACTTCTGTTATTTCAGAACCTGAATTGATATCAAAGGCTTCTAAAATGTTTGGTTCTCAATGTATTGTTGTAGCTATAGATTATAAAAAGATTACTGATTTTAAAGAATCTAATCAAGATAAACAAATTGGTTTGGATTCAAATTCAAAATGGGAAGTGTATACACATGGCGGGAGAAATCGCACTGGGATAGATGCAATTAAATGGGCAGAACGTGTTTCTGATTTAGGGTGCGGGGAGTTATTGTTAACAAGTATGGATATGGATGGGAAACAACAAGGATATGATATAGAATATATTCGCTTGGTCAATGAAAAGGTGAATGTGCCATTGATTGCGAGTGGAGGTGCGGGAACTCTTGAACATTTGCAGAGGGTATTTCAGGACGCAGGCGCTGATGCCGCATTAGTGGCAAGTATATTTCATTTTGGTAAATACAAAGTTGCTGATGCCAAACAATTTTTGGATAATCAAGGCGTTTTAATTAGAAAATAAATTGATAATTGTATTGATATGAGGAGTAAATCTTGATAAATAATTCAATCAAATTTGATGAAAAAGGCTTGGCGCCAGCTATCATCCAAGATATTAATACTAAAGAGGTTTTGATGCTAGGGTATGTAAATGAAGACTCTATTAACAAAACAGTTCAAACAGGCCAGGTTTGGTTTTATAGTAGAAGCAAAAATAGATTGTGGCTTAAAGGAGAGGTTTCAAAAAACTTTCTTAATATGAAAGCTATTAATTTTGATTGCGACCATGATGCTTTGTTAATTTCTGTTGATCCTGAGGGGCCAGTTTGCCATACTGGTAATAAGTCATGTTTTGATTCTGATTTGTCTGATGATTTCCAATCAGATAATAAATTTATTAGAAATAAGAATGATCTGCAAATTCTTGAAAAATTGATAAATTTAATTTCTGAGCGTAAAATTCAAAAACCAACAGGAAGTTATGTCTCAAGTTTATTTGATGCGGGCGTTGATAGAATTAGTCAAAAAGTTATAGAAGAAGCGGGCGAAGTTGCTATAGCGGCCATTAACAAAGATAAGAATAATGTAATTGCCGAAACCTCAGATTTAATATTTCATATTCTAGTTTTGCTTGTTGAGTCTGGTGTTGATTTAGGAGATGTACTCACAGAGTTATATTCAAGAAAAAAGTAACTTATTGTTTGTTAACTTGAGTAGAATCTTTTTCGATTGCCAAATTTAAACTTGAAATAGCTACTTCAATTTGTTCTTCGTCAGGAATTTTTGTTGTAAGTTTTTGTAATTCTAAACTAGGTTTAAAAAACATTTTTATAATGGATTGATTGTGAAATTTACCACTGATTTTAATTATTTCATAACCTATCGCCGCAATAACGGGAACCATAAATATTCTAGACGCAATCAATGTTTGAATTGTAAAATCTCTTCCAATGATTCCGAATATAATTATTGATAGAATTAATACAATTAAAATGAAAGCAGTGCCGCATCTAGGATGTTGTGTTGAGTATTTTTTAATATTTTCTACTGAAAGAGTTTCGTTATTCTCATAGCAATGTATTGCCATATGCTCGGCACCATGGTACATAAATACTCTTCTAATATCTTGCATTTGGCCAATTAATATCACATAGATTAAAAAAATGGCAATTCTGATAATGCCTTCAAATATGTTTGATAGTATTGGTAAATTTATGAAATTTTCAAATAGATTGCTAATGAACAGAGGTATTAAAAAAAATAAAGTTATTCCAAAAATTAAAGAAAATACCATAGTAATCACAAGAGATAAATTGGTATTTGATCCTTTAGGTGCGTCAGTTTCTTGCGATGCAATTTCAGCTGAATATGAGAGTGATTTTGTACCAATTAACAACATTTCAATGAGGATAAGAATACCTCGAAGCATTGGGATTTTTCTTGCAGGTCCATTTAAGAAATTATTAAGAGTGAAAGATTTCGTAATTATTGATCCAGTAGGATTTCTAACTGCAATTGAATAACAAGTTTTACCTCGTATCATTACTCCTTCAATTATTGCCTGTCCGCCGTATGTGAATTTTTTCATAGTTAGAGTTTTTATTGAGGAACGTATAGTTATTTAGAAACCGTTATAAACACACAGCAAGCTTCGTTTATAGTTTATACCTTCTTTTGAGTCTTTCAACTCTACCTTCAGTATCTACGATTCTTTGTTCTCCGGTATAAAAAGGATGACATTGGTTGCATATTTCAACTTGAATTGATTCTTTTGTAGATCCTGTAGTAAAAGTATTACCACATGCACATTTAACTTGGGCGTTACCATAGTAACTAGGATGAATTTTCGGTTTCATTTTATGATTTCTCTTCTAATTCAGGGTAAATACTAACCCGCTTTTTTGTTGACGAAGCATGTTCAAATTTTACTTTTCCATCTATAAGGGCAAAAAGGGTGTGGTCTCTGCCTATACCTACATTTTCGCCAGGGAATACCTTTGTACCTCTTTGGCGTACAAGTATTGAACCTGCAGAAACCAATTCAGTATCATATTTTTTTATTCCAAGACGTTGTCCACGACTATCTCTTCCATTTCTGCTACTACCTCCACCTTTTTTATGTGCCATGATAAACCTCTGATTTTATTTTTTGGCTATTGTTTTTTTAGCTGTTGTTTTTTTAGCTATTGTTTTTTTAGCTGTTGTTTTTTTAGCTGTTGTTTTTTTAGCTGTTGTTTTTTTAGCTGTTGTTTTTTTAGCTGTTGTTTCTTTAGCTTCAGGCTTTAGAGAAATGGCAGTGATTTCAATTTCTGTGAAATTTTGCCTGTGTCCAAATGTTTTTCTCAACCTGGTCTTGTGCTTGTAATGGAAAACTCGAATTTTTTTATGTCTTCCGTTTTGGATTAATTTTGCTGAAATTGAAGCTCCAGCTATTAATGGGGAACCAATAGTTAATTCACCATTTTCTGAATGAAGAAGCACGTCATTGATATCAATTTTGCCTGAAGCAGGCACTTGTAAAGATTCAACACGAACAGTATCTCCTGTCGAGACCTTGTATTGCTTCCCTCCTGTTTGAAAAACTGCATAAGTGGACACTTAGTTCCTCCGTGAAAAACTAAACAGAAAACTGGCACACAAAAACAAAGTTTAATGTGTACCAATTAAAAATTTATAATGAATTAATTCTGCTAATTTATGCTTTGCCGATTCTAAATACTTTAGTATCAGGGCAAGTAGGACAAGTACCTCTAGTAGCTGGCCTACCGTTTTTTAGCGTTACTGATTCTGGATTAGCGATTGTGACTTTTTTTCTGCACTTGAAGCAATATGCCTCCATAGTCATGACCTCCGTAATATATGTACTTTTAGTACTTTGAAACATATATAGAATATTTATATATGTCAATAGTATTATATGTGATTTTATATTTATATGCAATATGGCTTGCCTTATAAATGAATGAATCTTTTATTACTATTGATCCAAGGTAAAAACCTTATACGGTTTCCATAGTCCTTTTTCTGAGTCTTTTGATAGTATGCCTAGAAAATCTTCCTTTGAATTATATGCTTTAATGAAATTTTCTGATTCAAAATTTTCAATAGTTGCAGTGATAAGTATTTTTTGTCCTGTTTTTATTTTTTTTTCATCAATTTCATTTAGTATGGTATGTTGAATATTTTGCAATGCAAAATCAGGGTTTAGTATGTTTTTGTGCCAATTATTTTTTTTGAAACAATCAACCGCATTTGAAAGCGAAATTGAGTTATCAATTTTGAAGGGACCCACACTATTTCTGATTAAATAACTTAGATGTGCTCCAGTATTTAAAATTTCGCCTAAATCTTGCGCTAAAGATCTCATATAAAACCCCTTGCCGCATTGGACAAATATCTTGGCATTTGGTGGTTTCCATTCAAGTAGTGTGATTTTTTTAACATATACATCTCTAGGAGTTAATTTGATACTTTTTCCAGATCTAGCAATATGATACAAACGTTTACCATTATTTTTCAAAGCACTAAATAACGGAGGCGTTTGTTGGATATCGCCAAGGAAATTCTTTAGAGTATTTTCAATTTTTTTTTCGGATATATTGTTTATTTCAGAAACTTTTACTATTTTTCCTGCTGAATCAAATGTATCAGTGGATATTCCAAAACGGATAGTTCCGATATATTCTTTTTTAAATTGCATGATGTTTTCAACAACTTTAGTTGCTTGTCCAATACAGATCGGAAGGACTCCTTCGGCTGTTGGGTCAAGAGTTCCTGAGTGGCCAACTTTATTTTGCTTGGAGTGACGCTTTATTTCTCTTACAACTTGGGTTGATGTAACTCCAAAAGGCTTGTTAATGGATATAATTCCATGAATTTTTTGCATAATCAAAACTAATCAGCTGTTTGGGTTTTATGCTTGTTGATTAATTTTGTAATTTTTTGTCCGGTTACGATAGTTTCGTCGACAGTGAAATTGATTGTTGGGGTTTTTTTAAGAGCAATATTTTTTTGCAAATTATGTCTAATAAAACCTGAGGCAGCTTTTAATGCTTTAATAGCTTTAGTTTTTTCTGACTCATTCCCCATTAGGCTGACAGATATTTTTGAGTTTGACAAATCTCTAGATGTTTTAACTTTAGTAATGCTAATCAATTGATTTATTCGGGGATCTCTAATGTTTTCATTGATGATTTTACTAATTTCATGGCGAATCATAGAATTAATTCTGTCAATTCTATGGTTATTCATTTTTTTCTCCTGCTACATTTTGCGAGAATTAAGCTAAGAAATGTAAAATCCTTACTTGGTTTCTAGAGAATGTGCCTCAATAATATCGCCTTCTTTGATATCTTGGAAGGCTTCTAATACAAGCCCTCCTTCAAATCCAGAATTTAACTCTTTCACATCATCTTTGAAATGCCTTAGGCTTCTCATTGGGCCTTTATGTAATAATTGATTATTTCGCATTAAGTGAATGGTATTTCCTCGTTTAATAGTCCCTTCATTCACTATGATTCCAGCTATTTTAGCATTTTTACCATATGAAAATGTTGCCTTTACTGTTGCAATACCTGCGACTATATCTTCTTTGATGGGCTCTGCTAAATCGTCAAGAAGGCTTTTAATATCATCCAGCAATTCATATATAATTGTATGGTCTCTAATTTTAATTACTTCTTTTGCAGCTAATTTTTGAGCGCTTGGTTGAGTAAAAACATTGAATCCAAACACGATTGCATTTGATGTGCTAGCTAATAAGATATCATTTTCAGAAATACCTCCACTAGATGCATGAATCACGTTAAGTCTTTGTTCATCATTTCCCAAATTTTCTATGCTAGCAACTAATGGTTGAATCGTTCCTTGAAAATCTGTTTTTAGTATTATATTTAATGATGTAACTTCTTGAGAGTCTGAATTAGCCCTAAGGTTTTCTAGCTGAATAGTTTTTGCTTGATTTGAAGATATGGAAGTTTCAGATAATTCTTGTTTTAAGGATTTTGAATTTTTTGTAGTCTGGAATATTGAGCCAGCTTCAGGTACGCTATCAAGACCTAAAATTTTCACAGGCAAAGATGGTTCGGCTTGAGTCAATTTTTCCCCTACATCGTTTACAATTGATTTAATTTTCCCAGTAGATTTTTTGGTATAAATAAAATCTCCTAGCATTAATGTGCCGTTCTGAACAAGTAACGTTGTTGATGGCCCGCTGTTTTTGTCCAAACTAGCTTCGATAATTACTCCCTGAGCATTTTTGTTAATATCAGATTTAAGTTCTAAAATTTCAGACAGAAGCAGAATGTTTTCAAGTAAATCGTTAAGTCCTTCGCCCTTAAGTGCTGAAACTTCACAAGATATTATCTCCCCACCCCATTCTTCTATCAATATATTATTTTCAGAAAGTTGCCTTTTAACTCTATCTGAATCTGCAGTAGGGCTATCAATTTTGTTGATAGCAACAATCATTGGAACATTCGCTGCTTTAATATGATTAATTGCTTCTATTGTCTGTGGCATTATACCGTCATCTGCAGCAACGACTAGAATAACAATATCTGTAATATTTGCTCCTCTAGCCCTCATCTGAGTAAATGCAGCATGCCCTGGGGTATCAATAAATGTAATTGGATTTTCATTATGCTTAATTTGGTAAGCCCCAATATGCTGAGTGATTCCACCTGCTTCGTTTGAAACAACATTTGTTTTTCTAATGCTGTCTAAAAGGGTTGTTTTTCCATGATCTACATGACCAAGTATTGCTATAACTGGTGGGCGATTATTTAAATTAGGACCGTCTCCTTTTTCGTATTGGCTTTTGGTGCCAGTTGATTGTTTTGCCAAAGGTAGAACTTCGAATCCAAAATGTTTTGCGAGTAATACAGCAATATCTCTTTCAATAACATCGTTAATAGATAACATAAATCCATTTCTCATTAGATTTTTGATTAGCTCTATTGATTCTATTGCCATCAAATGTGAGAGCTCTTTAACAGTAACAATTTCAGGAATATTAATTTTCTTTATATCTACTTGAGATTTAGAATCTGTTGAGGGGCCTGTTGAGGAGCCTTCTATGGGATTTTGATTATTTGAAGGTTTATTAGTCATAAGATTTAATTAATTTTTCGATATAATAGACATAGATTGAATAGCTTAAGCATTCTAAAATCTCGTCCTTTTGTTTGTAGGGTCATTGATGTTGGTTTTATTATTTCCCCTTTTTAGTGTTTTTATTTTTATTGGTTTTCTTTTTTATTGGTTTATTTGCAGGTTTATTACTAGGAGCATTTGATCTGCCTAGTTCATCAATATCTTCAGCAAATCTAATTGAATTTGTTTTTTGTCCATCTAGGGCATCTAAAGACCATATTTCACTTGGCAAATCTTCAATTGAGGTTGATTCTATATTTTCGGAGATATCTTCAGTTTGAGTAGAATCAATTGAGTCTTCAAGTAATTCTTCAATCAATTGATCTTCGGAGATATCCTCAGTTTGAGTAGAATCAATTGGATCTTCACTTGGCAAATCTTCAATTGAGGTTGATTCTATATTTTCGGAGATATCTTCAGTTTGAGTAGAATCAATTGGATCTTCACTTGGCAAATCTTCAATTGAGGTTGATTCCGTATCTTCGGAGATATTTTCAGCTTCAGCAGTAGTTTCTGCAACTTGTAGATCTTCTTGAATTTTCTCTAAAGTTTGTTCGATATCAGCTGGACCTAATTCTACTGGAGTTTCAAATTCGGCTATGGTCTCAGGTTCTTCAATTTCGTCAATATCTAAGGATTCTACATTGCTTTTGATATCTAATTTCCATCCTGTTAACCTTGCAGCAAGTCTTACATTTTGGCCATCTTTGCCTATTGCTAAAGAAATTTGATTTTCAGGTACAATTGCAATTGCTGATTGGTCCGGCTGTATTATTACTCTTTGGATAGTTGCAGGGCTAAGAGCATTTGTGATATATATTTTTGGGTCTTTATTCCATTCAACAACATCAATTTTTTCACCCTGCAATTCATTAACAATGTTTTGGATTCTAACTCCACGTAATCCTACACAGGAACCGACAGCATCTATTCCTTCTTGTTTGGCGAATACTGAAATTTTGCTCCTAGAGCCAGCTTCTCTGGCAACTTGAACCATTTGTACTAAGTTATTATAAATTTCTGGAACTTCCATTTCAAATAGTCTTTTTAATAGATCTCCGTCAGCTCGGGAAATAATTATTTCTGGACCTCTTAGTGATGGTCTAACTGATTTTAAGACAACTTTAAGTTTTTGGCCTACTCGATGTTTTTCATATGGAGATTGCTCAGAGGTGGGTAAGATTGCTTCGGTTCTTCCTATGTCTGCAATTATATGCTTCGGTTCTATTTTTTGAATTACAATTGAAAAAACTTCTCCTTCTTTATTTTCAAATTCTTTCAATATAATTTCATTTTCAGCTTCTCTTAGTCTTTGCAAAACGACTTGTTTTGCAGCTTGAGCAGCCATTCTTCCAGCAGTATTTGTTAGCTCTTTAATTTGAATTGTAGTACCAATTTCGGCGTTAGAATCAATTTTCTTTGCATCTTCAAGGCTAATTTCTAATTCTGGGTCTTCTGGAGTTTCCACAACGCTTTTTACGATATGTGCAGAGATTTCCCCAGTGCCTGGATCTAGATTAACAGAAATGTTTTGGCCTGTAGATATACTGTCTTTTTTATAAGCAGAAGCAAGTGCAGCTTCGATTGCTGAAATTACTGTCCCTCTAGGGAGGTTTCGTTCAGCTGCCAGCTGTGTTAAGGCGATAATGAAGTCACTTTTCATTTTTATTGAGATCCTTTCTATTGAAAGATTCCTCTTAAAACAAGAAAAGTGGGAACACCCCACTTTTAATTGATTAATAAAACTATTCTTTTAGGTATTCATGAATACCATGTAATAATTATATCATTTATTTTATAAAGACTTCAATCTTTTAGGGTTAATTCAATTATTATTTTCTATACCAGATCTAGTGTAAAATGGTTTGAATTAGTTCATGAATTCTCAAATTAGGACGGATGTTGAAATCATTTAATATTATAAATGTTTTGTTGGTAGGATTGAGTTTATTTTTAATTTCAATGATATTTTTTCTAAGTAATCCAATTGATCAAAAAAATTCTAACTCGAAATTAGTTATTTTTGCTGCAATTAGTTTAGAACATGTGATGAGAGAAGTTATAAGTTCATTTGAATCAGAGGAAGGTATAGAAATTTCGATTAATTATGGGGGCTCTCAAAGGTTGGCACGTCAAATTGGTGCAGGCGCCAATGCTGATATATTTTTATCAGCTGGAATGTTACCTAGGGATTTTTTAAACGAGATTGGGGTTGTTAAAAAAACTAGTGTTTTTGCTTCTAATCGTATAGTTTTTGTTTCTTCAGGGGATTTTCCTTATGAGATTAAGAATACTCAGGACATTCTTAATATTCCATTGCAAAGAATAGCAATAGGAAACCCGAATTTTGCTCCAGTGGGAGTTTATGCAAAAGATATGTTTGAATATTATAATATTTGGGAATTTTACAAAGATAAAATTATTTATGCTAATAATGCCGCAGATGCATTAAGGTATGTAAAATCAGGGAACGTTGATTTAGCTATTGTTTACGATACTGATGTTAAAATAATTGGTAATGATAAAATTCGGGTTTTTGATATCATAGACGAACGTTCTTATAGACCTATTGTATATACTGCTGTAGAGATTGCAGATGCAAATAAATCTGCAGCTGCAAGAGATTTCATTACATTTCTTTTAGGGGATTATTCTAAGGAAGTTTTAAAAAGAAAAGGTTTTGAAATACAAAATTTAAGTGCTACTTCTGAAGAATAATTATTAAAGGATTAAATTTTTGAATCAAATACAAGAATCAATTTATTATGCACCTTTGATTGTTAGTATTAAAGTTTCTATTATTGCAACTTTAATCAACTTGCCTATAGCAACAATATTAGCTTGGTTGTCTGTTAGGCGAAAAGTAAAATATAGTTTTTTGATTGAAATTATAGGAATTATTCCTTTGGCTTTGCCTCCTGTAACGATAGGATTTTTGTTGCTTGTTGGGTTAGGAAGAAACAGCTTGGTTGGTACGTTAATGAATCAAATTTTTGGAGTAGATATAATTTTTACTTGGTGGGCAACTGCACTAGCTGCTGCTGTAGTTTCATATCCATTGGTATATAAAGCAATTTCTGTAGGTTTTTCTAGTATAGATTTTAAGCTTGAATTAGCTGCTAGAACTTTAGGCGCAAATGCTCTTAGTACTTTTTTAAATATCACTGTTCCTTTAGCATATAAAGGAATTTTTGCAGGAATTGTTGGGGGGTTTGTAAGAGCTTTAAGTGAATTTGGAGCAACAAGTGTTGTAGGAGGTAATATTATTGGAGAAACTCAAACCTTACCCATAGCTATTTATTCTAGTGTGTTATCTGGAGATAATACTGGAGCAGTAATATTAAGTTCATTGTCAGCAATATTAGCAGTTGTAACTTTATTAATTTACAATTGGATGTCAAAAAAAATTGAGTATAAAAATAGATTTTAAAATATATAAAAAATATGATTCAGGTTTCATTTTAGATATTAATGGAATTATTGATGATGGAATTACGGCAGTTTTTGGACCATCTGCGAGTGGAAAAACTACCTTTTTAAATTGTATTGCGGGTTTTTTGAATCCAGATCAAGGGGAAATCAAGATTGGGGATCAAATTTTATATTCTGATGACCCAAAAGTATCTTTACCTATCCACAAGAGGAAAATTGGATATGTTTCGCAAGAATTAACTTTATTTCCTCACATGAATGTGAGAGACAATATATATTTTGGATACAATTTGCTTCCAGGGCATGAACGAAAAATATCACCTGAATACGTGATAAATTTTCTTGATATAAAAAATCTTTTAAATAAAAACCTTTCTTCTCTTTCGGGAGGGGAAAAACAAAAAGTCGCTTTGGCAAGAGTGTTATCAATTTCGCCAGTTTTTTTATTACTTGATGAGGCTTTAGTTTCTATAGATAAAAAAGCATCAGGAAAAATTATTGAGAATTTAAAAAGAATTTGGTCTGAATTTAAAATTCCAATAATTTATGTTTCTCATTCTATTTCAGAGGTTTTAGCTATAGCGAATAGAGTTTTAATTTTGGAAAAAGGGGAGTTTCAAAATTTTGTAGACGCTAATGAATTGTTATTAGGTACTGATATGATTTCATCAGAGTATTGGTTTGGTTTTGAAAATATTAAAAGGGCTGAAGTAGTTTCTAAAATTGATTCTAATAAAATTATAAAAATCAAAATAGAAGGAGTAGTGTTTAAAATTTCAGAAGAGGAGATTTTTTTAAATGAGCAAATAAATGTTTCAATTAGTTCAAATGAAATAATTTTGTCTAAAATTAAAACATTTGATACAAGTGTTCAAAATATCATTCAAGGAAAAATTATTTCTATTAAAGAGTTTCAAAATTTTGCTTTAGTTTGCGTGGAAGCGGGAGGGAGATATTTATCTCGCATATCATTAGCTTCAGCTAGAAAATTAGACTTGAAAGTTGGAGGTGAAATTTTTATGATGATAAAGAGTAATAGTATAAAGATATTGAGTTGACTTTTATTTAACGTGATTCCTCAAATTTTCGAATTTTTTCTCTGTGTTGTAGTGTTAATCCAATTTCATCTAATCCATTAATCAAACAATTTTTCATGAAAGGATCTATCTCGAAGAGTATTTTCTCACCTGATTTGTTTTCAGTGATAGTTTGGCAATCTAAGTCAATTGTTAATTGATAATTTGGATCTTTTTCAGAACAAACAACTATTTTTTCCATTTGATGTTCATTTATTTGTATAGGAAGCAGCCCAATTTTGAAACAATTATTATAAAAAATATCAGCAAAGCTTGGTGCAAGAATACACTTGAATCCATAGTCATGAAGCGCCCAAGCAGCATGTTCTCTTGATGATCCTGACCCAAAGTTTTTACCAGTAGCTAAGATAGATGATTTTTTATACTTTGGATTATTTAAAATAAAATCTTTTATTGGTTTCCCTGCACTATCAAATCTCCAGTCATTGAATAAGAATTCACCAAATCCAGTTCTTTCAATTCGTTTTAGAAATTGTTTTGGGATGATTTGATCTGTATCTATGTTAATTTGATATAAAGGTGTAACGCTACCGGTGTGTTTTTTAAAAGAGTCCATGGTTTTCTCGTTTAGTTTACCAATTTCTAATATCAACTAGATGTCCAGCAATTGCTGATGCAGCAGCCATTTCTGGACTTAATAAGTGTGTTCTGCCTTCTTTTCCTTGCCTTCCTTCAAAATTTCTATTTGAAGTTGACGCACATCTTTCTCCAGGCTTTAGGATGTCAGGATTCATACCCAAACACATAGAGCAGCCTGCCTCTCTCCAATCGAATCCAGCATTTTTGAAAATTAAATCTAAACCCTCAGACTCTGCTTGTTTTTTAACTTCTGTTGACCCAGGTACAACCATTGCCTTAACTTTATCGTTTACTTGCCTATTGATTATTATTTTTGCAGCATTTCTTAAATCTTCTATTCTGGAATTTGTACATGACCCAATAAATACTCTATCAACAGGAAGGTTTTTTAAAGAAGCTCCAGGATTTAATCCCATATATTTTAAGGCTTTACTTACTGATTTTTGTTCATTGATTGTTGGAAATGAATTGGGGTCAGGGATTTGTTCATTGATAGATATTACCATTCCAGGATTTGTTCCCCACGTAACCATTGGTTCAATAGAAGATGCATCTATGTTTACCTCTTTATCAAATGATGCTCCCTCGTCTGTTTTGATTTTTTCCCATTCTTTAACTTTTAATTCAAAAATATTTTCTTTTGGAGCTTGAGGTTTGTTTTTTAAATAATCAAATGTTATACGATCAGGCGCAATCATTCCGGCTCTAGCACCCGCTTCAATAGACATATTACATATTGTCATGCGGTTTTCCATAGACAAGTTTGAAATAACATTTCCGGAATATTCAATTACATAACCAGTTCCTCCGTTAACACCGATTTGGTTAATAATGTAAAGGATTAAATCTTTTGCCGTGATTCCAAATTTCAAATCACCAGCAACATTGATTCTCATTGTTTTTGGTTTGTATTGACGAAGAGTTTGAGTGGCCAGTACATGTTCAACTTCAGATGTTCCGATCCCTAATGCAAAAGATCCAAAAGCTCCATGAGTTGAAGTATGACTATCACCACAAACGATTGTCATTCCAGGTTGTGTGAATCCTAGTTCAGGCGCAATGACATGTACAATTCCTTGTCGTGGATGGTGAATATCATATAATTCTATATTAAATTCTTTACAGTTTGATCTTAAGGTTTCTATTTGTTGTTTTGCTATCGGGTCAAGTATAGGTAAAAATCTATTTGTAGTTGGTACATTGTGATCTATTGTTGCTACAGTTAGGTCAGGTCGCCTAACAGATCTTTTAGAAATTCTCAAACCCTCGAAGGCTTGCGGGGTAGTCACTTCATGAATTAGATGAAGGTCAATATAAAGGATTGCAGGTTGTCCAGGTTCTTTATGAACTAGGTGCGAATCCCATATTTTTTGGAACATAGTTTTTGGAGACATTTAATAACCTGAATCAATTATTATTTTGGTCATGTTGTTGCATTGAAATCATTCTATTTAAAGCATTGATATAAGCTTTTGCACTAGCAATTATGATGTCTGTGTCAGCGCCTCGGCCTAAATATCCTTGTTTGTTTTTTTCAACTCGAACTGTTACATCTCCTATTGCATCTATTCCTTTAGTAACAGAGTCAATTTTGAACTCAGTCAAAGTACTTGGAGATGAGACTATTTTGTTAATAGCTTTATAAACAGCATCAACTGGGCCTGTTCCAGTAGAGTTTTCTTTAATTTTTTTGCCATCAGGAGTACTAAGAATTATTGTTGCTGAAGGGATGTTAGTTGTACCTGAAGAAATATGCATTTCCTCTAATTTATACGAGTCCTTGTCGTTGTTGTTAATACGTCGTTGTGTAGACATCAGGTTTTCTAGGTCTGCATCAGTAATAATTTTTTTTCTATCAGCTAAATCTTTGAAAGACTTAAAAGCTGAATCCAATTCTTCTTTTGAAAGCTTAAACCCTAATTCTTCTAATTTTGATTTAAGCCCTGCTCTACCGCTTAATTTCCCCATTACTAAGGAGTTATTTGTCCATCCAATTGATTTAGGATCCATAATTTCAAATGTGTCACGATTTTTTATTACACCATCTTGATGAATTCCTGAAGCGTGCCTGAATGCATTGGCACCAACGATTGCTTTATTAGCTTGGACTTGAAATCCAAAAATATCACTTACCATTTTACTAGTTCTATATATTTGTTTAGTATCAATATTCGTAGCAACCCCAAGGAATTGTTTTCTTGTTTCTATATTCATAATTACTTCTTCTAGAGAAGCATTTCCAGCTCGCTCGCCAAGTCCATTAATGCAGCCTTCAATTTGCCGTGCACCATTTTGTACGGCAGCTATGCTATTTGCTGAAGCATTTCCCAAGTCGTTATGGCAATGTACACTAATAATAGCATCGGCAATATTATCAACATTTCGAGTGATAGATTTAATTAAATTACCAAACTCAGAAGGAACTGCAAATCCTACAGTGTCAGGTACGTTTACGGTAGTGGCTCCAGCAGCAATTACAGCGTTTAAGATTTTATAAAGATATTCTTTGTCTGTTCGCGTTGCATCCATGGGTGAGAATTCAACATCGTCACAATATTGCTTTGCAAATTCTACTGATGACACAGCCATATCTAATACTTCTTCAGGGTTTTTACGAAGTTGATGCCAAATTTGAACATCCGAACTAGATATGAACACATGAATTCTAGGATTTTTTGCTTTTTCTAATGCCTCTCCAGCTTTTTTGATGTCTTCTTTGTTACATCTGGCTAATGAGGCAACTTTTGTAGTACCAGAAAGTGAATTGGAAATTTTTTTAACAGCATCAAAGTCTCCTTCTGAACTAGCTGCAAAGCCAGCTTCTATTATGTCAACACCGAGCAAATTTAATTGATTTGCTATCTCTAATTTTTCGGTTACAGTGAGTCCAGCTCCCGCCGACTGTTCGCCATCTCTTAGAGTTGTATCAAAAATCAAAACTTTTTCTTGTGACATTTTTGCTCTCTTTGTTAATTAGATTTACGTTAGTTTTTAATCAGAATCTTTGAGGAAGTCCATCATAGATCTTAATTCTTTGCCAATTTCTTCTATAGGATGAGAAGCATTTTTTTGTCTCATCAGATTGAATCTTGGTCTTCCTTCATCATTCTCTGCTATCCATTCACGAGCGAAAGTTCCATTTTGCACATCTTCTAAAACAGCTTTCATGTTTTGTTTTACTTTGTCGTCAATAACTCTTGGACCTCTTGAATAGTCACCATATTCAGCAGTGTCGCTAACTGAATATCTCATGTATTCCATTCCTCCTTGATAGAGTAGATCTACTATTAATTTTAATTCATGCATACATTCAAAATATGCAGACTCAGGTTGGTAGCCTGCTTCTACCATGGTTTCGAATGCAACTTTAATTAATTCTGTAACTCCACCACAAAGAACAGCCTGTTCTCCAAAAAGATCGGTTTCTGTTTCTTCTTTAAAAGTTGTTTCTAGTACTCCAGCCCTAGTACACCCTATACCTTTTGAGTATGCTAGGGCGATATTTTTTGCATTGCCTGATGTGTCTTGATGAATTGCTAACAATCCTGGGACACCAGATCCTTTAGTGAAAACTTCTCTAACTCTATGTCCTGGTGCTTTAGGCGCAATCATTGAAACATCAATTGATTGCGGAGGTGTAATTGTTTGGTAATGTATTGCAAATCCATGTGCAAACATTAAGGTTTTACCCGCAGATAAATTAGGTTCAATTTCGTTTCTGTATATAGTAGGTTGGATATGGTCTGGCGCAAGAATTGTTATCAAGTCAGATTCTTTTGCCACATCATTAACAGTGCCTACTTCAAGTCCTTCATTTTGTGCTTTTTGGATACTTTTACTTTCTGGATGAAGCCCCACTAATACAGACACCCCACTATCTTTGAGGTTTAATGCATGCGCATGTCCTTGACTACCATAACCTATTATTCCGATAGTTTTATTTTTAAAAATTTCTAGATTTGCATCATTTTGGTAGAATATTTTTTTTGTCATGTTTTACTCTCTTATTTCAATATTAAAATTTTGTATTGTGTTGTTATATTAAACTGAAGCTGCTTCTTCCCATTTGCGATTTAAAAGTTTAGATTGTTTGGATTTCTTCCCGTTTCTATTGCTAGCACGGTTCATAGCGACAGAACCAGTTCTCATAACTTCACTAACGCCTATGTCACCAAGAAGGTTAATTAAGGAATTAATTTTATTCTCATCTCCAGTAGCTTCAACCAGCAAAAATTCTTTTGACACATCAATGATATTAGCTCTGAACATACTAGCTATTTGCATTACTTGGTCTCTATTGTCTGCACCTGCTTTAACTTTGATTAAAGCTAATTCTCTAGAGATTATATTTTCCTCAGAAATATCTACAACTTTCATCACATCAATTAATTTGTGAAGATGTTTTGTGACTTGCTCTACAACTTTATCATCTCCGTCAACAACAAATGTCATTCGGGATAGATTTTCAGACTCACTTTGACCTACTGCTAAGCTAGAAATATTGAATCCACGCCGCCTAAACATACTAGAAATTCTATTTAATACACCAGGTTTATCTTGAACAAGAGCAGTGATGGTGTGTTTTGAAAGAGTATTTTGTATCATGATGACAATGCCTTTTTAGGTTTTGGTTCTTCTATTAGATTTTCTACTGATTGTCCAGCCGGGATCATGGGATAAACATTTTCTTCTTCTTCCACTATAAAATCGATAAGAGCTGGACCATCATAATCCATTGCTTTTTGAATTGCAGGTTTCACTTGTTTTTTTTCTGTAACTTTTATTCCAAGCATTCCGAAAGCTTCTGCAAGTTTAACGAAGTTAGGGTTTTTTGAATATTGTGTGGCGACGTAATCTTTGTTGAAAAAAAATTCTTGCCATTGCCTAACCATGCCCAAAAAATTGTTGTTTAGAATTGCAAATTTTACAGGTATTTTATTTTCAACTAATGTGGCAAGTTCAGCCATGGTCATTTGAAATCCCCCATCTCCAGCTATTGACCACACAGTTTTATCAGGTCTGGCGACTTGAGCACCCATTGCACCAGGGACTTCATATCCCATTGCTCCAGATCCCCCTGAAGTTACAAATGTTTTAGGTTCTGTATAGGTGTAATGTTGAGCTGCCCACATTTGATGTTGTCCAACCCCGGTGACTATAATTGCATCTCCTTTGGTTACTTCATCTAAAGATTTCACAACATATTGAGGAAGCAGTTTTTCAGTATTCCTAATTTGAAGAGAAGGGTGGTCTATTTTTAATGATTCTATTTCTTGTAACCATTTTGAATGGGTTTTGTTATTAATCAGAGGGTTTAATTCTTTCAATACGTGCTTGACATCGCCAACTATAGGAACATCGACTTTTATGTTCTTGCTTATTTCTGAAGGGTCAATATCTACATGTATTTTTTTGGATTTTCGTGCAAATGTACTGGGTTTTCCAGTGATTCTATCATCAAATCTCATTCCTAGAGCTATTAGCAGGTCTGACTGTTCGATGGCTAAGCTAGAATAAGCCATTCCATGCATCCCTGGCCACCCTGCGGATAAGACATGTGTTTGAGGAAATGAACTAATTCCTAGCAGTGTTGTGATCACAGGTATTTGTGCTTTTTCGGCAAGTTCTTTAAGTTCTTGATAAGCATCTGAAAAAATTATTCCATGACCAGCTAAAATTATTGGTTTTTCGGAATCTTCGATTAATTTTACAGCACGTTTGATTTGGGCTATATTGCCTTCTAATGTTGGTTTATATCCAGGTAAATTGATTTTGATATTTTGATATTCTTCTTTAAAGGTGGCACTATCAAATTCAGTTTCCTCAGTTTGAACATCTTTTGGGACATCAATTAAAACAGGCCCAGGTCTACCTGTTGAGGCAATATGAAAGGCCTCTTTAATAATTTGTGGAATTTCATTTGCGTCCATTACTAAGTAATTATGTTTTGTAACAGGTAAAGTAATTCCTGTGGTATCAGTTTCTTGAAAAGCATCACTACCTATTGCGGCCCTGGGTACTTGTCCTGTTATTAAGACCATTGGTACAGAATCCATTTGTGCAGTTGCAATTCCTGTGACTAGATTTGTTGCTCCTGGCCCAGAAGTAGCCCACGCTACACCTGGTTTCCCAGAAACTCTTGCAAAGCCATCAGCTGCATGTGAAGCACCTTGTTCATGCCTAACTAATATATGTTTTAAATCAGGATATTCTGGTAATGTTTGATACAGCGGAAGTATGGCTCCTCCGGGAAGCCCAAATACAGATTCGACTCCTTCAAGGAGCAAGCTTTCACATATGAGCTGAGATCCATTTAGTTTCATTTAGCTAACTCCTATAAATATATTTATTTGATTTAAAAAAGGTTTATAAAAAAATAAACCCGTCCCAATACAGGGACGGGAAGAAAAAATTTCCCGCGGTACCACCCGGTTTGACTGATTGCTCAGACCGCTTATAGGCAAAAGCCTTAGACTAAATCGTAGTCATCACGCCATGTTATTTAGAAAGATTCATGGACACTCGTAGGTGAGTTCACGTTCAGTAATCTCAGGGTTCTCAGCTATATCCCATTCTCTGTAGAGCAAGAGTGCACGCTACTACTCCTAGTCATAATGTATGTATTAAACTATATTCAGAAGGCTATCATGTTGCTTTAATTGATGTCAATAATTATTTGGGTCTTGTAATTTTAATCAAATATACTTTATGTATTAATGTTTTGGGAATTTGAATGTCGACCGGAATGAATTTTTGATAAATTAGAATATATGCCATTGAGTTTAATTAATTGATTATGGTTACCCTGTTCTGCTACTTCTCCATTTTTTAATACAATAATTTTGTCGGAATTTCTAATTGTTGAGAGTCTATGTGCAATCACTATTGCTGTTCTGCCTTTAAGCAAAGTTTCTAGTGCTGATTGAATTAAATTTTCGAATTTTGAATCAATACTTGCAGTTGCTTCATCCAGAATTAAAAGTCTAGGGTTATGAGCTATTGCTCTCGCAAAGCTGATTAATTGTCTTTGGCCAATGCTTAAATTTTCTCCTTTTTCATGTAACATAGTATCGTATCCATTTTCTAACTCGGAAATAAATTGATTTGCATTGATTGACTTTGTTGCATTGATCATTTGTTCATCTGACATTTCTTGTCTGTTATATTTGATGTTTTCTCTGATTGTGCCTGAGAATAAAAAAGGATCTTGCAGAACAATACTTATTTGATCCAGGAGAGATTTTTTAGTAATTTGATTGATTGGCAAGCCATCAATTAGGATTTCACCATCCTTTTTTTCTATTTCGTATAAACGTGTAATTAATGAAATTAGAGTTGATTTTCCAGATCCTGTTTCTCCAACTAGGGCAACAGTTTGCCCAGATTCTATTGAAAGATTAATGTTTTTCAAAATTTGGTGTGAATTAGGGTAAGAATAGTTTAGATTTTTTATTTCGATGTTGCCTTTTAAAGAAGGTAACTCTTTATTTGTCCGAGAATCTTGTTTTTCAATTGGAGTTTCAAGTAGTTCAACTATTCTGGCTCCTGAAGCCATAGATCTTTGTAACATTGTGTAGTGTTGAGTAATATTTCGAATGGGGCCATAGAATCGTTCTATGTATAATATCATTGCTACTAGAGTACCAATTTCAATAGTTTCTGATGTAATCATTTGCGATCCGAAAAATAAGATTAATCCTGCAGATAGAGCGCTAAGTATTTCTATTATTGGACCCATCACAGAAGATATTGCAGCTGATTTGTTGTTTGAAGACTGATTTGCAAGGTTTAATTTATTAAAAACATTTATGTTAATTTGTTGCCGATTCATACTTTGAACAGCTCGTATACCAGTTAAGTTTTGATTAAGATCACTGTTCACGCCCGAAACCGCTTTTCTAGCAGAAATGTAAGTTTTTATCGCGATAGGTTGCCAAATAATTAGAGCAAATATTAATATAGGTGTAGCTACCATTGCTAGTAAAGCTAATTTTGGGCTCATTATTGTCATTGCAATAATGATTCCTAACAAGACAAATATATCAGTGGCAGCTGATATTACTATATTTAAAAATTCTTGTAATTGAAATACATCGCCCATAATCCTTGACATTATTCTGCCAGTTTCTGTTGAGTTATAGAAATGCATAGAGAGTTTTTGCAAATGTTTGAATGTATCAGACCTTAGGTCGTATAAAATTTTTTGACCAGCTCTAGCAACCAAATATTGTTGGGTATAGTTTGAAATAGCAATTATCACCCCAACGAATACGAATAATAAGAATATTGTTTGCAAACCTTGTTTGTCTTTGGTTTGTACATATACGTCAATTGCGTACTTAATAATTAGTGGTAGAGATACTTGCGCAAAAGTATAAACTAGCATTGCAATGATACTTAAAGAAACTAGTAGTTTATATCTGCTAATATAAGGCCAAAGTTTTTTTAAAACATTTTTATCGTAAGCTTTACCGAATATTTCATCAGAATTGTTTTTTTCACTTGTATTTCGTTGAATTTTTTGGAAACTTCTCATTGTTTTTTATTGTTTATTGTAAACTTTCAATAATATCTTTATTTTTTTCATCAGCTATCATTTGCAAATTATATATTTCTTTATACAGCCCATTACTTTTTATTAGTTTGTTGTGCGTCCCTTCTTCAGCTATTTCTCCTTCATGAAAAATTATTAATCTATCTGCATTTTTAATTGTATTTAATCTATGTGTAATGATTATTGAGGTTCTGTTTTCCATTACTTTTTTCATTGCATTTATGATATTTTCTTCTGTGGTTGCATCCACGCTGGATGTTGAGTCATCTAACAGAAGAATTGCTGGGTTATGTAATATGGTTCTAGCTATCATTATTCTTTGTTTTTGACCACCTGAAAGATTAGAGCCGTCTTCATTTACTATGGTTTGATATGCATTTGGTAATGTTTTAATGTAATTATGTATTTGAGCTATTTTTGCAGCTTTTTCAATTTCAGATTGATTGGAATCAATATCTTGGTAAGCAATATTTTCTGAGATACTTACTGGAAATAAAGTAGGGCTTTGTCTTACTATACCTATATTATTTCTAAGCGATTTCAAACTTAGAGATTTAATATCTAATCCATCAATTTGAATTTGGCCTTCTTTTATTTCATAAAATCTTGGAATTAACTGTGCGATAGTACTTTTGCCGCTACCAGGTGACCCAAGGAAAGCAACAGTTTCTCCAGGTTCGATTTTGAAAGAAATATTTTTTATAGCTTGTTTTGTTTCTGTATACCCAAAGGTTACATTTTTGAATGTTATTTCTCCTTGAGGTTTTTTCAAAATTATTGGAGATTTTAGTTCTTGTACTTCAGATTTTTTATCTAAAACGTCAAAAAGCCTAGTTCCTGCGCTTACAGTCCTTGCTATATTGTTGACTAACATTCCTATCCATCTGACGGGGATAGCAAGAACGCCAAGATAAAAAACAAATTGAGCTAATTGTCCTGCAGTTAAATCACCTTCAATTATTTTATAAGCACCTATTACAACAACTAATCCAGTAGATAAAATATATAAAAACTCAAGAGCTGAAGAATTTCTAGTTTGAATTTTTGTAGCCCTAATCATTGATTTTGAGATGTAGAAACTTTCTAAGTCGAATTTTTTTACTTCATGTTGTTGCGCGTTAAAAGATTTTACAACTTTCATTCCCGTAAGATTTTCTTGGAGAATTACACTTAAATGCGCTAATTGTTCTTGGACGATTTTCCATATGCTTGATAGTTTGAGCCTTGTATATGAAGACATTATTCCTATAACAGGCATAAATGACATAGCAATTATTCCAAGGAGAAGGTCGTTATAGAGAAGGATTATTGATACGACACTGAAAAGTAGGATGAAATATGGACCTCTTATCATAGCTCCTATTACAAACATTCTCATTGCCTCTACATCAGTGATTGCCCTTGACATTAAATTTCCAGTATGAAATTCATCATGGAATTTAAAATCCATATGTTGTACATGGTCGTAAAATTTATTTCGCATAGTATAGGCAAGTTTTTGGGCAAGTTTTTCAGATAAATAAGATTGACAATATACTGCAATGCCTCGAATTAATCCTGTAATAAAGATTAAAGAAGTAGATTGAAGAATTTGATTCACATGAACTGACTCTCCTCTATTGAGAGATTCTACAACTTGATCAATAACTAATCCTATAAGATATGGTTGTAATAGCAGAGCAATGCCTGAAATAAATGTTGCTATATATGTGGAAATTAAGAGTGTCTTATTTCCAGAGACAGTTAATTTTATTATTCTTGAGAGAGTTTGCACTAAATAGATTTTTTTAAGTTGTTAGGCTACAGGTAATATGAAATTTTATTCTATTTAGGCGGGGCATTTATAGTCAAGTATCCTTTGGTAGAATAATTGTTTAGTTTATGTTGGTAGAATTTTGATAGGTATTTTGTAAAGACAAGAAAAAAATATGATATGACAAAACAGTTTTACATAAAATTACATCAGAATCGTTTTGATTTTTTGTAATTTTTGAATCCTGAGTTTGATTTGATTTGATTAAATTTTTACATGAGTGTAAAAGTATATTTTTTATTTGCCAGCTGTCATTTTTCATAGATAAATTAATATAATTTTGGAAATTAGTTAATTCTTCACTTAACAACAAATTTGTTGATGTCAATTGATACTGTGACAACTCTGTGTTATTACGTGGATAATTTTTTATTGATTCAAACTTGATCGTTTGCAATACAGTATGATCATAATTGATTTGTTTATTATAAATTTGACCTGCAATTGTCAAATTATCTTGTATTTTTTTTAAAGCAATTTTCGTATCTTGAATTTTATTTTTTTCAATTAACTGTTTCATTTCGTGAACTGTAGAAGCAGAAATTTCCATATGTTTTTTTGCTTTTTGGAAATTATTTTTTTGCATTCTCAATGAAATATTATCTTCAATGTTTTTGACCCAATAAAGAGTTTCACCAGGTAAGGCATTACTACCAGAATAATATAAGCCAAATGTAGATGAACTAAAGATTATTAGTATCAAACATACTGATAGAGACAATTGTTTTGGATATAAATTTGATTTAGAAAAATGTTTAAACAAGTTGAAAAATTTAGGACGTTCATCAGGTTCAAATTGGTTTAAATTTAAAGGTTTGATTTTGGGATTAATAGATTTAAAAGCTTGATTGATTTTAGAAGCAGTTAATAATAATTCATCAAGATTGGTTTTTGGATTAATAAATTGAGTGTTATTTCCAGAGTTTAATATTTTTTCGATGCCATCATTTAATTTTTCTATGAAGTTTTTATTTTTTATTCTTGTTTTAGGTAATAATAGCTTAAGAAGGTTTTTAATATTATTCATTGATTAAGTCTCTTAATTTTTTTATTGCTGAGTGTTGTAAGGATTTAATAGAATTTACGTTTTTATTGAGGATTATTGATGTTTCTTTTAATGACATTTGAGATGTAAACCTTAGGGTAATGACTTCTTTCTGTAATTTGGTTAAATATTGCATATTTTGAACAACTTTATTTAAGAGTAATTTGTCATCTAATTTTTCTTCTAAATTTGATGAAGTTGACAAAGATTTTTCAGTTATGTCGTAAATTGAAGGTTCAATTTTTCCGGAATTTTTTCTGAAATAATCAATGGTTTGATTTCTGGCAATTGTAAAAATCCAAGATGAAAATGATGGTCTATAATCTCCTTCTACTTTAAATTTAAAAGATGCAATACTTTTGTAAGCTTTTATAAAAACTTCTTGCGTAAGATTTTCTGAATCTTGAACTTGACCACATTTTACATAGATGTATCTGAAAATTTTAACGTAAAAATGTTCATAAAGTTTCATGAAGGATTCATTGTTTCCTTTTTGAAACTTTAAAACTAATTGATCAATTTGTTCTTTTGTTATCTTAGACAATTGTCTATATAAACTTTCAGTTATTGATAATAATCTTATGTTTTGTTTCACAAAAAAAGTAACGATTTATATAAAATATAGTTTGCAATAAACAAAGGTTGAAAGCTTGATTTATGTATATTTTAAATAAAAAATTTGAATTTTAATTAAATTATAGACATTTATAGACATGAAAACATGAAAATTTTATTAAGACCAGTACAAATTAGTGATTTATTTGCTTTGCAACTGCTTGAGAAAAAAGTGTTTGGAGAGAATTTTTCAAATTCTGTTTTTGAGGTTTCAAAAAAAACAGAAGATTGGTTGGGGTATATTGCAATAATTAAAATAAAGTTTTTCGGATTTTATAAACATAAAATTATTGGATTTATCAAGATGTCTAATATACTTGATGAATTTCATATTGATTCTTTTGGAGTTGATCCATTATTTAGAAGGATTTCAATAGGTGAATTATTACTTGTAGTTTCTTTAATCAAATCTATAGAAATTGGCTCAAAAATTTGCACATTAGAAGTAAGAAAATCAAATTTCAATGCTCAAAATTTGTATTCTAAGTATAAATTTCAAACAAAAGGAATTAGAAAAAATTACTACTCAATTAATCGTGAAAATGCATTGATAATGACAGCTCAAGATATCAATTCTGATGAATATTTAAGATTTTTATTTAAACAAATCAAGAAGATGAATTTGGAATACACAACTCAAAGTTGTTATTATTATAAAATTCCAAGTGCGACAGTCATATTAAGGCGTATAATAAGCTTATTTAATAATAGATTTGGTTGATTTTTTATAAATGTATAAATAATGAAAAATATAACTATCAGGATTTTTTAATGTTTAAGAATTTTTTTTCAAAACAAAATGTAGGTGAAAATCAAGTATTTTTTTCTAAATCTGTAGATTTTTTGAAAGATAGGCTATCAAGATTTTTAATTGAAAGTGGAGATTCTGAAGATACATGGGACGAGCTATTTGAAATGCTTATTTCATGGGACGTAGGATTTGTAACTTCAGAGAGACTTTTAGAAACTATAAAAGAACGTTTAAAATCTAAGCAATTTAATAGGTTAGATATTATAAAAGAATTGAAAAATGAAATTCAGGATTTATTATTTTTTGAAAATAAAATTGTATTTGAAAGATCCCAGGATTCTAGTATGGTGATTTTGATGGTTGGGATTAATGGATCCGGTAAAACAACCAGTGTGGCAAAAATTGCAAATTTGTTTTCAAATCAAAACTACAAAGTTTTAATTTCAGCAGCAGATACTTTTCGTGCAGCAGCTGTTGACCAAATGAAAGCTTGGGGGGACTCTTTAGGCATTGAAGTAATAGGCGGTAACCAAGGTTCAGATTCTGGGGCAGTTGTTTTTGATAGTATGGAAGCTGCGAATGCACGGAAATCTAGCGTTGTAATAGTAGATACTTCAGGAAGGTTGCATACGAAAACAAATTTGATGGATGAATTGAAAAAAATTTACAGAATTATTTCTAGGTATAAAAAATCTGAAGAAGTGAAAGTAATATTAACTATAGATGCAGGGATTGGGCAAAATAGTTTATTGCAAGCAAGCTCTTTTCTGCAAAGTATACCTTGTGATGGTGTGTTCTTATCAAAACTTGATGGAACTTCTAAAGGTGGAATTGTAATTGCTATTGCTCAAGAACTCAATCTGCCAGTTTTATTTATGGGAACGGGGGAAGATGTTTCGGATATTAGTCAATTTGATTCTGAATTATTCGTTAGTTCCCTTTTTGGAGAAATTGAATTATAGGTCAAAATGATTTTACAAATTTTATTATGGATTACTATAGTTGAGTTTTTGGGGATTTTATTTTTACCCATATCTGCATATTTATTTGCATCATTTAAGGATAAGGGGTTGGCGATTTCCAAAGTGTTAGGCGTTCTAATTATTGGATATATTGTATGGATAATTAGCACTTTTAAACTTTTTCCAGCTACTCAAAATTTAACAATTGTTTTATTGTTTATTTTATTTTTTATGTGGTTGGTGTGGTTTTATTTTTCAAAAAAATATTTTTTGAAGTTGATTGTAGAAAATTTTTCTACTTTTATAATTTCAGAGGTGGTTTTTATTGGGATATTTTTATTGTTTTTGATATTTCGATTTCAAGATCCGTCGATAATTAATACAGAACAACCTATGGATTTCATGTTTTTAAATTCTGTGATTCATACAGATTTTTCTCCCCCAGAAGATGCTTGGTTTAAAGGTGAATCTGTAAATTATTATTATTTTGGTTATTGGGTTTTTGGAACTTTGGGTGAGTTAATCGGGATTAAATCTTCTGTAATTTATAATTTGTCACTACCATTAATTTCGGCTTTGTCTTCAATTTCAATATTTTATATTGTGTTTAATGTGATTTATCTCAGATATCACACTTTTAAATATTCGATATGGAGTGGTTTTTTTTCAGTAGCATTACTTTTATTGGTGCCTAATTCAAAAATACTTTTTGATTTTATTGCTATGATATTTTCGGGCGGCTTGGGTAATTTATTTTTCAACCCTATAGAGAGTTTTAATTCTCTTAATTCATCTTGGTGGTGGGATGTTTCACGTGTAATAGGACTTACGGAATTTGGTGTGGTCAAAGATTATACAATCAATGAGTTTCCATTTTTTTCATTTATAGTTGGAGATTTGCATCCTCATTTAATGTCAATGCCTTTTGTATTACTTTATATTGCGTCTTTGGTTGAGTTATCAGTATTTTTATCTGCGAATGTTAAATTCAATAATATTTCTGTTTATTTCAAATTATTTTTAATGGGATTGATATTAGGTTGTGTAGGGTTTATAAATTTATGGGATTATCCATTTTTGGTTGGTTTATCTATTGTTATGATTTGTTTGCGAATCATAATTTTTAGAGGCAATATATTCAGGATATTGGGAATGTTTGCGATTATATTTTCAGTATCTTTTTTATCAATTTTGCCGTTTTTAAATTCAATAAACACTTCAAATTATCAAATTGAAGTGTTTATAGGTCCAAATTCTAATTGGCTGCAATTTTTATCAATTTGGTTCATGTTTTTTCTTATTACATTGCCATTTATGATGTACTTTTTTGTCAAAAGTTTAAAAGTTAAAATTTCCTTTTCGATTTTGTTAATATCAATATTTTTAACATCTATGATTTTTAGTGTATGGGCTTATTTATTTCTAGAAAACGGAAAAATTGGCAGCGAATTATTTGATAGATTTTTTGAAATCATTCCACTTTATATTTTTATATTTTTTGGGATTTATTCAATTGGAATGAATTTAATTTTTCGTTTTGCGGATCGAATTGAAATATTAAGCGTTACCTTAATATCTTTTACTCTGTTGTTGTTAATAATTCCAGAACTAATTTATTTGGATGATATTTTTGTTGGTGGATTTGAGAGGATGAATACTGTTTTCAAGCTTTATTTTCAGAGTTGGATTATTTTTTCATTAGCCTGTGGCTTGGTGATAGGTATTGTGTTTAATTTGAAGATTTTTGCCGGAGGATTTATAAATTACCTGGTTAAATTTTGGGGAGGCATAATTTCTGTGGTTTTATTGATTTTATGTGTTTATACAATTATTGCACCAATAAATAAATTTCAAAAAGCACATAATAATACACTAGATGGGATTGCATATTTACAAGACAATGAATTACAAGCTATAAATTATTTATATCGAAATATTAAAAACATTGATGGAATTGTCGAGGCGGTTGGGAATGATTATTCAGAGTATAGTAGGATTTCATCTTTCACAGGATTACCAACTATTTTAGGCTGGCCTGGACATCAAGCTCAATGGCGAAACCAAGCTGAAGAAATTTATTTTAGGGAACAAGATGTATTTAATATATATACTAGTGATGATATAAGTAATGTTTTGGAATTGATGAAAAAATATGATGTATCACACTTAATTGTTGGGCCTAGAGAGATTAATAAATATCAGATCGATGATACTTCCAAATTTGGTCAATACATGGATGTGGTTTTTCAAAATACTGTAATTAAGATTTTCAGAGTAAGAGAATAAAATGGTCTCAGAGTTTAGAAAAATTTCCCCAAATGTTTTGTTAATAATATTTATTATAATTTTTTGTATTTCATTGTTTAGTAAGATGTGGGGTTTGGGCGATAGAGTGATGCATCATGATGAAAGTTTACATGCTTATTTTGCATGGGAGTTAGCGTTTGGAGAAGGCTATCAACATAACCCAATGATGCATGGGCCACTTCAAATGGAAGCTATAGCATTAATTTTTAAAATATTTGGAGACAGCAATTTCTTCGCAAGATTTTTACATGCCATTATTGGGTCCCTTTTAGTATTTTTACCTTATTTTTTCCGATTTAAATTAGGAAGTGTTGGGGCAATATTTTCAGCATGTTTAATTACTATTTCTCCCTCTATACTTTATTTTAGTAGATTTGCTAGAAACGACATTATTGTTGTTTTTTTAACATTAAGTTTAGTTATAGTAATTTGGAATTATATAGATTCTGGAAAGAAAAGGAATTTATATTTAATTTCTTTAATTTCCTCTTTATTATTTTGCACAAAAGAGACTGGATATTTGATTATATTTAGTTTGAGTTTTTACTTGTTTTTGTATTTGATTATAAAAAACCATCGATTTTTTTCAAGAATATATAAGACAAATGGTAGTGCTAAAGAAGTGCTTGTGAATCAATGGAAAATCTTTTTGGCCTCTGTTGTTTCATTATTGTCTGTAAATGATTCTTCAAGATATAAAACATTATTATTTTTAATGATTGGATTGGTTTTACCTATAAGTGCTGGGATTTTTAGTATTTTACAAGATTTATCATTGTTTAATTCAATTGGGTTGATTCTTGCTAGTTCAGATTATTCAATCGCTCCTGTAGGAACACCTTATGGCGGAGGAAAGGCTATAGCATTTTATATTGTACTAAGTTTGACATTATTTTCTATTTTTTTAGGGGCAAAATATATTGGCTTGAAAATTTGGTGGAAGTGTTTTGTTATATTTTATTTACTTTTTATCATTTTATTTACGGTTTTTTTTACTGATTTTAATGGCATAAGTTCTGGATTTTGGGCTTCTTTAGGGTATTGGATTATACAACAAGATGTTGCTAGAGGAGGACAACCTTGGTTTTATTATATTTTACTTATGATAATTTATGAGTTTGTAGTTTTTGTTATTGGTATTTTTGCTATCGTTTACTATATTAAAAATAAAGATAAATTTGGAATATTTTTATCTTATTGGGTAGTTGTAACTTTTCTTTTATATGGAATTGCTAGCGAAAAAATGCCTTGGCTTTTGATAAATATGGTTCTTCCTCTAACTATTTTAGGCGGTAAGTTTTTATCTGATGTTTATACGAACACTAACTTGATGTATTATAAAAATTTGAAGTTTGTTGAAGTTTTTTATAAAAAAAATTACAGGCTTTTTTTTATTTTGCCAGTTGCAATACTGTTTGTAATTTGGAATATTTTTATTTCTTTTAATCTTACTTATAAAAATTCTGACACACCATTTGAGCTGCTGATTTATACACAAACTTCTCCAGATGTGAAAGCTATCATGAGTTTAATTGAGAAAATAGATAATACAGAAACCGTTGATAAAAAATTAATTTTTATTGATTCGACTAATGGATTTAGTTGGCCTTGGGTTTGGTATTTACGACATTACAAAAATGTTGTTTATAGTGGTTTTGTTGAGAATTTACCACATTCAGAAGATGAATATTTTTTAGCTATTATTCATTCTAATAATGTCAAAAGATTAGATCAAATTGATGGTTTTAATTATGGAATTAGGTTTAAACATAGATGGTGGTTTCCAGAGGAATATAAAACAGCTTTGTCAAAACCTTATGAAGAAATATTCAATTCTATTGTAGATTATAAATATTGGCAGAAAAGTTTTTTATATTTGTGGAATCGTTCACTTGACAAAAAATTAGGTAGCGAAGATGGATATTTTTTTATTAGATCTGATTATAATTTTGAATATACGCCCAAAGCCATTAATCAAACCCGTTGATTAATTCATATAAATTCCGCCGTCAATATTTATAGCTTGTCCGGTAATATTTTTTGAATAATCTGAGGCTAGAAAAGCGGCTAAATATCCTATGTCACGGGGTTGTTGTTCTCTTTTTAAAGGCACCCAAGTTTTTACATTGTTTTCAAAAACTTTTCTAAGTGAGTTGTGTTGTTCGCCTTCTGCGATTTTTTGATTCATTGAAGTTCGATGTGCTAATTCAGTCCATACATGTCCCGGGCAAATTGTATTAATATTTATATTGAATTTTGCTAATATTACAGACATTGATTGGGTGTAATTGATGACACCTGCTTTTGTTGCGCTGTAAGGAGGATGAAATGTTCCCCCAATTCTTCCCGCAACTGAAGCTATGTTGATAATTTTCCCGTATCTAGCATCTTTCATATATCGAATGGTAGATTCAGTCATTTTTGCCAATCCCCTGAGATTAACTTGATATGTTAAATCCCAGTCTTCTTCAGTTAGTTTTTGAGCTTCTTCCCAGTTTGGGGCAGCAACAATTCCAGCATTGTTAACAAGGATATCAATTTTCCCAAATTGCTCAAAAATTTCTTTAGTCACTGAAAAAGTATCAATATTTTTTGTTACATCTAGTTGATATGCAGTTGAATTAGAATTTTTTGAACTGATTTTGTTTGAAACTAATTTTGCAGAATCTAAATTAATGTCAGTTACTATAACGATAGCTCCATTCTTTGAAAGGATTTCACAAATTCCTTTTCCTATTCCTTGACCGCCACCTGTAACTATTGCAATTTTGTTAGTTAGATCCATTGTGATCCTCTCAGTGGTATACTGTTTTATATCTATTGTTATTTTTACGTTGTAATGATTATTGAAATTTACTTGTAGTTAATTTTTATCTAATTTTACAACATAAATCAAAGTATAAAGTATTGTTTTGGCTATTAAATGTCTTTTATAAAAAAACATAAAGGATTTATATCTTTATTCATAAGTATTTTTTTATTAGTAATTTTTGTTTTTACTGTAAATTTTGACGAAATGTTTTCTTCAATTTCTAAAGCAAATTATTTATTAATTACCTTAGGCGCGTTAATTTATATTTTTTCTCTAATTCCTAGGTCTTTAAGATGGCAAGTTTTACTAGAACCAACTAAAAAAACTAAATTGAAAAGAGTATATCCAGTTGTAGTGGTTGGCTATATGGCGAATAATTTACTCCCGTTTCGACTTGGGGAATTGGTTAGGAGTTATTGTTTATTTCAGCGAGAAAAAATACCATTTTCTGTAGGATTGGTTACGGTATTGCTAGAAAGGATTTTTGATGCGAATACTTTAATATTATTTTTATTAGTGGGTTTAATGTTTTTGCCAGCAGACAATTTATTTGTTGGGGGTTTTGAGAATCATATTTGGTGGTGGGAGTTTTTTAAAATCACTATCAGCGTAGGATTTATTTTCTCAAGTACGATGATTTTTTTGATTGTTATTAAGCCTAATCAGTTTGAAAGATTTGCTAAAAATATATTTAAATTTTCCCCGAATTTTATACAAAAAAATGTTATGGATATAATTATTGCAGGAATTCAAGCAATGCAACAGCTCAGATCTCCAATGAAATTATTTTCAATAATTATTTTATCTATTATCATTTGGGTTTTGGAAATTGCGGTGTTTTATGTTGTAGCAATGGCATTTGGGTTTTTAGAGATATATCCAGAATACTTAAAAATGGCTATGTTAATGGGTATTTTAACTTCAGTAGTTAATATTGCGAGCTCTATTCCTGCTGTTCCAGGTGGAATAGGAATGTTTGAACTTGTTTCGCGAGAGTTATTATTATTGTTTAAAGGAGTAAATTTAAGCAGGCCTTTAGCATCTGGGTATGTATCGGTTTTACATGCTACTTTAATGATTCCGGTGACTTTGATGGGACAATATTTTTTATGGAGAGATAGTTTGTCTTTATCTGGAATAATCAGGTCGCAAAATTTTTCTGAATATAAAAACAATAACAATAATTATTAGAAGGTCTTAATTACATGAAAATAGGAATTATTGGAGCAGGAGCTGCAGGCCTTACGGCTGCGTATGAGCTAGGCAAAAAGGGACATGAGGTTGTAGTTTTTGAAAGAGCACCTTTTGTGGGTGGACAAGCATCTACTTTTGATTTGAATGGATCTAAGCTAGAAAGAGGATATCATCATCTTTTTTTAAGTGACGTTGATATTATTGATTTAGTAAAAGAATTGGATATGGGAGAAATTTTACAATATTCAGATTCTTCTGTTGGAACGTTTTATGATAAGAAGATTTATAAATTTGGTTCTTCTTGGGATTTACTTAAATTTTCCCCTATATCAATTGTTAATAGAATTCGATTGGGATTAGTAACCCTTTTCATAAGCATGATTAAGGATTGGAAAAAAATAGAAAATTTCACAGCTGATGAATGGTTGCGGAAATATGCGGGAAATTCTGCTTATGATGCATTTTGGGGCCCTATGTTGAAAGGGAAATTTGGAGAACAATATTTCAATCAAATTGGAATGACTTGGATCTGGGGTAAAATTCATACAAGGTTTGCATCTAGGAGTAATAAATTTTCTAAAGAAAAATTAATATATCCGATAGGTGGTTTTGAGCAAATTTTTGAGAAATTAACAACTTTGATTCGAAAGCAAGGAAATAGTGTTAATATTTCTCAAAATGTTAGTAAGATTATTATTCAAAATCAAAAAGTTATAGGTTTAGAAGTTCATGATTCTCCAGCGAGCTGGAGTTCTCCTCAACCCTTAGTAAATAAATCGGATGATCAAATCTATTCTCATTCTAATTCCAATATTAAATTTACCAAATATAAATTTGATTCTGTTATTGCGACTTGTTCCACACCTGTTTTTTCACAGTTAATTGAAGCTCAAATTGATGTTAAACGTTCGTATTTAACTAAGTTAAAAAATGTTGAGTATATGTCGGCTGTAATGTTGATTTTGGTGATTAATAAGCCATTTTCAAAATATTATTGGCTAAATATCGCTGACTCATCGATACCTTTTGTTGGAATTATTGAGCATACTAATTTAGTATCTTCTAGTTTATATGGCGGTAAGCACATATTGTATATTACAAATTATTTAACTAAAGAAAATAGATTGTATAAGTTAGAACATAAAGATTTACTTTCAGAGTATATTCCACACTTATTGAAAATTAACCCTGAATTTGATGGATCTTTTATAGAAGATAGTTACATACATAAAGTTGATTATGCACAACCTATAGTTGGTTCGAATTATTCAAAAATAATTTTAGAACATAATACCCCAATTAAAGGATTGTATTTATGTAATACAACACAAGTTTATCCAGAAGATCGTGGAACGAATTACAGTGTACAGTTAGGAAAGAAAATTGCTGCAAAAGTTATGGAAAAGCAATAAAAAATTGATGTTCAACAAAATTGCAGTTGTTATTATATGATGCTTAATTGTTGCTGTGCTATTATATTTTCTCATTAATATATATATCAGAGGGGAACCATAATTGAGTGAACAGAAAATCAAGGATGAAATAAATAAAATTTTATCCAGCCCAACTGATGGTACTGTAACGGTTTTATCATGCTTATTATTAGTTCAAGATGAAATAGGATATATACCTGATGAGGCTGTTGAAGAAATTGCATCATTTTTGAAAACTAGTATTAATGAAGTATGGGGTGTTGCAACATTTTATACAAATTTTAGATTTACTCCCCCTTGCAAAAATATTTTAGAGGTTTGTTGGGGGCCTACTTGTCATTTAAAAGGTGCTCCTGATCTGATATCAGGGTTTTTAGACAAATTGAATTTAGAAGAAGAAGGAGACTCTAAAGACAAAGATGTTTCTGTAAGGTATAACACCTGTTTAGGTGCTTGCCAGCAAGCCCCTGTGATTAGCATTAATCATTCATTGAGAGGTAATGTAAAAGTTTCTGAAATTTCTAATATTATTGATTTTGTTGCTGATTAAATTTATGAAATGGGAAAAATAAATTGACGGCCAATTTTTCACAATTAAAAATAGAAGCTGAGCAAGAATGGAGCCAACTTGTTAATAGCTCTAAAGCTTGGATTAGAATTGGTTCTTCTATGTGCGGTCAAGCGGCAGGAGCTTTTGGAACTTCTGTAGCTATATCCACGCAAACTTCTTCCAGAAAATTAGATGTTAACATCGATCAGGTTGGCTGTATTGGGCTTTGTTATTTAGAACCTATAGTTGATGTTTTAAGGCCTGGATCGTCTTCTAGAGTGTTTTTTGGAAATGTTTCCTCTGAGTCAATTGATGGTATTTTGCAGTACATTGAAACTGGGAAACTTCTTAAAGATCAAGTAAATATTATTGGTTATTTAGGGGAACAAGAAATAGATGGTCTTTCAAGTTTAAGAGATTTAAGTGGATTTAATTTACAACAAAGGGTTGCTTTGAAGAATGTGGGAAATATTGCGCCAGGGAATATACAGCAATATATCGCAAATGGAGGATATCAGGCTTTAAATGACTCTTTAGAATTGGGCAAGCCTGATGAAATTGTTAAAGTAATGCAAGAATCTGGCCTCAGAGGTAGAGGTGGCGCAGGATTTCCTACGGGGTTAAAGTGGAGTTTTATGGTAAGATCCCCTGGGCCAGTAAAATATATTTTGGCTAACTGCGAAGAAGGTGATCCAGGCGCTTATAATGACAAAGGTATTTTAGAAGGCGATCCTCACATGCTTTTGGAAGGCGTTTTACTTGCAGGTTACGCAACTGGAGCATCTAATGGGGTTGTTTTTATTCGACACGGTCATGATGGACCTATTGACAGAACCAAAGAAGCAATTAGCCAAGCTTATTCATCAGGTTTGTTAGGTAAAAATATACTTGGTTTTGATTTTAATTTTGATATTGAAATTTCTTTAACTGGGGATTCATATGTTGCAGGTGAGGAAACTGCATTGATGGAATCTATCGAAGGCAAAAGGGCTATGCCTAGATTTAAACCACCCTTTCCTGCTGTTTCAGGTCTTTGGGAAAAACCTACCACCATAAATAATGTAAAAACATTAGCTTATGCACCTGAAATAATTAAGCATGGAGAAGGCTGGTACTCTTCTATTGGTGTAAATCGGAGTAAAGGGACTGTAATTATATGTTTAAATGGTGATATTAATAAACCAGGAATGTATGAAGTGCCATTTGGATTAACTCTTGGAGATATAATTCATGAAATTGGGGGAGGAATTCCTAATGGAAAATCTTTAAAAATGCTACAAACAGGAGGTCCACTGGGAGGTGTTTTAGGGAAAGAATCTTTGGATATGACTTTAGATTTGGAAGAAATGTCTCAAGCGGGTGCAATTTTAGGATCTGGTGGCATTATAGTTGCTGATGAAGAAAAATGTGCTGTAGATATGACTAGGATTTTAGTAGCTTTTTGTCAATTTGAATCTTGTGGTAAGTGCTTTCCTTGCAGATTAGGAATGGTAAATTTGTTAGAAATTGTTGAAAGAATTACTCGTTGTGAGGCTAGAGAGGGTGATTTAGATCTGATGAAAGATGTTGGGCAAAACATGCAAATGGGTTCTTTATGCGCTCATGGTCAACTTGGGTTTAATCCTATTCGCTCCGCAATAACTTATTTTGAACCTGATTTTATTTCTCATATTAAAGATAGTAAATGTCCGACTGGGAGCTGTGAAAAATTAGTTTATTTACCTAAAAATACTAGAGCATTAGGTGAAATAAATAGAGAGAATCAAGATAAACAATATATACCTATAAATAATATAATTTAAATTGGAATTTTTAAAATGGTTGTAAGAGATACTAAAGTTAAATTGAAAATAGATGGAATAGAAGTTGAGGCTGATCCAGGTCAAAATGTTTTGCAAGCTGCACTTGATGCTGGTTTGTATATTCCTTATTTATGCTATTATCCTGGAATGAAATCTTTTGGTGCGTGCAGAATGTGCTTGGTGAAGGTAGAGCAACCTGGCCCAGATGGAGTTATGAAACCTTTACCTGGAGCTCCGGCTTCTTGCACAACTCCTGTGGCAGAAGGCATGGTTGTTACAACAAATCTAAAAGAAACTAAAGATTTAAGAAAAGGTATCATGGAGCTATTGATTTCTGAACATCCTCATGGTTGTTTGACTTGCCATAGAATTGATTTGTGTGGACCGAGTGATATTTGTTTAAGACATGTCTCAGTAAATGATAGATGTGTTACTTGCCCCAAAAATGAAAGGTGTGAGCTTAAAGATACAGTTCGATATATGGAAATGGATTTAGATACTCCATTGACATACAATAATAGAAATCTTCCTTTGGAAGTCAAGGATCCTTTATGGGATATGGATATGAACTTATGTATTGTGTGCGGTAGATGTGTAAGGATTTGTAGTGAAATTAGAGGTGACAATGCTTTAACTTTCATTAGCCGCTCAGGGCGTAGTTTGATTGGCACATCCAATGGAGGATCTTTATTGGAATCTGGATGTGAATTTTGTGGTGCTTGTATTGATGTTTGTCCTACAGGCGCGTTGGTAGAGAAAGATTTTAAATGGGATAAACCATCAAAGATTGTTAAATCTATTTGTCCTCATTGCCCAGTTGGCTGTGAATTGAAAATGGAGATTGATAAGAAAAATAGATTGATAAGGTCTGTTGGTAATTTAGAAGGTCCGGCAAATAAAGGACAACTTTGTTTCAGGGGAAAATTTGGTTTAAATTTTGTCAATGATAATAATCGTATTACAAAGCCGTTAATAAGAGTTAATGGTGAATTGGTTGAAACCACTTTTAAAAATGCAATAAGTGTTGTTGCTAATAATTTAAATAAATATTCTGGGAAAGAATTTGCAGCATTGATTTCTCCTACTGCAACAAATGAAGATGCTTATGTTTTGCAAAAATTCACTCGATTGATTATGGGTTCAAATAATATTGATGTTTCTTCTAACGTTGTTCCTGAAATTACAGATGAAATTTTTAGAATGACCGGAATACCAGGTTCTAGTAGTTCAATTTGGGATTTGGAACATTCTAAAAGTATTATGATTGTATCTAGTAATCTTACAGAGAAACAGAACGTTTTAGGCGTACCAATTAAAAAAGCTATAGATAATGGAGCAAAATTAGTTGTAATTGATCAACGTGAAACAGAGTTGACCCGTTTTGCTGCGAAATGGTTAAAACCAAAATATGGTACAGAGCTTCATCTAATTGCGGGTATGATCAAAGTTATTTTGGATGAAGTTTTAGATGATCATGATTTTATTGAACAATATACTCTAGGGATTCAAGATTTAAAAAAGAGTCTTTGGAGCTTTGACATTATTAATGTTAGTAATATTTCTGGAGTTTCAGTTGAAGATATCAGGGAGGCTGCGCGTATTATAGGTAATGATTCTCCTGCTGGAATACTTTATGCTTTAGAATTATTACCTTCTCAATTGAGAGCTGAATGTACAAAAGCTTTGGTTAATTTAGCACTTGTTACCGGTAGTTTAGGACGTGATTCAGGAGGGATTTTCCCTCTTTTTGATGGAGCCAATGAGCAGGGTATTAAAGATGTAGGATGTTCTAACACATTTTTGCCAGGGTATCGTTTAATTTCTGACAATTCTAGTATAAATTATTTTCAAGATGTATGGGGTTCAAATTTAAATAATTCTTCAGGAATTCCTCTTGGTCAGTTTAATCGTGAGGTTTTTTCAGGTCAAATTAAGGCTTTAATGACTATAGGTGAAAATGCAACATTGATTAATGGAAATGATTCAGAATTTAAAGAATCTATTGCGAAATTAGATTTTTTCGTAACTACTGATTATTCAAATAATGAAATTACATCGTTGGCGGATGTTATTTTCCCAGCAGCTGTTTTTTCTGAAAAATCTGGAACATTTACTAATATAGAAAAAAGGATTCAGTTTATTCGACCTGGTATGACTTCTAAAGATGAAGTTTCTGAAGATTGGTACACTTTGATTCAAATTGCAAAAGCTATGGGCTCTTCAAAGTTTGAATATAAATCTTCTGAAGAAATTTTTTCTGATATTTCCAATGAAGTTTCTATGTATTCAGATATTTCATATGATCTATTAGATAAAGAAGGAATTGTGTGGACACCAAATTCTTGGAGTGAATTATTTTCTGATAAGAAATCGGAAAATTCTACAAATAATCAAGATATTCTATTGAAATTTGATCCAATTAATTTTACAGATGATATTGAAGTGATAACATCTAAAGAATTTCCCTATTTATTGGTTCAAGGTAGAGTTTTGTTTGATGAAGAATTATCTAATGTTAAATTAGAAAATGGTAGATATAAATCTCAAACTAATCCTGTTTTTGATCTACATCCAGAAGATGCTTCAAAATTAGGTATTGTTGAAGGCCAAACAATCGAAGTGATTTCTCAGGAAAATAAAATTCAAGGCATTGTAGGTTTAAAGTCGACCCAACCTGGGGTTGTTTCTCATAAATCTATGTTTGGTGATTTAATTAATCAATTACAAATTTCTAAAAACTTTCAAGTTTCAAAAAATACAGATCTTAATTTGGTACCTATAAGTATAAAAAAGCTCTAGTTAGGTAATTATTTTTATATATAAAAACTAATTTGAGTTTTGTTCTTCAGCGTTAGCTTCAGGCTGAATATTTTCTGCGTCAGTATTTGAGTTTTGTTCTTCAGCGTTAGCTTCAGGCTGAATATTTTCTGCGTCAGTATTTGAGTTTTGTTCTTCAGCGTTAGCTTCAGGCTGAGTATTTTCTGCGTCAGTATTTGAGTTTTGTTCTTCAGCGTTAGCTTCAGGCTGAGTATTTTCTGCGTCAGTATTTGAGTTTTGTTCTTCAGTGTTAGCTTCAGTAGAAGTACTTTCTTTAGATGAATTAATTTTTTTGTCATTGTTAGAAGTTTCAGAATTTTTATCATATGAATTATTTGACCTCATTGAAAGCCTAGCTGATCCATGGCTACCATCAGAAGGAAGTAGAGATAATATTCGTGCACGTTTGATTGCTGTAGATAGTGCTCGTTGGTGTTTAGGGCAAACACCAGTTTTTCTAGAAGATTCAATTTTGTTTTGGTCAGAAATATATCTCCGAAGCGTGTTGATGTCTTTATAATCTATATAAGAAATTTTATTTAAACAAAAGTGACATACTTTTCTTTTTTGAAAGAATTTTGATTTACCTCTAAATGTTTTTTGAGTTTGGTCGAATGTTGTCAATCTTTATAATCCTTTACAATGTTTTTGAGATTTACCAAGGCAGATCTTCTGGGTTATCAATGTCCTGAGAATCATTATTATTAGACTGGAAATTATCGTTGTTATTTTGGTCAGAATTAATTCTGCTTAAAAATTCTATATTATTACAATTTATTTCTAATGACGCCCTAGATTGACCTTCTTGGTCTGTCCATGCATTGGTACTAACTCTACCTTCAACATATACTTTCATGCCCTTAACAACATATTGATTGCATGTTTCAGCAAGCTTGTTCCATGCAGAAACTCTAAACCAGTCAGTTTCTTCTTTTTGTTCACCTGAAGAAGTAGTATAGCGCCTACTTGTTGCTACACTAAAAGATGTAACAGCTGATCCATTTGGAGTATATCTCATTTCAGGATCACTTCCTACGTTTCCAATAATCATTGTTTTATTCATTATGATTCCCCTTTTTAATGCCTAAGATAAAATCAATTAGTTTATTTTAGTAATTAAGGATCTGATAATTGTTTCGTTAGCTTCAACAGTTTTATTTAATTGGACAATGGATGAAGTTAATATATCAAATTCAATCAAGATGTAATGGCCTTCTTTAAATTTTTGGATAGGATAGCTAAGCTTTTTTAAACCCCAAATATCTGTTTTAACAATTGTTCCATTTAAGTTTTTTATTTCTGAAGAAACTTGACCCACAAGGTCGTTAATTTCTTTTTCAGTTATTTCTGGATTTAAAATAAAAACTATTTCATATTTTCGAATTTGTGTATTTGTAGAGACCACGTTTTACCTCAATTTAACTACGATACGAGAGAATAATTATACCATGTGACTAATACATCTACAATGATACTTTACTATTACTCAATTGTTAAACGTTTTTATTAGTCGTGCTTCTTCTAGATTGGTCAAAAATTTACAAATATTTTTAAATTGTCGGCATAAAGAATTTAATATGGTTTTTATGGTGTTTTGATCTCGAAATGCCCTAGTGATAGCTTGCCGCGTGGTTCTTGTGCGAACCCTACGAAAGAAAACCCATAGCTAGTGACAACTGATAGTACATCGTTAAGTGAGGTTACATTAGAGGGGTGATTTTCCCAACTTCGATACCAGTGTTCCTGATCGTTGTGTAGTCTGATTATGTTCGGTTCAGAGGCCCACTCACCTTCAGAGATATTCAATGGACTGCCATTCATATGCCAACGTACGCCGCCTTTATTAACCCAGAAGTAGCATTTTGCATCATTGAGTTGTAGATTGTCTCCTCGCAAGTATACGGATATTTCAGCATTTCGTAAGTCCAGGGAATCTTCCCCGATCCAACTTCTATTTAGAATCAATGGGAGTATTGAGACCGGATTTTCTGGCGTGTCTGCACTCCAGCGGCTTTCGTCAGTCCAGATGTATGGTCCGTCGTCAAGACCTCCTGTTCGTTCCCATGAAGTTAGGATAAATATATCTCTTCCTTTAGCTACAATACTCCAGTGATAATCATAGCTACACCAACTTTCAGGCCCCTTCTCAAAATTATTTTTTAGTGACTCTTTCAAATATAGTTACTCCAATTTAACTACGATACGAGAGAATAATTATACCATGTGACTAATACATTTATTATGGATATTTTGTTGAATTATGGTTTGCATACTAAATGGGTGCCTCAAAATACTTATGCAAAGGTAATACTTTGTATGGATTTTTTTGGAAAGTAATGTTTTTTGTAGCAATTATTGCGGTGTCTATTGAAGTAAAGCAAGGTATTCTTTTTTCAGCTGCAGCTCTACGAATTTTGAAACTATCTTCAAGTATCTTTTTTTCACCTGTGACTGTATTAATTACAGCTGTAATAGTATTGTCTAAAATTAAATCTAATATGTCGGGATATCCAGTTCCTATTCTATTTACTGTTTTGACATCAATTCCTATGTTCTTAATGAGTTTTGCCGTTCCTTTTGTGGCATAAAATGAGTATTTATGTGAATTTAATTCTTCAATCATGTCAACAATCTCATTTTTATGGTGGTCAGCTACGCTGATTAATATTTTCCCTTTTTCCGGGAGAGTCATATCTGATGATATTAGGGATTTAGTTATTGCATTTTCGAAGTTATAATCAATTCCCATTACTTCACCTGTTGATTTCATTTCTGGCCCAAGATGAGTTTCTACACCTATTAGCTTAGACATTGAAAATACAGGTGCTTTTACTCCTGTTAAATGCTTTATGCGATTTTTTGCTAGTCCATCTGAATATCCCTGGCTTTTCAAGGTGATTCCCAACATAGAGTCAATAGCAAGTTGAACCATTGGGATCCCTGTAACTTTTGAAATAAATGGAATAGTTCTGCTTGATCTAGGATTAACTTCAAGAACATATATATTTCGATTTTCTTTTGTTTTTGGGTTATTTTCGTTAATAACTACGAATTGAATGTTAATTAACCCTTTGAGGCCCAAAGATTTACCAATTATTTTTGTATATTCAATAATTGTTTCAATTTCATTTTTAGATAGAGAAATTTCAGGATATACTGCTATTGAATCACCGCTATGAACTCCAGCTCTTTCTATATGTTCCATAATCCCAGGAATCATTACTGTATCACCGTCACATACAGCATCGACTTCAATTTCGGTACCTTCGAAATATTTGTCTATTAGAACAGTATGTCCTTCACCGGCATCTATAGCTATATCAGCAAATTTTTGTAATTCTTTTTCATTTTCAACTATTTCCATAGCTCTGCCACCTAATACATAACTTGGGCGCACTAGAACCGGGTATCCAATTTGATTTGCAATTTCAATTGCTTTTTTTGTAGTTGTTACAGCTGCACCCGGAGGATTAGGAACATTGATTTTTTTGAGGAATTTTTCAAAAAGGTCTCGGTCGGAACAAACATTTATGATTTCTGCAGAGGTTCCAAGTATTGGTAGTTTATGCTTGTCCAATTTTTGTGAAATATTGATAGCTGTTTGTCCTCCAAATTGACATACAGTTGTAGGTAAAGTGGTGTTTTTATCAGAATTTTTGTTGAATGTTTCATTTTCAATGATGTCAAGAATGCTTTCCTCATCTAGCGGTTCAAAATATAACCTGTCACTAGTGTCAAAATCGGTTGAAACTGTTTCTGGATTGGAATTTACAATAACGCTTTTGTAATTTGATTTTTGAAGAGCCCAAGCTGCATGTACAGAGCAATAGTCAAATTCGATTCCTTGGCCTATTCTGATAGGTCCACTGCCAATTACAATAGATTTTTTACCTTTTAAAGGAGAGGCTTCATTTTCATCTTCGAATGTACTGTAGAAGTAAGGCGTTTGAGCTTCAAATTCTGCAGCGCAAGTGTCGACCATTTTATATACTGGAATTATGCCAAATCCTTTTCGTTTTTTTCGGATTTCATCAGATGAAAAATTTGTTAATGTTGCAATAGTATTATCTGAAAACCCAAGTTTTTTAGCATCGAGTAATATTTCTTTAGATAGATTGGTGATTTTCCAGCCTTTAAATTGCGATAGTTTTTTTTCCATTTCAACCATTTTTGAAAATGATCGAGTAAACCATGGATCAATCATAGTTTTTTTTGCTAAATCGTTAGGTGTTATTCCTTTTCTTAATGCTGAGAAAAGGGCCCATAGTCTATCATCGTTTGGGCTTAGCTGAGTATCTAATTGTTGAGTCTTCAAGTGATCTTTTTCCCAAAGATAGGATCTTCCAGATATTTCTAATGAACGTATAGCTTTTTGAAAGGCTGATTCAAAAGATCTTCCGATAGCCATAACTTCTCCTGTAGCTTTCATTTGAGTTCCCAGAGTTTTATCGCCCAAAGGAAATTTGTCAAATGGCCATCTAGGAATTTTCACAACACAGTAATCGAGAGCAGGCTCAAAAGAAGCAACGGTTTTTTTTGTTATGGCATTGTAAATTTCAGGAAGTGTTTTCCCGATAGCGATTTTTGATGCAACTCTAGCAATAGGATATCCAGTTGCCTTGCTGGCTAATGCTGAGCTTCTACTTACTCTAGGGTTAACCTCAATCACATAGTAAGGACTTGTAGATGTATTTTCTTTGGTATATGAAATGTTGCTTGGAGTGATTGCAAATTGAATATTACAACCACCTTCTATCCCTAAAGCTCTTATAATTTTCAGACTTGCTGTTCTAAGCATTTGGTAATCTTTATCAGTCAATGTTTGACTTGGGGCCACTACAATACTATCTCCAGTATGAACACCCATTGCATCAATATTTTCCATGTTGCAAATTGTGATGCAATTATCACTAGCATCGCGCATAACTTCGTATTCAATTTCTTTCCAACCTTCTAATGATTGTTCAATTAAAACTTGATTAATAGGACTAGATGAAATTCCGCTAGAAACAATTTGTTTATATTCGTCAAAAGTATTGGCAATGCCGCCACCCGTTCCTCCTAGGGTATATGCAGGTCGGATTACTAAAGGAAGTTGCATTTTATCTAAGTGTGACATTGCTTCTTCAATTGAATTTGCAGTAAGGCTAGGTATTGTAGGTTCGTTGATACTAGATAAAAGATTATTAAATTTTTCTCTATCTTCAGCAGTTTCAATTGACTCTAAAGGAGTGCCTAATAAATCAACGTTGAATTTTTCAAGTATTCCTGAGTGTGAAAGCTCTACTGCTAAATTTAATCCTGTTTGTCCACCTAAAGTTGCGAGTAGCCCCTCTGGCTTTTCTGCCTCTATAATTCTCGACAAAACATTTACAGTTAATGGTTCAATATATACGGCATCAGCAATATTTTGATCTGTCATAATTGTTGCTGGATTAGAATTAACTAGTATTGTATAGATACCTTCTTCTTTTAACGAAGCACATGCTTGAGTTCCAGCATAATCGAACTCTGCAGCTTGGCCTATAATGATTGGACCAGAACCAATTACTAAGATTTTTGAAATATTTTTTGTCATGTTGATTATAATTTTCCTTCTAAATAATATGGAGTTTTGATAATTTCTATTAATGAGTTAATTAATTTTATATTTGGTTTTTTTGACTTTGGGAATGTGTTTTTTCTATCAATTAAGATACTTTTGAAGCCTGATTTTTTTGCTCCGATATAATCATTTTCATAAGAATCTCCTATATGTAAAATTTGTTTTGGAGAACAATTAATTTTTTTTGACGCCATTCTGAAAATTACAGGATCAGGTTTTTTAATACCAGAAAGCTGTTGGCTATATATTTTAAAATCAATTAAATTTTCAATTCCAAGATCTTTTGGATAACAATTACCATTTGAAATAATTCCAATTTGAAAATGAGATTTTAATAATTTAATAGCAGGAATGACATCTTGATACGGTTTAGTCAGAGTTTTTTTTGCGGAAGTATATGTTTGATATAATTTTGATAGAAATAAACTGTTTGAAATTCCGTATTTAGACAAAATTATTCTAAAAGATTCTCTACGGATATCGTCCAGGTCATCTACGATACCTTCAAGACGTATTTCAGTTTCATCCCTTAGTTTTTGTAATTGCTCTACACTTACTTTTATATGCTTTTTGGCATAATGCTTTTTAAAAACATGAATGGTTTCTAATAATGCTTGATTTGATGAATCTGAAAAATTCCATAATGTGTCATCAACATCGAACGATATTGCGACTATTTTATTCGGATTAATCATTTGGCATATTCTCAATTAGATTTAAAAAGTTGTCAAAAATATATTCATTATCTTTTGGCCCTGGAGAAGCTTCAGAATGGAACTGTATACTCATGATTGGAAGTGTTTTATGGCGAATTCCTTCAATTGTGCCATCGTTTAGATTAATGTGTGTGATTTCCAATTCATTTGGTAGAGATTCAGGAAGTATAGAGTAGCCATGATTTTGTGAAGTGATATTTACAGTGCCAGATTTTAAATCTTTAACTGGATGGTTAGATCCTCGATGACCAAATTTAAGTTTAAATGTTTTTGCCCCAAAAGCATGTGCTAATATTTGGTTCCCAAGGCAAATTCCAAAAATAGGGAAGATTGGAGTAAGTTGTTTTACAACACCTACGATATCATCTAGTAAAGATGGGTCGCCAGGCCCTGGAGATAACACTATGCCGTCAGGATTTATATTAAGTATTGTTTCTTTGTTTGTATTTGCTGGCAGAACAATTACTTCACATCCTTTTGATTCTAAAATTCTCAGGATGTTATATTTTAATCCAAAATCCATTACCACTATTTTAAATTTTTGTAAATTTTGGTCGGTGATATTTGGCCAGGTATATTTTTTTTCTGTACTTGTTTTGTATACAAAATTTGTTTGGTTATAAGGAGTTGACTTTTGCAATTGTTCTAGAAAGATTTCACTTGAAGTTTCTTTTGAAATTTTCCCCGACATTACTCCGTTTTGACGTATTTTTTTTGCTAAAGCTCTCGTATCTACATCATATATACCAGGAATTGATTGGGATTTAAGGAATTCATTCAATGTGAATTCGCTTGAATTATGACTAGGTTCTGTGCATAAATTTTTTATTACAAATCCAGCAACTTGAATTTTTTTGGACTCAAAATCAATTTTATTTATTCCGTAGTTTCCTATTAATGGATAAGTAGATATTACAATTTGTCCTGAATAGGAAGGATCAGTTAACATTTCTTGATACCCAGTCATAGAAGTGTTAAAAACTACTTCTCCAATTGAGTCTTCTATGCTGCCAAATGCTTTGCCTTTAAAAATTGATCCATCTTCTAATATTAAATTAATATTATTTGAGGTATTGTTAGTTTTTAAATTTTTTTTACTCAATTATTTTGCCTTTAAAAATTGTTTTAATAACCTTGCCCTTAACTTTTTCTCCATCTAGAGGTGTGTTTTTACCCTTGGATGCAAATTTATTTGAATTTACAATCCATTCTAAGTTTGGGTCAAAAATTGTGATGTCAGCATTTGTATTTAATTTTAAAGATCCTAGATCAGGTCGATTAATTAATTTTGCTGGACTAGATGTGAGTTTTTCTATAATTTTGGTTATAGGTATACTTTTTTGGTGATACAAACTTAATACTGACGATAAAGCTGTTTCCAAATTACTAATTCCATTTGCGGCTTCCTCAAATGTACAATTTTTATCAGAATTTGTATGAGGAGCGTGATCAGTAGCGATTACATCAATAGTATCATTCAATAAACCTTGTATTAAAGAATCTACATCTTTTTGTGACCTTAATGGAGGAGCAACTTTAATATTAGTATCATAAGGGTTGCTAGACAGAATATCTGTATCTTTTGCTTTATTTGATTTGTTAAATATAAATTTGTCAGTTAATGTCAAATGATGAGGAGTCACTTCACATGTTACATTTAGCCCTTTGTCTTTTGCCAATTTAATTAATTCCATGGTTCCTGATGTGCTAGCATGTGCTATATGTAATTTTCCTCCTGTAGTTTCAGCTAGAGAAATATCTCTTGCAACCATTGAATCTTCCGAAGAATTTGGAATTCCAGTTAAACCCAGAAGCATAGATGTAAATCCTTCATTCATTACTCCATTGCTTGAAAGTTCTTTTACTTCACAGTGATTAATTATTGGCAGGTTAGTAGACAAAGAATAGCTCAAAGCTTGTCTCATCATATTAGGGCTTTCAATAGGATCTCCGTCGTCACTAAATCCAATGACCCCTAATTTAGATAACTCATGCATGTTTGTTAATTCATTGCCTGCACGTTTTTTAGTTGCTGCAGCAATTGGTAAAACTCGAATTAAACCATTTGTTTTTGCTTTTTCTAAAACAAGTTCTATTGTGGATTTATTATCCATAGTAGGTTTAGTATTTGGCATAGCACATATTGTTGTGAAGCCACCTTTAGCAGCAGATTTAGTAGCGCTATAAATTGTTTCCTTTTTGGTATAACCAGGCTCTCTTAGATGACAATGCATATCTATGAAACCAGGGGAAACGATCATATTTTTTGCTGAGATAATTGTGGTGTTTTCAGGAAAATTTGATATTTTAGGTTCTAATTTTGTGATTTTCCCATTAGAAATAAAAATATCCATTACAGAATCCAAATTTTGAGTACAATCTATTGTTCTACCTTGGGTGATTAGTATGTTTTCCATTTATTTTTCCTGTATTCATTCTGTTTCTTAGAAAATTTCATTTTCAAGTTAATATTTTGTGAAGAATTGCCATTTTGACTGAGATGCCATTTTCTACTTGCTTTTCAATCAATGATTTTTCCCCATGAGCTACAACAGGATCAATTTCAACTCCTTCGTTCATAGGTCCTGGGTGCATTACCATTACATTACTATTAGCTAATTCGAGTATTTTATTGTTTATTCCGTATATTGAATTATATTCTGAGAAAGAAGGTAGGTGGCCTTTAATTTGTCTTTCTTTTTGAATTCTCAGGGGCATAACTATATTTGAATTAACCATTGCTTCTTGTAAGTCTGTAAAAACTGAGATTTTTGAATGAATGCCATTGGTATTAGAAGTTAACAGAGATTGTGGTAATAAAGTTGCCGGAGCGCAAATTTTCACTTTTGCACCTAATTTTGAAAAGCCTAATATATTTGATCTTGCAACTCTACTATAAAGAATATCTCCAACTATAAGTATTGATAGTCCCTGAATTTTGCCGAAATGTTTTTTAGCAGTATATAGATCAGTTAAAGCTTGACATGGGTGAGCATGAGTACCATCACCTGCGTTAATTATGGGTGTGTTAATTTTACCAAGAAGCGAATATGGGGCTCCAGAATGTGGATGTCTAAGTACTAGGCCATCAACTTTCATAGCTTGTAATGTTAATGCGGTGTTGAGCAACGATTCACCTTTTTTAATACTACTATCATTAAGAGAGAGATCAATATATTTAATCCCAAGTAAATTGCTTGCGTGCTCAAAAGAAATTCTAGTCCTAGTACTAGGTTCAAAGAATAGACCAGCAATTGTTTTGTTAGGAATTGATAGTGTGTTTTTGGACTTATTATAAAAAATATCTTCCATATTTTTTGCAGAACTTAAAATATTTTCAATTTGTTTTTTTGAAAGTGAATCTAAATCTAATAAATTGTTATTAATATTTTTCAATTGAATTTTCCTGATCTTCCTGATCACTAATTAAAATTTCGTCTATACCATCGGTTTCTTTTAATAAAACTTGGACTTTTTCATTATGACTTGTGGGTAGATTTTTCCCTACATAATCAGGTCTAATTGGATATTCTCGATGTCCTCTATCTACAAGAACTGCAAGTTGAATTTTTCTAGGTCTTCCAGAATCAGTAATTGCGTCCATTGCAGCTCGTATACTTCTTCCCGTATATAAAACATCATCTACTAAAATGACGACTTTATTTTCAATTTTGAGTTCTGCAATATTATTGAAAGGTGCTTTATTACGAGGTTTAGGTTGAGTAAGGTCATCTCTATATTGATTAATGCCTAAAGAAATACAGGGAACTTTAATATTTTCAGTTTCAGAAATTAATTTAGAAATTCTGTTTGCTAAAGGAAATCCTCTAGTATGAATTCCTAGAAGTAATATTTCATTATTAGTACCGCCATGGTTTTTTTCTAGAATTTCATATGAAATTCTTTTAATGCATCTATATATTTGTTTAGAATCAAATATTTTTTTTGGTTTGGTACTATTTTTGTTTTGCAAAAAAAAACCCCCTACAAGGGGGTGATCAACAAAAAACTGAATGTTTAATCGATGCCCCTTGCCTGTTTCTCAGAACTGACTTAAAGGAAAACCTAATAATCCAATATAATAATGTAGATTGTATAGAAACACTCTTAACAATTCAACTATTTTAAAATCAGATCATATGTGATCCTGGAATACATTGACGTAGATTTTGTTAAGTAATTACAATTCTTATATTCATAGGATTTAATGAATGAGTAAATTTGAGAGAATCAATCATTGTGTATCAGCTGGCGGAGTTGTATATAGATTTGATTCTAAAAATTTAGAAGTATTAATTTGCGGTAGAGACAGTTCTGATTTGTGGGCTCTTCCTAAAGGGACACCTGAAGCAGGAGAGGACATTATTGATACTGCCTTAAGAGAAGTAACTGAAGAGACTGGAATTCATGTAATTAATCAAGAGTTTATTGGTTCAATTGGTTATAATTTTTCAGTTTTCAATACAAATTTAATTAATCAAAAAATAGTGTTTTATTATCTCATGCTGCCTATAGGAGGGGATATTTTAAATCATGACGATGAATTTGATCAGGTTGTTTGGGTTAATTATCGAGAAGCAGAAAAAATTTTAACATATAAAGAGGAGGCGTTAATTCTTGCAAAAGGGATTTCCATGGTTAAAGAAGGAAGAACAACTTCCTACTAAACATAAAAAGATATTTCTTAGGGGAGATTTAGTTGTTCTAAGAGATAAAACTTTGGAGGATATTTCTAATGATTATCGTTGGAGATCTGATAGAGATTTGGCTAGTTTGGACGCAACACATCCGTTGAGGATGTCTTATGAGGAATTTTATTCTTATGAACGTGATGAATTAATATATGAGAATCCAACATCGAAGAGATTTTCTATTGATACGCTTAATGGTGTTCATATAGGTAATTGTATGTATTATGGATTAGATTGGAAAAAACAGGAAGTGGAAGTTGGGATATTAATCGGTGATGAAAAATATTTAAGTAAAGGTTATGGCACAGATGCTATGAATATTCTTATCAAACACGTTTTTGATACAAAAGAATTAAATCGCATTTATTTGCATACTTTAGATTGGAATACTCGTGCTAGAAAAGCATTTTCTAAATCGGGGTTACAAGAAATTGATACGATTAGTAGAAATGGTATGAAATTTATTTTAATGGAAGTTTTTCGTGAACAGATAATTTAATTAATCTGTTTTATTATGTTTTATTTAGGATTTTAATGGTTTTGAGATATAAAGATGCTATAAAGTCTCTTTCGAGTTTGATTAATTTTGAACGTTCCCTAACTGCTCCAAATCATTCCCAATTTCATATTGAAAGAATGACTTTATTAATGGATTTAGTTGGTAAAGAGTGTTTGGAAATTCCAACAATTCATGTAGCAGGTACCAATGGTAAAGGAAGTGTTTCTTCTATCATTGCATCAATTTTAAATCAAGAAGGCTATTTAACTGGATTATATACATCGCCTAGCTTGCATAAACCTACTGAGAGGATTAGGTTAGCTCAGAATATTATTTCTGAAGATGATTTTGCTGATATATTTTTTAATATTTTAGAATCGATTGAAAAAGTACACGTAGATAAAAAATATGGAGAGATTTCTTACTTTGAAGCAATTACTGCTATGGCATTTTTATATTTTAAGAAAAAGAATGTTGATATTCAAATTATTGAAGTTGGACTTGGAGGTAGATTAGATGCAACGAATGTAGTTTTCCCTTCTGTTTCTGTGATAACTCCTATAGGCTTAGATCATGTTGGAACTTTGGGAGATACAATTCAAAAAATTGCTTTTGAAAAATCTGGAATAATTAAGAAAGAAATTCCAGTTGTTGTTGCTCCACAAAATGAAGATGCATTTGAAGTAATTGCTAATATTTCAAAATCAAAAAACTCTGAAATTATTTCAGTAGAAAAAAATTATTCTTGGCGCAGAACACATTTTGATTTTTATGGACAAAAATTCATTTTAAAAAGATGTGACAAAACATTTGATTTATTTACCAATAATTTAGCGAGTTATCAAATGGAGAATATTGCTACAGCTATATCAGTGATTGACGTTATTAAAGATCAAGGCATGAACGTATCTGATAAAAGCATCAAAAATGGAGTAGCAAAATTTGATTGGTCTGGCAGATTAGAAGTTTTACAAAAAGACACAAATATATTAATTGCTGATGGCTCACATAATGCTCATGGTATGGAGAAAACTTTAAAATCAATTAAAAAAGATTTCGATTTTGAAGAAATGATAGTTGTTTTAGGAGTTTTGAGAGGACACAATTTGCATGGAATATCAGAGCAATTCATTGGAATAAATTCAAAGTTTGTGGCTGTAAATTCACGTGAACCCAGGGCGTTACCTTCTAGTGATGTTTTTGAAATTTTGCAATCTCAAGGATTAAATTTAATCAGTTTCGAAGCAACTGTTTTTGAAGGTATACAAACTGCAAGGATTCATTCTTCAAAAAATTCATTAATATTGGTCACAGGCTCCCTGTCAGTTGCTGCTGAAGCAATTCAACATGTTAAACAAGTTGAATTTGAAATATATCCAGATATTTAATTGCTGAATTTATAGATTCCATATAATTTTTTTTCAAGTATAATAATATTTCTTTATATATGAATCATTAACTTTCAGAATTTAACAGGGTAATTTTTGAGGTTTATATGGATACAAAAAATAGAGTTGTTGTAACTGGTATGGGTGTTATTAGCCCTGTTGGAAACACGATAGATCAATTTTGGAAGTCTTTAATTAACGGGATTTCTGGAATAGGCCCAATTACTTTGTGTGATCCGGCTCCATTTCCTTGTAAAATTGCAGGCGAGGTGAAAAATTTTGATACCTCTGATTATATGGATATTAAAGATTCAAAAAGAATGGCTAGGTTTTCACAGTTAGCTGTTGCTGCTTCTAATTTGGCTATAGCTGATTCGGGAATTGATATTTCAGATGAAAATCCAGATGAAATTGGAGTTTTTGTTGGGAATGGAAATGGTGGTTTTCCAGATATTGAAGCAAATGCAAGACTTTTAGTTGATAAAGGTGCAATGAAAGTCAGTCCATTTTTTATTCCAATGATTTTGCCAAACATGGCTGCGGCAAATGTTAGTAGAATTTTTGGAATTAAAGGCTATACTTCTACTATTACTACAGCTTGTGCTGCAGGCACTCAAAGTATTGGAGAAGCTGCAGAAGTTTTAAAGAAGGGATATGCTAATGTGATTTTAGCAGGCGGATGTGAGGCTGGTATTAGCCAATTGGGATTAGGAGGATTTAGTACAATTAGAGCTTTAACTACTCAAAATGAACACCCTGAAACTGCAAGTAAACCTTTTGATGCAAATAGAGATGGATTTGTTCCTGCTGAAGGAGCTGCTATGTTAGTTTTAGAAACTGAAAAACATGCTATAGATCGAGGAGCAAAGATTTATGCTGAAATATTAGGTTATGGGGTTTCTTCAGATGCTTATCATTTAGTTCAGCCAGATAAAGATGGCGATGGAGCTTTTAGAGCAATAATGAATTCATTAAAAGACTCAAAAATAGAGAAAGGTGAAATTGATTATATTAATGCACATGGAACCTCAACTCCAATGAATGATTTGTCTGAAACTTTAGCGATTAAAAAAACGTTTGGATCTTTGGCTTCAAAGATTCCTATTAGTTCTACTAAGTCTATGATAGGTCACGTTTTAGGTGGTGCAGGTGCACTTGAAGCTGTTGCTTCTATTTTGAGTATAGTTAATGGTGTGATTCATCCTACAATTAATTACAAAACTCCGGATAGTCAATGTGATTTAGATTATGTTCCAAATAAATCTAGAGTAAAAAATATTCAAACGGTACTATCTAATAGTTTTGGTTTTGGTGGACAAAACGCTTGTTTGATACTTAGAAAGTTTGACAACTAATATAATTAAATAAGGAGGTTAATGTGAAAAAAAATAGTTTGTTTTTATTAATTTTTGGTTTTTCAATAATGATTTTATTATTAGCATGTTCTGCTGAATCTAAAATGCTCAAAGGTGAAATTGTGCAAGCTGTGGTTGTTAGTGCGCCTCAAGGTGCTTTTAATTCTAAGGAAAAAGAAGGACAAACCATAGAAAGAGAATTGCCTTCAGTTTTATGGGCATCTTTTCAATATGATATGTTAAACAATAGGTATGTCGGTGGTTCTGGCGGGGCTCAGAGAGAAGAATTTTGCGTTGTTTCTGGTAATGGAAATGGACTAGATATTGGAACAGAAGTGTATATTGTTGATGAAGCTAGATGTTTATGGGTACTTCATCAAGTTGATGATGAAAACTCTAATCGATATAACATTAGTATTACCAAAGTTAGGTCTGTAGAGACAGGTAAAGAAGGATGGACTTGGAGTAAATCGGTTAAAATAGTAGATTAGTTTTTCTATTCTTCCTTTGAAAACATCCATGTTGCCGTAATCATTAATATTATTCCTATGGTTGCTAGTATTGCAATATTTTCCCAAATTGTGGTTATGTGTCCAAAAATTTCTATACCAATAGGTTGAACATTTTTGTCGTTAGGGTTTATGACATTTATGTTATTGAAAAATATTTGACGAAGGGCATTTACTCCATATGTCATTGGATTGAATTTAGATAGAGTTTGTATTATTTGTGGAGTTGAATTTAAAGGAAAGAATACTCCGGACAGAAAAATAATTGGAAAGAATACAAAATTCATGACTCCTTGGAATCCTTGTTGAGATCTCATTCTTGAAGCAATAACAAATCCAACTCCGGATAGAGTGATAGAAATCAGAAGAATCATGGGTATTAATTTAAGCACAAGAATAGGGGTGATATTTATTCCAATAAGAGGAGCAAATATCAATAATATTAATCCTCGAATTGAAGCAGTTAAAGCTCCGCCTACTGCTTTTCCTAATATAATTCCAGTTCTACTTAATGGTGCTATTAGTAATTCTTTCAAGAATCCAAATTCCCTGTCCCAAACTATTGATAATGCTGAAAAAAGGGATCCTAGAACTACTGTCATGGCTAAAATGCCTGGGAACATAAATTGAATAAAATCAACTCCTGGGGAAATTTCTCCTATTAGACGATTAAACCCTGCACCAAAAACTACTAGAAACATTATTGGCATCAAGAATGCAGAAATCAGCCTTGAACGTTCTCTAATAAATCTTAATATTTCTCTGTAAGCTACAACATATATACTGCGGAAGAATTCTTTTATCATTATCTGTTTCCTCCCATTCCTCGCCTGTTTCGCCAGGATCTCATTTGCTCAGTTGAATTTTGATTTTGTTCACGGATTGCTTTACCTGTTAATGAAATAAAAACATCATCAAGGGTAGGCCTTCTAAGTTCTACAGAATGAATTTTTTGTTTAAAATTTTGGACAAAATTTGGAAGAAATTCACCTCCATTTTGAACTTGAAATGAGATATTGTTGTCTCTGATGGTAGGGCTTAATTTTAGTGATTGAATTTCTTTTTTAGCTTCAGGAATGTTTTCAGCTGTTATTTGTATTGTATCTCCACCAAGATCAACCTTTAGGCCTTCTGGAGTATTTAGTGCGATTATTTTCCCGTGGTCAATTATTGCAATTCTGTTGCAGTTTTCAGCTTCATCCATGTAATGAGTCGTCATGAATATTGTTATTTTATCTTTCAATCGAATTTCATTAATATGTTCCCAAATTTTTCGACGTGTTTGTGGATCTAGGCCTAATGTGGGTTCGTCTAAGAATAAAACTTTTGGTAAATGGAGTAGCCCTCTTGCTATTTCAAGTCTTCGTTTCATACCACCAGAGTAACTTCTGACATTTTCCTTGCGACGATCCCAAAGATCCATCATTTTAAGTAAATTTTCTGTGCGTTGAATTATTAGATTTTTAGGCATGTTGTATGCGTATCCATGAAATTTAATATTTTCTTCAGCTGTTAAATAGTCATCAAGCGTTGTGTCTTGAAAAACTAATCCTATTCGTTTCCTGATTTCACTTTGATTTTTCGAGATTTCAAGATTATCTAAATATGCCTCTCCTGATGATTGTTTAAGTAGGGTGCAGAGGACATTGATTGTAGTTGTTTTGCCTGCTCCATTTGGACCTAAAAATCCAAAAATCTCCCCCTTTTTTACAGAAAAAGATATGCCCTTTACTGCTTCTGTTTTTTTATAATTTTTATGTAAGTTTTTTACTCGAATTATTTCCATAATTTTAAATTTCTATTTTTAATTTTTTGATAGTAAAAATATCTAAAACTAATTCAATTGACGGAGGAAATTTGATTAGGATAGACGTCTATCCGCAGTTGTTGCATCGTATATTTTTTGAAGAAAATATTTCTTCTGTATTAGCTTCTAATATAGCATAATCTAACAATATACGAGTTGCTTTAGATATATCATTAAGTTCATATTGTTTGGTTATATCCTGTAACCAAGAGAGCTGATTACTTTCAATATTAATAGATATAGGAGTTTTATTTTTTTTTGGCAATTTTTACTCCTTTGTAGTGTTGAATATAATCTAGAGGTTATATTTTTGAAAAAGCGTTTTTAAGTAATTGTTCTGTTGAATCCCAGCCTAGGCATGAATCTGTTATTGAAACCCCATAATCTAGTTTGTGAGGATTTTCTTCATCTAGATTTTGGCTTCCAGAATTTAGATGGCCTTCAAGCATTACACCAATAATATTCGAATTTCCTTTAAGTCTTTGTTGGAAAACTGATTCAAATACTTTTGGTTCATTTCTATAGTCTTTGCCTGAGTTTGCATGAGAACAATCGATAATCAAGTTATTATTTACGTTTGCTTTTTCTAATAGTTCTATAGATTTTTTGACAGAATCGGTATCATAATTTGGTCCTGATGCTCCACCTCTTAAAACTAGATGTGAGTTTGGATTGCCCTTTGTCAGTATCATTGAGGCTTTTCCGTCAGAATCTACGCCCAAAAATCCATGTTTTGAGTTTGAGGATACAATTGCATCAACTGCAAGTTGAACACTTCCGCCAGTTCCGTTTTTAAATCCTACGGGCATGCTTAACCCACTTGCCATTTGTCGATGTGTTTGGCTTTCTGCAGTTCTAGCTCCAATTGCCGCCCATGAAATAAAGTCAGCGATATATTGGGGAGTGATAGGGTCTACAAATTCCGTAGCACATAGAAGGCCTAAATCCGATACATCTTTAAGGAATGCTCTAGCTTTTAAGAGACCAGATTCAATGTCAAAACTTCCATTTAAATCGGGATCGTATATCATTCCTTTCCAGCCTACTGTGGTTCTAGGTTTTTCGAAATAAACTCTCATAACCACAACCATTTTTGAAGATAACTCATCAGATAATATTTTCAATTTTTTCGCATATTCCATACCAGCTTTAATATCATGTATTGAGCATGGGCCAACAATTACAAGGAAGCGATTGTCGGACCCATTCAAAATATTGTTTAACGTTTCACGTCCTTTACGAACAAGCGATATTGTTTCATCATTTATTGATACGCGTTGATTATATTCACTTGGCGAAGGTAAAGTTTGAATGTTGTTGATATTGATGTTACTTAATTGTTCCATATGTAATTAACATGACTTCTTTTTTTGTTTGGTAGTTTGAATATATCAATCGCTATAAATTTAGTCAACGAATATTAGGGTCAACTGTTAGGAAGAAATTATTATAGGGAATTTAAAAATTATTAATTTTCCCGTAGATGTTTTGCATCTTTAAGGTATTGAAATTTTTTTGACAATTCTTCTTGAGATTTGTCGGAGTTGATTAGTAATAAAACTCGTATGCAAAATTTTAGATCTGAAGAAATTGGTGCCTGGTAAACATCTAACAATGGAACAAAATCCCAGTTTAGTTTCTTTCTTGCTACTGTTGCTGGATTATATTCAGTAATATCCTGCGAAATAGTAAAGATTGCGGCAGCAATATCTTCTTTTTTGATATTATTTGCATTAATACAGGATTGAAGTAGTTCCAATGTAGCTTCTTCAATTTCGGATTTGGAATTTCCGTTTGAAGTTGTAGCTCCTCGTATTCCTCTTAATTGGTTCATAAACTATTCATCGGTAATTTTATTTATTTTGTTTTTTTATATAAGGGCATGTTCATTATAACAGGTTCAAATTTAGATGTTTTTTGAGGGTTTTAAGGATTTCATAAATTGTACAGCTTTTTTAACTGCTTGGTCGTTAGGACTTTCCATAATGGAATTTAATAAACTACTACCAACGATAACTCCATCAGCAAATTTACTAATTTGTTCGACTTGTTCAGGGGTTGAAATTCCAAAACCAATCAGTATTGGCAGGTTAGTTTTTTCTCTGATTTTATTTACAAATAATTTTAAATTATCATAATCTAATTTTTTTCTGGCACCAGTAACCCCTTTCACGCTAACGCAATAAATAAATCCATCAGCTTTTTCACAGATTCTATCAATTCTTTCAGGTGTACTAGTTGGGGCTATCAATGGAATTAAATGAATATCATATTGCTTGCAAATCATTCTTAATTCACTAGATTCTTCTATGGGTAAATCAGGTATTATAATGCCATCGACTTTTGAACAAGCTGCTTTTTGAACAAACTTTTGAAGACCGTATTTCAAAATCGGATTGAAATATCCCATTAAAATAATTCCTGCTTGTGAATTGGATTTTCTTACTATTGTTGCTGCTTCTAAACATGAATCAATACCGATACCTTGAGATAGTGCTATTTGACTAGTTTTTTGAATTGTTGGGCCTTCTGCAATTGGGTCACTGAAAGGCATCCCAAGCTCAATTAAGTCTACTTGATTATTAAGGAGAGTTGAAGCTATTTCTATAGATTGATTTTTGTTTGGAAACCCAACCGTTATAAAAGAAGAAATAACCATTTCAGAAGATTGTTTCGATTTTTGAATTATTTGGTCGATTCTATTTGTCAAAATTTTAGCATCCTTAATTTACTACTATGTTATCAAATTTACTGATTTATATGTGTATTTCAAAATTGGTTTTATTACTTTTAATGATATGTTAAATTTAGTCTACATTAAAATAATCAAAAATCAGTTAAAAGAATGGAATAAAAATGAATGAATCTTCTTTTTCAATAGAACATGGCGATCAATCTAAAAAGTTTAAATTGAAATGCGATCATCGTGGGGGAATTTTATATATTATTCCAAGTGAAGCTTCTTGGGTTTGTGATGACACGTCATTTCACGCACATGCTATTGAGGGATTTTTTAGTGATTTATTAAAAATTTCTGACCCACAAATAGAAAATTTATTCAATAAATGGGGTCTGTTTTATAGATCTAAGAAATTTGAATCAAAAGAATAATTTATTTTTGGTCAGAATAGTTTTTATGTGAAATTCTAATTTTAAATACATCTATTAGCATTTTCAATGAATCTTTTATTGAACTAACTTGACTTTGTTCTTTGTGTTCCCATGTGATTGGTAATTCATTAATTTTAATACCTAATTTGTTAGCCAAGAATAATATTTCAACGTCAAAAGAAAAACCTTTCAACTGTTGCAAATGGAATAATTTTTCTGCTGCATCTTTTGTGAAGCATTTGAATCCACATTGAGTGTCTTTATAGGGTATTGGTAGTATACTTCGAACAATTATGTTGAAAACTTTTGATCTTATTTGTCTAAAAATTGATTCTCCATGTCTTTGAGAATTTTGTTGGGTTCTAGATCCTATGATGATTTCTGATTTAGAATTAAAATTATTTATAAAATTTTGTAGATTGTGAATTGGCATAGACAGATCCGCATCGCACATAAATTTCAGGAGACCTGTTGATGCCAACATGCCATTTTTTATAGCCCAACCTTTACCTTCATGAGTAAGTTCTATAATTTTAATGTTTTTATTATTTGTGGTTTTTTGATTTTTTTTTGCGATCATTAATGTCTTATCAGTACTGCCATCGTCCACTATTAGTAGTTCCCATGTGTAAGTTTGTTTGTTTAAATAAGAAACAATTTCTGACATAGTTTGGGCAACAATTTTTTCTTCATTGAAGACAGGAACGATCACCGAAATGAAAATTCCTTTATGTTTTTTAGGATACGATTGATTCAAAATAGGGATACTTGATCTGATGAATTTTTTTTCGGAGATTTAATATTTAGATGTTTATATGTTTTTTCAGTTACAATTCTACCTTTTTTAGTTCTTTCTAAAAATCCTATTTGGATTAGGTATGGTTCGTAAACATCTTCTATTGTTTCTGATTCTTCACTAATTGAAGTGGCTAAAGTATCTATTCCAACTGGGCCACCTTTGAAATTACTAATAATGGACTTCAGTAATAGACGATCATTATTATCTAGGCCTATTTCATCTACTTCTAGCTTTGTTAATGCTTCATTTGCAACAATTCCAGTTATTTTATTGTTTGCTTTAACTTGAGCGTAATCTCTGACTCTTCGAAGTATACGATTTGCTATTCTAGGAGTGCCTCTTGATCTTTTAGCAATTTCGACAATCCCCTTTGTGTCAGCCTCGATATTTGTAATCGCAATAGATCTTTTTACAATCATTTCCATTGATTTATTGTCGTAGAAGTTTAGTCTATATACGGAGCCAAATCTGTCTCTCAAAGGCGAGCTAACCATTCCAAACCGTGTGGTAGCGCCAACAAGTGTGAATGGTTGAATTGGAAGATTCATACTTCTTGCCTTTAGGCCCTTGTCAATCATCCAAGAAACAACAAAGTCTTCCATAGCGCTATAAAGAATTTCTTCTACAGTTCTATTGAGTCTATGGATTTCGTCAATAAATAAAATTTCTCCTTTTTGCAATCTAGTTAGTATAGAAACCATATCTCCAGCTCTTTCAATAGCAGGACCAGAAGTAATTTTTATTGGAGATTCCATTTCATTTGCTAATATAGTTGATAGTGTTGTTTTGCCGAGGCCTGGGGGACCGTATAGCAAGGTATGATCTAAAGGCTCATTACGTTGTTTAGACGCTACAATAGATATTTTTAAATTATCTACTATTTTAGTTTGTCCAATATAATCTTTTAATGATTTTGGCCTTAAAGTGTAGTCAATTTGACTATCGTTTTCTTGTTGAATTCCAGATACAACCCTCTCAGTCAATTTAAGTCCTTTAAAAATAATTTGAAGCTATTTACAGAGTTTACTATAAAAAATAGTATTTGTTATTTTATTTTTGAGTTTTTACTTTAAGAAGCAATATATTTTTGGTTTATTTGCAATTTGGGAACACTGAATTCAATTTTGTAGTATTATTTATTTATATGTGTGTATCTGAATTTTATTATGATGGCTTGATAATCAATGGAGATTAATTCAAATGTCACTTATTAGCTTTTTAATTATTTTGATTCCTGTCACCGTTGTTGTATTAGTACTTTTTGTTAAATCAGCTTCGGACCAATACGAAATCTCGTCTATCGCTTATTATAATTGTGATTTAAAAAAACTTTGGACTTTAGTAACTGATTTTCCTAATCAAACTAATTGGCGAACAGGTATTATTCAAGTTGAAAAAGTTTCTGATATTTCGGGTAGAAATATATGGCAAGAAACTAATGCAAATGGCCAGGTTATGAAAATTGAAACACTTGAATATTCTCCTATGCGTAGATTAGTAAGAAGATTGATAAATGAAAATGAAGATGGGGAAATTATTTGGATTTATGATTTTGCAGAAGTTGGTGAAATTTCTACGCTCAAAATATCTGAACAGGGTAAATTGCTTAATCCTATATTAAAATTAATTTCAAAAATTAATTCTTCGAAATCAAAAGTTTTAAATAGGTATTTTGAAGATGTTGCAAATGAATTGAAAGTTTCATTGAAAATTTGGAAAAGTTAATACTTAATTTTCAAAACTGGGGAAAAATTTATGAAATCAAAAGAAACTGATAGAGAATATCAAAGTTTTGATAATTATCAGAGTGATGAGTCGAAATTATCAGAAGGATTGTTGTATACGCAATCAGACATTAAGAATTTTAACCCAAAAGAAGATTTAGGTTATCCAGGTGAATATCCTTTCACTAGAGGTGTTCGTGAAAATATGTATAAAGGTCGGCTTTGGACAATGAGGCAATACTCTGGATTTGCCTCGCCTGAAAAATCAAACCAAAGATATTTACATTTACTGAAACAAGGCCAAACAGGCTTGAGTGTTGCATTTGATTTACCTACCCAGACTGGCTATGATTCTGATCACGATTTAGCATTTGGAGAAGTTGGTCGCGCAGGAGTACCAATTAGTAGTTTGCTTGATATGGAAATATTATTAGAACAAATTCCACTGGATCAAATTAGTATTTCAATGACAATAAATTCTACTGCATGTATTTTACTTGCGATGTATATTGCTGTAGCTGATAAACAAGGGATTAAAGAAAATAATTTAAGAGGCACTTTACAGAATGATGTTTTAAAAGAATATATTTCTAGAGGTACGTATATTTTCCCGCCAAAATCGGCAATGAAAATCACAACAGATATTTTTGAATATTGTAGTAAAAATATGCCCCTTTGGAATAGTATTAGTATAGGTGGCTATCATATGCGTGAAGCAGGAGCAACAGCTTCTCAGGAGTTAGGATTTACGTTTTCCAATGCTATTTCTTATGTTCGGGCAGCTGTTGAAGCTGGTTTAGATATTGATGATTTTGCTCCTAGACTGTCTTTTTTCTTTGCTTGTCAAAATGATTTTTTTGAAGAAATATGTAAGTTCCGAGCAGCCAGAAGAATTTGGGCTAAAATTATGAAGAATCAATTTGAAGCTAAGAGCCCAAAATCTTGGATGATGAGGTTTCATTGCCAAACAGCTGGGGTGACTTTGACTGCACAACAGCCCGATAATAATATTGTACGTACTACAATTCAGGCGTTAGCTGCTGTTTTGGGAGGAACTCAATCTTTGCATGTAAATTCAAGAGATGAAGCGTTAGCGCTACCTACTGAACAATCTGCTGAAATTTCTTTGAGAACTCAACAAATAATTGCTCATGAATCAGGTGTCATTGATACTGTAGATCCTTTAGGGGGGTCTTATTTTATCGAATCAAAAACCAACCAATTAGAAAAAGAAGCATTGGAATATATTGATAGGGTAGAAAATTTTGGAGGAGCTGTGAACGGAATCAGAAATAATTTTCAGTCTAAAGAAATTGAAAGTAGTGCGTATTTGCACCAATTAGATATTGAGTCAGGAAGAAAAATAATTGTAGGTGTAAATAAGTATAATTCTTTAGGCGATCAAGAAATACAAAAAGATCAAATTAACATTGAAGATAATATTAGACAAATAGATAGATTGAAAAAAATCAAATTAGATAGAGATAGTAATTTAGTTAAAAAAACTTTAGAGGATCTGAATTTTGCTGTAAAAAACAATCACAATGTTATGCCTTTTTTGATTGAATGTGTGAAAAGTTATGCTACCTTAGGTGAAATTTCAGATATATTAAGAAATAATTTTGGAGAATATGTGTAATTAGTGGTTATAATTTAATAAATTTTGTGCTGATAAATGCATAATTAAGAGGTAAAATGTCCCAGGAAAAACATAATGTTGATCAAACTAAGGCTATATGTTTTGCAAAAAATGTAAATCATATTGCTATTACTGTAGAAGATATTAATCATACAATAAAATTTTATTCTGAAATTTTTGGTTCTGATTTAGTAGAAACTCATGTCATTGAAGATCAAGAGGTATATGCTGCCGTTATTGAAATTGGAGATTGTAAGCTTGAGTTTATTCAACCGATAGATTCAAATAGTTCAATAGCTAAATTTATAGATAAAAAAGGTTTTGGGTTACATCATTTGTGTTTGGAGGTTTCTAATTTAGGTAACGTTTTAACAAAACTTGATTTAAAAGGTATAAATTTAATCGATAAACAACCACGTGAAGGACTAGTTGGAGATATAGCTTTTATTCATCCAAAGTCTATGGGAGGAGTGCTGATGGAATTGGTAGATTCTGATAGTATCAGGAGAAATTAGATATTGAAATCTCCAAAAATATTATTAAGTAAAGTTGGATTAGATGGGCACGATAGAGGTGTAAAGGTGATATTTCGAGCTTTACAAGATGCGGGTATTGACGTTTTTTATACGGGAATACGGAATACTCCAAAATCTATAGTTGAAACTGCAATTGATAAAAAAGTTGACATTATAGGTGTTAGTATACTTTCAGGCGCGCATTTGGATTTATTTCCTAAGATTTTTCAAGAATTGTCCAAAAGGAACGCACAAAATATTGTTGTGATTGCTGGTGGAATAATTCCGGATAAAGATCGGATAATATTAGAAGACATGGGAGTTGAATTAATACTTGGTCCAGGAAGTGAGACTGATCAAATAGTTGCATTTATTAAAAATAATAGAGGGTAAATATTTCATAATATTGGAAAAGTTATATGAGTGATTCGGTAATAATTAATATTGATAATGATAAGGTGTTTGTTAACTTTGATGATGGTCATTTAGGAAAATATTTGGCAAGGTCGCTTAGATTGAATTGTGCCTGTGCTGAATGTATTGAGGAATGGACGGGGAAGCCATTGCTTAACCCTTTTACTGTGGATTCAAATATTGTTGCAGAAGATTATTTGTTAGTTGGAAAGTACGCTGTTCAGTTTCTGTGGAGTGATGGTCACTTTACAGGAATTTTCCCATTTGAAGTTTTAAGACAACTTTGTGAATGTGAAATTTGTAAACCTGAATAGTTTTTACCCTCCTATATGATACATTTCTACTTTTTTAGTTGATTTATTTATGTTACTAGATCGATCAATGGAGTATTTGTCTGTTCTTGTCTGCCAAGTTTTTTTAATTAATGATCTTAAATCTTGACCATTACTTGATCTTAATATTTTTTTCATATCAGTACCAGTATTACTAAATAAACAAGTGTAAAGACTTCCTTCAGGTGATAATCTCAGCCGTGTACAGTTACCGCAAAAGGGTTGTGTTACAGATGCTATTATTCCAATTTCTCCTGATCCATCTTTGTATTGATACCTTGATGCAACTTCTCCAAAATATGTGGGTGCGATTGGTCGTATAGGCATTTTAGAATTGATAATTTGAACAATTTCCTTAGCTGACACAACTTTGTTTAAATTCCACTTATTTAATGTACCCACATCCATAAATTCAATAAATCTCAAAATATGACCTTTAGCTTTAAAATATTCAGCCATATCAATAATAGAATTTTCATTGATACCTTTTTCAACTACGCAATTGATTTTGATGGGCATAAATCCTGCTTTTTCAGCTGCTTCAATTCCTTTAAGTACCTTAGATACATCAATATTTCTCCCATTAACTTTCTTAAAAATTTCGTTGTTTAAACTGTCTAAACTAACGGTTATGCGATCTAGACCAGAGTCTCTTAATTTTTGTGCTTTTTGAGGCAATAAATAACCATTAGTTGTGAGAGTTAATTCTTTTATTCCAGATATTTTTGATAGATCAAAAACTAAATCTTCAATTTTATCTCTTAGTAACGGTTCTCCGCCTGTTAATCGAACTTTTTGTACCCCCATCTCCACTAATATTTCAGTGATGGTTATTATTTCTTCAAAATTGAGTAAAGAAGATTTATTAATAAATTGGTATTTATGCCCATAAATTTGTTCTGGCATACAATACGTACATCGAAAATTACACCTATCTGTTACAGATATCCGTAGATCTTTGATTGGTCTAGATAACTTATCAGTAATTGTAGATTTTTTTTCCATTTTGATAGCATCTTTTCTTTGTGATATGAAATTGAATTCTATCAGGTCTTAAGATGTAGCAAAATCTTTTTTGCTGCTATTGCTCGATGACTGATATTATTTTTTTCTTTTGGATTTAATTCAGCAACAGTTTTCTTATATTTTTGCAAGTAAAATATTGGATCATACCCAAAACCATTGTAGCCTTTTTGTTTAAATTCAATCATTCCCTCTAATGTACCTTCTTCAATAAGTGTTTTCCCATTTGGCCAAGCGATTGCTATAGCGCATCTAAATCTTGCTTGTCGTTTTGTTTTTGGAATTCCAGACAACTGTTTAAGGACTAATTCCACTCTGTCGTCATCAGTAAGTTTTTTTCCTCCGTACCTGGCTGAATAAATTCCAGGACGACCTCTTAATGCATCAATTTCTAATCCTGAATCATCAGCAATTGAAATTAATTGTGAAGACTTGCAAAATTCTTTCGCTTTGATTAATGCATTTTCAGAAAATGAGAGACCATTTTCATTAACTTTCAGATTGATATTTTCATTTTTAGGATGAGTAATTAGAAAAGGCGCATCTGCAAATATAGATGAAAATTCTTTGATTTTGTGAATATTTGTTGTGCCTAATAAAAGCTTTTTTAGCATTTGTTATTTATAAGAACCGTTTCTAGCAGCACTTGTATCTTTAGCTCTTGAATGGAAAGCATTTTGTGCAAGTGTAATGTTTTTTTCATTTCCACTCCATGCTTCTAAGGGTGCACTTTGTAAACCTCTACCATATGAAAAACTAAGTTCCCATGGTGTATGAATTTTTTTTGCGATGACGTTTATATGGTGAAGATTGATTGTGGCATCATTATCAGTTTGGCCGCCTGACAGAAATACAATTCCAGGTACAGATGCAGGTACGCAATCCATTAGGCATTTGACAGTGTATTCAGCAACTTTTTCTGGATTATGGGGCTCATTTGAATCTTTGCCAGGAATAATCATGTTGGGCTTTAATAATGTCCCGTTAAGATTAATTTTTTGTTTATGTAATTCATAATATACTTCATTTAATACAGTATGTGAAACTTCATAGCATTTTTCTATGGAATGAGAGCCATCCATTAATACTTCTGGTTCTACTATAGGAACTAAGTTTGCTTCTTGGCTTAAAGAAGCAAAACGTGCTAATGCATGTGCATTAGTTTTAATTGCATAATCAGAGGGCTCTTCATTACTTATGTTTATTACGGCTCTCCATTTTGTAAATGATGCACCTAATTCATGATATTCTAGTAAACGTTCTCTTAATCCGTCCAAGCCTTCAGTTATAGTTTCATTTTTAGTGCCTGATAAAGGTTTGGCTCCAGTATCTACTTTGATTCCAGCTTGGATACCTTGGTTTTTTAAAATAGAAACTAAAGATTCTCCAGTTTCATTTTTTTGTCTTATAGTTTCATCAAAAAGTATTACCCCGCTAATGAAATCGGATATTCCTGGAGTTTTAAACAACATTTCTCTATATGATTTGCGATTAACTTCAGTTGACTCTACATTGATTGAATCAAATCTCTTTTTTATTGTATTGGAGCTTTCGTCAGCAGCTAATATTCCTTTTTTTGGCGCTACTAATGCTGCTGCAGTTTGTGAGAGGTTTGTTAGATCCATTCTGAGCTTTTCCTTTCTTGATATTTTGATGTTATCTTCTCATTAGATTAAGATATTTTCAATCACATTTGAATTTCCTATAAACAATGGGATTCTTTCATGTAAGGTCTTTGGTTTAATATCCAATATATTGTTAGATCCATTTGTGCCTATTCCACCAGCTCTTTCAGCTATAAAAGATAAAGGATTTGCCTCGTACATTAATCTTAATTTTCCATTAGGGTTCTTGGAGTCTTTTGGATATAAAAATACACCACCTTCAAGTAAGTTTCTATGAAAGTCGGCAACTAATGATCCTATATATCGTAAAGAATATGTTTTTTGTAACTTGGCTATAGAATTTTGTATATTAGTATTGAAATATTGAAAGTTTCCATAATTCACACTGTAGTATTTACATTTTCCAGGAATAGTTATATTTGATTTAGACAAAATAAAAGCATTATTTTGGGTATCTAGGATGAAGCATTGTACTCCTTTTTGTGAGGCAATTACCATTACCGTGCTAGAGCCATAAACTACATATGCAGAAGCTATTTGCTCCCTGCCTGCTTTTAACAGGGAATTTTCGGATAATTTCTCATTTTCTTTAGCATGCCAAATCCCGAAAATAGAACCTATATTTACGCCAACATCTATATTGCTAGAGCCATCTAGAGGGTCCATGTTAATTAAAAAATTAGATATCGAGTGATTAAAAGTTTCTGGATTTTCTAATTCTTCGCAACCTACCATAGCTACATTTTCTGATTCCTTGAATTTTTCTAGAAATATATTGTTAGCTAAAATGTCTAATTTTTTAACATCTTCATTTTGAATGTTTTTTGTACCAGTTGAACCTTCAAGATTTTCTAAACTTAATCTGGAAATTTTTTTTTGAATTAAAATTGAGCCCTGAGAAATTGCAGTTAAAACCGAAGCAAGTCCTGAATCGAATTTTGAATAATCTAAAAATTTTTTTAATTCCAAATCAAAATCCACCTAACCTAATTCAATATATTATTTTATTTTTCTAGAAATCACTTTTTCGACTGCCTTTTCTATATCAGAATCAGTTAAGTGATATTTTTTTAATAGTTCTTCTGCGCTTCCTGATTCAGCGTATTGATTGATAGCTACACATTCCAAGGGAGTGGGAATGTGTTGTGAAAGTGTGTGAGCAACAATAGAGGATAATCCTCCATTAATAAAATGTTCTTCAGCAGTTACAATAGCATTTGTTTCTTTTGCAGCATTTAAAATTGAATTCGTATCGATAGGTTTTATCGTGGGCATATTTAATATTCTGCAAGAGATCCCTTTTTTTTCAAGATTATTAGCTGCATGCAATGCTGCAATTACCATTATTCCACAAGCTATAATCGTAACATCTGTACCATTTTTTATTAATTCTGATTTGCCAAATTGAAAGTTTTCATTTTTATGTATTATAGGAGTGGCAGGACGTGATAATCGTATATAAAAAGGTCCCTTTGTATTAATAGCGTATTTAATTGCGGATTTTGTTTCAACACTATCTGTTGGGACAATAATATTGAAATTTGGGAGTGCATTCATTATTGCTATATCTTCAATACTCTGAGCTGAAACTCCATCTTGTCCAGTAATTAAACCTGCGTGAGTGACAATTATTTTTACATCTAAATTAGATTGTGAAACACCAACTCTGATTTGATCATAAGGCCTACTAGAACCAAAAACTGCAAATGTGCTGACAATTGGTATTTTACCTGAAGATGCTAAACCTGCAGCCACACTAACCATATTTTGTTCAGCTGGTCCGAAATCAAAAAATCTATCTGGGTATGCTGCTGCAAATTTATTTGCATGAGTGGATTTACTTAAATCTCCTCCAAGCACAACAATTTTCTCATTTGTTTTTCCCAGTTCAACTAATGTTTCTCCAGCAACAACTCTGGTTTCTGACATTTCAAGGTTATTTAAATTCATTTATTTTCCAGTCTAATTATTATCTTCAAAACTTTAAGCATCATCTATTTCTTTCAATGCAAGTAATAATTCTTTATCATCAGGTGATTTGCCATGGAAAGCGGGATTATTTTCCATGAAACTTACACCCTTTCCTTTTACGGTGTCAGCAATTAATACAGTTGGGTTTTCAGATTGATTTTTTGCCAAATTGAAACTGTCAATTAGTTCAGCAAAAGAATGTCCATTGATTTTTGAAGTGTTCCATCCAAAAGATTTCCATTTATCCTCAAAGGGCTCTAATGACATGACTTCGTCAGTGAATCTATCATTTTGAATTTTATTTCTATCAACAATTGCTATTAAGTTATTCAGCTTATGATGAGAAGCAGACATTGCAGCTTCCCAAATTTGTCCTTCATCACATTCGCCATCGCCTAAAAGGACATATGTATTAGATTTTAAGTTGTCTAATTTAGATGCAATTGCTGTTCCAACTCCAAATGATAACCCCTGACCTAAAGAGCCACCAGACATTTCTACTCCAGGAGTTTTGATATGTGAATGCCCTTGTATTCTACTGTTGATTTGTCTAAATGTTTTCAGTTCACTTTCAGGGAAATAACCTGCCTCTGCTAGAGTTGCGTATAAAACCGGGCAAGCATGAGCTTTGCTAAGTATAAATTTATCTCTTTCTGTCCATTTTGGGTCTATTGGTTTATGGTTCATTATTTTGAAGTAAAGTGTTGTTAAAATTTCAACTGAAGATAGGGCTCCACCAGGATGACCGCTTCCTGCGGTATGGGTCATTTTGATTATATTTTTTCGAATCTTTTTAGAGATCTCTGTTAAATTATTGATAGTGATATTATTTTGGTTCAATTTTGTGCCAATCATAAAATATTGAGTTAGATTTAAATTTCATTATATAGATAATCAATATATTTTTCTATTTCATAATAAGATGATTTGAATAATTATTATCTCCACCAAACAAATATTTTCTTAAATATAAAAAGAAAAAACCCTAAAAACATTCCTATCGCAAGAAATTGATTTTTGTCTTCCCCAAAAAGGCCCCAGAAAAATAATATTATTGAAATTACTACTAATATCACGAATGAGTAAAATCTAATTTTTTTTGAATTCAATTTAGCTCTCCATTTTTGAGGTTTTTAAATGTTTGATCATTTTTTGATCATTTAATAAAATCACTTATATGAAGTTTATACAATTTAAATCATTTTGGTTAGTGTACAGATAAGTAATTAAGGTTAATATTTTATTTTGTTGATTGATTATAGTTGAACAAGTATTTTATCTTTTACTTGCTATTATATTTGCCAAAGGTTAACATTGATTGCCAGTTAAAATTATATTGATTTTTTGAAATTATAAACATATTAAGGTTGTTTGATGGTTACTCCTGAATTTGATATTAAAAGGTCTGTATTAGTTGGAGATACAGCTGATGTTTATTTACAGAGAACATTGACTATTCTTAGAAATGAAGGTGTAAACCCTGTTGTTTCTATAGAATTTAATTCTCTTGATAATGGTATTTTTTGTGGCATTTCAGAAGTAAAGGACCTTCTTAATCAAGTTTTGCCAAACGTAGGTAGCGAAGTTTGGTCATTAGAAGAATCATCTATAGTTAATAAAGGAGAGGTTGCGTTAAGAGTTAAGGCTCCTTATGGGGCTATAGGAATGTATGAAACTGCTATTTGTGGGATTTTAGCATCTTCAACTGGATGGGCTACAGCTGCAAATGAATGTGTTGCAGAAGCAAAAGATATTCCTGTGATTGCTTTTGGAGCAAGAAATATACATCCTAATGTTGTGATGAATTTTGGTTACTCAGCAATTAAGGGAGGTTGTGTATCTTGTTCTACAACTGCAGGATCAAGAATTTCAGGTGTTGCTCCTTCGGGGAATATGACTCACTCGTTATCATTAATCATGTCTAGTACTTTAAAAGCAATTGAAGCATTTGATAAACATATGCCCAGAGAAGTTCCTCGTGTCGCATTGGTAGATACTTTCACAGATGAATCTGTAGAAGCGGTTTTTATTGCTACCGAAATGGGAGAAAGATTACGGGGTATTCGGGTAGATACCCCTCAAGAACGAGGTGGTGTAACAACTGATTTGGTGAAAGAAATTAGGAGTCGTTTGAATCTAGAAGGATTTAGTCATGTCGACATTATGGTTACGGGTGGTTTAAATCCTGAAAGAATAAGGGAATTTGTTGAAGCTCAGGCACCTGTTGATAGCTTTGGTGTAGGTACTTTTATAGCATCAGCTACACCCAAGCCTTTTCGTGCTGGCATTAAAGAAATTGAGGGTGTTCCAGTCGCTAAGAGGGGGCGAATTCCAGGATTGACTCCAAATACTAGGCTAACTAGGTTAATTTAATGGGTTTTTGTAAATTTAATTTCTAATAAATTTTTTGTATTTGTTGTGATTTTAGACCAGTCGGCAATTTGATGACCAACTATCCAGAGTAATTTTTCTTCGGATAGTACAATAGGTATTAAATCTCGGGATCTTTTCGGTACACCTTTATCAACAAATATATCTTGTAGTTTTTTAGTTGATTTCATTCCCAAGGGTTGAAGCTTATCGCCAGATAGTCTAGATCTAACATAGATTGGGAATTTTATTTTATCTAAGTCAAATGTTTCTGCAAACGTACCGTTTTTAGATTTTTCTTTTTGGTATTTTACTAGATGATTTGTAGTCAATTTTTGTTTTGTGATTTCTATGGTCCAATCTTGAATTTTTGTGATTCCAGTTTCGGTGATTTTTTGTCCCAATAGTTGGTTTTCTTTTTTAATTCGAGATTTTTTTTTGAAGATTAATTCATTTTTGTCTATAAAAACCATAATATTTTCAGTAGGTTTAAGTTCAGTACCAGTTTTGGCGTTAATAATGTTCTCAATATTGATTTTTTGCAAATTCTTAAATTCAAATTCTAGAGTTTCAATAGTTTTTATAATGATATTTCTTTTAATGTTTAGATCTAGTTTTTTAAAATCGTTTCTATCAATTATTATTTGATTTTTAGTGATTCTTGAAATAGACGAAAAATTTGTGTCAGTAATTTGTTTTATAAATTTGTATTCATCACCAATGATTTTGGATAAATTTCTGATATTTTTTTTCGCTCCAGGGTTGATTTTTTCTAAAGAGGGAATTATTTCGTGCCTAATTTTATTTCTAGTAAAACGATTTGAATGATTTGTTTTGTCAATTCTTGGATTAAGACCAAGTATTTTACAATATTCATTTGTTTCTTCAGATGTTATTTCTAGCATTGGTCTTGCTAAAATAAAAGAATGATTTTCAAATTTTTTTTGTGAAATTTGTTGAATTCCTGTTAAACCATTAAGGCCAGTTCCTCTTAGTAAATTCATTAATATTGTTTCAGTTTGATCATCAGCAGTGTGGGCTGTTACAACCATATCTGCATTGATTTGATTTGATATTTCACCGAAAAACGAATAACGGTTGTATCTCATTACTTCTTCTAAAGATCCTTTTTTTTGATCGTAGATTTTTTTACTATCAATATTTTTAATGTAATAGGGTATTTTCAAATTTTCAAATGTAGATATGACAAATTTAGCATCTTGTTCAGACTCAAATTTTCTGAGTCCGTGATTCATGTGGGCACCATACAAAGTAAATAATTTTGGATGTAATTGAGTTATTTTGTGTAATGAATATAGTAGAGAAAGAGAATCTGGCCCCCCTGAAATTCCTAAAATCAATTTCAAATTAATTTTGTCAAAGTGTTCGGAACACTTCTTAATGCCGGAGGCAATTTTTTTTTCGAAAGACACTATATGTTGATCTTTTTTTTTCACAATTTTTTAAGTATCAGATTTTATCATGTTAATCAGTTTTTGAGATTGAATTTTCTAATATATAGACCCGATATTCAATTGTGGACTAGACTGAATTCATTAAGTGACGAAAATTTTTACTGTCGTAATGTTACCTTTTGAATTTACGATGCATTTATTTGTTTTATGATTTGAATTAAGACAATGATTGTAATATTTCAGATTCAATTTTTTCAGAAACTTCTTTATTTTCTTTTAGAAATTTCTTTGAATTTTCTCTACCTTGTCCGAGTTTAATTTCATCGTAAGAATAGAATGATCCATTTTTTTTGATTATCCCTTGCTTTTCGCCTAGATCTACTATATCACTTTCTTTGCTAATTCCACTGTTGAACATGATATCAAATTCCGCTACTTTGAATGGTGGAGCAACTTTATTTTTTACTATCTTAGCTCTTACTCTAGATCCTGTAATATCTGTTCCGACTTTTATGGATTCAATCCTTCTTAAATCTATTCTAACCGAACTGAAAAACTTTAATGCTCGTCCACCTGGGGTTACTTCAGGGCTCCCCCAAATAACTCCAACTTTTTCACGAATCTGATTGATGAAAATTATTGTTGAATTAAATTTATTTATCGCAGCGGTTAATTTTCTTAAAGCTTGTGACATTATTCTAGCTTGCAGGCCTACATGGCTATCTCCCATATCACCTTCTAATTCAGCTTTTGGTACTAGTGCAGCCACGCTGTCAATTACGATGATATCCACAGCACCACTTCTTACTAAGTATTCTGCAATTTCAAGTGCTTGTTCAGCAGAATCTGGTTGGGAAACTAAAAGGTCATCGGTTTGAAGGCCACATTTGGCAGCATATTCTGGATCAAGGGCATGCTCTGCATCAATGTAAGCTGAAACGCCACCATTTTTTTGAGCGCTTGCCATTATGTGATATGCAAGTGTAGTTTTACCTGATGATTCAGTACCAAAAAGTTCAGTGACTCTTCCGCGTGGGATCCCCCCAATTCCTAAAGCAATATCTAAAGAGATTGATCCCGTGGCAATGGAACTAGTTTTGACGTCTTCAATTGAGTTATTTAGCGTCATTACTGTACCAGCACCAAATTCTTTTTCTATTTGAGAAATTGCCATTTGAAGTGCTTTTTCTTTTTGAGTTGACACTATACTTCCTTTGTAATTTAAATAATTAGTCAATCATAACATTCTGTTCTTTGGGTAACAATAAGAACTTACTGACGAAAATATTATTTTTTAATTAATCATTTTTGTTTGGATCATTGCAGATTTGATTTCGTTAATTACGTCAGGGTTTTTTTCATTTTTCATTGCACCCTGAAGTTTGGCAAGCGATAAAGGCCCTCCTATTTGTCCAATTGCCCATGCTGCATGCTGTTTTACTATAGGATCAGACTCGATTAATGTTTTGGCTAGTTTTTCAATAGCTTGAGGATTTTTAATATTTCCAAGGGCTACGCAAACATTTCTTTTTAATCCTGTTAGCTTTGTTCTTTTAATTGGATGGTCATTAAACAACTCATTAAATGATATTTCGTTTAAATCTAAAAGAGGTAATAAAGCAGGAGCTATAAAATCTTTTCTTGGTTGAAATTCAGATGTTTGGGAAGGTTGTATTTTTCTATTTACTGGACATACGTCTTGGCATATGTCACATCCAAAAATCCATGTTCCAATCAATGGCCTAAGTTTTATAGGTATTACTCCTTTGAGTTCAATTGTCAAAAATGAAATGCATTTTGTGTTATCTATTACATAAGGTGCCACTATGGCATTCGTGGGGCAATCATCAATACAAATTTTGCAAGCCCCACAAGTTTTTTTGGACACAGTATCAGGGTCAAATTTTATGTTCGTGAGAATTTGAGCTAAAAAAATCCATGAACCATGAGAAGATGTAAGGATATTTGTATTTTTGCCAAACCATCCTAGGCCCGACTTTTCAGCAGCTGCACGGTCATTCATTGGGCCATCATCAACAAATATTCTTGTGGTTATTTCTTGTTCTGAATGGATTTCAGAAATAAATTTTACTAGGAGTTTAAGTTTTTTTTTGATCACTTTATGGTAATCGCTACCCAATGCATATTTACTTATTTTTCCGGTTAAAAGATTTTGGGGCTTTTGCGTAATTGGAGTGTAATAACTGATTCCTAAAGAGATGATTGACTCACAATTCTCCATTAATAATTTTGGTTTGTTAGCTTTTTTAACTCTTTCTTTGGTGTACCATGGTAGTCCATCCATGAATCCCATATCAATTCTATCGAGAGCAGCTTTTTCATCTCTTGTAAATGGTTCAGCGGTGGTGAATTTTACTAGGTCAAAGCCAATACTCTTTGCTTTTTCAACGACTTGTTCTTTAAGTTTTGACATTTGTGTTTTTTGAGGTGACATTTTCTTGTATTGAATTTTATAAAATTATACTTATTTGATTGTAACAAATATTCTTGACTGGGTGATTCGTAGACAGGTATAATTTTCTAATTATTAAGCTATAAATTTTAGGGAATTAAGAAAATTGACGTCTGAATTTAGAAATATTCGACCTGCATACGGTTTTGATGAAGTTTCAATTGTTCCTGGACAAATTACCGTAAATCCAGATCTTGTGAGTACGAATTTATCTATTGGAAATATTAATATTTCTGTTCCAATAATTGCTTCGGCAATGGATGCAGTTAGTTCGCCAAGTTTCATGAAATGCATTGATGAATTGGGTGGATTAGCTGTTATGAACCTTGAGGGAGTTCAGTCTAGGTATGTTGATCCTACTGATGCTTTGAATAGAATAGTTAATGCTGGCCCTGATGATTCTACTACAGTGCTACAGGATGTTTATTCTGTTCCAATTAACGAAAATTTGCTTAGTGATAGGATACAAGAAATCAAGAAATTGGGAATTAACTGTGTGGTTTCTGTAACACCTTTGAATGCAAAAAAATTATCTCAGATAGCTGTAGAAGCTGGTGCTGATGTAATTGTTGTACAGTCTACGGTTACAACTGCAAGGCATAGTTCTAAAAGTATCACAGGGCTTGTTTTTGATGATTTGATTAAAAAATTAGCAGTTCCAGTTGTTGTAGGTAATTGTGTTACATATGACGCGGCTTTAGAATTATTGGAAACAGGTATAAGCGGATTAATAGTTGGTGTAGGCCCTGGTGCAGCTTGTACTACTCGTGAAGTAACGGGAGTTGGTGTTCCGCAAGTTACTGCTACAATTGATTGCGCTGCTGCAAGGGATAAATATTTCAAAGAATATGGTAGATATGTACCTATAATTACTGATGGTGGTATTCGAACTGGTGGTGATTTATGTAAAGCAGTTGTTAGCGGAGCAGATGCTGTAATGATTGGAACTCCTTTGGTGCAATCTCAAGAAGCACCTGGAAAAGGTTATAATTGGGGGATGGCAAGTCCTCACCCAGATTTACCTAGAGGAGTGAGAGTAGAAGTAGGCATTACTGCACCTTTGAAGCAAATATTATTTGGACCTACTTCTATGAATAATGGGACGCAAAATTTTGTTGGAGCACTAAAGACTTGTATGGGTATGGTGGGGGCATCAAATATTAAAGAAATGCATAGCGCAGAACTTGTTTTAGCTCCATCCATCAAGACTGAAGGTAAATTTTTTCAGCTAAGATAGATATTTCATTTTAAGTTTCTAGAGATATAGCTCTTTGCATTTTAGTATAATCATCATGGATTTCCGGATAACTTTCTGGAAAATTTTCTTTAAATATAGAAATCACATCAGTTACTTGTGTGGGAGAAATTTCCAAGATTAATTTTCCATTTTTTTTAAGATGATTGGGTGCTTGTTCAACTAATTTTTTGATTAGACTTATTCCTTTACATTCTGCAAACAAAGCTATTTCAGGTTCATTTTGCACTTCTGGAGAAAGTTTTTCAATTTCACTTGAACACAAGTAAGGAAGGTTAGCTACTATCACGTCTACTGGGGATTTTAACTTTTCTAGCAAATTTGAATTTATAAAAGACATTTTTTGATTAACGTTAACCAGATTAGCATTTTTTTTGGCAATTTGAAGTGCTTTGTCAGAAATATCTGAAGCAATGATATTTACATTATTTAAATGTTTTGCAATAGAAATTCCTATTGCGCCAGATCCGGTTCCTACATCAATAATATTAAATTGTCTTTTTGTGTTTTTTTTGCAAAATGAGATTACTTGCTCTACTAGCAATTCTGATTCTTGGCGTGGGATTAAAACATTTTTATTTACGAAAAAATTAATTCCGAAGAACTCCCTATTATTTGTGATATAGGATAAAGGAATCCCTGAGAGTCTGCGTTTTAAATGATTTTGAATTTGCAATTTTTGTTTTGTGGGGATATTTTTATCTAAAGTTGCAAAAAAATTATTTCTGTCTAAATTTAAAACGTTTCGAAGGATTACTTCAGATTCAATAATTGAGTCATTGATATTTGATGAGTCCAATTCTTTTTTTGTTTGAATCCATAATTTTCTTAAATTCATATTGAAGATTGTTCAAGTAGTATAGCTTGTTCATGATCAATTAATTTTTCTATGTAAATATCTAAATCGCCATTTAGTACCAATTCTAAATTATGTGTTGATAGATTAATTCTATGATCTGTAATTCTTTCTTGTGGAAAATTGTAAGTTCTGATTTTTTGAGACCTATCTCCGCTACCTATTTGAGCTTTTCTTTCGGCAGATCTTTCTTCTTCAGAATCTCGAATTCTTTGATCTAAAATTCGAGATCTTAAAACTGACATAGCTTTTTCTTTGTTTTTTAGTTGTGAACGCTCATCTTGGCAGACAGCGACTGTACCAGTTGGTATATGTGTGATTCTTATAGCAGTAGCTACCTTATTTACACTTTGTCCGCCATGCCCACTTGCATGAAAAATATCAATATTTAAATCTTCAGGATTAATGTTGACATCTACTTCCTCTGCCTCAGGTAAGACCGCTACTGTAGCAGCAGATGTATGGATTCTTCCACTTGATTCAGTTGCTGGTACTCTTTGGACTCTGTGGCCACCGGTTTCGTGTTTAAGCTTGCTGTAAGCTCCTTTTCCAATAATTTGGAATACAATTTCTTTAATGCCGCCAATACCTGTTTCACTCATGTTGATAATATTTATTTTCCAATTGTTTTTTTGTGAAAATCTACTATACATTCTGAATAAGTCATTTGCGAATAATCCTGCTTCATCTCCTCCTGTACCTGCTCTAATTTCCATGATTACATTTTTTTCATTATTTGGATCGTCCGGAATCAAAGATATTCTAAGTTGAAGCTCAAGATCATCTTTTTTAAGTTTCAGATTTTCCATTTCAGATTTTGCTAAATCAGTTAATTCTTTATCATTTTCTGTACGAATAATGTCATTAGCATCTTGAATTTCACTTTCCACTTTCCCAAGTTCAGTGGACAATGTAGCTATGGATTTTATTTTAGTTTGTTCTTTGATTAATTCTCTGACTTTAACATGGTCTTTAGATATTTCAGGATTTGTTAGAAGTTGATTGATTTCTTCAAATCTATCTTCGATTTGTTTTATTTTTTCCAACAAATTCAGGGACTCCTTTTTTAGTGATTATTTTTTATGCATGTCATATATATAAATTATATACTGCGGAACCTACAGCGAGGTCTTCAAGACCTACTCCTTGTGATTCAAAAATTGTTATTTCAGAATCATTGTTTCGTCTTTTGATTTTACCAGCAACTAAATCTGAAAGTGAATTTATTTTCCCCCAAGAAGTTTTTCCTTGCTTTATTGAATGTATTAAATCACCACATTCAACTTTAGCTTGAGGAATATTGTCGGTGATAATAATTGATGCTTTAGAAATTGTTTTTTCGTCTAATTCTCGTTTGGTTCCAATATTGGTTCCAGCAGCATTAATATGAGTTCCTGGTTTAATCCATTCAGATGAAAGGACAGGAGTCGCTGAATTTGTGATTGTTGTAATAATGTCTGCATCTTCCACGCATTCTTTAGATGTTTTTGAAGGTATTACATCTACGTTTTGAATATTTTTTTTGATAATTTCACAAAAATTTTTTCGGTTATTCATATTTCTACTAAAAACATTTATTTTTTGGATTTTTCGGTGTGTACATATAGCTATAGCCTGGTGTAAGGCTTGAGAACCAGTTCCAATTAGACCTAAAACAGATGAATCGTTTTTTGAAAGATATTTTGTCGCTAATCCAGTTGCTGCGCCGGTTCTAATTCTACTCATCAAATTTGCTTCAATTGTAGATATAAGATTTCCGTCTTTTGCATTATATAATTGGACGTAAAATTTAATCGAAGTTTTTGGTTTTGGTATATAAGATTTTGTTGCAATCAAATTTAATTTTTTGGAAGAAGCAGCCATAAAATTTAAAATTCCTTCAGGGAGATTAATTCTGATTCTTGAAGAATTTACGGCATTATTTTTGCTCTCTTGTTTGAAAATTTCTTCTAAGCTATTGATCGCTATTTCCATAGTTAGTAAATTTTTAACATCTTGTTCGGTGATTAGAATCGACAATTGGTTTCCTTATTTGATATTTAAAGAATTGTTAAAATGATAATTGTGTATTAAATTAAATTTGGTTGTAAAAATGATTTAATGGGCCGTGACCTTGTCCAATAATAAAATTTGTTTGTATTGCAGAATTAATATATTCTTTAGATTTTGATATGGCTGAGATTATATTTTCACCTTTTGCAACATATGCAGCAATTGCTGCTGAGAAAGTACAACCTGTGCCATGAGTGTTTTTTGTGTCTATTCTTTTAGATCTGAAGATCTCATATTTTTTTCCATCAAAAAAGACGTCTATTGGTGGGCCAGAAAAATGACCTCCTTTTACTATACAATTTGCAGCTCCAAGATTCACAATTTTTTTTGCTGCTATTTTAGCTGATTCTATAGAATTAATTTCGGTATTAGAAATTATTGATGCTTCTGGTATATTTGGTGTGATAATGTAAGATACGGGAATTAACATTTCTATCATTGATTTTATTGCAGATTCAGACAGTAGTTTGTGTCCACTTTTTGAAATCATTACGGGGTCTACAATAACTTTTTTTAATTTGTTTTGTGTTATGAATGACGCTACGGAATTTACAATTGATGAATTTGAGAGCATTCCTGTTTTTATTGAATCGGTTCCAATGTCAGATATTACAGCTTCAATTTGAGATATAACTGATTTAGTAGGTATGTCTATAATATCTGTTACACCTAGAGTGTTTTGAGAAGTGACTGCAGTAATTGCACTAGTACCATAAACACCTAAGGAAGCGAAAGTTTTCAAATCTGCTTGGATTCCTGCGCCTCCTCCTGAGTCAGATCCAGCTATTGTTAAAGATTTTGCCAAATTGGTCATTTTGCATCCTGAGATTTAAAATAAATATTTTAATTTGATGTTTTTATGGACTAATATTTTTATTTAGATCGGAAAAATTATATTGGTTTTTCTTGTTTTGAGCAGATAAAATCAAGCATGAAATTCCAGATATTACTAATGCGACGCTAAAGCTAACTAACATTTTACCTGATAATGGAATTTGAATTGAATCGGGTAGCCAAGTAGTACTGTAGCCTGGCGAAGCAGTTGGGAAAAAAATTGTACCTATTAATAATCCTGTTATGAAGCTAATTGTTGCATGTTTATCAGTAATTTTTTTGGAATACAACCCGAAAAACACTGGTATTACAGCTGAACAGCAAATTAAATCTGCAATTAGAAACAGATATAGTACGCTGTATCCTTTAGAAGAAATTCCAATTGCAGGAAGCATTAAAACAATTGAAAAAATACGTGCGTATTTTAATAAATTATTTGGTTTTAGATTTGGTTTAATTCTTGAAAGGTCTGTAGTTATTACGCTAGTGATTCCATTTAATAATGTATCAAGGCTACTCATAACTAAAGCTGTAGATAGTATCAGTAATCCTATTAATAATGTTTCAGGTAAGAGTTCTTTGCTAATATTGAAGAAAGCTACAGAGGGATTACCTTCAATGTTTTGTCCTGATGATATTATACCCACTAGTCCAGTAATCAATATTATTGGTATTACAATTATTGCACTTAATGTGAATCCAAATTTTATAGCTCTGTCATTTTTGGCTGCATATATTCTTTGCCAAAATCCTTGATGAAACATATTTGCTCCAAAAACAGCTAGAATTAATGTGATTCCAAATTCTATGCCCGGTTTATAAGAGAAAGATATTAATTCAGGACGATTATCTATTACTATGTTTATTGAATTTACGATTCCTCCAGCATTGGATAAAATCGCAATAAAAATCACTAAGACTAGAGGGATTATTAATGAAAATTGAATTGAGTCTGTTGCGATAGATGCCCTAAGTCCACCATAAGCAGTGTATATAGCTGTAAAACCACCAACGACTATTGCTGTGTAAATTAATGGGACATTTGAAATTTCTTTCAACACGGATGAAATTGCAGTTAATTCAGCTGTAAGAAATACGAATAAATAGGATATGGTAACTATTATGCATATTAGATGGGTTAATCGACCATATCTATACCAAGTATATTCTGTAATCGAATGTCCGTTAGGCATTAGTGATTTTAGTTTTGGCCCCAATATAGCAAAGCAAATTAATGGAGCTGCTTGACCTATTCCGTAGCCAATTAAGCTTGTTATGCCAGCCCATGTCCCTGCTTCTGCTGGGCTAAATAGAACCCATGCTCCTATTACTGAAGCAGAAATAGTTGTGGTTGAGGTGAAAGTATTTGTAGAACCTTTAGCTATCAAAAAATCTTGAATATTGAAATTTTTTGTTTTTGAATATAGTATTCCAATACATGCAAATAAAATTGATACAAGTATGGTTATAAAAATTGCAAAATTACTAGACATATATTCCTTTTCCAATAAGTTTTATTTAGGAAGGAATTTGAATATGATTAAGATGAATCTTTTCCTTCGCTGGAATTACCCATATCAGGTTCAAGGGTCGTCCTTAAAGGATCCTCTCAGCTAGTAATACAAGCTCCCCCAAAACTTCAATTAATGCAGGTAGTCTAAGATATTTATAAACGATTGTCAATTGAATAGATAGTATATAGGATTTAATTCAATGAATGCTAAATTTGTAAGAATCTTAAATGAAATCCCAGGTGTTTTATTGACTAAAACACAACTTAATCAATTTGAGTATTATTATAATGAATTAAAGGTTTGGAATAATAAAATGAATCTTACTGGTTCAACAGATCAACAAGTAATTTATTTTGATCATTTTTTGGATTCAGTATTTCCTGCTTATGCTTATGAAGGTATATTCTCTAGTGAAATCAATGTTTTAGATGTTGGAACAGGCGCAGGCTTCCCTGGCCTCCCAATTAAGATTTTATTTCCAAAAATAAGAATATGTTTATTAGATTCAATTGGCAAAAGAACAAAATTTTTGACTCATATTATTTCTTCTCTGGGTTTGGAAAACGTAAATATTGTGAATTCTAGGGCTGAGGCGGCTGCTCACACTAAAATTTTTCGTGAACAATTTGACATTGTACTTTCGCGAGCTGTTGCAAAACTACAAATGCTTTCTGAAATTACAATTCCTTTTGTAAAACTTGGAGGTACTTGTATATTTTTTAAGGGCAATAATCCTCAAGCGGAAATTATTGAATCTGAGGGATCAATTTCTGTTCTAGGGGGTAAAATATCTGGGATTTACCTGAAGCCAGAGGATGAAAAATTTTTGTTTAGAGGCTCTCTAATTAGAGTTACTAAGCAAATAAAAACTCCAGAATCATTTCCTCGAAAATCATGGAATTTGAAAAATAAACCTTTGGGGTTCGAATAATTTTTTTATTAATACGGTAGTAAGTTTGAATCCCAATCTAAAAATGTTTAAAATTGATAATGTTAATTAAATTGATTTGAGGTATTAAAGCAATTGTTTGAAACAATTTCTGAAAAATTAAATAACGTATTATCTAAGATAGGTCAAAAAGGAAGACTTAGAGAATCTGATATTGAAACAGCCTTAAAGGAAATTCGCATTGCTTTGTTGGAGGCGGACGTTAATTTCAGGGTTGTTAAAACTTTTATTAATAGAGTCAAAGAGCGAGCTTTAGACGCAGAAATTTTAGAAAGCTTTTCTTCAGGGCAACAAGTAGTAAAAATTACTAAAGAAGAATTGACAGAGATTTTAGGTGGAGCTGTAAGTAAAATAAAACAAAGTTCTGAGAAAACCTCAGTAATATTGATGTTAGGGTTGAATGGATCTGGCAAAACTACTACTTCAGCTAAAATAAGTAATTATTTAAAGAAATCTGGAAAAACTTCATTATTAGTTGCGTGTGATCTTAGGCGCCCAGCAGCTATAGATCAGCTAGAAACTTTAGGTAAAGATATTGGTATTGAAGTTTATAGTGATCGTGGTCAAAAAGATCCTGTTAAAATAGCTAAACTTGGCGTTAAAAAAGCTAAATCAGAGGGGTTAGATTTTGTTGTAATTGATACAGGAGGAAATGTTCAAGTTAACCAGGATTTCATGACAGAGTTAATTGAGATTAAAAATAAAATTTCTCCAGATGAAATTATTTTGGTTTTGGACTCTATGACCGGACAGGAATCTGTAAGTGTAGCGAATACATTTAATGAAAATTTAGAATTAACTGGACTAATTTTAACAAAATTGGATGGTGACGCTAGAGGTGGTGCAGCTCTGTCAATTGTTTCAGAAACTGGTTTGCCAATTAAGTTTATTGGATTAGGTGAAAAATTAGATTCTCTGGAAGAGTTTCATCCAGATAGATTAGCTTCAAGAATACTTGGAATGGGAGATGTTCTAACTTTCATTGAAAAAACTGAGAAAATTATTGATAAACAGGAAGCATTGAATTTAACTAAAAAAATTCAGAAATCTAAATTTGACTTAGAGGATTTTAATGCTCAACTTCAACAGATTAAAAAAATGGGATCAATTTCTCAAATTATGGATATGATTCCAGGAATTTCGAATATTAAATCGAAAATAGATACAAATGATGTTGGGGACGAAAAGTTGACAAAAATTCAGTCAATAATTTTTTCAATGACTCCTGCTGAGAGACGAGATCCAAAGATTATTAATGGAAATAGAAAACGTAGAATTGCTATTGGGAGTGGCAACTCAGTTCAAGATGTAAATATGCTTTTGAATCAATTTAATAATATGCAAAAAATGATGAAACAAATGTCTTCAGGTAAAGGGTTAAATAACATTTCTAAGATGATGTTTAGATAAGAATAATTTGTAGATTGCAACAACATGATTGTTGTATTGTAGTATAAATAATAAATCTTTAAATGTATTAAGGTGGTAGTAATTTTTACAGATAATTTTTAGTTTAAAATTTTAGAAAATATATGGAGGGATGGCCGAGCGGTTTAAGGCGCATGTCTTGAAAACATGTATGGGAGTAATTTCATCGTGGGTTCGAATCCCACTCCCTCCGCCACATTTTTAAAATGAGACTAATATATTTTTTAGACCTTCAATTTAAATAAAAAACTTTAGAATCGAAATTTGTGTCAGGAGAATAAACTTGAAGATTCATGAATATCAAGCAAAAAATATTTTAAATAAACATGGAGTACCTGTTCCTAATGGAGAAGTAGCTAATACATCTGTTGAGGCTGTTGAAATTGCTGAAAAATTAGGTGGAAAAGCTGTTGTTAAAGCACAGGTTCATGCAGGTGGGAGAGGTAAGGCTGGAGGAGTAAAATTGGTGGATTCTTCAAAGGAGGCAGGGGAAATTTCTAATTCATTACTTAATTCTAATCTTGTAACTATTCAAACAGGTACTGAGGGAGTGCCAGTTGATAAAGTTTTAATTGAGGAAATTATAGATGTTCAAAAAGAGTTGTATGTTGCATTCACTATAGATGGTGTGAAAAAAAATGTTGTTGCAATAGTAAGTGAGTTTGGAGGAATGGAGATTGAAGAGGTTGCTGAAACTAATCCGGATAAAGTTCTTACCTTGGAGATAGAAAGTAGTTTAGGAGTTTCACCATATAAAGCAAGAAAACTTGCCAGTTTTTTGAATGTTGACAAGAAACAAATTAGATCTGTAGCTAATGTTATTTCTTCTCTATATGATGTTTTTGTATCAAACGATTGTTCATTAGTTGAAATTAATCCTTTGGTGATTACAAGTGATGATAGAGTATTAGCAGCTGATGCAAAAATAACTATTGATGAAGATTCTTTATTTAGGCACCCCGATCTATCTGAATTTTATGATCCTGCACAAGAAGACCCTTTTGAAAAACAAGCGGCTAAGTTTGGTATTAGTTATGTCAAACTTGATGGAGATATTGGCTGTTTGGTTAATGGCGCAGGATTAGCTATGGCAACTATGGATGTAACAAGGTTTTCTGGTGCTAGTCCAGCAAATTTCCTTGATGTCGGAGGAGGAGCTGATGAAGCTAAAGTTTCTGAAGCTTTGAAAATAATTTTATTAGACGAAAAAGTTAAGAAGATTTTTATCAATATTTTTGGAGGGATACTTAAATGTGATATTGTTGCTCGAGGTATATTGGATGCTAGTAAAAATGTAAATCGAGAATTTCCAGAGTTAGTTGTTAGAATGTTAGGCACAAACTTTGATGAAGGTCGTGAAATTTTATTGCAATCAGGTTTGAATATTTCTTTAGTTCACGATTTAAAAGAAGCTGCGGATTTATTGAAATCTAGTTGAAGTTTGTTTTTTTATGGAGTTTTTAAATGAGTATAATTGTTGATGGTCAAACAAAATTATTAGTGCAAGGTATTACTGGTAAAGAAGGTAGTTTTCATGCAAAAAAATGTAAAGATTACGGGACTAATTTAGTTGCTGGTGCAGTTCCAGGTAGAAATGGGGAAGTATTTGATGAATCAGTCCCAATTTTTGATTCAGTTCAAGATGCTGTAGATTCTACAGATGCAAACACATCACTTATTTTTGTGCCTCCCCACTTGAGAGCTGATGATGCGATTATTGAAGCTGTAGATGCAGGTATTAAGGTTGTAATTTGTATTACAGAGGGTGTTCCAGTGATGGATATGGTAAATGTTTCAAGTTATGTAAGAGATAAAGATGTGATTTTAATTGGGCCTAATTGTCCTGGAGCTATTTCCCCGCAACCTAAAGTAAAAGTAGGTATTATGCCTGGAGATATTCATAGGCCTGGTAAAGTAGGTGTTGTATCTAGAAGTGGAACTTTAACATATGAAGCAGTTGGCCAGTTATCTCAATTGGGAATTGGACAATCAACTTGTGTTGGAATTGGAGGAGATCCTGTGACTGGTATTTCCTTTGTAGATGTTTTAGAAATGTTTAAGGATGATGATGATACAGAGGCAGTAGTTTTGATTGGAGAGATTGGTGGAAATAGGGAGCAAGAAGCAGCTGAGTATATCAAAACTAGTTTTAACAAACCTGTAGCTTCTTTAATAGTAGGCCAAACTGCTCCTAAGGGTAAAAGAATGGGACATGCTGGAGCAATTATTACGGGTAAAGATGGGTTGGCAGAAGAAAAAATTAGAGCGCTTTCTAGTGCTGGTGCCTCTATAATACCTTCACTAGCTGATATTGGAGAAGTAGTTAAAGAAGTTATTTAAAAAGTTTTTTAAACTTCCAACACCGTATTTTCTAAAGTGCCAATTTGGTCTACAGTAATTTTAACCACGTCGTTTTGTAATAATGTAAATTCGGGTGGCGGAACAATCGCTGTTCCTGTTAGAAGAGATGTCATGTTTGGTACAGTATTATGTAATTGAAGCCAATTAGATAAATCTTCAAAACTCCTAGTCAGTAAAGAAGTTGATGTTGTTTCTTGGAATACTAAATTTCCTTTTCTTGAAATGGTGCATTCAATATTTAAATTTTCAGGGTTTGGTAATGATTCAGCAAGAACAATACAGGGACCAATAGAGCAAGATTTGTCATAAATTTTTGCTTGAGGTAAATATAGGGGATTCTCTCCTTCTATAGATCTGCTACTGACATCGTTTCCAATGGTGTATCCCAATATTTTTTTGTCATATAAAATAATTGCAAGTTCAGGTTCTGGTACATTCCATTTAGAATCATTTCGAATTCCAATATTTTCGAATGGATTTGAGCAACGGTTAGCTGTAGATTTTAGAAAAATCTCAGGTCGTTTAGCTGTATATACTTTAGAATATACATCCGGGGTGTCACTTTCTCTGCGACGTTCCATTGCGCTAGTTTTATAAGTTACTCCAGCAGCCCAAATTTCTGGAGATGATACTGGGGTTAACATTTTTAAGTTTGATTTTTTATCTTGGCATAACTTCATTAAATCTAAGATGTTATATGTGTCATAAGGATTTTTGTTTAATATCTTTTCGGTTGTTTGGATTATAGATTCAGAGGTGATGTTTGAAGTTAATATTAGCTGGCTAATGTCCGTTAGATTCGGGAGTGATGAAGTTAAGTCAGCGATGGTGTCTTCAGAAATTTGAACTGCAAGTCTGATTTTTTTGTTATCTTCTAGTAATCTGAAATATTTCATAATGCCTCCTAAATAAAAGTATTTTCTTTTTAGTTGTAATTGATTGTGTTGATAATTTTGTTGACATTTTTTTGTAAATACTACTATACTTTTGCGATACGTTTCATTTGGTCTAAATTAAACTTTCTTTTTGATTATATTGTTTATTTTGGTTTTTCTTTTGTAAAGCGTTTTGATTGTTTTTATTCAAAATTATTGATGTATGTTGTTCTATTTTGGAGAGGTGAATGTCGAAGTATATTTTTGTTACAGGCGGAGTAGTAAGTTCTGTAGGCAAGGGTATCGCAACAGCTTCAATTGGAAAGATATTAAAAAGCGGTGGGTTACAGGTCTCTGTAATCAAATTAGATCCCTATTTAAATGTAGATCCTGGTACCATGTCACCTTTTCAACATGGTGAAGTATTTGTAACGGGTGATGGTAGTGAAACAGATCTTGATTTGGGACATTATGAAAGATTTATCGATATTGATTTAACAAAATCTTCTAATGTTACTTCAGGGCAAATTTATAGCGATGTGATATCCCGAGAAAGACGAGGTGAGTTTCTTGGCGGAACTATTCAGTCAGTTCCTCATGTCACCGACGCTATAAAAGCTAAGATGCTTAATTTAGCTGACGAAAGTAAAGCGGATGTGATAATTGTTGAGGTTGGTGGTACTGTAGGAGATATTGAAGGATTGCCTTTTCTTGAAGCTATAAGGCAAATGCGCAATGAAGTTGGTAAAGATAATGTTTTTTATATTCATTTGACATATTTGCCATATATAGCAACCACTGGGGAATTAAAAACTAAGCCAACACAGCATAGTGTTAGGGAATTGAGAAGTATTGGAATTCAGCCTGATGCTATTATTTGTCGTAGTGAACAGGAATTTGATGATTCAATTAAGACTAAGATTGCTGTACATTGCGATGTTGCAAAGAATTCTGTTATTTCTGCACCAACTTTAGAAAGTGTATATGAAGTTCCTCTTATGCTTTATGAAGAAGGTTTGTCAGATATAATTGCTGATGCATTTTCAATTCAAGAATTTCACTGGGATATTGAATATTGGGAAAAATTTGTAAGGCTAATCAAGGCGCCCAAAAATATTATTAAAGTGGGTATTGTTGGTAAGTATGTTGATCTGCATGATGCATATATCTCTGTAAAGGAAGCATTGTTACATGCTGGATTTTTTCATGAATACGATATTGATGTGGTATGGATTAATTCAGAGGAAATTGACTCTAATAACGTGGATTATCATTTATCCAATTTAAGTGGAATCGTTGTTCCTGGAGGCTTTGGTTATAGGGGTGTAGAGGGCATGATAGAAACTGTTAAATATGCTCGCGAGAATAATATTCCATATTTTGGATTGTGTTTAGGTATGCAAGTAATGGTTATAGAAGCTGCTAGGAATTTATTGCGCAAACCACGTGCTAATTCAACAGAATTTGAAACTGACACTCCAGACCCAGTAATTGATTTAATGATTGAACAACGAGATATAAAAGACTTAGGTGGAACAATGAGACTAGGTATTTATGAGTGTATGCTTTTAGAAAATACCAAAGTTTCAGAGTTTTATGGCGTGGAGTCTATATTCGAGAGACACAGGCATAGATTTGAATTTAATAATGATTATAAAGCCAGTTTAAGTGAAGTTGGATTAGTTGCTTCAGGGCAGTCGCCAGATGGGATGTTGGTTGAAGTGATGGAATTACAAGGGCACCCTTTTATGATTGGCACCCAATATCATCCAGAGTTTTTATCAAGGCCAGATAGTCCCCATCCTTTATTTAGAGAGTTTGTTGGGGCAGCAATAAAAACAATGTTACATGGTTCCCAGCATGAGATGGAGCTAGAGTCCTTAGGGTAATTTGTCGACTTGTTTACTTATAAGATTTTATTATGATATAATATATTAAGTGCTTTTTAAGTACGCCTATTGTTTTTAAATGGTAATTTTTCCCCCTTGCAAGCTTTTATGTAGCTTCTGTGATTTTGGGACACCTTAATTTTTGTATTTAGGTGATTTGGATCAATAGTCTTGTAAAGTGATTTGTGAGTTCTTGTGCAGTGTTGTGGGTGATTAATAATAGTTGTTGAGAATTCATTTGCTGTCATTCCCACATAAATTTTACACATATACCAGGCATTTATTTAATGTATTTGCGTCATGGGTACTCTTGTTATGCTGTATTTGTAATTTTTCAAGAGAATTAAAAATATTTATTTATTATAAAAATAACTTAAAGAAAAAGAGATGGTTTGGAGTAACTAATGGATTTCAATGAATTAAAGCAAAAGTCCGAAAAAGAATTATTAGAGCTTGCCAAAGAAATTGGTGTTTTAGATGAAAATAGTAATTCTAAACGGAGAGAATCTTTGCTGAATAGGGTTGTTAGGAAATATGCAGAAACTGAAGGCAGTATTTCTATGGGAGGGGTTCTGTATATTACTGGTGATGGATATGGTTTTATGAGAACCATTGGTGCTTCTACCAGTTCTTCAGATGTTTATGTTTCTCAATCACAAATACGACGATTTGGATTGAGATCTGGAGATGATATTTATGGTGAAGTTCGTCCACCTAAGGATGGTGAAAGATATTTTGGGTTAGTTAAGGTGGAAAAAATTAATGGGGCTGATCCTGAATCAGTTAAAAATCGACAACATTTTGAAAAACTTACTCCGGTTTATCCAGATGAACAGATGGTTTTAGAATCTGCCCAAAATGAGTTGTCAATTAGATTGATTGATATGTTAGCTCCTGTTGGTAAAGGACAAAGAGGTCTTATAGTCTCCCCTCCAAAGGCAGGAAAGACTAGTTTGTTAAAGAAAATTGCTCATGGTATAAGTAAAAATTCTCCAGATGTAAAAATTATGGTTGCTTTAATTGGTGAAAGACCTGAAGAAGTAACGGATCTTGTTAGGTCAATTAAAGGAGAAGTTTATAGTTCTACGTTTGACGAACCTGTTGAAGATCATTGCCGGGTGGCTGAACTCGTTCTAGAAAGATCTAAAAGATTGGTGGAAGATGGACATGATGTAGTTATTTTATTAGACTCTATCACTAGAATGACGCGTGCGTATAATTTAGCTGTACCTAACAGTGGCAAAACTTTATCCGGAGGTGTTGATCCGGTTGCTTTGTATCCACCTAAAAGATTTTTTGGTGCTGCCAGGAACACTGAAGGTGGAGGTAGCTTGACTATTTTAGCTGCTTGTTTAGTAGACACAGGTAGCAGGATGGATGATGTCATATATGAAGAATTTAAAGGTACTGGCAACATGGAAGTCCATCTGGATAGAAATTTAGCTGAACAAAGAGTGTTTCCTGCTATTGATATTCCGCGTAGTGGAACACGCAGAGAAGAACTTTTGTTAGATGACAAGACTTTAAAGCAGGTTTGGCTGCTTAGACGAATGTTTAGCATGATATCTGATGATGCTAAAAATTCTACTGAAGCTATAGAGCAAGTTTTAAAAATTCTATCCAAAACAAAAACAAATCAAGAATTTTTGACTACTTTAGGTAAAGAAACTAAATAACTTAATTTTGCATATTGAAAAATTGCTGAAAATCAGGGTTCAGATCATATTGACAAGCTATAGGCACCTACGATAATATCATTTCAGTGTTTCGATCGATATTAGTAAATCGATTGAGATACATGGGTTAAAAATCGTGCTTTAATTTTGTGTACACCCATCTTTTGACGGGTTACTTCATTTGTTAATAGTTTACTAATTTAACTCAAATCGCCTTGACATTTGATGTTTCAAGTGTTAAAAAAGGACAGTAGTGAAAAGAGTAAATAGTCATAAAAACGTAAATTTTTCGACTGAACTGCCAAGTTTGGTTGAAATTTGTGCGTCACAGGGGTTTTTATTTGATCACTACTATAGTAATATTAAAAGGATTTTTAGATAAATAAACCTTGGCACTCTCGCCAAAATTACATATTAAACCCACAAACCGAGGGGGTAGGTAAAGTGAATAGAATATTAAAATTATCTTCCGCGCTTTTGGTTTTCACAATGTTGTTGGCATCAACTGCATTGGCGAAATCTGATTTGGCATATGCGGCCGTAGCTGGTACTGTTACTTTAACAGGTGGTGAAGCTGGTACGCATTATTCCGATAAGCAAGGATTCAATATCGTGACCATAGCTGTTGCTGATACTGATGTGTCATCTGAGCGTTCTGGTGTAGCAAGATTTCTTGTTGCTAACACAGGTGCAAATAACGTTGACGGACATACTGGATTTCCGTTAAACGGTATAACAGCACCAACCGGCTCAACAGCAAATGGTTCTACATCTGCTGTATTAGCTGGTGAGAAAGCTGCTTCAGATAGCTTCTCAGCTCCTGGTAACAGTGCTACATTTACATTGACTACATATGCTAGAGATGCAAATGATGATGGTGCTTTGACAGTAGCTGATGTTTCCGCAACTATTGATGGAGCTGCTGCTACAATAGCTTCAGTAACAACAAAAGAACCTGACGGAACCGCTGGTGCTGTACTAATTGATACAGTTACTCTTAACGGTGGTAATCCAACCGCTGGTGCAACAGTTGTTATTTCTTATGAGACTTCAGAGTATGACCAGGTAACTCCTGCTAATACTCCTTTCTTAACTGGTATTGGAGACACTACTATTAATGTTGGCGGTACTGCCGGTAACTTAAATAATGCTGACTACAATCCAGCTGCAGCTACTCCTGTTGGTTTAATTAACCCAGCTACTGGTGTTGTTAATTCAACAGCTAAGTTAGACTACAACGTTGTTAAGATTTCATTTAAGTATGAAGTTAAAGATACTTTGACAGATAAGGTCAAGGTAAGTACTCCTACTTCAACAGCATTGAACAAAGATAGAACTTTGAGTGCTGAGGAAACTGGTGCTGCTACTGATACTTATTCAACAACAGTAGCTTTATTTAGCTCATCTGATTACGCTATTATCGAGAAAGAAGTTAATAGAGCTTCTTGTGATAATGGTGGTGTTGCTGCAAATACAACAACTGCAGAGTTAGATGCATGTTTGGATGCTGCAACTGGTTCTACTGCTCTTGCTACAAGAGTTGTGGCTGCTGGTACTGCATTAAGCATTGCTAATGCTGATGGTTCTGCTGCTAAAATATTAGCTAGAATCGTTCCTGTAGCTGACGGTGAAACTCTTACTGTTGCCTATACAGATGCTGATCCTGCAGCTACTGTTAATGCTACAGCTACTTTAGATATGACTGCACCAACTATTACTTTGGTTCAGCCTACAGCTGATTCATCTACAAATAACACTACACCAACTCTAGAAGTACAGGTTACTGATGCAGGAGCTGGTGTTACTGCCGCTAACCTTGATATTTCACTAAACGACACAGATAAAAATGCTGTCGCTAGTCCAATAACAAATGGGTTTAGAATTACATTCGTACCTTCCGCAGAATTAGCTGAAGCTAGTTACGAATGGAATGTAATTACTAACGGTCAGGTTGCTCAAGACATTAAAGACGACGTAGGTAACACTCCTGCAACAACTGTTGCTGGTTCAGTAACTACTCCATTCAAATTTAATGTTGACAAGACTGCTGCTACTTTAAGTACTGCTGTTACTGGAACTGGTGAAGCTTCCAGGGACGCAGACGGAGTTGTAACAGAGGGAGCTAACTCATCTGCTGTTAAGATTACTTTTGACGATGGTGACGGTAATGCAAAAATTGATGCTGCTACTGTTTCCGTTAGTGACATAACAGTTGGAGGAGATAATCCTGCAAGTGTTACTGTTTCAAACAACATCGTTTATGCTGTAATGGCTACTGCACTTGACAGTGCTGCTACTCCTAAAGTTGAGGTTGCTGGTTCAATCAGTGATAGTGCAGGTAATGCGACTACTACTGGTTCTGTAACTGCGACTGACGGAATAGTACCTACTATAACTATTACTACTGACAAGACAGTTACTAAAGATAAAGTTACTATTACAGTTACTTCTAGCGAAAACTTATTAGTTGCTCCTGAAATTTTCGTTGCAACTATAGGTGCCGGTTCTTTAACTGCTACAGCTACTAGCTCAACGGTTTATACCGCTGAAGCTACAACTACTACTTCTGAAGTACACACTATTTCAGTAAATGCTATTGATATAGCTAGCAACAATGTTAAAGTTCAGGTTACTCAAGAAGATATTTCAGCTGCAGTTCGAACTGCTGCTGATGCAGAATCTGATGATGTATTAGATGCTGCTACTGCAATCACATTACCTAAGGGTAATATCGTTGATAGCACTGGTGACGGTCAAATAACTGCTGCTGATGTTAAGACAGGTTGTGGTTCAACATTAGCAAATGCGAAAGCTGATACTCCACAAGAAGCTACTTCTTTAGTTGCTACTACTGGTGTTATCAAGCTTCATGCTGACCAGGTGCAAGGTGGTGGAGCTTCTTGTGCTACTGCTACAGCTGCACATAGTTGGGTAGCTACTTATGCTTACACTGCTGCTACTGCTACTTTTGAAGGTGACGTTGCTTTGGCTGCTCCTACATTGAAGCCTAATGCTGATACTGATGACACAAGTCCTCACATTATCATTGACTTCTCTGCTGAGGGTACCGAGTATACTTCTGATGGTAACTCTGCTGTTACTATTTCAAAAGCTACTTTAGATGGTGTAGATATTAGTGGTAGTTTACAGTCTTCTGACAATGCTAAGTTTGTTTACCTTGCAAGTGGACTTGCAGTTGGTGATCACACAATCGTTGTTAACGCTGCTGACGCTGCTGGTAACGTTCTAGCTACTGATGCTAGTCAAACATTCAAGGTAGTTGCTGAAACTGAGACTTCAATAGGTTTGTCACCTGGAATGAACTTAATTTCATTCAAGGGTGCTACTAAGTCTAGTGCTTTCTCTGATGTATTCAGTAACTCTACAATCAATAGTGTACTAACTTATGATCCTTCAGTACCAGGTAACTGGTTGTCTGCAACACGTAATGCTACTTCAGGTAAACTTGAAGGACCTTTGGCAGAACGTACTGTTGATGAAGATCTCGCTTACTGGGTAGACAGTTCTAGCTATGATCCAATCAAGGTTGTTATACCTGCAATTGGATTTGGTTCACAGTCTTTGCCACCATCAATTGATGTTGTTAAAGGTTACAACTACGTAGCTATTGCTACTGTAGGTGCTGGTTCTACTGTACAGTCTGAGACTTACTTTAGTACTATTACTTGGACAAGAGGTTATGTATTCAATGCAACAACTCAAGCATATACAACTATAACTAAAGGTTCTGACGTTGCTCTAAACGTTGGTGACGGTGTTATAATCTATGCTTCTGCTGCTGGAGTAATCGTACCTTAAGTTCAAAACTTAAACTGAATTAAAATAAAGAACCCTCCGTTTTTCGGGGGGTTCTTTTTATTATCATTAACAAACTATATCTAATAACTGCTTATATTATTTTTAAAACATATATATAATATTTTTATATATTCAGGAGGCATCTTATGATATTAGGTAGATCTTTATTATTTATGCGTTATTTTATTTTTCTCATTTTTTCTTTTTTCCTTATTTTTTCTACTAATAATGTGAGTGCAAGTACAGCTCTACCTATGCAATTTTCTGGATCTGCTTCTTTAGATGATGGTACTTCTGTTCCTGATGGATATAAAGTTGTAGCTAAAGTTCTTGATTTCCAGGTATATCCTTCTACTGTTCGTAATGGTCAATATTGGGCTTTAACTGTTGGTCCTTCTGGTGATTCTTATGTAGGTGCTACAATTAATTTCTATTTATGCTATATAGGTTCTGATTGTACTGAATCTGGAAATGTTCTTGCTAATGAATCTACTCTTTTTCTTGCATCTTCTGGATTGACAGTTAAAAATGATTTTAATTTAACTTTTCCATCTTTACCCGTTCCTCCACCTACTCCAACTCCTATAGTGACTGAGCTTAAAGCATCTACCTATTCTGGGTTCATAATTGTTGCCGATAGTGTTTTGCCTTCTGGATCTCAGTTAATTGCTAAAATTGGTGATTATGTCTCTGAACCCGCTAAAATAGCGGCCCCTTTTTATATAGATTTGATAGTTGACCCTAAAGATCTTTCTTTTGACGGTTCTACGGTTGAATTTTATTTAAATGGTTACAAAGCTCGCACAACTACCTCTTTCGTTTCTGGACAACAAAAATCCCTTGATATAATTGTTGTAGGTTATCCTCAACCTACTCCAACACCTGTACCACCTACAGCAACACCTGTACCACCTACAGCAACACCTGTACCACCTACAGCAACACCTATACCACCTACAGCAACACCTGTACCACCTACAGCAACACCTGTGCCACCTACAGCAACACCTGTACCACCTACAGCAACACCTGAGCCTACACCTACTCCAATACCTATTTCTAAAAAGATTTCTAATAAACTTTCTGAGATAGTTCCGACAGTAACACCTGTACCGCCTACAGCCACACCTGTACCGCCTACACCAACTCCTACTGAATCTGATGGAGGTGGTTGTTTTGCTGCTTCTAATACATCCTTAGAGACCGGCATGGTTAATATGATGTTTATGTTATTACCAGTTGGAATTTTAGTTGGATTACGTAGAAAACATCAAAATAAATAATATTTTTTAAATAGGGGTTATCTTTTTGATTTCGTTATATAATTTATATATACAGATTCTATTTGTTCTATAGATTTATATTTTAGGTTAAAGAATGACAACAAAGAAAAAAGATTATTATGAGCTTCTTGGTGTATCAAGAGATTCTACTGATGAGGATATTAAGAAAGCTTTTAGAAAATTAGCCCTTAAGTATCATCCTGATCGTAACAAAGATAAAGATGCGCCTGAAAAATTTAAAGAAATCAATGAAGCTTATCAAGTATTGATCGATCCTGAAAAACGTGCTAAATATGATCGTTTTGGACATGCTGGAGTTGAAGGTGCCGGAGGGGTAGGATTTGAAGGGTTTGAAAATTTTGGTGGTTTTGGCGATATTTTTGATGCATTTTTTGGAGGCGGTAATACAAGGCAACGTAATTCTCGAACTCGTGGGGCAGATATACAAGTTCAAATATCAATTAGTTTTGAAGAAGCTGCTTTTGGTGTTAAAAAAACAATCGATCTTGATAGAACAGAGTTATGTGAAAAATGTAAAGGTACCAGAAGTGAACCAGGTAGCAAACCTATTACTTGTCTTAATTGTGCAGGTACAGGTGAAGTTAAACGATCTCAGCAGAGTATGTTTGGTCAATTTGTTCAAGTTACCACATGTGAGAGATGTCGAGGTGAAGGTACAGTTATTGTTAATGTTTGTTCTGGATGCAAAGGATCTGGGCAAGAATTAAAATCACGTAAAATTGAAGTGTCTATTCCTGGAGGAATAGAATCAGGAATGAAAGTTAGAATTAAAAACGAAGGCGAAGCTGGGTTTAATCAAGGGCCTGCCGGGGATTTATTCGTAGTCATTAATATTCAACCGCATAAATATTTTTTTCGAGAAGGCAACGATGTTATTTATAGAAAACGTGTAAGTATTACTTCTGCAGTATTAGGTGCTAAATTAAATGTTCCTACTTTGGATGGTGAAAATGAGATACAAATTCCCAAAGGGACTCAGACAGGGGATGTTATTAAGCTCAAAGATTTAGGTATTACTCACCTTAGAAATGATAGTCGTAGAGGTGACCAACTTGTTATCGTAATGGTTGTTACACCTGAGCAATTAACTACTGAACAAAAAAGATTATTTGATGATCTTTCAAAAACTATACAAGAACCAAGTGATGATAGTGAGAATACATATAAATGGTTTGATAAACTTCGAAAAGTTTTTGGATATGATTAACTCATAGTTAAATTGAAAAATTGGGAATTTGGAGGGTTTAATTTGGATTGGTTAGAGGTAAGTATTGAAGTACCTTCAGAATTTGTTGAACCTTTATCTAATATTTTTTTCAGATATGGATTTAAAGGTGTTTCCATTGAGACTATTAATGAATCTTCAAAAAATATTTCGGAAACTTCAAATTTATTTTCCACTAAATTAACTACATATTTATTGAAAGATCGTAGCTTAGATGAGAAATATGGTTATATTGATATTTCTGTGAAATTAATTTCCCAATTAGGAAATATAGGTGAAATTCAAACAAAAGATATTAAAAATCAAGATTGGGATGAAATTTGGAAAAAACATTTCCCGTTATTAAAAATAGGCAAAAATTCAGTGATTGTTCCAAACTGGATTGAATATGAGCCACTAGATGAAGAAGTTGTAATCAGATTGGAACCTGGAATGGCATTTGGCACAGGACATCACCCTACTACTAAGGGTTGTATAGAATTTTTAGAAGATATTGTTAATACAGGAGATCGAATAATAGATATTGGTTGCGGGTCTGCTGTTTTGTTAATTCTGGGTTGTCTAAATGGAGCATCTGATTCTGTAGGTATTGATATTGATCAATTTGCTGTTAAAGGTGCAAAAAGTAATATTGATATCAATAATTTAAGTGATACTATCTCTATTTATGAAAATTCAATTGAAAATTTTAATAGTCAAGATTCTTTTGAAATATGTGTTGTAAATGTATCAGCAGAAATAGTGGTAGATAATTTAGATTTTGTTGAAAATCTTTTAACTAAAGATGGATCTTTGATAGTATCTGGTTTTATGAAAAATAAATTAGATTTTGTTCGTGACAAAATTCGATCATCTAGATTTAAAATTATAGAAGAAAAGAATTTAGAAGGTTGGATGACTTTACTGTTGTCGAAAGATAATAGCTAATGCAAATTAATCGTTTTTATTTAGACCAAATAGTATTTGATCAATTTGGAATTCAAAAACTTCCTGGAGATATTTCTAAACAGTTAATTTATGTTTTGAGAAGCCAAATAAATGATCAAGTTGTACTTTTTGATGGCACTGGTTATGAGTATCGTGTTCAAATTATCGATGTAAGTAATAAAATTTGCAGTGTGAAGTTATTGGAGAAAGTTTCAATTGATTATCAAAATAAAATTCATGTGACTATTTTTCTTTCATTGATTAAGCAAAATCGATTTGAAAATGCACTTCAAAAATGTACCGAACTGGGTGCTGTTGCTTTTGTTCCGTTTTATTCGTCTAGATCAAAGTATCAATTAGATAAAGAATCTTCTTCTATTGGCAAGAATAAAATTGTACGTTGGGAATCAATTATAAAAGAAGCTTCTGAGCAATGTGGGCGTTCAGATATTCCAAATTTATTTGATCCTATTTCTTTCGAACTTGTATGTAAAAAAGCTCAAGATTCTTTTTCCATAATATTGTGGGAGAATGAACAAAAAACAAATTTGAAATCTATTTTAAAAGGTTTTAGAGATGATAGAAAAGATAATGAGTCTTCAATAAATATTATAGTTGGACCTGAGGGAGGATTTTCCCCAGATGAGATTATGTTTGCTAGTAATAAAGGTATTAAATCTGGGTCTTTAGGGAATTTAATTTTAAGATCTGAAACTGCTGCAATTTCTGCTATTTCAAATATTTTTTATGAATTAAGTGAAACTATTTAGTTATATTATGTATTAAGTAATAATTATTTTATTCATGTAATGGGTTACGGTCTAATAATTTAGATATTGCTTCATTGACAGAAAGTTCTTGATTAAGAATAGAGTTAATTCCTGTTGTTATTGGAAGTTCTACGTTGAATTTTTTTGCTAATTTTACCGCAACAGCTGTGGTTTCAACTCCTTCAGCTATATGGAGCATTGATTTTTTGATTTCCTGGATAGTTTTTCCTTGCGCTAATTTCACCCCTACAGAATGGTTTCGGCTTAATTTACTTGAACATGTTGCAATCAAGTCTCCTAACCCAGATAAACCTGATAGTGTTTCAGGATTAGCTCCTGAAGCCACTGCTAATCTAGTGATTTCTTTTAATCCTCTTGTAATGAATGCTGCTTTGGCATTATCACCTACTTGTAGTCCATCACATATTCCAGCGCCTAGTGCGATAATATTTTTTAAGGAACCTCCAAGTTCAACGCCAATTATATCTGAATTAGTGTAAGTTCTGAATTCTTTAGAGTTCAATATTTGTTGGACGTGAGTTGCTGTAGATATATTTTTTGCAGCTAATACAGTAGAAGCGTGATTATTAGATATGACTTCTAATGCTAAATTTGGACCTGAAAGAACACAGGTTTTGTTTGAAATTGTTTCGCCTAATTCATCTTCTAATATTTCTGACATGCGTTTACAGGTATTTTTTTCTAAGCCTTTTGTTGCACTAACAATGAATGTTTGATCCTGTATATAGTCTTTGATTTCAAGTATATTTTTTCTGAAACTTTGAGATGGTACCGCAATAATGATTAGGTCTAATTGATTTATCTTCTTATTAATTTTAGATATTATTATATTATTTGGTAGCTTAATATTCCCTCCAAGTTTTAAGTTGATTCTTTTTGAAGTTAACTGATTAGCTTCTTCGACAGATCTGGCAAATAAATTTATTTCAGTATAGTTTCTAGCAAGAATTATAGAGAGAGCTGTTCCCCAGCTAGTAGTTCCAATTATTCCTATTTTAGTTTTTGGGAAATTATTCTTTTTTACCAATTTTTCGTTCAGTTCCTTGGAGTAATCTGTGTATATTTTCTTTGTGTTTATACAATACAATAATATTACCTATCAGGGCATACCATAAATATTCGTAGGAATGATATTTGGTTATAGATAATAAAAACATAGCAATACATCCTGCTGTAGAACCCATTATTGAACCTAGAGAAATAAACTTAAATAATATAATTATTGGTATTCCAATGATTCCAGCTATAATTCCTGTAATTGGAGATAAAATTATTAAACTTCCCCATCCAGTTGCAATTCCTCGTCCACCTTTGAATTTTGCATAAATTGGCCAACAGTGTCCTATTAATGCTCCTAAGGCACAAATAACTTCTAATATAGGAGGTGAGTCTGGTATGAAATATCTTATATATAGTATGGGTAGAAAAGATTTTGTCATATCTAATATAAGTACTATACTTGCAGGAAAATTACCTAAATTTCTTTGAACATTACTCATTCCTATACTTCCGCTTCCGTAATTTCTGATATCCATTCCTTTCAAAGATTTACTTAATATTAATCCTATTGGTATAGCGCCAATTAAATAACTTATTATTGGAAATATAATTAAATCGGTCATTTTTTGCGACCTCTAAATGACATTTTAATTGGAGTTCCTTCAAAATCATGTTGATTTCTAATAAAATTTTCTAGATATCTTTGGTAAGAGAAATGAATAAATTCTGTGTTATTTACATAAAACGTTAGACTTGGTGGAGTGATACCAGTTTGCCGGACACCATATATTTTAAGGGCATGTCTTCCAGTAGTTGCCGGTGGATAAGCTGAAATTGCTTCTCTAACGAATTTTTTTAGATCGTAAGGAGATAATTCAGTTTTCCAATTTTTTAAGGCTGTAAATGTGGCGTCTAAAAGATCTTCAAGTCCTGTTTGTTCTTTAGCAGATATAAAAACTATTTTTGCAAATTTTGCAAATGGGAATTGGGATTTGATTTTTTCTAATGTTTCTTCTTTTTTCATACCTTTTTTAATTGCAAGATCCCATTTGTTAATAGCAATCACTAAACTTCTAAAATGATCAAGGATGTATCCTAAAACATGTGCATCTTGGTTAGTAATTAATTCAGTTGCATCTATCATTAAAATAGAAACATCCGATCTTAAAACAGATTTTATTGTTCTGATAACACTAGCTTTTTCAATCCCAGGTTTTATTTGACCTTTTCTTCTAATTCCCGCGGTATCTATTAACATGATTTGTTTGTCTTGGTAATTCATAAAAGAATCAATTGAGTCTCGTGTAGTTCCTGGAATATCACTTACAATTGTTCTTTCTTCATTAGTTAGAGCATTTAAAAGATGGGATTTTCCTACGTTTGGCCTTCCTACTATTGAAATTTTTATGTCCACAGTGTTTTCATTAGATTCATTTGTATTATCGATATGAATTTCTGAAATTGCCTCAGACATCAAGTCATCAATTCCAATATTATGATAAGCGCTAATTTTTATTTGTTTTTCAAATCCCAATTTGTAGAAATCAACGGCGTTATCATCAAGTTTTTCATTATCAGTTTTATTGATAGCTAGTATGATAGGTTTATTTGTTTTTCTTAATATTTCTGCTACATCAAAATCAAGTGATGTGATTTCTTCTTTAACATCTAAAACCATTATTATCACATCAGATTCTTCAATTCCAATTATTGATTGCAGTCTTACAGCAGTAGATAATTCATTTTCTTTGGGATCCTGGATGCCTCCTGTATCAATTAAAATAAATTCTTTATTCCCCCATTTTGATTCACTAATAATACGATCCCTAGTAGTTCCAGATTTTGAAGAAATGATTGATGTTTGACGTCCGATTATTCTATTGAATAGCGTAGATTTACCCACGTTTGGACGGCCGACAATTGTAATTACAGGCTTTGAAGACATTTTATTAACTAAATATTTTTTGAATGATTGCTTGTTGGGCGTATAGTCTATTTTCAGCTTGGTCAAAAACAACGGAATTTGGATGTTCTAACATTCCTTTGCTTATTTCTTCACCTTCATGTGCTGGCATATCGTGCATAAATATTGCATCTGATTTAGCTAAAGACATTAATTCATCTGTCACTTGAAATCCTTGAAAATCTTTTTCCCGAGATGCTTTTTCATCTTCTTGACCCATACTCGCCCATACATCTGTATAAATTACATCAGAATTATTAGCTGCTTCTTTAGGGGAATTTGTCCATAACATTTTACTTCCTGATTTTTTAGAATTTTCTTCTGCAGTTTTCCAAATTTTATCAGGTATTTTATAGTTTTCTGGAGATGCATAAATGAAATTAGATCCTACTAAAGAACAAGCTAATGCTAAACTTGAACTAACATTATTACCATCCCCTATGAAAGTAACAGTAATGTTTTTGAATGTTTTTTTCTTTTCAAATATTGTGAGAATATCAGCCAAGGCTTGACAGGGATGTTCCAAATCAGAGAGGGCATTAATTATAGGAATATTTGTATTTTGGGATAATATTTCTAAAGATTTATGTGAGAACACTCTAGCTACAATTCCATCTACCCACCTATCTAATACTTTAGCAATGTCGGATACAGGCTCGCGAATTCCAAGTCCTACGTCTTCTTTACTCAAATAAATAGTTTGTCCTCCTAATCTTTTGATTCCAATTTCAAAGCTTACTCTAGTTCTAAGAGATGGTTTGTCAAACATTAGTGCAATAAATTTATTTTCTAATAAATTTTTTGCACCATTTCTTTTGATTGATTGGGCTAATGTAATAGTATCTAATATTTCTAAATTTGATAGATTTTTTATCGATAGGAAGTTCATTTTTTATAAATTCTGTAATTATTTTGGTGTCACATTAATATATTAATATGTGTCTATATTAATTTTATTGGTGTAATACTGTGTTCTTTATTAAAGTTTTCAATATTTACTTGTTTAGGTTTTAAGTTTAACTTTTTACATATTTGTTTGATGATAATATTTCTGATTTTTGTAATTGGTATATTTTCATTTAAGATTTCAGAGATAGAAGTGTAAGTTTCTAAGGGATTCCCGCATGGAATTATATGTTTATAATATGATAGATTTGTGGAAACGTTTAATGAAAATCCATGTGTAGTTATTCCTCTACTTATTCTTACTCCAATAGCAGCAATTTTTTTTTGATTGACCCATACTCCGCCTGGGCACTCATTTTTTCGTGCTGCATCTATACTGATTTCAGACAAAGTGTTTATAATTATTTCTTCTATGATTCGAATATATTCTATTGGAGAAATTTGTAATTTTTTGAGGTTGATTAATGGATAAATTACGAGTTGACCGGGGCCGTGGTATGTGATTTCTCCTCCGCGATTTGAAATGTGTTTTTGGATTTTTAATTTTGCAAGTTTTTTTGAATCAATTAGTATGTCATTTTGATCAGCTCGCCTGCCTAAAGTATAAACATGAGGATGTTGTAATATGATCAATGAATTAATATCTGAATTTTCGAGCATTTGTGAATGTAAGTTTTTCTGAAGCTTATAGCCAGTAGAATATTCCAGCATTTCAATTGGAATTATTTGGAGATTGTTTTTCACTTATAATACCTATGTTTGTTAATTAAATTTTACCATTGATATGGACATCAATTAATGTAGGATTTCCTGAATCAAATGATTTTTCAATTACTGAAGATAATTTTTCTGGATTTGAAACAGTATGTGCTTTAACTCCCATTGAATTTGATATCCCTTCGAAGTTAATTCTTTCTGGGAAATTCATGCCAATATATTTGGAAGTTTCTTTAGAAGGATTGTTTAGAACGTGGTTCTTATAATAGTTCATATTGATTTTTAATACTCGATAAGAAGAATTATTACAAATTATATTTACAACAGGAATATTATAATTTGCAGCAGTCCATAAGCCTTGAATAGTCATCATAGCTGATCCGTCTCCCATAATACAAACCACAGGATTGTTTGGATTGCTTAATTGGATTCCTAGCCCTGCTCCCATTCCCCATCCTATAGCGCCTCCAAATCCTGAAAAATAAGTATTTGGTTGATCAAAATTCATTGTTTGAAAAATTGATTCTCTTGAAGTAACGGAATCATCTACTAGAATTGCATTTTTTGGAATAACTTTTGAAATTTCATACATCATTCGTGTGGGTGACATAGGAGAATTTGACCAATTATTTTTTATTTGAATTTTTTTAGTTTCTTCTATTAGGTTTTTTTCATCTAATAATTTTTTATTTCTAGTTTTTGATACTTCTTTTTGATTTTTGGTCAATTCACTTTCTAGCGCGGTATTTAGGATAGATAATCCAATCTTTGGATCAGTTACTAAACCTACTTCTGTTTTTTGAGTATTCCCTACTGATGTTGAATCTACATCTATGTGGATTAATTTTGTTCTTGGATTTAAGTATTCTAAACGGGGTTTTGAGAACATATAATATCCATCTGTGAATTTTCCTATAGATAAAATTACATCAGCTTTTTCGATTGATTTAAATGAGTTGATATATCCTAATTTGATATCTCCTCGAAAATTTGGATGGCTTGTCGGAAAATTGACTCCTGAAAATGACATCGCAAAAACTTTAGCGCCAATAATTTCTGCAGTTTGAACCGTTTCTTTAATTGCGTCGGATTGGGATATTTGATCTCCGACTAATATCATAGGATTAGTTGCGGTAGCGAGAAGTTCAACAGCATTCTGAATTGCATTCATGTCAGGTTGAAATTTTTTGGTTTTGTGTACTTCATCAGGGATTTCAATTTGATGGTATTCATCTAGGGAGTTTGCAGAGAAACCAACAAAAACGGGACCTGTAGGGTAATTTAGGCTTTCATTAAATGCTTTTCTAAGTGAGGTTAATATTTGTTCAGTATGAGTAACTTCAGCTGTAGATTTTGTGAATAATCTTACCATTTCTGAAAGATCAGTTCGTCCATTTGCTAGCTCTCTGATGTCTTTATTACCTGCGGTAACAATTATTGGAGTTCGGCTTTCTTTTGCATTATGTAAAAGGCTAATTCCGTTTGCTAGACCAGTTTCTATATGTAGATTTACGATCGAGGATTTTTTTGTGGAACGGGCATATGAATCAGCCATACCGATTGCTACCCCTTCTTGTAGAACTAAGACGTATTTAATTTCTGGATGTTTTTCAAGTTCAAGCATAAAGGCGCTTTCGCTAGTTCCTGGATTTCCAAAAATATATTTAACATTTTGAGATTTAAAAATTTCGAGTATTGATTGGATTCCAGACATTTTCGGCATGATTAGAGCACCTTAATATAGATTTGCAGAATTGAAGTGGAAGTTGATTTTATATACTTTCGAAGAAGTTTATTCTTTTTCTGTGTCCACGTAAAGCGTGTATAATAACCAAAATATAAAGCAGGAAGTAGCCTATTGCAAGATTTATATTAGAAAAATAAATCATGTTTAAAATAAATAACATTAAACCACCGATTGCAAATCCTATTAAAGTCATATATGGGATGACTCGTAGCAAAAGGGTTAGAATTGATGCTGTAGTTATGCTAGTTAGTCCTATGATTGGGAATGCACCTATTGTAGCTCCACCAAGTGTCACCATTCCATCTCCACCTTTGAATTTTGTAAATATTGAGTTCCAGTGACCCATGATACTTGTTAATGCGGGGATGATTAACCATTGACCTTGGATACCTATCATGGTGCTGAATAAGATTGAAGAAAATCCTTTTAAAAAATCGCCCCAAAAAACTATTGCAGCAGGTTTTTTACCTACACTATGAAGCACATTAGAAGCTCCAGCAAGTCCGGTTCCTGTTTTAAAAATATTTATCCCTTTACGTTTACTGATTTGGTATGCTAAAGGGATAGAACCAAAAAGATACCCTGCTATTGCTGACAGGGATAGTTTTGAAATTATTTCAATAAAATTTTCCATTATTAGTTGCTTACTTAAAATTTCTTATTAGTTATATTTGAGATTATCAAAATACTATAATTAATTCAAATAAATTTTTTGATTATATTTTGTTAATTACGGGTGTAATGATAGGTGTTTCATGAAGAGGATGTTCTAGAACTTTAATTTCTGTATTGTAAGTTTTTCTGATGTTTTCTTCTGTAAGCACCGATTTTGGGGTTCCAATAGTAATTATTTCACCTTTAGATAATAACAGTAACTCATCGCAGTATAATGATGCTAAATTTAAATCATGAAGAGAAATTAGAAATGAATGATTATTTTTTTGTAAATTTTTTATTGTGTTTAGAATTAATATTTGATTATCAATATCCAAATTTGAAGTTGGCTCATCTAGTAAAGTTATAGGTGTATTTTGCGCGACCGACATTGAGATCAGAACTTTTTGTTTTTCTCCGCTTGAGAGTGTTTGGATTTTTCTTTTGGATAGATGTTTTATTTTTGTCAATTCAAGAGATTCGTTTGTGGCATCTAAATCTTTTTGGTTTTCCCATCCTAGGAAATTTGTATATGGATGCCTCGCAAACAAAACGGTTTCAAATACAGTAAAATCTGAAGGCATTTCAGGATTCTGTGGAACCAATGAAATTAATTTAGATCTTTTTTTGACACTTAAATTTGCTATATTTTGATCGCCAATAATTATTTCACCATTTGTAGGATTTAATGTGCCAGTAATTAAACGGAATAGAGTTGATTTTCCAGCACCATTAGGGCCGATTACTCCAGTTAGTTTCCCTGTAGAATTTTTAAAATTAATATTTTTCAGTATGTATTTATCTTCATGTTTAAACGAAAGATTGATTATTTCAAGTAAATTATTCATATTCAATTAATTAGTAAAGTATTTTTTTTGTTTTGGCTAATAAATATAGGAAAAAAGGACCTCCAAATAATGCAGTTAATATACCAACAGGAATTTCAACTGGATTTAAAATTGTTCTGGAAATTGTGTCAGAAACAATTAATAAACTAGCTCCAAGTATTCCAGACAATGGAATTAGATTTCTGTAATCTCCACCGAATAGATTTCTAATTATATGGGGGCAAATTAATCCTACGAAGCCTATTATTCCTGCGAATGAAACTGCAGCAGCAGTATTGATTGAAGAGTTAATAATAATAATTAATTTTATCTTTGAAGTATTTAAACCTAATTGTTGGGCTTGTTCTTCATTTAGTTGGATTAAATTAAAATATTTAGATAGCGATATCGAAATTCCAGTGCTGATTAAAATATATGGTCCAATAATTAATATTTGACTCCATTCGGCTGAAGCAAATCCTCCTAAAATCCAACTTAATAATGGCCTTAAATCGGGGTTGCTATATAGCATTAAAAAGCTAGTACAAGCTTGTGTTATAGAAGCTATAGCAATTCCTGATAGGATTAGTGTATTTACTGATCCATGTTGTTTGGCAGATATATAATATGTGATTGACACACATACTATTGCACCAGAAAATGCTGAAATTGGGATTATATTTGTAATTAGATGTGAATTTTGAAATTGTGTCATGACAATTGTTACTGAAAGCGCGGCTCCAGAAGCAATACCTAATAAATATGGATCAGCTAAGGGATTTTTAAATAATGCCTGATAAGATGCTCCTGAAATTGAAAGTGCAAGCCCTACTACGCCTGCTAGTAGTACTCTAGGCATACGGATATTAAATATTATTGATTCAAAAGATTCAGGCCAGGACTTTTCTATCTGAATAAGTTGTAATTTATATGTGACAATTTTAAGTATTTCAATTGGGGAAATATTTACTGGTCCTATACTTATTGACGTGACCATTATTGCTAACATTACAATAAGTGATAGGATAGTATTTTTCCAAGGGAATATCATTAATAGGTTACCATTCAGGGTAAATTAAAGAAGCTAATTCGTTAATTCCTTCAGGAAATCTAGGGCCCGCTACAGAAAGAGCGTCTGATTTCAAAGTAAATATTTGTTTATTTTTTATTGCAGAAACTTCTTTGAACGCTGGATTGTCCAAAAATGTTTTTGGGTTTGGTGTGATAATGAAATCAGGATTTCTTTCTATAATTATTTCTGGGCTTAGTTGTGCATACCCTGAAATATCATGTGCTATATTTGATAAATTAAGTAATTCAAGCACTTCACCCATTAAAGTGTTTGGTCCACTTGTCCATAAGTCTGTGGTATCTATAAAAATTTTTGGAGATTCATTGTTATAATTGATTTTTGATTTAATAGTTTCTATTTGATTGTTAAATTGTTGAGTTAGTTTTTTTGCTTCGTTTGTACTATTTGTTATTTTCCCCCACATTAGAATTTGGTCACTGATATTTGAGAAGTTGTTTTCTAGAGTTTTGATATATAGTACTTTTAAATTATTTTTGTTTAGTTCTTCAGCAAATTTGTCAAAGAATATGTAAACTAAATCTGGTTCTTGTTCAATAATTTTTTCAATATTTATGCTGAATGCATCTCCAACTTTAGCAATTTGTTTGGCTTCTTCAGGATGTGAGATGAAAGAATGAGTTCCTACAATTTTATCTCCCTCGCCAATTGCGAATAGAATTTCAACTGCTGCGGAATCTAGAACGATCATTTTTTGAACGGGTTCATAAATTCGAATATTTTCCTCGTTAGAGTCTAATATATCTATAGGATATTTTGTTTGTTCACTACTTCGATTTGAGTTTAAGTTATTATCGGTAGGAGTGATAGAATTACAAGCTATATTTGTTGTAATTAATAATATGAAAAACATGATAGTTTTAATAGAAATTTTATTCATTTGTTTCAATACATCCTTTTTAAAATTTAAATAAAAAAAACCTCGTCCAATTACAAGGAACGAGGTTTGATGTGTGCGTTCCTTGGCCTCGAAGGATCTTCACACTTGATGATGGTAGAGTATCGGACTTGTGAATATTACACTTACCGTTGCGGGACAGTACCGGAATTAAACCGGTTTCCTCTATTTAGTTTTTTATTAAACCCATTATCATGCGAAATTAGATATTATTTTCATTAATCAAATCATAAGCAAATTAATAATGTCAACGCAATATTTTATGTTTATGAATAAAATATTTTAAAATTGCTTTTGATTTACAAGTTTTATATAATAGATACAACTTATATGAACAATATATATTATTTAAGTTAAAGTATTTACTGCAACTATTTATGTTGGGTTTAGTTATTGAGAAAAATATTATAATATGGCAACACGACAATCAGACTATTATGGAGTTTTAGGCGTTTCAAGAAATTCCACAGAAGAAGAAATTCAAAAGGCCTATAGAAAATTAGCAAGGAAATACCATCCTGATTTAAACCAAGGTGATAAATCTTCAGAAAAAAAATTCAAAGAAATTAATGAAGCCTATGAAGTTTTGGGAGATAAAAATTCAAGACAAAAATACAATTTATATGGTGAAAATTGGAATAAAATAAATCAGAATCATTCAGATTTTAATTGGTCAAACTTTGGATTTGGTAATGACAAAAGATCTACTGGGAATGATTTTAGAAATTTTAATGATATTTTTTCTAATATTAATCATGGGTTCAAAAATTCTTCTTCAAGAAAAAAACAAAATATTCAAAATGAAATCAATATTTCTATTTCTTTAGAAGAATCATTTCAAGGAACAGTCAGAAAATTAAATTTAAATTATTCTAGGAATATTGAAGTTAAAATTCCAGCAGGGGTTGATACTGGTTCTGTTGTTAAAATTAAACCTAGTAAAGATCGTATAATTTTGATTAAAATTGAAGTTCTTCCTAATCCTAAGTTTTCTAGAAATGGGTTAGATTTGTTTTCTGAGATTTCCGTTCCTTTATTAGATTGTATTTTGGGTGGCAAAACTAGTATTGATACTTTAGACAATTCGATTGATTTAAAAATACCTCCTAAAACTCAAAATGGTCAAAAGATAAAACTTTCTGGTTTAGGGATGCCTAAAGTTGGAGATTTTTCAAAAAGAGGAGATTTTTTTGCAGTAATTCGACCTGTTCTTCCTAATGAATTAACTGATAAAGAGGAAAAATTTTACAGTAATTTAAGAGATTTACATAGAGATTCAGGAATAAATAATGAATGAACATGATTTATTAGGATATGATGAACCTTGTTTTGTGATAAGTGTAGCTGCCAAAATTTTAGGTTTAAGAACTCAAACATTAAGGTATTACGAAAGGATTGGTTTAATAGAACCATTTCGTAGTTCAGGTAACCAGAGGGTTTTTTCTAGAAGAGATATTGATAGAATCAAAAAACTACGTACTCTTGTGGATGATATTGGAGTTAATTTGGCCGGAGTTGAAGTTATAATGAGTTTATTGGATAGACTACAGCAATTAGAATCCGAGAATGATTTTTTGAAAAATCGAATAAAAAGATAGGGAGAATTAAATGTCAAATAAAAGAGATCCATTGGGACGTAATATTAAGGTGCCTGAAGGTAGTGAAATTGTGAAACAAGTTCCATATTCTTGGCTATGGTCTTCACTTCCATGGCTGATAGTTTTATTGGCATTGTACGCTTTTGGAGTGATAGAAGAAATTACAGGTAGCGTTGTTATACTTGTTGTGGTTGCTCCAAGGTACCTTGAGACTAAAAGAACATTTTATGCGATATCAAAAAATTCTTTAGTTTACCAAAGGGGAGGCTTGTTTGGTTCTCAAAGGTTTTTATTCCCATTTTCTAATATGAGAGATGTCAAAGTTAGAAATGGTATCTTAGGAAGACCTCTAGGGTATCAATCTGTAGATGTATATCTAGACAAAGGAGCTGTAGCTACATTGAATTATATATCTCCAAATTCTAATGCTTTTGACTTGCTGGATAAAGGAATCAGTGAATTTTCATCTAAAGATACAATTGAAGAAAGCGATGAAGATGAGTATCAATATGTTTGTTCAAAGTGTGACGCTGAAGTTGAAGAAAATCAAAAATTTTGTCCTGAATGTGGTAATGAAATAGAGAAAGATGTTTGTTCAAAGTGTGACGCTGAAGTTGAAGAAAATCAAAAATTTTGTCCTGAATGTGGTAATGATTTGAAAAATAGTTAGGCATAAGATATGCGCCCGTCGAAAAAAGTAGTTTTAGCCAGTCAAATTATTGATGGGACTAGCATGGATCCTTTAAAAGACCATGCTGTTTTAATTGAAGGATCTAATATAGTAAAAATTGCTAAAAAGATCGAAATATTTCAAATTGTTGAAAATCAAGAATATGATTTGTTAGATTATACAGGTTTTGTTTTGATTCCCGGTATGGTAGATTGTCACACTCATCACAATGGTTTTGGAGATGGTAGATTGGGGGATGAAATTGCTAAAATTCCTGACGAAATTCTTACTTTGAAATCTGCAAGCAATGCAAGAGTTGCACTTTTTTCGGGTATTACAACAATTAGGGAAAATGGTCCTAAAAATAAGACGATGTTTCGTCTTAGGGATTCAATTCAAAGTGGAAAAGAAATTGGTCCTAGGATGAATTTATGTGGTAGTCCTGTCTCTATAATTGGTGGACATATGGGGTATTTTGGAGGAGAAGTTACAGGGGTTTTTGAAGTGACTCGCTACGTTAGGTCTTTGATTAAAGAAGGTGCTGATTATATTAAAATTACTCAAACTGGGGGTACTACTAAAACTTCTTCTCCTCTATTGCCCGCATTCAATCTAGATGAACTTGAGGCAATTACAAAAGAGGCTAAAAAATTCGGAAAATTAACTGCAACTCATTGTCTCTCTACCGAAGGTATAATTAATTCTTTAGATACTGGAGTAGACATGGTAATTCATGGAGTTTTTAAAGAGCCAGATGGGACAGATAAATTTAGAGAAGATGTTGCAGAAAGGTTAGCTGAATCACGGGCTTTTGTTAATCCAACTCTACATGTTTTTCGAGCTCGAGCATGGGAGATGGAAAAATTAGGATTGCAAAGGAAGCTAACAAAAAATGAAATAAAATTATTTGATCAACATAGAAGAAATTTTGATCAAAGGTTGATTGATTGCTCTAAAATGATTGAAATGGGAGTAAAAGTTATTACAGGTTCAGATTCATCTTGGGGGGATTATAAGTTGGGTAATACTATTCATGAAACAGAATGTATTAATATGGCGGGATATTCAAATTTCCAAAGTTTTCAATCAGTAACATTGGAAGCAGCTAAGGCCTTAGATATGGACAATTCAGTTGGTTCTTTGGAGGTTGGTAAAAAAGCAGACATGGTTGTGATTAAAGGTGACCCACTTGAAGATATTGGGAATTTAAGAAATGTTTTCGAAGTAATTTTTAATGGAGAAATTATTAATCGAGGATCAAAAGATTCAAATATGAGTTATATACAATCTCCTCCATAAATAATTAGATTGTTTAAAAGAAAGTTAACAGATTATGATAGACAATAATTACGATTTTACTTTGATTAAAGCAGGGTTGCTTGTTGATGGAAATGGAGGAAATAATTTACATAAAGCTTCAGTTTTAATACAGAATGGAGTAATTAAATTCGTTGGCAATCAAGAATCAGTCGTAGCCCCTGAAGGAGCATCTGTCAAAGTCTTAGACTATGGAGATAAGACCATTTTGCCAGGGTTAATTGACTGCCATGTACATTTAAATGGAATAGGAGATGGTCGTGTTGGTAATGATTTAGTAACTTTGCCTGATGAGGTTTTAACTTTACAGTCTGCAAAAAATGCTAGGAAACATTTATATTCTGGGGTGACAACTGTGAGGGATTGTGGGGCAAAAAACAATACAACATTTATGCTTAGAAAAGCTGTTGAAATGGGAATAACTATATCCCCAAGATTAATATTAACTGGAAGGCCTATAAGTATTGTTGGGGGCCATTTAGGATATTTTGGTGAAGAAGCCACTGGAGAAGTTGAGTGTGTTAAGTCTGTTAGAAAATTGATTAAACAAGGAGCAGATTTTATTAAGATTACTGCCACAGGAGGAAGCACAATTACTTCCTTACCATTTAGGCCTTCATTTACAAAAAAAGAAATTCAAGCAATTACTTTTGAAGCGCATAAAATGGGTAAACACGTGGCTGCTCATTGCTCGTCAAGCGAAGGTATAATTAATTCATTAGATTCAGGTGTAGATACAATAATCCATGGTTATCATGTCGAATCTGATGAAACATTTAATTATCGACCTGAAATAACTGAAAAGTTTATTAAAAACGGAGCTTTTTTGAATCCAACATTATTTCAAGGTAGAAAGACGGTTGAAGTACTCGAACTTAAACAAAATCAAGGTTATTTGACTAGAATAGAGAGTGAGATGTTAGAAACCGCAAAATATAGAAACGAGAAAATTTCAGAAATTGTTTCGAAAATGGTGTCTGATGGCGTGCAACTTGCGTGTGGATCTGATGCATCTTGGACTTATTATAAAACCGGTGATTTTCAGTCAGAAATTTTTGCTCATGTTAGTGTTGGATTATCGCCAATGCAAGCTATAGTAAGTGCTACTAAAGATTCAGCTAGGTCATGTTGGATTGATGATAAATTGGGGACATTATCGGAGAACAAAATTGCTGATATTTTAGTTGTTGATGGAGACCCTACTGAAGATATAAATAATTTAAGAAATGTTGTGGATGTCATTAGTAATGGCGAAGTGGTTGACAGGGAAAATTTTATTTAAAATGATTTTTATTTTCGTGCAATTCTAGCCAATATTAGTCCTAATTCGAACATTACAATGATTGGTATTGCTACTAGTATTTGATTTATTGGATCTATAGTTGGTGTAATTATTGCTGATAAGACAAAAGCAAATACGATTGCATATCTCCGATTTTTCGATAGAGTTTTGTGAGATATTAATCCGATTTTCGATAAAAAGAACATTATAAGAGGAGTTTCAAAAATCAATCCTATCCAAAAAATTAGTCTAACAACTAAATTTATATAATTTCCAATACTTATAAATGGTGAAGCTATATTGTCACCAAATGTAAGTAAAAAATTTATAGAAGGCGGGAGTAGTATAAAGTATGTAAAAGCTGCTCCAGATAGGAAGCCCAACAGGCTGAAAGGTGCTAAAAAGTATAAATATTTTTTTTCTTTAGATGTTAAACCTGGAGCTGAAAACATGATTGTTTGATAAAGAATGAATGGGAGAGAAATTATTAATCCGCTTAGAAGCGAAACTTTCATAGCTATCCCAATGAATTCTGTTAATGATGTATATATGGGTTTTTGGGCTGGTATTTCTTCAAATCCTGCAGCAGGCAACATTAAAGTTGTTAGAATTTGTTGATGAAAAATAAAACAAATTATTGTTGCTAAAAACAAAAAAACAGAGATTTTTATTAGCCTTGATTTTAGCTCGGATAGATGTTCAATAAATGTTGATTTGTTTTTGTTCAAATGAAACTCTAAATATCAAGAATTTTAATGGTTGGGATTTTTATTTTCGTCTGATTTTACAGATTTATTCTTTGCTTCGTCGATAGTATATGTTGATTCATCATTATGAATTGAAGCGGCATCATCAGGATCTAAATTAATTTTTTCTATATTATTTATATATCCAATTATTTCCTTGTAAATTTTTACTACACTTTTAATAGTTTGGATTATTTTTTCTGGCCCAAGTATGATGATTGCTACTGAAAGAATTACTAAAATTTCTATTGGACCTATTCCGATGAAATTCATTGCTACCACTTTTTAATGATTTAATTAATTTTTCTCAACTCTCATATTACTATAATAGTGACCCTCAGAAAACTCTTCTAATTAACATGTTACTTTTATAAATTTATATTTTTTGTTTTTTGTAGTTTAGTGTATAAATATTTTTGTTTTAGTTTTTTGTATCTGATATAGTTAGATATTAATTTATTATATTCAAGTTTTATTTGGAGTTTTTGTGACTACAAGAAAGTTGCCCGATTGGTTTAAGGTTAAAGCACCTTCCAGTAAGAATTTTATAGAGTTACGTAATTTGTTTCGTGAGAATGAATTACATACAGTTTGTGAGGAAGCTAAATGCCCTAATATTGGTGGTTGTTGGGATAGAAAAACTGCAACATTCATGATACTGGGAGATGTATGTACAAGGGCATGTGCGTATTGTGCTGTAAAAACGGGGAAACCAATTGGTTTGGATTTAACAGAACCAACTAGGTTAGCCCAGTCTGTTAAGAAAATGGGTTTAAAATATGTAGTTATCACCTCGGTAAACAGGGATGATTTGCCTGATGGAGGTTCTTTTATATTTTCTCAATGTGTTAAGAAGGTCAGAAAAGAAGTAAAGGATTGTAAAATAGAGGTGTTGATTCCTGATTTTCAAGGAAATATGGATTCATTAATGACTATTTTAGGATCAAAACCGGACACGTTAAACCATAATATTGAAAGTGTTAGGCGAATTTTCCCAAGAGTTAGACCACAGGGAGATTTTGATCAATCTTTGAAACTTTTAGGTGATTCAAAAGAGATTGATTCAAGTATTGTTACAAAGTCAGGAATGATGGTTGGTTTGGGTGAAACTTGGGATGAGATACTAGAAACAATGCAGGAACTTAGAGCTGTGAAATGTGATGCTTTAACTATTGGTCAATATTTAAGACCAAGTGAAAAACATGTTGCTTTATCCAAATGGTATACTCCTGAAGAATTTTCTGAATTACAAGATATTGGTTATAAATTAGGGTTTAGTCATGTTTTTGCAGGTCCTCTTGTTAGAAGTTCTTACCACGCTGCCGAACAGCATGATGCTGCAATTAAAGGTATGGTATAAAACTAAACTTTATATCTATCTAGTATAGATTTTGCTAATTTGTAGTTTCTTTTTCCTTTTTTGAAGAATGATGGGACTAAATAAATTGATTTGTAGCCTTCTGATATGAAATTTTCTAGGATTTCTTGGGAAATAGAAAATCCATCTCTGCCTTTTTCAAGATCAGTCTGTATCCATTCAGGAATTTCTGAGAAAGACAAACTGTTTTTTTCTAATATTTGTAACCCCCAAAAGATTGGTATATTAATTTCTTCAAGATAAGAATTACGATACAACTCGAGGAATTGAGTTAATAAATCAGGTTTAAATATAGGTTGAAGAATTAAAAAATCTGCACCAGATTCAATTTTTGAAAGGGTGAGTTTTTTTTCTTGAATTAAGTTTTTTGATAAATCAATTGTTGCACCAACAGTAAAATTAGTTTTGGATTTGAGGTGTTTGTTTTTGAAATCTTTTCCTTCGTTCAAGTTTTTGATTGATAAAATTGTTTTTGTTGTAGAGATATCATTTACTTCGCTCATAATTTTTTTTTCGGATTTATTTAATGGGTCTCCTCTAAGTACAATCACATTATCAAGTCCTAGTAAATTTGCACCTATTAAATGACTTTGTATGCTTAGGGTATTCATATCGCGAGTTGCTAAGGTGAATATAACATTTTTTTGGTACTTTTTTTTGATTAAAAATGCTGTGAAAGCAGAGTTTGCTCCCACAGATTTACCTGGATTATATGCAACTGAAATATAATCGGCAGATAATTCCTCAACTTGGCTTATCAGGCTAGGATCACTACCTTTTGGTGGAGAAAAATCACAAATAAATTTAATATTTTGCGAATTGTCTTTTTTGTTTTTTCCAAAGTGATTCATACTATAGACTATAGCATAAATTGGAGATATTATTTTTCAAAATAAAACCTTGATATCTGAAGAAAAAGAATTCAAGATATCTATGATTTAAATTATTTTAATAGCTTTAAACTACTATCTCCAGCCCAGAACACCACGATGGTTAGGAATCAAAGACAACCTATGTCCGCTTGGACATTTATATCTTTGTTCTCTCATGTCTGGTCTTTTTCCAGACAAAGATGTTTGGTCCATATGTTCTTCACAAAACGGACACTTTACATCGTAAACCACTTTATGACCAGATCTCACTAATTTTACGTGAGCCAGAGTGTTAGCCAAGTTGGCAAATTCTCCAGAATATCTGATGATAAATCTTGTGGCTGTACTCAAGATACCTCGCTTGTTTTTAGGTAATTTAGCTTGAGTATAGGAATATTCAGCGTATCCGCAGTTTAAACATTCTGGTTCATAATCACCCATAAAAAGTTTCGAGTCACATCTTTTACAATGTGTATTTTTATCAGTAATCACCGAATGCGACGTATTCGCTCTTACAGCAATGACCATTTCCAGCCTCCAAATTATTTAATCGCTCATGCGAATTTTGGTAGGTGGCATTTTTCACATATCAACCATTCAACACTCGTTTTCGCAATGTTTTGCAATGTATTTGTAGTAAAGCTATACAAAGCATTTATTGTTAATAAAAACAAGTAAAAACGTATTTTTATGGGAATCATACCCCCAAAGCACACAGAGATTTTCGGACAAATATAAAAATTTGTCAATATATATATTGGAAAAATATAATATTTTATAAAAAATATATATATATTGACGATAAAGATGAAATATTAAAGAATTTGCAAATTCTTTTTATTATTTAGTAACTTTAAAATGTATTTTAGTTTTTTTAACAATTTTTTAGCCGTTTTTAGTTCCAATAGTAAACTTACTAGTTAACTATATTTTTAGTACATGGTAAAATTGAGTTCGATAATGTAATTTTATTATAGTCAAAGATTTTAATTTTAGGAGGAACCGTTGTCATTTGTGATGCTACGTGATGGAGAAGATGGGGAAGGATTGCTTAAAAGATTTCAAAGTTCTATGCAGAGATCTGGTGTTATGAAAGAACTCAGAAATCGTCGTTATTTTAGATCTAGGGGTGAACAGGTTCGTTTGGATAGAGCTAGAAGTTTACGTCGATTGAGAAGGCGAAGATTTAAGTAATTGTAATCAACATAAAAACCCTTTTTATTATTAAGATTTTTTAGTTTAGTTTTTAGAAAGTGAGTTTTTTGATGGCTGATTTTAGTTCTGATTCTATTAGAAATGTTGTATTTTTGTCACATTCATCAGCTGGAAAAACAATCTTATCAGAATCGGCTCTTCATCTTAGCGGTGGTCTTACACGACTTGGGACTATTTCTGACGGCAACACTACTTCTGACCATGAGCCTGAAGAGATCAAAAGGCAATCGAGCATGCAGGCATCTCTTATTCCTTGCGAGTGGAAGAGTAACAAAATAAACATTATTGATTCTCCAGGATATTCAGATTTTCGTGGTGAAGTAATGTCTGCTTTAAGTATAGCTGATTCTTCTGTCCTTGTGGTGTCTGCTTCATCTGGTGTAGAAGTTGGAACTATTCAAATGTGGAAATTAGCTGAAGAAAACCAGCTTCCTCAATTTATTTTTGTAAATAAATTAGATAGAGAAAATACAGATTTTAATGCGGTGGTTGATTCTATTGTTGAAAAGTTTGGTAGAAATTGTGTGCCTATTCAGATTCCTAATGGAATTGAAGGAGATTTTACAAAGGCATTAAATTTATTGAAAGAAAATCAAGATTCATCTGCGGAAGATTTTGCAGGTGCAAAAGAAAAATTAATTGAATCTATTGCTGAAACTGATGATGATTTGACGTTGAAATATTTAGAAGGCGAAGAGATTTCAAATAATGAGCTTTTACAAGCGCTTAGAGCTGCTGTAATTTCTCGTTCTATAGTGCCAATTTTAGTAGGGTCAGCTCTTAACGAGGTTGGTGTTTCTGAATTATTAGATTCAATTTCTGAATTAATGCCGTCATCTTCTGAAGCAAAAATTAGGAGTTCAGATGTAGAGACTAAGACAGACAGTTTGTCTTCGTTTGTATTTAAAACTACAGCTGATCCGTTTGTGGGTAAATTATCTTATGTCAGGGTATACAGTGGTGTTTTAAGTAGTGATTCTTCAGTATGGAATGCTAAACAGTCTAAAAACGAAAGAGTTGGACAAATATATGTAATGGTAGGTAAGGAACAAAAACCAGTTTCGCAATTAGTTACAGGGGATATTGGTGCAGTGGCTAAAATGGCTGATACCCAAACAGGGGATACACTTTCAGTTAAAGAAAATAGTGTTCAATTTGAAGATATTTCTTTTCCTGATCCGATACACAAAATGGCTGTATTTCCAAAAACAAAGTCAGATTTGGATAAAATTACATCTTCATTAAACAAAATTGTTGAGGAAGATCCTAGTCTAAATTTGAGTAGGAATAATGATACTTTAGAATTATTGTTAGGCGGCTTGGGGGATGTTCATATTGATACTTCTTTAGAAAAAATTAAACGTAAATTTGGTGTTGAAATTGATTCAAAATTTCCAAAGGTAGCTTATAAAGAAACTGTTGGTAATTCTGCAAAAGCTGAATATCGTCACAAAAAACAAAGTGGAGGGCACGGTCAATTTGCGCATGTATGTTTGGAAATAGAGCCTTTGACGAGAGGTTCTGGCTTTGAATTTACTGATCGCGTTGTTGGAGGTTCTGTGCCAAAGGAATACATTCCTTCTGTTGAAAAAGGTTGTAATAAGGCAATTGATAATGGAGTGATTTCTGGATTTCCTGTTGTAGATTTGAAGGTCACCCTATATGATGGTAGTTTTCATCCAGTAGATTCATCTGGAATATGTTTTGAGATTGCTGGAGAACATGCTTTTTCTGATTGTGTGAAGCAGGCAAATCCAGTTTTGCTAGAGCCTGTTATGAAAATTGCTGTAACGGTCCCTGACTTAGATACGGGTGATGTAATTAGTGACTTGAATGGTAAAAGAGCCAAAATTTTAGGTATGGAACCTAACGGTGATGGTACTACTGTAATTAATGCTGAAGCTCCACAAGCTGAATTGTTAAGATATTCAATGGATTTACGTTCTGTTACTCAAGGGAGAGGGATTTTTTCAATGCAATTTGATCATTATGAAGATGTTCCTGCCCACTTATTTCAAAAATTAGTAGACCAAATGAATGAAGATTCTACTTGAGGAAACAATTTTTTAATTGTTAATAATTGGCAGGCTTATATAAGAAGCATTTTTTGTTGAATGGTATATTGTTTGTCTGGCGGTTTTATATGTATTTTTTGATCCAAGATTTTGGCCAGTGTTGGGGTTAACATCAAATCTTGGCCAGTTGCTACTACTTATATCAATTCTAATTTTGTGTCCAGAATTGAAAATATTTGAAGTTGGATATAGTTCAAATATAAATTCATAAATTTCTTCTGGATTCAAAAATTCACTTTTACCCAAGTGATTTCTATATCTTGCTCGGATGATTGAATCTGTAATATTGATAGCTAAACCTTCAGGATATTCGGAATCAGATGGATATATATCTAATAATTTACATGTAAAATCAGTATCTATTGCGGATGAAGCAGCAAATAAATGCATTTTGATAGGGCCAGTAATTTCTATTGGTTCAATTAAAGTTTTTGTTTCAAAACTCAAAATATCATGTCTAGTGTTTAAAGGAAGTTGATTTTCGCATCCATGAAAATTAGGTCTACCTCTTTGGTCAAATGCACCAGCTACCATGATAGCATCTGCAGCTGAAATTCCTCCTCCTATAGTTGGGACAGGGTTATTTGGGTCAAAATCATATTGAGTAAATCCTTGTTCATTATTATTGGGTAATTTGGTGGATAAAGTACCATTGTAATGAATGAAATATTTCGTGAATTTTGTTTCGGGAAGAGGCCAGCTTGAAGATTCTTTCCAATAACCTCCATGAGATAACATTCCAGGATAGTCGGTTTGTAAACGTGGAGAACCTAAAATAAGACGGTCAGAGTTTCCTCCACCCATAGTAAAGATTTTTACAGGCTTGCAATTTGAAAATTCTGTTTCCATTTCTTTTAGATAGCAATCAAACCAACTTAATCTAGTATCATTGTAATTAATTACAGAATCATTTCCAAAGTCTACTTCCCCTGAAAAACTATTTTGCCAGCCTCCATGCGTCCAAGGTCCCATTAATAGCACTTGTGGGGATGATTTTATTTTGGATAATTCCAAATAACTTTCACATGTATTTCTGGCATATGAGTCATACCAACCACCAAGATATAAGGATGGTATATCCGCATGTTCTTGATAATATTCAGAAATAGCGTAGCCTCTTTGTTTCCAATAATCGTTGTATTCTGAGTTTGTAGAAATATCTATTGCCCATTGTTCATATGAGGGTAGTTCTCGAAGAATAGTTGCATTTTTTTTGATTGGGAAATTGTCAACTAAGCTTTCTATATCTTGAGTAAATACTTTGATGAGAGCATTTTTAAGAGTGGGATTAGATGCAGCTTCTTTACTACTGATTGCCATACTGAATGCATAAACTATAAACCTTTGTTCTAAAGCACCATTTTGCCTCATTGAGCTGTCATAATAATTTGATGCTCCAACTGCAACTATCATTGTACTTAGGTGTGGTGGATTTAAGGTGGCAAGTGCAGATTGATCACTCCCTGCATAAGAGCTTCCTAAAGTACCGATTTTCCCATTTGACCATTCTTGCTTAGCTATCCATTCAATTGTGTCATATCCATCGGGTGCCTCTTTGGCAAATGCATACCATATTCCTTCTGAGTTAAAACGGCCACGTACATCTTGGGCTATATATATGTATCCTCTTCTAGCAAAAAATCTTCCATCAACAAAATCACGGGATTTATTATAGGGCGTTCTAGTTAACAAGACTGGAAATTTTTTGTTGCTGATTTTATTTTTTTCAGATGGGAAATAAATATCGCACGCTAGTTTGATTCCATCTCTCATTTCAATCATTACATCTTTTTTTTCAAAAACATCATATTCTTGAAGTGATCCTTGGTATGGAGGTTTCAAATTTTTACTCCTGATTACAGATATGAATTTGAAGTCTATAATACAATTCACTAAGTGTTTTGTATACTATCATTTTGTCTTAAAATTAATTGTTTATACCTTTGAGATAGCATGATATACTCAGATTTACATTAAATTAACTTTTTTCAACAATATGGAGTATTGGTCATGCCGAATGATGAAATTTTAAAACCATTGACTCCTCATCAAGTCCAAAGGTATAGCAGACACATTATTATGCCTACGGTTGGAAGTAATGGGCAACGAAAAATGTTAAACTCTAAAGTATTAATTGTTGGTGCAGGAGGTTTGGGATCTCCAGTAGCAATTTATTTAGCTTTAGCTGGAGTTGGAACTATTGGAATAGTAGATTTCGATACTGTAGATATTACAAATCTACAAAGACAAATATTACACTATGATAGTGATGTTGGTAAAAGAAAAGTTATTTCGGCAACTGAAACTTTAAAAGCATACAATCCAGATGTTAATGTTATAAGTCATGAAGAACCTTTAAATTCTGACAACGCAATGGAAATAATTTCTAAATATGATGTGATCATTAATGGTGCTGATAATTTTCCTGCAAGATATTTAACTAACGACGCAGCTTATTTAAATAATAAGCCTTTAGTTGACGGAAGTATTTTAATTTTTGATGGACAAGCTACAGTTTATTTACCCGGTAGAGGTTGTTATAGATGTTTGTTCCCTGAACCCCCACCTCCAGGGGAAGTTCCTAGTTGCGCAGAAGCTGGTGTTTTAGGAATGTTGCCAGGACTTGTTGGTACTATTCAGGCAACTGAAACAGTTAAAATCATTATGGGTATTGGGTCATCTTTATCTGGCAGGCTGCTTTTGATAGATGGGTTAACTATGGAATTTCGAGAATTAAAAATTCATAAGAATCCAAAGTGTCCTTTATGCGGAGATAACCCAACTGTTACAGAACTAATTGACTACGAAGAATTTTGTGGTTTTACTGGGTCTTAGAAAAAATTACCAAGTTACTGCTGTTTTATAATTAGAAATTATTATAGCTAAATTACAAAACAATTTTTTTAGAAGGTTTATTTATTATTTAAATTATCTTCGGATTTGCTCGTTTTTTCTTTATCGGACTTTTGAGATTCTTTGAATTCTCGTAGAGCTTTACCTACAGCTCCACCAATTTCAGGTAATTTTCCAACTCCGAAAAGTATCATAACAATGACTAGAACAATAATGAGTTCAGTTGGTCCTAAGTTAAATGGCATACAATAATCTCCATAACGTTTTTAGATAAAACAACTTTAAGTTTTATTCTACAGTAGATTGAGATTTTTTGTTTGAAAATATTTGTGACATTTTGAGTTAATCAGTTAAATTGATCTGATTACACCAACTACTTTACCTTGTACTTGAACATTTTCTGCATCTACTTCAATAGGTTTCATAGATGAGTTGGCAGGTTGTAAGGTGACTGTACCATTTTTGATGAAAAAATGTTTTAATGTGATTTCGTTTTGATCTTTTATCAATGCTGCAACCATTTCACCGTTATTAGGTTTCCTTGAAATAGGTTCTAAAAGTACCAAATCTCCATCAGCAACTAAAGCATCTATCATCGATTCTCCTTTTACTTTAACTCCGAAAACATTTTGTTTTCCTTGAGTTAAGAAAGCTGGAAGGCTGACTGAGTCGACTTGACTATTAGTCCAATCGTTGGATTCTGGAATATGTAGAGGTTGCCCCGCAGCAATATTCCCCATTATTGGAATTTCAATTAAGTTAGGATCAGCTTTTTCTGTATTATTGTTAACTAATTCGATTCCTCTTGAAACTTCTGCAGCTCTGTTGAGCACACCTTTTTCTTTTAAAATTCTTAAATTATAGTCAACTACAGAAGTTGAACTTATTTTGCAGCCTTGCTGAATATCCCTGATAGTTGGAGGGTAATGATGTTCTTCAAGGAAGTTTTCTATAAAACTTAAAATATTTTTTTGCCTACTTGAAAGTTCTTTTTTCATGATAAACCTTAATAATTAGCACTTATGTTCTGGTAATGTATCAAAGTTGAAGTGTCATGTCAATTAGTTTGAAATGAATGATTTAGAAATTATTTATAATAATTATGAAACAAAAATAAAACCGGGAAGCTTTATTTTAACGATTTCATTAAGCGAGACTTTCTGCGAGAAGCATTTTTTTTATGCAGAACGCCTTTTTGGGCTGCTTTATCCAAATTCTTGATTGCATCTTTTACAGAGTTTGAAATATTTTCATCTGAATCATTAGATTCAATATTTAATCGAGCCGTTTTTATTAAGTTTTTAACTTTACTTTTAACTGAAATATTTCGAGCTCTTTTTTTATTTGACACTCTGAGGGCTTTAGCGCTTGACAATAATTTCCTCCAAGATAATTTTTTAATGTTTATATTATATAATAATATTATGTTAAAGCGATAGACTTTATATAGTGTTTTAATTGACTCTGTTTACTTCAATTACAGGTTCTAGAGATTCTATTTTTGAAATAATTCGTCCAAGTTGTTTAATTCCATTGACATATATATTTAATTTAATTGTACTGAATCCATCATATTCTTCAGAGACACATGAGCCAATGTTGATTTGTTCATTAGATACAACAGATGTAATTGAATTTAATAATCCAACCTTATCCCATGATTCTATTTTGATATCTACAGGATAACTAGGTTGTTGTTCGCGCCAATTTACTGGTATTAGTCTTTCTTTTTCTTTTTCATTCATAATATTTATACAGGATTTGATATGTACTGTTACACCAGCACTTCTTGTGATGAAGCCTATAATTAAATCTCCGGGTATTGGATTACAGCATTTTGCTATTTTTGTTAGTAAGTCACCTACACCTAACACTTCGATTCCAGATGTAGGAGATGTGATTTTTTTACTTACTTGGTCATTATCAAGTTTTGGCTGGTTTTGTGGTAAATCGTTTATTATTTGAGGGAGTGTGATATTTCCACTTCCAACGGCAAACATCATTTCATCCACTGAATTAAAGTTAGAGTTTTGTGCCAACTCTTCTAAACTGATTGTTTCATTAATCTTTTTTAATTGTTTTTGTAAGATTAATTTACCATTGTTAAGTGTGAATTCTTTTTGTTGTTTATTGAACCATTGGCGAATTTTTGTTTTTGCAGAAGTTGTTTTCACATAATTCAAATCAGGATTAATCCAGTCTAAACTAGGACCTTTGATATTTTTACTTGTCATTATTTCTACTGTGTCTCCGTTAGAGATTTTTGTGTTTAGTGAAACTAATTTACCATTTCGTTTTCCTCCAACACATCTATGGCCGATTTCTGTATGAATTAAATAAGCAAAATCTAAAATAGTGGCCCCAATAGGTAATTCTTTAATTTCACCTTTTGGTGTGTATACGAACACTTGGTCATTAAAAATATCAGTTTTAAATGATTCAACAAATTCCTCAGATCCGGAAATTTCTCTTTGCCATTCAAGTAATTGCCTTATCCATGTCATTTTATGTTCAAATTTTGAATCATTTATATCGCCTTCTTTGTATAGCCAATGAGCTGCAACACCATATTCGGATAATTCATGCATTTCTTTGGTTCTTATTTGAATTTCTACTGGATGGCTGTTTTCACATATTACTGTAGTGTGAAGTGATTGATATAAATTATCTTTTGGCGATGCTATATAATCATCAAACACACCAGTGATAGGGTGCCAAATAGAATGTACAGCACCTAGAGCTGCATAGCAGTCGCTTACAGAATTTACTATAATTCGTAGTGCGAAAAGGTCGTAAATTTCACTGATTCCCCGATTCATTTCAGAGTATTTTTTTATTTTTTTATGGATACTAAATAAGTGTTTCGGTCTGCCTTCAATGGATGCATTAATTTTAAATGATTTTAATTCAGTAGACGTTTTTTCAATAACTTTGTTAATATATTCTTCTCTTTCAGACCTTTTTGAATTCAATAATTCAGCAATTTTTTGGTAAGATTCTGGTTCTAGATTTTGAAAAGCTAAATCTTCAAGCATCCATTTCATTTCCCAAATACCCAATCTGTGTGCTAGTGGTGCATAGATTTCTAAGGTTTCCTGGGCAATTGAGATTCTTTTTTCTTTTGGTAGATACTTTAAAGTTTGCATATTATGCATTCTATCTGCCAGTTTAATTAATACAACTCTGATATCATCTGACATAGAAATTAGCATTTTTCTAATACTAGCAGCATTGCTTGTAGAAACTATTTTAGTTGTTTCTTCATTTAGAATTTCAGCACGGTTTAATTTGGTTACTCCAATAACTAATTTAGATACTTGTTCTCCAAATTTTTTGGCTATTTGTTCTTCGTTAATTCCACAATCTTCTATAACGTCATGTAGTAAAGCAGCTGAAATTGCTTCAGAATCTAGATGCAGGTTTGAAAGGTAGATTGCTGTTTTGAGGGGATGTTGAATAAATGGTTCTCCCGAAGCTCTTAATTGTCCTGAATGAGATTTTTCAGCAAAATAGAAAGCATTCTTGATATCCAAGATTTGTGCAGGAGTCAGATATTTTGAAGTTTTAGAAATTAAATTATTGATTGTTTCCAATATAAATCTTTTCTTTTGTTTTGCAAAAATCTCATAGTTAGCGCTTGAAGTATAGGTATAGAGCTTTTTGATCTATAATAGGATTCTATCAAATTCTATTATAATTACGATACTGACTGATATACTATATGCGTTAGCAAATCATTTTTCAATTATGTGGAAGTTAGAAAGTAATGAGCAAAGAGCAATTAAGAGCACCTCGAGGTACCTCAGATATTCTTCCTGAGGATCAGAAATATTGGAGATATGTACAATATATTTTTTCTAAAATTGCTCTCAAATATGGATTCAATCGGATAGACACTCCAGTAATTGAACAATCAAATCTTTTTTCTAGAGGAGTCGGGGAATTTACTGATGTTGTAGAAAAAGAAACATATACCTTTAGTGATCGTGGAGGTGATTCTTTAACTTTACGTCCAGAAGGTACCGCTCCAGTTTGCAGATCTTACTTAGAACATGGAATGCAAAATCTACCTCAACCTGTCAGGTTGTTTTATCAATTTCCTATGTATAGATATGAGAGACCTCAAGCAGGCAGATATAGAGAATTTCGGCAAGCTGGGATTGAAGTTATTGGTGAGCATTCTCCTATTGTTGATTTGGAAGTAATTCAATTTGCATGGGAATTAGTTTCTCAATTAGGTTTATCCAATTTGGATTTGATTATAAATTCAATTGGAGATGAAAAATGTAGGGATAAATATATTACAGATTTAAAATTATATTATACTAATCAATTTAGTAAACTAGATCATCCTGATTGCCAAAGAAGGTTGGATTCAAATACTTTGAGGTTACTTGATTGTAAGAATAAGAATTGTCAAGAACTTATAAAAGAAGCACCCAGATCATTAGATTATTTGTGTGAAGGCTGTTTATTTCATTGGAATGAGTTATTAGAACATTTAGATTCTGTAGGTATTCCTTATAGAATAGATGATACTTTGGTTAGAGGATTTGACTATTATACTAAAACGGTTTTTGAAATTGTTCCTGAAAATCAAGAGAGTCAAAATACTATTCTTGCAGGTGGAAGATATGATGGATTGATAGAGCAAATTGGAGGTCAGCCAACACCTGGTATTGGTTTTGCAATAGGACTTGATCGTGTGATTATGAATTTAAAATCAGAAAATAAAATTTCAATTGATGAAAATTATGTTAAGTGTTTTGTTGCACATAATGGTGAAGATGCAAAGAAATTTGCTGTTCAAGTAGTGACAGAATTAAGGAATAACGGGATTAGATCCATTTTAGGCTCTCCTTCTCGAAGCTTGAAGTCACAAATGAGATATGCTTCATCAATTAAAGCGTTAAATGCTATTATTATTGGTGAAGATGAATTAAAGGATCTTAAATTAATTTTCCGGAATATGCTTGATAGTAATCAAGAAAAATTGGATTTAAACCAAATTATTCAAAAGATTAAAACAGAATAAGTAGGGATATTTTTATCCCATTTTTGTTGCGGATGCTAGAGAATCTTGATTTTGCTCGAAACTTTTTTCTAATTCTCCTGAGGAATTTATTTCTCTTAGGCTATTATTTATTCCTTCTAGAAGCCAGTCCAACTCTTTTTTCTCATGAAATATTGATGACGTAAATCGTCCTCCGCCTCCGACTATAAAATTTTTCGGCAATTGAATTGAAAGTAGAGATTTAAGTTTCAAATTTGTGTGTAATGTATCTCTATAATTCAATACAGATTTGGATGTGAAAAAAAATTCTACTATTGAGCCAGTACCTGTCATGAAATAAGGGATTTTGTATTGCGAGAAAATATGTGATAATTCAGCTCTGAGTGAATCTCCAAATTCATTAAGTTTATTATAATTTTGAGGGTTTTGTAGTTCTGATATACACGTTAATGCTGCGATACTTGAGATTGGATTTGAATGGAAGCTTCCGATTGAAAATATTCTGTTTTTGTCTGATGATTTTGGATCTAGGAAATTCATAATTTTTTCATTACCTACGATTGCTCCTATTGGATATCCCCCACCGAGCGCCTTACCATAGATAGCAATATCTGGTTTGATTCTAAAAAATTCCTGTGCGCCTCCTAGAGACAATCTATATCCAGTTATTACTTCATCAAAGATTAATGGGATGTTTTCTTTTGAAGAAATTTTTCGAATTCCTTCTAGAAATGATTGATCAGTTTCTAGCCCTCGCATGACAGGTTCAATGATTATCCCAGCGATTTCTGAGCGATACTTTAAGATAATTTTTTTAGTTTGTTTTAGATCATTGTAAGGTGCAATTAAAATTTCCTCATTTAATGTTTTAGGCATTCCAATTGAGTCTGGAGTAGGAATAGGGTAATCATTCCAGTTTTTTGAGTTTCCGTAATTTGTATTGAATAATAAATTGTCTGCGAATCCATGGTAAGCACCTTCAAATTTCAATATTAGATTTTTACCGGTGTAGGCACGAACGATTCTGGTTGCTAATATTGATGCTTCTGTACCAGAGTTGACTAAGCGAATTTTTTCAGCACAAGGGATAGTTTTGGACATTATTTCAGAAAGTTCTATAGCAGGCTCAGTAATATTAGTAAAAGCAGATCCTTTATCAATTTGATTTTTTACAGCATTAGAAATTTTCGGATTGTTATGCCCAAGAATTAATGAAGAATGTGCTAAGGTAACATCGAGCATTTTTTCATTTTTTGTAGTATAAACATATGCACCATTTCCTCTGTCCAAGATAAATTCAGGTAATCCGGGTACATTTTGACCAGCTGTATAATATGATGCGCCTGGGATATATTTTGAAGCTTTTTTTATCAAATTTGTTGATTTTTTAATCATGTTTTGACTCTTTGGGGTTAATTTTAAAATAGTTAAAGCAAAAAATATACCAAGCGAATTTTATAATAACTAATGAGATAGGCATAAATATAGTCTTAAATATTTATTACGTGCTACTATTTGTATATGAACTCAGAATTTATTCGAAATTTTTGTATTATTGCTCATATAGATCACGGCAAGTCAACTTTAGCTGACAGGTTGCTTGAAATTTCAGAATTAACTAGATCCCCAAAAGATTTGGTTGAACAGAGATTAGACTCAATGGAATTAGAGCGTGAAAGAGGAATAACTATTAAGGCCAAACCAGTTAAGATAGACTATACAAGTCATACTGGTAAAAAATACCAATTTAATTTAATTGACACTCCTGGACATGTTGATTTTAGTTATGAGGTGTCAAGAAGTTTAACGGCATGTGAGGGTGTTATATTAGTTGTTGATGCTACCCAGGGTATTCAGGCGCAAACTTTAGCAAATGTTTATCAAGCTTTAGATAATAACTTACATATAATACCGGTTGTAAATAAAATTGATATGAGTGCAGCTGAACCTGATCGAATTGCTGAAGAATTAAGTTCTTCATTTGGCTTTATGATGAATGAGATTTTAATGATTTCTGCTAAAACAGGCAAAGGGGTTGATTTAGTTCTAGAAGCTATTGTGGAAAGAATCCCCGCTCCAAAAGGTGATTTGAATCTTCCTTTTAGGTCGTTAATTTTTGATTCAAAATATGATTCTTATAAAGGAGTGGTGGCTTATGTCAAAGTTGTAGATGGTTGTGTTAAAACTGGTGATCAAATATCAATAATGTCTACTAATAAAAAAAGTGAAATTTTAGAACTAGGATGCTTTTTGCCAAATGAAGTTAAACTAAACAGATTAGATTCTGGTGAAGTTGGTTATATTGCCACAGGATTAAAAGATGTTAAAGATGTTCCAGTCGGAGATACAATTACATCGTTTTTGAACCCAACGTCTCAGCCTCTTGAAAAATATACACCTTTTAATCCTATGGTTTTTGCCGGTTTATATCCGGTTGAAGGACAAGATTACACTCTTCTAAGAGATGCAATTGATAAATTAAAACTTAATGATTCTTCTTTGGTTTCTCAACCTGAAAATTCTGTAGCATTAGGATTTGGTTTTAGATGTGGTTTCCTAGGCCTGCTTCATATGGAAGTAGTTCAGGAAAGACTTGAACGTGAATTTAATTTAAATCTTTTGGTTACTTCTCCAAGTGTTTCATATCAAGTTGTTTTAAATGATGGTGAAGTGATTGAAGTTGATAATCCTTCTAAATTGCCAGAAATTAATTTGATTAGTGAGATTCGAGAGCCATGGATCAAAACTACAATTTTAGTTCCAGTTTCTTATATGGGCAGTGTGATAGATTTAGTAAAGTCTAAAAGAGGTGAGTCAAAATCTATTGATTACATCCAACATCATTATGAATCCCAAAATCCTAGCATTGATTCTGCTGGAAATGGTCAGTTTTTAGATCGGTCAAGGGTTATGTTGGAATTTGAAATGCCTATGGCTGAAATGTTAGCAGATTTTTATGATTCTTTAAAATCATCAACCCAAGGATATGGCTCTATGGATTATTCATTTGACGGCTATAAGGCAAGCCAACTAGTTAAATTAGATTTATTAGTAAATGGCGAAAAAGTAGATGCATTGTCATCGATAGTTCATAAGGAATCAGCATATCGATTAGGTAAAAATATAGTATCCAAGCTCAAGGAATTAATTCCTAGGCAAATGTTTGAAATAGCAATTCAAGCTTCCATAGGCAGTAGGGTGATTTCACGAGAAACAATTAGTGCTTTAAGAAAAAATGTTTTGGCAAAATGCTATGGTGGCGATGTTACAAGGAAAAGAAAATTGTTGCAACGCCAGGCTGAAGGGAAAAAAAGGATGAAGAGAGTAGGTAGCGTAGATATTCCTCAAGAAGCTTTTTTAAGTATTTTGAAAGTTGATAATACCCAATAGAATTTAGAGGGGTATGATTTTTGTATATTTGACACATTATGTATAGTTGTATATATTCTTATTTCATTCGATAGACATTAGTGTTTTTAAATAATTGGGGATTTATAGTTGATAAGGAGTGATATTTATGAGTATAGGTTATGTCAGCTTTGGCTGGATCGGTGAGAATCGTTCGATCAAAGTGATTATAAAAGATGGTTTATGGCACACCGAACATCTTATTGATGGTAAACCCGATGAACATTTAATCAAAGTTTTTGGTGCAAATATATTACCTACTCCGTGGAGTGAAGAGGTTGATCAAGAAACAGTTATTAAAGAACTGCAAGAACGGAATTTGCATGCAAAAATTAGCTAATATATTTGTTTTCATTTTTGCAATTTTTTGAATTGAAGTTGATTGATGTTTGAGCCTGTGTATGGAAATCACTTGGTTGGAAATATTCAAACGGTTTCAGGGCCAATTTCTAATAATGATTTAGGCATTACTTTAATGCATGAACATATTTTGCTTGATCAACAAGCAAGGGAACGAAGATCATTAAAGGTACGCGCTAAAAAAGATAATTTTTTTTCTAAAGGTGTTCCATCTACATTTTTGAATGATTGGGACAAAAAAAAATTAAACATTGATAATTTAAGTGATTCTATGAGTAATAGGTATTCAATAGCTGATAATTATTATTTGAATGACCTTAATTTAGCTCAAATGGAACTTAATAATTATTTTTCAAGAGGTGGAGATTCAGTTGTTGATTTAACAGTACGTGGAATAGGTAGAGATCCATTAGGGTTATTTCAAATTTCTTCATTGACTGGGATAAATATTATTATGGGTACTGGTTGGTATGTACCAGATTTTCATCCTGTCGATATGGATTCTCGTACAATTGATAGCTTAGTAGAGGAATTAGTAAAAGAAATCTGTGTAGGAGTTGATTCAACTTTTATTCGTGCTGGAATAATTGGAGAAATTGGAATCCAAGATGGTAAATTAACAGAAAATGAAATCAAAATTGTTAAAGCTGTTTCTAGAGCGAGTATTTCTACTGGAACATCTATATCTTTTCATTATGGAGGAACTGGAAGAGAAAGGTTTAATTTATTAGACATCATTAAAAATGAAGGTTGTCCAGTTGATCGGATTATTTTGGGACATAGTGATTTGATTGCAGGAGATTTAGATTTAATTTTGGAATTATTAGAAAATGGTATTTATATACAATTCGATTTGTTGGGTAGAGTAGGAGCTCATCTAACGTTAGAGCCTATAGATTCAAGTAATCCTTGGCCCTCGTATCTAAATACATCAAATACTGCATTGGTTTCAAAAGTATTACCAACTTTAATTTCTTATGGTTATGTGGATAAAATTTTATTGTCACAAGATATTTGTACTAAAATACAATTGAAAAAATTTGGTGGAACAGGTTATTCATTTATTTTGGAAAGTCTAGTTCCTCATCTTTTAGAAATTGGAATTTCTAAAGAGGATATAGAAACAATATTAGTTAAGAATCCTAGGGATGTTTTGAAAATCAAAGAATTTAATTTAAATTTGCTCTCGAAGTATATTCAATGTTAAAAGAATCTTTATTGAGATCATATTTAAAGAAATTTTCTAGGTCTTTTTATATTACTTTAGTAATCCTGCCTAGAAGGATTTTTCAACCTATAGCAGTTGCTTATTTGTTAGCCAGAATTGCTGATACTATTACGGATACATTATCAAGTGTGCCTTTTAATAAAAAACGTGATTTTTTACTGAGTTTTAAAGATCAAATTGATAATGAAAATTTGAATGAAGCATTTAATAATAAATTTAAAAATTTTTTAATTGAGTTAGAAAAATATCCTGTTCAAAAAAAATTAGTGAATTTTATACCTAATTTATTTCCTTATTATTTATCATTGAATCGATATGAACTCGATCATGTAAAAGCAATAGTGAATAAATTGATCAATGGGATGGAAAAAGATTTGATTTTATTCAAATCTAATGATTTAAATAAAGTTGTTACATTAGATACATTTCATGACTTTGATTTGTATACATATAATGTCGCTGGGTGTGTTGGAGAATTTTGGACAGAGATTAGCTTAAAAAAAGAGAAAGAAATTTCTCCAGTAAATTACCAGAAGATGATTGTGTTTGCGATTCAGTTTGGTAAAGCATTACAGATAACAAATATAATTCGAGATATTAAGAATGATTATGCAATGGACAGATGTTACATACCAAATCAATTGTTTAGTATGTTTGATTTGGAACCCAAGGATTTGATTCAAGGTAAACTTTCAAATTCTGCACAAAAACTTCTTGGATATCTAATTGAGATTAATTTGAAAAATTATTCATATGCAATTGAATATTTTTTGTTAATTCCTAAAACAAAATTTAGACTTAGGCTGGCATGTTTAATTCCAATTTTGATTGGTCTTAAAACAATAAAGAAGATTTCTTCAAATAAAAATTTCAAAAATTTTGTTGATCATTCGAGTGTAAAAATTTCCAGGATATCGGTCTATATTATTATAATTAATGCTTTTTTGATTGTGATTTCACGTAGGTTTTCTAAATCGTATCTTTATTCAACAATTGACCAAGTTAGGTCAATTTTAAACAAGTAAATATTTGTTGTATCACTTAGTTACTGCTGTTAAAATTAGTTATAAATAAATATTTGAAAGGTGATTATTTTGATGAATAAGTGGTTTTTGGTAACTCTTTTTAGTATATTTTCTGTGTTTTTGTTTTCCTGTAGCTCTGCTGAAGATAATTCGGAGGTTACTGAAACATCTTATTCAAAGCCTCCTACAGCATCTGAGCAAGCAATACAGTCTGCTTCAAAATCTTTAGGCACAACTGTTTCTTCATCTGATTCATCTAATTCAAATCTTACAGGTGGTACACGGGTGGAGATTAAATTGCGAGATGATAAAGGAAGTGGTGCTTATGTGTATACTCCTGCTGATTTTACATTTAAAGTTGGGCAAGTAGTTAATTTTGTAATGACGTCTGAGACAGAGTTACATACTTTTACTGTTGATGATTTAAATATAGATCAGTCTGTAGATGCTGGGGAAACAGTGGAATTTTCTTTCAAATTTGATAAGCCAGGTACTTTTGAATTGATTTGCATACCTCATGAAACTCAAGGTATGATTGGTAAAATCACTGTTCAGTAGTTAAGGGTATACTCCTTGATATCCTTTTTTAACCAAGGTTGGGTAATAGAAAAATAAGCTCTGGACTTGTCCTTTATCGTCGATATACCAACTATAACTTCCTTCTCCTTTTGATTGATGATTATCTCTTGATGCTGATTTTGGTAATTCATCGATTTCTTTACCTATTAAGAATTCAAAATTAATGAAACAATCTCTTGAGTCGATTTCATATTCTGTTTCGCCACGGGTAATTTGTACGGTATTCCAATGTTCTGAAGCGATACCTATATTTCTATAATATAGAGACTCACTTGTTTGATTTATTCTAGTACCGTCATTATTTGAATCATCTGTCCAAGATGGTGTGCAGCCTATAGTTCCTCCTAATGGGTTTGATTTTAATCCAGTGCCCAAAGTAGTAATTTCTGATGAATTTGCTGAAGTAGATTTTAAGGCATTTTCTGTTCCTTTATTGGTTTGACCCCAAATTGGATATTGCCGTTTACCTATAAATTTTGTATTGCTTAATTTACTATAATTAGAATTTACAGCAATTTGAATTTTTCTTTTATCTGCTTCGTATGCATTTTCTTTTGAATTATCTAAGTAGCCAGTAAGAGTTGGTACTGTAATTGCTGCAATTACACCCATAATTGCGATTACAACTATTAGTTCTATTAAAGTGAATCCAAATTCTGTTTTAATTTTATTTTTTTTCATGTGAATAATTTTATTTAATAATTAGAGATTGTTGTCCAGGAATGATTTTGACAATTTCTTCAGGATCAATTGTTGTTTTGCCTGTAATTGTCCATCTATAAACATTTGGATTTTTAGGATTTTTGATTACATTTACTTTTTTATTATTGCCAAATATTGTTAATTTCCATCTTTCGTCAGATAGATTATAGCTTGTAGATTGATCTGTTCTGTCCAAAATAATATTTATTTCTCCAGGAGATTTGTCTGTAGGAGGAATTAGAATGACGTTATGAATTTTATCTGTTTTCGGCAATAGGTTTTCTTTGATTTTGGTATTCATAAAATCTGGGTAGTCAATTTTTAGAATCCATTTATTTAGCATGCTAGTCGTTTTTAATTGTCCTGTGAATTCAATTCTTGTTCCAGGTTTCCATGGGTTATTTTCTGAAATATTACCTCTTAATTCTCCAATTACTGTATTTAAGTCTAATGTTTGAGAATCTAATGCATATTCTTGGGGTATTGTGATTTTTATTTCTTTTAATGAAGATTCGTCTTTATTTGTTGCCAAATCGAATTCATAAATTGAGAATTTTTCAGGTTGATTAGTTGTTATACTGGATACATTAAATCTACTGTTCGCAGGAGGTATTAACGGAGATCCTGCAGAAGCAAAAAACAATATGCCTCTTTGAATATCAATTCTCCAACTAACAGAATTTGAGGAAGTAGGTATTTGTTTAAGAAAATCTGGGACAAATGATTGGGATGAATTTTGATTTAGTTTAGCATCAAAATTTAGTAATCTAACACCAAAATCTTTTTCTGTATTGTTTATAGTTTTTGGTAATAAGTTTGAATCTGTATCGTCTAGTTTAATTATTGGATATTGCCTCGGAGATGATAAATTAAAAAAACTATCTACAGCAGTACTGATGGTAACTTGATCGGCAGAGAGTCTTACATTTTTGCTTGATTGTGGAATTTTACTTACTGCTATCGAAACTAAACCAGCTAAAATACCTAAGATAACCAGGACTGCCAGTAACTCTGTAAGAGTAAATCCTTTTTCATCTTTTAATCTGATAGTTTGATTTAATAGGTGTTTCTTTATCATAATCCTATTAATTTCTTATTTTAAGGGAAAATATTTTGAAACCCTGTTTTTGATTCAATCGGTAATTCTGCTAAAAGCGTTTGTACAGTTCCATTTTTGTCTATAAAATAAATGTATGAACCAGTACATGTAGATGTAGGACAGTTTTCTTGAGCTGCAGATTTAGGGTAGTTCCTGAACATATCTGATAAAAGATCAAAGTTGATAAAATAGTCCCTACTATCTACGTAGTATGTGTTTGATAAATAAGTAATTTTTGAAACATGCCATCCAAATTGATTTGGATCTGAGTCTTCATCATTTAAAATATTTTCAACAGATTGATCTCTTTTATTGTCTCCGTTATCAAGCCATTTTGGAAATCCTCCAGATCCACCATAAAAAGGGTTGGAATTGATTCCGTCGCTTAACACATTTGGCTGAGAATTTTGGTCTCCTTCGTAGAATTGGGTGGAAATTTTAGTAGCTCCAATAATCGGAAACTGCATTTCCCCATGCCATCTTGGGTTGTTTTCTGAGACTAAATATTGATCTACTACTGATTGGATTTTTGCAACTTCTTGTCTATATGCTTCTTCTTGGCTTTGACCAAAATGTCTTATCAGAGAAGGCGTAACAATAGAAGTTAGTACTCCCATAATTGCAATTACAACTATCAGTTCAATTAACGTAAAACCTCTAGATTTTTTAATTTGTTTTTTGATGCTATAAGTTTTCATGTGTTTATATTATATATCTAATTGTGTTAAATGCGGAATCACCAAATATTAATATTAATAATGCTCCAAAAGATATAAATATTGCATAGGGAATTTCATATTTCAAACTTTTCTTCTTGATTGTTAATAAATAAATAGCAACTAATCCACCTGTTATAGATGTTATCCACCATGAAAGCAATATGCTAGGGAAACCTAAAATTATTCCTGTAAAACAAGCTAATTTCCAATCACCACCACCCATACCTTTTGGATATTTTAAAAATATAATTAAAGGTAGGGCTAAAGAACCTATTCCAGAGAAAGTGGAATTGATTAGAGGTGCAAAAACTCCTGAAAGCCCTGGAAATGTTTTTGGAGTAGAAAGTACGTTCCAAAAAGGTGACATTAATATTCCTATAAAATTAGAAGGTATAATTAACCTATTAGGAATAATTTTATGTTCAAGGTCTATTGCTGAAATTACAATTAATATATAAGTGCTTGTAATAATAGGAATTAGTGTGAAATTAAAATTGTGATTTTGGAATATAAGAATTGTAATTATCCCAGTGATTACTTCAACAATGGGTTGTCTTTGATTAATTTTTCCTTTACAAGTTTTACATTTCCCTTTCAGTACAAAATAACTGATTATAGGAATTAACTCAGTAGCAGATAATTTTTTGTTACACAAATCACATTGAGATCTTGAAAATATTATGGATGTATATTCTGGTGTGCGATCGATTAAAGTATTAATGAAACTGCCAAAAAATATGCCTAAAATTGCGGGGAATAAGTTTTGAAAGAGTGAATTTAAGTCCAATTATTCATATTCTCCGGAATAATGTTAGTGGTGTATGATCTTAAGAAGTAATTTGATCTCCCAAAAATTTAAATCGTCATTTTTATTATTAGATATTTCGATTTCTTGAATATTTACTAATTTTTCTTGATAAATTAAATTTAGCAATCTAATTATTGAATTCACATCACCAGTACCTATTAAAGAATAATCAATTGAAGGAATTTCAATTCCTGTTTCCACCAAATTGATTGATGATTTTTGGGAATCAAAATTTGATATAGTCAGATTGTTTTTGCCAGCCTGTTCAATTAGTTGGTTTTTAAATTTGGATGCAACTTTTTTCGAAGGTAAAGATTCTGAAATCACGATGTTTTTAGCTTCATCCACAGCTTTTTTATTGGCATTTAGATTTTTTGATAGATTTGTAGAGGAAGATTCTTTTTGTTGAATTTCGTTGTTTATAGAAAATGTTTTTTGTTTTAATTCCTCAAGTGTTTCTGAAAGTTCAATTTTAGAATTTTGTAAATTTTGGGATTCATTGTATAAAAAGGCGGAGTATAAAATCAGTGCAAAAATCACAATAGTTGCAATAGCTAATATGTTAATTTTTTGTTTAATATTTATCAGGTAGTTCATATTAATTTTCAGTTATTTGAGCAGTAAATGACAGGCCATTTTCTGAATTGTTCCATCGTAAATTTTCAATACTTAAATTGTTGTTGAGTTGTTTTTGAAATTCACTTAAGTTTTCGATGTTTTTAGCTTCACCCATGATTTGAATTTCTTTTTGAGAATTTTCTAATATTTTTAGAATCTTAAGATTTTGATTATGTCCTTTTAGAATTGAATGATAGGTTGTAGTACGGTCTGATTGCCCAGCTACCAATTGATCTAACTCTTGTCCAATAATAAGTACTTTTGCATTCATTGATTCAATATCTGTTTCAATCGTTTTGATGGAGCTTATTAAATCGTTAAGCTGTTCTTGTTTTTTTAGTAATAAATTTTCTGAGGAATTAATTTCTGATCTTAAATGTGTAATTTCCTGTTTATAGGATTTGTTAGTTTGGTATATAAAAAATAGTACTGTAAGTAAGATAGTTAATGTCATTATAATAATTAGAAATTGTGAATTCATTGATAAATGATTTTTTTCATTTAGCATATTAATTAGAGGTAATTTTTGTTGATTTTTTGGTATCAATTTACAGCTCCTAATGTGGAGTAGATACCTTGAATTACTGCTACAGCTATAAATCCAACTACAGAAGCAACCCCTAAAATTACAATGGGTTGAATTAATTCTGTAGTGTTTGAAACAGAAGTTTCTGTTAGATCTTCATAGTATGACGAAAGTCCATCTAATGTTTCAGTTAATTCACCTTTCAGTTCTGAAATAGAAATTGCATCTGAAATTATTGTAGGGAATCCTTTTACAGCCTTAAAAGCATCCCCTAGTTTTTCTCCCTGAGAAGCTTTTTGAGTTACTAAAGATAACCATTTTCTGATTTGACTATTAGTTAAAACATATTCTGCAAGTTTCATTGATTCAATTACAGGAACTCCAGCTTTAATAAGGGTGGAAAGTGTATTGGTTATAAAAAACATATTTGAAGAGAGGATTATTTTTGAAACTATAGGGATAGATAGAAGAAATTTGTCTAAAATCATTTTGCTAATCTGTACTTTTGTAGATAATAAAAACAATGAAATTAATATGAAAATGATAGTAATAAATACATATGAATATGTTGATAAAATTTCTGAACTATAGATTAATATTTTTGTTGTAATTGGGATTGTTCCACCAAATTGACTTAACAAGTCTTGGAGAGCTGGAAGTGAATAGGTGACTAAAATGAATGCTGCAAACAGTGCCACACTCAAACTGAATATAGGATATATCAAAGCTTGTTTAATTTTATCAGATGTTTTTCTTTTTCTAGATAGGAAATTACTTAGTTGATTTAATGTAGATTGAATGTTTCCGGTTGCCTCACCTACTTTTAGCAGTCTTAGGTAAAATTCTGGGAATACAGATTTGTGGTATGAAAATGCTGCTGAAAAACTCGAACCATTTTCGATGTCATTTGTAATTTTACTTAACGTTTTTCTTAATTTTTTACTTTTTGTTTGTTCTTCTTGAATTAATAGAGCTTTTCTTAAAGGAATACCAGCGTTTAATAAAGATGATAACTGTTTAGTAAAAGTGATCAAATCTTGGGTTCGAACTTTGAAAGTAATGTTTAGAGAAAATTTATATGTTTTATTTTCTATTTTTTCTAGATGGTAAGGTAATAATTTTTGCTTTTCTAGAATAGTATAAGCTGTTTTTTCAGATTCTGTTTCAAGAATCCCATCAACTTTTTCGCCATTTTGAGTATATGCTTTATATTTAATATCCATAATGATTTTTATCTGATTAACAATTTTAATCTATAAAGAAAACATTTTTCATAATTTCTGGAACCGTAGTTATACCGTTTTGAACTTTTATCATTCCTGATTTTCTTAATGGTATTAGTCCATTTTTTAAAGCTTCTTTATGTATTTCTTGGCCACTTGATCTAGATATCACCAAATTTCTTATATCATTATTAACCGATAGGATTTCAAAAACTCCAGTCCTGCCTAAGTATCCTGAAAAATCACAAAAATTACAACCATTAGGAATTTTAAAATTTGCAGTCCCTCGTTTGATTTCATTATGGTAGGATAGAGCTTCATGCTCAGATAATTTCCCAGGCAAAGCACAATTTACATCCAATTTTCTTACCAGCCTTTGTCCTAAGCATCCTATAACAGCTGTTGCTGCCATATAAGGCTCAATTCCCATATCCAATAATCTTAGAAATGCAGAGGATGCATCATTACTATGGATAGATGCTAAAACTAGATGGCCTGTTAAAGCTGCATCTACAGCTGTTTTTGCAGTTTCAGCATCCCTTATTTCTCCTACCAGCACTACATCAGGATCCATCCGCATGATTGATTTTAATCCTGTTGAAAAATCGATTCCAGCTTGTCTGTTGACTTCGATCTGATGAAGTTCCTCAAGCCTATATTCAACCGGATCTTCAACCGTCATTATATTGCCTCTATCTTTTATTAATTCAGCTACTGAAGCATATAGTGTTGTCGTTTTTCCCGATCCTGTTGGCCCAGAAACAAGTAGCATTCCAAATGGAAGTGATAATAATTTCCTCCATAAATTTACAGATGATTCCATGCCTAAATCTTCAAGATTGATTAAACTACTTGATCTTTCAAGAATTCTGACTACCATCATCTCTCCCCAAGTTATTCCCATTGAAGAGACTCGAAAATCTACATTTCTTTCTCCTGATTTGATAGTGAAGCTACCATCCTGAGGTCTTCTTGTTTCTGAAATATCCATTTCTGCTAAAACTTTGACTCTTGATACAATTGATTCATGAAATTGCATGGATATTGTTGTTACTTTGTGTAGAGAACCATCAATTCTGAATGAAATCATTGAAGTGTTTGATTCAGGAACAATATGAATGTCTGATGCTTTCCTTTTTATAGCTTGAATGGTGATATTTTCTACAAACTCAGAAGGAGATATATTATTTGTATTATTTACCGAGATAGAGTTTGATTTTATATTTTTATTGAAATTTTGAGGAACTCCAGAAACGTATACTTTATTAATCATTTCGTCAATCGAGTCATTTAAAATGAATGCAAATTTTGTTTGATGACCAGTTATTAGTGCAATATTCGAAGCTAATTCAAAATTATTTGGCGTGAGTGTAGCAATTTTTATTGTTCCATCTTTTTCAAGGTTTATTGGTAAGATTCGATTTTTCTTAGCGAATTCTTCAGGAATTAATTCGATTGCTTTTGGGTCGATAGGTGTGGTTTTTAAATCTATGATAGAGATACCCAGCTTTGAGTTAATAGCCTCTGACAGAACATCTTTGGAGATAATTTTTTTCTTAAGTATTTTTTCGAGGATAGAATTTTTTGAATTAGGCAAAGATTTTTTAACTATTTCAAGTTGCTCTTCTGAAATAAATTCTAATTCAAGGAGGATATTTATTACTCTGTCTTCGAAAGAATTATTTTTAGGGGACAAATCTAGCTCCATTAAATTTTTTGAATTTGTAATGTTAATTTATGTTAATTCATTAAAGATTTTAAAGGTTAATAGATATGATAAAGTTTGCTTTTCGTATTCTATATGATAACAAATCCATCAATTTAGAACTGAAGCCCCCTTTTTTTACGTTTTATCTGGAGTTAAACTCGAGTTAATGCAGTTGGGGTATTATAGTATAGATTGTGTTTTTGTTTTGTTAAATTACTATGTTTAGATTGTTGCGTGCTTTATTTGAAAAAAAATTTTAAAAATTTAATTAGTGTATTTTTTTTAATTCAGATTATGGGAATTTTTTCCTTTTCAGCTTGTTCTACAGCTATTTCTAAAGAACCACCTATAATTTTTTCATCAAATCAAAATGGTAATTATGACATATTTTCTATAGATTCTGACGGGAAAAATTTAAAGCAATTGACTTATGATTTTCAGGATGAATTTGAACCAAAAGTTTCTTCCAACCGGGAAAAAATTATATTTTTGAAAAAAATAGATGGAAGAAAATCAATATATTTGTTAGATAATAATTCTATAGATTTATTTGTAGGTGGTCCTTATGATTTATCAAGTTATATTTGGTCTCCTGTTAGTGATCAAATAGCTTACGTTTCTGAGTTTGGCCCTTATATATATTTGATGAGTATTGATGAATCTGAGCCTTTGCAATTAACATCTGTTCCTGGATTCGAGGTGAGTGATTGGTCTTTAGATGGAAAATCTATATTTTTCTCTTCTAAGTCGAAAGATTTTGAAGGGATTTATGTCAGAAATCCTGATGGTGTTAATGAAAATAGATTGATTGATCTTGTTGCTTTTTCCCCAAAATTATCACCTGATGGAGATAAATTAATTTTTTTGGTTCATGAAGAAGGCTTAATAAGCTTATATATTGCGGAGTATTATTCAGAAAATTTTTCTTTGAAATTAGTTAAAGAAAATTCTAAATGGTACAACAATCTGTTTGGGATTTTTGGCTCAGGTCAAAAAATTAAATATAAAAAGATTGAATTGCCGGATGATATTGTACATATTTCAAATGTTTCCTGGGACCCTAAAAGTGAAAAGATTTTGTTTGTTTCAGGTTTAGAAAAAGAATCTGAAATTTATGTTGTTAATATCAAAAAAAACAATCAGATTTTGAGGTTAACACGGAATAATGTACGGGATGACCAACCAGTTTGGTCACCAAATGGACGTAAGATAGCTTTTGTATCGTATTTGGATGGAGATTCAGAAATTTTTGTAATGCGTCCTGATGGAGCAGAGCAAAATCGAATTACTAATAATGAATATGATGATTTTGACCCAGACTGGTAAACTTGTTAAATAAGTAGATTATATTTTACGGTTGATATATGAATTCAAAAAATAAATATAAAAGAATAGTGATTAAAGCGGGAACTGCATTAATTACTGATAAATCAGGATCTTTAAATCTAGAATTTATGGAGGATCTTGTTGAAGAAATTTCTGTTCTTAAAAATCAGGGAATTGAAGTTTTGTTAGTTTCTTCTGGAGCTGTTGCTGCAGGTAGGGCTGTGATAAGAAATTTCGATAAAAAAAATGTCCCGTTCAGGCAAGTTTTAGCTGCTGCTGGTCAAGGAAGATTGATTCATGTTTATGGAGAGTTTTTTTCTAACAGAGGATTATCGGTTGCTCAAGCATTACTTACTAGGTCTGATTTTTCAGTTCGAGAAAAATATTTAAATATTAGGAACACTCTATTATCGTTGATTGATTTGAATTTGATTCCTATTATTAACGAAAATGATGTTGTTGCAGTAGATGAATTACATGGAGAAACATTTGGAGACAATGATACTCTTTCTGCAATGGTAGCCAATTTGATTGATGCAGATTTGTTAATTATGCTGGGTGTTGTTGGAGGTTTATATACTTCGGATCCTAATTTAGATTCTTCAGCTGTTTTAGTTGAAAATGTAGTTAAAATTGATCAGGATATTGAATCTATGGGCGGTGATTCATTTGACACTCAGGGTAGAGGGGGGATGATTACTAAATTAAATGCGGCAAAATTAGCTACTAAATCAGGAACTGATACCATTATAACAAGTGGATTGCAAAAAAATGTTTTGTCAAAATTATTGTTAGGATCAAAATCAGGAACATTTTTCCCTGCGAGTGTGAATAAAATTGAAAGTCGTAAGAGATGGATGATTAGTGGTCTCTCAAATAGCGGTCAGCTTACTATTGATGAAGGTGCTTTAATTGCTATTAGGGAAAATAGTGGTAGCTTGTTATCTGTTGGTATTAAAAACGTAAATGGTTCCTTTAATAGAGGTGATATTGTTTCCATAGTTGGGCCAAATTTGGATTCTTTTGCAGTAGGCATAACTGATTATGACTCTGAAGATATTATAAAAATTATGGGCAATAGATCTGAGAAATTTGATCAACTTTTAGGATATAACTACGGAGAAGAAATTATTCACAGGAATAATATGGTATTAATTTAAATTTAAAATAATAAGATTAAATATGGTTAAAATAAATTCACAATTAAAGAAAATTGGTATTAGTGCTAAGGAATCAGCAGCTGAATTTTTAAGATTTGAATCCACTTCTAGAAATAATGCTTTATTGAAGATTGCTGATGAGATATTAGTTAGAAAAAATGAAATAATTGCTGCAAATAATTGTGATGTTAACAATGCAATTTCTTCTGGACTAAGTCCTTCTTTAATAGGGAGAATGAAATTAGATGAATCAAGTATCAAGAAAATTTCTGAAGATATTGTTCGAATATCTCAATTAAAAGAATCTGTAGGAATTAAGTTTGACAAAAAAATGTTACCCAATGGTTTAGAAGTTTCTAAGATTAGAGTTCCGATAGGTGTGATTGGTGTAATTTATGAAAGCAGGCCTAATGTTACAGTAGATATTTCTGCAATATGTATTAAATCATCTAACTCTGTAATTTTACGAGGAGGAAGTGATGCATTTAATTCGAATTCGTTATTGTCTGAAATAATTAGAAATTCAATTGATTTATCAGGCTTGCCTAAGAATATTGTTCAATTTGTACCAGATACCAATAGAGAAATTGTTAATCAAATGTTAAGTATGAATAAATATATAGATCTTATGGTGCCTAGAGGTGGCTCTGATTTGATTAAATATGTATCTGAAAAAGCAACTATGCCTTCAATTACTGGAGGTATTGGTGTTTGTCATATTTATGTTGATAGTATTGCTGATATATCTATGGCTGTTTCTATAGTGGATAATGCTAAGACGTCAAATCCATACGTATGCAATGCAGTAGACACTGTGATTTTACATAAGGATATAGCTTCTGAATTTTTAGATATGTTATTGAAACAATTAAGCGATAAAAATGTGAAATTTAAATGTGATGTTGATTCAATAAATATTCTAAAAAGGAATTATAAAATTGGTGATTATATTTTTGAAGCAGATGAATCTGATTGGGGTAAAGAATTTTTAGGATTAACTTTAGCTGTTAAAATTGTTGATTCTTTTGATTCTGCTGTTTCACATATACAAAACTTTGGTTCAGGGCACTCTGAATGTATAATTACTGAGATTTCACAAAATGGGGAAAGATTTCTAAGGCAAATTGATGCGTCTGCTGTTTTTTTGAATTCTAGTACTAGATTTAATGATGGCGCTGAATTAGGATTAGGTGCAGAAGTTGCTATTAGTACAAATAAAATTCATGCTAGAGGTCCTATGGGACCAGATGAATTGACTTCATATAAATGGATTATACAAGGTGATGGTCAAATTAGAGAATAATTTTTTTGATAAGTATTGATATTGAAAAATTGGGAGATATATGGATAAATTTTATTTTGAACGAGAATGCAGAACCCGTTCATCTGAATGCTATACTGTTTTATATGGTGAAGAGTCTATCGGCAGGCTAGATATACATTTTGCAGATAGTGTTGTACATGCAAGTTTAAATGTTTTAGATCATATAACAATGCAACAAATTCAAGAATTAATAGATTCAATGGATGAAGAATTATGTGAAGCTGTAGGTGTTACAAAAGAAGAAGTTGTAGTACATGTACATCAAGGAAAAGACTTAGGTGTATTTAGTGTCAGTGATAGTTTTAACAATGGTTTGGGCAGAAAGTAACCGATTTATTCGTATTTTCTTCCGCCTGTTTTATGTTTTTCTATGAAATCCCAATTGTATTCAACGCCTAAACCAGCTGAGCTAGGTATTGAAATTTCTCCTTGAGAATTTATTGAAGTTAAAGAATCATCATAGTTTTCATACACTTCATCTATAATGGTTCCATTGGTTGAAGTTTTTGGGTGCACAAGAGCCATTTCATAATAATTTGTATTTCGTATTGATGCAATTAAGTGTCTTTGTGCAGGTCCAGGGGCGTGAACTTCACAATCTAGTCCAAAACCTTCTGCTGCATGAGCAATCTTCATTGCGCCAGTAATTCCACCATCATATGCGGGATCAACTCTTACAATGTCTGTAGCTCCTGATTGTATGAAGTTTACATGTTCCTCTAAACCTCTGATATGCTCAGTTTGTAGTATTGGAGTTTTGATTAGGCCTTTAAGCATTTTATGACCATGGATTGAAATTCCAGTGTCTTTATATGGGTCTTCTAGCCAAAGATAGTTTGCTTCATCACATGCTCTACCGATTTTAACAGTTTCTAAAAATGTGTTGATTTCACATGCTGGATCAAGCATAAGATCCATATCATTCCCTACAGCTTCTCGTACCTTTAATATTGTTTGAATTTCTTCATCTAGTTTATAATCACCCCAGCCATGAATTTTGAAAGCAGGATAGCCCATATTTTTGCAAGATACGGCGAATTCAGCGTAAGCTTCAGGAGAATCTAACCCACCGTTTCTGTCGCCGTGCATTGTACTTGCGTATGCAGGTATTTTGGTCTTCCAGCCTCCTAGTAGTTCATAGATAGGAGCATTATAATATTTGCCAGCTAAATCCCAGAGTGCTATATCAATTGGACCCATTCCCATTTTGTCAAATTTTCTGAGTGCTCTCTTTATATCATTGTATATAAGTTCCCGATGTAGAGGATTTTTTCCGATTAGGTATGAAGCGAACATATTAAATTGAGCAAAACTGGGTGAGTCTCCGCCAATATATGTTCCAGTTATTCCTTGATTAGTAAATACTTTTAGTGCATATGTTACCGCTGTTTGGGTAGAATTTTTTTTGTATACTAAATTGAAACCGTTGTAATCTTTAGTAACATCTTTTAATGGGTATTTGAATTCGTCTACTTCTATAGATGTGATTTTCAGGTTATTCATAAATGGTTAACTATTAATAATTATTTTGGTCGGGGTGATTGGATTTGAACCAACGACCCCTTGCACCCCATGCAAGTGCGCTACCAAGCTGCGCCACACCCCGGTTTGGTCAATTTAGCATACGAATGAATTCAGATCAAGTAAAATGGTTTTTAATTTTTTAAATATTTTGATTAATATTTTGCTTTGGAAATTTTGGACTATCTCCAAAATCATTTGGGCCTTTGTCTCCATCTTTAGCTGTCCAATAAATAAAAATTACGAAGCATCCTAATATCATCAATGAAAATATAATTGATAGAATGCTAGGTAAAGGAGATCCAGGTAATAATAATATTATAAATGATAACGCCTGTATGGGAGCTTGCCACCATCCAGAAAGATTGATGTCATGCAGTCTTCTAGTTGTGACTGAAATTGTTGGAATTATTAGAAGTAATGTTACGAAAATTCCTATTATTGGAATAACACCTGAAATTATATTTAAGGTAGTTGCAAAAAGTACCCACCACCAATATTCTGAACGTCTAGATCTACCTTTGAAATCAGGAGCACGCCTGTAACCTAGTTCTAAAGCTTTAATAAAGCTAATTCTAGGGAAAACAACATTCTCATTATTAAGTTCTGCAGATTGTCCACAATATTCACAGAAGTTAGAATCTTTATGAAATTTTTGACCACATTTAGTGCAATACATTAATTTAATCCTATGAATCTACTTTTAATTATTATAGTGATATTTCAATTTGTTGGAAAGAAAGATGGTATTAAAATCCGGTTAAAATTTCTTCTTGAGAATCAATGATTGATATGTTTTCTTTTGATTCTTCAATTAGTTTGACTATATTAAAAATTTGTGAACGTAAATGGTAAACACTATTTCCTGTAATGGAAATTCCTAAAGTAGCTAATTGCCATAGATCTTGATTTTCAACTTCAGCAATGGAAACATTGAATTTTTTTTGCATTATTGCAGATATAGATTTTACAAATTGACGTTTATTTTTCAAACTTCTACTATCATTTAATTTTATTTTGATTTTAAAAACCAATACATTCAATTTATATACAACCGGTAATGAAAATTAATTAGTTTTTGTAAGTTTTAAAATTAAGTAACCTATAACACCTGCTAGTAAAGATGCACTAAAAATAGCCATTTTTGAGGTAGATATTAAATCATATGCTTCGAAAGCTAATCCACTTAAAAATATGGACATGGTAAATCCAATACCACCCAAGAATCCAATTCCAATAATTTGTTTCCAGTTTACACCTGAAGGAAGATTTGAGATGCCTAATTTTACAGATAAATAACTGAAAAGAAATATTCCTATTGGCTTTCCTGCTAATAGTCCAAAAATTATTCCAGTTGTTAATGAACTAGTATTAGATATAGCATCTTGATCAATTATAAATCCAGAATTAGATAATGCAAAAATAGGAATTATAAAAAATGCTACCCAATAGTGCAGGCTATGTTCCAATCTTTGTAGGGGAGATTCTACATCTTTTACAGCTATCTCTAATCCGTTCAAGGCACTTCTTTGTTCTAAAGTACTTAGAGCAGAACTACCTTTTGAAGTCCTAGAATCATATGGAGGCTCAAAATATTTCAAAAGATTTTTACAACGCTCAACAAATTCAGAAGTGTTGATTTGGACTTTTAATGGAATTGTCATTGAAACTAAAACCCCTGCAATTGTTGCATGAATACCTGAATGTAAAAAGCATATCCAAGTACATATTCCAATTAAGCAATAGATGGTTATATTGCGAATTCCTGAAACGTTTGCCAATATGAGAATGAGGAGTAAAATACCAGCTATAGCTATCCTTAGCCAAATTATTTCAGAGGTGTAAAACAGGGCGATTATAAGTACTGCGCCAATGTCATCAACTATAGCTAATGCTGTTAAAAAGATTTTTAATGTTAGTGGAACTTTTCTACCTAATAATGAAAGAACGCCTAGAGAAAATGCAATATCTGTTGCTACAGGAATGCCCCATCCATTGATCGTTTCTTGATTGTAATTTAAAGCAATGAAAATTGATGCAGGTATTAACATACCACCTATCGCTGCCATTATTGGGAATGCCGATTTTTTCAAAGATGATAAGTCTCCTAAAATCATTGATCTCTTGATTTCTAAACCAACAACAAAAAAGAATATTGCCATTAGTCCTTCATTTATCCAATAATGTAGAGTTTCATTTATAGAGAAAGATGTAATACCTATAGTTAATTTTGTTTTCCAAATATTTTCATAAGATTCTAAACTGATTAAGTTTACCCATAATAAAGCAACAATAGCTGCAATAAACATTACTATTCCAGCTGAAGCTTCTAGGGCTGTAAATTGTTGGAAAGGTGTAATTAAATTTTTAGAAGATATTTTTGAGTTAAATAATTTTTGCATAATTTATCGGGTTAATTCCTACTAACAAATATTAGACAGTTACTTCATTTTATTTTCTCATTAGCTTAAAGAAAGATGCAACTAACTTGAAGTGATTTGTTTAATCGAAATTAATTGAGTAAATGGACTTTAGATCTTTTTCAAGCGCTAAAATATTTTTTTCAACAAATTTTTTACAGATATTTTTGATGTCATTTGAAATTTCAGGGGGAGAAAGGTCAAATAGAGATGATGTATTGTAAGCTTTAGCATAGTTCATTGGAATATCATTTTGTAAAGTTTGAGTAGATATTACACCCCATCCGCTTGCCCATGCACGAGCAACTGCATCTAAATTGTATCCACCACCACCGAGTGATAACCATTTAAGATTGAATGATTTGAATATTTTGAGAATTTCAGTGAAACCTTGTACCGTTAAAGATAAATGAGTTATAGGGTCTTGAAAATGCGAATCTATTCCCATTTGTGTTACTAAAATATCGGGTTTGAAAAATTCTATTAAAGGTGGAACAATTTTTTTAAAAGTGCTTTCATACAATTCATCGTTAGTATATGGATATAGCGGAACATTTATGGAGTAACCTCTTCCTTTCCCAGTTCCAATTTCATTTGTTTTTCCTGTACCAGGGAATAAAAATTCACCTGATTCATGTATTGATATAGTTAAAACATCTTCCCTATTGTAGAATGCTTCTTGTACGCCATCACCATGATGGCAGTCAATATCAATATAAATAATTTTCATTTTTTGCTCTAGAAATTTTTCTATAGCAATTACTGGATCGTTAAACACACAAAATCCTGAAGCATTTGATCTCATTGCATGATGAAGTCCACCAGAAATGTTAAAAACCGAATCAAATTTTGAAGAAAGTAATAAGTCTGCAGCCAAAGCTGATCCTCCAGTGGAAAGTAGTGCAGCTTCGTACATTTGTGTATAAATAGGATTATCGCTAGTTCCCAAATTGTATAATGCTGCAGAGATAGTATTTGGTGAACTGCTAATATTTTCAACTGCATCAATATAGTCTTCAGTATGGAATTTGATTAATTCTTTTCTTGTAGCTTTTCTAGGAGAAATTACTTTAGCATGATTTTGATTGAACGCATTATATTGTTTTAATAGATCATATGTCATTGCTAATCTTTTTGGCTGCATAGGATGCGAAGGGCTGATAATATGTTGACTAAGTTTATCAGAATATATAAAGGCGGCTTTTTTAGGTAACATAATTATTTTCAGTAGGTTTGAAATTTGGAATAACTTTTTCTGAAAACAATTTCATATCTTCTTGATTTTGAAAATCTTCTAGTACTGCAACACATAAATCGAATCCTAATTCTGCTATTTCTGTTAATTTTTCAGTAATATAAACAGGATCTCCGGCAATAGGAGGATTTTCTATGTATAATCCCATGCTTTTGATTTTTTCTTGTGCTTTAGAATGAGATTTGTCTACAAAAATTCTGGCGGTCATAGTTTTTCTGATCTTTTTAAAATTTGTTCCTTCATTAACGCAATGAGTCTTTAAAACTTTAAGTTTATGTTTTGCTTCTTCAATAGGTCTTGAAAGATCATTCCACCAATCTGCATGTTTCGCAACTACTTTAAGTGTAAATTTTTCACCACCACCACCTATCATGATAGGTGGTGGTGTTTTAGGTTTAGGTTCACAATTTGCTGATTTTATTTGATAATATTTCCCTTCAAAAGTTGCGTTTTTTTTATTCCAAAGCATTTTCATAATTTGAGTTGCTTCAGCTAGCATTTCTGTGCGTATTTTTATTTTTGGATATTCGAATCCAAATGCTTTATATTCTTCTTCGTACCATCCTGCTCCATAGCCTAGAATTAGTTTATTATTACTCAAGTGTTGAATTGTGGCAGCCATTTTCGCCATCAATGATGGATTTCGAAATGAATTACACATTACTATCGTTCCTAAGTGAAATTGAGGGAATTTTGCAGCTATCCATGTTAATAAAGTCCAGCATTCTAGTCGAAATTCATCAGTGTAATTTAAATGATCAGATATCCAAATTGATTTGAATCCATTTGAAGCTATGTTTAGAGTTTTCTCCAAATCTGAAGAAAAGAAACTAGGTATTATTTTTTCCATACTTCTAGGTCCAGTAGGAGGATTATATCCGAAGTCCATTGTGGGTTGGTGCATTTTTACTCCTTTACACAAATGATACTATTTAATTAATTGTGATTATTTGATTTGTTTCTATACTTTTAGAAATTCCATTTTGTAGGACGTGGATATTATTATATGAGGTGGCATTTGATAGAGATTGTTTGTGATTTTGAATTGATTCTATGAAAGCTTTAATACTTTCTCGCATTCCAACAAAACCTAGCGTAGGAACTGAAGCCTTTATAGTTCCGGAAGAAGAATTTTGATCATTATTAAATGTGTAAGTCCCTTCAAGCAAATTTATTTCTATTTGGCCTTTCGATCCTGATAAGTTCAATTTTAGATTAAAAACATTAGTTTTATTTAGATTGAAATTCCATTCTCCGACGTAATTATTTGAATATTCAATTAATACGTTTCCAAAAGAAATTTGATCGGTTTGATTTTCAGATTTTCCTAAAACATTGATTCGTTTTGGGTTATGGTTTGAAAATAAATCTATGAGGTCAATATACCAAGTTGCTAATCCTGTGACGAATTCATTAGTTTCTTTTACATCATCTGTAGCATCTTTAAACCAATCACATTCTAATATAACAGTTGTTTTAAGTATTTTGCCAAGTTTTCCAGAATTTATTAAGTCATGACATTTTGCAATTATAGGTAAAAATCTAAGTTCAACATCTACGTGAAAAATTTTATCGTATGAAGATGCGATTGTTAAAATTTCATTAGACAAATTTTCATATTTAAAAGGTGGCTCAACAAATATATTTAAGTTCTTTTTTAACGCAAGTTTAGTAGCATTTGTAGTGATTTTTCTTGGTAATCCAATCATTACAGTGTCAACTTGAGAGTTTTCAATTAAGTCTGTGTAGTTTTCGTAAAGTAAGATGTTTTCTTTATGAAAAATATTTTTTGCTAAATCTCTAGTTTTTTGTGATTTAGCAGCTACTGCTTTGACTGATACTAAATCTTGCATTTCAGACAAAGCAGGAACATATGCTTGTTGTGCCCAACTACCTAAACCGATTAACCCAATATTAATTTTTGATTTTGTTGACATTATATTCCCTTTATTAAAAGTAATTATTAAAAATCATCAGTGGATGAAGCTATAGGATGTTCATCTTGTTCTATTCTTTCGGGGCAATCTAATGAAGTGATGTTGCAGAATTTACATTCCTGAGAACTTGGAATTTTACTTGCGGGGGTCTCAGAGGTAATCCTTTTAATTAGTTTTACCAATTTTTCTGTAAAACTTTCGTTAATAGCATCAGAAGGAATGAAAACTTCGTTGTTTGAGTAAATGATTTTACCTTCGAATTTGATATTTCCATATTGGGGTAAAGCTTTTGGTAATGCGTACATATATATTAAGAGTTGAATCATATGTGATGCTGATTCTTCTCCAGTTTTTGCATCAATTATTGTCCCGGCATTGCCATTTATAGTGACTAAATCTGGTTTGCCAGACAAAGTTGCACTTTTGCCGTGTAGATTAAAGTAGTTTTGATTTTCTGTATAAATTGTTTGGCCTTTTTTTTCAAGTTCTGTTCTGATTTTATTTAATAAATCAGTATGTTCAATTTGCCATTTAGCAGAGTCAAAACCTGTACTTACTTTGGAATAAGATTTACTTTCATGTAATGATTTAAATTGAGCTGCCCACTCACATGAATTGTCACCAGATAGGAGTTTAGTTATCCATGTTGTCCATATATAAGGTTTATCTCTACGTAGTGGCATTATTTTTCCCTGTATACAAAATATGAATTATATTATTATCATCTATTTGAGAACTTATAATAGCAGTTTTTTTAAAAAATTAAAGATGTTTAAATTTCTAATCGAATATTTAATATTGGTATTGTAATTAAATAGTTGTAATAAAAATTAATCAATGCTGAAATAATTTTTAGATTAAAATGTTTTATGTTGGTGTTGATGGATTATTTTCTAAATTTTGCAGCTTTGATAAGTGCTTTTACGTGGGCAATTACTGGTGTTGTTTTTAAAACAATTAACTTGAAAAATGTTTTGAGTTTTCCATTTTACGAAGCAATAGTTTCTTTTTTATTATTGTCTGTTTTTATTACATTTTTTATGGTTGGGATTTGATATTCAGGCAAAATCTAGATAGTTTGTTCATATTTGTGATAGGCACTTCAACAGGTTGTATAGGATTTATTTGCTATGTTATTTCGATAAGAAAAATTCCTATAGGAATTGCTCTAACTTTATCAGCTTGTTCAAATATTTTAACAATTTTATTATTAGATTATTTTTTAAATTTATTTATATATAATTGGCTAGTATTGTTCGGCTCTTTTTTGATTTTAATGAGTATTTTTTTATTAAATTTCGAATATATTTTTTCAAATACTCCTAAGATGAAAAATTCTTCATATTCAGGTATGTTTTATTCTTTGGCTGCGAGTCTAATATGGGGTTTTGCTACTTATTTAAATGATTTAGCATTAAATCATGCTCTGTTTGTAGATGCTGCTTTGGCTAGAACAATTGTTTGGGTGATTTTGCCTTCTTTAATAACGATATGTATTAGGCGAAATTTTGATTTTATTCCTGATAATAAAGTACATTCATTTAAAATAATTTTAGCGGCAATACTAGCTACAGTATCAACTTTTTTTTGGTTTATCGCATTAAATCGTACCACAGGGTTTTTAAGTGTTATTATGAGTAATTCCGCACCTATTTTTGCGTTAATTATTGGATATGTATTTCTTCGAGAAAAAATTTCTAAATATCAAACATTAGGTATTTTTATATCATTCAGTGGTATTTTAATAGTGATAATGTTTAGGTGATATTGTAGATGGGTTAATTTAGTTTTAGTGAATAAATCTCCCAATTCCCATCTCTACTAGAAGTAAATATAATTTTTTTACCATCAGGTGACCATGAGGGTGCGATATCATAGGAAGTATTATTAGAGATATTAATTTGATTAGAGCCGTCAGAGTTCATGGTATAAATTTCTCTATTCCCATCTCGTTTACTTACAAACACAATTTTTTTACCATCAGGTGACCATGAGGGTGCGATATCATAGGAAGTATTATTAGAGATATTAATTTGATTAGAGCCGTCAGAGTTCATGGTATAAATTTCTCTATTCCCATTTCTATTACTTACAAACACAATTTTTTTACCATCAGGTGACCATGATGGAGAATAGTCATTCGAAGGATTATTAGAGATATTAATTTGATTAGAGCCATCAGAGTTCATGGTATAAATTTCTCTATTCCCATCTCTAGTTGAATAGAACACAATTTTTTTACCATTAGGAGAGATTAAAGGATAATAATATGATGAAGAATAAGTGGAAATTTTTGTTTGATTAGCCCCGTCATGGTTCATTGTATAAATTGATATATTGTTATTGCGGTTAGATACGAAGATAATTTTTTTACCATTATCAAACCAAGAACCAGAATAATCATCTGAAGGGTGATTAGATATGTTAGAGATCGAAATTATAGTGTTTTTTGTTGGTTCATAATTACAACTAATGGATAATGAAAAAATCAATAATGCTAGTAAATATGTAGTTTTTTTTAAGAATTTAAACATTTATTTTTATCTAAATTTTGGGGCTTAATATCTGAGATGAATTGGCATTGGATTTAATAATTTTCCAGTTATAAAACATTGGTATTAGTTTTGTGTTATTCCATATTTTCATTTGATCTAAGTAGTGTGTACTTCCTGGATGGCCTGATGCGCCTAATGGTACAATCCACTTACATTGATTCCAGTCAGACAGATCAAAATAATATCTTGCTACTGATGTAGCAATGATATTAAAGGGTTTTGATGGTCCAAAAAAACCAGCGTGTGGTGTATCACCATCACCATTCATTGATACAGATGGTGGATTTAGAGTTTTTGAAAGATCTGGGAAAATTGATGACAGAGGATGTATAGGATAAGTTTTATGAACATTTCCCCATTTCCATAGCTTTAAATCTTCTCCTAGCCATTGTGTTAACCATTTAAAAGCTTCTTTTAGAGATATTTCAATTATATTATTCCAATTTAAATTTAAAGGTAACATTTCTGAATTATTTGTTTTTGCATGGGTTGCAAATAAAGCTTCAAGTTGACGCATATGACCAGGAATACCTTTTCCTGATTCATCTAATGCATCTTTAGCCAAAGTACCTAGATTATGTTCGGCAAGTTTTTTATTTAACTGGATTCTCATTGCAGAATAAATTGTTGGTTCAATTAAATGAATCTCCATAGAGCCATCCCAATTAACCAATTTATTTTTGATGTGTTCTAATTTTTCATTTTGGAACTTTAAATTTTTTAATAAATCACAGTAAATTTTTGCAGGTATGGATTGGCATGAGGCATGTATTTTAATCATATCTTCAGCGGTAGCATTATTAAGATTTTCAATGTGATCATAAATTACTTTTGCACGATTCCCAGGTACATAATCTAAAGATAGTAAATAGGGATATTTATTATCTACGATTTTTTGATTTGCTGTAATAATAAATCCTGAGCTAGGGTTTGTTATCCTAGGCAAATCATTGTGTGGAATATATCCATCCCATTCATTTTCACCGGTCCAACCAGGCACTGGAAGCCAGACATTTTCTTTAGGTCTAACAGGAATTTTACCGCGATTTAAATATTGAATTGACCCTTTGGTATCTGCAAAAACAAAATTGTTACATGGATCCACCCAATTTTTCATTGCAATATCCATTTGTTTAACATTATTGACGGATAACATTTGACGAATTGCTGTTGCATTTTTATTATTTGGCTGTAAGGCAGTATATTTTAATGAAATGGCTTTTTCATTAATAGGTTTGCCTGAAATAATTGGACCGTGTATTGTGTTAATTATCTGGATGGATCTGTTATTTGAGTTTTTAACTTTTATAGTATCGTTAATAATTTCAGCATTTATCCATTCGCCTTTATATTCATATTGAGTAATATTGTTAGGATTGAATTTTTCTATATATAGATCTTGATAATCTGACATTGCGTGAGTTACACACCATGCTACTTTGTCGTTGTGTCCAAAATGAGGAAATCCAGGGCATCCTGGGAAAGATAGTCCTATTACGTCAAATTCATCACATGAAATATGATTTTGGTAATAAACATTTGGAACATCTAGTTCTCTGTGCGGGTCTCCTGCTATCATAGGAAGGCCTGTTTTTGTTTTATTACCATTTAAAGCCCAGCTATTAGAACCTGAGTCATGTTCAGCCAAACCTGATATAAAATCACTGATTTTATCAAAAATCTCTTCTCCGTTTTCATATGGTCCTGGATAGAATTTTCCAGGAGGTACAATTAATAGATGATTAGGTTGATAGCTTTTAAAAAGTTTAGATGCTTTTTTTGGGCCTAGTTTATTTACTACCTTAGCGCGCCATAACTTTGGTGCGAATCCACCCATCATTAAATGTCTTATTTTGTAAACTGCTAATGAATCCCAGGGTTCCCATTTTTGGGGGTGAGTATTAATTAATTTATATTCGATAGGTAGGTTATTCGTACTATCAATCAATGCATTGACACCAGATGCATAAGATTTAAGCATTTCAATTGTAATTTCATCTAATTTTGAGTAGTCATTTTGAACGGATGACTTGATTTGAAGTGGTCGTATAAATAAATCGTTTTCTAATCCATCTTCACCTATATATTCTGACCATCTGCCATATGCTTTCATTCGATCTGTATCCATGTGCCATAATCGATCTTGTGCAGTTGCAAATCCTTGTCCAAAAAATGCATCTTTTGCTTTAGTAGCTTTAATATGAGGTATTCCATAACCATCTCTGTAAATTTTCACATCTGCGGTTAAATTATGAAACTTTTGGTTTGAAGAAGTGTCAGGCAATGTGGATTTAAAAGAATTTTTCATTGACTTATTTGGATGATGATATTGAGTATTAAGTTTATGGTGTTAATATTATTTTGAAGATTTTTTTAGGATAATTGATTTGACTTTATATTTTTCCATTTCATCTATTTGAATTTGGTTACCAAGGTATTCAAATTGTTCTTTAGGCATAGGAATATGACCAAGATGCTCCAATACGAAACCTGCTATAGTTTCAAAGTCACCATCAGGGAAATTAATTTCAAAGGTTTCTCTAGCATCAGTGATATCCATATTTCCATCAATTTTGAATGTAAATTTGTCAATAGATTTATATTTTTCTTCAGGAGCTTCTCCTTCTTCCCCGACTTGTCCGGCTAATTCTGTCAAAAGATTTTTTAATGTGATTATTCCTGCAATACCGCCAAATTCATCGACTATTATTGAGATTTGGTTGCCAGACATTCTTAAATTATTAAATAATTCACTGATTTTTTTAGTTTCAGGATAAAATATTGCAGGCCTTAGTTTTTGAGATATAAATTGTTGTAAATCTAATTTGTTTTCAGCGATTGATTTTAAAACATCTTTCGAAGAAATGATTCCTATAATATTTTCGGTTTCATTTTTATATACAGGAAATCTTGAATGAGTATTTTTGGAATAAATTGTTAAAAATTCTTCGAGTGAAGATTGTTGAGAGACGAACACAATTTCATTTCTGGGAGTCATGATTTCTCTTGCTTGACGGTCGCCAAATTTAAAAACGTTTTCTAATAGTTCAGCTTCTTCAGGATCAAATGAACCTTCAGTTTCGCCAATATCAATTAATGTTCTTAATTCACTCTCGGTAATAGAGGGGGAGTCTATTTTTTGATTATTTTGGTTTAACATTTTTTGGCTGAGGAACTGAATAATTGATATAAGTGGATATAAACTGAATTCAATGAGTCTAAGTGGGTAAGTATAAATAAAAGCTACTTTTTCGGAATTTCTAACTGCAAAAGCTTTGGGTATTACTTCACCAAAGAGTAGTAAAATTCCAGTTCCCAATCCTGTAGCAATTATTACTCCTGTGAATTCATTATTTATAAATTCCATTACTATCATTGTGATTAAAGAAGCAAAAAGAATATTTACTAAATTATTACCCAATAATATTGTCGCTAATAGGCGTTCAGGATGATCCAACATTTTTTGAACTTTTAATGCTTTTGGATTTTTTAAACTAACTAAGTGTTGTAATCTGGGCGTGTTTTGCAAAGACAGAAACGCTGATTCAGCACTAGAGAAAAATGCTGAAAACCCTAAAGATATTAATACTAGAACAATGTACCAATATGGTATGTCCAAGGTCAGGCACCTTATTTTTAATTATTTATTTAATATTATAAAGTTAAATTGCTTTATTTGTGTAAGAAATATTATGATTTTATCATTATTTTTTACTAATCTGATTGGTAAAAAATGAAACAAATGATGTTCTTAAATTAGTTGGTGGGCCAGCGTGGATTCGAACCACGGACCTCAGTCTTATCAGGACTGCACTCTAACCAGCTGAGCTACTGGCCCAAATAATTTAAGTAATAATATCCTATATGAGTATTGAAAAATATGGAATATTAATTTTACATAATTAAATAATTAATTAACTAGGATATTAAATATTGCTGTATTAAAGTTTTAAATTCAGAAGTCTTTTAGCATTTTCACCTAGAATTTTAATTTTAATATCTTCAGATAATGTTGAAGTAGTTACTTTTGCAATTTGTTGTCTAGCATCCATTAATGTCATGTCTGTTCCAAAAAGTACTCGATCTTCTCCTGCTGCATCTACAGCTGCTTCAATACAATTTAATGCAGTACCTGAGCTACAAGTTTCTAAATACACCTGAGGGATTTCTTTAGCTGCTTCTCCTGCAGCGCTATGGATAAAAAATGGATTTTTATCTGATGAAGTAACTTCTGAACCCCCGGAATGTGCTAATACCCATTTAATATTTGGGAATCTATTGGATAGATTTGTAAATCTTTCTGTAATATTTAATTCAGGTGGATCAAATGGAAATTTTGCATGCATCATAATTGCTAGTTTTCTATCATTAGCAAATTCGTATGCCGGGAAATAAGCAGGGTCATCATTGGCTTTTTGGAAATAATCAGGATAAGTTTTAATGAAAGCAGACCCTATTTGGTCGAAACATCTTTCGAGTTCTTCAATTACGTTTTCGGGATAATGTGGATTTACGTAAGCTACGTGTATAAATCTATTTGGATATTTTGAAACAAACGTTTCAGCGATGTCATTTCCAATCCTAGAATCTCCATGAAAAATACAGTTAATACATGATATATCTATACCAGCCTTGTCCATTACACGAACATATGAATCGATATTATCGTCCATGGTATATCTGCTCCAATTACCAGCATGTGAATGAAAATCAATTACATGATTATTTTTCATTTTTTATTCCTAAAAGTTTAATTGTATTTTGTCCTAAAATTTGTTTTTTTTCTTTTTCAGTAATTTTAGATGTTATTATTCTAGCGATTTGATTTCGAGCGTCAAATAATGGCATGTCAGATCCGAATAAGATTTTTTTAGCTCCGACATTTGATACTAGTGTTTCAATTCCTCCGACTGTATCATGACTGCCCGCAGTATCTATATATACTTTGGGGACTTTGTTCACAGCTTCAATAATTTCTTCTCGGCCTTTTCTGCCTCCGGTTCCGCCATGTGCCATAACCCATGAAATACCAGGGAATTTATCAGCTAATTCACTATATCTATCGACTAGTGTAGGCCTGTTAGTTTCAAAAGTTTCAGACGCATGACTCATAATAACTTTTTTGTTGTCGCTACACCATTTAAAAATTTTTTCATATCCAGGGTTATCAAGAGGGCGTTGGTAATATGTAGGATATATTTTTAAGAATTTAGCTCCAAGTTCTCCGAAACATCTTTCGAGTTCTTCAATTAAATCATCTTGATAATGAGGAGTAACAAATGCAACAGGAATAAATCTATCAGGGTTTTGTTTTACTACGGATGCAACTATATCATTTCCTATTGAAGCGTTTCCAAAAAAAATGCAGTTTACGCATGCTAAGTCAACACCGCTAAGGTCCATAATTCTTAAGTATCGATCAATTAGATCATCTATTCTAGGCCAACCCCAACGAGCTAGGTGGCAGTGGAAATCAATAATTTTTGTTTCTGACAATTTTTTTACCTATAATTAAAAATTTATGTTCGTTCAAGTAAAGCTTTAACATTTTTATGACATATATCCTCTAAAATATTTTTTTGTAATTCAGATTGATGTATGGAATAAAGCTGTCTGCCGAAGTTATTTTCTGGGAATCCAGATCCATATAATACTCTTTCATGCCCAAGGCGTTCTATTAGTTCTTCTATAGCACCAGTACCAATAAATTGGGAAATTTCTATATGGCAATTTGGCAGAGCTTCAAGCAATTGATAAATCCAACTGTATTTATAATGAACATCTGCAATTACTACCTGCAGCTTTGGATATTGACGAATTGTCTGGTGCAATTCACTTGGATTAACAGGAGGTTCAGTACTAAGAAATTCATATGATATGGGTAGCCATAGCGGGATTTTTTCTTCTTGAAGCCAATTAAGCCATGGTTTAACAATCCAATTTTCAAATGGATATTGGTGAACGCTTGGCGTCATTCTAACAGAAGATATTTTATTTCTATCAACTTCTTGTTGAAATTGTTCTAAGTTGTCCCAAGTTGGGTTAAAAACGAATTGAGGTATCAGTCGTTTATTAGAATTTATTAGGTCTAGTAGGTAATTGTTACCATCTCGTGAATCAAATCCAACTGCATGAGGTGAATATACTACAGCTTTTTCAATTTTCAGACGATCCATTTCTTCAATTGTTTGATCTGCATTATCAACGCTAACTTTAAAGTCATGCCTAGGGCCTAAAGAAGCATTGGAGTCCCAAACTTTTACTTTAGGGTTGAAATCTAATTCTATGTTTCCCAATTTTTTTCTCTGATTTACTTTTCACTATTTGAATTATTAGTTATGATACAAACGTTGATGCTGAGTGTAGCAATCAGTACTTAATCAGTCAACATATCTATCGATCGATAATGTGGATAATTTGGCGATGAATTTATTTTGATTGTTTGACCTTGATGAATTTGATAAGAATTATAATAATTAATGCTTCAACTATAGTTGCTATGGCTATATATACAGTTGAATCGTAAAAGAAATTAGGGTTAAAGATCTTGATAAGATAATCTTTGTTTGGATCTAAAATCCATAAGTCATTTGTGAAACTCAGTTGATGAAAGAGTATAAATATTTGATCAAAAGCAAATAAAATACCTATTCCAATCAATAATATTCCTCCAATAGTTAATGAAGACCCTAGTAATAAATTCCGCTTCAATGTTTTTTTTCTAAATATCAAATCTATTGAGAAAATTAATAGTAATAAAAACCCTGTAATTAATTGGGTTGAATAAGTTGTTTTAACAAGTTTCTTAACATCAAACATATGGGCAATTTCGCGATCATTAAATAAGGGTTGTTTAATACCATTAATAAAAGTTTCTATATTTAAATAATCTTGGTTATTATTGAAGTAATATCTGATTTGCTCGGAAATAGATAGCAATTCTTGTTTTTTGATGTTTGTTTTAGATGGGATATCCATTTTATTGAATTCAATCGAATATATAAATGGGGAATTGATTAGCAAGCGCGTGTTAGTAGTAATTAAAAATATCGGGATAGATAAAATGAATAAAATATTGGCAAATATTTTTAGAGTTTTAAAAGTTTTCATATAAATTTTTTTATTATATTTGGCAGGAAATTTGTATTTTAAAATTTTATAGTTATTATAGTTTAAACTTGTGTTCCTAAAAAGTACATTATAGGAGATATATTATGAAGCAATCTTTAAATTTTGAGTCTTCTTTTGCAGGATTATCAAATTTAATTTCAACTCTATTAAGTTCTAATGGATGTCCATGGGACAAAAAACAGTCACTTAAGGATTTACAAAGGTATTTTATTGAAGAATCTTATGAATTATTAGAAGCGATTGATTTAGAGGATAATGAAAATATTAAGGAAGAGTTAGGAGATGTTACGTTTAATATATGTTTTATGATGCATCTTACAAAAAATCTTTTTCAATTTGGGCAGGATGAGATTTTTGGTGATTTAATAAAAAAAATTATTAATAGGCATCCTCACGTTTTTAAAGAAGTAAATGAAAATATTAAAGTTAATGAAATAATGTCTAATTGGGACGATATTAAAGGTGAAGAAAGAGGTGCGAAATTTATATTCGAATCTAATTCACCAAGATTATTACCTGCTCTAGTAAATAGTTTAAATATTCAAGAGAAGGCTGCAAGATTTGGTTTTGATTGGGAAAATATTAATGATGTTGAAGGGCAATTAAAAGGAGAGCTTGAAGAATTTAATAAGGCTAGCAATGATTTAGAAAAAGAATTAGAGATGGGAGATGTATTTTTTTCTATGGTAAATTTAGCTAGATGGAACAATATAGACCCTGAAGCGTCTTTAAGGAAAGCAAATCAGAGGTTTTACAGAAGATTAATCGAAGTTGAACGAATATGTAATGAACGTAAAATCGATATAAGATCTCTTAACATAAATGAACGTGATGATTTTTGGGAAGAAGCAAAAAATAATCTTAGAAATTAATTGGTAATTTTATGTTAGATCTTCTGTATTGAGAGTTTCTATGAACTCTGAGTATGCGGACAAATTTTTTACTTCTTCTTCAGAAATTGGCGAAAATGAATTTTTTGGATTTGATAGATCTGTATCGATTTTGACATCATCTGTGTTTACTTCCATTTTAACTCCAGCTTTTTCTATGACCTCATTAACTGCAAAAATCGGAGATTCAGTGCGGACTGCTAACGCAATTGCATCACTAGGTCGGCAATCAATTTCTATTATCGAATTTTGTTTAATAAGCTCAATTTTTGCAAAAAAAGTATTTTCATCAATTCCAGAAATTATGATCTTATTTACATTGGCATCTAATTTTGTTATCACATCATTGAGTAAATCATGTGTTAAAGGCCTAGGAGCAGATATATCCTGTAATTTATATGCAATAGAATCAGCTTCATGGGATCCAATCCAAATCGGAAGATATTTTCCAGTTTCTTTAACTCGTAAAATTACTACTCTTTGATAATTTACGAGACTCACTCTTATGCTTTCTATAATCATTTCATACATTAGATACACCTTTTGCAGAAATATTTTATGTTTAAGGTTTTTATGTGTCAAACAAAAACAGATACTATTATGGGATACAATTTTTGATTATTTAAATAAATTTCGAACTAGAAATGATTTTTGTTTATCTATAAGAATTGATTTCTAAATTCATTTTTCTTGCTTCTTGTTCAATATTGTGAGCTGATTGACCATTTTCAGGATAAATTATAGATCTAGAAGAACTTATAATAATATTATCAGGGTATGTTGATAGTGTTTTCTTAATATCCCCACCTTGTTTGCCTATTCCAGGTACAAGTATTTTCATATTTGGGCAAATTGATTGAATTTCTTTGAGATGGTTATGATAAGTTCCACCTACAACTAGTCCCACATTGTGATTTTGATTCCATTGTATAGATTTTTGAGCAAGAGTTTTATAAAATGGCTGAGTTTTTTTAGTTAGGTCAATAACATTTAAATCTTGTAAATCTTTTGAGCTTGGATTAGATGACTTGCACCAAATGAAGATTCCTTTTTCTTTGTAGTTTAAAAAAGGTTTAATAGAATCTTCTCCTGCAAAAGCATTAATTGTGCAAGCATCGAATTTCCAAGTATCAAAAATAGCTTTAGCGTACATTTCGCTGCTAGAAGAAATATCTCCTCTTTTACCATCTCCTACAATTGGAATATGTGGGGTTGTTTTTTTAATAAAAGAAATTATTTCTTCCATATTTTTGATACCTAAAGAGCCATAAATTTCGAAGAAAGATAAATTTATTTTATAAGCGCATACAAAATTATTAGTTGATCGAATTATTTTTTTTGCATAACTAACCAAATTACTTTGTGGAGTTATATTAGGATGAATATCTAAACCTACACACAAGATACTTGAGTTTTTTTTAGATGAAAAATCTAATTTTTCTGAGAAAGAATTCATTTTTATATTTTTAATTTTATACAGTATTAATTTATGAGTAAATTATAATAGTTTTAAAATCTATATTGAAATATATATTTTAGACTTGTTCATTATTTTTTAACATTACATCTCTAGGTTTTGAACCATCTCCAGGGCCTACTATGCCTTCAGTTTCTAATTCATCCATTAATCTGGCAGCTCTTGGGTATCCTATTCTTAATTTTCTTTGAAGTAATGAAGTAGATAATTTTTTGTGCATTTGGGCAAGCTCTATTGATTTTTGTATTAAGTCATCATCTTCAGATAGTTTTTCAGTAGTTGAGTATTCATTAATTTCATTGTTTTGAATTTTATTAATTGTAAGTGAAATATTTTCTAATTCAGGCCAAGTCGATGATTGCCAAGATTGCACGATGTCTTTAATTTCTTTATCAGATAAGAATGCTCCTTGGATTCGTTCAGGTTTAGATCCTTCACGAGCAAGATATAACATATCTCCCTTTCCTAACAATTTTTCTGCACCGTTAGAATCTAATATAGTTCTAGAATCAATTTGTGATGTAACGCTAAAGCTTATTCTACTTGGAAAGTTTGCTTTGATTAATCCAGTGATCACATCTACAGATGGTCTTTGGGTTGCTATAATTAGATGAATTCCGGTGGCCCTTCCAAGTTGTGCTAGCCTACATAGAGCTTGCTCTATTTCAAAAGATGATGTCATCATAAGGTCAGCTAATTCATCTACAGCTATTAATAGGTAGGGCATTTTATGTTCAGATTGTTGGTTATATGAAATGATGTTTCTAGCACCTAATTCCTCCATTTTTTTATATCTATTTTGCATTTCTTGAATTAAGGCTTTTAAAACAGCAACAACTTGATCAGTTTCTACTAGTACAGGAGAAATTAGATGAGGAATTCCGTTATACGGCGTTAACTCTACCCGTTTAGGGTCTATAAGTAATAGCCTTAATGTTTCTGGAGTGTTTTGCATTATTAAGCAGGATAATAAAGAATTTATAAATACACTTTTACCACTTCCTGTAGATCCAGCAATAAGTAAATGAGGCATTTGGCTTAAGTCGTTAACCTTTGTTTCACCTGCGCTACCTTTACCAAAAACAACTGGTAATTGAGCTTTAGATTTTAGATTTAGAAAAGGTTTACTTTCCATTATTCGCCTTAAAGTTACTAGATTAGGTTTGGGATTTGGTACTTCTATTCCAATTAATGATTCTCCCATTACGGGGGTTTCAATTCTAATGCTTGGTGTTTTGAGTGCGAGAGCTAAATCTTTTTCTCTAGAAAGAATACTGTCTACTTTAACTCGGGTTTTTGTTTCAATTTCGTGAGTGTCTGAGATTGCGATTTCGTTATTATTTTTTCCAGATTTATATTTTTTGATCCAGCCAGGGATAATTCCATACATAGTTACTGTGGGGCCCGGTTGGATTTTCCCAATTTCAACATCCACATTATAATCAGCCAGAGTTTTTTTAATTGTTTGCGCAGTTTTGTCAATGTTTTCTTTTGAAATTCCTATTTGTTCGAAGTCGTCTAACAGATTTAAGTTAGGCAGTTGCCATTTTATTGGAGGTTTTGCTTCAGATTCAGAATGATAATATTTTGGTTTTGTTATTGGTTGTGAATCTTGATTAAAATTATTGTTTTGTTTTTCATTTTGAATATTTAGTTTTTGTTGAATAAGTTCTGGGTTATTTGATCCTGAATCATCAGAATTGTCAGGGTTTGAATTTTCATTAAATATTTGTGCTTTTGTTTTGATTTGGGGGTTTTTATAGTTTAGTAAGGTTTGGATTTTCTTAAGATGTATATTGAAATTCATTATTGATTTATTGGGGACAATTAAGCTTAATGCTATTCCAGTTATTAAAATTTGTATGATTGTGAGCTGCCAGGACCACAAATTTGAAATGCTTTCCCCTAGTTTACCGCCTAATGGAACTTCTCCGCTTACTGTAAAAAGACTTAATGGCCCTGAGTAAAACTCTAAAGGTGCAATAATAATCATTAGTGAAAATGAAAGGATTAAGTACGAAATTATCGATTTTATTTTTTTGAGTAAATTTTTAAACTTAATTGCTATTATAGAAATAATTAACAACCAAATTAAAATAGGTATTAAATTGATGCCAACAGCCAGGAATATATTTTCTATCAATTTGTTATCCTACTTAACTGTTAAATTGATTTTTACTAAGAAGTTATTATTTAGAGATATTTATTTCCAAAGCTATATTTGGTCTTTGGAATGTTTCTTTATAGATTAAATTTTTTGAGCTTGATTGTAGTTTGATATTCAACTGATCTAAATCTATTTCATTTGACACATATTTTTCTAGGTAAGACTGGGCATTTGATTTTAACATTTCAGAGATTTTATTTTTTTCACATAAATTTGGAACTCCTATGGAGGAAATTATTGGTTGGGTGACTATTGCCCTAGGTTTTTCCTTAACTGTAGCTGACAAAATTACGATTCCATTTTTGGATAAATTGATTCTTTCATTCATGATGTTACCAGGATCTTGCCAAGTGTAATTGCCTTTAACAAAAATTTCATTTTGGGATAAAGAATCTATTACATCAGCTTGGAATTTATGTATTTGTAATATATCCCCGTTATTAAGCAAGAATATATTTGATGGATCAACGCCTGCTGCATTAGCTAGTTTGCCATGTGAGTATAGGTGTCTAAATTCGCCGTGAATTGGCATGAAAAATTTTGGTTTTAATAGGTTAAGCATTAATTTTAATTCTTCTTGGCTAGCATGACCGTGGACGTGTACAAAAGAAGTTTTGCTATGGTGAACTTCAGCACCTAGTTTAAATAAATTGTCAATTGTTTTGGAAACTAACATTTCATTTCCCGGAATTGGCGAAGCTGAAATTATTACAGTATCTTCTTTTTCAATTTTTATATCTTTGTGTTGATGTAAAGACATTTTGACTAATGCAGAAGTAGGTTCTCCTTGTGAACCTGTTGCTAAAATTAAAGTTTGATTTTTAGAAATTTCATTAGTTTTCTTTATTGGAATTATTGCGTTTTTTGGCGTCTTAAGATATTTTGTGTTCGTAGCCATAGTAATGTTTTTCAGCATGCTTTTTCCAGTGATTGCTATTTGCCTATAGTTTTTGATTGCTGAATCAATTATTTGTTGAATTCTAGAGATTTGTGATGCAAATGTTGCCACTATGATTCTAGATTTTGCATTAGTTATAATTTTGTCTAAAGTTTGTCCTACTACTTTTTCAGAAGGAGTGTAACCTGAAATCTCTGCGTATGTAGAGTCTGAGCAGAGTAATAAAACACCTTCTGATGCATATTCTGATAATGCTTGAAAATCTATAATTTTGTTGTCTACTGGTGTATGATCTATTTTGAAATCACCAGTGTGTATGATAAGCCCTTCTTTTGTACGGATTGCAATTCCCATTGCATCAGGAATTGAATGGCAAACTCTAAAGAATTCTATAGAGAATTTCCCTATTCCAACTTTTTCTCTAGGTTGGAGTACATTTATTTCATATTCTGGAAATGATTTTGCATCCTTGAGTTTTATATTTATAAGATCACTTGTTAGCTTTGATGCATATATAGGAACATTGATTTTAGGGATTATATAAGGAAGTGCACCTATATGGTCTTCATGGCCATGAGTGATAAATATTGCTTTGACTTTTTCTTTATTTTTAATTAAATAAGATATATCAGGGAGAATAAAATCAATCCCTGGTTGGTGTTGATTAGGAAATTTCAAACCAGCATCTATTACTATAATTTCATTGCCATGTTTAATAGCTAATATATTTTTCCCGATTTCGTCTAATCCACCTAGAGGAATTATTTGTACTGACATATTATAAAAAGCTCAATTGTTCATTTTCCTTATACTTATTTTGTATAGTATTTGGATTTACTTTAATTTTCTGAAGAGATTTTGGGATTCCTAAAAAATCTTGTTCAAGTTTCATTTTCATGTTTGAATTTCTTAGTGCAGCAGCTGGATGATAAACAGGATAAATGAAAATATTTTTCCATTTAAAAAGTTTGCCTCTGTCACGACCAATTAATTTTTCAGGGAAGAATTTTGATAATGAAAATCTTCCTAAAGTCACTATCATTTTTGGTTGTAAAAGATTTATTTGTTCATTTAAAAAATTCGAGCAATTAGATATTTCTATATCTAATGGATCTCTATTGCTGGGAGGGCGACATTTCATTAAATTTGTGATAAAAACCTGATTTCTTTCAAGATTAATTGATGATAAAAGTTGGTCAAGAATTTTCCCTGCAGCTCCTATAAATGGTTTTCCTTGAAGGTCTTCGTTTTTGCCAGGAGCTTCTCCAATCAACATTATATCAGGGGTACTGTTGCCTTCTCCGGGGACAGTTTTATTTCTGAATTGATGTATTTGACAAGCAGTACAATTATTAATTTTTTTTTCAATATTCTTTAATTTGAACATATAAATTCAGGACAAAAAACATCAAATTAGAATAATGGAATGTTTTTTAGAAAAATTGGTTATTTATTATTCTACTCTGTTACACCATTGGATTTGAGGTAGTCTATTGCTTCTTGAACAGTTGTAATACCTTCAGCATCTTCATCTGAAATTTCTATTGTCGTCGAATCGTCAGAAAATTCTTCTTCGAAAGCCATAATTAATTCAACTAAATCAAGTGAGTCTGCGTTGAGATCTTCTGTAAAGGAAGCTGTTGGTACAACTTCTGCTTCATCAACACTTAATTTTTCAGCTACAATCGTTTTTACTTTATCTAATAAATTTGACATTAAAAGTTGCCTCCTAAAATTTATTTTTTCCAGAAATTTCTTTTAAAATTGTTCCTAAAACACCATTGATAAATTTTGGTGAGTTTTCAGTTCCGTATAATTTTGATATTTCTACAGCTTCATTAATTGCAACTTTTTTTGGAATTTGTTCATCTAAAATAATTTCTTGTATTGCTATTCTTAGTATATTTTTATCTACGCTAGGCATTTGAGAAACAGGCCAAGCTTTAGCATATTTAGAGATAGTATCATCTATCTGGTCTGTGTGACAAATAATATTTGTAATTAATTCAATAGCATATAATTTTGAAGGTTCCAATTCTGGAGAGACTTGTGTCAAACGGTCTATAATTGCATGTGCATCATGTTTTGTTTTATCAGTTTCATACAGAGCTTGTAAGACTAAAATTCTTGATTGTCGTCGTTTTGTTGATTTAATTGTTTTTTCTTTGATCATAATTTATTTGATCTTCTGTATATCGTCTACGCTTTGTATATTGATTACGTTTAGATTTTTTGACATTCTTTTTGCAATTGAACTCAAGGCAGATCCTGGGCCTATTTCGATGAAATTTGTAATTCCTTTTTCTATCATGAACTCCATGCTAGATTCCCATTGTACACATTCACACATTTGTGACTCAATCTCTTTTTTTATATCTTGTGCTTCAGTTAAGGGTTTCCCAGTAATATTGGAGATCATTGGAATTTTAGGATTTTGAAAATCTAGTGTTTTAATAAATTTTTTGAATCCAGGGATGGTAGATTTCATTAAAGGTGAGTGAAAAGCCCCGTTTACTTTTAATGGTATTGATTTTTTTGCTTTAAGGGTTTTTGCTAAATTAATGGCACTATCTATTTCTTCGGGTTCTCCGCTAATTACTATTTGGTCCTTGCTATTAATATTGGAAATATGGATATTGTGTTGTGTTTCTATTTTTTTAACTTCTTCTAGAGGCAGTCCTAATATAGCTGCCATAGTACCAGGGTGATTATTACAAGCTTTTTGCATAAGGCTAGCACGTTCATTAACTAAGCGGATGGATGAATCTAAATCTAAAGAATTTGTTGCAGCTATAGCTGTAAATTCTCCCAAGCTATGTCCAGCTACGAACGATGGGGCAGGCATAGAATAATTTAGAGATTCTTTCATATATATTATGGCAGCTAAACTCGCGGCCATAATGCCTGGTTGAGCATTTTCTGTCCTGTTTAATTCTTCTTCTGGCCCATAAAAAATAATATTAGACAAAGGTTTGTCCAATATTTTATCAACTTGATGGAACATCTGTTGTACATTTGAAGATTTTTCAAAAAAGCTTAGTCCCATCCCAACTTTTTGAGACCCCTGACCAGGGAAAAGATAAGCGGTATTGGCATTTGTAGTGGGGATTGATATAGAAGTACTCATTGAATAATCAATCGTATTAATTATTGAGTAGTTTCTTCGGGATTGGTATTTAGTATGGGTTTGCCGTTATAGTATCCACAAGATTGACATACTCGATGAGAGAGTTTTGGCTCCGGGCAGTTAGGGCATGTAGGAACGGAGAATTCAGAGATGCCATGGTGGGCGGCTCTTTTACCTTTTCTACCTTTAGAGTGTTTTTTCTTGGGGAGAGGTGGCATGATTTTACCTTAATTTTTTGCTAGAGTTCTAATTTTATGTATATATAATTAATAAGACACAAATAGAAATTTTATGAATGGTGGTTAATTATGTCAAGTAATTGTATCTGAATATTATAGTTGTTAAAGTTTTCTAAATGTTTCATTTAAACTTCCTGACCGAAATCCTTCTAGATCAATAGTAACATAAATGTATCCTAAGGAATGTAGAAAGTTTAAGATCTTTTTTTTGGTATTTTTTTTGATCAGTTGATTAATTTTATCTTCATTTACTTCTATTCTGGCTAAATTTCCATGAGATCTCATTCTAAGAGTGCCAAGTTCTAGTGTTTTTAAAAATTTTTCAGCTTTTTCAATTCGTTTAAGTTGTTCAGGAGAAATTTTTTCTCCATAAGGAATTCTTGATGATAAACAAGCTTGTGCTGGTTTATTCCAATTTGGCAGTTTTATTTCTTTGGATATTTTTCGTATTTCTTCTTTTGACAATGATGCTTCAATTAGAGGGCTTCGAATACCTTGGGTTTTAGCGGATTTCATTCCTGGACGAAAATCATTTTTGTCATCTAAATTATGCCCATTAATTATGTGTTTGATATTTAAGTTTGTTGCAATTGTTTTTAGGTGTGAATAAAGTTCTTCTTTGCATAAGAAACATCTATTTGGTGTATTTTCTAGATAATTATTATTAGAAAATTCATTCGTTAAGACGATTTTGTGATTTAGTTTTAATGTTTTAGCTAATTTTTTTGCGTCACTAAGTTCGTCTCTTGGTATGCTAAAAGAATCTGCTGTCACTGCAATAGTGTTATTAGGCCCTAATGTTAAAAGTGCAGTTTTAGCTACTAAAGTACTATCTATTCCTCCTGAAAATGCCACTACTGCAGATTCCATTTTAGAAATAATAGATTGAAGATTGAAAAATTTTGTATTTAAATTTTTATCTTTTATAGTCATTATGTTTTGTTTTGAGTGGATCAAATTATTTTCTTTATATTTTATAATTTCAGAAAGATTTTTTTGAGAGATTTTAATAGTATAAATTTTTCTAATTCAAAACAACCTTGCTTTAAGTTTGGGGAGGCTATTTTAGTAACTCATCTAAAGCAAATTTTGGTTTAATGAAAAAATGTATTGATTCTAACTCATTTGAAAGATAGTATGATTCATGCAATTTTATTTAATAGTTGGTTTGTATCATAGATATTATTAAGGAGCTTTAAAGTGGGAGATAAAAAATATAGGATAGGAATTGTTGGATTAAGTGGAATTACTACAGGTATGGATGGTGCTTTAGAAAAAAGTAATGTAATGCAAGATGGACAATCTCCGTTAAAGAAAAAATTAATTACATCACATGCTGCATGTTTAAGCTTGATGCAAAATATTGAAGTGGTAGGTTATTGTGATTTATCTCCCGAACGCTTAGATAATTTTAAAAATACTTGGGGGACTGTTTGGCCGTCAGCAACGCCTTTTTCTGACTATAAAGAAATGCTTAAGTCAGAAAACATTGACGTTTTAACTGTTGCAACTGGAGATGATAAGCATTCTCAGATTGTTATTGATGGCGCAAATTCCGGAGTTAAGGGTATTTTTTGTGAAAAGCCTTTGGCTACTACAGTTGAAGATTGTAACAAAATGTTGAAGGCATGCAAGGATAACGGAGTGTATATTAGTGTAGGTCACACTAGAAGATGGCTACCCCTATATAATAAAATTCGGGAAGTAATTAGATCTGGTTCAATCGGTAAGTTGAGAACAATTGAAGCTTATCATGGCGGGGATAGAGCTATGATGTTTAGAAATGGAACTCATATTATTGATGGAATTTGTTTTTTTGCTGAATCTGAGCCATCAAAAGTTTTAGGTGTCTTAGAAGATGGTTTTGATCATTGGGATGAATATAAGGGTGATGGAGGAAAATTACCTGAAAATGACCCTTCAGTTAGCGGGATAATTTTATTTAAAAATGGAATCCGAGGTTTTTATAATGGTATTAAAGAATCGTATCCCAGTTCGCCTAAATTGACTATTACTGGTTCATCAGGGCAAATTGAATTTTCTTTACAAGGGGGATCTGCGTTGATGACTATAGCGAATCCAGTTACTAATGAAAGTAGTGTGCAACAAATTCATCCGGATAATTTTCAAATTGCGAATTATGTTGCTGGTTATGAAGAAATGATTAAATTGATTGAGAATGGTGGTGTAGGTATAGGTCCCGGTGAACAAGGTAAATGGGTTGTTCAAATTCTTGTTGGATTTTTAGATTCTCACAATGAAGGATCTAAATTAGTTAAAGTGAGGCAATAGATATCAATATCGTTCGATTGTGAATTAAATGGACAGAATAAAACTTATTCTTGATCAGTATAAAAATCATGAAATTGATTATGATCAAGTAATTAAAAAATTGAAGCTACCTATGTATGATGATTTGTTTTTTGCAAAAGTTGATCATGATAGATCTACCCGAACAGGATTTTCAGAAGTGATTTTTGGTTCTGGCAAAACTTCTTTCCAGATTTGTAAAATTGCAGAATCGATTTTGCAAAAATCAAGAAGGTTACTTATTACTAGGGTTGATATAAATATTTATAATCAAATTAAAGCAATTATTCATGATGCAAAATTTCATGAAGAGGCTAGTTGTATCACGGTTAATCGAGATCAACTTGTGTTATCACCAGGAATTACTGTTGTGAGTGCAGGTACTTCAGACATGAATGTTGTTAAGGAAATTGAAATTACATCAGAAATTATGGGGTATCAATCTGAACTAATTTTAGATGTGGGTGTTGCTGGAATTCACAGATTATTGTCACATGTTGATATATTGAATCAAGCAAAGGTAATTATAGTTGTTGCTGGGATGGATGGTGCTTTACCATCTGTTGTTTGTGGTTTAGTTAAAAGGCCTGTAATTGCAGTGCCAACTAGTGTGGGTTATGGTGCTAATTTTGGAGGTATTAGCGCATTACTTACTATGTTAAATAGCTGTGCTTCTGGTATAGCAGTGGTGAATATAGATAATGGTTACGGGGCTGCTGACTTGGCTTGTAGAATTATGAATGTTAGTGCTGGAGATGACTAATACGTTTTTTGTATCTTTAATTTGTTTGTTTACTGAGGTAATATGGTAGTTAATCGAATTAAATGAATTGGAGTTCAAAGTGATAATAGATTTTCATACAAAAGTTTATCCTGATTGGCTACAAAAGGATAAGGAAAAATATTTAGAGAAAGATCAGACTTTTAAAGAGTTGTTTTCGGATCCAAAATCAAAAATGGCTGATGCTGATAAATTGATTCAAGATATGGATGAAGATGGTGTTGATATTTCTGTTATTATGGGAATTGGATGGACTGATACTGGCTTAGCTAGAGACATGAATGATTATATTATTGAATCAGTTGCCAAGTATCCTGATAGGCTTGTTGGTTTTGCAGGAGTTAATCCTTCATGGGGAGATGCAGCAGTCAGAGAAGCAGATAGATGTGCTAAGGCAGGATTACAAGGTTTAGGAGAATTTCATCCTGATACCCAAGGTTTTGATATAGGAGATTTGAAGGTTATGTCTCCGCTTGCTGAGGTAGTTCAAGATCAAGATTTGATTATTTCAACGCATGCTTCTGAGCCGGTGGGACATTCTTATAAAGGTAAAGGTAAAACCACACCATTTTTTTTATGGGAATTTATTAAAAATTTTCCTGAAATTCCGATAGTATGTGCTCATTGGGGGGGCGGTTTGCCATTTTATGCACTCATTCCTGAAGTTCTCGAAAGTTTGAAGTCTGTATATTTTGATACATCAGCATCACCATTTTTGTATTCTAACAGAATTTATCCAGTTGTAGCTTCATTAGTTGGTATTGGCGGGATTTTGATGGGGTCTGATTATCCATTATTGAGTGCACGTAGGGTTTTGAAAGATATTGAAGATTCAATGGTATTAAACGAAGAACAAAAAGCTGCAATCACAGGTGGAAATGCTGTGAAGCTTTTAGGTATTAATGTAGAAGGAAACTAAAATTTTTGGGAAATGTTATACCATCTAGTTTATTTGATATTTCTGGGAAAAATGCCATAGTCACTGGCGGTAATGGAGGTATTGGTTTAGCCATTGCAGAAGGTTTTGTTGCCAATGGTGCAAATTTATTAATTATTGGTAGAGATTATAAGAAAAATTCCTTAGCATTATCTAGATTGCAAAAATATGGAACAAATGTTTTTGCTTTTTCTGGAGATATTAGTAAAGAATCTCAAATTATCCAAGCGATTGATTACGCAAACGTTGAATTAAATTCAATAGATATTCTTGTAAATAATGCAGGTATTAATATTAGAAAATCGCCTCAGGATTTTTCTGTTAAAGAATGGGATAATGTTCTTTCAGTCAATTTAAAATCTGCATTTTTGATGTCTCAAAAAGTGTATCCTTTTATGAAGAAACTCAATAAAGGGAAAATAATTAATATTGGTTCAATGTACTCTGTCTTTGGATCAGATTGGTCGGTTGCTTATTCTGCAAGTAAAGCTGGTTTGGTGCAAATGGGAAAAAGTTTGGCAATGTCTTGGGCAAAAGATAATATTCAAGTGAATACAATTTTACCAGGCTGGATTGAAACTGATTTAACTTCCCCGATAGAAAATTTGTTTCCTGAACGTTTTGAAACAATTAATCGGCGTATTCCTTTTGGTAGGTGGGGACAACCAGATGATTTGATTGGAACTGCTATTTTTTTGTCAAGTTGTGCATCAAATTATTTGACAGGCACATCTATTACAGTTGACGGAGGTTATTCTTCGTTTTAAATTTATTTTAATTGGAGATTGATTTGTATTTTAAATTTAGTTCAAATGGTTTGTTTTTTCTTGGGACGATTTTAATTTTTTTAGGGATTTTTATTCAATCAAGTATTTTTGAGATGTTGATGGATATTATAGGATGGGGGTTAATAATTTTCGGGGGTTTTTTAATTGGTTCTGGAGTATTAAATCTAATTCGTAGAATGAAATAATTATAAATTTACGTTTAATTGTTTTGCTACAGTTTCAATATCTTTATCTCCTCTTCCGCTCAAGCCTACTAATATAGTTTTTGTTTTTGATAATTTGGGTGCAATTTTAATTACTTCAGCAATGGCATGAGACGATTCAAGGGCTGGGATAATTCCTTCAGTATTGCATAGAATTTCAAATGCATTTAGGGCTTCTGAATCAGTGACACTAGTATATTTTGCTCTTTTGATGTCTTTAAGGTAACTGTGTTCAGGGCCTACACCTGGATAATCTAGACCTGCTGAAATACTATGTGCTTCAGTAATTTGACCATTAGTATCTTGTAGAATATACGACATGCTGCCATGCAATACTCCAATTTCACCACTGCTAAGGGAAGCTGAATGTTCACCAGTTTTGATTCCATGTCCTCCAGCTTCTACTCCAATCAAATTTACAGAAGGTTTGTTAATAAAAGCGTTAAACAAGCCTATAGCATTGCTACCGCCTCCTACACAAGCAATAACATAGTCAGGAAGATTACCTTCGGTTTTTAACATTTGAGTTAATGATTCATCACCTATGATTGATTGAAAATCTTTTACAATTCTAGGGTATGGATGTGGTCCAACGGCAGATCCAATTAGATAGTGAGAAGTTTCAACATTAGCAACCCAATCTCGCATTGCTTCATTAATGGCATCTTTAAGAGTTTTGCTTCCAGTAGATACAGGAACTACTTTTGCTCCAAGGAGTTTCATTCTAAAAACATTCAAGGCTTGTCTTTTGATGTCTTCTTCGCCCATATATATAACGCAATCTTGTTTCAGAATAGACGCTACAGTAGCGGTAGCAACTCCATGTTGACCGGCACCTGTTTCAGCAATTATGCGATTTTTGCCCATTTGTTTAGTTAGCAGGCCTTGGCCGAGTGCATTATTGATTTTATGCGCTCCGGTATGAGATAAATCTTCTCTTTTGAAATATATTTTTGCTCCACCCAATTTTTTTGTTAAATTAGAAGCAAAAAAAATGGGAGTAGGTCTTCCGACGTATGTTTTTAACAACATTGAGAGGGAATTTTTGAAATTTTTATCATTTTTTGTGTTCAGATAAAATGAATTTAATTCTTCTAAGGCGTGCATTAATGTTTCTGGAGCAAATTGACCTCCAAATTTTCCAAAATGTCCAGTTTTGTCAGGATATTTTCTGATTTTTACCATTTTCACACCTATTGTTTTTACAATGTATTTTTATTTATTATATCAAAGGAATTAAGGAAGACATGATCGCAGATATTGAAGAAAATATTACTATACCTAAAACTATTGATTTAAATAAATTTTCATTTATTGATTTTAAAATTTTAATTGCAATAAAAAATGGAAGAATTATTGCAGGTAATAATTTAACTCCTAACGTTAATGTCTCTAAATTAATATAGCCTGCGAAAATTAAAGTGATTATTGAGAATATTTGAATAAATAATAAAAAACAAGAAATGATTCTTCTAAATTCAGCCTTTGGTGTATTTGTATTGGTTAAATATAAAACTATCAATGGACCGGACAAACTGGTACTTGTAGCAAAAATACCACTGCCTAAGCCGATTATAAAATCTTGTATTGAATTTCTTTTAAAGTTTAATTTTTCAGGAATTGTGGTAGTTAAAATTGCAAAAGTCAGAATAATTAATCCTGTAGAAATTTTTAAATAATCAGGGTGACTCTTAGATAAAATTATTATGCCTATTGGTATACCTATTAATCCTCCAAAAATCAGTATAGAAGATTTTTTAAATTCAGGTATTTGTGAATTCAAAAGAATAATTCCAATATTTACTGACGCCGTGAGAGGCATTAGAATGGGGATTACTTGTTCAGGGTCGAAAAAAATCAAAAAAATGGGTGTTGCTATAAGATTAAATCCAAAAGAAGTGGTGCTTTGAACTGTTGAACTAATAAAAATTACAAAAAATAAAATGGTTAATGTGGGTAAAGATATATCGTTAATGTTCAATATTTATGTAGTCCGTTCCAGATGCCTTCAACTCTAACGGCATAGGTATCTGATTTGTATCTAATACGTCCATTCAGCTTAACTTATGCGATTAAAAGCTACAAGTGATACAAGCTTTTCAAGTGCATTAAAAACTGCACTAAAATATTTCTCCAAGATATTTACTGCATTAAAATGTGGCTTACTGCATTAAAATTGAGTTTTCGGACTAATTATTATCGTTATTATCTTCTTCTAACTTATTCTGTTTTCTGTTGTCTGTCGGTGTTGGTTTCTGTTTCGGTTGTGGTTGCCTGGAGGGGTGGGTATGTCTTAGTCTTTGTTATTGTTTATGGTATATACTTTTTCAGTGTATAAATTACAACAGTATTTGCATTTGTAATACACTAAGATTTGTAAAAATAGTAGTGTAATAAATTTCCGTAAATTAAAGCCAAAGCTTTTTATAAAGATCTTTTATCTACATAACCTTGTGAGATTCTATCAATAATAATTGCTAATACTACTATTGCACTACCAGCAATCACAG
>VFGW01000009.1 GCA_009392295.1 SAR202 cluster bacterium
GGGTTGCTGTCGGTGGAACAGGGGTTGCTGTCGGTGGAACAGGGGTTGCTGTTGGAGGAACAGGGGTTGCTGTTGGTGGAACAGGGGTTGCTGTCGGTGGAACAGGGGTTGATGTTGGTGGAACAGGGGTTGCTGTCGGTGGAACAGGGGTTGATGTTGGTGGAACAGGGGTTGGATCCACTTGATCAGTCGTAGATTTTGGTGCCTCAGAAGCTACCGGTGGAAGTGTATCCTTGGGAGTTGAACTGCAAGAAACAGCAAATACTAATAATAATAAATATATAAAATAAAATTTCATACGATACAAATTAAGTAAAGAAAACATTTAATTACTACCCTCTTGCCAATTAAAAGTAATTTATAACTGATAGAATAAAAACTAATAGTAATATTAAATTTAAATCCAACTTAAAAATGATTCTAACTAAATTTTTAAAAATTAAAAATATAAATTCATACATTTTTAAGATTTTTTTTTAAAAATCACAATTTTAGGAAAAAATTAGATCCAAACAAATAATTTCTGAATTATTATATAATCATATTTACTTAACTCTCATAAGCGCCCGTAGCTCAGCGGATAGAGCATTGGTCTTCGGAACCAAGTGTCGGGGGTTCGAATCCCTCCGGGCGTGCCAAAAAACTACAATTTAATACTAGAAAAAATATTATATTTCTACAATCATGTAATTATAAAAACTTAAGAAATATATAAAATGTTGAGAAATAAAAACTTATTAAAATTATTTTCTGGAACAATAATTAGTAGCTTTACACAACATATGAGCTTTGTAATTACTGGCTCTTTAGCATACCAATTAACAAAATCTGAATTTTTTTCCAGTATTGCTTGGGCAGGAAATGCTTTAGCACAAATAATTGCTTTTCCAATTTCAATACTAATTACAGATACCAAACCAAAAAACCTAAACCTATTCTTTTCATATATTATTGGAGCATTAACAGCAATTTTGTTTGCTATACTAATATATACAAATGTAGTAAATATTTGGCTAGTAATTTTCTACATTGTCATTCTTTCAAGTGCACAATTTGTTGGAGACACTTCAGGAATGTCATTAGTACCATTTATTGCACCTAAAATACAAACCCAAACAACTTTTTCTCTAATTGGATTAGCATATTTTTTTAGTTCAACTCTTGGCCCTTTAGCAACAGGTCAAATTGTAGCATCTTTTGGAAACGCATCATCCATTTTATTAAAATCAACATTACTAATTTGTGCAGCCTTAATTTACAGAAGTTTGAAAATAGAAAATTCAGATTTGAAAAATAACAAAAAGTCTATAGTTGATAGTATAAAATCAGGATATATACTAATTACAAAAAATCAAAATGTATTAAATTTATTCTTTATTCATTGGTTAATATATATGCTTGCAGTTCCTGGTATTCATGGACTTTTACCCGTACATGCAGATGAAAAATTTGGACTAGGTGTTCAAGGTGTTGGATATTTATTCACCGTAATAGGAATGGGCGGTGTTTCATCAACAATGCTCCTTACTATTTTAGGTGACAAAATAAAAAATAAAACAAAATTAATAGCTTTAAATACTCTTTCAGCTGGAATATGCATGATATTATTCGCACAAAATGATTCGCAAATTATTAGTTTGACATTTTTGTTTTTATTCAGTTTTTCAATAATAAATATTCTGACCCTAAGACTAGGATTATTGGGAGAATTAATGCCTAAAAATGACTTAGGCAAAGTTTTTTCTATAAATTTCCTGTCATCTTCTACGAGTATTATTGGAAGTAGTTTTATTGGGATAGTATCAAACTCATTTGGTGCAGTTTTTGGCACAACAATATCTGGAGCAATCATAATAATTTTATTACTATTTATGATTATTTTACTTAAAAGCTTTAGGGCAAATGTATTGGGCCATCAATAAGCTTGGCAGTCAAATTTTCAAACATATCATCAACCATTCCAGACAAATTAAATTTTGGATCCCAATCCCATTCAGCACGTGCCGCAGAATCATCTAAACTACTTGGCCATGAATCTGCAATTTCTTGCCTAGAATAATCAATTTCATAATTCATTTCAAAATCAGGAATTTTTCTTTTGATTTCTATAGCCAGTTCCGCAGGAGTAAAATCCATACTGGCAACATTATAATCTACCCTATGCTTTAATCTACTAGAATCACATTCAGATAAAGAAATTAATGCCGAAATTGCATCTGGCATGTACATCATAGGCAAACGAGTATCTGGAGCTAGAAAACAAGTATAACTTTTGTTAAGTATAGCACCATAAAATATCTCTACAGCATAATCTGTAGTCCCAGCAGTAGGTTCAACTTTCCAACTAATAATTCCAGGAAATCTAACCCCGCGAACATCTAAACCTTTTTTTTCGAAATAATAATTCCCCAACAATTCAGTAAAAACTTTTGAAATACCATATATAGTATTTGGATTCTGAATAGTATCGTTTGGCGTATTAATTTTTGGAGAACGATCACCAAAAGCAGCAATAGAACTTACTGCAATAAGTTGTTTAACTTCTGTATTTCTAGTAGCTTCAAAAACATTTAATGTACCATTAAAATTCACTTCATATGCTAATTGAAATTCTTTTTCAGCCAAAGTGGAAAGAATTGAAGCTAAGTTGTAAACTACATCAATTTTATTATCTATAATTGCCTTCTCTATTTGATCATATTTAGTCACATCAATAGAAACATCTGGGATAATGTTTTTCAAATCATCTGGTAATTCACAATTATATACACCAGCAACCACATTGTTATTCCCATATCTATCAATCAATCTCGGGATTAAATCAGAACCAATTTGCCCTGATGCACCAATTACTAAAATTCTATTTTTTGACAAAAAAAAACCTCTCATTAATTAGATTGGAAAATCAAATAAAACAAAAAATTTTAACTCGATATATCTCTATTGCCAGAAGTGAGTGCGTCCAATAATTCAGATACCGAAATATCTTTGTTGCTGTGGTGCCTAAGTGGCAATTCTGGATCTATGTAATATATATTCTTTCTTCCATCTTTTTGTCTACCAACATAGCCTGCAGTTTCTAAATCAGAAATAATTTTATGAATCGCTCTCTCAGTAATTCCAACATCAGAAGCAATCTCTCTAGCCGTATGACTAGGATATTGATAAATATAGTTCAAAACTAAACCATGATTAGTAATAAAAGTCCAAGGCTTTAGCCCCATAGAATTCACCCAAGATAATACTTAATAAGTCCGACTCAAAAAAACACAATAAAATCATACCATATCATTTTGGAATTTCAAATGATCTAGCAAGTTGAATTAAAGTTCTAACCGAAAATCCAGTTGCACCTTTTCGAAAATAAAATTTATCTGAATTAATTCTCGACATAGCAGCAATATCGAGATGTGCCCATGGAATATCCCCAGCAAACTCCCCAATAAATTGCGCCCCTGTAATAGATCCTGCATCTCTTCCACCAGTATTTTTAAAATCAGCAACCTGACTTTTATATTGATTATCATAATCATGATCTACTGGCAGTTTCCAAATTTTTTCTGCAACAACTTGCCCGCTATTCAAAATATTTTCAGTAAATTCATCATCATTTCCAAAAAGGCCAGCATAATTTGTACCTAAAGCAATCCTGATCGCGCCTGTCAATGTAGCCACATCCAATATTTTTGAAACTCCAATTGAACGAGCATAGCTAATAGCATCAGCAAGAACCAATCTCCCTTCTGCATCAGTATTATCAATTTCAATATTTGTTCCATCCATAGCAGTCACGACGTCTCCAGGTTTTTGTGCTGACCCGCCTGGCATATTTTCTGTTGCAGGAACAATCACAACTAAATTAATTTTTAATTCCAATTTAGCAATCGCTTGAATTGCAGCAATCACTGAAGCTCCGCCAGCCATATCGGCTTTCATATCACCCATGTTCAATGCAGGTTTTATAGAAATCCCTCCAGAATCAAAAGTGATCCCCTTACCTATAAAGCATAAAGGTGTCAATTCTCTATCTAAACCAAAGTATTTTAATACAATAAACTTTGGTTTCTGAATACTGCCTGAAGCAACACCAAGCAAAGCACCCATACCAAAATTTATCATATCTTCTTCTTCATAAACTTCAGATTCAAAACCTCCTTCAAGTGCAATATCAGTAGCAATATCAGCCAAAATAGAAGGAGTCATTTTGTTAGAAGGCTCATTGGTTAAATCTCTACTTAGGTTTACTGCATCTGAAATTATTTGTCCTTGTCTGACAGCATCCTTAACTAGTTTTTCATCTCCAATACCAAAACCTAGTAAATTGATATCCTGAATTGAAACAATATTAGATTTTGACTTATATTTATCGAATCTATAAAGACCCATAATAGCACCTTCAGAAATAGACTTTGCAGAATTAAAAATCCCAATCAAATCACTGCCAAGAAGAGAAAAAGAAATTTGCTTTAAGTTAATTGAATTCAACTTATTTAAAGCTAAAGCAGATACCTTTCTAACTATATCGTCATCAAAGTCTTCACGCTTTCCTAATCCAACTACAACCAAACGTTCTGAAGAAAAACCAACAAAATTATGAATTATCGTAACTTCACCTATACGCCCTCTGATTTCATTTTCAAAATATAAACTAGAAATTTTATTTTTAAAAACATCATCCAATTCACCAACCAAGCCTTGAAACTTTTCTGTTTTTTCAAAAACACCTATGACAAAAGCATCTGTTTTAAATCCAAATATATTTGATGTACTTACATTTATATTAATCATTTTATTTACCTGTAAAAATTTTTAAAAATCTAATAATCAAGTCCAGAAAAAATTAAAAAACACTTTGCATAAAACTCTGCTATAATCTAATCATACAAATATCATAATTCCTTAGAAATAAAAAATAAATCCCTTAAACCTTTAATGACTACTAAAGAGAAAAATTTACTCGATTTAGCAAAATTATATCTACCTGGAGGTAGTAATGGTAACAACATTACTATGGATATAATAATCGATAGGGGTTTAGGCTCTAAAGTTTGGGATACCAACGGAAATGAATATCTAGATTACAGTCTGGGTTCAGGCCCAATGTTACTCGGCCACTCTCACCCAGAAGTAGTAGATGCAGTCTCATCTCAGATATCAAAAGGTACTACGTATTTTGGACTAAATAAACATATGATAGATCTAGCTGAAGAAATTATTTCTGCTGTTCCTTGTGCTGAATCCGTTAGATTTGCTAATTCAGGTTCAGAAGCAACATTTTTTGCAATGCGAGCTGCAAGAGCCTTCACTCAAAAAGAAAAAATATTAAAATTCGAAGGTGGATTCCATGGAATGAGCGATTATGCCTTAATGAGTATGATGCCCAATCAACTGCAAGATTTTCCTAGCCCTACTCCTGATTGCGAAGGAATTCCTGAATCAATTCGTAATAGCGTTTTAGTAGCACCATTTAATAACACTGAAATCACAAAACAAATCATCGAAAACCAACACAATGAAATTGGTGCTATAATTGTTGAACCTATTCAAAGAGTTATACCGCCCAAATTAGAATTTTTAAAATCATTGAGAAAACTTGCAACTAAATATAAAATCCCATTAATTTTCGACGAGATTGTTACAGGTTTTAGACTAGATTATGGAGGTGCACAAACATATTATGGAATTACTCCAGACATTTGCACACTTGGAAAAGCTCTTTCTGGCGGTTTCCCAATTGCAGCGATTACTGGTAAAAAAGAAATTATGGAATATTTTTCGATTCAAAATAAATCTGAAAAAGAATTAGTACTCCAAGAAGGCACAATGAATGGGAATCCATTATCTTCAATTGCTGCGTTAACAACATTAAAAATTCTTAAGCAAAAAAATACCTATGCCAATTTAAAGAAAAATGGAACTCAATTAATCAATTCCATCAAACAAAAATTGATAGAATTAGAAATATCAGCTCAAGTGATAGGTGAATTTTGCTTTTTTGACATTATATTCCAAAAAGAACCTATAATTGATTATAGATCAATGCAAAATAGAAACAAAAATAAAACTAAACAACTCAATAAATTACTACTTTCGAAAGGAATTTATAAAAACCATTCAAAATATTATCTTTCAACTGCACATAGTGAGAAAGAAATCGAAAAAACAATTGATGCTATTCAATTAAGTTTTCAAAAAATCTAATAATAAGGTAGAAAAATGCAACTTGGAAATATCAAAATCAATACAATCACAGATGGAAGTTTATCTGTTGACGGAGGATCAATGTTCGGTAAAACCCCAAAAATAGTTTGGGAAACTATAGTGAAACCGGATAGGAAAAATAGAATCAGGTTAGATATGAATTCAATAGTAATTCAAACTCCCAACCAAAATATTCTTATCGATACTGGTGCTGGATCAAAAAGAGTAGAAAAATTAAAAGAAACTCATCTTTTAAACGGAAATAAATTAATAAAAAATATGAAAAGATTGGGGTTAACAGCTAGAGATATTGATACAGTAATTTTAACCCACCTACATTTTGATGTTGCTGGTGGATGTACAAAACTAGACAGAACTGGTAATTCAGTACCCACTTTCCCTAATGCAACCTATATCGTACAAAAGAAAGCTTTTGAAGATGCCGTTTCTCCAACTGAGTTCAATAAGAAATCTTTTTTTGAAGATGACTTTCTACCAATTCAAGAAGCAGGTCAAATAAAATTAATTGAGGGTGAAGAAGAAATCTGCCCTGGAGTAGTAGCATCTGAAGCTGGAGGACACTCAATTGGCCATCAAGTTGTAAAAATTTCGGTTGGAAGTGAAAGAATAGCATTTTTAGGTGAATTAGTTCCTACACATCACCATCTTAGCCTAGATCATATTTCAGGATTTGATCAATTCCCAAATGAAACATTAGAAAAGAAAAAAATGTTTATTGAAAATGCTGTAAATAATGGTTGGATAATAGTCTTTAGTCATTCAACTGGAATTGTGTCTGGTTATATACAACATAAAAACAAAAAGTTTATTCTTCTACCTGTAGAAATTTAATTTTAATTCAAATAAACTTTTTTGAACCCTGAATATTAAATGGGTTTAGCAAAAATTTTATCCCTAATTCTCTTATCCAGTGAAACTTGAGAAATAGAATTAGCTAAATCTAGATCTTGGTCAAAATAAACTTTTAGATAATTTTTAGTGTATCCAGACCAGTAGTATTTCCCTTGAATATTTTCTGATTTCTCCCATAAAACTTCTTCTACTTTTCCATAAGACTTATCTGCAAATGAATTCCAATGGGACCTTGAAATTGTTCTAAGTATATTTGCTCTATTTGACTTTGATTCTGAAGGAATCTTATTTTTATCGTAATAACTACTAGTTTTAAATCTGTCTGAGTATTTAAAAACATGTAATTTCAAGAAATCTAAATCTTCACACAATGTTTTTGATTCTTCAAAATCATTATCTGTTTCACCAGGATATCCAACTATCACATCAGTAGTGATAGTTGGTGATTCAACATGTTCATAAATCATACGAATTGAAGAAATATATTCCTGAATTGAATACCTCCTACGCATCATTTTCAATATTTGATTACTACCGCTTTGCAACGGGACATGAAAATGAGAACATAAACGATCATTCTCCCATAATTTCAAAAGATTAGAATCAATTTCATGAGCCTGAATAGATGATACTCTTAATCGAGTAACTGAAGTTTCTTGAAGTATCTTTTTTATTAATGAAGTAAGATCTACGTCATTTAGATCAAAACCATAAGTTCCCAATTGAGTTCCGGTCAATACAACTTCCTTAAATCCAGAATCCACTAAACGCTGAATATTTTCTATGATAACCCTAGGATGTAAACTTCTTTCCCTACCCCTAACAATTGGTACAATACAATAAGAGCAGATTTGATCACAACCTTCTTGAATTTTGACCATTGCCCTTGTTCGTAATTTTTCAGATGAGATTTTCAAAACATTATCATAAGTGGATTTAGGAATATTTCTAGAAGAAAAATGATTTAAAATTTTTGAAACAATTTGATGTTTCTCAGTATTTCCAAAAACAAAATCAATTTCCTCAAGTTTTAAAAGATCATCTTTTGCTCTTTCAGCATAACACCCAGAAGCTACAACAATGGAATTAGGGTTCCTCTTTTTTGCAGCCCGAAGTGATTGTCTAGCTTTACGATCTGCAATATGGGTAACAGTACATGAATTCAATACATAAAAATTTGGATTTTCGTCCAAATCTACGACTTTAACTCCATTTTTTTCAAATTCACCAATTAGTTTCAAAGTGTCAGCTTGGTTAAGTTTACAACCATGAGTTTCCAAAGCTACAGTTGGTGATTCAGGAACACTATTGATCAAATCAATCTCCAAAAAAATAATATTAAAAATGTTAATAAAGAAATTATCGATCAAATAGTATAAAATTTCTAGATCAATTTTAATTAAAAATATTTCTAGATGGAAATTATTCATGGCAGATTTAATATCAGTTGGAGAATGCTTAATAGAGTTATCTAGCGAAAAACCTTTAGCAAATTCTGAAATTTTTCAAAAATCTTACGCAGGCGACACATTAAATGTAATCTCAATGGCTAGCGCCTTGGGTGTATCCTGTGGTTATATTACACGAGTTGGCAAAGATCCATTCGCGGAATATTTAATATCAAGCTGGAAAAATCAATTAATTGATACTTCCCAAGTAAAATTAGTTCCTGGATATAACGCAATACATTTCATTTCATTACTTTCAGAAGGTAATAGAGAGTTTGTTTATTATAGAAAAAATAGCGCTGCTAGTACATTATGCAAAGAAGATATAGACGAACAATTTATTGTTAATAGTAAAATTCTTCACCTTAGCGCCATTTGTCAAGCTATATCAGAAACTTCAAATGAGTCTATACTATTCGCTGCACAAATTGCGAAAAAAAACCAAGTGAAAATTTCATTCGACACAAACTTACGATTAAATTTAACAAGTTCAAAAAATGCTCTCAAAAATATCAACAAAATCTTGCCTTATGTAGATATAATTTTCCCTAGTTACCCTGATGAATCATTCAATTTACTAAAACTTAAATCAAAAAAAGATGTAGCGCAATACTTCCTTGATCAAGGAGTGAAATTAGTGGTATTAAAATGCGGAAATGAAGGAGCAACAGTTGTATCTAAAGATTCGACTTTTTCAGTACAATCAATTTCGCCAAACGGAGTATTAGATACTTCAGGAGCTGGGGATGCATTTGTAGGTGGGTTTTTATATGGTCAAATAAACAAAATGACCACTATTGAAAGCTCAAAATATGGAATTGCTTGTTCGGGATTAAAAGTTGGAGGTTTTGGTGCACTAAAAAGCCAACCATCAAAAAATGACGTATTAAAACAAATAAATAATATTGAAATTGTGCACCAATAATTACCAAACTTTGAATCAATCAAAAGTTAATGTAATTATATCTTTATTTTATAATTAAGTTGTTGTAGCCTAATCATACTTCTGATGATTAACTTGAAAAATCAGAATAGAAATGAATTTAATAATATGAAAAAAAACAAAGTAGTAGTTACAGGAATAGGAATCGTAAGCCCCGTAGGCTTGGATAGAGAAACTACATGGAACAGTATCGTAAAAGGTCAATCTGGAATCAACACAATCAACTCTTTTGATACAGAAGGCCTAGAAACAACAATAGCAGCTCAAGTAAATGATTTCGATCCTACAAATTACATTTCCCTAAAAGAATCAAAAAGAATGGATAGGTTTGTACAATTTGCTGTCGCTGCATCGTTGGAAGCAGTTTCTCAAGCTGATTTAAACATAAATTCTTCTAATGAAGAGGATATAGCTGTGGTGATTTCAAGTGGAATTGGAGGAATTATTACTTTATCAGAACAAATCCAAGTCATGTTGAACAAAGGTGCTAGAAGGGTTTCCCCATTCCTTGTACCAATGATGTTGCCAGATATGGCATCTGGCCAAGTTTCAATGTTACTAGGTGCTAAAGGGCCAAATTTTGCAACTGTTTCTGCATGTGCAAGTGGAGGAGATGCGATTGGACAATCTGTAAAAATGATATCTGACGGCACAAGTAAAATAGCTATCACAGGTGGTACTGAAGCAGCAATTTGTCCAATTGGAATCGCAGGCTTCAACTCTTGTAAAGCTCTATCAAAATTAAATCAAGATCCACAAAAAGCTTCAAGACCTTTTGATGCACAAAGAGATGGCTTTGTTTTAGGTGAAGGTGCTGCAATATTAGTTTTAGAAAGTCTTGAAAATGCTCATCTAAGGGGAGCAAAACCTCTAGCTGAAATTATAGGATACGGTGCAACTGGCGATGCCCATCATATCACCCAACCAGCACCCGAAGGAGAAGGCGGTGCAAGAGCAATGAAAATAGCTATCCAAGATGCTAAAATTTCTGCCAAAGACATTGATTATATTAATGCACATGGCACATCTACACCTATGAATGATAAATACGAAACTGCAGCTATGAAAACTGTATTTGAAGAAGAGGCATATAAAATTCCAATTTCTTCAACAAAATCAATGACTGGACATCTTTTAGGTGCTAGCGGAGCATTAGAAGCAGCTCTTACTTTATTATCAATAATTAACGGAACAGTACCTCCTACTATCAATCTAGAAAACCCAGATCCTGATTGTGACCTTGATTACACGCCAAATTTATCCAAAAAAGGGAAAATTAAATCTGCTATGAGCAATTCCTTTGGATTTGGTGGACACAATTGTAGTCTTATATTCAAAGAATTTGACAATAAATAAATTATCTGAGAAATTTCATGCGTCCAAAATGGGAAATTCAAGAAACAATTCATCCTGATATTTCAATTGACGTAGCTATAAAAAATATAAAAAATAGATTACTTCAAAATCGTAAAATACTCTCAATTGATCAATTAAATTCTTCGTTTGACCACAATTTATCTGATCCTTTTTTACTACCTGATATGAAAAAGGCAGTAAACAGAATATCTGAAGCTAGGAATAATCAAGAAACCATAGGGATTTTAGGCGATTTTGATATGGATGGTTTATCAGGTACGGCATTATTATATCGTACACTCCAACAACTTGATATTAAAGTGATCCCATATATACCTGACAGAATCAGCGAAGGGCATGGCTTAAGTAAACAAAGTGTAGATATCTTTAAGTCTCAAAACACTTCATTAATTATCACGGTTGACTGTGGAAGTGATGCAATTAAAGAAGTGGAATATGCATATTCACTTGGAATAGAAACTATTATTACAGACCACCATACTGTTACTGGAGAATTACCTAAAGCTATTGCTATAGTTAATCCATTAAAAAACAAATCTCTAAACCAATTTAATAAATTAACTGGTGCTGGTTTAGCATATAAACTTTCACAAGCATTGTTCATTTTTTTAGGCTTAGAATACCCTAACAATTTAATTCAACTGGCAGCACTTGGAACAATTGGTGATGTTGCACCGTTAATAGAAGAAAATAGATACATTGTTAAAAAAGGTATCGAAGAAATAAAAAACAACCCAAATCCTGGAATTCAAGCTATTATTGAATTAAACAGATTCACTCAAGAAATTAATTCAGAGTTAATTTCATTCCAAATCATTCCAAAACTCAATGCTGCAGGACGATTAGAAAATCCTCACCTAGCTCTAGAAATTTTACTTACAAATGATTACACAAAAGCTAAAACAATTTCTAGGCAACTAGACTTTATTAACGACAAAAGAAAATTCCTGACAGATCAAGTAATGGAAGAAGCACTTAATCAAATTGACCCTGAATCAAAAATTATTTTCCTAGAAAATAAGAACTGGCCAATTGGAATAATTGGATTAGTAGCCAACAAAATACAAGAACAATTCAATAAACCTGCATTCATAATTAGTACAGGTAATGAAACTAGTAGAGGTAGTGCGAGATGCCCTGAAACATTTAATTTAGTTAAATCGTTAGAAAAATGTTCAAATTTTCTTGAAAATTTTGGAGGACATCCTCAAGCTGCTGGTTTTTCAATCAAAAATAATTCAATTAATGAATTCAAAAAATCGATAGAAAAAATTGGAGATCAACAAAAGGATCTCATCGAAATTACACCCAAAAAATCAATTGATTGTAATATACCAATAAAATTTCTAAAAAAGGAAATTTTTGACTTCATTAAGTTACTAGAACCTTTCGGGAAAGCAAATCCTGAGCCAACATTCATGACAAGTAAAGTATATGTGACAGATATGGAGAAAATTGGCTCAAACAAAAACCATCTGAGATTGAAACTAAAACATGAAAATTGGAATGGAAGAGCAATCGGATTTAATCTATCACATATCAATGTAGAACCTGGTGATTTTATTGAAATTATTTACCACGCAAAAAGCAAAAACTGGTCTGGTAAACAATTCGTTGAGTTGCAACTAATTGACTTGAAAAAACTATAAATAAAATCTAATTTCTACGTCTCTGTGCTCTTGTTGTAGTTTGATATTGAGGAATAGAAAGACCCTTAACTGGAATTAAACTTGGACGAATAATTTTTGCTTTCAAAATTAATATAGGCAAACAAATTAATAATACCAATAATGCTATAAAATGAGCTTCTTGGAGTCCCCACATCCAAATCCTGTCTTCTCTGAACAAAGAAACAACAAACCTTCCAACTGAATATAAAGATAAATACAAGGCAAACAACATTCCGTCTGGTTTAATTCGATTCCTTAAGTTCCAAACAATAAAAAGGGCAAATAAATTCCAAAAAATTTGATAAGCTATAACTGGATGAGCAGAATATGCCTCTCCACCGGGAATAGAATAGCCGTTATTACAAAAAATTCTTGCTAAAGAGTCTGGATGTGTCCACACAAAACCAAATATACTATCAATAGATTTAGCACAATGTTCACCATTAACTATATCACCCAATCTTCCAATCGACTGTACAAAAAGCATCACTGGAGCTGCTAAATCGGCTATAGCTCCAACAGGATATTTGTTCCAAGCGGCATATGTAGCTCCACCTATAAATCCACCCAAAATTCCACCCCACATACCAATGCCACCTTGCCAAATAGCAAATGACAATAATGGTTTTTGTGAATAAATTGAACCCCAATGATCAATAACATGCACTACCCTAGCCCCAATAATTCCACCAATAATACACCAAATTGCAATAGAATAAACTATATCTGCATTAATATCTGTTCTTCCAGATATATTAGCCCACCTTCCTACTAATAAAACTGCAATCAAAACAGCTACAAAACTAAAAAACCCGTGCCAACTAAAAATAATACTAGCTCCGAATAAACCTGCAATAATATTAGGACCTATATCAATTTCAACCATTTTTTACCTCATATTTTTAACAATGTAATTGAAGTTTTGCTTGTTTGTAATAATACCAAAAATATTGTGTTTTAAAAAACAATAATTTACAACAACGTACAAATACACTAATTAGTTAATAAAAAAATTATCTAATTCACACGTGCGTCAACAATACTATATAAGTTACAATGAATCTATATTTTTTAAAAGGCTAATGATTGAACAACGATATAAAAAAATTTATTAATTTCATGAATATTGAACGTGCAGTTGCAAAAAACACTATTGTTGCTTATAAAAGCGACTTGGTTCAATTCAGTAAATTTTTAATCAAAAAAAGAATTACAGCCTGGAAAAATGTTTCAGTGGATGATATAAAAAAATTCACTTTAGAAATGACACAAATTTCATACTCTAAAAGTACTAAAGCAAGAAAAATTGCAGCCATAAAATCATTTTTTGATTTTCTAGTACAAGAAGGTGAAATAATTGAAGACCCAAGCTCAAAAATCAAACTTCCTAAATCAGGTGTAAAACTACCCAACACTCTTAATCCGGAAGAGATTGATTCTCTAATTAATGCTGCTGAATCATCAACAATTATTGGAATTCGTGACTCAGCGATGATTGAATTAATGTACGCAACTGGAATCCGAATAAGTGAATTGATTTCATTAAATACTGAAGATATCAAAATTGAAAATGGCTATATAAGATGTTTTGGTAAAGGAGGAAAAGAAAGAATCATACCTATTCATGAAAAAGCTAAAAACAAACTTTATAGATATTTAATTTATTCCAGAACTGAACTGCTAAAAGGTCAATTAAGTAATGCACTTTTTCTTAATTACAAAGGGGAAAGAATTTCTAGACAAACATTTTGGGTTCTATTAAAAAAACTGGTGCTAAAAACGCAAATTACAAAAACAATCACACCTCATACTATAAGGCATAGTTTTGCAACTCACCTTTTAGAAGGAGGAGCACCTTTAAGGCATGTTCAAGATTTACTAGGCCATTCTAATATCAGTACTACTCAAATATATACCCACCTTTCTAACGAATATACAAAAAATGAATACATAGATGCTCATCCAAGATCATAAAAAGATTTATATTAATTTGAAAAAAATATATAATTCGTTACAATTATTATAGGAGTGTAACATGCCAAGTAAATCAAAAAAAATTGCAGCCCGACAGGCAAATCTTCGCAATAAGCGAAAAAAAGAAAATAAAACACACAATCTTACAGCCACACAAATAAATAGTACATTTACTGAAAATAATCAAGTTACAATTGAACCTTCAAATGAAATTGAAAGCCATGTGCCAAAAAATACTATTAAAACTGACCAACAAAATCTCGCTAATAATAATACAGTCACAAGTTCTATTAATTTAAAATCTGAATTGATCAGAATCGGAATATCAGCATCAATAATCTTTTTAATACTAATTGGATATTCTCTCATTTAATAATAATTTTTCTTCCAAAAAATAATATGGTGAAGTTGAAATTGTAGTCACAAAAAATATTAAATTATCTGAGAAGATAAAATCTACTCCAGAAAAACCTGGCGTATATCTTATGAAAGATATTTCTTCTTCTGTACTATACGTAGGAAAAGCGCTAAACTTACGTAATAGAATCAAGTCGTATTTTTCTACACATAAATCTTTGCCTCAAAAAACCCAACATCTTGTGAAAAATATTCATGATTTCGATTTGATTTTTACAGCTACAGAGCAAGAAGCGTTAATCCTAGAAAATAACATGATCAAATGGCATCAGCCGAAATTCAATGCTAGACTGAAAGATGACAAAAGCTACCCTTTCATTAAAATCAACTTATCTGAAGAATTCCCTCAAATATATTTCACTAGAAAAATCCAAAATGACGGCGCAAGATATTTTGGCCCATTCGCTAGTGCAAAAAGTGTAAGAAATACTTTAACTCTATTAAAAAAACTTTTCCCATATAGATCATGTACCAAAGAAATTACCGGACAAGACACAAAAGCATGCCTTGATTTCCACATACAACAATGTATGGCTCCTTGTATAGGTAATATAGATAAAAGTGGTTACTTACAAATAATTGATGAAGTAATTTTATTCCTAGAAGGCAATACTTCAAAAGTAACTAATTCACTAACAAAAAAAATGCAAACTGCATCAAAAAATTTAGAATTTGAAAAAGCAGCCATATTTAGAAACCAATTGGAATCTATAGAATTAATTAAAGAAAAACAAAAAGTTGTTCAAAATGAATCTTCCAACTTTGACTCTATTGCAATCACATCAATTGGACGAAATTCATGGATAGAAATATTTTTCATTCGCCAAGGAAAACTTATAGGACAAGATAATTTCACAATGAACAATGGATTTAACTCTGAACCCAATAAGATTTTGAAAGCCTTCATAATGCAATTCTATGAAATCAATCCATACATTCCACCTGAAATATTTATTCAAACAGAAATCGAAGATATGATTTCGATCGAAAACTGGCTAAGTATAAAAAAAGAATCAAAAGTTTCAATTAAAATACCTTTAAAAGGGAACAAACAAAAAATACTATACATGGCTTTAGAAAATTCAAAACAACGAGCAGCTATTGAAAAATCTAGCACAACATTTGAATCAAAAGATACAAAAAAAATCTTAAAAGATTTACAAGAAATCCTAAATTTGCCAAATTATCCAGAAAGAATCGAATGTTATGACATCTCAAATATCAGTGGTACTAACTCTGTAGCCAGTATGGCTGTTTTTCAAAATGGTAAACCAGCACCTAATTATTATAAAAAATTCAAAATCAAGTCAGTTAAGACAATCAATGATTACGCTATGATCAAAGAAGTTCTAAGAAGACGATTCAAATCAATACCTGGAAAAAAAGTTATACCCGTCGAAAAAAATCAAAAAAACTTACAAACACCTGATTTAGTTCTGATTGATGGTGGTAAAGGACATTTATCTTCGGCTGTTCAGGTTTTTTTAGAACTAGGTATAAATAATATCCCACTTGCTAGTATTGCTAAACAAAAAGAAGAAATCTTTGTGCCAAATTTTTCTGAACCTGTAGAATTTTCATCAAATTTTGACTCATTAAATATTCTACAAAAAATTAGAGATGAAGCACATAGATTCGCGATCAATTATCATAAAAATTTAAGGTCTAAAACCGCTTTATTTTCCGCAATTGATACAATCCCTGGAATTGGACCAAAAAAACGCAAAGTAATTCTCAATAAATTTGGATCAATAAAAAATATCAAAAAATTATCAATTGAAGAAATAACCGAAACCCCAGGAATTTCAAGAAAATTAGCTGAGCAATTAAGCTCGATTTCAAAAAATATGCAATAATAATTAAAATCTTGATTTGCGATTCAATTTAAAAGGACATCATGACATCTATATCTAATAAAACAGAAAAATTCTTAGAAGAAGGTTCTTGGATTAGAAAAATGTTTGAACAAGGTATTGCCTTGAAAAAAGAATTCGGTGAAAACAATATTTATGACCTCTCGCTAGGTAATCCAATTCTTTCACCACCAAAAGAATTTTTTCTTAATTTATCTAAAATTGCTAATGAAAAAAATCCATCAAACCATAGATATATGCCCAATGCAGGCCTAGATGAAACTAAAGCAGCCATAGCTTCCAATTTAAATAAAAGTACTACCACTAACATAAACAAAGAAAATATTGTAATAACTTGTGGTACAGGAGGAGCATTAAACGTTGCTCTAAAAACCTTGATTGACCCTAATGATCAAGTCATAATTTTTTCTCCATATTTCGTAGAATATAAATACTATATAGATAATCATTCAGGTAAAACAATTATTATTGGCCACGATGAAAATTACCTCCCTAATTTTCAACAATTAGATTCTGCAATCAATAAAAAAACAAAAGTTATTCTAATCAACTCACCCAATAATCCAACTGGCGTTTTATACAAAAAAGAAACTCTAACTAAAATTGGAAACTTAATACGCCAGAAACAAAAACAATTTAATTCGGAAATATTTATTCTAAGTGATGAACCTTACAGAAAAATAGTTTTTGACAATTTAGAAACCCCAAACATATTTGAATTCCATGATCAATCTATTATTGCTACATCCCATTCAAAAGACTTAGGAATTCCTGGTGAAAGAATAGGTTTCATTGCAACAAATCCATTATATTCGCAATCAAATAAATTGATTAATGGGATGACTTTTTGGAATAGAGCATTAGGTTTCGTAAATGCACCAGCATTAATGCAAAGAGTTATTGCAATGATTCAAGATTCAGCAGTTGATATAAAAAGTTATGAACAAAAAAGAGATTTTTTATATTCTTCATTGAAAAAAATTGGTTACTCTGTAATCAAACCTGAAGGTGCTTTCTACATGTTCCCAAAATCTCCAATTCCAGACGATGTGAAATATTCTGAAATGCTACAAAAAAATAAAGTTTTAGTTGTACCAGGAGTGGGCTTTGGTGCACCAGGGCACTTCAGAATAGCTTATTGCACAACTGACGAAATAATTGAAAAATCAATCGAGGCTTTCAAAAAAACATTCGATAATATAAAAAGATAGATATTCAAACAAATAACTTATCTTTTAATCCAAATCCCGTAATTGGGAGCAACACAGAATCTTTTTTACTTATTGCATTAGAATCAAATAATTTTTTCAAGGCTGCAAAAACAGTAGCTGAAGTAGGTTCACAAAATACTCCTTCCTTTCTAGCTAAAAATTTCTGCCATTCTATTATTTCCTCATCTGTCACAGAAACACCGATTCCAAATGAATCATTAATTATTTTAGCTACTTCTTTTTTTCTTGCTGGAAACGAAACAGAAATTCCTCCAGCTACACTAAATGGATTATCATTCATTCTATAATCTGAATCTCCATTAATTTCTTGTATCACAGGAATAAATTGCTCAGCTTGAACACAATGTAATCTAGGGATCTTATCTATAATATTCTGCTCAAGCAATTCATTTAAACCTTTCCAACAACCAATAATTAAAGAGCCATTTCCAACAGGGAATATTATGTTTTCAGGTAAATCAAAAGCAAACTGTTTAGCTATTTCATAGGCAAAAGTTTTAGTTCCTTCCACGTAATACGGACTCAAAACATGTGATGCATATATATAATTATTTTCTTGATAAAATCTCTTAGCTTTTTTAGTTACTTCATCTCGTGAACCTTTAATTAAATGTACTTTAGCTCCGTAAGTTTTTATTTGTCCAAGCTTAGATACAGGTGCTGACTCAGGTGCAAAAATATGTGCTTCCAAACCTGTTTTTGCACAATATGCAGACAAAGAGGCCCCAGCATTTCCTGAAGAATCTTCAACTACAGAAGAAATTTTTTCTTCTATGGCCATTGAAATCATCATGAAAGTACCTCGATCCTTAAATGATCCTGTAGGATTCATAAATTCTAATTTTCCAAAAATTTTATCCAAATTTAATTGTTTTTCAACATTAGGCAATCGAATAATGGGAGTATTGCCTTCCCCTAATGAAACGAATTTTTCAGGATACTTCAAAGGTACAATCATTTCCATTCCATTGTTTAAAACAATCTTATTTTGAACATCCTTTGATTCAACATATTCAACATCAACTGTACCGCCACAAGACTTACAATTTAATATAGACATATTTGAATCATGACTGTAAAAACAATCATTGCATTTGAGCTTAATATGTGACAAGAAATTTCCTTTATACAATTAATTTAAATTTTTTAGACAATATACAAATCAATATATCTTATGATTACTACACACATAATATATTTTAGATTATCATAATATAACTGACTAACAAATTATTCACGAAAATACAAATATCTTGTTAAAAAAAATTTCATATAAAATAGCAGAATTTAATCAATCAAAAATTCAATGGTATAGGGATATTTATTTCATACCTTTATTGTTTTTTATATTTTTTTTAGATCAAATAACAAAATTCCTTGTTAAAACTAACCTTGATATGTACCAATCTTGGCCAGAAGAGGGATTTTTTCGAATAACTTATGGCATTAACACGGGAATTGCTTTTGGATTACTTGAAAATCAGTCAACAATTTTAATTACTATATTACCCATTATAGCTATAGGGTTTTTAATTTTTTACTATAAAAAACAGGTGAAATCTAATCGAGTAATCAGAATAATTTTTGGTCTACAACTTGGTGGAGCATTTGGAAATATTTCAGACAGAATTTTTTTAGGGTCTGTAATAGATTTTATAGACATTGGGCCATGGTACATTTTCAACATTGCAGACTCGTCAATTGTTTGTGGACTAATTCTATTAATTTTCTTCATAATCATCCAAGATAATTACACACAAAAAATCAATAAAACTCCTCAAATACCTAATGAAAAATAATTCATACGACGTTACTTCGAAACATTTTAATGTTACAAAAACTGAATCTGGGCAAAGATTAGATAAATTTATTACTGACAAGCTTCCAGAACTATCCAGAAATCAGGTTCAAAAGTTTATAGATGGTCAACAAATAACAATTAATGGTATATTACCAAAATCTTCTCAAATAATTTCATGTAATGACCAAATAGAACTAAAAATACAAAAAACATCCTCTGAAGATTTTATATTACCCCTAAATTTAAAACTAAATATTATTTATGAAGACAATCAAATTTTAGCTATTTGTAAGCCTCATGGTTTAGTTGTTCATCCAGCTAAAGGTCATAGAAACGATACATTAATCAATGCAATAGTAAATTATTTACCCTCTACAAAAAATCTATCTCCTCAAAAAAGAAATGGAATTGTACATCGTTTAGATAAAGATACATCAGGAATAATAATCATAGCCAAGACTGATTTTGCTCATTCACATCTGTCATACCAATTCAAATCACGCCAAGTGATAAAAAAATATACAGGATTGATTCATGGTGTCCCAAAATCACGCAAAGCAGTTATTTCCGGAAAAATTTCTAGGCATCCCAAAAGTAGACAAAAAATGGCAATCACTGAAAATGGTAAACCAGCAGAAACATCATTTGAAATCATTGAAGAAATTAAAAATTATTCACTACTAAATATTGAACCAAAAACTGGTAGGACACACCAAATTAGAGTCCATCTATCGTCTATAGGGCATCCAATCGTAGGCGATTCAACTTATGGAAAATCCAACCAATATATTAACAGACATTTTCTTCATGCTAGTAGTATAATTATCAAACATCCTGAATCAAATAAAAATATAAATTTAGAATGTGAATTACCCCCTGATTTAAAAGATTTCTTAAAAACTCTTAAAGAACAGCAAATTTAAAATTTCGGAGTTAAAAATATGCAAAATCAAATTCGAGTAAGATTTGCACCTAGTCCTACTGGAGATCCCCATTTAGGCAGCATTAGAACCGCTCTATTTAATTGGTTATTTGCTAGACAACAAAATAATGGGAAATTTATATTAAGAATTGAAGATACCGACCAATCAAGAATGCAACATAATTCAGACCAAAAAATGATTTCAACTTTAAAGTGGCTGGGTTTAAATTGGGATGAAGGTCCCTACTATCAATCTAAGAGGTTAGAAAAATATCATTCAGCAATCAATACTCTTATAAAAAATAACAAAGCATACAAATGTTACTGTACTCCTGAAAGATTAGCCGATTTAAAAACACAAAAAAACAAAAATCCCCTTACTGAATCCAGCAATAAATATATAGGCTATGATAAATTATGCAGGGAAAATCCTCAGCCAAAAACTTCAAAATCTTATGTAGTTAGATTCGCAATGCCTGAAACTGGTGAAACTGTTTTTAACGATTTAGTAAGACAACAAGTGACTTTTAAAAATGCACTATTAGAAGATTTTATTATTCTGAAAAGTGATAATTTCCCTACTTATCATCTGGCAAATGTGGTCGACGATCATGACATGAACATCTCTCATGTTTTCAGAGCAGAAGAATGGCTACCTAGTACACCGAAACACATTAATTTATATAATGCACTAGGTTATACAATACCAAAATTTGGACACTTACCAATGCTTTTATCTCAAGACAGAACAAAGCTTAGTAAAAGACATGGAGCAACTTCAATTATGGAATTAATTAATATCGGATATATTCCAATTGGATTAATCAATTTTCTTGCTTTACTAGGTTGGTCACTTGATGACAAAACAGAAATTTTCCAAATAGAAGAATTAATTAAAAATTTTGATATAAACAATTTAACAAAATCGGGTGCAATAGTTGATTATGAAAAATTATCATGGATCAACGGTCATCATATAAAATCATTGGACATTGAAACCTTAACTACACAAATCTTCGAATTTTGGGAATCAAACCCTCCCAAAAATTTCGAAATATCTCCAACGATCGAAAAAATTAAAAAAATTGTACCACTAATTCAAAATAGAATAAAAATACTTAGCGAAATCCCACAATACATTAATTTTTATTTTCAAAAAACAATTAATTACAATATCGAAGAGTTAATTCAAAAAGGTATGGATTTGCAATCTACAAAGATAGCTCTTGATGCTTCTAAAAATTCTTTGAATTCCTTGGAAAAATTTGATTCAAAATCTATAGAAATATCCCTGAGAAATACAGCAAAAGAGCTTAAAATAAAACCTGGACAATTACTAAGTACAATTAGAGTTGCATTAACAGGGCAAAAAATATCTCCATCTTTATTTGAAATTATAGAACTAAATGGAATTGGTTTAACTATAGAAAGAATCAATTCTGCTATTGAGAAAATATCAAAATTCAATAATATTAAATAAACATTATCAAAACATTAATTAAGATTGATTTTTTATTCTTATTATTGACATCAAATATTTATATCAATATACTCGAAAAATCTGGATATTTTATAGGTGGCTAAATGAAAATCAAAGAACAACTGAGTCAGAACTTAAAAGAAGCTATGATTGCAGGAGAAAAAGAACGTAGAGACACGATTAGATACTTAATTGCCCAAATAAAAAATGCTGAAATTAAAAAACAAAACCCATTAGAAGAAAGTGAAATTTCAGAATTATTGCTTAAACAATGCCAACAAAGAACAGAGAGTATCGAAGCTTATTCTGAAGCAAACAGGTCTGACCTTGTTAACAAAGAAAAAATTGAGCTCGAAATAATTAAGCAATATCTACCCAAACAATTAACTCCCGAAGAAATTGCAGAATTAGTTTCGGCATCTATAACAACTTTAAACATCAGCTCTATGAAAGAAATCGGAAAACTGATGTCTGATATTATGCCAAAACTAAAAGGCAAAGCATCTGGAAAAGAAATTAACAAAATTGCCATGCAAATACTTAATTCAAAATCATAAAAAATCAGAGGGAATATTGACAAACAAAAAAATTAACTTCGGAATAGTTGTGTTTCCAGGCACATGGAGTGATGTAGATTGCCACAATGTCGTTACAAATGTACTTAATCAATCAGCAAAATACGTCTGGCATAAAGACACAAATCTTTCAGAATTTGATTGTATTATTCTACCTGGTGGTTTTTCATATGGAGACTACTTACGTACTGGTGCAATTGCAAAATTATCTCCGGTAATGAATGCAATAAAAAATTTCGTCGAAAAAGGAAAACTAGTTCTAGGAATTTGTAATGGATTTCAAATACTTTGCGAATCTGGTCTACTACCAGGAACTTTAATCAGAAATAAAAATTTAAAATTTAAATGTTCGTGGGAAAACTTGAGAATTGAAAATGTCAATTCACCATTTACAAATTCTTGTCAAAAAAATGAAGTTATTAAAGTACCCATTTCACATGGCGAAGGAAACTATTTTGCAGACCCAAATACTCTGGAAGAACTAACTATCAACAACCAAATAATTTTCAAATATTCTTCCCAATCTGGAAAAATTTCCGATACCCACAATCCTAACGGCTCCGTAGAAAATATTGCTGGAATTTCAAATAAAAATGGCAATGTTCTTGGTATGATGCCACACCCTGAAAGATGTTGTGAAAAAATACTTGGAGGTACAGACGGGAAAAAAATATTCCAATCAATTTTAAACCAATTAGCTTCAAATTAAAGGTTTCATAATTTGTTTGGAATAATTATTAGCTTAACTGCATCTATTGGTTTTGGATCCAGTTCTGTATTCGCAAAAATCTCTATGCAAAAAATGCAATCAGGTACTACAACCTTAATTTCTTTAATCACTAGCACGATAATAACTTTATTTGTATCTACTCTATTTACACAAACAGAAGAATACAACAAACTAAATATTGAAATATTGATGTTATTATTTTACATTGGAGTTTTAACATATTTTTTTGGCAGATTGTTAAACTATACAAGCGTCCAATATATAGGCGTAAATAAAGCAACACCTATCATAGGAACCACTCCTCTTTTTGCAAGTTTAACCGCAATAATATTCATGAATGAAAAAATTACTACTCCTATAATGATTGGTACTGCATTAATTATTATGGGAATAATATTAATTACTAGAAAAACAATTGATGCAACTAAATATTAAAACTAGACAAAACAAGGTAATTATTGGATACATACTAGCATTCATGTCTGCAATAGGATATGGAACAGGAACAGTTGTCACAAAACATGTGATCAATATTTTCCCTAACCCAATATTAGTTTCTAGTATTTCACTAATAATTGGAACAGCTATAATTAGTATTTTCTATATTAAAAATTTAATACAAGATTTGAGTAATGAAACACCAATCAAAGAGCTGAGCAATGCAATATTTGCAGGAATTTCGTCTGCACTTGGAGTAAATTCTCTATTTATAGGCCTAAAGTTTGTTCCTGTATCTGTGGCTTCTCCTGTAGCAAATACATTCCCATTAGTCACAATAATAATAATGAAAATTTTTTACGGAAAGCTTGAAAAAATTTCGCTAGAAACTATTTTAGGAAGTTTATTAATTGTCTCCGGAATTATAATCATTACCATATACACATCTTAATTAATTTCATATTATTATAGGATAAATATTTTAAGGAAAATAAATGGTAACAATTGAAGAAAAATTATCTGAACTAGCACTTTCAATTGAAGAATACAAACTCATATTAGCAAGATTAAAAAGGAATCCAACTGATCTTGAACTTGGATTATTTGGTTCTTTATGGAGTGAACACTGTAGCTATAAACATTCAAAACCATTACTAAGATCTTTCACTACATCATCAGAAAAAATTCTAATCAAAAGTGGTGAAGAAAATGCTGGTGCTGTGGATATTGGAGACAATCAAGCTATAGTAATGAAAATTGAATCACATAACCATCCATCAGCAATCGAACCTTATGAAGGTGCAGCTACAGGTATAGGTGGCATAGTTAGAGATATTTTAGCTATGGGAGCAAGACCAATCGCTCTGCTCAATTCATTAAGATTTGGAGAAATTTCTCAACCTCGAAATAAATTCTTACTCAATGGTGTTGTTGCTGGTATTTCTGGATATGGTAATTGTATAGGGGTACCAAACGTTGGAGGAGAAGTAAACTTTTCTGAATCTTACTCAAATAATCCACTGGTAAATGCTATGTGCGTTGGATTGGTAGAAAAAGATAACATCATAAAAGCTAAAATGGGAAAAAATAACATCATAATATTAGCTGGATCTGATACTGGTAGAGATGGAATACATGGCGCATCAGGCTTAGCATCACAGTCATTTGAAGATTCCAATGATTTGAGACCTGCTGTACAGGTGGGGGATCCTTTTACAGAAAAACTACTTATTGAAGCTTGTTTAGAAATATCAAATCTAAAAATAATCGATGGAATACAAGATCTTGGTGCTGGAGGATTATCTACGGCAATTATTGAAGCAGCCGAACGTTCAAATTGTGGTGTTGAAATTAATGTGCAAAACATTATTGCACGGGAAGAAAAAATGTCCCCATATGAATTAATGCTTTCAGAATCTCAAGAAAGAATGTTAATTTTCTCAGATCCTGAACACGAAAAGCAAATCCGTAATTTATTACAAAAATGGGGACTGCAATCATCAGTAATTGGACGAGCTATCCCAGAAAAAGTAATCAAAATCAAAAATAAACATAAAATTGAAGCTGAAATAAATATTACTGATATTACAAAAACACCTGAATATATCTTGAAAGATACTAAACCTTTATGGTTATCTCAATTACAAAATGAAAATTTAAATCAATTTCAAATTCCTAATATTTCTCCAAATGAAATATTATTAAAATTATTATCCTCGCCAAACATCGCGAGTAAAAAATTTATATTCGAACAATTCGATCATCAAGTTCAAACAAATACAATTGTTGGCCCTGGAAGTGATTCAGCTATACTCAGATTAAAATCTCGTGATATAGGGATAGCTTTAACAACCGACGGCAACAGTAAACTTTCTTATTTAGACCCTTATACAGGTGGTTTAATATCTGTAGCAGAAGCGTGTAGAAACATTTCATGCTCAGGTGCTAAACCAATAGCAATCACTGATTGTTTAAATTTTCCTGATCCAGAAAAACCTGGAAATTATTATATATTATCTGAATCAGTTAAGGGAATTTCTGAGGCAAGTGAAAAATTCAATGTTCCTGTAATTAGTGGTAACGTAAGTCTTTATAATCAATCAGGAAACAAGGCAATATTCCCTACTCCAATTATAGGTGCACTTGGAATAATTGATGATACAAACAAAGCAATTTCTATAGGATTTAAAAATGAAAACGACTTAGTAATACTTCTAGGTACAAGCACAATAGAAGATTCAATAAATTCACTCGCTGGATCAGATTTTATGGAATTAATCCATCAAAAAATTATTGGTAAACCTCAAATCAATTTAGAACACGAACTATTGGTTCAAAAAACTATATTATCTGCAATTGAAAAAAATCTTGTTGAATCTGCTCATGATTTATCTAACGGAGGGTTAGCAGTTGGAATTGCAGAATCTTGCATCTCCGGAAACAAAGGTTTTAATAGCACTACTGAAATATCATCTAGATGGGATACTGCATTATTTGGGGAAACTCAATCAAGAATCATAATTTCTGTACAACTCAAAAATCTTTCAAAAATTGAATCCATTTTATCAAACATGAATTGCCCTTTTATTAAAATAGGTACTGTTGGCGGCAATAAATTAACATTTGGAAAAACTTTAAATTTAGATCTAAATGAAATTTCTAATTATTGGGAAAATGGATTAAAACAAAAAATATAAACAAAATTCATTTCAATAATCAAGCTTCTCTCCAAACTATTTCCACCTAGAAGTAATTCTATATCAAATACTAACTTTAAATTTTTATAAGTAATCTATATAATAGTATTTGAATTTTCAAATTCCAATAAGGAGATACTTTTGCCAAGATACGATTATAAGTGCAATTCATGCGGTAATTTATTCGAATTAAAACAAAGCTTTAGTGCAAAACCTGAAGCAAATTGTCCCGATTGTAATAATATTGCTAACCGAGTGATTCAGTCTGTACCAATCGTATTTAAAGGAAGCGGTTTCTACGTTAACGACTATGCTAGAAGTGGTAAAACTTCTACTACAGAATCAACTTCAAAAAATAAAACAGAAACAAATACAAAAACAGAAAAATCTAAAGATTTGAAAAAATCACCTGATTCAAAAGACACGAAAAATTCTTCAAGTAATAATTCAACTGACAAACAAAAAACAGCTCCCAAAAGCTAATAAAAATTGAAAGCTATAGTACAAAGAGTCTCTCAAGCATCTGTTTCCGTAAGTGGTACTTTAGTTGGTTCTATAAATAAGGGCCTATTAGTATTTTTAGGTGTCTCACAAAATGACACAGAGCAAGAATGTAAAAAAATAGTTTCAAAAATATTAAATATGCGTGTTTTCCCTGGTGACAAAGGAAATTTTTGTGAATCGATTCAAGATATTCAAGGAAGCATATTGTTAGTCAGTCAATTCACTTTGTATGGAGATACGACCAAAGGAACAAGACCTGGATTTAGTAAAGCTGCAAGTCCTGAAAAAGCCAATGAATTATATGAAAAATCAATTGAACTTTTCAAACAAACAGGCCTGAAAACAGAAACTGGAAAATTTGGAGCAGATATGGATGTGCAATTAAATAATGATGGTCCTATAACTCTGATTTTAGATACAGACATCTAGGCTTTTTTAAGAATTTCTAAACTCAAATCCATAAATCTTGCTGAATGAGTAATTGCTCCAACTGAAATAAAATCTACTCCAGTTTTTGCTATATCCTGCAAATTTTGTATTTTAACCCCGCCTGAAACTTCAAGTACTGCTTTCCCTTTTGACAAATCCACAATATTTTTAATTAAAGAAACTTCCATGTTATCCAAAAGCAAATAAATAGCACCATTCTTCAATGCCACTTTAGCTTGATCCAAATTCTCGACTTCAACTTCAATTTTTGTTGAAGAATTATTATTTTTTATAGCATTTTGAACTAATTCTCCTAATCGGATATTATTAATTTCACCTGCTAAAATATGATTATCTTTAATCAAAACAGATTCAGTTAAATCAAAACGATGATTAACTCCACCAGCTACTCGAACAGCATATTTTTCCAACATCCTAAAACCAGGCAGTGTTTTCCTAGTATCCAAAATTTTTGTTTTATAACCTTCAATTTCCTTAACATATCTAGCAGTTTCTGTCGCAATACCACTTAAATGTTGCAAAAAATTTAAAGATACTCTTTCAGCAGCTAAAATTGAAAATAGACTCCCTCTTAATTTGATCAAAATAGATCTACTATCTTGAACATTAGGATCGAATGGAATTAACTCTGATCCATCACAAAGTAATTTATCAACAATCAAATTTGAATCAATTTGTTTGAAAACTTCACAAGCTACATCTATCCCAGCCAAAACACCATACTCTTTAGCAACAATCTCTGCATACACATCATAATCCTCAGCAAACAAAGACTTCGTTGTAATATCCTCACCTGGCAAATCTTCTTGAATAGCCATCTTAATTAGAGATACTATTTGTGGAGTAATCATGAAATCTTCCAAAGCAAAAATTCGCAATAATTAATAATATCAATTAAAGTTTCAACATACGATTCAACGCCAATATTGAATCATTTTTTACATCCGATTCAACAGAAATTTGATTAACAATTTCATTATCTAATAAGGACTCTAACACCCAACATAAATAAGCAGGGTGGATACGGTACATAGTGCTACATGGACAAACTGCAGAATCTAAGCAGAAAATATTTTTATCTGGAAACATTTTATTAATTCTATTTACTAGACTAATTTCAGTACCTACAGCCCAAGTAGATCCTGCAGGTGCATTTTCTATCATATCTTTAATATATTCGGTAGAACCAACATAATCTGCAGAATTAACAACCTCCATAGTACACTCTGGATGCACAATCACGTTAACATCAGAATACTTAGATCTAGCTAAATTAATTTGATCAGTATTAAACCTAGTATGTACAGAACAGTGGCCTTTCCATAAAATAATTTTGGACTTCTCAATTTCAGATTCTGTATTTCCTCCAAGAGGCTTGAATGGATTCCATACAATCATTTCATCTAATTCAAAACCTAATTTCAGTCCAGTATTTCTTCCTAAATGTTGATCGGGTAAAAATAAAATTCTCTCATTACTTTTCAAACTCCATTTAAATGCATCTTCAGCATTTGAAGATGTACAAACAATTCCCCCATTTTTACCACATAATCCTTTAATCGCTGCTGAAGAATTCATATAAGTAATAGGAGTTACACCACCTTTGTCGGAAAGTAAACCTTCCAAATCATTCCAACAATCAATAACATCATCTTCTTCAGCCATATCTGCCATAGAACAACCTGCAGTTAAATTAGGTAAAATTACTTTCTGATCATTACCACTTAAAATATCAGCTGTTTCAGCCATAAAATGAACTCCACAAAAAACAATATATTCTGCAGACTTATTTGAAGCAGCAAATTTTGATAACTTGTAAGAATCTCCAGTATAATCAGCGTATTGAATTACTTCATCTCTTTGATAGTGATGCCCTAGAATAAGTAATTTCTCAGACAATTTAAGCTTTGCATCACGAATTTTGCGATCTAAATCCCCAACTTCCATCTTAATAAATTCTTTAGGTATTTTTTGCCAACGCACACCTACAGCAAATTCATCTCTCAGTGTTTTAGCCTTCAAATCTTCTTTATCATCTGAACAAAAAGCAGGCTGCTCGAGTTCAGTTATAGGAATAGTAAATTTTGTAGAAACGTTCATTTTATATATCTCACCTAAAATAAAAATTTAATTTAAAATTGTACCTTGTAAAGACCATGCTGTCGAACTATTAATTTTAACATTGACAAATTCATTAATTCTATCTGTGTCAGTATCAATAAAAACTAATTTATCACTTCTAGTCCTGCCAAAAAATTTTTCTTTCTTTTTTCCTTCAATTAGAACCTCAAACTCTTGACCAACTAAGTCCTTATTAATTTCTGACTGAACAGATTCTTGGAGCTCCCAAATTGATTCTAATCTATCTCTTTTTATTTCTTTTGAAACTGAATCCTCCATCATTCTGTCAGAAATAGTACCTTTGCGAGGTGAATATGCAGCTGCATGAACTTTGTCAAAACGCATTTCTTGAACCAAATCTAAAGTTTCTTGAAATTGCAGTTCAGTTTCACCACAAAATCCAACTATAATATCTGTAGCAAAAGAAGCTTTTGGAATATAATTCCGAATTTTCTCAACTAAATTTCTAAATTCTAAGTTTGTGTATCCTCGTCTCATAGACTTCAATATTTCATCATCACCTGCTTGAAATGGCAAATTAAAATGCTCACAAACTTTATCTAACTTCGATACAGCTTTAATTATCTGATCACTCATATCGTTTGGATGTGAAGTTAAAAATCTTATTCTTTTTATACCTTTAACTTCATTTACTGCTGATAACAAATCCTCTAATCTATTTCCAGGTTCTAAATCGTGCCCATAAGAATCAACATTTTGCCCGAGTAATGTAACTTCTTGTACTCCCCTAGCTGTTAAAAGTTCTACCTCATTAACAATGTCTTTTATTTCACGACTTACTTCTCTACCTCTTCGATATGGAATTATACAAAACGAACAAAATTTATCACACCCATGAATTATAGGGATATAAGCAGCAACATCAGGAGCAACAGTAATAGATTCTAAACAGCCTTCAGAATCCACTCCCATTTTATTAGATATAAAATCAACAATAGGTTCAAGTTTTTGCGGCTGAGCAAAGATATCTACATACGGAAAACGTTTCTTCAAATCATCTGTTTTAGGCCCCACCATACAGCCCATTAAAACAAAGATTTTTTCAGGAAATAATGTCTTAACAGATTTTAAAGTCCCCAACATACTTTCGACTTTAGATTCTGCACTTTTACGAACTACACAACTATTTAAAACTACTACCCTAGCATCTTGTACCGAATCAGATTTACCTAATCCCATATTGTCAAATGCGCTTTCAAGTTTTTGAGAATCTGCAATATTCATTTGGCAGCCAATTGTCCAAACGAAATAATTCTTAGAGTTTTTTATTTCACTCTTTAAATTTAACATTATCATCCTTTATTTATTTCATTAAAAATAACAAAAAATGGCGGAGGGAATGGGATTCGAACCCATGAGAAAGATTTCTCCTTCTAAGCGCTTAGCAGGCGCCCGCACTAGACCACTATGCGACCCCTCCAATTAAAAAATTTTATATTATAATAAACATTTTATCTCATACAATAAAAATTTTTAACATATTTATTACACTTAATACTATACTGGCATTAAGAAAACTTAAATATTATCATTTAAATTAATATTTTAACGAAAAATATAAACTGCTCTTTAACAAGGAAAGGAAAGGAAATGAAATCAAAAATATTTGAATTACCTAAACTAACTAGAAAGGAATTCAAAAACCATATTGATCTTGGCCATTTTGAAAGTGTAATAATTCCTACAGGAAGTATTGAACAACATTTAGATCATCTATCAATGAATTTGGATATTGAAATGAGTAGATATATAGCAACACAAGCTGCAAAAAAACTATATCCAAAAACTTTAATCGTATCTCCTATTTCTTTCGGAATAGCTGAACACCATATGTACTTTCCAGGTACATTAAGTGCAAAACCTGGAAGTTGGTTATCTATTTTATTTGACATTCTTGAAAGCCTCCTAAGACACGGACTCAAAAAAATTTTAATCCTAAATGGTCATGGTGGAAATATTCAACCTATAAATGGAATTCTTGAACAATGGCAACTAAATTTATATGCTACACAAAACCCAACAATAAAATCTCAATTTCCTAATTCGATAGAAAATCACTATGAATACCTTGATGTAGTTTTAAAAAATAAAAATAATAATATAGATATTAAATTCCTTAGCTATTGGGATTTAATTCCCGAAAACTTCATTAATTCCATACTTGACACAAAAGAATACCCAGACCATGCAACTGAATTCGAAACATCATTAGCTATGTATGCAATACCTGAATCTGTAAGATTTGAAAAATTAAAATCTTCAAAAGAAACCGGAGTTAATAAAGCTTCAGTTTCGAAAGGAGAAAAATTAGCTAAAAAGGCAATCGCAGAAACAATTCAAACTATTAAAAAAATGACTGAATAAAAATTCAACAGGAAATAATATGGCCAAAGTACCTTATATATCTAGAAATGATATGCATCCTTCTAAACAAAATATTTATGACAAAATTTCTAGCTCACGTGGAGCAGTACAAAATGTATTTTCTGCACTACTTAACAATCCTGAGGCTACTCAAGCCGTAACTAATCTCGGAGAATATATTAGATACAAATCAACTTTACATCCAAGAATTCGAGAAATAGCAATACTTGTTACTGCAAAAAAATTAAAAAACTCATATGAATGGTCTCAACATGAACCAGTTGCTAAATCTGTTGGAGTTAGCAATGAAGTTATTGAATATATTTTGGATGAAAATAATCAGAACAAAATAGATGCCAAAGAATCCATTTTTATTGAATCTGCAAAAGAATTAGTTACTTCTTCTAGACTAAAACAAAAAACTTTTGATTCTTTGATGAAATCATTAGGCATGCAGTCGACTATAGATTTTATTGTGACTGTAGGATATTACACAATGTTGGATAAAATCATATCTACTTTAGATGTAGATTTTGATAAATGGATGACAGAAAATCAAAAATTCAATTAAATTTTCTAGTATACAAGTCTATGTTGATTCAACCCACTCTTCTCCGTCCACAAAAATCTCTTTCTTCCAAATAGGTACAATTTCTTTAATCCTATCAACTACATATTGACATGCCTTGAAAGAATCTTTTCTATGAGGTGAAGATACACTAACAACTAAACTAATTTCACCAATCTCTATTGTCCCAATCCTATGACAAATACTAATATCACTAACAGAAAATTTTTCTTGAACTTCAGAAATAATTTCTGAAATTTTTTGCGAAGCCATTGGCTCATAAGCTTCATATTCTAAACGTAATACCTCTCGGCCTTTTGTTTCATTCCTTGTAGTACCCAAAAAAGTTATTACAGCACCATTAGAGTTAGAACGTACATTTTGAGTAACATTTTCTGGGGAAATTTTATTTGAAGTGATTATTACTTGATTAGACATGGCATTTACATGAATATTTAAAATTTTTATCATTTATCATTCCACCACTAACTGGTGGAATAAAAGCAACTTCATCATTATCTCGCAAAACAAAATTTAAATCTTGATACTCTTGATTTACCGCCGCAACTAAAGATTCAGGTTTTTTAGAAAATCCTGGATTAGTCTGGTTGATTTTCTCAATTAGATTTATAATTTTAGAACCTTCACTCAATTCCAACAATAAATTTGAACATCCAATTCTTTCCTTATGACTAGCAAAAAATCTTACATGAATTCTCATAAATAAACTACTTATTATGTATAAATGATTTATATATAGAATAACACGAGATAGTATATATGATAAATCTACATATATTTAACTTAATTGCTGAGATAATTTTATGCAGGAAAACAATTTTAAAAATTTACAAGATTCCCAAAATACCGGAATCACTTTATATACTAAAGAAAATAACAAAAAACAGTTTAAATTCATAGATTTAGAAAATGAAAGCAAAAAATTCACAAAGGTGTTGAGCAATTTAGGAGTCAACTCTTCCGACAATATCGTAATTTTATCTGACTTACTGCCTCAATCTTATACTGCATTTTGGGGCTGTAAAGAACTCGGAAATTCACCAGAAATAATAGATCCCAAAAAAGATATAGATCAAATTAAAGAAAAATTAATTTTTACTTCTGCAAAAATAGTGATAACAACTCAAAGTCTTAGAAAAAAAATTTCTCAAATCATTTTTCATCTATTCGATCTGCAGCATATCATAATAATTGATGACTACAATGACAATTTTAAAGAAATTGACATACAAGATCTCAGCTATAATGAGGAAATAAATAAAATAGAAGAGAGCTTTTCAAACATTGATGTTTTTAACACAAATAAATTAGAAAATCTTTCATTAATAAAAAATTTCATCCAAGATAATGAATCTCCCAAAATATGGTCGCTATACAAATTCAATACACCTGTAAATATTTTATTCAGTTTGGTAGCTCCAAAAATATTTAAATTACATCAATTAATTGTTATAAACAAAATATCTTCGAATGAATATTTAGACTTCCTATCCAAAGAAAAAATTTCTATCTGGTGTGTTTACCCAGAAGTTTTATACTCATTAATAAACAAATCGTACATTAAAACTAAAATTCCAAATTTAAATTTGAAAACAATTATTACAGAACCAGGATTATTAAAAATAAATGACATCTTGAAAATTGAAAAACTCTTGAACGTGAAAATTTTTTATTTCTGGGAAAACCAAGAAATAAATGAAATTATTTCTGCAAATCACCCTAACCAATACAAACTAGGGTCTGTAGGAAAACCAAAAGAAAAATTCAACATAAAAATTCTTAATAATAATTCGAAACAAAAAAACAAAAAAGAAGGAGATATAGCTTTAAGAATAAAAACAAACTCTCTGCATCAAAAAAGGGTAATTACAAACCAAAAAGGCATGCTAGATCAGGATGGATTTTTATGGATTAAAAACAAATTAACTTAAAATCCCTCTCTCAGCAAGGCGCTTATGTAAATTCTGTTTAGCTTCAAGAAAAGGTTTAGACAAAAATTCTAAATGATCTTTCATACCGTGCCTGTGAGTAGTAACTTCTTCATCTTGTTGTGGTGAAATTTCTCTTAAATACAACAAGTCAGCATCCAAAACTGCAATCATTTCTTTAATAACACCTTCATCGAACATTTGAGTTTCACCATTAAAAGAAATATATATTGGTGATGAATGAGCAAAAATACCTTTACGTTGTCCATCATAATGCACATCCTTCATTGGCCTTAGAACAGCTTTATTACTGCTTGAAAAGTTTCCATCTGACCAATATTCTTTTCCTCCACATCTAACTGCAATCCATGAACATCGATCGATATTGATTTTTGTTGAAATTTCAATTTTGTTCACAGGTTTTTCAGAAATTTCAGAAAATACTACTTCACCATTTAAAACTATATCTAACCTACGAATTGGAAATATACTTTCAGCACTAGCTTCAACATTTACTTTCGTTTGATCATCAAAATTTAAAGTATCTCCAATATCAAAGCCATTAACCTTAAAATCTATTATTGGGCCAGATGTTAAAAATGTTTTCCCTTTAGTCACTGCTTTGCACCAATTATCATAATTAAACTCTTGCCCTTCCTCTAACTTTGCATAAGTCCTAAACATACCAACAGGAACATCAGATGACATTTTATCTGTACCTCCAACTAATGGAATCTTATATCCTGCATTTAATGCTTTATAATAATCTTTATGTTGGCTTTCTTTTAAATAAATAAATTCTAGTCCCTGAGCTCTACCTGTAGCTATTAATGCAACACATTCACCATTAAGACCTCCAAAATGAGGAAGTATTACAGTAGCACCCTGTGCAAGTGCTTCATCTGCCCAATGACATAAACCCGTTTCAAGAGTGGCTCCTAGTTCACATTCACCTCCCTCTCCTGTACACCATGGCATCACTGGTTCCTTTAAACCCCACAAAATCAAATGTCCCATAGGAGTTTGACGATTTTCTTGACATGTATAAACTATATTCTTGCCAGATTGAGAAACAAAAGGCTCTCCAATAAAATCCTCTGTATTTGTAAAAACAGTACCCCACTGAGATTGTAATAAATTTACTACGTTAAGATCTTCACCTTTTGCTTCAAGCATAGCCCCCATTGTTGACAAAAAATGTACATGTGCATCCCCACTATACCAACCTAAATCATTCATATTTATCCATCTATCAAGAATAAATTTTAAATTTTGTTGATCTGGAGCTATATTTACTTTGATTCTTTGAGGTAAATATTCAAAACCTCGTGCAATATCAACAATTACATCTCCCCTAGGTAACCATCCCTCACATTTTCCATCTATATAAGCATATGAAATTTGACCCATTCGAACATCTGCACCAATGTCAAAATTAAAAGTCCCTAAATTAGAATTCACATGATTGTGATGGCCATAAGGCTGATATGGTATGCCTTCTGGTGACCTAAAATGAATTCTACAAGGTAAAAGATTATCATCACGATCAACAACTTCAACTTTAACCCAATTTCTACCTTCTTCAGGAAAAGACAACAATGCTTTCCCAACTTTTTTGTTACGTATTTGTTTTAATTCACCCCAATTAACTTCACCAAGAATTTGACCTTGGCTTTTAATCAAAACAGTTGCAGAAGGATTAGCTGATATTTCAGAATAAATTGGGCTGTTTGATGGATTCTGAGATTCACCCCAACCTTTAAAATCATCAGACAAAAAATCTTCCAATGATTCTTTAGGTAAAGGATGAGTATAGGTAGCATTACCACGATCTACTTCGATTTCTAAATCAAAAGGTGCTTCAGCATCTTTTGAATCAATCATAGATATCACAATTGGCTTTCGTCCTGTACGAGTAATAGGATGTTCCTGAATACTACTAGATGTAATACCAGCAATAATAAATTCTTGTTCCAAAGGCTTTATTTCAATAGATTCTAATATATCGCCAGTAGTATTTTTCCAAATCCACAAATGGAAAACTTTCTTGGATTTTTGAGATCTTTCAGTTTGTCGCCAACCAGAATTTCCCCATTCACCTTCATATCTTGGTCTTAAAGAATCTTCTACATCTGAAAAAGTTCCCATAGCACCACCACCAATAGAACCAATTTCAATTGATGATCTTATTAAGACTGATTCGGATTTATTGTCCTTTTTGTGAAAAACATATTCAGCAACATCCTGACCAAAAATATTTTTTTCAATTCCAGAAATACATTGAGCAAAAATCAACCAATTAACTTTTCTATCAACAGGAATATTTATAGATTCATCGCCAGGCTTTAATCTAACAAGAGAATTTCCAGAAGAATCATTATTGTTTCCAATCAAAAATGGCAAACCTCTTATATTTTGTTCACCACTAACACGTAATGGCAAATCCAATTTTGAATTACCAAAAGTATGTCCTTTCCATTTAATTTCATTGGTATTAAGTCTTTCGTCTTCTTTTTCAAAAGGAGCTAATATATCCTCTATTTTTTCATTACATAAGCTAGACAAATCAAATGTTTTATAGTCTGACATAAATGCTCCTTATAAATTAGATATTTGAATTGAATATTATGCATAATTAGAGTTCAATAAACAATAACAAACTTCATAATTCATCCAATATGTCAGAAAGTGTTATCACTTGAAAACATCTCAACCTAAAATATCAAAAATCTCTACCTATAATTAAATGCAAAGCAAATTAGTTTACTTACATCAATATCACAAATTTATTATCTTACTTACATTATTTCTAGCTTCTGCTATTACAACAGGTCCAGTATATGGCTTTGGCCTATTTTTAGAACCCTTACAAAATCATTTTGATTGGCAAAAATCAGTAATAATGGCCTCTCTTTCATTCGGTGCTGTTGGAAGTATTACAACTCCTATAGTTGGCAGAATATTGGATAGATCAGGTTCGAAAATCACAATGACAATATCTTTATTGTTTTTTTCCATTAGCTATCTACTTAGACCTATGATGTCTCAAATTTGGCATTGGTATTCCTTAAGTCTTTTACAATCAATTAGTTACTCAGGAACAGCTAATTTACCTGCGGGTAGACTAATTGGAATTTGGTTTCCAAAACATAGAGGAAGAGCATATGGGATTGCTACAATGGGAAATAATTTTGGAGGTCTAACAGTACCTTTATTTACTGGTTTTTATATCGCCAAAGGTGAATGGCAAACTGCGTTCTTACTCATAGGTGGAATAACATTATTAATCTCGTTTTTATCTATGTTATTCATTTCAGACACCCCACAAACTTCAAAAAAAGGCAACGATACTGAAAACAAAATAAAAATAAACAATTTATCTGGAGACGCTTTGAAATATACGATTAAATCAGAAACTTTTTATCTAATATTTTTTTCAGCACTCTTAGGCACTTTCTTATACAGTGCTGTACTTCCTCAAATGGGCGACCATTTAATTTCTCTCAATATACAAATAGAAATGGCTCCTCTATTTATAAGTATTTTAGCTACATTTGGGATGACTGGAAAACTTATTTTTGGATATCTTGCAGAAAAATATACAGCAAGAATTGCAATGATATTAAGCCTTTCTGGGCAAATAATATTCCTAATCATATTATCAACTGTTGTAAACAAAAATACCATCCCAATTTTCTTAGCAATATTTGGTATTTTCATGGGTGGATACGGTGCTTTGTTTTCATTAGTTATACAAGAAGCTTTTGGTTTAAAAAATTATGGTTCTATAGCAGGTGTTATCGGATTTTCTTCAATCATTCCTTTATTTTTTGGCCCACTTCTATCTGGTTTTTCCTTTGATCATTTCGGTAGTTACACATTCTCTTTTTTAATAATTTCATTATTCTTTTGCTTTGCAATATTATTATTATTCTTAGTAAAATTAAGAAATCCTAAATATCCTAAATATCCAATTCAAGCGAAAAAAAATTTGGAGGAATAACTTAAATGAAAATTGGCATAATGGGAGCAGGAGCTATTGGCGGACTTATCGGTGGTTATTTAAAACAAGCAAATTTTGACGTAACATTAATTGATTCTTGGTATGAAAATATTTCAACAATCAATAATTCCGGATTGAAAATTACTTCAGTAGAAGATATTTTTGAAATACATCCAAAAGCTTTACATATTGGTGAAGTTTCAACACACGCCCCTCTATTTGACTTTGTAATATTATCTGTTAAATCTTATGATACGGAATGGGCTACTGCATTCATAAAAAGATTCCTAAAAAAAGATGGTTTTATCGTTTCTGCTCAAAACGGTATTAATGAAGATAAAATCAAATCTGTAACAGGACAAAATAACGTTTTAGGCTGTGTAATCACATTAGGAGCAGCTATGGAATCTCCTGGTCATGCTAAAAGAACAACAACCATTAAAAAACCTGCATTCGCATTAGGTGAAATAGACGGATCAAATACAGATCGTGTTAATAAATTAACCCAAATTTTTAGCAATGTTGGAATTTCTAGAGTGACAGAAAACCTACTCGGAGAAAGATGGTCAAAACTTGTAACAAACTGTATGAGTAACCCAATTTGTAGTTTAACTGGTTTAACATCTGAACAAGTCCGAATAAATAAAATTTCAAGACAGGTTTCTATCAATATTGCAACAGAAATTATTTCGATAGGTTTTGAAAAAGGAATTCAAATAGAAAAAATTGTTGGCATTGATCCAAATCTATTCCTTACAGCAAATGAATCTAAACAAAACTTTTCTATGCTAGAAGAAAAAATTATTAATGGAGCAAAAACATTTGGTTCAGGAAAACCTTCAATGTCTCAAGATATCGTGAAATCTAGAAAAACAGAAATTAATGAATTAAATGGATATGTATTAAAATTGTCTCAAAATACTAAAACAAATCCAGTGACAAATGCTGCCATAGTAGAACTTATTAAAAAATTAGAAAAAAGAGAAATTAACCCAACAATTAATAATCTTAATGAATTAATTTAGAATACTCAGCTAATTTTTTTCGACAATCTCTATAGAAGATTGTAAATTTTCTACCAAAATTTCATACTCTTTTAAAATATCGTCATTGGATAAAACAACGGGCTTACTAAGATCCATATATTCTTCTCTTAAAGCTAAACTTCCCAAAAATGGTACTTTCATTTCATCTGCAAGAGATTTCCCGCCACCTTGCCCAAAAATTGAACCTGAAAAGTTTTCAACAATTCCTAATAAATCTACTTTCATAGTTCTAATCATATTAATTGAGCGTTTTGCATCAATTTTTGCTAAATCCTGTGGAGTCGTAACAATTAAAAATCCATCCACTGTTAAAGTTTGCATAACTGTTAAAGGTGAATCAGATGTTCCAGGCGGTAAATCAATAAACAAATAGTCTAAATCACCCCATTTTGTAGCTTGAAGAAGTTGATTAATTGCATTATGAATCATTGGCCCTCGCCAAATAATTGCTTCTTCTTCATTTTTTTGAAAAAAGCCCATAGACATCACCGAAACATTCCACCTATTTGGAGGAATCATTTTCTGATCATCATCTTGTTCTGGAAGGCCTGATACATTAAGAACTTTTAAAACATTTGGACAATCAATATCAACATCCATTAAACCAACTTTTAATCCTGCCTGAGCAAAAGTAACAGCCAAATTTACAGCTACAGTAGTTTTTCCAACCCCACCTTTACCACTATAAACACCAATAATTTTTTTAATTCCAGTCAAATTATCAGAAATTTTCCTCTTTTCCTCAAATTGTCTTTTCATTTGTTCAATTTTTGCACGAGCCTGAGCAGGATTTGGAACCTGTCTTTCAGGCTTTGATTCATTCATAAATTTTCACCATATTTTCTAATCATCCATACCTAGTTGAGCTTTACCGTCCTCAGAAATCATTTCCGGATTCCAAGGTGGATCAAAAACCATCTCAACATTAACTTTATCAATTTCCTCAATTTCTAAAACACGCCATTCAGCTTGCTGGGCAATATGAGGCCCCATTCCACAACCTGGAAAAGTAAGTGTCATTTGAATATCAACATTTGAGCCATCAACTTTACATTCATAAATTAATCCCAAGTCAACTACATTAATCGGTATCTCAGGATCATAAACGTCTCTTAAAGCTTCAAAAACATCTTCTTCTGTAATTAAATTTGATTCTGCCATTATGTAAAGCCTCCATAATCGGATTCTAATATTTCTTATATTATAGTGTCAACAATAAAGTTTGATCCTTAATAATAATACAAACCTAAAAAATTAATCTATATCCATATCCATTTTAGCCATAATTTTAAGCTCCTTAATTTGATCTCTAATTAATGCAGCTTCTTCAAATTTCAATTCCTCAGCAGCCTCGTGCATTTTAGCTTTCAAATCTATAATAATACTATTTAAACTTACATCTGGATTTTCTTTCAAAATCTTATCTAGTTTATCTGTAGTATCTAAATCACCAGAAATTCTTTCCGTAATATCATGAACACTTTTAAAAATACTTTTAGGTTCTATACCATTTTGCAAATTATATTTTTCTTGAATGTCTCTTCTCCGATCAGTTTCATTAATTGCATTCAACATCGAAGAAGTTATTTGGTCTGCATACATAATGACTTTGCCTTCAACATGTCTAGCTGCACGACCGATAGTTTGAATCAAAGATGTTTCAGAACGTAAAAAACCTTCTTTGTCAGCGTCAAGAATAGCTACTAAACTAACTTCTGGTAAATCCAAACCTTCTCTAAGTAAATTAATTCCAACTACAACATCATATGTCCCCAATCTTAAATCACTTAAAATTTCACTTCTTTGTAAAGTTTTAATTTCTGAATGTAAATAATGAGTTTTTACACCAGCTTCAGATAAATATTGTGATAATTCTTCAGCCATTCTTTTTGTTAAAGTTGTAACTAAACATCTTTCATTTCTATTTGATCTATTCTTGATTTCAAATAATAAATCATCAATTTGTCCTTGAATAGGCTTAACTTCTACCTTAGGATCAAGTAATCCAGTAGGCCTAATAACCTGTTCCACAATTTGATCAGATTTCTCATATTCATATTTTGCAGGAGTAGCTGATACATAAATTACTTTTTCTATCTGATCATTAAATTCATCAAAATTCAGAGGTCTATTGTCTAATGCTGACGGCAATCTAAATCCATGTTCAACTAAAACTTCCTTTCTAGATCTATCTGCAAAATACATTCCTCTTAATTGAGGTAAAGTCATATGCGACTCATCAACAAACATTAAATAATCATTCGGGAAATAATGTAATAATGAGAAAGGTGTGCTTCCGGGTTCTCTATCAGATAAATGCATAGAATAATTTTCAACCCCAGAACAAAATCCAGTCTGCCTTAACATTTCTATATCGTATCTGGTTCTAGATTCTAAACGAGATGCTTCCAAAATTTTACCTGATTTTTTAAAATTCTTTAATTGACCTTCTAACTCACTCTCAATTCCGTTAATAGCTTTATCCAAATTGTCTGGATCTGTAACAAAATGTCTAGCTGGATATATCGAAATTTCGTCTTCTTCTGTGATTATTTCGCCAGTTAATGGATCAAATTTTAAAACTTTTTCTACTATATCTCCCCAAAATTCAACCCTGAATCCAACTTCTTTTTCATAAGCCGGTAATAAATCAATCGTATCGCCTCGAACACGAAATTTACCTCTAGAAAAATCAAAATCATTTCTCTCATAATGCATGTTAATCAATTGCCTGATAAAAGAATTTCGTCCTAAATTTTGATCTTTCTTAACCAAGCAAACAATATTCTGATAATCAATAGGAGACCCCAAATTAAAAACACAAGAAACAGAAGCAACAATCAATACATCTTTTCTGCTAGCAAGAGATCTAGTGGCAGAAAGTCTTAATTCATCTAATTTATCATTTATACTTGAATCTTTCTCAATATAAACATCGGTCTTAGGCATATAAGCTTCTGGCTGATAATAATCATAATAGCTGACAAAATATTCAACAGCATTATTTGGAAAGAATTCTTTGAATTCAGTTGCCAATTGAGCTGCCAAAGTCTTGTTATGCGCTATAACCAAAGTTGGACAATTAATTGATTCAATAACACATGCCATTGAATAGGTCTTACCACTACCAGTCACACCTAAAAGTGTCTGTCTATTCAAACCATTTTTGATTCCATTGACCAATTTTTCAACAGCTTTTGGCTGATCCCCTGACGGAATAAAATTTGATTCAATCTTAAATATTGCCATAAAAACTCAACAATCAATAGGAGCTTTAGCTACCCAAATCATTTCAGTACTATCTTGATCATATGGTGAAGATGAAAAATCACCAAAAATTTCTTCAACTTTGAATCCATACCTATTTAGCAAATGGAAAATTTCCCATCTAAATGAATATCTTATTTCAAATTCTCTATCAAAATCTTTAATTATTTTGTGTTTTTTATAAGTACTTTTTCCTGAAAGACGAATATGCATGATTTGATTATATGTATCAATTTGTCCTTCATGCCATAAACTAACAGTTTCACCAGTAATTGGATCTTTAACATCCCGAAAATGAGACAATGGTATATAGCCTTCAGCTATCATCAAAATATCTGGTACAAAAACACTAAAAATCAACTTGCCATCCGGTTCCAAATGTTTTTTTATTGCTTTTAAAGTGGATGCTTGATCTTCCACGCTCAAAAGAGATTGAAAACCTCTAAATGGAATGAAAATCCTTGAAAATTTTTTTTGCAAATCAAAATCTCGCATATCTTTTTGGAGAAAAGTTAAATTCCTAGAATTTGGTAAAACACAAGAAGCTTTTTGTGTAGCTAAAGCAACCATTTTAGAAGAAAAGTCGATACCAGTAATCTTACATCCAGCAATTGCAATTGGTAAAGTTATCCTACCAGTACCTGAGCCAAGCTCTAAAATTTCACCACTACATAATTTCGATTCTTTAACAAAAAAACCAATATCATCTTTAACATATGAATACACTAAATCATAGACATCAGCCCATTTGTCATAGTTAGATTCCAAAAGAAACTACCCGCCTAATTTCTGCACACAAAATCTAACCTTATCTTCAAAAGACATTTTCTCATCTGTTGCAATTTCAGAAGCAACATTGAAAGATTCAGATCTAGTATACCCAAGAGCCATCAAAGCTTCAATCAAATCCGTATTTTGACTATCTTCTAAACTTAAATATGATATCTCTTCAAATTTATCTTTAAGTTCTAAAACAATTCTATTAGCAGTTTTCATTCCAATTCCAGGTACACCTTTTAAGGCAACTGCATCTCCTGAAGATATAGCTAAAGATAAGTCCTCAACGTTTAAAATTGATAGAATATTTAATGCAGCTCGAGGGCCAACACCGTTAACAGTAGTTAATAATTCAAAGGATTGACGCATTTCTTCATTTGTAAAGCCATAAAGAATTAAATTTTCATCACGCATTTGGAAAATAGTTAATAAACTAACTTGATCACCTAAATCTCCAATTGAATCCAAAATGTTTTTTGGAATTAATGCTCTTACTCCAAAACCGCCAACTAATAAGTCAACAAAATCTTCTCCCTTATTAAAAATTTCACCCCTAATCGATGTAATCATTGTTCCTCCATATATATTTCAATTATCTTTTAAAAAAGCAACAACATCCATTTGATTTGCATGACATATTGCTACAGCTAAAGCATCACTTGAATCATACGACAATAAATCATTTCCAATATTTAAAATTATTTCCACCATAGATTTGACTTGCTCTTTTGAAGAAGCTCCATAGTCAGTAACAGATTGTTTCACAGTCATAGGAGGATACGTAGATACAGGTATTCCAAATTGTGCTGCTGCTAACATAGCAACAGCTTGTGAATTACCTATAGCCATAGCAGCTTTAACATTTTTTGACACATATGGTTGTTCAATTGCAATTTCTTTGGGATTAAAATCTTTTATCACTACAATTAATCTATCAAAAATCAACTTCAATCTTTTGGGCAACACTAATTTCCCAACCTCAATCACTTCACTATGGTCAAAAGTAATATTTGTTCCTTCTTTTTGGATTATACCTATACCCATTTTATAAGTACCTGGATCAATCCCTAAAATTCTATGAGTATTCGAAGAAATTGTATTTAAGTTTTCAGAATTCATAAACTAGGCATTGTTTTGATAGGAAGCCAAAACTTCTTCTGGAAAATCAGCATTAGTAAATACCTTTTGGACATCCTCAGAATCTTCAAATTCGTCAAGTAATTTCAAAATTTTTACTGAAATATTATCGTCCAACATGACTGTATTATTTGGCATCATCGAAATATCTACTGAAATATTATCCACTGAAGAATCTAAAGCATTTTGGACGCTACTAACTTTATCTAAAGAACAAAAAACATCAAAAGAAGTATCAGTACTCTCAAAATCATCAGCTCCAGCATCTATACAAAGAAGAGCTAATTCATCTTGCTGCTCATTTGAAACATTTACCGAAATTACGCATTTTTGATTAAATTGCCAAGAAACAGCACCTACTTCAGCTAAACTACCACCTGCTTTTGTAAATATAGACCTAATTTGAGCGCCAGTCCTTTTACGATTGTCAGTAACAGCTTGAACGAGTATAGCTGTACCACCAGGCCCATAACCTTCATACACTATCTCTTCCATATCCGAATTTGAGCCATCGCCAGCAGCTTTTTTTATAGCACGATCTATATTATCAGAAGGCATATTACTATCTTTAGCTTTCTGGACAGCCATACGCAACCGAAAATTTGCATCTAAATTAGAACCACCATTTTTTGCTGCAACAATAATTTCTTTAGATAATTTTGTGAATAATTGTCCTCTTTTAGCATCATTAGAAGCCTTAGCACGTTTAATTGTAGACCACTTAGAATGTCCTGACATTTAAATCATTCCTTTTAAAAATTATTTAGATTGATGAAATTTAGATTCTAGCATGCATTAACATGAGGGTCTATATTATATGTAATATCTATTCAATACCAATTGGTAAATCTACATACATTTGAGCATTATATAAATCAATTTTTTTAATAACTTCTTTTATCGCAGGAATTAAAATTTGTTTCCCTGATTTTGGTTGAACAATATAAACATCATTTGCGCCAGTCTTAAGTATATCTTGTAAAATCCCTACTTCTTCTAAATCTTGATTGATAACTTTCAGGCCTATCAAATCATAATGATAAAATACATTCTCGGGCAAAGATTTGAGAAATTCAGAAGGTATTGTAATATCACAACCAAAAAATCTTTCAGACTTTTTCAAAGAATCTAAACCTTCAAATAATAATATCCAATATCCTTTAGACTCTAAAAATCTAGAATTCAAAATTTTCTTTTTTTCAGATAAAAGCCAAACAAAACCACCTAATTGAAATCTATCTTCTATATCTGTAAATGGTTTAACTTTTAAATGACCTTTAACACCCCAAGATCCAATTACAACTCCTACAAGAACTTGTTCGAGTGAATCATTGTTATTACTTTTCACGGTAATAACACCTAAACAGTTAAGGAAATAAAGTTACACAATTTCAAGGTTAATTTTAACACCTTGTTTTACCGCTGCTACCCTAGCAACTGTACGAATTGCTTGAGCAAGTTTACCTTGTCTTCCAATAATCTTACCTCTATCATGTTCAGCAACGTTTAAAATAATTTTGATAACACCAGAATCCATTTCTTCCTCTGATACATTTACAGATTCAGGATCAGACACTATAGATTTCGCAATATAATCAACTAACTCAATCACTTTTTATCCTCAACAGAAGGTTTTTCATCGCTAGAATTCAAAACTTTATCTAAAATACTCTTTGCTGTATCAGAAGGCCTAGCACCATGAGAAAGCCATTTTTCAGCCTTAGCCTGATCAATTTCAATTTTAGGTGGATCAGTTTTAGGATCATAGAACCCTAAATAATCTACAAAAGAACCGTTTCTAGCTGCTCTTTGGTCAGCAACAACTAATCTGTATGTAGGTCTATTTTTATTACCCTCTCTTCTTAACCTTATCCTTAACATTATATCTCCAAACTTAATTTGTTTTATATTCCACATAAAAAATTCTAGCCCTAAACAATACCACTGTCAAATATCAGAAGACTCTATTAAATATGTGAAAACAATAATTGTAATAAATTACTATTTAACATTAACGTGATATAATCTTCTAGTAAAATTATGTTTTAATTAATAGAGAAAAATACTTTTAAAATAGGAAGGAATTCAAATCCAATGAAGGTTGTATTCTTAGAAGATGTTCCTGGTGTTGCTAATGGCGGAGAAATTAAAAATGTTAAACTCGGATTTGCTAGGAACTATTTATTACCAAAAAACCTAGCTACCCCTGCAACAGCAGAATCTTTACAGAGAATCAGCTCTCTAAAGAAAAAATCTGATGAAACAAGGTCACTTTTAACCAAAAACATGAATGAATTGTCAGAAAAACTAAGTGGTCAAAAAATTTCAATAGAAGCCAGGTCAGGAGCCAACGGAAAATTATTTGGTTCAGTTACTGATGCCATGATCGCATCTGAATTAAACAACAATTTCGGTTGTAAGTTAGATAGAAAATCTATACAAATTTCAGAATCAATTAGAGAAGTTGGAATACAAGAAATACCAATAAATTTATTCCAAGATATACATACAACTATAAATCTGATTGTACATCCAGTTGGTACCGATCCATCTGAAATTGAAAAAATGGTTGCAGAAAAACAAACTAAAGAAAACCAACCTGAAGATCCTGATATAAATCCATCATCAGATCAAGATTAAATATTAGAAGGAGAATACATATGACTAAAAAATTAGCAATCCATGGCGGTACACCAGTAGTATCAAAGGCTAATATTTCTTCCCTTGGAACTGGTAGAGTTTCTTCTGATTTTCCTGCACCTTATAGTTTCGACGAGAAAGATATTGCTGCAGTCACAAGTGTTTTGCAAAAAGCTAATCAAGACGGAACTAGCATGACTAGAGGTCCTGAACAAAGGCAATTTGAAAAAGACTTTGCAGATTTACATGATTCAAAATACGGAATTTTAGTCAACTCTGGAACATCAGCATTTAACACAATTTATGGTGCAATTAATCCTGATCCTGGTACAGAAGTAATTTGTACACCTTGGACCTCTGCTGGCAGTGTAGTTGGTGGAGTTTTCCATGGAATGGTACCTGTTTTTGCCGACATTGACGAAACATTATGTATTGACCCAGAAGACGTAGAAAGAAAAATCACATCTAAAACTAGGGTGATAATTGCTGTTCATATGTTTGGAAACGCATGTGATATGGATAGACTGCAAGCGATTGCTGACAAACACAATTTATTTCTGGTTGAAGATTGCAGTCAAGCAACCTTTTCAGAATATCAAGGAAAAGTTGTAGGATCTATGGGTGATATTGCTGGATGGAGCTTTAGTGGAAAACATATGACTGGTGGTGGTGGTGGAATGATAACAACCAACAATATCAAATTATACGAACGAGGATTTGGATATTCTGATCAAGCTTTAAATAGATCAGATGGTCCTTATAGAGACTATCCATATGTTCATAACTTTTTAGCACAAAATTATAAACCAAATGAATTAACCGCTGCTGTTTTAAATGTTCAACTCACAAAAGTTCACGGTTATATTGAAAATAAGATAAGAGATGCTAAAAATATTTTATCTGGAATTTCAGATATTCCTGAATTAATTCCTCAAAAAGTTCGTCCTGATGACAGGCATACATACTGGAACCTATCAATTATGTTAGAAAAAGATGCTTACAATTGTAGTTCAAAAGAATTTGCAAAAGCTGTAGAAGGTGAAGGAATTCCTATAGCTGGACCTTATATAGGTACAGCCACTCCTGGGCAAGGTCCTTTGTATAATCATCCAGTTTTTGCTAATTTGGATGCATTTGGCAAAAGCAAATATCCGTTTGACTATAACCGAGACAGACCTGTGGATTACAAACTAACAAAGTGCCCAAATGGTGAAGATTTAATGGGTAGAGGAATGAATTTTTCTATGAGAGGTAGTTTTACTGAAGAGAATGTTGGAAATATTATAGAATCTATCAGAAAAGTTTCTGCTCACTATAAAAAATAATTAATTCCAATTTTTAAATCTCTAATTTCAATACTAATTGATATTTTAAAATGAGAAAAAAATTAGCTATACATGGCGGCAAACCTGTAACAAAAATTAAGTTTCCAGCTTCTCACCATTTTGGAGATGATGACATTGCTGCCATAACAAAAGTTTTAAAAAAAGCAAATTCTCATGGTTCCAAACCAATAGAAATTTTACAACGAGGAACTGAACGTCATAAATTTGAGAGAAATTTTTCAAATTTACATGATTCAAAATATGGAATTTTAGTTAACTCAGGCACATCAGCTATAAATTCGATTTATGGTGCAATTAATCCTGATCCTGGCACAGAAGTAATTTGTACACCTTGGACCTCTATTGGAAGTGTTTCAGGTGCAATTTTTCATGGTATGGTTCCAGTTTTTGCCGATATCGACGAAACTCTTTGCATTGATCCCATAGATGTAGAAAGTAAAATTACTAACAAAACAAGAGCTATAGTTGCTGTACATATGTTTGGCAATCCATGCGATATGAATAAACTTATACAAATAGCTGAAAAATACAACCTTTTTCTTATAGAAGACTGTACCCAAGCACATTTTTCAAAATACCAAAACAAATTAGTTGGTTCTATAGGAGATATTGCCGCCTGGGGGTTAAGTGAACATCAACATTTTACTGGTGCAGGTAATTGTGGCATATTAGTCACAAACAACACAAAATTATATGAAAGAGCTTTTGGATATTCAGATCAAGCTTTAAATAGAGCAGATGGACCTTTTAAAAACTATCCATATGTTCATAATTTTCTAGCACAAAATTATAACGCAAATGAATTAGCTGCTTCGATTTTAAATGTTCAATTTTCAAAAGCAATAAAAAATATAGAAAAAAAAATTAACCATGCTAAAAATATTCTAAAACAAATTTCAGAAATACCTGAATTGATACCACAAAAAGTTAGAAATGGAGATAAGCACACATATTGGAATATGTCTTTAATACTGAAAAAAAATGTATTCAATTGTGACGCAAATAAATTCGCAGAATCTATTGTGGCTGAAGGAATTCCATTTAGTGGACCATATCTAGGAACCGGCAAATACCCTTTGGGTCCCATCAATAAACATCCAATATTCACAAACCTAGATGCATTTGGGAAAAGCAAATATCCATTTGATTACAAAAGAACCAGAGCAGTAGATTATAAACTATCAAAATGCTCTAATGGGGAAGATTTAATGAGTAGAACAATTAATTTCTCGCCTTTAAGCACTTTAACTGAAGAGAACGTTGAGAATACAATAGAGGCAATAAAAAAAGTTGCTAATTTTTATAAAAAATGAAATTGGATAATTTAAAATGAGAAACCCATTAAATCGATTAAATGTAGGAATAATAACCATGGAAGCAGATCCATGGGAATTAGAAAAAAACTTTAAAAGATTAGAAAAATATACAAGAGAAGCTGTAAATAGGCGAGCAGATCTAGTAATAGCACCTGAAGCTATTCTAGATGGGTATGCATACGGAGCAGATCACGAAGCCGAATTTAAAAAATTAGCGTCTATTGCTCAAAAAATTCCTACTGGTGAATATATAAAAAAAGGGGCAAAACTTGCCAAAGAATTAAAAATTTATTTCATATTCGGATTTTTACAAATTTCAAATAACAAGCTATACAATAGTGTTGTAATGTTTGACCCTGAAGGTGAAATTATTTCTACATATAGTAAAGTTCACCCAAAAAATGAATCATTTATAACTCCAGGGGAAGAATTGAAAATCACTACCACTGATTTTGGGAAAATAGGTTTTTTGATTTGTAGTGACAGAGGAGTTACTGATAATTTTTCTACCCTAGGTGTCCAAGGTGTACAAATAATTTTCTTGCCAATGGATGGAGACGGAGGTCCCGAAAATATAGATGCTTTAAGGTACAAAGCAATGGACAATCATTGCTGGATTGTTGTTGCAAACACATGGAGTTGTGCATTAATAAACCCCCAGGGGCAAATAATTTCTCAAAGATATGAATGTGAATGCGTTACTTTACAAAGAATTGACATATACACATATTTATTCGAAGGAAATGAAACTAAAACAGCATTTTCAGATACCATTTCTGAACCTAGAAGAAAATTTTTAGCAAGAAGACCTGACTTATACAAACCATTAACAGAACCTCCTGGGGAAAATTCTTATTTTGATTCAGAAGGTCAACCTACGTTAAAAGAAATTAAATCTAGAAAATCATGGAAAGATAATCTTAGAAAAAAGAAAAGATAAAATGAAGTACACATCTACAGATAAATTATATTTTGAAACTGGGCCTGATAATCCACCTACATTGTATGTTGACCCAGGTGAAAAAATAGAAATCCAAACACAAATTAACAAAGGACCTTGGGTAGATGACCATCCTAACAAGGAACAATTGAAAAAAAAATTATCTGGTGCAAATCCTTCTTCTGGAGCAATATATATTAATGGTGCAACCCCAGGTAACGTTCTAAATGTGTCAATTGAAAAAATTACTCTAGACCCTATAGGGTACACTCAATTTACAAAATATAATCCTCTGATACCAAATTGGATGTTAATGAAAAATTTATCTAAACAACACAAAATTGTCGAAATAAAAAATGGCCTAATACATTGGGACAATAATCTAAAAATACCAGCCCAACCAATGATTGGATTTGTTGGTGTTTCTCCACGATCTACAAGATGGGATAATCGATGGGCTGGAGAATGGGGTGGCAATTTTGATATCCAAGAAATTACTGAAGGTGCAACAGTACAACTACCTATAAATGTTAATGGTGCTTTATTACACATAGGGGATATGCATGCTATCCAAGGTGATGGTGAGATTTGTGGTGCTGGTGGCATTGAAGCTGGCGGTAAAGTCATTATAAAATGCTCATTATCTAAGAAACCAAAAAATATGACTTGGCCAAGAATAACAAATAAAACACATATAATGACTACTGGGCAAGCTAGACCATCAGATAATGCTTTCAAAATTGCTCTTTCAGAAATGCTACTTTGGCTAGAAGAAGACTATGGCTATTCATCTGAAGATGCTTACATGTTACTAGCGCAAGTGCTAGAAGCTAGATGTACTCATTTTATTAATCCAACTTTTAGTTATGTTGCTAAATTGAACAAAAAATACCTAAAAACTTCAAAATAATATATATATCATTATAATAATTCATTCTGCGTAGGTAACAGTAATATCTTTTGAAAAAATCGTTAAATCAAAATCCAACATGTTGTGTTAAAAACAACGAATCAATATCTAGCATTGATGAACGTATCAGTGAACTTGAATCCATACCAGCAAAAAAATTAAACACCAATAATATGGTTAAATTATCTGGTAAATTTTTAATGGGTTCACGTGATAAAGAAATAATCGAATCTGATGGAGAAGGCTTTATACGTGAAGTAGAATTGAATAGTTATTATATAGACAAAACTACTGTAACAAATTCAGAATTTTCAAAATTTGTTACAGATTCAAATTACATCACTGATGCAGAACGATTTGGCTGGTCATTTGTTTTCAATATGTTTATTTCAAAAAACACCAAGAAAAATGTAACTGAAATTGTACAAGAAACACCTTGGTGGTGGAAAGTAGAAGGAGCAAACTGGAAAAACCCCGAAGGTCCAGGCTCCTCGATTAAAGACAGGATGGAACATCCAGTAATCCACGTATCCTGGTATGATGCAGTCTCATACGCAAAATGGTCTGGAAAAAGGTTGCCAACTGAAGCAGAATGGGAATTCGCAGCAAGGGGAGGCTTAATTCAAAATAAATTTCCGTGGGGAAATAATTTAAAAATCCAAGGAAAGCATATGTGTAACATCTGGCAAGGCAAATTCCCATATATTAATACTAAAGATGATGGATATTTAGGAACTGCACCATCAAAATCATTTAATCCAAACCAATATGGCTTATTCAACACTTCTGGAAATGTATGGGAATGGTGCAATGATTGGTTCAATATACAAAATAAAAAAAACACATCAAATATGAATGTGTCCAAAATAATGAAGGGTGGCTCCTATCTTTGTCATGCTTCATATTGTTGTAGATATAGAAATTCTGCAAGGACTTCATCAACACCAGATTCAACTACAGGACATTTAGGATTTCGCTGTGCCGCAAACAATTAAAATAAAACAATTAATCATACTAATTATTCTTTTTTCAACGTTAGCTTCATGCAGCAATAACGACAATGAGAGTGGAAAATGGGAAATAGTACATGAACAATTACCTGCTGCACTGACTGCTATTTGGGGAATAAATTCACAAGATATATGGGCTGTTGGTGGAAATACTGTAGATAACAAAGGAAGTTTAATTCTACATTTTGATGGAGAAAAATGGGAAAGATTGTATTCAAATTCTGATTCAGATCTATGGTGGATTTTTGGTTTTGCAGAAGGACCTATATTTTTTGGAGGTAGCAAAGGTCTAATACTAAAATATTTTGAAGGCCAATTTGAAACTATGGAAACTCCTGGAGATGCAACAGTATATGGAATTTGGGGAACTTCTGAAAATGATTTATGGGCTGTTGGTGGCAATATTATTAATGGTGCATTTGCATGGAGATATAATGGAGAAAAATGGGAAAATGCAGAAAGATTCCCTGCCGGACTTTCTAGGACACAATCATTATTTAAAGTTTGGGGAGAAAATCCAGAAAAAGTTTGGTTAATTGGAACTAATGGCAAAACAATATTTTTTAATGGTAAAGACTTCATTGGTCAAGCAACAAAAACTCAATATCCTTTATTTACAATTCATGGTAATAATGTTTCTAACCCTGTCATTGTTGGTGGATTAGTTAAAGGAGTTATATTAGAAAACATTAATGGAGAATGGGTGGATAAATCCCCAAAAAACACCCCCCACTTAATGGGAATATTTAGTAGAAATAACCAATCGTATGCAGTAGGAATTAATACAAGCATATTACGCCAAATAAACAATGAACAATGGGGGGAAATTCAGACTGGAATAAAGTCTGAAAAAGGACTCCATTCAATTTGGATCGATGAAAAAGGCGGCGTATGGACTGTTGGCGGAAATGTTTTAGCACCACCTTTAACTGAAGGAATAATGTTATATAGAAGTCCATAATTAAAAAGGCCCCTTAAAAAAGGAGCCTTTTTAAAAATTGCATTTTCTTAATAATCCATAGGAGGTCCAGGAGGAGCAGCTGGTGGAGCTTCTGGCTCAGGAACATCAGTAATCAATGATTCTGTAGTCAAAACCATAGCAGCTATTGAAGCTGAATTCTCTATAGCAGCTCTAGTAACTTTAGCTGGATCCATGATGCCTCTTTCAAGTAATTGGCCATATACGCCCGCATCAGCATCATAACCAAAATCACCTTCCCCATTTGAGCATTTCTCTAATACAACATCACCTGATTGACCAGTATTTTCAGCAATAACTTTGATAGGAGCTTCTATGGCTTTTGCAATTATCTGACTACCTGTCAATTCATCGCCTTCTAATCCAATAGAACTTAAAGCTTTACTTGCTCTTAAAAGGGCTAGTCCCCCACCAGGTACTATGCCTTCTTCAACAGCAGCTCTAGTTGCAGAAAGAGCATCTTCAACTCTTTGCTTCTTTTCTTTAAGCTCAACTTCAGTAGCAGCTCCAACTTTTATGATAGCAACACCACCTGAAAGTTTAGCCAACCTTTCCTGTAATTTTTCTCTATCATAATCAGAAGTAGTTTCTTCTATTTGAGCTTTAATCTGAGTAATTCTACCTTGTATAGCTTCTTCAGAGCCTGAACCGTCAACAAAGGTACTATCATCTTTTGAAGATACCACTCTACGACATCTACCTAAATCTTCAGTAGTAACCGAATCTAATTTTCTACCAACTTCTTCACTAATAACTGTACCACCGGTTAATATAGCAATATCATCAAGCATAGCTTTACGTCTATCACCAAACCCGGGTGCTTTTACAGCTAAAACATTTAAAGTTCCCCTCATCTTGTTAACAACCAAAGTAGCTAAAGCTTCACCTTCAATATCTTCTGAAATTATCACTAAATTTTTACTTACTTGCAAAATCTTTTCTAAAGCAGGCAACAAATCTGATACAGCAGACAATTTCTTATCAGTAATTAAAATATATGGATCATCTATCTGTGATTCCATTCTTTCCTGATTTGAAACAAAATATGGTGAAATATAACCTCTATCTATTTGCATTCCTTCAACAAATTCCTGTTCATAGCTAATACCTTTAGATTCCTCTACGGTAATAACACCATCCTTACCAACTTTCTCCATAATATCGGCTATTAATCCACCCATTTCATCGTCATGAGCAGATAAAGAAGCTACTTTAGCAATTCCATCTCGACCTTCTGTAGTTATGTCTGTGGACATTTTACTAACAGCTTCTCTTAAAACAGTAACAGATTTCTCTATGCCTTTCTTAATTGACATAGGATTAGCACCAGCAGCGATATTTCGGAATCCTTCATTAATAATTGCTTGAGAAATAACGGTAGCAGTTGTAGTACCATCACCAGCAACATCATTAGTCTTACTAGCAGCTTCTTTTAACAATTGAGCTCCCATGTTTTCAAATGGATCCTCTAGTTCAATTTCTTTAGCGATAGTAACACCATCACTACAAACCTGAGGTGGTCCAAATTTTTTGTCAATTACTACATTTCTACCTTTAGGACCAAGAGTCACGGCAACAGTATCAGCTAACTGATCAATACCTTTTTTGATTGCATTGCGAGCTTCTTGATCAAATATTATTTGTTTAGCGCCCATTATATTTTCTCCAAATTAAATTTTTTAAACGTTGATAAATCAATTAGACAGTTAATAAAACATCTTCGTCACGTAAAACTAAATACTCAATATCTCCTACCTTGTATTCAGTACCGCCATACTTAGAATAAACAACTTTGTCTCCAACTGATACTTCCATAGGAACACGCGTACCATCTTCAGCAAGTTTTCCTGGACCTACTGCAACAACTTTACCTTCTTGTGGCTTCTCCTTTGCAGTATCAGGAATATAAATACCCCCAGCACTCATCTGAGCTTCTTCTTCAAGTGGTTGTACAACGATACGATTACCCAATGGCTTAAAATTAACATCTGCCATACGACAATTCCTCCTAATGAATTTTTTATATTAAGCATACTAGCTACAGATATTTTGTCATACCTATAACCGTATAACTTATTCTACTGAATCTTAAGTATTTGAGTCAAGAATTTAATGAATATCCAAAACTACCATTCAAGATCATATACCTTTTCTAGTTGATGCCACCATTCCCCTGGCCTAACAGTTGAAACTGGAACTTGTAAATTATTCATTATTTTATTCCATTCTCTAGTCTCATCGGACGCATTTGCTAACAAACTAAAATCAAAGTTATCAGATGTTTCCATATACATAAATAAAGTTGATTCAAATATGAAAATTTTCATATTTTTGACCCCTGAACTTATAAGGTCTTTTTTTACCTGCGGCCAAACCGAATAATGAAATTTTTTATACTTTGCAATTACACTTTGGTCATTTTTAAGAGAAATAACTAAACCGTAAGACTGCATAAAAACCTCAATCTAATCATCTAACCAGCTATTTTTTATATATTTGAATTGTTTTTTACCAATATTTTTAGCTGAAACTCCAAGAACTTGCAAAAATCCTTCAGCATCTAAATGATTGTATGATCCAACTGCTTCCATAGACGAATCGTCTGTATATAGAGAATAAGGAATCACTTCGGGTTTATTTTCTATAGAATCAAACTCAATTTTACCTTTATATAATCTTAAAGCAATCTTACCAGTAATTAATTGAGTGATAGGTTTCAAGGCATTCAAAGCAGAAGTTGTGGCCAAATCCAACCAATAACCCTGATAAATTTGTTTACTAATAACACTTGAAATAATATCAAAAAATTCTCTTGCTCTTCTATCAATAATAAATTGTAATAAATATTCGTAACTAGTACCTAATAATTCCATCCCAGGAGATTCATATAATCCTCTAGATTTAACTCCAACAAACCTATTTTCAACAACATGATTTCCAATTCCCACACCATTTCTACCAGCAATAGAGTTTGCTTCCTCGAAAATACCTGTCAATTCCAATTTTTTACCATTAATTTCTATAGGTACTCCTTCTAACCAATCAATAGTTACAATCTCTGGTACATCAGGTGCATCAATAGGCCAAACTCCCATTCCAGGTGTTACAAAAGAGGGCGGAATTTCAACATCCTCTAAATCTCCTGCTTCATGAGTTAAGCCCAAAAGATTCGCATCAGTAGAGTAACTTGCATCAACCTTAGAACCTATAGGTATTCCATTTGTATGGCAATAATCAATCATTTCTTGCCTACCTGGAAACTGTTCTATAAATTCAGAATCACGCCAAGGGGCATATATAGTCATTTTTGGATTAATCATATTAACTGCTAACTGGAATCTAACTTGATCGTTACCTCTACCAGTTGCGCCATGAAAAAATATTTTAGTATCTGTATCACGAATTTTATCTAAAATAACTTGAGTTGTAATTGGTCTTGCAATTCCGGTTGTATTCCAATAACCTCCTTCGTATTTAGCTTGTGCTTGTATAACTTTCAAACCAGCTTTTGCTAAAATCTCTTTACCGGGTAAAATCTCTGAAGAAATTGCACCTGAAGCAAGCATCCTGTTCTTAATAGAATCAATATTTGATTCATCTGGTTGGCCTAAATCAACGGTATAACAATTAACTGAAAAACCTTTTGCTGTTAGCCAATGAGTAACAGTACAACTATCTAAACCACCTGAAACTGCCCCAGCAACCAAATTCATACCCTCATTTAATAAAGCTTCACCCTTCATTAAATTAAATCTCCTTTTGTTTTATTTAGACCATCTTCAAATCTTTTAATGCCTTCATCAATTTCATCTTGATTAATAGTTAAACAAGGCATAATTCTTACTGCATTAGTAGATAACAATCCAAGTAAAACTCCTGTTTCATTACAGTTTAAATATATTGAAGGAGCTACATCAATATCAAATTCAACACCCCAAAGTAATCCCATACCTCTAACATCTTTAATAAATGAATTCCTATTTTTAAGATCTAATAACCTAGATCCTAAATATGCACCTATCTCTTCAGTATTTTTACAAAGACCTTTATCAATTATATATTTTGTTGAGGCATAGGCAGCTGCACAAGTTAAAGCATTACCGCCAAAAGTAGATCCGTGTTCACTTTTAGGTTCAAAAACAGAAGCCTTTCGATTAGACAAAATTGCACCTATAGGAACTCCTCCTCCAAGACCTTTTGCTAAAGTAATAACATCTGGTTGAGCATTAAATTTTTCATACCCAAATAAAGAACCTAATCTTCCCATACCTGTTTGAACTTCATCCATCATAAAAAGCAAATTATTTTCATCACACCATTTTCGAACCTGTTTAAAATAATCATCATCAGGAATATTTACTCCACCTTCACCTTGCACCGGTTCTAATAAAATAGCTGCAGTTTTGTTAGTGGTAGCACTTTTAATAGCTTCGATATTATTGTATTCTACGTGAATAAATCCTGAAGGTAAGGGCTGAAAAACATCCTCATCATGAGGTTTGCCTGTAGCCGACCAAGTTGCAAGAGTTCTACCATGAAACGAATTCTTTGCTGTAATAATTTCATAAGCACCATTTAAGTTGATTTTGCCATATTTTCTAGCAAGTTTAAATGCACCTTCATTAGCTTCAGCTCCGCTATTAGAAAAAAACACTCTATTGAAAATACTATTAGATATCAAAATTTCAGCTAATTCTAACTGAGGAACAGTATAAAATTGATTAGAAGTCTGTAACAATGTTTTAGCTTGCAAAGAGATAGCAGAAGCAACATCTTCATTTGAATGACCAACATTATTGACAGCCCAACCAGAAGTAAAATCTAAATATTTTTTACCATCATCATCCCAAACCCAATTACCCTCACCTCTTACTAAAACAACTTGCTGTCTATTAACGCAAGACATGTATAGTTCGCTTTCAATTTTCTTCCAATCAATTAACATATTATTTTTCCTCTAAGCTCTCTGTTAAAATATTTAACGAATTTTCTAATTCATTTAAAGTCTTCTTCAAGCCCTCAATTTTATCCTTCAATGATTCAATCATTTTTTTAACAATATCAGTAGATGAATTGTCTACAGATTGTTGTGCATCAGAGTCACTATTACTATAAATAACATCTCCACTTGTACCTAATAAGGCGTTTATAGCATTTGGCACACTATCTTCCATAACAACTTTTTCTTGAGTTGCAATAATTACTTTTTTCAACTCTGGAAAATCTACACCTTCTGCTTGCAAATATATAGGCTCTACGTAAAGTAGCCCATATTTACCAGCATGACTCAAAGGCAATACTAACAAATTACCTCTCAAACAAATTGAACCCTGTTGACACAATAAAGTTAGCTCAGGAGAAATTTCCAAGTCATTATCTATCCTTGCCTCTATCTGTCTAGTACTATCAACTTGCCTATCCTTTGGAAAAAGTAAAGCAGTTAATTTACCATAATCATCACCATCATTTCCAGCAGCCAACCATCCGGACATAATAGGTGGGTCGTTTCTAGTATATGGAATTAATAAAGTAAATTTCTCAGTATCCATACCTGGAATCTTCATAATTGCATAGTAAGGCAAAACGTCTTGTAGTTCATCACTTTGGCCAACTTTTTCATCTGGTATATCCCAAACATCTTCTAAATTATAAAAATCTAATGAATTATCCATATGAAACTTAAGATATTTCTCAGATTGTATAGAAAATAAATCTTGAGGATATCTTACATGATTTAAAAGATACTCTGGCATTTCAGACCTATCAATAAATAAATCAGGGAAAATATTTTTATATACTTTAGCTATTGGATCTGAATCGTCCCATATATATGCATTTATTTTGCCTGAATAAGCATCAACACTAATTTTAATGCTATTACGAATATAGCTAAATTGTGTGTCTTCCCAGTACGGATTATCTATAGAAGTTTCGCTTTTATCGGAATATGGAAATCGATTTGAAAAAGTATATGCATCTTGCATCCAAACAAGATTGCCATCACCAACAACCAAATATGGATCCTTATCTAGCCCAATAAAAGGCATTACATTATTAATTCTTTCTTGTATATTTCTATCATATAAAATTTTTGTATCGCTATTAATTTGGTTACTAATAAGAATATTAAGATCACGCATTTCAATCGCATACAATAATTTTCTAAAAAATGACCCGATTCCAACTCCACCACTTCCAGAATAATGATTACTCATGATCTCTCCACCTTGTGCTTGAAAATCAAGTTCATCTGTATCTGAATTAGCAATTATATATTCTGTAGTTTTTTCGCCATAATAAATTCTTGGATTTTTCAAAATCATATATTCAGAACCAGCTGAATAATCCATGATTTTATACTCCCCATCTAATGGAATATCTTTCGCGAAAAATTTTGGACGACCTTCAGAAGTGAATTCTGTTACCGGACTCATAGAAAGACCAAAACCATGTGTGTATCTTAATTTATTATTTACCCAAGTATCAGACTCGTCATCAAGTTTTTCAACATTAACCTCTCTAGCAGCTAACATTACCTGTCTTAATTTACCATCCAAAGTATACCTATCTACATCAACATCATTAAAATCGTAATAAGGACGAATCAATTGTATTTGTTTGTAGACATCTAATAATGGAGCATGATCCCATAACCTAACATTTCCAATAGTTTCAGAACTTGCTTGCACGGTTTCAAGATCCAATTCATACTCTACAGGATATTCAACTTCTGTTATATTTTGAATTCCAAATCCAATTTTAGTCATTTTAATGGAATGATCTATATATGGAGATTCCTTCTGATACTCATTTGGCGTTACAGTAAATCTCTGAACTGCATTAGGCCATCCAATTGTTAAAATTATAGCTGCAACACCCCATAATGCTACACCTGCAATCAATAACCTAATACCGTTAAAATATATATTTACTAAAATAATTACGGCCACCATTAATGCAATCACACCTAAAATAGTTAAACCAGGCATACGTGCAAAAACATCACTATAAGCAGCACCACTAACAATTTCTCCAGATCCATGAAGAATTTTCCATCTCTGAATAAAATGACTAATAGATACAACCACCATAAATAAAGAAAAAAGTATCGAAAAATGTATTTTCAATCCCGAGTTAAATTTAAATGCCATTCCTCGGAAAGTATAATTCACAAAATAAACTAACAAACTACCTACAAGAATAAGTAAAATGGCAGACAAAATCCAATTTTGCACCAATTCATAAAATGGCAAATCAAAAATGTAAAAAGCTAAATCTTTATTTAATATTGGGTCAACAACTCCAAATTTAGAACTATTAAAAAACTTTAAAACTGTTTCCCAAGATCTAGCAAGTAAAACTCCAAAAATAGTACTAGAAACTCCAATAAATATCCCCATACCAACAATGATTGCTTTATTCAAAAAATTAAATGTTGATTCAGGCATTAAAATTTCAACTGGTCCCCAAGAAAATTTCCTTGCAAAATAAAAACTTATAATAGCAGGAAATGCAAAAATCAAAGCCCCTATAAAAAACAAAATTATTTTATTGGTTAAAACTGTAATAAAAACAGAAGAAAATCCCAAACTAGAAAACCATAAATAATCTGTGTATAAACCTTGTAAAAAATATAAAGGCACAAAAATCAAAAAGGCAGCTAATATCACAAAAATCCAACGATAATATCTGCTTATTCCTAGTTGATTGATTTGACTTAAAGAAAACGGCAATCCGGAATCTTCCTGAAAATTCATTTAATTCTCCTATTCAAATTTAGTGCCAATTTTATTACCATTAATATAATCAAGCAAAGAATGTGAAATCCTTCCATCAACAATAGATGCGGATTCAACTTTTTCCAAAGAATTTACACACGCTTCAATTTTTGGAATCATACCACCTTCAACAACTTTTGAATTAATTAAACCCATAGCTTGTTGTGATGTAAGCCTAGAAATTAATCTCCTATAGGGATCCAAAACACCTTCAACATCAGTCATAAATACTAATTTGCCAGCACCAACGGTTTTAGCAATATGACCTGCAGCTGTATCCGCATTAACATTCAACATTTGATCAGTTAAATTACCTAGCTGATCAATTTGAATTGAAACAGGAGAAATAATAGGAATAATATTATTTTTAATCAACACCTGTAATGGCTGTGAATTAACGTGCTCAATTTCACCCACAAGACCTAATTCGGGCTTTGTGATTTTGGCTCTTAAAATACCTCCATCAACTCCAGACAATCCTAAAGCTTGCCCTCCTGAGCTATTGACTTCACTCACTAAAGTTTTATTTACCAAGCCAGATAAAACAGAAATTACAATATTCAAACTCTCTTGATCTGTAACTCGTAAACCTTTAATAAATTTTGGTCTGGCACCTATTCTATTCATCCAATCAGAAATTATTTTTCCACCACCATGAACAACAATAGGATAAAAACCTTCAGATTGTAATTTAACAATATCCTGAATAGTGGTATCGTGTTTGCCTAAAGTACTACCTCCTAATTTAACTACAACAATCCGTTCAGAAATAATTGTAGAACTCTTAAGAACATTATTAAATTCATCTAATACATTATTTGGCTCCGAAGAGTAATCAGATTTATCCAATTTTCCTGATTCCATTAGAAAAACACCTTTAAAATATCACTCTAATAATTGTCACACTTTATCATAGATTATTCAATCCAGTAGACAAATTAAATTACGTACTATATGGAGAATTTACGTACTATATGCAGAATTGAAAATTACATATTCTTCAGTCATATCACAACCCCAAGCTGTAGCACTTTCATTTCCTTGATTTATATTAATCTTGAAATTAACTTCATCCACACGCATAGCGCTTACAACAGCTTCTTTCAAGAATGGAATTGAAACACCTTCATGTACTATATGGATATCATTTAAATATATGTCAATTTCTGATTCAATAACTTGAATTTCAGATTTCCCTAAAGCCATCATTATTCTACCCCAATTTGGATCTCCACCATGAACCATAGATTTTACTAGTAATGAACCTACAACTGACCTAGCTGCTTTTCTTGCATCACTCAATGAATTTGCACCTTCCACAGTCACTTCAAGCAATCGTTGAGCACCTTCTCCATCTTTAACAAGTTCTTTAGCCAATTGGGTACATATGTAAGACAATGCCTCTTGAAAATCATTAGCTGAATTAGAATTGTGATTAATTTCTGAAATTCCTGATACACCATTTGCCATAACAAAAACTGAGTCATTAGTACTTTGATCACCATCTACGTCAATCATGTTAAACGAGGTATCCACAGCATTTTTTAAAGAAGTCTGTAAGAAGTTACTTTCCACATTTGCATCAGTTGAAATGAAACAAAGCATCGTTGCCATATTAGGATGAATCATGCCAACACCTTTTGCAACTGCACCAATAGTTACTCTAGAACCGTCTACTTCAAATGAAACAGCAATTTCTTTTTGTCTCGTGTCAGTGGTCATAATTGATTTGGCAAAATCATGTCCTCCATCTTCAGTTAAATTAATATTCCCAATATTGTTGCGAATTAAAGCCATAGGCAACTCAACACCTATCATTCCTGTGCTAGCTACAAAAATATTTTCAGAAGAAATTGAATAATGAGCTGCAGCTAAATCACACATTTCTTGAGCGTCTAGGTATCCTTGCTTACCAACACAACAATTAGCACATCCACTATTTACTATAATAGCTTGAGCTAAATTGCCTAAAGCAATTTTTTCTTTACTAACTGTTACAGAAGGTGAAACAACTTTATTTGAGGTAAAAGTAGCAGCTACATTTGAAAGATTCTTTGATTTAACAATACCTAAATCCAAATTATTTTCGCTACTTGTTTTTATACCAGCCGAAATGCCCCCAGCAACAAAACCTTTAGGAGAAGTAATAGTTCCATTTTTAATTAATTCAATCATTTTACAACTCAAAACTTTCATTTTTTATACAAAATATGATTCTGAAAAATATTCAGAACAAGTTTAAATCAAATAGCAGTATATCATAGTAATAAGCTAACTGATTAATCTAAGCAAATTTAAACGAATAAATGTCTGCATCCTTTAATATAAACCGCAATTTCACTAATCCTGACTGCACAGCTTCAACAGGTAAATTTGCACCATTTTTCCATCGAATTAATCCTTCACAATGATCACCAAAAATCTCTGGTGAATCTGCAATTGAGTATCCTTCAATGTATTTACCATTAGGACTCTGAAGTTCAATTTTTATAAATCCAGCAGCCGAAGTTGAATAATTCAAATATAAATTTTGTCCAGAAAAATGTAATAACTTTGTACTAATTTCTCCACCACCATAGCCTCCATTAATAGAAACAAATCCATCCAATCTAATAGTAGCTCGATCAAAACGACATGATGGAAAATCTCTATGTCTAAGAATATACATTGATAATTCAGTGTTTGATGTTTGTAGAATTCCACATGACAACAAATTATTTCTTGAAGTCCAATTTCTTTCATCCAATCCGGGTCTTATAAATGATTCCATAAACCTTCTATCCCAATGAATTCCATCCCTACTACTCATAAAAACTGAATCTGATGTTCCAGGCCAAGTTGAATCTTTAAACGGCAATCTTGCTGGTGAAAACCTTCGTGGAAATCCCAAATACAAACCTGGAGATCTCTCATAAGATACGACACCATTAGTATACAAATGTTCTAAAGATGAACCTGTTGTTTCAATAGGAATCAAGTCAGACCAATCAAGGAAATTTTCAGAAGTCGCCGTACGAATCCACCTATAACCTCCACCAAATGAACCACCTTGTCCTATTTTACCTCTTGTAAAAATCACATAACATGATCTAAATGGATCCCACATTGGAACATTTTGAGAATCAAATGGCCCATCTGTTAAAATTGGCTCATCTCTCATAAAGCTCCATTTCAATCCATCTGGAGACTTTAAAGCATAAATAAAATTCTTGACCCAAACTATACCTTTGTATCTTTCTTCCTCTTTACAAATTGGATTTTCATCTTTAAAAGGTACTAAATCATGTGTTTCAAACTCAGACATCCAAACGATATTATTATTTTTACTACCTGCAAATTCAAACAATCCTAATGATGGTTTAATCCAATTAACTCCATCATCACTTTCGGCATAACATATTACTTCAGCATGAGATTTAACAACTTTTTCATTCAATGAAAGCATCGAATTAATCGTGTATCCTGAATGACTAGTCCCTCTATAGTACATCCGAAATTTCTCACCATCTTTAAAAACCTTATGATAATCACATGTAACACCTTCCCATGGACTTGATAGATCTAATGCTGTTTCCCGAGGAATCAAATTGTGTAATTTAAAATCAATATCTTGATTAGAATCTATCAAATAATCATCTACAAACAACTGTCTATTATTAGACACATTAATTGAATCAATATTCTTATGTCTCATAAATTTATCCTTGAAAGTATTTTAATTAAAACCCGTACTTCTAGGATCTAAATGAATCATAAGAAGTTTGATTAAATAATTTAATATCATAAAACTAGAACCAATAAATATCAGTAAATAGGTTGTTAATACTGCATCTCGCTTGTCAACAGAATCTAACAACATATACCCTGCACCATTCCAAGCAAATAACCATTCAACAATAATCAAACTACTTAAAGAGAAAAAAATCGAAGAATTTATAGCTGTCAAGCAAGGTAAAGCAATATTGGGCAAAATATGTCTGAAAAGAATTACCGTTGATTTTAATCCTTTAGCTCTAGCGGTACGAATATAATCTTTTTGAACTATTTCACTTAAAGCACCAATAGTTATCTGAGTAATAAAAGCCATAGGCCTAACAGCAAGTACTAAACTAGGTGCTAATAGTCTTCTGGGATCAAAAATATCCACCATTGGATTAATTAAAACAAATCTAATGCCTGTAGCAGGTCCCACATATCTAACAAAAATAATCAAAATTAACAAAGCCAACAAAAAACTTGGAACGAAAATACCTGCAAAACTAAAATAAGAAGAAATTCCTGCAAATTTTGAATTTGGATTTACTCCACTAATTATACCTAAAACGAAACCCAAAAAAGAACCAATTGTTATTCCAGATAACAATAATATTATGCTACGAAAATATGCTTCAGAAGCTAAAATAAATTTATCCGAAGTCTCAGAAATATTTTTATAATACTCATATTGAGCAACCAAAGTAGATTTGACAGCAACTACAGCATTAACAAATATATTTATAACACCTTTATCTAAAGCTGCGAAACTAAAAAAGGTAAGCAAAAACGCTAACAGTAACAATCTATAAAATAACAAAAAAAGATTATTCAGATGTCATACCTACTAAAATTATGCTAATTTTAAGCCAAATGGCAAGCTACAAAATGGCCCTTATTAATCTCTCTTAGTTCTGGAGATGAATCAGCACAAGCATCTTCTGCTATAGGACATCTAGTCCTGAATCTACAACCACTCGGAGGATCAATAGGACTCGCAACATCACCCTCTAAAACAATTCTATTCTTAGATTTAGCAACCTTAGGATTTTCAGCTGGAACACTAGACAATAAGGCTTTAGTGTAAGGATGAAGAGGATCATCATACAAGCCATCAGATGTACTCTGTTCAACAATTTTACCTAGATACATAACCGAAACAGTATCAGAAATATGCCTAACAACTCTTAAGTCGTGAGAAATAAACAAATAAGTCAAACCAAGTTCTTCTTGCAAATTTTCCAACAAATTTAATATCTGTGCTTGAATCGAAACATCAAGAGCTGAAATAGGTTCATCACAAACAATGAAATTAGGTTGCACAGCTAAAGCTCTAGCAATTACAATTCTTTGCTGCTGACCACCACTAAATTCATGAGGATACCTATTCCTAAAATAAGGATTCAATCCAACAGTTCTTAAAAGCTCTGTAACACGATCATCAAATTCATCTTCTGGAACAATAGAATGAATTTCTAGAGCTTCTGAAATTGCCTGCCCAATTGTCATTCTAGGATCCAAAGCTGCAGCAGGATCCTGAAAAATTATTTGAAGATTCCTTCGATAAGTTCTTAATTCATCTTTAGGCATTTTAGTTAAATCATTGCCTGCATAAGTTACTGAACCATCTGTTCGGTCTGCTAATTGTAGTAATGTATAACCTAAAGTAGACTTACCACAACCACTTTCACCAACTAATCCATGAGTCTCACCTTTTCTAATCTCCAAATCAACTCCGTCGACAGCCAAAACAGTTTTCCTGTCAGCGCCTATGCCAAATACAACTCCTTTAGTACCTACAGAAAAATGTGTTTTAAGTCCCTTAATATCAACTAGAACTTCACCAGGCTTCACACCATCATCAAGAGCAATAGCAGTATTTGTAGTTTTGGTTTCTTCAGCCATTTTATCCAGATCCTTTTTAATTACAATTTATTTGTTTAAAAGTTTTATAAAGTCTTTACTATTTAACTGGGTTCCAGCAAGCAGCATAATGATTTTTTGTCATTTCTTCTAGCGCAGGATTTTCTTCTGCACATTTGTCCACGGCATTATCACATCTATTCATAAATGGACATCCCGGCTTCAAATTTGCAAGGCTAGGAACAATACCAGGAATGGAAGCTAATTCATCCGTTGATCTCTTTTCCATTGTAGGTAGAGATTTTAATAATGATGCAGTATATCGATGTTTAGGTTTAAAGAAAATATCATCAGCAGTACCAGTTTCTACAATGAAACCAGCATACATTACTGCTACTCGATCGCATAATTCAGCAACAACACCCAAATCATGAGTAATCCATATTACAGACATCCCTTCCTCTTTCTGAAGATCTTTAACTAGCTCTAAGAGCTGTGCCTGTACTGTAACATCCAAAGCAGTTGTAGGTTCATCAGCTATCAATAACATAGGATTGCAACTCAGTGCAATAGCAATCATAACCCTCTGTCTCATACCACCACTAAACTGAAAAGGATACTCGTAATATCTAGTAGCAGGAGCAGGAATTCCTACTCTATCTAATAATTGAATAACTCTAGTCCTAGCAGTTTTTTCATCTAGACCCATATGTATCTGTAGAGTTTCAGCAATTTGTGGACCGACTTTCATTGTAGGATTTAAAGAAGTAGCAGGATCCTGAAAAATCATCCCCATTTTTGTACTTCTTCTTTTTCGAACTTCAGAATCAGACATCTGTACTAAGTCTTCGCCATCTAAAAGCATACTACCACCTACTACACCTCCAAGTTGTGGAGGCACAAGGCCCATAATAGATAAGGCTGTCATAGTTTTACCACAGCCACTTTCACCAACCAACCCTAGAGTTTCACCTTTTCTAACTTCAAAAGTGGAACCTGAAACTGCTTTAACAGTACCTTCTCGAGACCCAAGATGAGTCTGCAAATTTTGAACTTCAAGTATTACGTCATTCTTGGCCATTTTTACCACCTAGCATAAATAAAAAATGTTTTAAGTATCCAACATATTTAAAGAAAGCTGAACAATTCGAGTATTCTATCATAGATCGTCTAGTACAACATTAAAGATTTCAATAGATATCCACAAGAATACGGAAAAAATCATGAATTACTAATAAATTAGATAATTAAATGTCTATTTAAAAATACAATAATACAATCATTTATTTTTTTCTAATATTATTGTCTTTGAGAAATTTTAATCGATGCCAGTGAAGTAATATCATAATTCACGCTTGTTCTAAAGCCTTCCACCCATGGTTTTACTAAAAATTGATGATTCACCTGAATAATTGGAATTCCATATGCATTACTTAACAAATACATTTCAATTTCCCGGAATGCATCACATCTTTCTTTATTTGAATAATTTGCGTCTTGTAACCCCCCTCCAGCAGAATTCACAGGTATTTTTACTGCATTTTCAATCAGTTGTTCTAAATAGCTATCTGTAAACCTAAATTGAGACTTAAGTACGTCTGAGTCAGGATGACTCAAATTCCAAAGAATAAAATATGGGTCTGCATCAGTAATAGTTTGACTAAATCTTCCAAAATTAACTTGTCCATCAAAAATAGAATCTTCTAATAAAATTTCAACAGGAATACCCAAATTAAATCCAAGCATAGCTTGAAAGCCTTGACTCCAGGCAACCCAATCTTTCCTATGATTTTTGTGAGAAATCCTTAAAGCCGGCAAATCCAATTTCTGTAAACTATAATACTGTGAAGAAGCAAAATATTCTTTTGCTTTTTGAGGATTGTAAGGTATAGGATTCTGAAAATATTCATCGAAGCAAGCTGTTTCAGGAGTTAGCCATCCAAAAGCTGACTTTTCTCTGGATGAAAAAACTGAACGATTTATTTGTGGAACATCTACAGATGAGATAACAGCCTTCCTGAAGTTAAGATCATCAAAAGGAGATTGACTCACATCAAAAGCATAATAAAATACTCCTCCATAAGGAATAGGATGTAATTCAGAAAAATATTTACTACCAATGTTATATACCATCGGTTGATTTGAAGGAGTAGCGATAATTAAGTCTAACTTTGAGGATGAATACAAATCTAACTGTTCTTTAGAATCAATAATTGGAACAACATTCACATCTGAGATTGTTCCAGAATAATCTATCCAATGATTGTTCGTTCTCTTTAAATTAACTTCACCAGATTCACTATCCCAATTAACTACAAAAGGCCCTACTCCAATAGGATTTTTTTCCCAATCAGGATTTTGTTTTACATTGTCTATCTTTTGTATTCCGGTAAGCCATTTTGACAATTCCTTCGGGAAAGTTGGGTGAACTTCATTCAATTTAATCAACAATATATGATCATCAACAACTTCTAATCCAACACATTGGTCAGAAAAACCATTTATTAAGTCATCACATCCCAAAATCAATCGAGTTATACTTGTTAACGCCCCCCAAGAAACTTGCTGTTCTGGAATAGAACCAAATTCTAAATTTTCCTTAATATGTCTAGCTGTTAATTTTGATCCATCAGTAAATATAGCCTCAGGGTCTAAAAAGATTGTATACTCTAACTGATTTTCACTGATTGCATAATCTAATGCTACTGAAGGCTGGATGTTGTTATCAGAATCAAATCTAAAAATAGGCATAAATGCTGAAGTCATCCAAGTTCTTTGATCAGACCCTTCTTTCCAGGGTCTCACATGATATGCTGGTGCCCTCACAGCAAAATTAAGTTTCTGATCTGTATCCAAAACAATAGGTTTATCTAATATTTTTACTGATGATTTTGTTTTCGATTGAGAAGGCCTTTGTACAGGTACAATCGTAGGTTTAATACTTATATAATTTTTTTTCAAAGTAGGCTGTGCCGGTGCAGGGGGTAATGGTGTGGCTGCTGGAGCCGAAGGTAAAGGAGTTGATTGTGGAATAATTGAAACTGAATTCATTTCTTTAGCTTCTTTGGGAACTAAAGCCTTTTCAGATTCAATTTCTCTAGAAATATTACTTCCGTCTAAAAAATTATTTGGCTGACTATCAAAATCTTCACCAGTTGTACAACTAATAAAGACCAAATAAGATATAATATAGAAATAAGAAAAGTATTTTAATAAAGCTTGAAACAAAGAAACTCTCCTGAATCCTAAATCTGACAGAGCATTGCATTATCCTCAACCAATTATAAAAGTATTATCCTTGAAGTAATATTACCTACAGAGTTATGTATTTATAATTTTGTATTAAAAATACCTGAAAAATTCAATCTAGTTGTTCATTAACAACCAAATATTGGTTTATTTGAACATTATTCAAAAATTGTATTATTCCACTAGGCCACTTAATTTTCAAATTTTCAATTTTGTTTGCACTACCAAGACCAAAATGAGCTTCTATCATATTTTGTCCCATAGAACTACTACCTGCATTTATTTCTCTAATCATTTTTTGACCATCTGCTTCTAATTCAATCCTAGCGCCAACTGCATCTCTATTACTTACTCCACCAATTAATTTGATAGTAATCCAATTATTTTGAATTTCACATAAACCTTTAAATAACTTTGAATTCTGATTGAAATTTGTTAAATATAAGTCTAAACATCCATCATTATTGAAATCAAAAAAAGAAACACCCCTGCCCCAACCATCATCTGATATGCCAGAACCATTTGAAACATCTAAAAAAGTACCATCACTTTGATTCCTCAAAAGAACGTTCTTCTGTTTATCTGGGTTAATCGGATTAGGAACACCTTTCAAATAACCACTAACCATATATAAATCTTCTTTCCCGTCATTATCATAATCAAAAAATACAGTACCCCATGCAACTCTTAATTGCTTGCCAATCAAACCCAACTCTGTCCCAGCAGAGGAAGAAACATTTAAAAAACTACCATCTCCTAAATTATTAAATAAAACGTTATTGTAAATATTTGTTAAAAACATATCTAAATAACCATCTAAATCATAATCACCAACTGCAATTCCCATCCCAAACATTGCTACATTTGTTCTTGTTTCTTCAGAAACATTAGTGAAAATAACGTCTCCATTTGTTTTTACACCATCATTTCGCCACATTACATTAGGCTGAATATCTTCACCCATATCATTTACTATATACAAATCCAAATCCCCATCATTGTCATAATCAAACCAAGCTGGTTGAAATCCAGAACCAAACAATTCACCAAAATTAATACCTTGAGATTGAGGTAAGGCATTCACATCGCCTAACAAAAAAGTCTGATTAGAAAATGTTCCGTCAGAGTTATTATGAAATAAAGCTAAAATACCTACCGCATCTAAAAAACTCTTTTCCTGTAAAAGCATTGGGTTCCATTCATTTAAATGCCTTACTACTACTAAATCTAAAAATCCATCCCTATCATAATCACCCCAAGCACATCCAGTAGATCTAAATCCAAACCTAGATTCTGACAAATTAGAAGTTTGAGTCACGTCATGAAAAGTTCCATCCCCATTATTTGCAAAAAATTTGCTCATACCATAATTTGTCACATACAAATCAACATCCCCATCATTATCATAATCAGCAGCACATCCACCATTTCCAGATTCTTCAGAATCATCTACACCAGCAAAAGTTGCTACATTTTCAAATGTATCATCTCCATTATTATGAAACAAAAAATTTGGCCCATTTGAGTCCACTACATAAACATCATTGAAACCATTATTATCATAATCAAAAATTACAATTCCACCACCTATCATCATTAACTCTCTGTCCGGTTCATGATGTATAAATTCAGTACCAGAATCTTGAGTAACATCTGAAAAAACCGTAGGATAAATTTGCTCCTCAGGAATTTGATCTGAAGCTGAATTTGCAGCATCCATAGCTCGTGAAAAATATCCTGAAAGCTCAATCTGTTCTTTTGAATCTTTAGCCATAATTATAGGATTAACATCAGGAAAAATTTTCATTATTCCTAAACTTGATAAACCTACAAAAGTTCCAATCAATGCAGCACAAGTTATTTTGAATAAAGAACCATAATTTTTAATAAATCTTTCCTTAACAAAATTAAATTCAAAATATGACATAAATGGGCCAACAAAAATTGAAATTATCATAACTTCAACTCCAACTCCCATCATAAACAAACCATATACTAAAAATATTTGGAAAAATATAGGAAAAACTGATACTAGTAATATGATGAAAACAAAAATCAATACTGCAATCACAGTATCACCTAATAAAATTTCTGGTAAATTACTCAATAAATTTGAAAAAAATATAGAAACTAAAATTGTAGCTAAAATTATATAACTTAATACTAAAACCGCCTGACGAATCATAGAACTTATTTTTACTGAAAATTGCTCCTTACTAGAATCAATAACCAAACCATCTAAATCTAGCCTTATAGAAATATTTCCTAAAATTAAAACGTTAACTACAAATAACAATAGCCATATAAATACTTCAAAAATCAATATTTCTGGAAGATTCATAGAAAAAAATGTTGGGACTATCAGCCCCATCAAATACAAAACATTTCTCAAATAAAGAAAATTAATTCCTGACAGGAAAAAATCCTCAGCTAATTCGAATTTTTCCTGATGCTTTGAAAAGAAAAAATTTATGATCCAATAATTAGCAAAAAATATTAACGTTACAAATAGGAAAATCTTTGAATAAAAAAGGAAAAGTAACACCCCATACGAACTAAGGGATTTCAAAATTCCAACTTCAGGTATTTTATTTACACACCCACCTTGAAAACATTCTTTTACAGGCTCTATTGCCGCACCAATATTGGCATATAAATCATTCGCAGACGGAATTACGTGATAAAAATGAAGTAAAGTGATTAAAAAAGAAAAAGACAAATAAATCGTAATCTGAGAAATTAGTTTCAAAGCAAATATATTTTTCATAAAAAACACAATTCTATTTCATTGCAAATACTTAAAAAAATTTTATTCTCTCCGATGAGAAAATTTATACCCTTCTTTAACCAAACAATCCAATAAAACAGGTTGCCCCGATGCAACAATTTTTTTTGCTTCATTTAAAGTAGTTACAAATTCTTCAGGCGTCTTAATTGTTCGAGTCCATACACCCAATCCTTCACCAACTTTTGAATAATCTCCTCCCTCAGATAAAGTTCCATATTTTTCATTAGCATAAGGCATTGTGTCTCTCTCAATTGCCATAATTCCATTATTAAACACAATTGTTAATATACCAATTTTATTTCTTACAGCAGTCTCTAAATCCATCCCAACCATCCCAATAGCAGCATCTCCCATTATATTGATACATAATTTTTCAGGTTCCGCCAACTTTGCGCCCATAATTAATCCTAATCCATAACCTAATTGAGTAGATTTTCCCCACCCCATATAAGTTCTAGGAGTAATACTTTGCCAAAAAGGAACTATTTGATCTCTAGGACTACCTGCATCATGTGTAACAATAGTCTTCTCAAGATCTATATTTTTCATCAATTCATTAATTATTCTATATTGATTCATTGGTAATTCATCAGAATTCAATTCTGAATCCCAATCAGACAACCATTCATCCTTCAATTTTTTAATTTTATCAACCGGAGAAACATTAACAACTCTACCTTTTGCAGATGTTTGAATCTTAATTTCATCTATCAAAAGTTGCAACGTTAACTTTGCATCTCCAACTAAAGAGTAATCTGACTGATAATCCTTATTAATATCACCAAAATCGTTAGTTGAATGTATAATGATTTTCCCATTTGGATTTGGAATACTTTTCCCATATCCAGTTTTGGTCAAACTTGTACCAATACCAAAAACTACATCAGCATCATTCAAAATTTCTACAACAGGCCTAGTAGAAGATACAGCAGAAGCACCTAAAGACAAAGGATGATTTTCTGGAAATGCACTTTTGCCTGGTAATGTGGTCATAACTGGGGCATTTAAAATCTCAGCAAATTGTAATAATTCATCTGTAGCTTCAGAATACATACAGCCTTGGCCGGCATAAATTACAGGTTTTTTAGAATTCAACAAAACTTGAACTGCTTGATTAATTTCTGATTTGTCAGGCGAAAATTTATTTCCAGAAACAACTTGATATTCAATATCTCCTTCAAAATCTGCACCTAAAACATCGATAGGCAACTCTAATAATACTGGCCCCCCTTTTCCTGTTTTCAATTGATAATATGCCTTCCTCATAAAGTCAGGAATTCTTTCCACATAATTCACAGATGCTTGCCATTTGGTTATATTAGAATAATTGTCTGTAGCAAAAAATTCAGGTGTAATAAAAGATCTGTTTGTAGGAACTCCTGCAGGTAGTAAAAGAATTGGAACACAATCTGAAAATGCTTGAGCAGCTCCTGGAAAAGCATTTTCAGCTCCAGGTCCTTGTTGCATAGCAAAAATTCCAATTCGCTTTCCATTAGTAGTTCGACTAAAGCCATCAGCAATAGCCATTCCTACTCTTTCCTGTCGACATAGAATTGGGCGAATTCCTTCCTTAGCACACGCCTCAATCAATGAATGATTAGGATAACAAAAAAAATACTCCGCTCCTTCTTGTTTCAATATTTTAGCTACAACTTCAACACCTTTCATTGTTTAAAACTCCATTCTTTTAAATACAAGCTTTATGTAAGTATAAAATTTGATTTATTATTTTTTCCTCTACCTATAGTAAATAAAGATTTCCGTCATTATAAAATCCCTTTTATAAAAATCAAGTTGGTAGGTACTAATATTTTATCAAAGAATAACACAAGAATAAGTACTGAAGAAATTAAACAACTAAAAAATGTAAAAGAATAACTATAAAATTAGAATTTGGTAGCGGGGGCAGGACTCGAACCTGCGACCTTTGGGTTATGAGCCCAACGAGCTGCCGCTGCTCCACCCCGCGATGAAAACATCAGTCAAAACTAAATCAATTTAATCCTTAGTAATATGAATTTTAATTAGTAACCAAACCATAATGTAGGTCAAGTCCTCGGCTTATTAGTACCGTTTAGCTGAAGCGATTACTCGCCTTACACTCACGGCCTATCAACCCGGTAGTCTTCCGGGAGCCTTAATTCCTAATAAATCAGGAATGGGAGATCTCATCTAGGAGTTGGCTTCGTGCTTAGATGCTTTCAGCGCTTATCACATCCGGACATGGCTACCCGGCGATGCTCCTGGCGGAACAACCGGTACACCAGAGGTCCGTCCTTCCCGGTCCTCTCGTACTAGGGAAAGCTCTCCTCAAATCTCCTACGCCCACAACGGATAGAGACCGAACTGTCTCACGACGTTCTGAACCCAGCTCGCGTGCCGCTTTCACCGGCGAACAGACGGACCCTTGGGACCTTCTTCAGCCCCAGGATGCGACGAGCCGACATCGAGGTGCCAAACCTCCCCGTCGATGTG
>VFGW01000010.1 GCA_009392295.1 SAR202 cluster bacterium
ATAAGACTAAATAACAATTATCCTGAATTTGTACTTCGGATATAGATTCAACACAACCACCTGGAGCAATCCTTATTGGATCAACCGTTGTCACAGCAATTAAATAACGATTATCAATTTTATCCTCTAAGTTCATGCGTCAACCAACACAACTCGAAAAATAAACCCATTTTTAGAATTTCTTCTAATCACTTTCTATTCGCATTTATTATATCCACAATCTGCACAACGTAAGCAACCTTCCTGGTGTACTAAAACACCAATAGAACAATCTGGACATGCAAGTTTTTTAACTAAAACCTCTTCATTAGTATTAGATTCTTTAGGTGCTGTATCAACATTATCATTAGTAAACAAACCAAGTTGTGCAATATCAGATGAAGTATTAACATCTGTTCCTGAATCATTTTTTAATAAGTGTCTACTTAAAACTTGTGCTACAGCATCAGGTGTTGATCTTACCAAGGTACCTTTATCCCAAATTGGTTCATCGGTAATACCTTGTAAATGTTGTATGATTTGACTTGGTTCAACCCCTGCTCTTAAAGACATAGTAGTTAACCTAGTAATAGCTTCAAGCTGAGCAGATTCAGTACTACCCGCTTTACCTAAAGATGCAAAAACTTCAAAAGGTTTACCTTCTTCATTATAATTGATTGTTACAAATAGATTACCATGTGCAGTCCTGACTCTCTCAGTAACTCCAGTAAGTACTTTAGGTCTTTGTCTTTCAGTAAGCATCGCTGATACATCTCTAACACTTTCAGAATTTTCTGTATTATTTGATTCGGAAGAATCTTTTTCTTTTCCAGCAGTCAAAACTTCTGCATCTCTGCTCCCAGCTCTATAAACTGTTATCCCTTTGCAGCTTAATTCCCACGCTAAAAGATATGCACTACGCACATCATCTTGTGAAGCAGAATTTGGAAAATTAATTGTTTTTGAAATGGCAGAATCTACACTTTCTTGAAATACGGCTTGCATCCTGACATGCATTTCAGGAGAAATATCTGAAGAAGTAACAAATAACCTCTTAGCCCAATCAGGAACATCATCTCGTTCTTGTAAAGAACCCCCATCAGCTAAATAATTCAATAATTCCTGACTATAAAAACCTCCCTCTTTTGCAACCTTTTCAAAACCTTGATCGACATATAACAAGCTCTCTCCACCCAAAATGTTATGTTTGTGATAACAAAGAGCAAATAAAGGTTCAATCCCACTAGAACATCCAGCTATCATTGAAATAGTTCCTGTTGGAGCAACAGTTAAACGACAAGCATTTCGAACTTCAAAACCCTCTTCAGAGTCATATTTACTACCTTCAAAAGCAGGAAAAACACCTCTTTCATTTGCTAAGATCTTAGACATTTCATCAGATTCACTACGAATAAATTTCATCAATTTTTTACCAATAGCCAATCCTTCTTCAGAATCATAAGCTATATTTAACTGAACTAACATATCAGCAAATCCCATTACCCCCAAACCAATTTTTCGAGTAGATTTTGTCATAGTTTCAATCTTATCAACGGAATATACATTAGCATCAATAACATTATCTAAAAATCTAGTTGAAACATGAACAACTTCTTTAAGTCTATCCCAATCTACAGATTTAACATCATTGTCCTCAACAACAAATTTTGTTAAATTAATTGACCCTAAATTGCAAGATTCATATTCTAACAATGGCTGTTCGCCACAAGGATTAGTCGCGGTCATTCTACCAATATTTAATGTGGGATTGTCAGCATTAACTTTATCTAAAAATATAACACCTGGCTCACCATTACGCCAAGCTCCTTTAATAACTTTATCAAAAACTAAACTTGCTTCAATTTTATCAACAACTTCACCAGATTCAGGATCACGTAATTCATAAGAAGTTCCACCTTTCACAGCCTCCATAAATTCATCACTAACTCCTACAGAAATATTAAAATTATGTATTTGACCTTCTTCTAATTTACATTCAATAAATTCTAAAATATCAGGATGATGTACGTCCATAACTGCCATATTAGCACCATCTCTTTTCCCACCCTGAGTAACTAATGTTGAAACTGAAGATAAGTGTCGCAACACAGAAATCGGGCCACATGCTTGGCCGTGAGTAGTAGATATAGGACTACCTTTTGGTCTTATTTTTGACAATGCAAAACCTGTACCACCTCCATATTTTTGGACCATAGCTGTTTCTTTTGCTGTCGTCATTATATCTTCCATACTATCGTCTAAACCCATCACGAAACATGCAGACAACGTACCTGCTCCAGTACCCGCATTCATAATAGTAGGAGAATTTGGCACAAATTCTAAACTATGCATAATTTCATAAAAACGACTTTGCCAATAATCAAAATCTCCTGTTTCACTATACAAATTTTCAGGCTCTGCTATTGCACTAGCGACTCTTTCAAACATTTCTTCAGGAGTTTCAATAATTTCTCCATCTGAATTCTTTCTTAAGTACCGTTTTTCCAAAACTATCCTGGAATTTTCTGTTAAATTCATTTTCGCTGAATTCAAATGGTCTTTTGTGTACATTAATACTCTCCTTACTCTTATCCTACATTATCTAATTTTGCTGATTATTAAAACTTAATTTGGTTAAATTAAAAAGTCTGTTTCACATCTAAATTATTTACAATTTCTTAAGTAGTTGGCGTAGATTCCTTCCTCGGTCTACCACGCCTCCTAATCCCCTTATTCCCCAATGAAGTATCTGGCAAAAATGAAAGCTGATTCTCCATCTCTGAATCAATTGGTTCGGGATGTAATAAAGCATCTATTTCGTTTTTAAATGTTTCAATATCTTGAAAACTTCTATATACACTAGCGTACCTAATATACGCTACTCTATCTAGTTTACGTAAATGGTCCATAACCATATCACCAATTATTTTAGAAGAAACTTCAGATCTCCCAGAATTCATAATTTCATCTTCTATTTCTTTCCCAATCTTCTCTATAGTCTTAACAGGTAATGGGCGTTTTGCACATGCACTAAACAAACTGTCTAATAATTTCCCCGTATTTAAACCTTCCCTACGTTGATCTTTCTTAACCACCTGAAAAATCCTAGTTTGAACTCTTTCATAAGTAGTAAATCTTCTTACACAAGCTGAACATTCTCTACGTCTACGAATTTCATTTCCAGAATCTCTAGAATCAACAACTCTAATATCTTCATGCCTACAATAAGGACAAATCAATGGACTATCCAGACGGTTTAATTAAAGAAAATACATACAACAATTCGTATGAAATTAAGACAATAGCACTATATATTGTGTGCGTCAACACATTTATTCGCAATTTTAATTGTATTATTTCAAAATTTAATGAGATAAAAAGACGAAAAGATTTTTAATAGAGACAAAACATAGTAATGAAAAATAAAAGAACTTTTTATGATAAGAAAATTATATCTTTTCTTTGATTCTTGCCTTCTTACCTGAAAGACCTCTTAAGTAGCCCAATCTAGCTCGACGCACTTTACCTTTTTTAACAACTTCAAGAGATTTAATCAATGGAGAATATGTCAAAAATGTTCGCTCAACACCAACATCATTCGAAACTCTTCTTACTGTAAATGAAGAACCGTTTCCATTGCCTCTTTTGCGAATAACAACACCTTGGAAAGCCTGCTCTCTTTCACGCTCACCTTCCTTAATAGTGATATTTACACGAACGGTATCTCCAGAACTAAAATCCTGAATATTCGAATTATTTTCTAACACCAACAAATCATGTGCGTCCAAATTAAATCTCCCAAAAATACAAAACACAATATTATGGATAAACTTGATAGTTTTTTATTTGATAAATCAAATCAGTAAATATAATTATGGACTGAATTTACCAATCACGCAAGAAGTATAACGATTTTAATTTAGTTTATTCCTGTTTATATTTCTTAGATTTTATAGAATCAATTATTTTTTGGTCTTCTTGAGTTAAAGAAATATCATTAATTAGATCTGGCCTTAAATGAAAAGTTTTGATTATCGATTCTCTGCGTTGCCATTTCAATATTTCCTTGTGATTTCCTGAAAGTAATTCTTTAGGCACTTCCCAATCGCGAAATTTGGATGGGCGAGTATATTGAGGATGCTGTAATAAACCACTAGTAAAAGAATCTTTTTCTATTGATTCCTTAGACCCAACTACTCCTTCGACCAATCTTGCAACAGACTCAATAATTGCCATAGCAGCAACTTCGCCTCCTGAAAGAATAAAATCGCCCAAGCTAATTTCTTCAGTTACCAAATGTTTACTAACCCTATCATCTACACCTCCATAACGACCACAAATCAAAATTAAAGATTTATTTGCTGATAACTTTTCAACTAATTTTTGGTCTAATTTCTTCCCCTGTGGTGTAAGTAAAATAACTGGAACATCAGCCGAAGAAGTATCAAAAAAATTAGTTTTTATTGCTTCAACACCTTTAAAAATTGGTTCTGGTTTCATAATCATGCCTGCACCACCACCAAAAGAATAATCATCTATATTTTTATGCTTATCATCTGAATAATCTCTAATATCATGCTGATATATTTCAATTTTATTTTTTTCTATTGCCTTTTTTAACAATCCAGTCTCAACAAAACTAGAAAAAATTTCAGGAAAAATTGTCAAAATATGAAATATCATTTTAAAAAATATTACTCATGCAAGGTACGTCCACTAATCATTTCAACTGCATGACCAATTACAGAAATAATCGAATCTAAACATTCTAAAACAGCTTTTGGACTTCCTGGCAAATTCACAATCAAACAATTCTTTCTTAATCCAGCTATTCCTCTACTAAGTATTGATGTGTCTGCATTTTTTCTAGTTTCAATACGCATAGCCTCCGAAATACCAGGAATCTCTAAATCTAAAATTTTTTTTGTAGCTTCAGGAGTGCAATCTCTCGGGCCTAAACCTGTACCTCCTGTCGTAAAAATTACATCTATTTTTTCATCATCAGACAATTGAATCAATATTTCCTCAATTTTTTTCTTATCATCAGAAATAATACCTCGATAAACTTCATCAAAACCTTGCTTCCTAATATTTTCACTCAACATATCTCCGCTAACATCCTGATTATCTCCAGAAGAGCGAGAATCACTTATTGTCAAAATTGCAACTGAAACCACAGTAAATTTCCCTTTGTAAAATTTGAAAAGTTTTTAAACAATTTTTTAAAAAAGTCAAAAACTACATATAAAATCACCTTGCGCCGAATATAAAATCTCTGTCAAACTTCATACATCAACACAGTGTATCACGTTTCATATGACTGTGTTTTGTACATAAACATAAGTAAGTAATAAATTAATAATTAAGGGAGTAACCTAGCTGGAGCTATGAAAATAGAACATGTTCCAGTAATGAAAAAAGAGATCGGTTCAGCTCTAAGCGTTATTAAAAACGGAATATACCTGGACTGCACAATTGGGGAAGGTGGACACGCTTTATCTTTACTAGAGTCCGATAATTCTCCAAAAAAAATTCTAGGAATAGACCTCGATAAATTTATACTTAAAACTACTAGAGAAAGGTTAAAAAATTATAAAAACAAGGTGTGTTTATCACATGGCAATTTTGCTAACCTTAAGACAATTATTGCCAAAATGGGTTATGAAAAAGTAACCGGAATTTTATTTGATCTAGGCTTATCTTCTTTTCAAATTGAAAAACCAAACAGAGGTTTTAGTTTTGGAAAGACTGAAAAATTAGATATGAGATTCAACACAAACCAAATAATAGATGCTGGAAAAATTGTTAATAGCTATCCAGAGTCTCGTCTAAAAGAAGTAATCTTTAAGTTCGGGGAGGAACCAAAAGCCAAAAAAATTGCTAACGCAATAGTACAAAACAGGCCTATAGAAGATACATACACACTATCTGAAATAATTAAAAAAGCAATTGGTAAACAACAAAATAGTAGAAAGGGGATCAACCCAGCAACTAAATCATTTCAAGCAATCAGAATCGAAGTAAATCAAGAATTTAGCAATATTCAATCAGGTTTAAATCAGGCAATTGAAGTTCTTGACAAATCAGGGATCATAGCTGTGATTAGTTATCATTCTCTAGAGGACAGGATTGTAAAAAACATACTTCGTAATGCCTCAAAAAACTGTATCTGTCCTGATCAAATCCCGAAATGTATTTGCCAACATAAAGCAACAGTTAAGCTAGTATCCAACAAAGTAATTAAACCAAGTGAAAAAGAAATAAAAGAAAACCCAAGAAGCAGAAGTGCGAAGTTAAGGCTCGCAAAGAAATTGTAAAAATGGAGTTAAATAAGATGCAAAAACATAACAACATAATCAACGCAATAGACGTTGGTACATCAAAAATATGCATCTTAAGTGCTGAACAATTATCTGAAAAACACACACAAATTATAGGGTTTAGTAGTGTGGAAACTAATGGATTAGATAAAGGAAACGTATCAGATCAGGAAGCAATTACTTTAGGGATAGCAAAAGTAAAATCTAACCTAGAGAATGCCACTGGTATGCCTATAACAAATGCTTACTCAAATATTTCTGGCTCTCATATAGAAATTAAGGCTATATCTAATTCTCAAGGAAACAAGCTAGAAAACAAAATCATTACCCCTGAAGATCTCTTTATATACAAACAAAATATCGGTCAAAAACATAAAGTGTTAGACCAAGAAAAAGTCATTATTGAAAATTTAAACACAAAATATAAAATTGACAATTCCTTTGAAATCAAAAATCCTACTGGAATGCATCGCAGCAATATGGAATCTGTTAACAAAGTTATTACTGGTGAAGTAAAAATCACAAATAAACTAGAAGGATCTATTAAAGATGCAGGAATAAAAACCCTAGATTTTGTATCCAGCATATCTGCTAGTGGAGAAGCAAATTTACTTGAATCTGAAAAATCCGGTCAAACAATTGTAATTGATATAGGTGCAGGCGTCACAGACATAGGTGTTTACAATTATGGAGATTTAGAGTTCGTAAAAACTCTTCCTGTTGGAGGTATGAATTTCAGTAAAGACATATCTTTTGTTACAGGTATATCAATAAAAAATGCAGAAGAATTAAAACTGAAATATGGCTCTGCTCAATGGGATATTACTAACTCTGACACTGTCAATTCAACCAATGAAGAAACTGGAGATCCAATCGTAATTGATATTCGAGACATAATTTTACTTACTAGAGAAAGAGCAATGGAATTATCCCAACTAATTCGAGTTTCTTTAGAAAAGATATATGAAGAAAACAATGATGTTCAATTCATTTTGACTGGCGGGGGTGCGAATTTACCAGGATTAACTAATCTATTATCAAAGAATTTCTGTTCACCAGTACGAATCGGCCAACCTAATATATCAAGCCGAAAATTTAAAGATATGTTGAATGATAAAAAGTACTCAACTTTAATTGGTACATTATGTTTAGCAAATAAAAATTTAACATCTGATCACGTAAATTATAATCACCTAGAAAATCAAAACTTACAATTGTCAAAAAATATTTTTAGCAAATTGTTGCCTTAAATTCAAATTTATCAATTATTAAAAGGGAGTAAGAGATAATGGTAATTAACAATCCAGAGCCTAATAAACAAGCAAAAATTAAAGTAGTGGGAGTAGGTGGAGGAGGATCTAATGCAGTTTCAAGGATGTATAAAGAAAGAATTCCAGGAATTGAATATCATGTAGTTAATACAGATACTCAAGCACTCATAACTTCTGATGTCCAAATGCGTACAAGTATTGGAGACATTCTAACAGAAGGTAAAGGTGTTGGAGGAAATCCTGAAATCGGCATGAAAGCTGCTGAAGAAAGTAAAGAAGAACTTGCTGAAACTTTCAGTGAATGTGACATGGTATTTGTTGCCGCCGGAATGGGTGGTGGTACTGGTACAGGAGCAGCTCCTGTAATTGCAGAAGTGGTAAAAAATACTGGTGCATTAACAGTAGGGGTAGTCACAACTCCATTTTCGTTCGAAGGATCAAGAAGAATGAAAAATGCTGAAGAAGGTATTCAAAAATTAGCAAAAAACGTTGATACACTTCTAATCATTCCTAATGATAGATTACAAGTAGTTTGCAAAGAAGAAATGACAACCTCTAACGCTTTCAAAATGGCTGATGACGTACTTCGTCTTGGAGTCCAATCTATAGCTGAATTAATAACTGTTCCTGGTGAAATAAACTTAGATTTTGCTGATGTTCAGGCTATCATGAAAGATGCTGGACCTGCTTGGATGTCAATTGGTTATGGTGTAGGCGAAAATCGTTCAAGAGATGCCGCTCATCAAGCAATTTCAAATCCTTTATTAGAAGTTTCAATTGATGGAGCTACAGGTGTGCTTTTCAACATTACAGGTGGTAGCGACTTAAAACTTTCAGAGCTCCACGAAGCTGCAGAAGTTCTACAAGAGGTTGTCGACCCTAACTGTAATATCATATTTGGAATGACAACTGATCCTAGAATGGAAAATGAAATAAAATTAACTGTTATTGCAACAGGATTTGCTGCAGCAGGAAATCCTATTAGTGATGACTATGATAATGACTTACAGGAACTACTTGAAACAGCTGATGAAGTAAGTGAACAAGAAAAACAATTGAAATTCAGTGACATTGATTTGCCACCATTTCTAAGAAGAATTTCTAGGTATAAAAATCAAACTTCTACCACAAAATAACCTTCAAATTTAGCTCTTATTCCTAATAATGGAAACTAGTTGCTTTAATGTTACTAGTTTCCATTATTAATTTTATTGAGGATTAATATATAATTCTTCCCTAAACAATTTGACTGTTATGCTAGGATTTAAAAAGCATTCAAAGTTTTAGGTGGAAAAGATGTCAATCCATAGTAAGTTAAAATATGCTGATGTAGCAGTAGATTGCTTCACGCCTCAAACTCAACTTTTCACCTACTATATCCCGAACAATATCACCGTTAGTAGAGGTGATTTAGTTAAAGTAGAATTCAAAAACAGAAATTTATTTGGAGTAATATTTGAACTTAAATCTAAACATCAAATTCCAAAAACAAATCTCCATCAAATAAAAAATATCCTTCAAGTAGTTGAAGGTTTCCCAAAATTAACTCTAAAACAATTAAAGTTATCAAAATGGATAAGTGAGTATTATCATTCATCTATTTTTAAAGCCGCCCAGCTAATGTTTCCAGCTAATCAAAATATAAATCATCAAAAATTATATTTTGCTCCCCAAAATTTTTCCGCAAAATTTAACTCGGATTTAGAAAAAACTATATTTAAACAAATATTCAACACACCAGGAATAACTCAAAAAAATATTGAAAATAAATATGGAAAGTCTGCTCGTAATATATTAGAGAATTTAATTAAAAAAGAACTAATTTTAATGAAAGAAAAATTTGCCCCACTGAATAATCAAAAAAAAATTACACTGATTAAATTCTCCAAAGAATTCCAACCCCAAAAAAGATCTGAATATTTACGGAAAAATTCTCATAAGCAAAAAAATCTCTTGGAATATATGGTAAATTCTCCTGGAGGAAAAACATATACATCATTAAGTAAGCATTTCGGCTATTCAGCATTAAACAGTTTGATCAAAAAAAATATTTTAACAAAATATTCGACAACTCTTTCAAAAAAAATTATTAATACTAAATATCCCGAAGACATAATCAAACTGAAAGAAAATGAAAAAAACATATCTAAAATAATTAACAGTTCAATTAAATCAAATGCTGAAAATAAAAAAATATTCCTTTTAAAATACAATTTACCAAGTAGTAAAATTCAAATTTATATCGAAGCAATAAGAAATTGCATCAATAAAGAAAAATCTGTATTAGTTTTGGCCCCAGAAATCAGTATCGCAAATGAATTATTCAAACAAATAAATGAATATTTTCCAAAAGAAACAGTATTATTTCATAGCAATATCTCTCAAACCAAACGAAATTATTTATGGTGGGAAATAAGACAAGGTCTTCATAAAATTATCATTGGAACTCAAAACAGTATTTTCATACCTCTACATCTAATAGGATTAATCATATTAGATGATGAACATGAAGACTCCTACAAGAACATTGACTCTAACCCTAAATTTGACACAAGAAAAATTGCTGAAAAATTATCAGAGTCTAATAATTTCACACTAGTATTATCAAGTTCAACACCTTCTATTGAATCATTTCTAAAAAGTAATTTCAAAAAGTACACCTTATTAGATGCCAAATCTAATAACAAAAAAGAGCAAAAAAACAGATATCATCTAATAGATCTTAATGAAGAACTTAAAGAAGGAAATAGATCTCCGATAAGCAAAGAATTACTTAAAAACATTACATCTTGTATAAATAACAAAACACAGGGAATGCTATTTCTAAATCAAAGAGGTTCTTATTCTCATATATTTTGCGAAAAATGCAGATTTATTTTAACTTGCAATAAATGTAACACAACAATAAATTATCATAATGATGTTAAAATCTTATTATGTCATTATTGTGGCAAAAAACAAAAACCTACTAGTATATGCCCTAATTGCTCAAATAAAAGCCTATTATATAGAGGCTTAGGTACAAAACAACTTTGCGAAATAATCCAATCAAAATTTCCAAAAACAAAAATCCTTAGATTAGATAAAGATTCTATTTCAAACCAAAAACAAAAAATTAAAATTTTAGAATCATTTCAAAACGGAAATGCACAATTCCTAATCGGTACAGATATGATCTCTAAAGGTTTTGTATTCCCAAATGTAACTTTAATAGGTATGATTATTGGAGAAACAGGCCTCCAATCATCAAACTTCAGATCTGCAGAAAAAATTTTTCAAAGAATTTATAATTTGTCTAAAATAGCATCGGAATCTAAAATTATTATTCAAACATATAGGCCCAATTTTTATCCTATCCTGACTGGAACATCTCAAAACTATCCTGATTTTTTTCAAAAAGAAATTATATTTCGAAAAACACAAAATCTACCTCCATATTCAAAAATCATCAAATTAACTTACTCAAATAAAAATGAACAATTATCTTTAAATGAAGCTAATAAAACATTTACTGAATTAATCAATATTAAAAATATACTGAATATAAAAAACATAGAAATTAATCAGCCTACACCAGCATATCCTGCAAAATATCAAGATCTATATAAATTTCAAATTTACATCAGAGGCAAAACTCCTCACCTTATCCTTCAAAATATCAAGTTAAAACAAAATTGCGTCGTAGAAGTAGATCCAATATAAATTAAATTTCAGGAGGGCAGAAATGCAATTTATATGTAATCAATGTGATATAAGAATGCTTAGCCAAGGAGCTAATACCCCAGAAAAAGGATACATGGAAATTAAGTTTTTATGCCCTAAATGCAAAAACATCTGTAAATTCATAGCTAACCCGGGAGAAGCAGGGTTGATTAAAGCATTTAACAACTGGGAAAAAGGCCAAGAACTTCATAAAACAATTTATGAACTAGTTACGGAAAATTTATCTCATGAGATTACTCAAATTATACCTTCTGAAAAATCAACCCACCCTGATTTGATAGAAGATGAAAATTGGCAAAAAGAAAAAATCAATTGGATAAAAATTGATCCCTCAAAACATCAACCTCAAACAAACACTGACAAAAAAATTGGAAAGTTTAGTATCGGCAGATTTCCTATAACTCAAGCTCAATGGATACATATAATGGGTATCAATACCTTAAAGGACAAATTAAACCAAAATAAACCCAAATTAAACACCCCAATGGTAAATATTTCATGGAATGACACACAAGAATTTATAAAAACTTTAAATTCTTTATCTCCAAAACATCAATTTAGATTACCAACAGAAAAAGAATGGGAATATACATGTAGAGCAAACTCAAAATCTATCTGGTCATTTGGAGATAATCGAAATGAAATCCCAAAATTTGCATGGTATATTGACAGCAATTCTACTATTGGAAATCAAACTCCAACAAAATTAGGATTAAAGCCACCTAACGCTTGGGGAGTCCATGACATGCTTGGAAATATTTTTGAATGGTGCCAAGATCTATATAGCACAAAAAATTTCAACGATAACCTTGACGGAAAAAAATTATTAAATTCTGACACAAAAAAAATATCTGCCCGAGTAGTACGAGGTGGATACTTCAGATATTTCCCTGGATCAACAAGATCAGATTCTAGAAGTGCTAGATTATCCACAGATAAACAACCATCAATTGGTTTCAGACTAGTAAAAACATTGTAAAATACAATTTATCAAGACGCAGAAAAGGAATTCCAATTGAGTCTTTACTTCAAAATAGCTACATTTTATGAATTCAAAACTTTGAATAATTTAAATGAATTTTCCAATTTATTAAAAGATTTTTGCAAAAATAAGAAAATTTTAGGATCAATAATTCTTGCTCCTGAAGGCATTAATGGAACAATTGCAGGTTTACCAGATTCAATCAATGAATTTGTTAATTATATGGAAAAACTTAAATTTGAAAACTTAAATATTAAATACTCCAAAACTTCTAAAATGCCATTTTATAGAAATAAAATTAAAATTAAAAAAGAAATTGTCACATTTTTAAATGAACCAATAAATCCTGAACAGGAAAAAGCTAAATATGTTTCCCCAAAAAACTGGAATAAAATCATTAATGATCCTGATGTAATAATTATAGATGTTAGAAATGATTATGAAACTAAAATCGGCACTTTCAAAAATGCGATATCGCCAAATACTGAATCGTTTGTTGATTTCAAAAAATTCATTTCTGAAAAATTAAATCAAAACAAAAATAAAAAAATAGCAATGTTTTGCACTGGAGGAATACGTTGCGAAAAAGCATCTTATTATATGAAAGAAATTGGATTTAAAAATATTTTCCAATTGGAAGGGGGGATATTAAAATACATAGAAGTTACTCCAGAAATAGAATCTCTTTGGAATGGTGAATGCTTCGTGTTTGATAAACGAGTTACTGTGACTGCTCAATTAGAAAAAGGTAACTATGATCTATGTCATGGCTGTAACAAACCTATTTCAAAAAAAGACCAAAAATCAACGAAATTTGAAAAAGATGTATCTTGCCCATATTGTTATGACAATGCTACAGAAGATAAGAAGGCGAAATCAAGAGAACGTTCAAAACAAATTGCCTTGGCAAAAAAACGTAAAACTCCAAACGTATATCTGCCAACAAGTATTGAAGATTACTGATAATACTAAATCCCCTTTGCAGAACCATTGCCAAAAGAATGAACGCCTCCAGATAAATCTCCATTATTCATTCTCTTTATCACAGAAGGAGTTGAAAAATTATTTGAAAAGACACCATCTGAAACATTAAATCCATTACCAAATTCACTTAATTTACCCAAAACTGATTTTTCAAATCTATCATCGACTAAAGTAATAGGATTACTACAATCTACTCTTGGAGAATCAACAGCATCTTGTGCATTAACATCAGATTCAAGCAATTGAATTATTAGCTGGCTTACACAATTAGTTATTTTACGACCTCCAGCTGCACCTAATGCTAATTTAACACCTTCTTTATCTAAAACTAAGCCAGGACTCATATTGTTCAATGGAAACTTACCAGGCATTACAGAATTCACCCTTCCTTTCAAAGGGTCAAACCACATCATTCCATTATTCATAATAATACCGGTATCTTTAGGTATAATACCAGAACCAAAACCTCCCATTAGGGTATTGGTCAAAGATACAGCATTACCAAATTGATCATAAACACATAAATGAGTCGTACCTGAATCAAAAGAGGGATAACTACCAGGAATAGAAATACGTTTTTGCTTTTCATCATATTGCCATGGATCCCTAGATTTATAACTTTCACTCTTTACATCAAAGGATTTAGTACGATCAAAAGCATATTGATCCGATACCATACCATCCCACGGAACATCGACAAAATCGGGATCTCCAAGGTATTCAAATCTATCAGAATACGCCATTTTTGCTGCTAATATATATGAATACAATTTTTCAAAAGATTCTGATTTTTTCAATGTCTCATAAAATTTCAAAGTCATCGCTGTAGTAATACCTCCACTAGCAAAAGGAGGAACACGCACCACACTATCAAAGTATTTTATCTGCAAGCCTTTATTCCAATGAAATGGTCTATAATTTGACATGTCTTTAAAATTGACAAATCCATCATTGTTTTTAATTTCACTAGTGATCGATTTCGCAATATCTCCCTTATAAAACTCAGCTTCACCTTCAATACTAATATGTTCTAAAGCATCAGCAAGATCAGATTGCTTGAATAAAGTTCCGTTCTTAGGCATTTCTCCTGATGGCAAAAATACTCTAGCTAATTCACTGTATCTGGTAAATTTTCCTGAATACAACCCTATAGAATACAAATCATACCAACCTGGATCAAATCCTTCTCTAGCAAGTTTAATAGCAGGTGCCATTAGATCTTTAATTGGAATAGTTCCAAACATCTTATGAGATAAAAACAAACCAGAGATAGCACCTGGAATAGCAATCGATTTATAACCTTCAAGATTATCGTTATTCTCCACACCATGCCATTGAAAACCACCTACACCACCTTCTTGATCAACCAACTTATATGAATCTGCATTAGTAAAACTAGAACCACGCATGGGAAAACCAATAACTCCGCCTTTCCCAGACATTTCATAAACTAGATATCCTCCTCCTCCAATTCCAGAAGATGCAGGTTGCACAACCCCTACTGCTAAACATGAAGCAATAGCAGCGTCTATTGCATTACCACCAGATTTTAAAACGTCCACACCAATATTTGTAGCTTCTTTATGATGAGTAACTACCATTCCGTTTTTTGAAATTTTATCTTCTTTACTCAATTGAATCATAAAATCTTATTCATATAAAAACAATCATTCAGTTAGTTTAATTGCCTTACTCCAAGTCCAACCCTCTTGACCTGTATCGTCCACTCTGATTTTTGTTAAGCTTACAGAATATCTCTTAGGTAATCCATCTTCCTGATACTGTGAAAAAAAACACCTTGCTTCTTCCAAAACTGTAACTGAAAGTCCTATAGCCAATGGAGATGATTCCCCCTGTACAACACAAAATTCATCTTTTTGAGTTCCGCCACCTCCACCTACACCTCGAAATTTAATCATTTGATATTCAAATGATTGCCATATTTGCATTGGCAACTCAACTTCCCGATCTAAAGCTTTATTCCTAGATGAACCACCTCTATCTTGATTTTGCAAACGACTAGTTGGATTAACTATAATGGTAGCTTTCTTTGTGATTCCAAATTGACTTTCTGTTGACGACTCACTTGTAGAGCATGCAAAACTTAGTCCAATACATAAACTAAAAACAAAAAAAAGAAATAACTTCATAATGATTAATCCTCCATTAGTTAAGATACTGAAATAATTACAGCACCGATCATTATATTTATAATACCTATAATTTTGATAAAACTAATTTTTTCTTTTAATGCAATATAAGCTAATAAAACTCCAAAAACGACTCCAATTTCTCTAAAAGGTCCTACATAGCTTACTTGACTCAGTGTATATGCTTCCAATACTAAAAGATATGCTAAACAACTACAAATTCCACAAATGAACAATAATTTCCATCCTGAATAGATAGCTATTTTAAAATCTTGCAACCTATATTCTTTACTCCAAATAAGGAATATCAAACTCAGCAACCCACCACCAAACACAAAATTCATATACAAAATAGGGTGGATTAAAGAAACTGCAACACTATCAATGATTGAATATGTTGAAATGATTAAACCAGTACCTATAGAAAACATTAGCCCTCTTGAAATATTTACCCCAGATACATATTTGCGTGAAAAAATCTGTTTTATATGATGTTGATCAAAAACACTAACCAACATCACTCCAAAAAATATAAATAATATTCCTAATAAGCCCAGAATTGAAATAATATCATCAGTAAAAATACTTGCTAAAATTGGTATGCCTGCTAACCCTATACCCCTTGCAATAGGATATGCTGAAGAAAGATCACTATCTCGGTATGCTTTACCTAATAAAACAAAATATGTAGCATGAATCACAAAAGTTGAAATCAAGTAAGGCCATACATTTGAATCTATACTTTCAACCACACCAAAGAAAAAAGAAATAGCTATATTTAATGCCAAAGAAAAAAAACTTAATGCTATAGATGAAAAAACAGGATATTTAGAACGTTTAACTAAAAAATTCCAAGTAGAGTGCGCTAACGCAGATAATAATACCAAAATCACCGCATCGTTATTCAAAAAATCATCCTCCATAACTAAATAATTGAATTGTTTCCGAAATACACAACCGTTTTTAATTAATACATTTTACTCTACCTTAAAGACATATATTTATTCACACTAAAGATGTAATATTAATCGATCATGGGTTGCGAAGAAAAAAAACGATTCAAAACAAAAAAAATGGTCGAAAAATTTATATATGAATTTAACAAAGATCCATTGATAAAAGAAAAGTTAGTTTCATATTGGTGCCAAAGACATCAAGTATGGCATGTTTCAAAAGAAAGTAATAAGAGACCACCTAAATGGTTCGAAATATTAGACCGATTAAAAAATATCCAAAAATAGCCCTGAAATTAAAAAAATTCATACTATATGAAATCTGACCCAACAAAAGAAACTGAAGAATCATTTTTATCAAAAAAAATGCTGCTAATCATCCTGAGTTTTGGCCACACTATTGTGCATTGGTATCAAGGCTTATTTTCTTTATTACTTCCATTCGTTAAATCCAGTTTGCTTCTTTCAGATGTCCAAATTGGAATTTTATCATCAATTAGACAATCTGCAATGACAGGCTTAAATCTTCCTTCCGGATTTGTTGCAGACTCGTACAGGCGTCACACATCATTAATTTTATTCAGCGCTATAATGGCATTCGGAAGTGGATATTTTTTGCTGGGAATTACAAAAACGTATAGTATCGCAATTTTAGCTTCTGCAGTTATAGGTTCTGGCACAGCATTATGGCATCCTGCTGGAATTGGAGCACTTTCAATTACATACCCGAAAAACCGTGGGACTGCTCTATCAATCCATGGAGTAGGTGCAAGCATTGGAGACTCTTTGGGCCCCATCATTGTAGGTGCATTATTCCTTCAATTCTCTTGGAAAAACATTATGGTATTACACCTGCCTGCATCAATTATCACTGGAATAATTATTTCTTTAGGTGTGATGAAAGCTTATCGATGGGAAAATGAAAAAAAACAATTCAAAAATTACATTTCAGATATAAAAAAACTTGCTTCAAATATTCAAACCATAAGTATTATGGCTTCTTATTCTTTCATACTTATGGGTAGACTAGTAATTCAAACATTTCTTCCCATTTATATAAGTGAAACTTTAGGATATTCATCATTTGTTCTAGGTGTCTATCTAACATTACTATATGTTCTAGGAATGATTTCCCAACCAATAATGGGTATCGCATCAGACAAATATGGAAGGAAAATGGTTCTAGCCCCTAGCTATGGATTGTTATCAATATTGTATTTAGGGCTAATTATTTCTAAAAACTCAATTCAACTTGGAATAGTAATTTCATCAATAGGTTTATTTTTTTATGCAGTTTCCAATGTTGCAACTTCTGCAATTATGGATCTAGCAAACAAAAATATCCAGTCTAGTTCAATGGGTATAATGGGTCTATTCAGTCAGCCCTTTACGTTAATAGCACCAATTTTAGCAGGATTTTTTGTTCAAAGCTCAAATATACAATCAGCATTTTGGTTTGCAAGCATTGTTTCTTTATTTGCTTTTATTACATTATTGCCTGTATCATTCACAAATCCACAACAAAATAACAAATAATTAAATATATATGAAAACTTTAATTCAAGTAGTAATTCTAATTCCAATAACTTTATTTGTTATGAATTGTTCCTCTTCTGAAAATCATTCAAACTCATCAACATCGGGCACTATTATCACTCCTTCATTAGAAGTTGAACAATATGGCGATGGGGGTGGTAAAGGCCCAAGAGTCGAGCTACCTTTGATGTTTTGGCCAGCGTTTGAATATAAAAGATTAGTACGGCAAGGCAAAGGAAAAATCGAACACTGCTTTATTAAGGAAATTAACGGCACCAATATAGATATAGGTACTCTAGTCACTTTCATTGAAGATGCCACGTGTTTTTACACCTATATAGAAATGGAAAACGGGGCGCCGAGAAATTTTCATGTCGGTCTAATGAAAATCAAAATTAATGAAACAGGAGAAATCGGATGGATTTGGAATAATGCTGTAGATATAAGTAATTAATTATTCAGTCCAGTCAAAAAATATTCCCATCCAACCACTAGTTCCTTCACCAATTTTTTGATATAAATCGTTTGCCATTTCAGGCTTTACAACATGACTAATTAAATGATCTACTTTTAAATCTCCAGATTCGATCATTCGCCAAATTGCTACTCTATCTCGCCTTTGAGTCCAAGCATAATTTCTATGTGAATAATCAATTGTTCCATAAGATCCTCTAATATCTAATTCTCTCCTAAGCAAATCTACCTGGAGTCCAATTTCTGCCTTTCCTGGAGGACTGCCAACAAGACAAACTTTTCCTCTCATTGCAGCAGCTTCCATACAGTCTACTAAAACATTAGGATTTCGATTAGAATGAAATACACATTGAGCTCCGCCATTAGTGATTTCCTGAATAGCAGCAGCAGCATTCTCTTTTCCTGCATTAACTGTATGCGTAGCACCACTTTGACGTGCTAATTCTAACCTATCATCATCCATATCTACAGCAATTACAGGATAAGCTCCAGAAATTCTTGCAAAAGATACTAATAATTGACCCACGACACCAACGCCAAAAACTGCTACTTTTTCATCTATCTGTAATTCACCTCTTCTAATACAATGTAAGGCAACATCCCCAAGTCGAGCCATCGCAGCTTGTTCATCTGTAATATCAAAATCAATATGTTGAATTTTTATAGGATCACTTGGATTTGAATCAAATTCTGTTACCCAATGTGAAGCATGATTTCCATAAGTCAAAACACGATCACCTGTCTTAAAAGCAGACATAGATTTTCCTGATTCAAGTACATGTCCTACTGTTGTATATCCTGGTAATCTCCTCATATCTGCATCTGTAACTGGCAAACTATGCATTCCTGTTACATAACCTTTTTCACTACCTGCACTGACTTGACTTTTAGAAACTCTAACTAAAACCTGGCTGTCACCTATTTCTGAAGTTTCAAAATCTTCTATTTCAATAGTTCTATTAACATCAGGTCCTTGATAAACCGAAACTAATCTTTTACCTTTAGGCATAACATTTACTCCTATAAAAATCTTTACAAATCAATAGTTCTACCTGTGTTAGAAGATTCAATCGCAGCATCAATAACCTCTAAAACATGTACTGCATCATCAATAGTTACTTTTGCTGGACGTTTTTCAATTGCAGCAGAAATAAAATCAGAAACAAAATTTCTACCCCCAACATCACCATATGCTTCAGAATGAGGCATATTATTAAAATCAACTTGACGTAATCCACCACTTTCCCAATCAGGAGATATGCTCATCAAAGAATATCCTTCTCCTTCAGATGGCTCAAGCCTTACATATCCATCTGCCCCCCTTATGCCTATAAAAGTGTCATAGGCTGCAGACGAATATCCCGCGCTACTGGAAGGTAAATGATAACCACAATTAATTGTCCCTAGAACGCCGTTTTCAAATTTCACTACTAAACCAGCAGTATCTTCTACTTCAATTTTTTCAGGATTTCTATTTGCAACAATCGCTGAAACAGTTTTGATTTTTGAATCAATTAAGTGACATAATAAATCGATGTAATGGCAAGCTAACCATCCAAGTATCCCAGTTCCAGCCATATCCTTTTTAAAAATCCACATTTCAGGGTCTCTATACCTTACTTGAGAAGTAACCATTCTGGCTTCAACAGTCATCAAATCACCTAAAGCCCCACCATCTACAATCCTTTTTATATCTTGCATAGAAGGCCCAAATCTATTCTGAAACATTGTTCCCATAGTAATTCCAAGTTCCTTGGCTTTCTTTGCAATTGGTTTTAAATCCTTAGATGTTAAAGCACCAGGTTTTTCAAATAAAGCACCTTTACCAGCATCCAAAGCAGCATCCAAAACTCCAGGACAAATATCTGGTCTCACACATACCAACAAAGCGTCTACGTTTTTATTAGAAAGAATTTCCGACAAATCAGTTGTCTTAGAAACAACTTTACTAGACAAACTAGCCATAGATTCCAAATCCTCATTTTCTAACCCACAGAGATATATTTGATCAACTTCATCAAGCACATCCAAAGTCTTAATATGCATTGGTCCATGGGGATGAGGCGTAGTGATATATCCTACCGAAATTTTGTTTTTATCAACCATTTTTACTCCCAAAATTAAAATAAATTTCCAAATGTCCAACTGTTAAACGGAATTCTAAAACAATACTTTTAAGTATGCAATGAAAAAATAGCCAACATCACGAAATGATTATAAAGTATTAATCATAAGCTGCGTTGGGATGATCCCCAAGAAGCCTTCTTTGCCTTAATGATGCTTGTTCAAGAATTGATTCATTAAATTGAAATTTATTCAAATAAGGTGGAAATTTTTGCGCAATCATTCTGTTAGCATAATGAACCTGTAATAGATATCTATTTTGATTACTTTTATTAGCAGTTCCACGATGCCAAACATCACTCCTGAAAACAAGAACATCTCCAGCATTGCATAAAACACTTTGTTCGCCTTGCCCATTCCAATCAGTATCTCCATTAGGTAATCTTCCTGCAAGATGTGAACCTGGAACAAATTTTGTTGGGCCTAAATCTTCAAACAAATCATCTAAATAATAATGTACAGTTGTAACTAACAAAGGCACATTCACTCTAGCATCTTTAATCACATCTTCTGGCAACGGAAATGGCAACCAATCACAATGAAGTTGTTGATCTTTACGGCCCGGCCCTGTAATCCAAGCCGTCATACCTATTATATGGAAATTTTCATACTCTGATATTTTAGATCCTGCATGTACATTATGGCCTACTACAGAAGCAACAAAATCTATAATCTTTTCCCGATCAACATACGCTAAAAAAATAGGATCTCTGTTAAAAACACATTTAATATGTTTTTCAAAAAATTTACCATCAGGATGAATGCCATCTCTATCAAAGCTCTCTTTGATAGGAGTCAATCTATCCATTGCATTTCGAAGTTCTAAAACTTCTTTATTACTTAAAACATTCTTGAAAAATGCATATCCAAATTTATTAAAATATTTTAGTTGTAACTCGGAATCCTGATATTCTTTTAACAACAAATGATCCCTCATTAAATCCCCTTAGCTATTGGAGACTTTAAATCATGCCAACCTGTAGATTGTTCATACGCATAAGCTAGCTTTAATACATTACTATCATTCAAAGGAGCAGCCATTAATTGAAGCCCAACAGGTAAACCTTCAGAAATTCCACAAGGAATCGATATACTCGGAAGACCAGCAATATTTGCAGGTTGAGTAAAAACATCATTCAGATACATTTGCAAAGGATCAATAACATCGCCCAAATTAAAAGCTACTGTAGGTGCAGTTGGCGTAATTAAAGCATCCACATCTTTAAAAACCTGGTTAAATTCATTACGAATTATTGTCCTTATTTTTTGTGCTTTAAGATAATATGCGTCATAATATCCTGCAGACAAAGCATATGTCCCCATCATGATTCTACGTTGAACTTCTTGCCCAAAACCACCTTCTCTAGTAGTTTCAATATCATCAAAAATATCTTCCAAATTTCCCTTAGATGAAAATCCAAATTTCACACCATCATATCTTGCTAAATTAGCAGCTGCCTCTGAAGGGGCAATTATATAATATACCGCCAATGCATAATCTGTATGTGGTAAAGAAACCTCTTGAATCTCCACACCTAATTTTTTAAATTCTTCAATAGCTTGATAAACTAATTTTTTTACTGATTCATCCATTCCTTCTGGAAAATATTCTTTAGGAATACCTAATTTCATTCCAGAAATATCTGTTTTCAAATTGGCAACATAATCCTGATGGGTATTTTTTATAGACGTAGAATCCTTGGAATCGTAACCGGAAATAGATTCCAAAACAATTGCACAATCTTGAACATCTTTGGTTATAGGGCCTATCTGATCTAAAGAACTAGCAAATGCTATAAGTCCAAATCTACTCACCAGGCCATAAGTAGGCTTCATTCCTACTACTCCGCAAAAAGATGCTGGCTGCCTAATGGATCCTCCTGTATCAGATCCTAGAGAAAATAAACATTCATCTGCTGAAACTGCTGCGGCTGGACCTCCACTAGATCCACCAGGAACTTTTTCTAAATCCCAAGGATTAGCAGTAGAATGAAAATATGAATTCTCTGTTGAAGAACCCATAGCAAATTCATCAAGATTTCCTTTTCCTAATAAAATCGCACCTTCAGAAAACAATCTTTGAGCAACTGTACAATTATATGATGGAATATAATTTTCCAACATTTTTGACGCACATGTTGTTTTAATTCCCTTAGTAGACATATTGTCTTTTAACTGCATAGGAATACCCGTCAAAAATGACTGATTGCCATTTTTAATTTTTTCATCAGCAAAACCTGCTTGCTCTAAAGCAAATTCTCCAGTAACAGATATATAAGAATTAGTTAATTGATCAACACTTTCAATTCTTTCAAGAAAAACAGTTGTTAATTCTTTAGAAGATATTTCCTTTGAATCAAGTAGTTCTCTAGCTTGATGAATAGTTAAGTTTTTAAATTCGTCTTTAAACAATTTTATTCCTAATTAATCATATGATTTTTCTAACTGAAAAAAAATCATCTTCTGTATCTGGTGCATTTCTTAATACATCTTTGACAGATGTTGAATTCTCAACTACATCATTCCTAAAAACTGAATCCAAATCCACAGAATGGCCCGTAGGTTCAACTTTTTCTGTGTCAGCATTCTTAATCACATCAATATGATTGAAAATTTTCTCCAATTCAAATCTCATTTTATTGATCTGGTCATCAGTCATTTTGATTCTAGATAACTTGGAAATTTTCCTAACCTGCTCAAAGTCTAAACTCATTTATTTACCCCATCATTAAGTAATTAATTATATCTATCCATTGTTACTAAAATCTCATTATCCAAATAAAACTCTAATGCTTCTACAGCATATTCTAAGGAAGAATTGATTTCACATAAATCTTGTCCTTCAGGTTCTCCTAAAACATAATCAATATCGTTTCCTTTTCCAGGTCTACCTATACCAAGTCTTAATCGATCAAATTTATCAGTTTTACAAGAATCAATTATTGACTTAATCCCATTATGTCCCCCAGAACTTCCTTGCGCTCTAAATCTAATCTTGCCAGGAGATAAATCCATGTCATCATATACTACAATTAATTCAGAAATATTCAAACAATATAAATCCAAAATTCGTTTCATAGCAATCCCAGAATTATTCACATAAGTTTGAGGCTTAACAAGAAGGATCCTATTCGATTTGATATCACCTTCACCTGAAGATACTATTCGACCTTTATCGTTCAAAAGTATCGAATATTTTTTTGAAATTAAATCAATAAATTTAAAACCTAAATTATGCCGACTTTCAGCATAATCTAATCCAGGATTTCCTAATCCAAATATTATTTTGTCAACATTTTGTTTAGTAATAATCAACCTGTCTTTTCAATATCAAAATCACCGCTTTTCCCACCAGTCTTTTTCACTAAATGCAGATTATCAATGTGTATTTTTTTATCTACACTTTTGCACATATCATAAATTGTTATACCTGCTACGCTAGCAGCAACCAATGCTTCAATCTCCACACCTGTTCTTTCACTTGATTCAACTACTGATGTTACATGAACTTGATGATGAATTTGATCAATTTCAAAACTAATTCCCACTTTATCAAGTAAAATTGTATGACAAAGTGGAATCAAATTTGAAGCTTTCTTTGCGGCCATAATACCTGCAATATTAGCTGTTGAAAAAACATCTCCCTTTTTGATTTGATTATCAATAATTAATTTTAAAACCTCAGCTCCTACAACAACTGTACATTTAGCTTCAGCTTTTCGAATAGTTTTTTCTTTTGAAGCAACATTGACCATTGAAGCCTCCCCGTTATCATCCAAATGAGTCATTTTCACTTTTTTAAAGAGAGATTCCTGAGAATAAGAAGGTTGATTAATATTATTTTGTATTTTATCAGCTTCAGATTGAGCAATTTGATCAGCTTCTTCATTATATTTATCGCCAGAATGACCTTTAACCCATTGCCATTCTACATTTTTGCTAATCAGTTGTTGATCTAAAAGTTCCCATAAATCTAAATTTGCTTTTCTTTTCCATCCTAGAGTTACAGAATTAATAACATATTTACTATCAGAATAAATTGTTACATCTTCATCATCAGCAATGGATTCCAAACCAGAAATCACGGACATCAACTCCATTCGATTGTTAGTAGTATTATTTTCTCCACCTTTTAAAATCATTTTAGATTTTTTATCTAAAATAATAGCAGCCCATCCACCTGCTCCAGGATTATTTAAACATGAGCCATCCGTATAAACCCGAATCATAATTTTCACACTTCCAATAAATAATTTATTCATCCAACAAGTTTAAGTATAATAGTAAGAACGCATATAGCCAATTAATTCAAGGATATAAATTTTGTCATATGTATAAATTCATTCAAGAAACTAAAATTTTTTTAATTTCAATCACCTTGTTATTTATTTGCGTTGGATGTTTTAAATCCGAAAAACCCAATAAATCATTTGCCCAAGAAGAAAAACCCTCTTTTAAAAATTCAACACAAAATACACCTACACAAAAAACAATCTCTCAAAACATAACTCCTACAACTAGCACTACTGTTGTTCCCTCTCCTACTGCTGTTCCCACTCCCACGCCCACGCCTACGCCTACTCCTACTTCTATACAAAAGGACCCAAATCAAATAATTAAAAATGCCTTAATACATTTAAACAAAACAGAATCAGCTCAATATAAAATAGAAATCAAACTAAAAACTACTTTCCAAAATTCTGACATCTTAATACCAATGGAAATTTCAGGTACATTCAATAATAAGAATGAAAATCAAGCTGACATATTCGTTCCACTAGGATTATTTACTTTCACTCATAAAATAATTAATACAAACAATAAATCTTATATATCTGATCCTAGTGATAATAAGTTTTATCCTTTGCGAGACGATAATTTATTCACAGGTAATATTTTACAATTACTCAATCATTTAAATCCTGAATTCAAAAATTTTTCACCTAAACCAAATGTGAACCTACTCAACTCCGGTGAATATCAATTAAATGGATCTATAAATTCTCTAGAATCAGGATCTTTAAATAACATTCAAACTGAAATATTAATTGATTCAAAAACAAATCAATTCAATCAAATATCTATGTCAGGCAATATTAGTCTAGGCCTAATACCTTTGCCATTTTTGAAAGGTTTAGAAAGTAATACCGCGAAATTTGAATTGTCTACTAATTTCACGAATTACGGTATAAACACACAAATTATTACTCCCGATTTAACACATCTTGGGAAACAATATGATTCATATCCCGTAATGTCCATAAACGTAGAAAATAAATACTCTGCAATAATTCACATGGAAAATGGGGACAAAGTTTCTATAGAATTATACCCTGACAAAACACCCTTAACTGTTAATAATTTTGTTTTTTTATCGCGAGATGGATATTATAACAACATGATTTTTCATAGAATCATACCCGGTTTTGTTGCGCAAACTGGAGACCCTACGGGATCAGGTAAAGGTGACCCAGGATACGAATTCGATAATGAATTCCACATTAATCTAAAGCATGATTCTCCTGGAATTGTTTCAATGGCAAACTCTGGGTTAAGAAAAAACTCTAAAGGTACAAATGGATCCCAATTCTTCATAACATATAGAGCCACACCTCACTTAGACGGATATAATTCTGATGGATCAAAAAAAGATTGTAATCAACCCAACAGTTCATGTCATACAGTATTTGGAAAAGTGATCTCAGGGATGGAAACTATTGAAAAACTTTCAGAAAATAATAACAATCCTAATTACAGTAAAAAAATTGCAAAAATTGAAATAATCGAAGAATAAAATGCCAAATAATCAAGAACGAGTTGTTTACTTAAACGGTAAAATCCTTCCAGAAAGTCAAGCAAAAATCTCATTCAGAGATAGAGGTTTCATGTTTGGAGATGCCGTCTACGATACTACCAGGACTTTTGGTGGCAAAATATTTCGAATAAGTGAACATTTAGATCGATTTTTAAATTCTTTAAAATATATGCGAATTGAACCAAATATCACAAAAAATGAATGGGAAAATTTGACAATGCAAGTTTTAAAACAAAACTTGCATTTACTTAAATCAAATGATGATTTTTGGGTTTCTCAAAGAGTTAGCAGAGGAGATGGAGTTAATCTTACTACAATAATAGAATGTTACCCATTACCACTCAAAGAAAGAGCAAAATATTACAAACATGGAATTCCAATAATCACACCTTCAACAAGAAGAATTCCTCCAGAATCAATAAGCCCTAGAGCAAAAGTGCATAACAACATTAATTTAATTCAAGCCGAATTTGAAGCAAAAGCAACCAATTCAGACTCTTTACCAATACTTCTTGATACTAACGGCAATCTATCAGAAGGGCCGGGTGCTAATCTGTTCATAGTAAAAAAAGGAACACTTATCACACCAAAAAAACAAAGAATATTGGAAGGCATAAGTAGAGAAGTCACCATAGAATTAGCAAGAAAATTATCATTAAATTTTTCAGAAGACGATATAGATCTTTTCGATGTTTATACAGCAAACGAAGCATTTGTCACTTCAACAAGTTTCTGTATTGTGCCAATATCCTCATTCAACGGCAATACCATAGGTGAGGGAGAAATTCCTGGGAAAATCACAAAAAAACTACAAAATGCATACAGTGAATTAGTTGGTATAGATTTTGTTCAACAATATCTTTCAAATCTATAATCAATTTCAATTCTGTTATTAACTTTCTTAATAAAGAGATTATCAATTAACCTTACATCACCAACTTTTATAGCTATTAAAATAATTGTATCCCCATTAACCTCTAAAAGTTCACAAAAAGTATTCGGGTCCACAATTTTAACGTAATCTAATTCAACTAACTTTTCTTTAGCAATACAATTTTTTACCTCTTTATAAATTGAATTAGAATCGAAAGTTGTTAAATATTTAATTCTTTCCAAAGCTGTATATAAAACACCTGCAGAAATTCGTTCATTATTACTCAATAAAATGTTTCTACTACTTGCAGGCAATCCATCAAATTCACGTATAGTTGGAAGAATAATAATTTCAGAATTAATATTTAGATCCACATTTATTTTTTTTATTAAAAAAGTTTGTTGAAAATCTTTTTGTCCAAAATAAACTTTACTTGCTAAAAACATGTTCAGCAATTTAGTTACTATAGTAGTTACTCCCTTAAAATGCCCCGGCCTTGATTTTCCTTCAAACAAATCTGAAAATTTTTCAACTACCACAGATGTTGTAAATCCATCTGGATATATCTCAGAAACGGAAGGACAAAATACAATATCAACTTCTTCTTTTTTTAACAGATCTAAATCTTGATCAATACTATTTGGATATGATGCAAAATCTTCACTATTTGAAAATTGCATAGGGTTTGCAAAAATAGTGACAATCACAATATCACAATCGTGTTTAGCCTGCCTAATTAATGAAAGATGTCCAGCATGTATAGCACCCATGGTAGGTACTAAGCCAACAATACTTTTAGACTGTCTAAATTGATATGCCTCTGCAACCGATCTAATAATCTTCATAACAATTTCTACAATTAAAAACTTTCTTTTGAAGATGGAAAATCCCCTGAATTTGAATCATCAAAATATCGCTTCAAAGCTTCAAAAACAGACTGCTTTAAATCCAAATATTGCCTTGTGTGTTTATACGTTTTTCCGTCATACAAGCCTAAGACGTCATGAATCACCTGTATTTGACCAGAGCAGTAAGGACCTGAACCTATTCCAATAGTAGGAATAGATATTTCCTGAGTAATTTCCTTTGCCAAATCAGATTCAATTAATTCTAAAACTATAGAATAAGCGCCTGCATTTTCTATAGCTTTTGCATCTTCAATAAGTTTTTCTTTTTTATCTTTACCTTGTACTTGATAACCTCCCAATTGATTTACAGATTGTGGAGTAAGACCAATATGCCCCATTACTGGAATACCACATTCAACAATCCTAGAAACTATATGCGCTATTTTTGTCCCACCTTCCAATTTCACAGATTGCGCTCCTCCTTCTTGAATTAATCTACCTGCATTTACAATTGCAGTTGAGGGATCTGGTTGATAACTCATAAAAGGCATATCTGCAACAATAAAAGATTTTTTTGACCCCCTAACAACAGATTTCACGTGCATTAACATATCCGACATTGTTACAGGCACTGTCGAATCATATCCAAGGCAAACTTGACCTAAACTATCCCCAACCAATATGATCGGAAAACCAACAGAATCAACGATACTTCCAAAAGAATAATCATACGCAGTAATCGCTGATATCTTTTCGCCTTTTTGATACATTTCAAAAATATGATTTATGCCTAATCTCACTTGGAATCTCCTTTAAATTTAAATGATAATAACAAATCTTGAATTTCATCAAATTTCTTTCTAGACAAATTTCCTTTTTCAAAAGCGTAAGGTAAGCCAATCAAAGCCATCTCACAATAAAATGATAATAATTCAGGAGATCTATTTAAAAGTTCTGTTAAATGTTTCTTTACAGTACCTACATCACCTCTAGCATATGGACCAGCTATAGCATCTGGAATCCCTAGCTCTCTTAAATTTACACCGACTTGAATAATCATCTTGCTTAATGCATTAATACCCTGATCTCTATCATATCCAAATAATCTCCATAAATCAGAAACTGAAGCAGCTAATGTGGACAACATTCCCCCCATCATCACCCCAGTAAGATGATACAGAACTTTATCTTGAGAATTTAAATATATTACTTTTCCTTGAATATCTGTAGTTAAAGATGTTAAATAATTTCTAACAAATTCATTCCCTTCAATAGCGAAAGTTGTGCCTGGGATACTTAAAAGCCCATCTTCAAAAGAAGCAAAAGCTTGTAACGGATGTAAAGACCCCACTTGTGCTCCCTGTTTTTTTGGATGATCTAATATATCCAAAGATGAAGCTCCTGAACAATGTACAACTAATTGTTTTGATCTCCATTTGGTATTTGAAGCTACATTTTGGATCTCATCATCAGGAGTAGTAATGAAAACAATATCTGAAACTTCAGAAATTGCATCACAAGAAAGTACAACATTACACCCAGGAATCAGCTTTGCAAATATTTCTGAAGATTTAATACTTCTGCTGAAAATAAATCCAACATTATACCCAAATTGATTCAAGGCTAGGGCCAAAGATGTACCAACAACTCCAGCTCCAATAAAACCTATCCTATGATTTTTATTATTTAAATCAAACATACATTAAATATCCAAATTTGTTATCTGAGGCATGGCACAAAAAATCAAGATATCTGAGTGAAAAAAACCCTCCTATAAAAAGAAGGGCAACCATAATAAATCTTTTACATGCTCACCGTTCTAAATAGATTGGCTGCCTGTATAAATAATAACAATGAAAAGTTTTTTATTCAAGTGAAATATAAATCCATTAAATTATCATGAATTCTCAAAAATTTGAAAAAAATCATGATTGAAAATTACCAATCATAAAAAACAAAGAAAAAATCATTATTATCAGATATAATATTTTGGTAAATTTAATAGTTTTTTAGGAGTAGAAATGTCCCAATTTGAATTTGATGTAATAATTATAGGGAGTGGACCCGGAGGATATGTAGCTGCAATCAGATCTGGGCAATTAGGTTTAAAAACTGCCCTAATAGAAAAAAATGAATTAGGAGGTGTTTGTTTAAATTGGGGCTGTATTCCTAGTAAATCATTACTAAAAAGTGCTGAGATATTAAACCTCATGAAAGAATCTAATGAACATGGAATATATTTCTCAGATTTAAAATCAGATCTCGGCCAAGCAGTCAATAGAAGTAGAAAAATTGTTAAAAAGCTAACTGACGGGATAAGCTTCCTCTTGAAAAAAAATAACGTTGAAATAATATCTGGATGCTCCCAAATCACTGACAAAAATGAAGTTACAATTATAGAAAACAACAAAAAAATTAGTTCAAAAAATATAATAATTGCCACTGGAGCAAAGTTCAAAGATATTCCGAATCTATCTGTAGACGAAGAAATTATTATTAATAGTAAAAATGCATTAAATTTACAAAAAAAACCAAATAAAGCAATAATTATTGGTGCAGGAGCCACTGGAGTAGAATTTTCTTATATGTGGAATGCCTTTGGCACAGAAGTAACTTTAGTTGAATTACAAAATCAAATACTTCCTCTTGAAGATACTGAAATTAGCAAACAACTATCTCGTTCTTTAATTAAAAAAGGAATCAAAATTCAAACTCAAACAAAAGTTGAAAAAGTTACTAAAAAACCTTCTGGTGCCTTACTTCAACTCAATTCAAATGGAAAAATATCCGAAATAGAAACAGATATAGTTTTAGTTGCTGTAGGTATGGAAGGTAATGTTAAAGATATTGGTCTTGAAAACCTCGGAATTGAAATTGAAAATAATTTCATTAATATAAATGAAAACATGATGACCAATGTCGAAGGCATTTATGCTATAGGGGATGTGACTGGAAAAACACTATTAGCACATGTTGCATCTGCACAAGGTATTCATGCAATAGAGCATATTGCTGGTGAATCACCTTCCCCTATAAATTATTCATTAATGCCTAGAGCAATTTACTCAAATCCTCAAGTTGCAAGTTTTGGCATTACCGAACAACAAGCCATAAGCCAAGGAACTAAAATTAAAGTTGGAAAATTCCCTTTATCTGCGAGTGGTAAAGCAATGGCATTAGGCCATAACGAAGGGATGATCAAGATTATATCCGAATTTGAAAGTGGAATTATTTTAGGAGCACATATGGTTGGCCCGGAAGTCACCGAATTACTTGGTGAATTAGGTATTGCAACTATGTTAGAAAGCACCGAAGATGAACTTGCTATGACAATTCATCCACATCCTACAATTTCAGAATCAATTGTAGAAGCTTGCTTAGCCATGAACAATAAAGCGATCCACATGTAATTTTTTTAAATATCTTGTATAATCTTTTCAATATAAGAATATGGAACAATCAAAAACAATACAAATATACGAAAATATGCTTCTTATGCGTAGATTTGAAGAAGAAACAGGAAGATTGTACATGGAAGGTGCAATTCGTGGATTCTGTCATTTGTACATAGGTGAAGAAGCTGTTGCTGCCGGAACAATTTCATGTCTATCTGAAAAAGATTACATAATTACTCATTATAGAGATCATGGACATGCTTTAGCTAGAGGAATAGACCCGAAAAATGTCATGAGTGAACTAATGGGTAAATCTGACGGAACTAGTGCTGGCAAAGGAGGATCCATGCATATTTTTGATGTTTCAAAAAGGTTTATGGGTGGACATGCAATAGTTGGAGGACAATTACCAATTGCATGCGGATTAGGTTTTTCTTCAAAATATAAAGAAGAGGATTCTGTTGTACTATGCTTCTTAGGAGACGGAGCTGTTAACGAAGGAGAATTTCATGAATCTTTGAACTTAGCTTCATTATGGAAATTACCAATTTTATTTTGTCTAGAAAATAATTTATATGGAATGGGTACGCATGTAAATAAAACTAGATCATCTGGGGAAAATATCTATAAGATTGCAGATTCTTATAACATCCCTTCGCTCCAAGTGGACGGAATGGATGTTATAGAAGTTGAAAAAGCAACCCAAGAATCAATTGAAAAAATTAAATCTGGCCAAGGACCTATATTCATGGAAGCTCTCTGTTATAGATTTAGAGGACATTCTATGGCAGACCCAAGTTCCTATAGAAAATCTCAAGAAGTTAAGAATTGGCAAAAAAATGATCCAATTATTAAATTTGAAAGATTCCTAATTAATCAAAATATTATTGACCAGAAGCAAATACTTAAAATTAAAGAAAACGTCGATTCTGAAGTAGAGAAATCCATAGAATTTGCACAAAATAGCCCAGATCCAAAAATAGAATCCTTGTTTGAAAACGTATATAAAAATGAATAATTTGACATTAAGAGAATCAATTAAAAAAGGCTTGATCGAAGCATTAGAATCTGATCCAAATGTATTCCTGATGGGTGAAGATATTGGTGAATATAATGGTGCCTATGCAGTAACCTCAGGATTATTAAAGCAATTTGGTCCAAAAAGAATCATTGACACACCCATTTCAGAGTCTGTTATTTTGGGTACAGGTATAGGTTCTGCAGCTACAGGGTTACGCCCCATAATTGAAATTATGACAATAAATTTTTTACTCCTTGCATTTGATCAGTTAATTAACCATGCTGCAAAACTTAGATATATGTCTAATGGACAACTAGAAGTTCCTCTTGTATTAAGAACTGTTACTGGAGGAGGCGCACAACTAGGAGCTACACATTCTCAAAGCTTTGAAGGTTGGCTAGCATCAGTTCCAGGACTAAAAGTAGTTTGCCCTTCAACTCCTAAAGATGCTTTGGGATTATTTCGAACTTCAATGAAACAAAAAGATCCCGTAGTTTTTGCAGAGCATGCTCTATTATATGGAGTACGAGGTGATGTGCCCGATAAGTTCTATGAAATTCCATTTGGCAAAGCAGATATCAAACGCCCTGGAAACAAAGTAACAATTATTTCTTACTCAGGTATGGTCAGAACATGTATTCAAGCAAGTGAATTTCTATCAAAAAATTTCAATTTTGAATGTGAAGTAATTGACCTAAGAACATTACGTCCTTTAGACTTTGAAACAATAATTAAATCAGTTAAAAAAACTGGCCGTGCTGTGGTAGTCGAAGAAGCATGGAAAACAGGTGGCTTTGGAGCAAATATAAGTGAAACAATCCAATTAGAAGCTTTCGATTATCTTGACAGCCCAGTCATTAGAATTGCTTCTGAAGATGTTCCCGCTCCCTACAACCGAAAACTTGAACTTGATACAATGCCAAGTGAACAAAAAATTGTAACAGCAATTAAACAAAATTTTTCTATTTAAAGAGAGGTAAATTCTGGGAACTACATTAAATATGCCGCAAATGGGTTATGATATGCAAGAGGGGACTCTAGTAAGATGGTTGAAACAGGTTGGAGATCAAGTTCAAATTGGAGAACCAATTGCTGAAATAGAAACTGATAAAGCAGTAATAGAATTCGAATCTACAACTTCTGGCCAAATTACACAAATAATTGTTGATGAAGGTACATTAGTACCTGTAGGGCAACCAATAATTGTTATTGATTCTGGCCAACAAACAAATCAAGAAACCTCTATTCCTGATCTTCCCAAAGATACAACTCCAGACTCAAATCAAACAAACCAAGAAACCTCTATTCCTGATCTTCCCAAAGATACAACTCCAGACTCAAATCAAACAAACCAAGAAACCTCTATTCCTGATCTTCCCAAAGATACAACTCCAGACTCAAATCAAACAAATTCAAAAAAAGTATCTCCTGCTGCCCGCAGGTTAGCAGACGAAAATAATATCGATTTAAATTCTATTTCAGGAACTGGTCCTGGAGGTAGAATTACAAGAGATGATGTGATGCTAATAATTTCATCTGATAGTAATGAAAAATCTTCTGAAAAAATTCAATCAAATGTTCCTTCAAAATCTGATAAAGTTAGACAACAGATAGCTAGAGTCACAACCAAAAGTAAACAGGAAATACCTCATTTCTACTTAACAAACGACATTAACATGACTATCGCAATGGAATTAAGGACTAAAATAAATCAAAAGCTAGAACCAAAAAACACCAAGATTTCAGTCAATGATTTAATAATTGCTGCAACTGTCCAAACCTTAAAAAAATTTCCTAAATTCAATTCCACTTACATTGATAATACACCAATAATTCATGAGCAAATTAATATAGGTATAGCTATTGCAACAGATGACGGATTGATTGTTCCTGCAATTTTAGAATGTGAAAAAAAATCTTTGTTAGAAATTGCAAATTCTAGCAAAGATATAATTATGAGATCTAATAGCGGATCTTTAAATCCAAAAGAATATACTTACGGAACATTTAGTATAAGCAATCTTGGAATGTATAACATTTCAAGTTTTGGAGCAATAATTTTGCCACCTCAAACTTGTATGTTAGCAACTGGTACCGTAGCAAAAAAACCAATAGTTTCTTCAAATGAAATTATTGTAGCAGATATAATGACTGCCACTCTATCTGGTGACCATAGGGTTGCCAATGGCGCTGAAGGCGCAAAATTTTTGGAAACATTAAAAGAAATCCTAGAAAACCCCAACTTTATAAATATATAAATAAAAAACTTAAATAATTTCAGGCCAAAAATGAAAAAATATCTAAATGATCCAAAAATATATCTAATTTCTAAACCTTCAGTTAATTGGGAATCCATTGCTGCTTTACTTAATGACGAAGAACTTCCACCTGTACCTGAAAGTATTAGAGCAGGGAACGATGATTCTGGATCAATCATAGAGGTATCCGCTAGATTATGTTATATGAGTTTCGGTAGAGGCAGGAAAGATATTGAAGATTTTGTAAACAACTTATTAGCAAAAGGGGACGGCAGTGTATTTGAGCATGTAAACTATGGATTTGTTATTACAGGAGTTTCCAGAAGCTTAACTCATGAATTAGTGCGGCATAGAGCTGGCTTTGCTTATTCCCAAAGGTCTCAAAGATTTGTTGATGAATCAAGTAGTCCGTTTGTGATCCCACCAGCAATTGCAAAAAATGCAAACACTAAAAGTGAAAAAATACTACGTGAAGCAATTGAAAATTCTACTGAGGCGTACAACAGCCTTGTAATAGAATTAGAAAAAACATTACCTGAAAAATTATTCGAAACGCAATGGGATAGACGCAAAGCTGTCCGCCAAGCTGCGAGAGCAATATTACCAAATGCTACTGAAACTAAAATCTTTGTTACAGGCAATGTTAGAGCTTGGCGACATTTTATAGAGCAAAGAGGAGCAGGATATGCAGATTGGGAGATAAGAAAACTAGCAATTAATATCCTAAATATATTGGCTAAGGAAGCACCCCTTCTTTTCGGAGATTTCACTATTAACGACTTACCTGATGGGACAAAAACAGCTAAACCTAAATATTCAAAAATTTAACGAAAAATTTTTTTTGCCAATTTATATTCTTCGTCAGTATTCATATCTAAAAATATGGTTTTGTTTTTAAAATTAACATAATTAATCTTGGCGCGATATTCATCAATTAATGCTTTCAATCCTTTGTTAGATTCAGAAATTTCGAATAATTTTCCTTTTAATACAACTGAAAACATTATAGGATGCCCTGATTTCACACCATTACTAGGAATAGATATTAACGACTTTGAAGCTGAATGACTTTTAATTAAATCCCGGATAATTTTATAATCCCTAGGTTGATCCACACTCAAAATCATAATATCTGAAGATTCATCGGAAACTACTGAAATGCCCTTATGTATACTTGTGATTTTACCTTTGTCATATCTTTCGTTAATTATTAATTCTGCTTGACTATCAGTAACATATTTCGAAATTTCTTTATGGTCATGTCCAAGTACTACAATTACTTGTGAAACACCACCTTTAATTAAATTTTCAACTTGATATCTTATTAAAGGAATACCTTGCCAATCTAACAGCGCCTTGGGATATCCCATTCTTGTAGATTTACCTGCTGACAATAAAATTGCTGTAACAAAACCAGACATTGTTTCCAATATAATTATAAATTATAGGCTGTGATCCGAAAGTATCAATCCACCTTGTTTTTAGTTAATCGTCCGTAATACGATTCATTTAATTTCATAGGAGAACCATCACCACCCAATTTAAATAATAACATCTCAGAAACTATACTAATAGCTATTTCATCTGGCGTTCTTGCATTTATATTTAAACCTGCTGGAGATCGAACTTGGCGAACTCTTTCAAGTGGAATGCCTTTATCAATCAATTCTCTTAAAATTAATATAGCCTTCCTTTTACTCCCTAATAATCCCACATACCTTGCAGGAGTTTTTACTGCCATTTCCAAAGCCAAATTATCATACTTATGGCCTCTTGTAGCAATTAATATATAAGAATTTTTATTAATCCTTATTTGGTTAAATATATCTTTAGGATTAGCAACCAATACTTTCTCAGCCTCACTAAATCTTTCTTTATTTGCAAACTCAGATCGATCATCAGTTACAATCACCCTAAAACCTAAATTATGTACTATTGAAGAAATAGCCTTGGAAACATGTCCTCCACCTATTAAAATAACTTGAGGGGGACTAGTATGAGCTTCCATAAAAAATTCGGTGCCATCCCGTGAAATAACATATTCATTCTTTCCTAAATCCATTAATTCTTCTGATTTAATCAACGCTAAAGAATCAGCCTCCGAACTACCCATAGTACCTTCTAAAATACCATTTTCTCTGATAAATAATTTAGAGCCAACGGGTAAAATATTATCACCTACCGGTTTTATTAAAGTGGAAATTAATAATGACGGTCCGCCATTGTAAGCATGATTAATTTCTTCAATATACTTAGAGTATTCATTAGCTTGAAATAAAGGATCTAATAAAAAGTACATAGTACCTCCACAAACCAATCCATCATTAGCAGCTAAATCTTCGTTCAAAATATAATCTCTATAAAAAGCAGCCCCCTTATTTTTAATAAGTTCTTCAGACTCATACCATATATCACCCTCTACACAACCTCCCCCTAGAGTCCCTGTACCATTACCTGAACTTGAAACCAATAATTTAGCCCCAGGTTTTTGTGGAGTTGATCCTTTTGTTTTAATTACTGTCGAAATAACAAAAGGCTTTTTTAATTTTAGCTGTTTTTCAGCTTCTTGAAAAACATCATGCATGTAAACGAACTCCGTATGAAAAACTAATATACTTCAGGATTCACACATGTAACTAGAGGTTCCCCTGTAATTCCATTAATTAAATTCTGTGCCGAAATTTTAGACATTTCAAATCTAGTTTTTACAGTTGCACTAGCTATATGAGGAACTATTACACAATTTTCTAATTTTAACAATGGATCATCTTTAGATATGGGTTCAGGGTCAGTTACATCTAAACCAGCGCCCCAAATATCGCCATTTTTCAAAGCATTATATAAAGCTTGGGAATCTACTACAGGACCTCTTGCAGCATTAACTAAAATACTTGTTTTTTTCATTTTTTTAAATTCACTTTCACCAATCAAATGATATGTTTCTTCACTTAACACAGTATGTAAACTAACATAATCTGAATCTGTTAAAACCGTATTAAAATCAACATATTCCATATCAAGCTTTTCTTCTAAATCTTTTCTGCGATTGGTGTCATAATATAATATTTTCATTCCAAATCCATTAGCCCTTTTTGCAACTTCAAATCCAATTCTACCCATTCCTATAATCCCGATAGTAGCAGAATGAATATCTTGACCTAAAAAATGTAAAGGATGCCATGTTTTCCAATCACCTCTTCTAACAAAACGTTCACTCTCTGTAATTCGCCTAGCAGCTGACATTAGTAGAGCCCATGTAGCGTCAGCAGTCGTCGCAGTTAATACATCTGGGGTATTACCTACAGGTATCCCTCGATTTGTAGCTTCAGAGATATCTATATTGTCAAAACCTACGGCAATTTGACTAATAACTTTTAACTGACTCCCAGCATTATCCATAAATTCAGAATCAATCTTGTCGGTCAACAAGCATAATATACCATCTATTCCTTTACTCTTTTCCAACAAGATTTCTCTCGAAGGAGGTAATTCATCTTCCCATAAATCAACATCAGCAACTGATTTAACCTCATCAATCCATTCTGGAAAAATTTTTCTAGTAATAAGTACTCTTGGTTTTGACATTCCTTAACTCCTAATTTATAAATGTTGACAGGTATTCTATAACAATTATTATACATAAGCATTCATTTATCACATGAATGACAAATGATATTTCTTTATATAAATACTTACTTATCACTTGTTGAAAAAATCAAGTTAAATTAATATTTAATTTAAATCATCATAATATTATTTTTAAAATTAAAATATAAATTATATACGGAGTAATAATGTCACTAAAAATAATCTCTTGGAACGTTAATGGAATACGAGCAATTCATAAAAAAGGATTCATAGATTGGCTAAAAGAAGAAAACCCAGACATAATGTGTCTTCAAGAAACAAAAGCATGGCCAGAACAGTTACCTGAAGAATTAAAAAATATAACACCTTATGAAAGTTTTTTCTCTTCGGCTGAAAAAAAAGGATACAGCGGGGTAGGAATATACTCAAAAATACCTCCCATTTCAGTTGAATATAAACTAGGCACAGATGAATTTGACTCCGAAGGTAGAACTCTATTCATAGACTATGGAGATTTTGTACTTTTTAATATTTATTATCCTAACGGCAAAGCATCTGAAACTAGACTAGAATACAAACTAGGTTTTTATGAAGCATTTCTATCAAAAGTTGTAGATCTAAAAAAAGAGGGGCGCAACATCATAATTTGTGGAGATCTGAATACTGCACATAAAGAAATTGACCTCGCTCGGCCTAAAGAAAACTCAAAAACATCTGGTTTCTTACCAATTGAAAGGGCTTGGGTAGATAAATTTTTAAATCAAGGATTCGTAGATATATTCAGAGAATTTTGCAAATCCCCCGACCAATACACTTGGTGGGATTATGCAACTCGTGCGAGAGAACGAAATGTAGGCTGGAGAATTGATTATTTTTTTGTAGACAACAAAACTCAAAACTTGGTTTCAGATGCCTTTATTCTTCCAAATGTCCATGGTTCTGATCATTGTCCCGTTGGAATCACCTTGAATCGTTAATCTAATGAGTCACAAAACTTATTTCATATGCATATTTACCTAAAACCTTGTCATACATCAAATCACATTCTCTGATAGAAAAAATTTCAATACATGCTGCGACTCTCATATCAAACCATGCATAAACAAAAAGAGCACAATCATATTGTTCTTTATTATTTAAACACCATCTAAAAACCTGTTTATGCTGTTCATCGTTAATTCTACTTAAACTATAATATGTTGCCACTGGCTGTACATCTAGCAAATTCTTATCCATTGCATTAATCAATGATTTTTCACAATGATTAATCCAAAAAACATCAAATTCATGCAAACAAGTAAACAAAAAACTTTCTTCAATTTCTTGTATCCTATTAATTGAATTCTGGCGACCATATACTTTGATTGAATCAATAAAAAATTGTTCCGTCTGAAACCTCAACTCAGCAATTTCTTCAATATTTTTATATTTAGAATCTGAAAAATCAGCTAAAAATGGAGAGTTCGAATTTGTTGAATTTTCATTCGCAAAAAATGAACATGAAATAGTAAAAAAAATAATAAGTGCTAATAAAACATTTATATATTGAAACTTAAACTTCACAATAAGTATCCAAATTTTTGAATGAATCATAAAAAATTGACTTCGACATCTCCAAGTTCTCCCATGCTAACTTTTACCCGATCAAACTTTTCAATCCAAATTGTTTTCACAATACTCCCTAAAGATATTACTTCACCTTTTCTTAAAAAATCTCCTCTTTTAGAACAAAAATTTGCCAACCAAGCCAAAGCTTCAAAAGGATGGTCCATAATATCACGTCCAATTCCACTGCCAACCAATTGATCATTAACAAAAATATCCCCTCTTATTTCACTAAGATTTATTGCTGATGGATTGTTATATTCTCCAAGCACACATCCTGAAGCAAAAAAATCATCCGCAATAAGAGAGTATACATCAATCACTTCATAATCTACCCAACGATCATCCACAATTTCTATAGCACACATTACAGAACTAACAAAATTTTCTACAGAATACCTATCATGCAAAAAATTGTCATCCCCCAAATCATCTCCTATAATCACAGCAATTTCACATTCAACACCCGGCCTAATAAAATCGTCGAAATAGAACTCTCCTTGATTTTGTTGAATTTTTGATGAAAACATCCCTCCAACACATGGCGTTTTAATCCCGAGATAATCTTGCATTATTTTAGAAGTGCAACCAATTTTTCTACCCACTACATCACCATATCCTAAAGAAGCCAAATCTTTATGTAACAGTGATTGAATATTATATGCATCCAATTCACTCTTAGGTTTAAATTTTCTAGATAAAGTAGATAAAGGAACTTTATTGAGACGTGCTTGACTTAATAATTTAACAACTTCTCTAGAAATCGGTTGATCCATTTTTAATTATCCATGAAAATCACAAACAAAATTTCTTAATTTTCAAAAGTACCCCTGCCGGGACTCGAACCCGGGCACACGGTTTAGGAAACCGATGCTCTATCCTCTGAGCTACAGGGGCTTGAAAATATTTTGCATTCTATCTTCTATCTCTTACTAAACAAATAAGCTAAATAGACTAAAAATACAAAAATTGATACAAATACATAATTACAAATATATCAGTTTCTTCAGTATTGATACAAGGAGGCAAGACAAATCAAAGAAAAAGATATATAATATATCTTGTGTAAATTAACACTCACTTTGCTTAATAGCTACTAAATGATACTTGTAGGGGTTGACAATTTATAGTCTGCCTGAATATTATTCAAATGTGAGTAATTTTGAGTTTGTTTGTTTTAGCTTATTGTTAAAACTTTCAAACCATAGATTGATTTCATAAACGACACAGTAAATTTTAACAAGAGAGGAAGTCTCATGGTAAAACATCTTCCTAGTAGATTAGGTGTGCTGGCAGTATTTTCAGTAATGTCAGCTATGTTATTTTTAGTTGCCTGTGCTGGCCCAACAGGACCAGCAGGTGTAGCAGGTCTCCCTGGTAATCCAGGTCTCCCTGGTGTCCAAGGTCCAGAAGGACCACAAGGACCAGCTGGTGAGCCAGGTCTCCCAGGTAATCCAGGTAATCCAGGTCTCCCTGGTGAGCCAGGTGCAACAGGACCAGAAGGACCACAAGGTCCTAGAGGTTCAGCAGGACCAGCAGGACCTACAGGTGCAACAGGACCACAAGGACCAGCAGGATCTAATGGTGTATCACCTGAAGCATCCGTTGCTGTTAAAGGTGGAAATGTCATATATTTAGATGGCGGAGCTACAATTATTGGTTCAGGTTTTAAAACCGGTGAATCAGTTGAAATTATGTTTGACCTTCAACAAGGTTCAGGCGCAAATGAGGCTGTCCTTGGATTTGCTACTGTTGACGCTGCAGGAGCTTTCAGTCTAACTGTTAGTAACCTTCAAGACAGAGCAAGTGTTGTAAGGACATCAGCAAAACTTCTAGCTACTACAGCTGTAGTGCTAAGAGCTAAAGGCTCTCACGGAAGTAATGCTACTTCCGCTGTAAGCTTCGAAGCTAGTGCTCCTGGAGCTGCTGCTATACATGTTGGTGCAGTTAGCAAGGGTTCAGCAGCAGATTTCATTGGAACTGGATTCGTACCTGGAGAGTTAGTAAGCTTCATAGTGCTTAATGCTACAGGTGATGGAACATCCTCATCGATTGGATCTGCGGTTGCTGATGCTGGTGGAGTTGCAAATGCTTCTATCACAACTACTATTGATGCAGGAACATATTCTGTGATAGCTAAAGGTGCTACTTCAAACAGAGTTGCATCAACAGCATTGGTTGTTTCAGCAGAAAAATAAACATATTGTCATAATGAATTTTGTGACATAGTCATAAATAAAGAATTTTAAAGAACCCCAAGGGTCTATGATCTGAGGGGTTCTTTTTATTACAATGAGTTTTATTAAAATCAATAATATCTACAATTAAAAACAAAATGATAGACATAAATTTACTCCGAGAAAATCCAAAAATTATTTCAGATTCCCTTGCTCAACGTCAAGAAAAAATAGATTTGCAAAAAATTATTGACTTAGACATTCAAAAAAGAAAATTAATTCAAAAGAATGATGTACTGAAAAATAAAAAAAATATTGTCTCCAAAAAATTAAGCTTAACCCAGGAAAAACCAATCTCATTAATAGAAGAAATGAGGAAAGCTGGAAGTGAAATTAAAAAATTAGATTTAGAACTCGATGAAATTAGTACCCAATTAAATTACTTACTTTCAACTATTCCTAATTTAGTTGATGAAAATGTACCTTATGGAAAAGATGAAAATGAAAACCAAATAATTGAAACTATAGGAGAAATTGGTAATTTTGACTTCATACCAAAACCACATTGGGAATTAGGTAGTGAATTAGGCATCATTGATTTTGAAAGAGGTGTTTCAACATCTGGATCACGGTTCTTTATATTAAAAGGAAAAGGCGCTACATTACAAAGAGCTTTAATCAATTGGATGACAGATTTACATCAAAATGAATTTAATTGTACAGAATTATATTTGCCAAATTTAGTTAATGAAAAAACCGTATTTGGAAGTGGGCAATTACCAAAATTTGGAGAAAATATGTATGTTGATACAGATGAAAATTTCTGGCTTGTACCTACAGCAGAAGTCCCAATTACTGGAATGCATCAAAATGAAATATTTGATATAGAAAACCTTCCTTTAAAATACGTAGCACATACTCCTTGTTATAGAAAAGAAAAAGCATCTGCGGGAAAAGATAAAAGAGGAATGAAAAGAGTCCATCAATTTGAAAAAATTGAAATCTATAAATTTGTAGAACCTGACACTTCGAAAAATGAATTGAAAAACTTAATTAATCAAATCACTAAAATATGTATGCTATTAAAAATTCCCTATCGATTAAAACAACTCTGTTCTGGTGATTTAGGTTTCTCAGCATTAGAAACTTATGATATTGAAATGTGGTCACCTGGATCAAATGAATGGTTAGAAGTTAGTTCATGTTCAAATTGTGGAGATTTTCAGGCAAGAAGGTCTAATATCAAATTTCGGGCATCACCCCCCGAAAGCAAACCAAAATTTCTTCACACATTAAATGGATCAGGGCTAGCATTACCAAGGACAATCATTTCCATCATAGAAAATTACCAACAAAAAGACGGATCAATAGCAATCCCAGAAATATTAATTCCATATACTGGTTTTGAAGAAATAAGATGAAATTATTTCATTTCAAAAAAAATTCTATCTCTTCTCTAGATGGAATTGAAGTAAATCTAGGTGCACGTACTGATAAAGCAGCCGCTATGTTTGCAAACCTTGCAGAAATAAGCGGGTCTTTCGTTTCAAAAAATCGAATAATATAAGATGTCGCAAAAATATCTCCCGCACCAATTGAATCATTTTCCACAACGTTGATTGTTGGAATGTTGTATTCTTCATTTCCACAAAAAACTGTCACGCCATTAATACCCCTAGTGATAATGAATACATCACATAAATTAATCCAATCACATAAAATATCTAATCCATTGATGTCTTCTTCCGATACAATTACAAAGTCAGCCTTTGTGAACAATTCTTCCAAATTATCTATGATTAAAGGAAAAACCTTACCGTTGTTTTGAAAACCTCTAAGCCAACCTTGTAAAACAACTCCAACCATTCCAGAAAAGTTATCGATAATTAATGGCTCCAATTCACCCGCAATCGGACACAATAAAACCATATCAGTATGATGCAATTCTTCAGGTATATCTTCTGATTTAATACTTCCTGAAAAAGATTTTAGATATTGAATTCTATCCTCAAAAAAATTCTCATATAAAAATACTGTATCTTTTATACCTGGTACAACTCTAACATCTACGTCACAAAATTCTTTAAATGATTGAATCGTATTGATTTGTCCTTTTGATAAAATAGACGGGTTAACACCTAATTTATTTGAAGTGATTGCATTAAATACAACAGACCCGCCTAGATAATACACTCCATCTATAGAATCCAGACAAAAATTCCCAACAGACAATAATCTTGGATTCATAAGTCACCTTGAAATAAAATTAATGAAAGTTAATTATTTTTTTCAATCACAACTCTTCTATCATATCCAGAGCCTACACTGTTAGTTGTAACATCAACAGAATCTTGTAAAGTCAAATGAATAATACGTCTTTCATTTGCTGGCATAGGCTCCAAATGTATAGCTTTACCAGATTTCAAAACTTGATTTGCAACTTTTTCTGCTAAATGACTTAAAGAATCATATCTGCGTTCTTGATAACCCGCAACATCCAAATAAATATTAGTTCTTTTTTTATTTTTGCTACTTATTATTGATGAAGCTAAAAACCTTAACGCCTTCAATGTTTCACCACGTCGCCCAATCAACAAACCAGAATCTTCCCCGTCAATTTCAAAACTAGGTCTATTAGAATATTGAGAGTCAGAATCTTTTAAATGAACTGAAACTGAAACATCCATGAATTGGATTAAATCATTTAAGACCTCAGATGCATCCATTTCGTATGAATCATTTTTATCAATTACTTGAACTCTAACTTTTGCAGGTACTCCTAATCCAATTCCAAAAATACCAGATTTACCTTTATCTATTACGTCTATTTTTGCTTCTCTGCGCTCTACGTTTAATTCTTTTAACGCTATTTCGATCGCTTCTTCCACTGTTTTTGCTGTTGTTTCCACTGACTTCATCTGAATTTCCCTCCTCATTTGAATTTTCTTTGTCTGTTTGAGTAGACTCTATTTGCTCAGCAGACTTAGATCTTGAAAAAATAGATAATATAGGAGTCCAACCAACTACAAAGCCCTGTATTATTATACCTATTACATTAGAAACAATCCAATACAATGCCAAACCTGTTTCAAAAAACAATGTAAAATATCCCAACATTCCAGGCATCATCCAAAGTAACATACGATTTGTAGATTCTTGCTGCGGGCTAGATGGAGGAGAAGAACTTTTCTGCATAAAAAATGTAGAAATCCCAACTAATATTGGTAATAAATATGGTAAAGGATTATCAGTAGTAATTTTCCCCAAACTTAATCCTAAAAAATTATCATCTATTGGAATTGCTTGATTAATTCCTGGTAGCCAAGAATACAACTTATTAGATAACTTAGTCAAATTTTCAGGAGTTGAAGGTAAAGTTCCACGCAAAGCCCAAAAAAGAGCAAAAAATACTGGCATTTGCAAAAAAGTTGGCCCTAAACAACCCAAGGGACTTACTCCATTTTCTCTATACAATTTCATAGTTTCAGATGAAACTCGAGATCTATCATTTTTATACTTTTCTTGCAAGCTTTTTAATTTAGGTTGAAGTGAAGCCATAGCCTTAAATTGCTTGCTCTGTCGAATACTTAAAGGAGTTAATGCTCCTCTAACTATAAAAGTAAAACCTATAATAGCTAAGCCAAAATTATTACTAAATAAGATATAAAGCATTATTAAAATATTGATCATAGGATCAACTAAAACTACATTAAAAAAAACAGATATAAAACCCACTTTTTAATTACTCCTAAATAACAAACTTACAAACATATATTCAAGCATTATTAACAAGCCCTTTCCCAAAGCTTATCCCCGGGAGACGAAAAACCATCTTCAAGTGAATAAATCCATATCTCATCTAAGTCTCCACTACTCCCCACAGAAATCAAACGTAATGATCCATCTTCTGGGGTAACAATTAAATATTCATCAAAAGCTACTAAAGGAGATCTGATTTCTTCCTCTAAATTACAACCACCAACTTCAATACCCGTTTTTACATCTGAAACAATTACACGTCCATCCACAGTAGCCAAAGCAATTTTTTCTCCAACTATTACAGGTCTAGAAACTACCGGAGATTCAACTGTTAAAGTCCATTGAATTTGACCAGAATCTTTGTTTAAGGCATATAATATTCCATCTAAAGAAGGAGCTAGAACTACATCATCAATAATTACTGGATCTGCCCAAAACCAATTGACAGAATCTTCAAATCGCCATTTTTCATTCCCAGTCCTTCTATCTAAAGAGTAAAAAGTTGTTCCAAAAGTACCGAAAAATAAATCGTCTCCAAAAATCACGGGTTTAGATACTATTGCTCCATCAGATTTAAACTTCCAAATCAAATTGCCATCTAGTAAATTTATTGCATATACATGTTGATCGAATGAGCTAATATATACAACACCGTCAATATAACTTGGAGTTGACCAAATTTTATTACCTGTTTTAAATCTCCAATCTAAAATTCCTTCAGTAATTGAAAAAGCGTATATATAACCATCAGCACCACCTACAATCAACTTGTCGTCAGCAACAATTACACCTCCAATAATATGAGAATCAGAAGGGCCTAATTTACGCACCCAATTATCATCTCCATAAGAATCTATTGAATAAATCAAACCATTGTAACCAGCTACAATGATATCATTGTTAAAAATAACAGGATCTCCATAAAAAACTGTATCTTGATCTTTAGATTTTCCTACACCTTTTAAAGCTCTTGTCCAAAGAATTTGACCAGTTTCAATTTCTAAAGCTCTTAATTCACCCATCTTTGTTGGATAATATAAAGTTCCATCATTTATTACAGGGGGCGACCAACCAACATTAGCACGATAATTCATACACCCAACAAACATAAATACAAGAAAAATATATATTGTGAATGTAAAAATTTTATTCAATTTATTAATCCAATTTCCCTAAAAATCTATATAAATGTACTAAGGTACAGGATCAAATCCACCAGATTTGACAGGAGTACATCTAAATAATCTTTTAATACCTAATAATAAACCTCTAATAGTTCCATATTTCAAAATAGCTTCATACATATAAGTAGAACAAGTCGGTTGAAATCTACATACACTACCCGTATATGGAGAAAAAATATTTTTATACATTAAAATTAATTTTAAACAAATATTATCCAAAATCAACATTGTCCTTTTAGCACATTACAATCATATTCTTTTGACCAAATTAATTAAAGAATTTTTTATATCATCAAAGCTTGCATTACTTGAATTTGGCTTAGCAATTATAAGCAAATCACCTCTAATGTTAGATAGCAAATCCGATAATTGAACAATCTCTCTTAATCGTCTCTTCAGTTTGTTTCTTACAACAGCATTACCTACATTTTTACCAATTGAAAAACCAACACGACTATTATCTGCGTCATTAAATCTGAACAAAATTCTCAAAAAATGATCTGAGTAAGTTTTTCTTCCAGACTTGAACTGTAAAAAATCTTTTGATTTTCTTAGTCTGAATTTTTTTTCCATTAGTCTAAAGGTGATAAAAAACGAACGTCAAACAGAAAGACGTTTTCTTCCTTTAAACATCCTACGTTTAAGTAGATTTCTGCCACCAGGAGATGACATCCTAGCCCGAAAGCCATGAGTTCTACTTCTTCGTCTTTTTTTTGGTTGATATGTTCGTTTAGGCATAATATTACTACTGATTATATGCAGTGTTCTTAATAAGTGTCAATTTATATAGCTAAAATTTGCATAATTACATTATGATTTTCTTAATAACTTTTATAAAATAGTATACCTTAATTAACATCGCTAAAGGGCTATCATGCATACACCAGCACGACTGCAATATTTAAAAATCAAAAAACAGCATGAAAATGAACTGCTTTTATTCAGAATGGGTGACTTTTATGAAACATTTGATTCGGATGCTGAACTTTTATCACATGAATTAGATATTGCATTAACTTCTAGAGAAATGGGCAAAGGTGAAAAGATACCTTTAGCAGGATTTCCATATCATTCACTCGAAACATATTTATCAAAACTAATTTCCAAAGGACATCATATAGCAATTTGTGAACAAACTAGTGATCCTGCAACTTCTAAAGGTATAGTCTCAAGAGAGGTGGTCAGAATAGTTACGCCTGGCACAATAATTGAAGAATCAATTTTAGATAAAAAATCAAATAATTATCTTGTATCTATATTCGAAGAAAATAATTTGTTCGGATTATCATATGTTGATATAACTACAGGAGAATTCGCAACAACTCAATTAAACTCTTCGAAAATACATTCGGAAATTTCCAGATTAAATCCTTCAGAAGTATTGATACAAGAAAAAACTGTAAATAATTTAGATTTATCAACTTTTAAAACAACTGAAATCTCAAAAGATTATTATTCGCTACCACATTCAATCGAGGAAATAAAAAATTATTTCAAAATCAAATCCCTAGAACCTTTCGGCTGCGAAAATTTACCTTTAGCTATTCAAGCTTCTGGGTCAATATTGAAATATGTAAAAAGAAACAGAAAAAATTCAATAGTTCCAGTAACAAAATTAACGACTTATTCGGCAGAAAATTTTATGATTTTGGACAAACAAACTAGTAACAATCTTGAAATTTTCCGTGGTGGAAGAGACAACAATCAAAAACACTCTCTATTATCGGTTCTTGATTCAACTAAAACTCCCATGGGCGCTAGAATGTTAAAACGATGGCTTGGACAACCCTTATTAAATATTGATCAACTTGAAAAACGATTAGATTCCGTAGAATCTCTATTTCAAAACACTCAAATTAGATCAAAATCAATTCAAATATTAAATTCGATTTCAGATATCGAAAGAATCATAAATAACATATCTATTGGTAACACAAACCCAAGAGAAGTATTTACACTTGCAAATAGTTTAGAACAGTGTGAAAAAGTCCAAAAAGAAATCAACAAAGACCAAAAAATATATCAAAAACTTTCTTGGATAATGAAAAAACTAAGTAACAATACCAAAATCATAAACATAATTAAAAGTGCAATTTCAGAAAATCCTCCATTAACATTAATTGATGGTTCAGCAATCAAAAAAGGATTCTCCATAGAACTAGATACATTAATCGAAAAATCTAAGCAATCAAAATCTTACTTCTCTTCATTAGAAAAACGAGAAAGAGAACGTACCCAAATTAAATCCTTAAAAGTAGGATATAACAAAGTGTTTGGATACTATATAGAAATCAGAAACGCTAATCTCGAAAAAACTCCGGAAAATTATATTAGAAGACAAACTTTAGTTGGAGCAGAAAGATTTATTACAAACGAGATGAAAACACATGAATCACAAATCCTAAACATACAGGAAAATATTGTTGATCTAACCAATCAAATATTCCATGATTTATGTGTAAAAATTACTTCTGTGATTGAAGAAATTTTATCCACCTCAAATGCAATTTCAAAATTAGATACCATTTGTTCATTATCTCAGGTAGCAATAGAAAACCAATATATTAAGCCCGTATTAACCAAAAAAAATGTTTTGGAAATCAATGATGGAAGACATCCAGTGGTAGAACAAATAGCTCCAGACAAAATGTTTATTCCTAACAATTTAAATCTATCGAATTCAAAAGATCAATTAATTATACTTACGGGACCAAACATGTCTGGAAAATCTACCTATATTCGCCAAACTGGAGTAATTACTCTCCTCGCTCAAATAGGTAGTTTTGTCCCAGCATCTTCTGCTACTATTGGGCTAGTAGATCGAATATTTACACGAGTTGGCCTTCAAGACGACCTATCTTTAGGACAATCAACTTTCATGGTAGAAATGCTAGAAACAGCTTCGATACTTAATCATGCTACTAACAAATCTTTGATAATCCTTGATGAAATTGGTAGAGGAACCAGTACCTATGATGGCCTAGCAATTGCTCAATCTATAGCTGAATTTATACACAATAACTCTAAACTTGGATGTAGAACATTATTTGCAACTCATTATCATGAATTAACCGAACTTTCTAAATTTTTAAAACGAGTAGCTAATTATACTGTTGACGTATCTGAAAAAGATGGTGAAATAATTTTCCTTCATAACATTATTAAAGGTACAAGTAATAAAAGTTATGGAATTCATGTAGCAAAACTTGCAGGAATTCCTAAACAAATCATTCCAAGAGCTTATGAAATACTCAACGAACTAGAACAACAAACAAATTTTAAAAATACTGACCAAAAATCAAAACCTGAAAAACAATTGCCATTGATAACACAAAACACAATTATTAAATCCAAATTAAATTCAATCGACATAAACAAAATCACTCCGATAGAAGCAATAAATGAGTTAGCAAACCTAATTAAACTATCCGAAAAAGACAATGATGTATAACAAAAATTATTAATCAATATGATTTCTTGACTCAAATTAATTCAGATAATAAGCTTTGAAGGTGTTGAACATATAAAAATGGAATCAATTAAATGAAATCTCCAAAAGAATTAAGAAAACTTATTAGAAACTCAAAAATACAAACTCAAACGGGGGGTTTAGCTCCAAAATTCGTCCAAACAAATCTAGTTATCCTCCCTAAAGAAAATGCTTTTGATTTCCTATTGTTTTGTAATAGAAATCCAAAACCCTGTCCTATTATTGAAGTTCTAGAAGAAGGAAAGTTTGAAGCTATTACAAGTGCCCCTGAATCAGATATTAGATTCGACGTTCCAAAATATCGAATATATGAAAAAGGTAAATTAGTAAATGAGCCAACAAGTATTGAAAAATACTGGAAAAAAGATTTTGTTTCTTTCCTGTTAGGATGTAGTTTTACTTTTGAGGCAGCATTAATAGACGCAGAAATCAACGTTAGGCATTTGCAAGAAAACAAAACAGTTCCAATGTTTATTACATCAATTAAAACAATCGAATCTGGAATATTTTCAGGACCTCTTGTAGTTACAATGAGGCCAATTAAAAAATCACAAATAGTCAAAACAATTCAAATAACTTCAAGATTCCCAAATGTCCATGGTTCCCCAATACATATAGGAAATCCCGATGAAATAGGTATTAAAGATATATTAAAACCAGATTTTGGTGATCCAGTAACAATCAATACAAACGAAGTCCCCGTTTTTTGGGCTTGTGGTATTACCCCTCAATTAGCAGCTTTGAATTCAAAACCTCCGCTGATGATAACTCATTCACCTGGTCATATGTTTATTACAGATATCAAAAATGAAACAATATCTGTTTTATAAATAAAAATTCATAAAAAGGAATAATTATTGAAAACATCTATTGAAGACATCATTTTACAAAATGACAAAAGAGAAATTTCAAATCTTAGAAATTTACTTGAGGAAAATTTTTGTGACCAATCTGCTGAGTTGATTATTTCTAATCCAAATACAGCTCTAATTACTACTGGGTTTTTCATTATTGGAGCAAACCAGCCTGAAACTGATGGTCCTCCTGGAGCAGTAGCAATAGGTGATTCTTTAGAATCAATAGGATTCAAAGTCATATATATAACTGATAAAATCTCCAGCTTTGTAATGCGAAAGCTTACAAATTCTGAAGTGATAGAATTTCCTATTACAGATCATGCTTCAAGCAAGAAAATTTCTAAACAAATCATAGATTCTGTACAACCATCAATTCTGATTTCGATAGAACGGTGTGGATTTACATCTGAAAAAAAATATAAAAACATGGCCGGGAAAGACATTAGCAAAAACAATGCGAAAATTGATTACCTATTTGATTATAATATACCTTCAGTAGGAATAGGAGATGGAGGGAATGAAATTGGAATGGGTAACCTTCAAGTTGATATACCAAAACTGATTTCGAAAGTAAAAGATCCATGCATAACTAAAACATCAAAACTAATAATTAGCAGCGTGTCTAATTGGGGAGCATATGGACTAATTACTGCACTTTCAATTAAAATGAAGAAAAATCTGTTACCTACATTAGATGATGAAGCTACCAGAATTAACACAAGTGTACAATCAGGCGCAGTAGATGGGTTTTCAAAAATGAATATCAATAAAGTTGATAGTTTCACGTTAGAAGAAAATCTAAATAAATTACATCAATTGCACCAATTACTTCAAAAATTAAAAATCTCAAATTAATCAAAAATGAAATCTGTATTTATCAATAAACATGGTTCAATTAATGTATTAAATTATGGAGAACTCCCAGAAGGTATCCCTAAATCAACTGAAGTAAAAATAAAAGTATATGCATGCTCTTTAAATCGATTAGATATATTTACAAGAATGGGTATTAAAGGAATTAAATTAAATTTCGAAACCCCTCATATCCTTGGTGGAGATTTCGCTGGAGAAATTACCCAAATTGGATCAAAAGTTACCGACAGAAAAATTGGAGATAGAGTTGTCGTTAATCCCAGCGTAATTTGTAATAGATGTGAGAATTGTATCCAAGGTGTAACTGAGTTGTGTTCAAATCCAGGACGTATTGGATTAACTTCAAACGGCGGAAATGCAGAATTCTCAATAATACCTTCTACTAATACATATAAGATACCAAAAACAATTTCTTTTCATGAAGCAGCAACATTACCAACAGTATATTTAACAGCCTGGACAATGTTAACTCGTAAAGCACAATTAAAAGATTCTGAAACCGTATTAATCATTTCTGGGTCAAGCGGGGTAGGTGCTGCAGCGATTCAAATTGCAAAAAATGTAATTCAAGCTCAAGTGATTACAACAACAAGTACAAAAGAAAAAGCAGTAAAAGCAAAAGCACTTGGTGCAGATCATGTAATCCTACATGAAGAAGATATCCATAAAAAAATTAATCAAATTACAAGCAACAGAGGGGTCAATGTAATAATTGATCATATGGGTCAATCAACTTGGGAAAATAATTTCGAATTATTATCTAAAGGGGGTAGATTTTGTATATGTGGTGTTACTTCTGGATATAAAGGAGAAATTCATCTAGGAAAAATATTTGCAAATAACCAAAGTATACACGGAACATTCATGGGTAGACACCAAGACCTAGAAAAATTAATCCGGTTAGCAGAAGATAAAAAAATTGGAAATATAATCGATTCCGAATTTCCACTTGAAGAAACCAAAGATGCTCACTTGCGAATGGAAAAACAATCTTTCTTTGGAAAAATTGTTATCTCTATATAACAAAATGTTCAGTATTATATCAATTACTCAATCTGATATTATGAAAAATATAATGGTTCGCATATCCTGCATAATCACCAAAATACCTTCTTGCCCAGTCTCTGATTAATATAGCTGATAATTTTCCCCCACCTAAGTAATTGTTTGTAATTGCCCTGTTAATCCAAACATCTACTGGAAACGCATCTAATTTATTAAATCCAAATAACAATACACAATTAGCAACTTTATCTCCAACTCCAGGAAAAGCTGTCAATATTTTCAAAGATTCATCATAAGGCAATTCATAAATTTTATCTAAAAGTATTTCACCAGATTCAATCATTTTTGCTGATTCATAAATATACTCGGAACGAAAACCAAATTTCAATTCTCTTAATAAATCTGGTCCAGCATAAATTATATCTTTAGGTTTTGGAAAAGATTGTCTGTAATAATTACTTAAATGAATATTATCCCCCAAATTAAGACACAAATCTTCAATATTTTTAGAGATCCGTTTAATATTTGATACAGATGAACAAATAAATGAAATTAAACATTCCCAAGGATCTTGTTTCAAAATTCGCATACCTTTATGTTTTTTGATGGAATTTTTTATAAATTCATCTTTAGATAATTGATTATAAATTTTATTGATATTTAAATCTAAATTAAAATATTTATTTGTTAAATCAGACAGTAAAACTTCATCGATATCATCACAATGTACTTCAATTGCGTTATCAAGTTGTTTAACTTTTACAACTTTGTCATTTATTATTCCATAATACCAGTCATCAATCTTACGCCATCGAAAAACTTGTCCACTAAATAAAGTAGATTCTATATCAAAATAAGATTTAATATTTATAATCATTAATTACTATATAAAACTCAAAAAAATTTGTTACACCAAAAATCTTGTAAATTATTCATCGAAAATTCTATTTTAAACGTTCAGAAATTTTATATCTAATATAAAATTTGAGTTTAAATATCATTTTTCAAAATATAAAAAGTTTATTATGTACCAAGAATACCAAAAAATACGAAGCTGGTGGATACGAATCCCGATACTTATCAGTTCTTTATTTTGTATATATATATGTTTACAACAGATTTTGTTTAGCCAATCTTTAACCGATAGTGCAACAACAGATATTATTGTTGTAGTAATTATTTTGATTATTGGAATTGGAATACCAGCATTTGTACAACTTGTGAGGCTTGAAACAACCATCCAAGAACAAAACCTCAATGTAAAATATTGGCCTTTCCATCTAAAGCCAATTAAGTTCGCTATTATCGACATTAAAAAAGCTGAAGCAATAACTTACAATCCAATTAAAGATTATGGGGGATGGGGAATTCGTTACGGTATTAAAGGAAAAGCATATACATTAAATGGCAACAAAGGAGTATTATTAACTTTTAATAATACTCAAAAAATTTTAATAGGTTCTCAAAATCACAAAAAACTTTGTGCCTCCATAAATGAAATACTTGGCAATATGATTCAATGATTTCTATTAGACAATCTTTCAAAAACTAACAATATTAATCCAAAAAAACCAATAAACAAACCAAATTTTAACATTATTGGCATACCTGAACTAAGCAACATGACCATTATCCAGCCACATAAAAAACATACCCCCACCAACAAGACACCAAATCCCAATTTCATTTTAATTCCTCCTAATTGTTATCAGATATCCAATGAGTAATTTCATTATCTAGCATTCCAATTTTTGTCCTCTTCAAATTGATTTCAGGCAGAGACTCGAAAAATAATTTGCCATAATGATTCTTTATAATTCTATTATCTAATATAATAAATACACCTACATCATCTTTTTTTCTAATTAAACGTCCAAATCCTTGCCTAAATTTGATCAATGCTTCAGGTATTGAATATTGTGTAAAAGGTTCATCAAAAATCTCTGATCTAGCAGCTATTATTGGATCAGTAGGCACATCAAATGGTAATTTAGTCATAATAACCAACTTTAAGAAATCTCCATCAATATCAACTCCTTCCCATAAACTTGAAGTTCCGAATAAAACAGATTTTTTTGATCTTAAAAATTTATTCAAAACCTGAGTGGCACTACCATCTATGCCCTGTGCAAAAACATTTATACCATGGGGCATTAAAGATTTTTTCAGGCTACGGGCAGTCTTATTTAAAGAAATATTAGAAGTAAATAAAACTAATGCTCTACCTTTAGTTGCAATAACACTATAATAAATTGATTCCTCTAAAGCCAATTGATAGTCAAATTCTTTTGGATTTGGTATATCTTCAGGAACACAAACCAAAACAGATTTTTTGTAGTCAAATGGCGAACCAAGAAGCATCTCTTGAGCATTTTGAAAACCAAGCTTCTCTTTAATATATTCAAATCCATTCCCATCACTTAATGTTGCTCCTGTAATTATTACAGACTTTTTCTGTTCGAATAAATTTTTGTGTAAATATTCGCTCACATTAAACGGTGCTTTATTTAAAATAAGGTTACTGCTATTTCCAGGTGAATCTGAAATCCAATAAATACCATTTTCATCAGGATGAGGGAAAAATTCTAACATCTGGATTTTTAAATCTTCCACCAAATTTTTATACTTAAATATGTCAGAAATTAATGCTGTCAATTTGGAGTCATTATTATTTTCACCGTCAAATTTTAATCTTAATTTTGAAAAGTTATTTATTAGTGAGTCTATATAATTGTTAAAATCTTCCCATAGATTTTCTATATCAGACCAAATTGGCAAACTCCTAATAGTGTTAGTTATTCTTATACATTCTTTCCTATTAAAATCTTTAGATCCTTGTTCAAAAAATAATTCAATTTCTTTGAATAATTTCTTCAATGAGTCAACGATACTTAAAGTATTTGTTTTCATATCTTCACACAAATCAGATATCTCTGATATTTCGGCAGATTCAAATTGAACTTTTAAATCAAAGGATTTTAACATCTCTACATTATCAAATAGTCTAATAAATAAATCATGTGAACTTGATTGATTTAATTCAAAACCAAAATGATTAGTCGAAACTCTCTCAATGTCTTGACCTTCATCTATAATTAATAAATCATATTCGGGGATCAATGTACTTCCAGAAATCATATCTGAAATCAATAATGAATGATTCACGACAATAATATTTGATTCGTATGCATTTTGTCTTGCCTGTTTTAAGAAACATGCTCCATTAATTCCAACACAATCTTTTTCATCTCTTGCAGAAATACGAGCCCAAAAATCTAAATATTTACTAGAAATCAAACCTATTTCAGATCTATCTCCGTACTGTGTATTAGTCAACCAAACCAACACTTTAGACAATAATTTTGCTTTGTCAACAGAAATATTTTTTTCTGTAATAGCTTTATCAAGACCCCTAAAACAAAGATAATTTTCTCTACCTTTTAATTCGCAAAATTTAAAACCTTTCAAGAAATTTTGATCAATTGATCCTATAGCATTCATTGCAAGTGGCAAATCTTTATTCACTAATTGACTTTGAAGGTTAATTGTATTTGTAGAAATTACTATTCTCTTATTATTATTAGCTGCAAAAACAATACTAGGAATTAAATATGCCAAAGTTTTTCCAACACCTGTACCAGCTTCAACAATCAAATTCCCTTGATTTTCCATAGATTCAAAAATCTTTTTAGCCATTTGCAATTGTTCTGGTCTAAATTCAAAAGAATCTAAAACATCATTTAATAAACCCTCCTCACCAAAAAATTTTTCCATCCAATCAAAGTAATCTTGATTCATTTCATCAGATATCTGATCCTTCGATTTAGATATTTTTTCTTTAGAAAATCTTGAAATATTAACTCCACGATATTTAACTTCAACATCATTTTTAATTTCATTTGAAAAAGTTTTGTCGATTTTGCAATTAACCACACGTCCCCAAAATTTTCGTAATTGCCAAGATGACCGTAAAGATAATTGTTCTATTTCTTTTAACACAAATAAATTCAAGTTTTCTGCTATTGATACTAGTTTTAAATATAGTTCACCAGCAGCAATTGCATCATCTAAAGCACGATGTGCTTTAGATGATACAATTCCAAAATGTAATTTTAAGGATTCCAGAGTAAAACTTTGAACATCTGGTAAAAGTGTATGAGCCAAATCCAAAGTGTCAATTTTATCTCCGGATAATTCCAAACCATTTTCAGACAAAAAATTTATATCAAATTGAACATTATGGCCAATAATTTCAGAATCACCAATGAATATTTTTAAAGTTGCTAAAACTGATTCTATATCAGGTGCATTATCAACATCAGATTGTTGAATACCAGTTAATGATTTAACAAAAGCACCTAATTTCTGTGAAGTATTCACAAAACTATTAAAAGTATCTACACATTCCCCGTCACGAAATTTAACAGCTCCAATTTCAATAATTTCATCTTTATAAGGCGATAAACCTGTAGTTTCTAAATCTATAGCTATCCATTCACCCGCCAATATTAAATTATTTTTGTTTTGTTGTTTTGTTGTTTTGTTCAAATACATAACTTCAGCCTAATTGGAACTAAGTACCATTAATGGAAATGCTACTCCAAAAAGTGTGATAAATAATACAAAAAATATTATACTCAATCGGATACTAATAAAAATTAACTTGATCAAATAACTAATACATAATCCCATAAATAGAACTAACAATCCAAATAAAATATATCCCCATTTAACCCATCCTATATCTTGATCAAACAACATAATGAATAATTCGAAAGAAAATGCAAAAAATAAACCGAGAAAAATCCAAATTGGATATAATACAGTAATAAATCCTATAATTATATTAACCGGCTTAAATTTTTTAAGACCAAATCCCAATGGTAAATCATTTTTAGTTGTTATAAACACCATTATTGGTGCAATACAAACACAAATAGAAGACATAAACATTCCGCTAATCAATCCAGAAAAAATAAGATTATTCATCAAAACATTCTTGAATAAAAAATGTTGAGATTGCTGAAAATCCACAAATTTTATTAACCTTACGTATCATGTCATATTGATCTTCATTATCGCAAATAGGTATAAATAATGCTGGCCCTGCACCTGAAACATAACATTTCATTACACCTTGCTGATTTAATAAATTGAAAGGATTTAAATAGTCGTTAAACACTTTTGGATAAATATCTTGAAAAGAATTAAAAAATTTCGAGCAATCTATACGATTAGTTTTATAAATACTTTCCAACAAATTATCAGTATTTTGGCCATTAGTATAATTTTTTTCATTCAAAAAACTGTAAGCTAAAGCTGTCTTATTCTTCTTAACAGTACTTAGACAATTATTGGGGAAAATCAAAATCACCTTCATCTGGTTTAATGAGGGTAGCTTGGAAACAATTTCACCCTTACCTGAAACATGAGCTGTGCCTCCATATAAAAAAAATGAAACATCAGAACCTAATTGAGAACCTAAGCAAGCCAATTGCTCCAAATTTAAATTCAGATTCCAAAGCTTATTTAATCCTATTAAAGTCGTCGCAGCATTGCTACTGCCTCCACCCAAACCTGCTGCAACAGGAATATTTTTATCTACAAAAATTTTTGCTCCAAATTTTACATTCATAAAATCTTTTAAAAGTTTTCCGGCCCTATACACTAAATTATCTTGAGTATTTAAATTTTCTAAATTAGTTTCCACTACTAATTCACTATCCTTCTGAAAATGCAATATGTCATGTAAACTAATTGTTTGAAATACAGAAGAAATTTCGTGAAATCCATCTTCACGTTTTCCAAGGATCTCTAATGTTAAATTAATTTTTGCATAAGAATTTAATTTAAATAACTTCAACATATTCATTAAACCTATAAATCAAATCATCTCGACAATAGTTGAAAAACATAAATACCATTTATGTAACTTATAGGATTTTTCTAACCTTAATCAATATAAATATGATACTTATTACGATATTTATTCCTATGGTTACATACAAATTAGTTTGTGTATAAAATATATCTGAATTATAATTCACAAAGAGTTCATATTTGATATGTATTGCTTGCATATCCTTAAAAATAGAATTAGGAGAAAATATTGTATCCAATAAATTTGTCTAAAAAAACAGCTCTAGTATTCGGAGTAGCTAATCATAGAAGCATTGCATGGTCAATAGCAAAAACGCTTCATTCTGCAGGAGCAAACTTAATCCTTGCATATCAAAATGAAAGACTTAAAGAGAACTTATCTAAAATCACAGAAGGACTTCCAAATGTTTCACTTTTTGAATGCGACGTCTCTTCTGATGAAAATATCGAAGAATTATATAATCAGATCAACAAAAAATTTGATTCTATAGATTATATTGTACATAGTATAGCTTTTGCGAATAGAGAAGATTTATCAGGTGAATTCATTAACACACCTAGAAAAGGATTTCTAACTGCATTAGAAATAAGTGCATATTCCCTTATACCGGTTGCTAGATTAGGTAGCCATTTGCTAGAGAAAAATGGAGGAAGTATCATCACGATGACTTTCCAAGCTTCTGAAAGAGTTTTTCCAGGATACAATGTCATGGCTACAGCAAAATCTGCTCTAGAAAACTCCGTAAAAAACTTAGCATATGACCTAGGTAAAAAACAAATAAGAATAAATGCAATATCAGCAGGACCACTAGACACTCTATCTTCTAGGGTAATAAGCGGATACAAAGACATGAAAACTTACAATGCTAATAAAGCTCCATTACAAAGAAATATCACTTTTGAAGAAGTTGCTAACACAGCACTTTTTTTGTGTAGTGATCTATCAACTGGAATTACCGGGGAAATAATCCATGTTGATGCTGGGTACAACATTATGGGCATTTAATTTCTAATCAACTAAATCAAATACCAATTAAAATTAAAAATAAAATAGAGCCTTGAAAATATTTCAGGGCTCTATTTATTTATTACTATTTTAAAAAATGAAAACTTACTAAGCTGGTAAGCCTACATCTTTCCTTCTATACACTATGAAAGATCCAACTGCGATAGACATCAAAGCTAAACCTAACATTAAGCTAACCAAAACTGGGACGGCATTATCCCCAGCAGCTGGAGCAGTTAATTTTGATTCATCTAAAGTAACAGCTGTGATATTGTATGTTGCCATATTTTGAGCTGCAACAACAGCACCATCAACTCCACCTGCACTAGCATCTGTAGAAACTCCACTAGATCCTGCAGCTAAGAAAGCTATTATAGTTCCTCCGCCAGGGCCTATTAATCCTTTCTTAAGAGCAACATCTGATTTAGCTCTAGCACTAACAGCTAAATCTCGAGCTGATGTAGCCCAAGAAGTAACGTTACTAATTTCAGTATTAACAGTCGCATAATTAGCTGCTACAGAAGTATAATTGTCTGTTGAATCTCCAGTATCAGCTGCATTAGCAGCTGTAGCTGATGCAGTTGCACTAGCAGCTGTAGACAATACAGATCCTTCAACAGCATCTATAACTTGCTTTAGGTAATCATCAATCACAGACGCAGTTGTCGCATTACTAGCTGCAGTTGCAGCATCAGAAGCGACCTGCAATTCCGTTTTAAGATCAGCTAGAATACCAGTTGTAGATCCAGTTGTAGATCCAGACAACAATTTTCGAATGTGAGCAATTGAAGCTTTAGGGATTACCGCACTATAGATTATACTTGTTGAAGGAGAAGAAGGTATAGCACCTTCATTTTCTTCAGTAATCATCAAAGCATTGTAATTTCTTATTAAGTTTAGACCGCTATATAGCGAACTACTACTATTGTGCGTGTGACTAACTGCACCGTTACTATCAACCGAAATAATACCAATACTAACTTTACGGTATTCGGAAGCTAACCAACCAACAAACTGTTTGCCTGATGCAGGTGCGGTAACTCCAGTCATGGTGATAGTAATAGCATCACTGCTACCCTTATCATCAGATACTATAGCCGTACCAGAACCAGATTGAGCAAAAGCCGGTATAGCAGATAACGTCAAAAGTGCAACGAAAACCACTAGCACGCTTGTTTTGACCATGGACATATTTAGCGCCTTTCCTCCTGTGTTTAATATTTTACAGGTGTGCCATATACAAATATGCACAGACTTACACTACCACAAGCTGAGCATTAGGCAAAGCCTCTAGAAGTGCATTATTGGATCATTTCTTAAAAAATAACATCTAAATCTTAAGAAAATACACCATCTAAGTATTAATTTTTTTAATTTCCATAGATTAAGAATATTCCTAATGTAAATCTTAATCACAAAGAAAGTATACCAAAATATTTGATAAATTAAACCCATTATATTGGTATTTTTTCATTGACTAAGCAATAATCAATAAATACTATCAAATTCTGATTTTTTAAAACAAAGGTGTTTTTCATATGAAAGCTGCGGTATTAAACAATATCAACCAAAATTTGGAAATCGAAAATCTAATCCAAGAATCGCCCAAAGAAAATGAAGTGAAAGTAAAAATAAATTTCGCCGGAGTTTGTGCAAGTGACGCACATATAATGGATGGTTCAGCAACATTACCAAAACCCGTAGTGTTAGGGCATGAAGGCTCTGGAACAATTGTAGAAGTAGGATCAAATGTTAGAAATTTAAAACCTGGTGATAGAGTAATTATGTCATTCGTATCAAACTGTGGTCATTGCTTTCACTGCAGAACAGGCATTCCAAATTTATGTAGCGAAAATCTACGAATAGGATCTAAATTGTTTGATGACACTTTCCGTTTAAAAAAACAAAATAACCAAGAAGTATATCAAATGGGTAAAATAGGATTGTTTGCAGAATATTCTGTTTGCCCATCTCAAGCTTGCTACCCTATCCCTAAAGAAATCAGTTTAGAAACAGCAGCTTTAATAGGTTGCTGTGCCACAACAGGCATTGGGGCTATTATAAATCACCAAAATGTCAAAACAGGAATGAGTTTTGCTATTTTTGGATGTGGCGGTGTTGGAATAAGCGCAATTCAAGGAGCAAAATTACTCAATGCTTCAAAAATAATAGCTGTTGATATAGACGATGAAAAATTAGAATTTACAAAAAAATTTGGATCTACACATACAATAAATGCTGCTACTGAAAGCCCTATTAAAAAAATACTTGAAATCACATTTGGTAATGGCGTAGATATGGCATTAGACACATTTGGAAGTTCTGGCACTTCAGAAAACGCTTTGGAATCAATTAGAAGAGGTGGCTATGCTGTAATTGTAGGCCTAGCAAATGAAGGCGAAAAGATACAAGTTGATGCTGTATCTTTAGTAAGAAAACAGCTAAACTTAACAGGTTCATATTATGGAACTACAAGTTCACACGAAACATTCAGAACAATTGTCAATGCTTGTAGGAATAATCAATTAGATCTAAATTCAATAGTAACAAAAAAATTTCCTCTAGAAAAAATCAATATTGCTTTTAATGAACTCAATAGTGGCGCTATAACTGGCAGGGGACTTATAGAATTCTAATTAAAGAATGCAAATATTATTTGTCACAAATTCCATCTTGTAGAAGCACAATGAGTAATACCATCTTCAAGTGTAATGTAATAGACAGTCAATATACTCCCATCTAACAATTGTTTTGATACAGGATAACCTACATCACTAGATGATCTGCCGCCAGTCAAGTTGGATTTTTCATTTTTATTAGAAAGCGTACCGGCATCATCTCTTAATATGTATTCTTTACTAAGATCCCAATTAAGTCCTCCGTCATCACTAACTACAGCTCTAATACCCATGGGTGATTTTCTAAATCCATAAGAACATAAAATTCTATCGTCTGAAAGCTTCAATAAATGTGCTGGAAATCCCCAGATATTTGTCTCAATTTGGTTAGACCAAGTCAGGCCTCCATCATGAGATATGGTTGATAATAAATATCCAGATTTATCTCCTTCAGTATATCTAGACATAGCTAAAATTTTATTTGGAGTCACTTCAATTAAAGCAGTTTCATCTCCTTTACCAATTTCAATTAAACTCCATTCATTAAGCTTTACACCTGAGCGCAAAACAAATGTTACATGTAAACCATCTTCTTTAACTCCATACATAGGCACTAACATCGTCCCGTTCTCTAGAACAATACCTCTTTCAAAACCCAAAACCCATTTAAACCCTTCCGCGATCCATTCATACTTTTCCCATGTTTTCCCATTATCTTTTGATTTTTTAACAAATAACTTTGGGGTATTCACATAAATATATTTATCTGGATCCTGAGGATGATCTCTAACAACCCACCCATTATTCAAAGCAATTTTTTTTTGATCAATATCTAATTTTTCCCATCCGATCGAACCTGCGGAAACTAAATCTCCATTTGACAATTGATTAGTGAATGCTCGCCAACCAGATTTTACAGTAAATGAGCTAAGCGAAGAGATATCTCCCTTAAACATATCTTTATGATCAACCCTTCTTGGCATAATAGTAGTTGTCCATGACCTACCAAAATCTATAGTTTCAACACAAGCAAAATTTTCCCCAAAATGATCATGAAACGGAGAAGAAACAAAAATAACTGAAATTTTGCTATTGTTATCTGAATTATTTGAAATTAAAGGAAAAGCAGAATAATATCCAGGTTTTTTAAAAAGTATTGAATGCTGCATACATGCTCTCCAAATATCAAATATACTCTACAAAAAATCACACTAATAATCTAAGAGTTCAATATCATATCCTATAGATTCCAAATCTTTAGTAATTTTCTTGGCATCACCCACAATAACTATTGGAATATTCGTACTATTCACATATTTTAAAGTCGACGAATGAACATCACTTAAAGAAAGCTTGTTAAACTTATCCAAAAATTTTACATAATAATCTTCTTGCAAAGAAAAAAGTGAAATATTATGTAGCTTCTGAAGAATTTGTTCATTAGTTGCAAAACCAGATGCAAATCCTTTATTGACACTATGCTTAGCATCAATAAATTCATTCTCTGAAATTAATCGATTATTGGTGATATCCTCAATTTCTTTTAGTGTCTCCGAAACAGCTTGACTTGTAACTTTAGTCTCAACAGCACCACCAATATGAATCACAGATGGTGCGGAAAAAGCCCAATCAATACTTGATGAATATCCATATGTGTAGCCTTTGTCATCTCTCAAATTCATATTTAAACGAGAAATAAATTGTCCTCCTAAAATAAAATTAACCAACGTTAGTGAATAATAATCTTCATGGTTCCTAGAAATAGTTGGAATACCAATTCTTATTACAGACTGTGGTGCATCAGGTTTATCTATTAAATATATCTTTGTTGCAGACAAATCTAAATCTTGATAATTTACTATTTTATCTGATTTCGGAAAACTAGAAAAACTATTTAAATTTAATTGAGATTTAGTATTAATTTCATCAGAACTAATATTACCGACAAATAATAAAGATAGATTTTCATGAGAAATGATTTCTGAATACCTAGAACTCAAGATTTCTGGCGTAATATCCTCTATATAAGATTTATCTCCAAAAATAGGCTTTGCAAGGCCTTCAAAATCTTTAAAAAGTATCTCTCTAACAACGCGTGAAGCAACAAAATTAGGATTTTCCTCGGACCTTTTCATCTTGATCAATTCTAAATCTTTGATACGACTCAATTCATGCTTTGAAAATTTGGGATTCATCACAATATCTGACAAAATCTCAAAAACATCAAACCACCTATTTTTCGCTACTTCAGTTGAGAGAGTTATATGTTCCCTCCCAACATTTACATTCAATCCAGCTCCAAGAAATTCTATTTGCTCAGAAATATCCTTACTTGATCTAGACATAGTACCTTCAGAAAGCATTCTTCCTACTAAATTTGACACCCCAAAAGGTCCACTCTTTTCAGAATTTGATCCATCTTTAATAAGGATAGCCATAGAAACAATTTCTGAAAATTTTCTTCCTGATGCGATCAATTCAATTTCAGATTTTAATTTTATAATTTTTGGTGCCTTAGGGATAAATTTTTTAATTGTTGAGGCTCCAGGCATCAATGTACGATCAATATTAGAAACGATTGAATAATTAAATTCCCTATCGGGTAAAACTGATAATTCAACTTTTGAATTATTCAACAAATCTCGAGCAATCCTTTCAACATCCGTCAATGTCACATTTAAATATCTTTGCAGATCAGAATTAATTCGACTAGGATCCCCGCTCATAACATTAAAATAATTTAATTGATCTGCCCTGCCATTAAATCCACCAAAATTCTGTATATCTGTAAAATGTTCTGTTTCAATTAGATTCTTGACCCTAAGCAATTCTTTCTCAGTTAACCCACCTGAAGCAATCAATTCAAGTGCCCTATGAATTTCATTAACATTTTCTTCTATATCAGAACCAGATGCTATTGTACTAGAAATACCAAATTCCCCTGCTATTTCTTGACCATAATGCCAACAAGAAGCTGAAGATGATATTTTTTTATCATATACCAAATTTCTATGTAAAATTGAACTTTTACCATTCCCTAAAATATTCGACAATATCTCAAAGGTAGGTTCTTCACAAGAAAAAAGCGGCGGAGTTGGCCAATTTAAATAAACCCTAGGAAATTGAACCTTATCGTATATAGTTGTTTGCACATCACTGTTCAAAGGAGAATCAAAGCGTTTCATCAAATCCGGTTTGTTCACACTAGGGAGATCACCAAAATAATTATTAACTAATTCCTCAGTTTCTTTCAAATCAATATCACCAACTATAGCTAAGCTTGCATTTGATGGTGAATAAAACTTTTTAAAGAATTCATGAATATCTGAAATAGAAGCTGCTTCCAAATCATCTTGATAACCAATTGTTGGCCAGTTATAAGGATGCGGCAAAGGAAAAAGCAGAGGCAATATTTCTAAATGTGATTTTCCATAAGGAACATTCTCATAATTTTGTCGTCTCTCATTTTTAACAACATCCGTTTGAATATCTAAACGTTTCTGATCAACAGTATCTAATAAAAATCCCATTCGATCTGATTCTAGCCATAAAGCTAATTCCAAATAATTTGCAGGTAGATCTTCCCAATAATTCGTTGCATCTGAATTTGTGGAACCATTTAAAGAAGCTCCAACTTTTTGCAAAGGCCCAAAATGACTAGAATTGTGATTTTTGGAACCTTCAAACATCATGTGTTCAAATAAATGCGCAAAACCAGTTCTACCAACTCGTTCATTTTTAGAACCCACATGATACCAAATATTTACTGCAACTATTGGTAGAGAATGATCTTGATGTATTATTACTTCAAGCCCATTACTTAAAATAATTTTCTTAAATTCTATTTTAACCAACATATATCCTTGTAAATGTCTTTAATCATTATTTGTTGCAATCAATTAAACTATTTAATTTATAATAACTAACTGATAAAATAATAATATCATAATAAAAAAAAATGATTGTCTAAAATAAAAATTACGAAAATAACTTAATGAATTTCAATTTGCAAAAAAAGTCTCTTCTATACCTATTAATAGGTGTAACTTTACTTACAGTTTTTATTACTTTCTCATCAGAATCGAAATTTAAAACTGAGATACCATTTAGTGAAGTTGTTAAACTAGCTAAAAAGGGATCACTTCAATCGATTGAAGTAAATGGAGATCGTCTAAAAATTATTGGTAAAGATGATCAGACATTTACATCTAGAAAAGAACAAGGTGCAAGTGTCGTAGAATCTCTCTATAACAATGGAATTGATCCTCTTACAAGCGACCTACAAGTCATAGTCAAAGGTGCGAGCGGGCTTACCAACCTTATAGGAATATTTTTAAATTTCCTTCCACTAATATTTTTAGGGGCTGTACTTCTTTTCATGTTTCGTCAAGCTCAGGGTAGCTCTAATCAAACTTTCAGTTTTGGAAAAAGTAAAGCAAGGATGCAAATAGGCAATCAGCCTGCAGTAAACTTTGATGACGTTGCTGGAGTCGAAGAGGCTAAGGAAGAATTACGTGAAGTAGTAGAATTCCTTAAATTCCCAGACAGGTTTTTAAGCTTAGGTGCTAGAATACCTAGAGGTGTTCTTTTAGTTGGCCCTCCAGGTACGGGTAAAACATTACTTGCTAAAGCTGTAGCTGGTGAAGCTGAAGTTCCATTCTTTTCAATTAGTGGAAGTGAGTTTGTTGAGATGTTTGTAGGAGTGGGTGCATCAAGAGTACGCGACTTATTTAATCAAGCCAAGAAACATTCTCCATGTATAGTATTTGTAGATGAAATAGATGCTGTAGGTAGACACCGAGGTGCAGGGCTAGGTGGTGGTCATGATGAAAGAGAGCAAACTCTCAACCAAATATTAGTTGAAATGGATGGATTTGATACAAAAACTAATGTAATAGTGATTGCCGCTACCAATAGACCTGATATTCTTGATCCAGCACTCCTTAGGCCAGGAAGATTTGATAGGCGAGTAACTATAGACATACCTGATGTTAAAGGCAGAGTACAAATACTTGAAGTACATTCAAAAGGAAAACCAATTGGTAAAGAGGTTGACCTAGAATATGTTTCCAAACAGACTCCAGGATTCAGTGGGGCAGATCTTGCAAACTTGGTAAATGAATCTGCAATATTAGCTGCTAGAAAAAACCAAAAAACCATATCCTCGGAAGAATTTAACGAATCTGTTGACAGAGTAATGATGGGGCCAGCAAGAAAATCAAAAGTCATTAGCGCAACAGAGAAAAAAATCACAGCTTTTCACGAAGCTGGGCATGCTCTAGTAGGCTTTTTACTTCCTAACACAGATAAAGTTTCCAAGGTTACTATTGTTTCAAGGGGGCATGCTGGAGGATATACAAAATCATTACCTGCAGAAGACAGATCTCTATGGTCAGTTCAGCAATTTAAAGAAAGAATGGCATTTGCAATGGGAGGTAGAGCTGCTGAAGAAATAAATTTTGGTGAAATTACAACAGGAGCTAGCAACGATTTAAACCAAGCTACAGAAACTGCAAGAGCAATGGTCACAAAATACGGAATGAGTGATAAATTAGGTCCTAGAACATTTGGGAAACGTGAAGAGATGGTGTTTCTAGGAAAAGAAATCTCTGAAACAAGAGATTACAGTGACCAAATTGCAGAAACAATTGACTCTGAAGTTAAAATCCTTCTTGAAGAAGCATACAATACCGCAAAGTCTTTATTAACAAAAAATAAAACTAAATTAAAACAAATTGCAGACCACTTAATGGAGCACGAAACACTTGAAGGAGAAATGTTAGAAAATTTATTTAATTCTCCTACAAGAAAGAAACGTCAAAGTTCAGCGTAATTCATTGATTTAATACTATCAAAAAATAAAAAGTTATTGAGAAATAAACTTTGACAAACCTTCAATTACTGGCTTAATATCATCTTGTGTTGTCCTACCCATATGACCAATCCTAATTATTTTTTCCTTTAACTCACCTTGGCCTGCGGCCAACACAATGTCATAATTATTTTTCATGAATTTAATTAAATCTCCTGCCTTAAATCCGTCTGGAACATTTACAGCAGTTACTGTATTAGAAGCTACTTTTTCATCCGGAAAAATCGAAAAACCTATTTCTCGAACTTGATGTCGAGTAAATTCTCCGATTTCTTTATGCCTTAAATACACATTTTCTATTCCTTCTTTTAATATTTGTCCCAAAGCTAAATCAAGAGCAAACATCAATGAAACAGCAGGGGTCCAAGGTGGCTGACCTAATTTAAAGTATTTCTCATACTGACCTATATCAAAATAAAATTTTGGCATATCAGAATTTCTATATGCTTCAATTGCAAAATTACTAAAACCTACAAATGCTAATCCCGGAGGCAACATCCAACCTTTCTGAGAAGCAGTACTAATTACATCACATTCCCATAAATCCATATATGTTGGTAAAGAGGCAACACTGCTTATTCCATCAACCAAAAGCAATTTGTTGTCATATTCTTTTTTGACTACTTGGCTAATTGCTTCTAAGTCATTCGCAACGCCAGTAGATGTTTCATTATGAGTTACTAAAACAGCTTTAATTTCAGGCTGTTTATTCAGACAATTCCTGATTTCATCAACATCAACAGCGGTTCCTGGTAAACATTTCAAATGAACTACATCTGCGCCATATATTTGAGCAATTTCACCAAATCTATCTCCAAAAGTTCCGATAGAAATTGACAATACTTTATCACCTTTGGACAAAGTATTTACTACAGCTGTTTCCATAGCCCCAGTACCAGAGCCAGTTAAAATATATACAGAAGATTCTGTACCGAAAACTGATTTTAAACCTTCAGTAGTACGAAACAAAATATCTTTAAATTCAGTCCCTCTATGATTAATCATAGGATTTGACATTGATTCTAATATGTCCTCAGGAACAGGTATAGGGCCTGGAATTCTTAAATTCATATCATTAGTTCTCCTAAACAAATATGGTAAAATATCATTTAAATTACTTGAAAATTGGATCTTAAAAAATTAGCTTATCAGAAAAATTACCTATAAACAATTATTCATATTCTTGATTAATTTTAATTAATTGTTGTAATAACATCTGTTTAAAATTTTCAGAAGATTTTTTGTCCCAATCAAATACACCTTTTTCGGATTTAATACCTAAATTACCACAATCAAGTAAATCAATAATCGATCTAGGTAGTTCTTTGGAATTATCTAAATCTAACCAAACAAGTTGAGCTATTTTGCTAATCACATCCCAACCAGCTGCATCAAAAATTTTAAATGGACCTGCAAAAGCTAATCTTTGTCCAAAACTATTACTAACTATCTGGTCAATCTGATCAAAACTTGCTACACCAGAATTAACAAGTGCAATTGATTCTCTAAGTAATGCAGATTGTAACCTATTAGCAACAAAGCCTGTCATTTCTTTATTTAGAACAACTGGTGTTTTTTTAGAAATTTTTAATAATTCAACAACTTTATTTACAACAATTTCAGATGTATATCTAGATTTAACTACTTCAACTAAAGGTACTACATACGGAGGATTGAAATAATGCATCACCAACATTCTTTCTGGAACGTTTAAAACATCTGCAAATAATGAAGGTATAAAAGTTGAGGTGTTACTAGCTAAAATAACTTCATCAGAAACAAATTTTTCAATATCCCTAAACAAATCCAACTTCACTGTCAAATCTTCTTGAATTGCCTCAATAACCAATTCAACTTCTGTAATAGATTCTTCAAAACTAGAAACAGGTGTAATTAAATTCATCACATCGCTTATTAAATGTGATTTACCTAAAACTACCAAATTTTTCTTTATATTTTCTAAACCAAGAGTAAGATTTTCTTGAGAAGAATCCCACAATTTCACAGATATTTGAGAAGTAGCAAGATCCTGTGCAATACCATGTCCCATTAAACCTGCTCCAATCACAGCAACTGATTTCAAATTAATATCTTTATCATTAAGCATTAATCATAAATTCCTTTCAAAATCAAATATATAAATCAATCCGAAATACAATGATATAATACGACTAGCTAGTAAAACAAAGTAATTCAAATGAAAAAATATATATTAACAATTGATTTGGGAGGGACATATCTACTCTCAGCATTATTTAATAAATATGGCGTTTTAGAAGATAAATCCATTGTAGAAACTCATAAAAACAAATATTTGAATAATGAAACTCAATTGTTTTCAATAGAAAGTTTTTTTTCCATAATATCTGAAAAAATTGTTAACACATCAATTGTAGGAATTGCAATTTCAATACCCGGAATAGTTGATGAATCAACAAATATAATCGGTGAAATTGTAAATGTAAAAAACAATATTTCAGGAGTCAATCTAAAAAAAGAAATAGAAGAGAAATTTTCTATTCCAACAATTGTTCTCAATGATGCAAATTCTTATGCAATATCCGAAAGTTTTTCAGGAAATGGGAAAAATTATTCAAACGTTTTTTTCATAAACATTGGAACTGGAATTGGAGGAGGATTAATAATTGATGGTAAACTTTATTGGGGATCTCAAGGGCAAGCTGGAGAAATTGGCCATACAACTATAGATACAAACGGGGCACAATGCAAATGTGGGAATAGAGGATGCCTAGAAATGTATGTCTCTGGACAAAAAATTCAACAGGTAACAAAAAATCATACTTTAGAAATTCCTGAAACAATTTTTAAAATACTAGGATTAGGGTTCTGTAATATCGTCAACTTATACGATCCAGATGCTCTTATTATCGGTGGAGGAGTAGCATTAAAAACAAAAAATTTTATTGAAAAAATTTTTTCATCTTCAGATAAATATGTTATCAACAAACTCCAAAAAATCAAAAAGATATCTTTAGCAAAACATGGTATAGATGGAGCCCTCTTAGGCAACGCGATTTACCTAGAAAACTACATCAATAATTCTACAGAATCCCCTCTTTTCTAATATTTATTAATGCCTTTTCTGAAGCTTCAATAGTTTTATTGATATCAGATTCAGACAAAACTGAATTCACAATAAATCTAGTACCTGCATCGATACCTTGATTATACATTTCTAACCACATTTGATGACTTAAAAATGGATCTCCTACCTTTTTTTGATCATCAAAAGGAAGTATACAAACTTCATTATCACATTCATGCTCTACTCCAAGTCTAAGAAATACAGCTGAAGATACTCCACTAGCACATCCTGATATTTCAAGTTTTGACAAAACATAATTAAGTCCATTCTTCAATTGCTGAGACCTCTGATTGGCAATTTCATTCACAGGTGAATTAGCAACTAATTCTAATGCAGCACATCCAGCAGCGGCAGAAAGAGGGTTCGCATTAAAAGTTCCATTATGCCCAACCCTCTCAACACGATTATAATCTGGTTCATCACTTAACTGAACCATATCAATAATTTCACTTTTACCTGTAACTGCTCCAGCAGGTAATCCTCCGCCTAAAATTTTAGCCAAAGTACAAATATCAGGAGTAATACCATAATATGATTGAGCTCCTCCTTTGGAAATCCTAAATCCAGTGACAACTTCATCGAAAATTAGTATTACACCATATCTATTTGTAATATCTCTAAGCTGTTGAAGAAAATTTGGATCAACTGGATCTGCCCCCATATGGGCACCTGTAGGTTCAATAATAATAGCAGCTATATCATCACTATTGTTTAAAGTTTCTTCAACAATACCTATATCATTTTGAGGTAAAGTAATCATAGTGTCCATCACTTCTTTCGGGATACCTCCGGTCCCAGCAGTATGACTTCTAACATAATCATGCCAACCATGAAAGTGATCACTAAATTTAATTATTTTTGTTTTACCTGAATATGCTCTAACCATCCTGAAGGCCATCAATGTAGCTTCTGTTCCTGAACTAGTAAATCGTATTTTCTCAAAACAAGGAATGAGCTTTTTAACCCAATTTGCCCAACGAATTTCTAAATCCGTAGAAGCAGCATAATGAGTCCCAATCTTTAACTGATTGGATACTGCTTGAGATACTAATGGATGACAATGTCCTAAAATCAATGCTCCATGTCCCCCTCTATAATCAATGATTTTTTGTCCATCAATATCCCATTTATATGCTCCTAATGCTTTATCAACATAATATGGAAATGGTTCTAAATTTCTTGAATCATGGGTGACTCCATTAGGAAAAAAATCTTTTGAAACAGAGTAGTTTTGTTGACATTTTTGATGTTTCTCAATATACCTTTTCTCTATAGATGTAACCACATTTACTCTCCTAAAATCTTATAATTAAAATCAATCACTCATAAATAGCAGATAAAAACAATTTGAACATGCTAACATGATAGTGTCAATACTTGATCATTATTTAGTTTCAAGAATCAAAACAAATTAACATGTATAAATAAAAAATGATTCCTACCAATAATAAATCTGAAATTCAAATATCCAAAATATCAAAATATTTTAATAATAATGCTGCAATTAATAATTTGACATTAGATATTAATAAAGGAGATTTGATTACCTTCGTCGGGCCAAACGGCTCAGGCAAAACAACTCTATTCAAACTGATTTCTACAATTTTAACTCCTGATTCAGGAACAATAAAAATTAAAAATCTAAACACACGAAATAAAAGCCAACTAATCAAAAGTAAAATAGGCTTTACTTCGCATGACTCATTCTTATATAAAGATTTAACATTAAAAGAAAATCTAAATTTTATCGGGAATTTATTTCAAGTAAAAAATCTCGAACAAAGAATCTTATCCCTGTGTCAAAAATTTCAAATGTCAGATTTTATTAATAGACCATTAAAAACTCTTTCAAAAGGTTTAGTTAAAAGAGCTAGTTTAATACGAACATTTTTAAATGACCCTGAAATATTACTGCTTGACGAACCTTTATCTGATCTAGATGTTGAATCCCAAAAAATCCTTATAGAATTTCTGAAAAATGAATCTTTGATTCAGAAAACAATCCTAATTTCAACGCATCAAATGGAATTATGTATTGAACTTAAAACCCAAATAATGATCATTAAACAAGGGAAGCTAATTAAACACTTAAATACACCATCTGCATCTATTTACACTCTAAAAAATATATATGCTGAGTCAATCCAATCTGGAGATATAAATTGAAATATTACTTTTCAACTATTGCCCAAATAGTTCTCAAAGATTTGAAAATTGAATCCCGAACTAAAGAAACTATCATTCCAACGTTTATTTTTGCATTAATATCGATTTGTGTCTTTCATATATCTTTAAGTTTCGGAGTGATTTCCTATCAAAAAATCAGTTTAGCTATATGGATATTAACAATCTTATATTCTAGTATCCTTATAATGAACAGAGCTTTTGCTCGAGAATTAGAATCTGAAAATTTGAATGGAATTTTAACATCTCCCATACATTATGATGCATTATATTTCGGAAAATTATCTTACAACATCATTATTTTAGGATCAGTTCAAATAATCTTGTCTCCTATTTTTTCAATATTGTTTGAAATAAATATTTTCAATTATGAAATGTTATTGATTTTCCTGCTAAGTACAATTGGAATATGCTCCGTAGGTACTACTTTTTCAATCATGACAGCTTTTAATACAATAAGAGATGTTTTGATGCCATTACTGCTTATACCAATTCAAATTCCTCTGATAATAGCCATTATAGAATCAACAAACATCTTATTCGGTTTTAGTAATTCGTCAGACCTAATTAACTGGATTCTATTATTAGTAAGTTTTGATGCAATCTTTTTAGTTGTTTCACCTATAGCATTTTCTATTATTGTAAAAAATTAATTCGAATCTAGGCGTAACAATTACGGTGAAAATCATTGTTTTAAAATCAAAGTTAAACTACAATAATACGTGGTAAAGTGATCAATTCACGTCTATATCAGTGTTTAATTACTAGTTTCGCAATAAGGAACATTGTAATATTCAAATGGGCGTGTATTTTTTTGTGATTACTGCTTATTAACTACTTTATTTGTTTGTAATTGGAATGGACAAAATTTGAAAAATACTGATTTCGTAGTTCGATTCGCTGGTGAAGGTGGCCAAGGATTTTTGTCTGCAGCTATTGGTTTTGCTAGTGCTAACACCAAAGCTGGATATCATGCACAAACTTTTGCAACATTTCCATCACAAATTACAGGTGGTCCAACATGGATGCAAACACGAATTTCAATCAATCCTGTGCTTAGTAGAGGCGATGAAGTTGATGTATTGGTTGTTTTCAACGAATATGCTTACGAAGCTCATAAAAATGAAGTTAAAGAAAATGGGTTCATTCTTTATGACTCAGATCAGCTCAACATAGAAGATAGTAACAAAGTTTTAGGTATAGCATTTGAAAAACTAGGCAAAACAACAGGTAATTCAAGAGCCGCTAACATGGTAATGATGGGAGCTCTTGCAGAATTAGTTGGTGTAAATCTTTCAGTATTAGAAGATTTTGTTAAAGAAAGGTGGGGCAATGTTGAAAGATATGGAGAACATATTGTACCTCAAAATATACAAGCATTAAAATTAGGCAGTAAAGAAGTTCAAGAACGCGGACTTAAATTATCTGAAATTGAATCCCCAAAAAAATCAGATACACAACAAATATTTCTCAATGGAAACGATGCTATTTCTTTAGGTGCCTACGCAGCAGGAATAGAGTATTACGTAGGATATCCAATTTCTCCAGCAACAACAATACTTGTATGGATGGAAAAAAATCTTGTAGAAAAAAATAAATTTGTATACCAAGTCAGCTCAGAAATTGAAGCTATTACAGCAATAATTGGAGCATCGTACGGTGGTAAAAAATCTATGACAGCAACAGCTGGGCCTGGTTTTTCATTAATGAGTGAAGGACTCGGACTAGCATGGATGGCCGAAATACCTATAGTTGTTGTAGATGTTCAAAGAGGTGGCCCGGCAACGGGTTTGCCAACTAAAACAGAACAATCAGATCTACTTTCTTCAATAAATCCTGCTCATGGTGACGTAAGCCTCCCAGTGATTGCACCAGGCACAGTAGAAGAATGTTTTTATGGCACAATTGAAGCTTTTAACTGGGCTGAAAAATACCAAGGTCCTGTAATTCTATTAAGCGAACATGGACTAGCTGAAAGGCAACAAAATATTCCAAAGCCTAACATCAGCAAATTAAATGTTGAAAAAAGATTAATTAATAAATCATCAGAAAATTACCACAGATATGAATCAGGAAATATTTCACCAATGCCTATACCAGGACTACCAGGTCCTTATGTGGCGAACGCAAGTGAACATGACAAAATGGGAGACACAACTCATTTGCCTGAAAGACACGTTGAAATGACTGAGCGTAGATTCAAAAAATTAGATATTTTGAAAAATTCAAATTACGAATATATTAATGCCGAATCAAAAATCCTTTTAATGCCATGGGGTGGATCTAAAGGTCCTAGTTTAGAAGCATATGAAAAACTACAAGAACAAAATATTGATATTGGTTGGGCATACACTATGTTTCTCAATCCTTTGCCTGAAAAATTACTCATTGAGTTGAGATCCAAAAATCTTGTAATTGTGCCCGAATTAAATTATCTCGGCCAATTTTCATCATTACTAAGATCTCAAAATGTCAATGCACAATCAATTACCCAATATACTGGACTCCCTTTTAAGGTCGAATACTTAGTCAATAAAATTACAGAACTTCTATAATCAAAGGTGAATTAAATGTCAGAGAAAAAAAATCCTGAATATGATTTTAAATGGTGTCCTGGATGTGGAGATTTTGGAGTTAAAAAAGCACTTGAAGCTGCTATTAAAAAGAAAACAATAGAAACAGAAGAGCCAATATTAAATAATGTAATAGTTGCAGGAATTGGATGTTCCGGAAATATGGTCCACCTCCTTGAAGGTGAACAACCTTACGGCTTTCATGGTCTTCATGGCCGTACATTGCCTGTAGCTATGGGTTTAAAATCAAGTAGACCTGAACTAAATGTAACTGTGGTTGCTGGAGATGGAGATTTTCTTAGTATAGGAGCAGAGCATATTGCTCCTCAAGCAAAAAGGAATCTAGATGTTTGTGTCGTAATCATGGACAATGCTGTCTACGGGCTAACAAAAGGTCAAAGTTCACCAACTTCAGCAGAAGGTATGATAACCTCCTCAACTCCATATGGCAAAACAGAAGTTGGATTCGATCCTTTGGCACATTACCTTTCTCTAGGAGTTTCATTTGTAGCATCAGGTTTGTCTAGTAAAATCAAAGATCTATCTGAATTAATATATCAAGGAATGATACATCCTGGATTTTCTATCGTACATGTTCAATCACCATGCACAGAATACAATAATACCTACGAAATACTCAAAGGTAACATTAAAAAAGGAATAGAACCTCTTGCTAAACCAATAGATGTATCCCATAATCCTAACGACCTTAAGCAAGCAATAGAAGTAATAAGTACCCCTGGTATTCCTTTAGGAATTATTTATCAATCAAAAGATGAACCAACATTAGCTCAAAAATACGAAAATTTAATTAATAAATCTAAGCAAAAAGATTTTGAAACATTATTAAATAGCTACTCTATATAAATCTTCAATTTTGCATTAAAATATCTTAGTTTTGAATAACATCAAATAAAACTAACCATTAGTATCATTAATCTTATTGTAAACTCTATAAAATTTACTTACATTATTTAAAATTATCAAGGTATTTGAAAGAATTTAAATGAGTTTACCTAAACATTCTCAAGTTGTAATTATTGGAGGTGGAGTAGCTGGATGTTCAACAGCATTTCACCTTACAGAATTGGGATTTAAAGACGTTGTTGTATTAGAAAGAAAAACAATTACTGGTGGCACTACATGGCATGCTGCTGGACTTTTAACACAACTTAGGCATACAAAAACAACTATAGAAATTGCCAAATATGGGCTAGATCTAATGCCTGAGTTAGAAAAAAAAACCAACCACCCTACAGGCTATAAAAAAACTGGTAGTATAACTATCGCCAAAACTAAAGGACGAATGGATGAATTAAACAAAATTGCTAGTTTGGGTAGGGCATTTAATATTGAAGTTCATTCTATATCTCCTTCTGAAGCCGCCAAAATGTGGCCCCTCATGGAAACTAAAGATTTAATTGGAGCTCTCTACATACCTAATGACGCGCAAATTCATCCGACATTACAATCATTAGCTTTTGCAAAACAAGCCAAAACTAATGGTGCTAAAATCATAGAAAATATTAAAGTTAACGGAATTGAAACAATTAACCAACAGGTTTCAAAAGTATTAACTGAATATGGTGATATCGAATGTGAATATATAGTTAATAGCGCAGGAATGTGGGCTAATGAAATTGGTAAAATGTGTAATGTGAAAGTGCCTCTCCATGCAGCTGAACATATGTTTCTTGTAACCAACCAAATGAATATGCCTGAAAATCTTCCATGCCTCAGAGACCCTGATGAACAAATCTACTTCAGGCACGACCCGGAACAAACTGGTTCAATACTAATGGGGGGCTTTGAAAAAAATGCTAAACCATTAAGAATTGCTGATATACCTAATGATTATCATTTTGGACTTTTAGAACCCGACTGGGACCATTTCAAAGTTTTTTGGAATTCTGCTACATATAGAGTCCCAGAAATGAAAAAAGCAGGAATAAACAGATTTTATGTCAGTGCAGAAAGCTTTACCCCTGACAATAATTATATTTTGGGGGAAAGCCCTGAAGTTAAGAACTTTTTTGTAGCAGCAGGGTTAAATTCAAATGGTATCGCCGGAGGACCTGCAGTAGGAAAAATTACTGCGGAGTGGATTGTGAATGGACATCCAAATACAGACGTGGTTGATGCAGATATTAAAAGATTTTCATCTTTTTCAAATAATAAGAAATACTTATATGATAGAACTGTAGAAAACGTAGGAACATTATATGGTATGCATTGGCCCAATTTACAACCTGAAACTGCCAGAAATATTCGAAAATCACCTATTCATAATGAAATAGAAAGTTTAGGAGCTTGTTTTGGAGTAATGTCAGGATGGGAAAGAGCAAATTGGTTCGCACCAAAGGGAATCAAACCTGAATATAAATATTCATTTCAAAAACAAAACTGGTTCAAATATTCTGAAAAAGAACATGTTACAGTTAGAAATAAAGCTGGATTATTTGATCAAAGTTCTTTCGCAAAATTTTTATTACAGGGAAATGATTCTGAGATAGTTCTGCAAAGAATTTGTGCGAATCAAATAAATGTCCCTATTGGTAAAATAGTTTATACAGCAATGTTAAATTCTAGAGGAGGTATTGAAGCTGATATTACAATCACAAAATTAGATCAAACATCTTTCATGATAGTAACAGGACCAGGAGTCTCATCAAGAGATTTCTATTGGATTAAAAACCATATTAACAAACATGAACATGCAATCCTGACAGATGTCACATCAGGATATGGAGTACTAGGTCTAATGGGACCAAAATCTAGAAAAATTCTAGAAAAATTAACACCAGATGATGTCTCAAATGAAGGATTTCCGTATCTAACATCTAAAAAAATTGAAATAGGGTATGGGGAAATAATTGCATCAAGAGTCACATACGTAGGTGAATTAGGCTGGGAATTATATATTCCCTCAGAATTCATGAAAGATATCTTCCCAATAATTCTTGAAGAAGGAAAAAGTCAAGGTATGTGCCTAGCAGGATACCATGCTTTAGATTCACTAAGGCTCGAAAAATCTTATAGATCTTGGGGGCACGATATCACATACTTAGACACACCAATTGAGGCTGGATTAAATTTCGCTGTGGATATGAATAAAAATGAATTCATCGGTAAAAAAGCATTGATAGAACAGAAAAAAAATAATTCAATTCCAAAACGACTTGCAGTATTCATTCTAAAAGATTCAAGCCCATTGTTATTAGGTGACGAACCAATTTTCAGAAATGGAGAATTAGTAGGTATTGTGACTTCTGGCAACTATGGACATTCAATTGGAAAATCAGTTGGATTGGGATACTTAGAAAATGAATCCGGCGTAGACATTGAATTCTTAAAAAATGGAGACTTTGAGATACAAATCGGTTTAAAAAAATATCCTACCGATGTACAATTCAGGCCTCCCTACGATCCAAAAAATGAAAAAGTAAAAATTTAAATTCTGCTAATCCAAAATCATGAAAAATAAACCAATAGTTTCTGTAATAATTACAAAACCTGAAACAATTTTTGAAGATGTACGTACTATACTAAAATCGTCATATTTCAATTCGGAAATCAAAAAAGAATTTGATACAATTCTAAAGATTAATACCTCTTGGCAACATTATTATCCTGCTTGTTCAACTACTCCATGGCAATTAGAAAGTATAATAAAATATTTGCTATCTGAAAAATATAATAATATTATTTCTGCACATAATGGGACTGTAGTTGTGGATCCTCATGAAGGTGCAATAAATAATAAACTTACTCCTGTAGAAAAAAAATATAATATCCAATCTGTGTTTTTAGATTCCCCACAAGTTAAATGGGTCGATTATACACCTAAAAATAAATTCATTGTTCTCGACAAAATTTTTCCAAAAGGTATTCAAATCCCAGATCTTTTCTTTAATAAAAATATAATTCACCTTCCTACAATGAAAACTCATGTTTTCACGGGAATTACCGGCGCAATGAAAAACGCATTCGGAGGTTTGTTAAACTATAACCGGCATTGGACTCATTCCGTAATTCATGAAACATTAGTCGATTTATTAATGATACAAAAAGAAATACATCCTGGAATATTCTCAATTACTGATGGAACTTTTGCAGGCGATGGCCCAGGACCTAGAGCCATGAGATGGCACCAAAAAAATATGCTCCTCGCCAGTAGTGATCAGGTTGCTATAGATGCTGTAGCAGCCAAAATCATGGGCTTCGACCCAATGGAAATTAAATTTATTAGAATGGCAAACGACCTTGGTCTAGGAGTTGGTGAAATTAATAATATTCAAATAGAAGGAGAAGATATTTCTAAATTAAACTGGAAATTTTCAAAGAATGAAAATACTTTTGCAAGTTTTGGACAAAAATTAATTTACTGGGGACCTTTAAAAAAACTTGAAAATGTTTTGTTGAGATCACAAATAGCTCCCTGGGCATTTTGGGCATCAAACATTTATCATAATTTATATTGGAGAAATTTAGTGGGAAAACCTAGAATCAAGAAAGCTATGAAAACATCTTGGGGCAAATTATTTAAATCTTATTAATATCATCAATTAAAATCAAAGGAATTATAAATGGTTAAATCGTTAGAAAAATTACAAAAAGAATTTCAAAAAGTTAATCCTAAGTCTTTCAATGAATGGGAACGCAACAAAAAAACTTTACCTGGAGGTGTGATAAAAGGAGCATATTTTTCAAGCCCTTATCCAATTTATATTTCCAAAGCTGAAGGTTGTAAATTATTTGATATTGATGACAAAGAATACACTGATTTTTCAAATCATCATACTGCAATGATCCTTGGACATAGTCATCCAGCTGTAATTAAAGCTGTTCAAGAAGCAGTAAATAATGGACTAGCATTAAGTGCTCCTTCAATTTTAGAAGGCAAAATTGCACATGAATTCATAGAACGATTCCCTTCAATTGAACAAATACGCTATACAAACTCTGGAACAGAATCTTCTATTACAGCAGCCAGAATGGTTAGAGCAATCACAGGAAAATCCAAAATAGCAAAATTTGCTGGAAATTATCATGGATTCAATGATAGCTTAGAATTTAATTTAGCTGTATCTCCAAACTCAACTTCTAACTCTGAATTTATTGAACCTGTTCCAGCTTGGTCCGGAATGCCTCAGTATGGTGAAAAAAATATCATTATTTTACCAATGAATGATCCAGAAACTGTAGAAATGATTGTTAGAGAAAATAAAAATGAACTAGCTGCAATATTTTTTGATGGCAAACCAGGAATTTTAGATATACCTATAGAATTTACTAAATTTTTAAGAAAACTAACTTCAGAATTAGGGATTTTATTTGTTATGGATGAAGTAATAAGCTTTAGGTCAAGTCGTACCGGATATCAGGGGATTGCAGATGTCATTCCTGACATAAGTATTTTTGGCAAAATTGTTGGAGGTGGAATGCCTGTAGGAGCAATCGGTGGAGCAACTAAATTCATGAATATATTAGATAATTCAGGTCCATCAACTGGCTTAAGTCAAAGTGGAACTTTTGCAGGCAACCATGTTACATTGGCTGCAGGACTAGCAACAATGCAAAACTTAACACCACAAGTATATACACACTTAGACCAATTACGCGAAAAATTACACAATGGAATTGTTGATATATTTAAAAACTATAATATTCCTTGTAAAGTTGTCAGTAAAGGTTCAATAGTTAATACATATCTAACTGACAAGCCAATAACAAATTTCGAAGCTGCTTCAGCTTCTGATAAAGATTTATGGGAAAGAATTATGTTATCTTTACTACTCAAAGGAATATATGCTAGAGATGGAATGGGCTTTGTATTATCAGAACCTATGGGAGTAAAAGATATAGACAATCTTCTAGAAAATCTTACTTATGTTATAAATGAAAATTAATTTCCAAAAATTTATCTTTGAACTAAAGAACATTAAAATAGCTAATAAACCCCTTTTTGTAAAAATTAAACTGTCACAGCTATATACCATTATTAATATAGAGACCTAAGACATACCCCCCTTCAACGACACAGAACATTAACTAAAATTTTTAAACTTGACTGGACTTAAACACTTGGTACATTTATAATCATAAAATCTCGTGGAAAAAAATTAATACCTAAGCGAGGGATATAATCCTAAAATACCACATATTTTCAAACCTAAATTTTTTAAATCTTTAGGTCATGGATAAATAAAAATTTATCAGTTCCGGGATCTAAAAAAATACTTTTAGAATAATTGATATTTTTTGTTGAAAATTACGCCCCCGCTTCGAGAGGATAAGGGAAAAATAATGTTTAAAAACTTAATAAAAAATAAACATATAAAACTAATTGTAGCTTCACT
>VFGW01000011.1 GCA_009392295.1 SAR202 cluster bacterium
CATCCATTTGAGCTGCTCCAGTAATCATATTCTTAATATAGTCTGCGTGACCAGGGCAATCAACGTGTGCATAGTGCCTAGTTTCAGTCTGATATTCTACGTGCTGAATAGCAATGGTAACACCTCTTTCTCTTTCCTCAGGGGCATTATCAATACTTTCGAACGGACGAAAATCAGCACCACCAGCAGACGCCAAAGTCTTAGTTATAGCAGCAGTCAAGCTAGTTTTACCATGATCAACGTGACCAATAGTACCAACATTTACGTGCGGTTTATCTCTTACAAATTTCTCCTTAGCCAATTTAAACTCCCGAAATCTAAGCCCACAAGCAGACTTGAACTGCTGACCTCGTTCTTACCAAGAACGTGCTCTACCACTGAGCTATGTGGGCAAGTTATTAAAATTTTTATACGCACATCAATGTGCATATTTCAAATAAAACCTTGCCATTCACCTATAATTTTGGTGGAGCGAGTAGGATTCGAACCTACGTAGCCCGTCAGGGCGCCAGATTTACAGTCTGGTGGTATTAACCACTCACCCATCGCTCCCTATTTACAGGGCAAAAGTTATTCTAACACAATAACATGCAGTCCATCTAGTAATTTATGATATTAAATTAAACAAATTTTAATACTAATATTTTAAATATACTTAAGGATATAAGCCCAAGAGGGGATTCGAACCCACTAACCTGCCGATTACAAGTCGGCTGCGCTACCGTTGCGCCACTTGGGCAAATATATTGTCTACATACTAATGTATAAAAATACTTCTATCAACCAACTATAATTCTAACTAAACATCAAAGAAGGGTCAACATTATCAAAATAAACTTTTATGAATAAAAATTTATTTCATAAAATTCATATACAACTTGTTAAGTTAATACCTTTTGAAATAAACCCAACAAGTCATCAATGCCAGTTTTATCTAGTGCTGAGACAATAACTAAATTTGAAAATTCATTCTTAAAGTTTTCTAAAAATTCATTACTCTCTGTAGAACATAGCATCTTATCAACTTTATTCAAAACAGTAATTACAGGCTTTTGGTTTAAACCTAAATCGTTCTTTAAAATTTTATTTACAACATCATGCTGTACTCCCGCATATGGATGAGAAATATCAACAACATGTACAATTACAGAAGATTCAGTTATCTCTTCCAAAGTAGCTCTAAAAGCAGCAACAACTTTAGGTGGTAATTTTTGTATAAACCCTACAGTATCTGTAAGCAAAATATTAGTACCGGAAGTCAGTCTTAATTTTCTAGTAGTAGGATCCAACGTTGAAAACAAAAGATCCTGAGACTTAACTTTCGCATTAGTCAATAAGTTTATCAAAGTACTTTTACCCGCATTGGTATAGCCCACCAAAGAAAAAACAGGCAACCCAAAATCTAATCTTCGGGAACGATGCATTTTCCTGTGCACCATAACCGATTTTAAAGATTTTTTAATCCTAGTAATCTTTGCCCTAACTAACCTTCTATCTGTTTCGATTTGAGTTTCACCTGGGCCTCTTGTACCTATACCGCCACCTAAACGTTCCAAATGAGACCACTGACCAGCTAGCCTAGGCAACAGATATTCAGCTTGAGCTAATTCGACCTGTAATTTACCTTCTCTAGTATTCGCTCTCTTAGAAAAAATATCTAAAATCAAAGCAGTACGATCAATAATTTTAATTTTGCCAGAAAAAAAATCCTCTAAATTCTTTTGCTGGGATGGTGTTAATTCATCGTCAGAAATAATAGTGTCAAATTTCCCAGATTTTGCAATAGAAACCAAAAATTCTATTTTACCTATACCTAAATAATTTCTACTAGGTTTTTTTATTCTTTGAATCAAACTACCTACAACTACAGCGCCAGCACTCCTAGCTAATTCACTTAATTCATTAATAGATTCTTCTGGAGATAGAACACCATTGTCCCCGCCTATATCAGCACAAATCAAATATGCTCTTTCAGCTTTTCTTTTTGTACTAATACTTTGCCTAGGAATATCTCAATCCTTATGAAAATTAATTAAACTCTGAAAACTGAGGAAACCAACATTACGCTTCCCATGGAGGAGTCCAATTATTCAATCTATCTAAAGCAACTTTCAAGGCTGCATCATCAATAGTGATTGATAAACGAACATAACCTTCACCATTTGCACCATAGCCCAAACCAGGTGTAAAAACTATCCCTGTTTGATCCAAAACAATTTCACAAAATTCTCCTGAAGTAAATCCTTTTGGTATCTTTGCCCAAATATATAAACTTGCTTTAGTTTTTTGAACCTCTAAACCAAGATGTCTCAAAACTTCCACAATTGAATCTCTTCTATTTTGATAAATCTTATTACGTTCAGAAATGTAATCAACAGGAAGTTTTAATGCTGATATACCCATATTTTGTATAGCTTGTGAAACCCCTGAATCTAAATTTGATTTAACTATCATCAAAGCATCAATCAAATCTGGATTTCCAACAACCATGCCAATCCGCCAGCCCGTCATATTATAGGTTTTAGACAAGGAATGGAATTCCAAACCTATGTCCTTTGCACCATCAACTTCAAAAAAACTAGGAGGTTTATAACCATCGAACGTTACTTCTGAATAGCAATTGTCGTGCATTACAGCAATATCATTCTTTTTTGCAAATCTAACTACATCTTCAAAAAATTCTAGATCGGCAATAGCTCCAGTTGGATTGTTAGGATAGTTAATCCACAATACTGTTGATTTCTTACAAATTTCATCAGGGATCTTTGAAAAGTCTGGCAACCAATTATTCTCAGAGTTCAAGGGGAGAAAATAAGACTCCCCACCAGCAAATAAAGTACCTACTGAATAAACGGGGTAACCAGGGTCTGGAACTAAAGCAATGTCTCCAGGTTCAACAAAACTCAAAGCTGCATGACCAATGCCTTCTTTAGCTCCAATTAATGATAAAATTTCTTTATCAGGATCAAATTGAATCCCAAATCTATCTTTATACCATTCAGCTACTGCTATACGGAATTCAGGTAATCCTTCAGTTTCTGGATATCTATGATTAACTTGAATTTCAGATGCATCAAATAAACCATCTAAAACCTTCCTCGGTGTTGCTAAATCAGGATCTCCAATACCAAAACTTATTACATCAACACCTTGCGCCTTCTTTTCAGCAATTTTTCTACTGATTTGAACAAATAAATAAGGCGGAACTTGATTGACACGACTAGCAATTTTCATGATTTACTCCATCAAATTAAAATAGATTTTATGATAATTGAAAATTTAATATAATTAAACAATTATTTAAAGTAACTGACCTTCAAAAACTGATTCTACTGGTCCTTCAAGACGTACTTCTGAATTACCATCCCAATGTACTGATAAGTTTCCTCCCGGTAAAATGATATTCACACTATCAGAAATTAAACCCTTGAGCCTAGCAACTACACCGACAGCACAAGCACCAGTTCCGCAAGCCAATGTAATTCCACTCCCTCTCTCCCAAACTCTTACTTTCAAATTAGCATCATCAACAACGTTAACAATCTCAAAATTTGTTCTGTTTGGAAAAATTTCTAAATTCTCAAATTTAGGTCCAATATCAGTCAAATTGTAATCATCAACTGGAGATTCTAAAAATACTACAGCATGAGGATTACCCATAGATACCATACTAACGTAATAAGTTTTTTCTTCAATAGTTATAGGAAAATCAATTATAGGAACACTATGATCTAATTGCACAGGAATTTTAGATGCATTAAATTCTGGAGGTCCCATACTAACAGAACATCTAACAATATTATCTCCTTGATAAATTGGAGTAACATGCTTAATTCCAGCAAGAGTTTCTACAGATATAATATCTTTTTTAGGAACAATATCATTAATCAAAGAAAAAGCGACAAGGCACCTAATACCATTACCACACATTTCCCCTTGGGAGCCATCAGAGTTGTACATAGACATTTTAACATCAGCAACAGAAGATTCTTCTGCTAATATCAATCCATCAGAACCAACACCAAAATTACGATTACTAATTGAAACAGCAACAGAGGCCCAATCATTTTTTAAGGACCTTGCATCTACATAAACATAATCATTACCTGCACCATGCATTTTTGTAAACTTCAAAATTCACCTCGAATACTATATACACCTAACATCAACGCAAAAATTAACTCGAATCCAGTGTTGACGTATTACCCAATTAGGACAGAATAATCCAACATAACTATCAACTAAAAATTAATGATAATTAGGGATATGGATTATTTTATTTGATGGCAATTACTTATAAACACCATCCAAAAAACTCCACAAGCTATTTGCAGCAATATCAGCAGACTCTACAGCATCATTTTCTTCAGATTCTGTGGTAGCCAAAGAATTAATCATTTCAGCTTCCGCATCAGAATGTTCTATATCTAAGTCTCTGTGAACTTTAAAAAAACTAATACCTTTACTATCGTCAATTCCGTAAAAACTCTTTAAACCTGCAATCTTTGTATCAGCTACTTCTGGAACTTGAGACTCAAAAGCAAAAAGTGCAGAAGCTCCACCTGCTAAAGAATGATTTGATGTCAAATCTAAAAATGAATCTATCAATTCTTTTGTAGACTCATCTGGACTAGAATTTTCGACTTCAGAACGATCTAGGCCAAGTGCGTCACAAAATCTCAACCAAAGCTCTACGTGATTATCTTCACCATGCTCTTCATCCCAAAGATTTTCTAACAATAATTGCCTTACACTTCTATCATCACATCTAGAATGAACATTACTTAAAAAACGTGGATAAGCTTTCTCAAAATGATAATATTGTTCAGCATATTTCTTCATTGATTCTATAGGTAATTCTCCACAATTCCAAGCTTGATAAAAAGGATGCTCAAGCAAACTTTTTGCACTAATTACAGAATTGATTCTATTTATTAAATCGTTAGCCACAGTTTTCTCCCATTAAAAGTTTCACTTAAAAATTTTTCATAACAAAACTAAAACAAACAAAAATGTTAGTTTAGGGGTGAGTTTAGCAGTCAATTTACAACATAGTCAAGTCAGGCAATAAGAATTATTAGATTGCCAACAAAATAATCTAAAAAATTCAAAACAAATTAGCTATATTTATAAATTACCGTAAAAATTATTGATATTTGATCTAATTAATTTGACATTCAAGACAAAAAAGCTGACGCTATCAATAATTTAAACTCCACCACATCAATAAAAGTGAAAATGCAAAAAAATTCTTTAGAAATAATACCCCAACAAATTGATAAAATTGAAAATTTGCCAAAAAATTTATTTGGCGATGTGTACATAGCATTTATTCCAGGAGAATCTTTCCTCAATGTAGTTTCTGCTGCAAAAAATATTATTGCACAAGGACTTACGCCTATCCCTCATATACCAGCTAGAAATATTAGTAATAAAGAAGATTTACAGTCCTACTTATCTCATCTCGATCAAGTAGGCGTTAAAAAAATTCTAGCAATTGGTGGTAGCGGCAAGCAAATCGGAAAATTTTCAAAAACTTTTGATCTATTTGATACTGGGCTAATTAATCAATTCAACTTCGAACAAATCAATATCGCTGGACATCCCGAAGGAAATCCATTTGACACCAATTCTGACGAAAATTTATTAAAAAAATGCAAATGGATAATTAATCACCAATATCGTTGCTCAATTATATCTCAATGGACATTTAATACTTATAAAACTAACGATTGGATACAAAAAATAAAAAAAAGTACCAACTTAATTAGTGATAACTATTTTGAGATACATATAGGCATTGCTGGTCCTGCAAAACTGACCACTTTACTTAAATATGCAAAAATATGTGGTGTTTCAGCTACGTATCTCATAACAAAAAATAAAAACCTAGAATTAACAAAATTAATTAATCACAACCCAAACGAAATCATTAATAAACTTTCAAATTATCACAATTTACATTTTTTCCCTTTTGGCGGAATCAAAGAATTAATTAAATGGAAAAATAAAAATATTTAATGAAACAAAGAAAATTCCCAAAATTAATTATCACAGGTTGTAACGGATTAATTGGATCAATATTATCGCCCAAACTAATAAATCTATATGAAATCCTGGGTATTGACTTAATAAAAAGTACTCTAATTCCTTCGGTTGAATTCAATACTACTTCAAATTATAAAAATCTAAAGTCGATCTTTAAAGGATTTGATGTTGTAATTGATCTTGCAGCACACTCATCAGTCAAAACTCCATGGGATATGGTTGCATCAAATAATATTCAATCTACTTATAATGTAATTAAAGCTGCAAGTGAATCTGGGATTAAAAGAGTAATATTTGCAAGCTCTAACCATGTCACAGGTATGTACGAAAAAGACTACCCTTACAATAATATTGTTTCTGGGAATTATCCAAAAGAAAACAAAATTCCTTACATTACAACTAGTATGCCAATCAGACCAGATAGTCCTTATGGCATCGGTAAATCTACAGGTGAAGCAATAGCAAAATATTTTTCTGAGAAATTTAACATCTCAATTATTTGTCTCAGAATTGGAACTGTAAACTTGAAAAACAAACCCATAGATTCAGAAGGTACTTCTGCCATTAGAAGCTTTGCAACACTTCTAACTCACGATGATTTAATTCAATTAATTAAAAAATCTATTAATGCCCCTACCAATGTGAAATATGAAATTTTTTATGGAGTTTCTAACAATAAATGGAGATTTTGGAACATCAAAGATTCTGAAATTAAAATTGGATACATTCCAAATGAAAATGCAGAAAAATGGAGATAGCAAATATGAAAACGAAAGAACAGAACTTAAATCCTAAAATACTTCAAAATGAACTACATAAAAATAAAGTCAGTCATGTCATTTGGCTTCCAGATACAGAAACTAGTTTCCTATACAAAATTATTGAACAAGATCCACAAATAGATATCATTCCAATATGCCGTGAAGGAGAAAGTATGCCAATTGCTGCTGGATTATGGATTGGTGGCAAAAAACCAATAATAATGATTCAAAACACAGGAATGTTTGAATCTGGAGATTCTATCAGAGGAATGTGTGTTGATCTAAAAATCCCCATGGTTATTTTGGTAGGATATAGAGGATGGAACGAAAGTAAAAAATTCACAGATTCAGCCGCACGATATACAGAACCGATTTTACAGGCTTGGGGTATAAAATATTTTACTATAAGTAATAACTCCCAAATTTCGTTAATTTCAAAAGCTTTTGAAGAATCTTATGAAAACAATTTACCTATCGTATGCTTGATTGCAACAGAATATGAATAATATCTATACATTTTTTTATTTAAAACATATCAATTTAAATTTTCTTATCCCTTGACTAGAATATAAAACACATGCGAAGATACCGCTTTTAATTAAGGAAATTAATATGGCTACTCGAACTAATAACTCAAAATTTATAAATACAATGAAATGGCGCTGTATAGGTCCCCCACGCGGAGGTCGAGTAATTGCAGTTGCAGGTCATCCTACAAAAAAGATGGAATTTTATATGGGAGCCAGTGGAGGAGGTGTGTGGAAAACTGAAGATGGTGGAACATATTGGGAAAATATTTCTGATGGATTTTTTACTAGTGCTTCTATAGGAGCAATAGAAATTTCCCAATCTGATCCCAACGTAATATACGTTGGGACAGGCGAAGCATGTATTAGAGGAAACCTCTGTCAAGGTGATGGAGTTTATAAAACCACTGACGGGGGAAAAATTTGGAAAAACATAGGATTGAAAGAAACTCAGCATATATCCAGAATTAGAATTGATCCTTTAGATCATAATACATTATATGTTTCCGCACTAGGGCATGCATTCGGCCCTAACCCTGAAAGAGGTATTTTCAAATCAATTGATGGTGGCAAAAACTGGAAAAAAGTTCTTTATCAAAGCGCAAATACTGGTGCTATTGATTTATCAATTAACCCTAATAACTCTCGAATACTTTTTGCAGCTATGTGGCAAGCCAAACGTGAACCATGGACTTTCACCAGTGGAGGGCCCGAAAGTGGTATATGGAAATCAGTTGACCGTGGTGAAACATGGATTGATATTACTAAAAATAATGGCCTCCCTGAAGGAATCAATGGAAGAATAGGTGTAGCTTATTCTCCTGCGCAAGATGGAAGAATTTGGGCAATCATTGAAAATAAAAAATCCGGTGGTCTCTATAGATCAGAAGATTATGGAGATAACTGGGAATTAATAAGCGAAGATAAAAATTTAATTCAAAGACCTTGGTACTATTGCCATGTATTTGCAGATCCAAAAAATGCAGACACAGTTTATGTTTTGAACTTAAGAATGCTTAAATCAATTGATGGTGGCAAAACATTTGAACCTATAACCACCCCACATGGTGACAACCACGACCTATGGATAGATCCGAATGATACAAACAGAATGATTGAAGGAAACGATGGCGGTGCATGTGTTTCATTCAACGGAGGATCAACATGGTCAACTATATACAATCAATTAACAGCTCAATTTTATCATTTAACAACAGATGATCAATTCCCTTATAGGATTTATGCAACCCAACAAGATAATAGTGCTATTAGTGTGCCTAGCAGAACAAATGGAGGTGCAATTACGTGGAATGACTGCTATTCTGTTGGGACTTCTGAAAGTGGACACATCGCAGTCGATCCTGGTGACAGTAACGTTGTATATTCTGGAGCTATAGGAAGTTCTCCCGGTGGCGGAGACTCTCTACTAAGATATGATCGGGCTGCTGACGAGACTAGAATAGTTTCCATTTGGCCAGAATTTACTTGGGGATATGGCCCAATAGACCAAAAGTATAGATTCCAATGGACATATCCAATAGTTTTTTCAAAATATGACAAGAAAAAATTGTTTGTTGCTGCAAATGTATTATTCGAATCAATTAATGAAGGTCAAAGTTGGAAACAAATAAGCCCAGATCTAACCAGAAATGATCCTTCCAAACTCCAAGCATCCGGTGGCCCAATAACTCTTGACACTACAATGGTTGAAAATTATTGTACAATATTTGCTTTTGCTGAATCTAATCATGATGAAAACATATTATGGACCGGTTCAGATGATGGATTGATACATATTTCTACAGATGGATCAAAAAATTGGAAAAATATAACACCCAAAGAACTACCAGATTGGGCTAGAATTGATATTATTGAAACGTCTAAACACCATGCCCAAAAAGCATACATTTCATGCACAATGTATAAATTTGGCGACAATCAACCTTTCCTATTTAAAACAGAAAATAATGGAAAATCTTGGACTAGAATTGACTCAAATATAGAGAGAAATAATTATACTAGAGTTATCAGAGAAGATCCCGAAATTCCAGGATTACTTTATGCTGGAACAGAATCAGGCGTATTCTTTTCTTTCGATGATGGCGAAAATTGGAATTCTCTTAAATTAAATTTGCCTGTTGTATCCATCACCGATATGACAATAAAAAATGATGAATTAATTGTTTCAACTAATGGAAGATCTTTTTGGGTCCTTGAAAACTTAAATTTCATTAGACAATTGTCAAAAAATACATATTTGAAAGAAAACAAACTCTTTAAACCGACAAACAAATATAGAGTTTCTATAGCACCTTTGAATAAAAAATCTATAGGTGCACCAGGAAAAGTGTATATGTTAAGCTTAGGTAGTCAAGCAACTTTTTACAATGAAAAAGATGAATTAGGTAATCCATACTTAAGAATGCTAGACTCTGGGCAAAATCCAGAACCCGGTATTGTAGTCAACTATTTCTTAAATTCCAAACCAAAGAAAGAAATTAAAATTTCATTTTCAGATGAAAAAAACAAAACTATAAAAAGCTTTGTCCAAAATTCAGAAAATAAAAAAAATACTGAAGAAATCAAACCGACAAACAACACTGGGATGAATAAATTCATTTGGGATATGAGATATCCTGATGCAAAAAGAATTAATGGGAATGGTTCATCGTCCAACAATGGTGTTGTAGGGCCAGTTGCACCTCCAGGGAAATATCTAGTCCACTTAGAAGTTGATGGGCAATTAATGTCAGAAGAATTTGAAATTCAAATTGACCCAAGATCTAAATCAACTGTGTCAGAATTAAAAAAACAACATTCATTTTTAATTGAAATCAGAGATCAATTATCTAAATGCCATGAAACAATTCAAAAATCCTATTCTGTTAAAAAACAAATTAACGATTGGAACGAAAAATTAACCAAAGAAAAAGAATTCCAACAATTATCAAACTCTATAATCAAAAAACTAACTAAACAAGAAAATCAACTTATTAATCCTGATTTGGATCCCGGAGGTGAATTTGATCGTATCAATTTAGAAAGCCGACTTTGCAATAAACTCGCAGAACTAGTTTCAGTTCCATCATATGGAAATTACCAGCCTACTGAACAATCCTATGATGTTTTCAACGGATTAGTAGAAAAAACAGATTTGGTTATAAATGAAATCAATACAATTATTAAAGAAGAACTACCTTTACTAGAAAATCAGATCCATGAATTAAACATCCCTATGATTGAACATCAATCATAATCTATGAGACAAAATAGATTTCTAATTCAATTATCTACAGCAGATTTTATTCTTAGAGCTGGATATCAGGTAGGTAAAAGCCCTCTCCTACCCTTATTTGCAACTTCTCTTGGTGCTAATGAAATTTTTATAGGTTACATTTTATCTATATCTACATTAACAGGTATGATTACAAAACCTATATTCGGATTTTGGTCAGACAAATTAGGAGAGAAAAAATTTTTGTTTGCAAGTCTAATAATTTTTATTATCACACCTTTCTCTTATTATCTAATCAATAAACCAATTCATTTACTTGTCATACGTATAATTCATGGTTTTGGAACTGCTATATTCGGACCAGTCACAATGTCAATTATAGCTACAATATTTTCTGATAATCGTGCTTCAAAATATGGGATATTTTCAATAGCTCGAAATTCTTCATATATAGTAGCACCAATAATAGCTGGAATTTTGATGAATCAAATAGGATTCAAACAAATATATTATCTGATTGGAATTATTTCATTATTTGCTTTAATTCCCATAATTCAATTAAATAATGATCACAAAAAATGGATAATTACAAATAAAATTTCTAAAAATATTCATTCAAAAATTGCAATAATTTCAACATTAAAAAACCCATCAATAATTTTAGGTGGACTGATTAACTCCTCAATGTTTATTAGTACTTATGCTATAAAGGCTTTCTTACCAATTCAACTTGACGAGATTGGTTTTAATATTATATTTATTGGATTTCTTTTTGGACTTCAAGAAATTTCTAATTTAATTCTCAACCCAATATTAGGAAAAATATCAGATAAAATTGGTCATTTAAATGGCGTTATTCTAGGATTAATACTTATTGCAACAGGAGTCTATCTACTAACTCTTGAGAAAAATTATACCCTTTTGATATTTATTTCACTAATATTAGGTGGTGGCCAAGCATTCATCACACCTTCATTAACTGCATTAGTTGCAAATAAAATAAATAGCCATATGATGGGTACTGGAATGGGAACATTTGGAGCAATCAAAAATCTTGGAAAAGTTGTTGGTCCGATAATTGGGGGTAATTTACAATCTCGTGTCGGATTTATAGGTAGCTTCAGAATTCTAAGTGTATTTACAGCTATAATAGCAATTTTTATATTAATCACAAAACACTATATCACCAAAAATAAAAATTAATTACTTAGTAAATATCGCACCTCTAACGTAATCAGCTTCATTCGACATTAAAAAAGATAATATATCTCCAATACCCTCTGGATCACCTAAAGTACTGTAATCAATAAATTCATTACCTAATACTTTTGATTGTTTTTGCATAATATCAAGTTTCAATGGAGTAGAAATCCCACCAGGACAAATTAAATTTGTCCTAATATTTCTTTCAGCTAAATTTTTTTCAATTGTCAAAAATAATCCGCTAACTCCTCCTTTACTTGCACCATACCCAACCATAGAACTCCCACCTTTCACACCCGCACCTGAAGCAATCATTAAAACCACTCCCCGTCCTGATTTTTCAAGAAGTGGGACTGAATGCTTAATAGCCAAATATGTACCTGTTAAATTCACAGAAATAGTATCCAGCCAATCTTCCGATTGAAATTCATCTATTGGAATAGTAGTTGATTTTGCTATAGCTGCAGATGTTACTAAACCATCAATTCCTGACATAGATTCATTTGAAAAATTAATTAATTTAAATATATCAACTTCGTCCGAAACATCACATTTTTGAAAAAAAGCAACTTTATCAAATTTATTTAATTCATTTATAAGATCAATTCCATCCTTTTCATTAATATCACCAATTACAACACTAGCACCAGCCGCTACAAATTTCTTGGCTGTAGCAGCACCAATTCCAGTAGCACCTCCTGTAATTAATATTCGACGTCCACTTAAGTCACCTAACAATTTACTCTCTCCTTAAATTAATATTCTCTAAATCAGCAAAATCTATTAAAGCTGATAAAGATGGTGCAACCCGAGCGTTTTCAACATGCTCTATAATCATGAATGCATTTGAACAATATTTTTCAAACATTGCAAGATAAGTACGATGGTCAAGCAACCCAGATCCTATTTCACACTCCGAAATATTTAACACTAATTCATTTTTGATATAAAAATCTTTTGTATGACCAGAAACAATATAGTCACCTAAAACAGCAAACATCTCCTTAATCATTTTTGTCGAATCAAAAACTTCTTTTATTCCAGAAACAAAATTTACAGGATCAGAATTAAATCTCAACGACTTAGATCCAACTGCATCAATTAAATCCTTTACCCTTTGGAAAGAATATAAAGGTGATAACACGTGTCCTTCAACAGATAAAACAACCCCTTCAGAGTCCGCTGTTTCAGAAATTCTTCTTACTCTTTTTACTAACAAATCAAAAGTTCGAGAAGAATAATTTTCAGGGTGAGGGTACCAAGAACCAGATAAATTGTTACTGCCTGGCCTCAGATATAAAACTTCTGCATCTAACCAATTGGTCACACAACACATCTTCTGCATAGCTTTAACACCTATTTCACCTCCATTTTTAGAAATTATATCTGGATATGAAGCTGAAATTTGCGCTGGTGCAACACCTCCATTTTCTAATATATTTTTTATATTATCAACATCAACTCTTTTAACATCAAAAGGATTTTGAAAACGACAAGAAACGCCAAAAAAACCCATGTCTCTAATAATTTTTACATGGTTATCAGTTAATAAATTCAAATCGTCAGGCATCAACCCTTGAATAGCTATCAGCATTATATCCTCCAGAAAAAAACCATCTCACTAATTTTTAGATAAACCATCAACAATTTCAAAATTTGAAAATCCATTAAATACATCGGGATCTATTTTAATTTTATAAGTTCTATTACCTCCACCGATAATTACATACTCTAAATCCATAACTAATTGATCTACAAAAACTTTTATTGAGTTCGGTAGTCCAAGAGGTGTAACGCCGCCAACCATCATTCCTGTTAATTCAGTAGTTTGTTCAGGAGTAGCAAAAGAAAGTCTAGAAACATTCATTAGTTCTTTAACTTTCCCATTCACATCTAATCGTGTTGAGGCTTTAACTAAACAAGCGCAAAATTTTACAGGAGAAATTTTCTTAGACGCAACAATGATTGTATTCCCGGAATTTTCTAAAGGGAATCCATATTGATCACAAAAATCAACAGTGTCAGCAAAATCAGGTTCTATCTTAATCAATTCATATTTGCCTTTAAATTGCTCTAAGAATGCATATATAGATTGATTCAATTCAATATTTGACATGATATTCTCCAAGAAAATTTCATTATATATTTAAAACATCAGGATAACAAATGAAATAATTTAAAGCTCTTTTTTCTGAAGAATTTATTAAATATATTTTAAAAATATGCTAAAGTAGCCATAACTCTTATTGTAAATAAAAGGATCTAAAATGGGTAAACTTACTGGTAAAGTAGCGATCGTTACTGGAGCAGGTAGAATGAGAGGAATTGGAGTTTCATCCGCTATAGCTTTAGCAAAACTTGGGGCCAATGTAGTAGTGACTGGTACCGGAAAAGATCCGGAGAAATTTCCAGAAGATGAAAAAAATATAGGATGGAAAGATGTAGAAAGCACTCGTCTTGAAATCGAAAAAATTGGCGGCAGAGCATTAGACTTAATTACAGATGTTAGAAAAGAAAAAGATGTTAATGATTTGATTGAAAAAACATTAGATAAATTTCATTCAATCGATATTTTAATTAATAATGCTGCATTTGGACTTGGAGAAGACAGAAAACCTGTTACACAAGTAGAACAAAACGTTTTTCAAAAAGTGTTAGACATTAAAGTAACTGGAACATTTTTATGTTCTAAAGCTGTAATTCCTCATATGATCAACCAAAATAGAGGAGGTAAAATAGTAAATATCTCTTCTATAATGGGTAAACGAGGTATGCCAAATACGTTAGCCTACAATGCTGCAAATTTTGCTGTAATTGGAATGACTCAATCTATGGCAAAAGAACTAGGTCCACACGGAATTAACGTTAACGCAGTATGCCCTGGTCCTGTTGACACATCTAGAATGGATTCATTTGGTAGAGATTCACAATGGGATGAATTAGCAGCAAGAAGCGCTATAGGAAGAAATGGAACTGCTGAAGAAGTTGGAAATTTCATAGCTTATCTTTGCACTGAAGATACTTCATGGATTACAGGCCAATCAATAAATATTGATGGCGGTACTGTGATGGAACATTAACAGAACATATTATGCCAAAATTTTCCGCAAATATTTCAGTATTGTTTAAAGAATATTCATTCATGAAAAGATTCGAAAAAGCGGCAGCACATGGTTTTAAAGCAGTCGAAATACAATTTCCTTATTCTATTGAAAAAGAACAAATCTTAGAAAAATTAGAATCAAATAAACTTGAATTAATCCTCCATAATTTACCAAGTGGTAAAAATATTACAGATAAGGGTATTGCTTGTCATCCAAGTAGAATTAACGAGTTTCAAGAAAGTGTTTTTAAAGCAATAGAATATGCAAAATATCTTAAATGTACACAGTTAAATTGTCTGAGTGGAATTCGTGAAGTAAATACCTCAAAAAAAATTTCTTTAGAAACTTTAATAAGTAATCTACAATTTGCGACACATGAATTAGAAAAAGAAAAAATTAAATTACTTATTGAACCCATAAACTATTTTGATATGCCGGGATTTTTTCTGAATACCACAGAAGAAGGAAAAGCAATAATTCAATCTGTAAAATCAAAAAATTTATTCCTACAATATGATATTTATCACATGCAAATCATGGAAGGTAATATAATTCAAACAATCAAATCAAATCTAAATTTAATCCAACATATCCAGTTTGCTGATAATCCAGGAAGAAATGAACCCGGGACTGGAGAACTGAATTTTCAATACATTTTTAATCAATTAGACCAAATGGGATACCACGGCTGGGTTGGGGCAGAATATAATCCATCTGTAAATACTGCAAAATCACTGAATTGGTTCGAAATGATCAACTAAGGTTAATTATATTCCCATTTAAATCTATATCTAAAGATCTTGGCTTAGAAGGCAATCCTGGCATTGTCACAATTTTCCCCGCTATAGCATAAGTAAAACCTGCACCTGCAGAAACTCTCAGGTCGCTAATTTCAAACGTATAACCTTCAGGTTTTCCTAAAAGTTTTGGGTCATGAGATATAGAAAAACTAGTTTTTGCCATACAAACTGGCAACTGATCAAAACCTAAATCTGTAAACTTTCTTAAATTTCTTCTTGCGGCTAAACTCCATTTAACATCTTTGGCACCATAAACATTAGTTGCTAAAGAATCAACTTTATCTCGAATAGAATCATCACTATTATAAAGGTAGTTAATTTGAGCATTACGCTGATTAGCAACTTCCACTACAGCTTGAGCCAAATCTAATGCTCCATCTCCACCCTTTGAAAAAACATCACACTCAATCGCATCATACGCACCAGCCTCAAGGGACTTCTTTTTTAAAATTTCTACTTCCTTAGATGTATCTGTAGGAAACTTATTGATACTAACTATAACTTTTAATCCAAATGAATTAATCACATTAATTAAATGCTCAACGTTTGAACAACCATTTTCAAGAGCATTTAAATTTTCAGCATCCAAATCTTTAGTTTTAATTCCTCCATGAGATTTAACTGCTCTAACAGTTGTTACTAAAACTACCACAGAAGGTTCTAAATTGTTAAATCTAGCTTTAATATGCATAAATTTTTCAAATCCAAGATCAGCACCAAAGCCTGCCTCAGTAACAACATAATCAGAGTAAGATAAAGCCATTTTATCTCCCACTACAGAACTACATCCGTGGGCAATATTTCCAAAAGGACCAGTATGTACTAACACTGGCTGTCCTTCAATTGTTTGTACAAGATTAGGTTGAATTGCATACCTTAACAAAGCCATCAAAGAACCTACTGCATTGACATCTTTAGCAGTAACAGGTATTCCATCAGTAGTAAAACCAACAATAACTCTACTTAATCGATTCCTAAGATCATTTAAATCTGAAGATAAAGATAAAATCGCCATAATTTCAGATGCAGTGACTATATCAAATCCTGTTTCTCTTACTGGAGCATTTTGTAGATCACCTAAACCAGTAACTATTGATCTTAATGCCCTATCTTCCATATCTACGACTCGTCTCCAAGTAATATTTTCAGAACTAAAACCTTGAATTAAGCCTCTATAAACTACATTGTCTGTTAAAGCTGAAAGCAAATTATGAGCAGAAGAAACTGCATGAGCATCCCCAGTAAAATGTACGTTTATTTCATCTTCTGGAAAGAGTGTGGATTTCCCTCCGCCTGTTCCTCCACCTTTAATACCAAATATGGGTCCTAATGATGGCTCTCTTAATGTTGCAGCAACATTAAAACCAAGTTTTCCTAATGACTGCGTTAAACCAACAGACGTTGTTGTTTTACCTTCTCCAGCTTTAGTGGGTGTCATTCCAGTAACAAGAATCATTTTCCCTTTTTTATCATTTTTTATTGCGGACAAATCTACCTTAGCTTTATATTTACCATAAGGAATTAGATCTTGCTCATTCAATCCCATTTCTTGGGCAATTTTAGAAATATTTTTCAATTTGAACTCCTATTAATTCAATCAAAAAGATTATTTAACCATTTTGACAATCTTGTATAAGTAGAATGATGGATCGAATGACCAATTTCTGACTCGTAATATTCTATATTTTCAAAACCATTTTTTGCAAATAAATCTCTAGCTTTGCGTGCTTCAAGAATATCAATTACGTTATCTTCTGTACCATGTTCAATATAAATCCTTTGATCTTTAATTTCGTGATTTAAATTATTAAAAAATTGTTGAGCAAGAAGTAGTTTACCACTCAAACTTATAATTCCTTTAAATATCTCCGGATGTTGAATACCATACCAATATGACAACATACCCCCCTGAGAAAACCCTCCAAGTGCAACATTATTTTTTTTAACTTTATACCTGATAATAATTTCATCAACAAAAGCATCTAGTAAATCTTCAATGTTTTTTAATACTTCCTTACTATATCTATCCGGTGGATTAATCCACGCATATCCATTAAAGCCATAAGGCACTCTAAGATCTACTGGTGCATTAGGAAAAACATAAACACATGGCTGAAAATCCAAATACGAAACCATATCTAGTAAATCATTCATATTTGCGCCAAAACCATGTAGTAAAATTACAACAGGATAACTTTTTCCTTCAATATATCCATCTGGTTCAGAGACGATATATTTTAATGAACAATCAGCAAATTCTTTAACCTTCATTTCCGTTCCAATGTTTTAAAATCTTATTAATTCAAAAAATAAATTTATACTGTAAGTATTAAATCACTCGACACGATCAAATCATATACATAAAATATAAAATAAGATAATAAAAATGAGGTTTAAATGAGCAAGTTAATTGATTTACTAGAAAAAGCTGGGACTCAATCAGTACCAATCCTGGGGTTTAGATCTAAAACTATTGAAAATAAACAATCTGATATTGTTCCCATAGGTCAAATTTCCGAAACATTTCACTACAAAAAAAAATATTTCTCTAATAAAATCAAAGACAGATCCAATATTTTTTTATTGAGTGAAAAAATTACTTCAAATATTTCGGAAAATATCCCAAAAAATATAATTTGTGGAGTAACAAAAAAAGATCTAACAAAAAATGAAATGAATCGTATGAAAAATATAGGTGTTGATTTCGTGATTTTTGATCCATATCAATCCGAAGCCTCTATTTTAAATGAATCTCAAATAGGCAAAGTTGCAATCATTAATAACTCCAACTCAGAGGAAGAAAATCGTGCTATTGCAGAACTTGAAGTTGATGCAGTATATATTGACCAATCAATAGAAAAATCTCCAATAAAATTTCAAACAGTAATACAAATACAAAAAGCGACAAATTCAATTGAAGTTCCAGCAATAATTAATTGTGAAAATAATATTGACGCCTCTGACTTAGAAACTATAAGAAATTTAGGTATCAAAGGAATAATTTCTTCGGTTGAACCTCTAAAAGATTTTGAGAAATTTAGTAACACAATTGATAATTTACCTGTTCAAAAAAACATTGATAAAAATTTTGCAGCAATTTCTCCAAATTTACAAGAAACAAATCCAGAAATATTCGATGAAGACAGCGATGATTACGATGATTTAGACGAATAATTAATGATTTAAATTATGCATCCAATTAATTTTTCAATTTCATCTAACTCTCCAGAACAAACTAAATTCTCAGGAAGAATTCTCGGCCAACTTTCACATCCAGGAATTTTAATTTTACTAGATGGTGAAATGGGGGTAGGCAAAACCACTTTTGTACAAGGACTTCTACAAGGCCTAGATTCGGAAGAAATTGCTAGAAGCCCTACTTTCATCATAATTACCGAATATTCGTCTAGAATCAAATTATTCCATGTAGATTTATATAGAATCACAGACGAGGATAAAATTTATGAAATTGGACTAGATGACTGTATTAATGAAAATGATATTTGTGTTATTGAATGGCCCAACAAATATCCAAATTTATATGAATTACCTCATATCAAAATAAATATTGAGCATACAAAAAATCAAAAAAGATTAATCACATTTTCTTCAACTGAAAAAAAATTCAATCAATTACTTAAAAAATTTTCAAATAAAACTAAAGAAAAAGCAATATAAGATGGAATTATCTATAGATACATCAACAAGACAAGCTTCAATAGGATTATCCGAAGGTGGGAATATACTTGCAAAAACATCATGGAAATCTAAACAAAACCATTCAAAAGAATGCTTCCCTAAAATAATTAATTTGTTAGAAGAAGCAAATTCCAAATCATCAGATATCGATTCTGTTTTTGTATCAAAAGGACCTGGTGGATTTAGTGCTTTAAGAGTTGGGATTAGCATAGCAAAATCATTCGCAACTGCAGCAAAAATACCTCTAATTGGTGTTTGTTCACTTGATATAGAAGCATATGAATTCTTAAACAACAACAAAACTGTTTGGGCGGTGATAAGTGCTGGATTTAATAAAATTTATGTGAAAAAATATACTGACAATCTAGAAAATCCTTGTGAATTAATTTCTACTGAAAAATTTTTCTCTTACCTCGTTGGTAAAGAAATTATATGCGGAGAAGGGGTTTTAGAAAATCTAAATAATTTCAAAAGTGAAATTCCGAACTCTACAATCATTCCTAAAATGACAAATCCTACTAGAAAACCTGAAATATTATCTAAAATTGGAATCAACAAAATATTAAGCAAAAAAATTGATAATCCAGAAACACTGGAACCTATATATATCGGAGGAAGCCAACATGCTTCTGCTAAAAAAAAATAAATTCATAGATGGAGAAATTTAAATTGGAACAAACACTAGTGCTTTTAAAACCAGATGCTATCCAACGTTTATTAATTGGAGAAATCATTTCAAGAATTGAATCAAAAGGATTAAAAATAGTAGCAACAAAATTAACTGTTTTAGATAAAGACACAGCAAATCAACACTATGGTGAACATTCAGAAAAACCATTTTTTAATGATCTCGTAAACTTCATTACATCAGGACCTATTTTAGCTATGGTTCTAGAAGGTAAAAACGCTATCTCTATTACAAGAAGCATGATGGGAGAAACAAATCCTGCAACTGCAAATCCAGGTACGATTCGAGGTGATCTTGCTACAACCATGACTTATAACCTAATTCATGGTTCAGATTCATTAAAATCAGCTATAAAAGAAATTTCACTATTCTTTAAAAAAGATGAACTCATTTCTTATAATAGAACAATTGAAAATTGGATACAGGACTAGATAAGCCTAACCAATTCTGAACCAAATTCAAAAAAGTGTTCTAGTTGATAAGTCTCTCTTATTTCGGGTTTAAAGATGTGAACTATCACATCAAAAAAATCTATAATTACCCAACCATGTTCAGGAATACCTTCTTTAATAATTCCAGTAGTTTTAAATTGCAACTCAATTTCTCTAATTACTGAATTGATTTGTCTATCAGTATCTAAAGAAAATACAACTAAATAATCTGTGTAATATACTTGAGGCCTAACATCTATTAACACAACATCATTAGCGTTATTTTCAGAAGCAATATCTACGATTTTTCGTGATAAATCTAAGGGGCTTGGATTTAAAAATTTATTCATTTCGCAAAACTTCAGCAGGGAAAATTTTTGCAGCTTGCCTTGCTGGCAAAAATGCAGTAATCAAAGCAAAAATCACCGTAATTGCAACAAGAATACTTATATTTGCCCAAGGAATTACATAAGTTAGACCTTCAACTTCATCTGAAATAGAATTAAATATATTCCAAGAAGTTAAAAGCCCTAATCCTACTCCAATAAATACACCTAAAACTGTAACAAATATTGCTTCTAAAAGAAATTGGATTTGAATCATATTTGAAGTATAGCCAATTGCCCTTAATGTACCAATAATTTTTCGTCTCTCAACAACTGCTCTTACAGATAAAACACCAATCGCAGCAACTCCTACTAACAAACCTAATCCTACAAATCCCTGAAATAGCCTATTGAAAGATTCACCCGCCTCAGCATCATTTTCAATCTGGCCAATAGTATCAACTGCATCCAAACCAGAAACAATAAAAATCTTTTCTAAAATTGGTACAATTTCCTTTGCGTCACCGTCAAGTAAAGAAATATAGATTGTATCAAATGGAATTTCTTTACCTAAATAATCTATCATCACATCCTGAGATGTAATCATGTACGGTCCGCTGCCCCAATCATTTCCAAAATCTTCGGCTAATGGATCTAAAATACCTATCACGGTTCTTGAAACTACAATGCCATCTACAGATGTTGTATTTGGTTTAAATAATATCTGACGTGCAGTCCATTCATCGGCGCCACTATCAGATGAAAAGTCTTTAATAACAAATCCTTCCCTAGGAGGACCAAAAGGATCCCCAGATTCAAATACATCATTACTTAAAACGGCTAAATTAGGATCATTTTTCAAAGATAACCAAAGCTCTCTAGGATTACTTCCATACTTTGGATCATAATGAGAAAATTCAAATTTATTTGAATCTAAATAAGTTTGATCAACTATTTTTAAACTTAAATCATCAAATTGACTTTCTGAATTCGTAGAATCTTTAGCTAAAGATGGAACATTTACAGATTTTGCAACAACCCTTATAGAAATCTTATCAGAAAACCCTTTGTCCTCTATATTTTCCTTCAAATCTCCTATCCCAAAACCTTTAGGTAACCTAGCTTGAATATCAAAGCCACCAGTTAATCGATCTGGTTGATTCAAACCTACATTATTCAGACCACTCAAAACAGTATTAATCACCAAAGTAAATATAATTAAAGCAAACATTGAAACAGTCAGGCCAGTTCTGAATTTAGCATTAATAGGATACGCTACGGCTGTTTTAAAAACGGCTTGAAGTCCTGAAAAAGTTTTTCCTGTAATAAAATTAAAAATCCACAAGATAATTTGAGTATTATTCATTATCAACCATACGGAAGAAGCAACCATAGCTACTCCACCTAATATAAATATTTCTACACCTGTTTCTAATTCACCAGTCCAAGCTTCAAAAGTATCAAATGGAGATCCCCAAAATATCATTAACAAAAGGCCTTCAAAGGATGCTACAATCCGATTAACTATTTTAGAAATAGAAATATTCCTTGAAAAAATATATCTGATAAAAGTACCAATCCCTAAAATTATTAAACTGATACCTATTGAAAAATACGTCCCCTGTAAAAGATCAATACCATAATATGAAGCAATCACTCCTAAAATTATTAAAGGCCAACCTTGTCGGTATAATGGAGAAAATATAGAAAAAATACTTTTAAATATTTGCCATAACCAAATTGGTGGAAAGAAAGAAAAAATCAACCTGATAATTTTCCTAAAAACTGAAGCACTTGATTTGCGTAAATCTTTAAATACTTTTACAGGCCAAAGAATTGCAAATAAAAAATTTTTGAACCGATCTTTCCAGATAATTTGGGGAGGCTTTACCATCTCTTCAGTTAAGCCTCTAATTGCAACAATAATATTTAAATTTGAAATTCTATATGAAGAAATTATAACTGTAACTAAAGTTAAAATCATTCCAGAACTAAATGTAATTACTAAAGAAGTCAAAGTATAATGTGGGGAAATATTGAAGTCATCTGAACCTATAGCATTTTGGAGTAAATAAACTAAAGTAAAACTTACAGCCACACCAAATAAAGTACCAATTAAGGACGAAGAAATAGCATATAGCCAACCTTCTAAAGTAAAGATTTGAATCAAATGATGCCTTTTAAACCCTATAGCTCTAGCCATACCCATTTCAGTTTGCCTTGACGCTGACAAAAGAACCATCACCAAAAAAATCAATAAAATACCAACTATAATACTAAACGAACCAAAAAGTCCCAAAAATGTTGTGGTTCCAGAACCAATTGCCTCAGCGAATTGTATTGCATCTTTTTTAGATTCTACAACTTCAAATTGACCTAAATCTCTAGATAAAAATAACAACTTATCTATTAATAAAGAATCTTCTAATTCTTTTAATACTGAAATAAGTAAAAATCTTTTCCCAGAATCATTGATCAAATTAATAAATTCATCCGAAATCATTCCTTTGCGAATTTCCTGTAGGTAAGCTACAAAAGTTTCTCTATCAGTTTCAGAAACTGATCTGTTTTCAGAATTGATTTCAATTTTCTTCTCAAGTAAATCTATAATTTTCTCAGAATTCAATAAATTAAAATATTCATTAGAAACATCAGCATTAGAAAAAGCTAATCTCAAATTCTTCGTAATTTCTTCAGAATATTTTTGTCCACCTTCAATTCCGCCGGTATTAGATAATATAACTTGATTAAATTTATCTATCAAAGAAAATTCGTTTTGCATATCTAATTGATTTAAAATAGCTAGCTTAATACTGCCTCCACTAGCTAATCCACCATCTTTCAATATCCCTTTAACAACAAAATTATGTACTCCTTCAGTTGAGTAGAACCTAAGCTCATCTCCTGAAGAAGCAGAAAGAGTTGATGCAGCAGAACCTGTTAAAAATAACTGGTTTTTACCTAAAGAACTTATATTAACTTCAGTACCATCTAATAAAAATAATTTCCCAAATCCATACGTTTCAGAATGATTAAACCCTCTCAAAGTCATCCTAGCTTCAGCTCTATCATTAGACAAGTTCTCAGCAGGCAAAACAATTTCAACAACAGACATCACTCCATCAACATTATTTGTTTTCAACTTGATGACTTGTTTAATTTCTTCAAGTTGTTCTCCAGAAATAAATTCTTCTCCAAAAAATCTAGATCCTGTAGGTTGAATAGTTTGATCAGTATGTCCTAATCCATCAAAAACAACTTTTCTGATAGAATGAGTTACTGTATCTCCAACTCCTAGTGAAGCACCAATAATTGTAGTACTTAACATTAAACCTAAAATTATTAATACTGTTTGATTAGGATTACGAGGTAAATTTCTAGCACCAATTTTGAACATTACCAGTGCCCTAATTGCTACAAATACCAAGAACAAAAACATTACAGAAGCAAAAATACCAGAACCATAAGCTAAATAATCTGTTTGAACACCAAATAATTTTTCCATTATTTTTTAATATTCTCCGAACTAACTATAACACCGTCATTCATCGTAATTATTCTATGTGCATACGATGCAACTAGATCACTATGTGTAACTAAAACTACAGTTTGATTATGTTCAGAATTTAACCTGGCCATCAAATCCATAATCTCTTTTTCATTTGAGCTATCTAAATTTCCGGTTGGTTCATCTGCCCAAATAATAGCTGGTTTATTAACTAAAGCACGAGCAATAGCAACTCTTTGACGTTGTCCGCCTGATAATTGATCTGGCTTGTGGTCAATCCAATCTAACAAACCTACTTCTTGAAGCTGATTTTTTGCCATTTCAGCAGCTAAACTAGATTTAACTCCAGAAACTAAAAGTGGCATTTCCACATTTTCTTGGGCTGTCAAAACAGATAACAAATTGTAAGTCTGAAAAATAAAACCCATGAATTTGGCACGAAATTCACTCATCTGGTTATCATTTAAAGAACTAATAGGGCGATTATCAATTATTACATCACCTTCATTGATGCTATCTAAACCTGACAAACAATTCAATAAAGTTGTTTTACCACAACCTGAAGGTCCCATTACTGCAACCATTTCACCAGTCTTAATCTCTAAGTCAATTCCTTTAAGAGCATGTACTCTTAGTGATTCGGAACCATATATTTTATGCAACCCTTTTGTTTCTACAATAATTTCTTTGGTCATTGTTCCACCTAATAAATAAAATTATTTCAATAAATACACAAAATAATCGTACAACCATTTAGTATAAAATTAAAGGATTTACAAATAATACATCTTCAATTTCTATTTAAGCAAAATTGTCATCATAAACATTAAATCCCTCTAATACATACACAACGCATTTCGGGTCAAAAAGATACCTAACTTAAATTCTAGCTTCATGATTTGACAATTGTTCATGCGCTTTAACCAATGCTTGTGTTCCTTCATCACCTAACCCTTGAGCTAACAATCCTGCAAATAATTGTGATACCAAAGAAGTGCCAGGAATAGAAACATTTAGTTCTTGAGCTAATTCAATTACAAGTCTAAGATCTTTTTGTTGCAATTTAATCATAAAGCCAGGATCAAAATCACCATTAATCAGCTTAGGACCTAATGTATTCAACTGCCAAGATGCTGCAGCTCCTCCACCAACTGCTTGAATAGTTTTTTCTAGATCAGCGCCTGATTTTGCAGCAAATACTAAAGCTTCCGCAACAGCATTCATTGTGCCAGCAACCAAAATTTGATTAACTAATTTAGTTGTTTGTCCCATTCCTGACCCACCAGTATGAATAATATTTTTGCCCATTGCTTCAAATAAATGAATGCAATTTTGAAAATCATTTTCCGAACCACCAACCATTATTGAAAGTGTACCTTCAATAGCACCCCATGACCCCCCGCTCACAGGAGCATCAAGTAAAGAAGCATTCTTTTTATTTAATTCTCCATTAATTTCTTTAGTAATCGTTGGTGAAATAGTACTCATATCAATTACTATTGAATTCTCCTGAATACCTTCAAGAACACCTGATTCACCTAAAATTACTTGCTGTACATCAGGAGAATCTGTGAGCATAGTAATTACAAATTTACATTTTTTTGCAACTTCAGCAGGACTATTAGCAAATTCTGCTCCTGACTTAACCAAACTATCAGCTTTAGACTTTGTTCTATTAAATACAACCAAACTAAATCCAGCTTTAATCAAATTTGCCGCCATTGGGGCACCCATAATTCCTAAACCTATAAAACCAATTTTATCTTTTGATGTAGCCATCTTGTACTCCATTTCGAATTAAACTATTTTATCTCCTAACCAATTTAATAGAGAAAGTTTAATTTTTGCAATTATTTTCCTTCTAAAATATCTACTAATTTAAATCAAGATATTACATCTTGAATATCTGTAACAGGTATTTCATTTTTGTTAATCCAGTTTGTAAAATCTTTGCACATCTTGAGGTCTTCTTCATGATCCTATAAATCAAGCCTTAAAAATTTGTAGCCTATATGAATCAATCAGTGAATAATAAATACGGATTTTCTCTGTTTTGCAAAGGAAAATCAACTCTTTTATGAAGCCTTTGAGATTCATAGACTGCCATAATCATCTCCAATGCAGCCCTACCATCATATCCACTAGACGAGTCAATAACATCTCTCTCTTCTTCAATAGCCAATATTAACTCTGAAGCTATCATATTATTACTCAATTTCATTTTTTCTTCTGGAGTCAAAGCAACTCCTGTATTTAAGTTAATTTCCCAATCTTCAATAGAAATTCTTTCCCATTTACCTTTATTTTGATCTGGGAAAAAAGTAGCATTAGGATAAATGTACATCTCTGTATTAGGAGAGCCTCTTAATGCAATAATACCTTCAGTTCCATATAAATCGATTCCAAAAGGAGATCTATCATCAGAAATATTTCTTCTATAAGATTCGAAATGACCGGTAACACCATTCTTAAACATATAGAAACAATCTAATCTATCTCCTGCTATAAGTCCAATTTGATCACCACCTTCGTACAGATCTTTCTTAGTAATTTCCTGACCTTTTAAAGTAATACTAGATTGTGCCCATGATACATCTGTACCAACAAAATATCTCATACTATCAAGTATATGTGTTCCTAAAACAACTAAGTCTTCTGGACCAGATCTATGATCTGATTTACCTGCACCTCTTATAGTCATTAATTGACCTATAGCACCCTCAGAAACAATTTTTTTTGCATATTTCTCATAAAGATTTGCTCTTCTATGTGCTACAGCAATTCTCACTCTATTTTTTTCACAAGAATCAATTATTAGATCCGTTTCAGATAACGTCTTAGCCATAGGCTTTTCCATCAAAATCCCTAAAATATTTGAAGTTGAAGCTTTTAAAGCTATTTCTAAATGACAATCAATCCATCTAGGTCCAATAACAACTATATCCAGATCTTCACATTTAAGCATTTCTTCATAATCAAGATAAAGTCTCTCTGCTCCAGTCCTAATACCAGCTTCCTTCAATCCAATTTCATTATGATCAGCAATAGAAATTATTTCCGCATTATGAATACCATGAAAAGCAGTATCTAAATGGTGTCCATAATTACCTTCACCAGTCTTACCAATAACACCAACTTTATAAATAGTTTTTTTCATTTTCAAAATCCCATATAATTAAGTATACATTCAAAAGATTTTGATCTAAATTTAATTCAATACATTTTGGAAATTGTGGTGAGCGTGGCCAAGTTGGTTAAGGCGCCAGGTTGTGGCCCTGGAGATCGTGGGTTCGACTCCCATCGCTCACCCCACCCAATTAATAACCAAACTTATTTATTTAGATTTGAAAACCTTATGTCCTCCAAACTGGTTTCTTAATGCAGATAATAATTTTGCTGAAAAAGATTTATCTTTATTCCTTGAAAAAAATCTTGCGTATAATGCTGCACTAATTACAGGAGTTGGAATCTCTGAATTTAAAGATTCCTGCACAGTCCATCTACCTTCACCAGAATCCTCTACAAATGGAGAAATATCTTTCAAAGAAGAATCCTCTTTAAGAAGGCCTGATATCAATTCTAAAATCCATGATCTTACTACACTGCCATGGTTCCAAATTTCTGAAATAGATTGAATATCCAAATTAAATTCTTCTTTAGATTTTAACAAATCAAACCCTTCCGCATATGCTTGCATCATACCGTATTCAATCCCGTTATGAATCATTTTTACAAAATGTCCAGATCCAGAAGGCCCCATATACCCAAAACCTTTACTAGGCGCTAATGATGTAAATAATGGAAGCAACTTTGAATATATATCAGAATCACCTCCTACCATTAAACTATACCCATTTTCTAATCCCCAAATACCTCCACTAGTACCAACGTCTAGAAAATTGATATCTTTTTTGAATAATTTTTCCGCTATAGATTGGGTGTCTTTATAATAAGAATTTCCTCCATCAATAATAATGTCACCTCTATCTAATAGATCTGATAAATCTAATATACAAGCATTTGTTATTTCACCAGCAGGTAACATAATCCAAACAATTTTTCGTTTTGTTAATTTCCCTACCAATTCATCTAAAGAATTCGCAATCAAAATGTTTTCTTTTTGAGCAATTGCCAACACATTTGGATCTGAATCAAAAACAACTACACTATGGCCACCTTGAATCAATCTTCGGCAAATATTCAAGCCCATTTTTCCCAATCCAACGATTCCAAGTTCCATGAATCACATCTCCAATCGGATCAATACAATAAAATAATGAATTTAGTCCACTAATTCCTGTCTCATTTTGAGTGCAAACATAGATAAAAGTGATTTAAAAATCCATGAATTCTTCCATCTACAACCAATTGAATCTGATTTTTTAACAGGAGAAATAGATAACTTAGGCAAATATTGCAATATTGTTTCTCGTCCATAAAAAGATTTGGCAGTATTTTCGTCCATGTAAAAAGAAGGTCTTTTGGGCAAAACGCTTACTTGATCAATAGATTTAGAAAAGTCAAAACTATTCTTTAATTCTCTTAATACTTTTTTGACTTCAGATAATGGTTCAGAGTAATTTTTGAAATAATCAACTGAATAAGGTAAAGGGAAATCCACGAATTGACTATCAGCATCATTGATACTTGTAACTAAATCTGGAAAATATCTCCCCATAAAATCCCCAAGATTTTCATCAAACATTAATTGAGAAAATTGCAAATGGTCCTCAAAAACTACTCCAGGAACATCCCCAAGCAATTCTCCGTTATTATCTCTTACCAAAGAACCCAATAATTTTTTCATTTCACTATTGTATTCACCAATGCCACTATCGTAACCTTTTGTCATATCTGGAAAAACTTCCTTATCAATAGCTAAAGGGGCACCTACAGGCTTTAATCTTTTTTTCCAAGAAACATCAAAAAAACTCTCAGACTGATATGGAGTAATACTTACAACTGAAGATTTAGGACTCAATTCATGAGTAGGTAACCATCTAGGAGCTGTGATAAATCCTTTAACTTGATGACTCAACAAGCCAATATCACCATATTTATTATAAAAATTTAAAATGGAAACTTCATTTTCTAAATCAATTTTTAATAAATCGTCCAAATCTATTGAAATGGTATTTTCAAAATTATTACCAGAGTCTTTGTTATCAAAAATTGGTGCAAATTTCATTAACTTAGAATCTTTTGAAGATTCAATGTAGTAATTTATAACTGAACCTATTTTCTTTTGTGTAATTATATAATCTGATGACTTAACCCAAAGTAAATCAGAACTATTTGTCTCACTATGTAAATACATATTTCTCCCTTACAATTATTCTAGCCTAAATTTTCCCACCATCTTAATTCATTCTTCCCAGAATGGGGTTTTGCACAATTTGCTACACCTACAATATCGTTTAAACCATTTGAATTAAGATCTACAGA
>VFGW01000012.1 GCA_009392295.1 SAR202 cluster bacterium
AACCTAATTTTTCAGTATAAAATTTTAAAGCCTTATCCTGGTTTGAAACAGGAATACTAATAAGACTTACTTTCATTTTCACCTCTTTCAACTTTATTCTACTTAAATTGACTTATACATTGCTTAAAGCATAATAGACAGAATTATAAACCTCTTTTTATAAAAATTAAACTGTCACAGATATATACCAATAAACATACAAATAGCTAAGACATACCCCCCTAACACCACACAACCCCTACAACAGACAACAACAGACAACACAGCAAACCAACGACAAAGACTAGAAAATAAAGAATAAGCACGAAAATTACACAAAACAACAAATCAGCAGAGAAAATCAGGTGAATGTTTTATGGTCAAATAATGACAATTGATCAGGTGATTGATCAGGTGAACCCCTAGAAACAGAAAGACCCTACATCAAAATAGGGTCATTTCATAGCTAAAAAGCTGGAGGCGACGATGGGATTCGAACCCATGAATAGAGGTTTTGCAGACCTCCGCCTTAAACCACTTGGCCACGTCGCCATTGGAGGAAAACTATATTATACCTGAATTACTGTATTTTCAACAAAACCAATACCTTCAAGATCAATTCTAACAACATCTCCTATTTCCATTGGAGCGCTTGCTACACAACCACCTGTATATAAAATACTCAGTTCAGCAGGAACATCATGATCCATTACAGCAGAAACTAATTTTTCTGGCGATCGCCTATGTTCAGTAATATTACTAGTAGAATCAACAATTTCACCGTTTCTAGTAATTGTGAGATTCATTTTTAATTTTGTAGGATCAGGTAAGCTATCCGGTGTGACAATACATGGCGCTAAAGACGCACATCCTTTGAAAACTTTACTTGGGTTTAAATACCATAAAGTCTCACCAGCTAAACCACCTGCGACTTCATTTCCTGTTGAATAACCAACAATTTTGCCTTTATACATTATAACTACCAATTCCCCTTCAGAAATTGTTTTCGGTATATCAGATCGAATACCTATTTCACCAAAAGGATCAGCAAGTCTACTAGAATTACCTTTATATACTACTATTCCTCTATCACCTTCAAAAGCAACTCGACTAGGTTCAGGCAAAGTAGGAACAACATCATCAGGAACTGGTAAATTTCCCATTCCACCAGCCCACATTTCATCTGGTTGCACTGCCGCAGCTAAATAAGGACTTCTGGACTTTTGAGAATTTTGAATCAACTCTTTGAGATCAAATGTTGCTGGAGATCCTTTAGATAAAATATTTTTTGAAATTTCATCAATCGACAGACCTGTAATATAACTTGCATTACATAATTTTTTAAAATCATCTACTTCATCATTTAAGCTATCTAAACTACTTAAGATCCCGTCAGTCAATTCAACTGACAAACCAAAAGATCCGTTTCCATATGCAATTCTATAATATTTCAATTTTCAAACCTCCATTTCAACTCATTGATTAATCATTTAAGTTGAGTGCTAATTTATTTAAACCTGAACCAGGGGTGAATCCAATCCTATTATGAGCTGGAATATCGACTAATTCTCCATTATCAATACCTCTAATTGGTTTTATTTTGCGAGCAGCAATTTTTCGAATCGAAAAAGATCCAAAACCTGTCAAAACAACTTTGTCGCCATTTGCCAAAGAAGTTTTAATACTATCCAAAACAGTATTTAATACTGATTCAGCCTGATATCTAGGTGCACCAAGTTCATCTGCAATTTTTTCTACAATTTCTTTACGTCTTGCAGTTCCCATATATAACTATTCTCCTCCAAAAAGCTAATTAATAAACAAATATAATATATGTCTCTGAAATAATTTCAAACTTAAAAAATAGGCAGAATTAATAAATATCTCAATTAATTGACTTTTTAATACAAATTATAAATCCAAATATCAATTCCCCAAAAACTATCCGGAATTTTCGAGTACATTAATATAAGATCCTTTAATATCTTTTAAGACATCAAATTTGACGAATTTTCTTAACACAAATAAAATCATTAATAATTTTATTAGTTATTGATTTAGGAACTCCTTTTGGAATATTTTGAACAATTCAGCATAATAGCAAAAATATCTTCAATAATTCCTATCCTGATTTTAATAATTACTATGACATTATTCAAATGGAGTGGACAACGATCAGGTACTGCAGGATTAATAGCAAGCATCATTATATCCTTTATTTTTTTTGGCTCTACTGTTGAAATTACGGTATTAAGTTTCTTAAAAGGAATTTCCCTTTCTTTATTTGTGTTATCCATAATTTGGTCTGCAGTCTGGCTATATAACTTAACTGAACAAAATGGATCGATAAAAAATATAGCTAGCGTTATAACATCCTTAATTTCAAATCCTTTACATCAAGCTCTAATTATAGGCTGGTGTTTTAGCGGTTTAATTCAAGGAATAGCTGGTTTTGGTGTACCTATAGCTGTAATAGTTCCTTTATTGGTAATTATAGGTATCAACCCTTTTAAAGCATCTGCAATTGCATTAATTGGACATTCATGGGCTGTAGCTTTTGGGTCACTTGGATCGTCATATTACACACTCCAATTAATGACAAATATTAATACTGAAATTCTAGCACCTCATTTAGCTATTCTTTTTTTCTTGCCAATTTTCCTAAGTGGTCTATCGGTATCTCACATTCATTCGGGATGGAAAGGAATTATTAATAGTCTTCCATTAGTTCTCTCAATAAGTATCATTATGGCTTTATCTCAATACTTTGCAGCAAAATTGAATTCCCCACAAATTGCTTCTACTATAGCTGGTTTATTGGGATGTATATTTGCCTGGATAATAATTAATCGAACAAAATTTTTAAAAAAATATTCAACCAGAACAAAACAAACAAAAATAAATCCTGACACTCAAATTAAAACGTCTATACATATGAGTCTTTTACCATATTATCTGTTAATATTTTTTAGCTTATCATCTCAAATTCCAATTATTAAAGAAATCGGTGGAAATCTATTTTTTGCAATAGATATTCCTTCAACAGTTACTAATCTTGGATTTGCAACAAATGCGATACAAAACTTTGCAAAAATTAAATTATTATCTCACCCTGCACCAATAATTCTTGTTTCATTATTCTTGTTTTGGATAGCAAATTTGCGATATAGAAATTCAAATTTCCAAGATCTAAAAAAAACATTTTTTAAAACTTACTATCAATGTGTCCCCACAACATTAACAACTGTTTCAATAGTTGTGATGGCTATGATAATGACTACAACCGGAATGACAACATTAATTAGTATGATTATTGCAAACAACACTGGCAACGCCTTCCCTGTTTTTTCTCCATTTATAGGAGCTTTAGGAACTTTTATATCAGGTAGTAACACTAGTTCAAACATCATGTTTGGAGCATTACAACTTGAAACTGCCACAAAATTAGGGATAGGAATAGTTACAATATCAAGTATTCAAACTATTGGAGGTTCAATAGCTTCATCAATTGCACCAGCAAAAATATTAGTAGGAACAGCAATCGTAGGAATAAATGGTAAAGAAGGGGAAGTATTTAAAAAAACTATACCTTATTGCATCCTCATATTATTAATGATTGGTTTAGAAGCATGGATTTTTTCATACTTGTTAAAAGGAATATAACTAGATAAAAACACACATCCATTAATTTTGTTTCCAGTACTGTTAAAAAACAGTCAAAATTGCTAAAAACAGATCTCATCTATTCTTTATCTAAATAATGAAAATTATTCCACATCAAATTGTTGAATCAGCTGAATAACATTATGATCAGGATCTAAAAAAGTAGCTACCCAACCTCCCCAATTTTCTTTTTCTGGAACTCTTATAAATTTCACACCTAAATCTTTAATCCTTCGATATTCATCAAAAATATCTTTGGTATTCAAATTAATCATAACCCTAAATTTTTCTTTACTAACACCTTCTATTTCACTATGAGTTCCCAAACCAAACTTAGTTGAACCAAAATCAAAAGACGCAAATTGACCTTTAATTGATTTAGGCTCAGATGCAAATATCATTTGATAAAACCTTAAAAGTTTTGGAAAATTTTCCGTCCAAATTATTGTTCCTGCAACACCACTAATCAAAATTTTAAACCTCTTTCTGTTTTTTGGAATATTTATATTTTCAACAATTTTATTGTAAAAATCAAAAATCTCTAACTCAAAGATTAATTTTACAATACAACTATTTTTATAGAAATGTATAATAATTTTGAGAGATGATGATGTGAAGATAGCTTAGGCGTTCTCAAGAAAGGAGTGTTTAATTGGACAGTAATACTAAGGGGTGTTTAAGATAGGTGTTCTCTGAAACACCTCTGCAACGGGGCGCATAATGCGCCCCGTTCATTTTTAATAACTAATATCTGTTACGTAAAATCTGAGCTCCTAAAGACATTGCTCTTAATTTTTTATAAGCCTCATCAAAATCCATAGGATTTGAACTTGATGGAGCAAATCCACAATCCGGATTAAGTGTAATATTTGATTGATCAACATACTTCAAAGCTGACTCTACACGGGAAACTACTATCTCAGGAGTTTCAACATTAATATCTGTATGATCAATCACACCTAAACCTAAAGTTTTATTTTTAGGAAATCTGTTTAAAACTTCTAAACCTCCTGCATCCGGGGTAGCAAATTCCATCGCAAATCTATCTACATTTATTTCACCTAAAGCATCTATAATCAAATCATATGGTCCTTTACTACCATGCTGTCGATTATAGTGTGCGTGACACAAATGCATACTAAAAGGAATTTCTTGAAAATCCTCAACAACTTGATTAATTGTTGAGATCGATAAGGCTATCTCATGATCAATTTGAGAATCTGAAATATTGGATCTTTTCCTGTAATTTGGATCCACTAGCAAAGCAAGCCAAGGTTCATCAAGTTGAATTGTATTAACCCCTACTTTAATTAAATTTTTAATTTCTTGTTGAATAATTGGCACACAAGCTTTAACAAAATCATCTGAAGTTTCATATGCATTTGATGAATGTTCAGCGCTCCACATGCGTCTACCTATAGTATAAGGGGCAGGAACAGCAATAATTGTTTTTGATTTTGTTATATTTTTCAAAAAGGTTGCCTCTGAAACTGCAATATCATCAATTTTTTGCATTGGTGAAACAATTGCTGGATAGCCTAATCCTGAAACTCCTGTAGGATCAGGTATTAAATTTTTTTCAAATCCATATACAGAATCTGAAAAAACTTTGACATAACTCTCTCGTCTCCATTCCCCATCAGAAATATAATCTACTCCGGCTCTTTCCTGCATCTTGATTGCCGAAGGTACTGCTTGATCTAATAGTAATTTTGCCTCTTGTGTATCCAGTAAATTATTTTTTCTGTCCTCTATTAAATCTTTAACCCATTCAGGCCTTGGTAAACTTCCCACTACAAAAGTTTCAAAAGATGTATCTTTATTAAATTTAGACATTAGCTACCACCAATTCTTTATACTATAAAACAAATGAAATTGTTTCTTTATAGAGTTTTTTGAATTTACTATTTTTAAATTATAAACTATCATCGAAAAATAAACTCAATTTATTAATTATAGAATGAAAATATGCCTATTGGACTTTACATCCATATTCCATTTTGTGAAACAAAATGTTCTTATTGTGACTTTAACACTTACTCCGGAATTGAAAATTTATTGCCAAAATATATCGAAGCAATATGTACAGAAATTAAATTATGGGGACATATAATTTCATCTGAAAAAATTAATACAATATTTTTGGGGGGAGGTACTCCCTCATATATTCCCCCTGAATCATTGGGGGAAATATTTCAAACTATCAATGAAGAAATGGATACTACTCAATGTACAGAAATCACAATTGAGTCTAACCCCAATGATTTAGCAGACATTAAAAAATTGGAATATTTTAGGGAAATTGGAATAAATAGAATTAGTATAGGAATTCAAAGCTTCAACGACAATCATCTAAAAAAAATGTCTAGACGACATTCTGCAATTGAAGGAATTAATGCCATTAAAAATGCTGAATCAGCAGGGTTTACAAATATCAACATTGATTTAATGTTTGGATTACCAAATCAAACAAAATCTGAATGGCTAAAAACACTAGAAATAATCCCAACACTTCCTATCCAACATGTGTCTATCTATTGCCTAACAGTAGAAGAAAACACACCTCTGTTTCATCAGATTAATAGTGGAATTGTGGCAAATCCAGACCAAGATTTAGCAGCAGAAATGTATGAGATCACATCAGATTTTATGAAGCAACATAATTTTAGACATTATGAAATCTCTAATTGGGCTAAAAATAATATGCTTTGCACTCATAATCTAACATATTGGAAAAACCAACAATTTATCGGAATTGGCCCCGGAGCTCACTCATCACTATTTCAATATCGCTTCAGCAATATTGAATCTCCTAAAAGATATATCCAAAAACTAAAATTAAATGAAAATTTTAAAAAAACACATATCCAAAGTGAAAATATCAAAGAAATACTACATTCAATCCCTACAACTGAAAATTTTGAAAAACAAGATTCTAAAACAATGATTTCTGACACATTGATTATGGGCCTAAGATTAGATAACGGAATAAATATTAATGAAATTGAAAAGAAATTCAATATAAAAATCGAAAAAATATTTCCTGGCAAAATCAATCAACTGGTTTCACAAAATTTAATTTTAATAAACAATAACCAAATTAAACTTTCTGAAAAAGGAAAACTATTAGGCAACGAAGTATTTCTAAATTTTTTATAATATATCTAAAAATTTAAAACCAAAAAATTACGAGTCATTATGAGTATTGTGGGTACAGCAGGTCATGTAGATCATGGCAAATCAACTCTTGTAGAAAAACTAACTGGCATTAATCCTGACAGGCTACTTGAAGAGAAAAAAAGAGGATTAACTATAGACATTGGTTTTTCATGGATGAAAGATCAAGATAACAATGAAATTAGTTTTATAGACGTTCCAGGCCATGAAAAATTTATTTCTAATATGTTAACTGGAATCAGTGGAATAGATTTAGTTTTAATGGTAATTGCAGCTGATGAATCCATCATGCCTCAAACTATAGAACATCTACAAATAATCAATTTATTGTCAATTAATAATGGAATCATTGCAATCACAAAAACTGACCTAATTGAAAAAGAATTCCTAAGCCTAATAAAGGATGAAATATCTGATTTGATACTAGGAACATCTATAGAAAATGCCCCTATAATTGAAACTTCCTCAAATACAGGCATTGGTATACAAGAGCTAAAAAAAGAAATTTTTTCTAAAATTAAAACCATCCCGTCAAAAACAAATATTATGAAACCAAGATTACCAGTTGACAGATCATTTTCACTACCAGGATTTGGAACCATAGCTACTGGCACTCTATTAGACGGAACACTCTCAGTTGGACAAGAAATAATTGTTCTGCCAGAAAAATATAAAGGGAAAATCAGATCAATCCAAACTCATCAAAATTCTATTGACTCTGCTAAACCAGGCAATAGAATTGGAATAAATCTATCAGGAATTTCACATCAACAAATTAAACGAGGACAAACCATTGTTCTACCTAATCAACAACAAACTTCTTCTGCAGCTGATGTAAAATTAATCTCCCTTAATGAAAATATAAAACATAATTGTGTTGTAAACCTACATTTTGCGACAAATCAAACTTTATGCAAAGTAAGACTGCTAGATAGGAATGTTTTAACTAATCAATCATCCTGTTTTGCCCAAATTAAACTAAATGATCCTTTTAGTTTCCAAAAAAATGATGCTTTCATAATCAGATTAGGAAATAAAACTATTGGAGGAGGGATTATAATCGACCCACAGCCTCCTCGTCACAAAAGAAATTCAAAACAAATCCTAGAAAGATTGAAAAATTTATCAAGTGACTCTAATGAAAAAGTAATACTAGAAATCATTGGAAAATCAATTTGCATCAACACAAAATCCATATCTAAAATTTGCAATATTTCTCTTGAAAAAACTAGCGAATCTTTAGAAAAATTACTGAAATCAAACAAAATTTCACAACTTAAAAATAATCAATTAGATAAAAAAAATTATTTCATACAAGTTGAAAAAGAAAAAATTTTAAAAAAGAAAATTAAACAATCTTTAAATCACTACCATTTAGAATTCCCTATGAAAAAAGGTGCCTCTAAATCATATATCTCGTCCAAAATAAAAATTAGCCCCGAAATATTCGAATTATTGCTAAACAGCCTCATAGAATCAGAAGAATTAATTCAAACGCATTCAACAATTCAATTGAAATCTCATTCCCCAAAACTATCAGATAAACAGAAAATTGAAGCAAAAAAATATATCAAAGCCTTAAAATCAAATTATTACTCTCCACCAACAGATTTTCAAATTGAAAAAGATATTTTAAATTTCCTGATTGATCAAAACAAAGTAGTACAAATTTCAGAAAACATAATTTATTCAATTGACATATATAAAGAAATGCTTTCAAAAATTAACAAAACGCTAATTACAAAAAATATTTTCAAAGTAGATGACTTCAAAAGCTTATTCAAGACAACAAGAAAATATACCATCCCATTTTTAGAACATTTAGACGAATCATTAATCACTAAAAGGTTCGAAGATGGCAGAATAAAATATGATTCTCAAATGCAATAATCATTTTTAAAATGCCTACACAATATTAAATTATTAATATATTATATTTGAAAAAAGAGGGTTATCTACAATTAATGATTATTGAAATACAACCAGTCCCAATAGCTGTATCTTACTTATCATCTCTTCTCAGAATTGTACAAGCTGCTTTAAGAGAAACAGCATTTGCTTCAAATCACATTAATAGCAGTATCGGAAATCAACCAATTTTACTAGCATCATTGTCTGAAAAAAATGAGAAATTATCAATTCATTTATCTTTTTCAGATCCCAAAACCAACAAAAATTTAGATACTTTATCGAAAGAAATTTTTCAAAATTTTTTTCAAGATTTTAGCAATTATGTAAAAACACTGCCTCAGCCAAGCTTATGGGGGCCAAAATCATCTATAAAAAATACTAAAAAACTAACTCCTTCAACTCTTGAACATAGATTAGAAGGAGTTTATAGAGAGCTTAAAAGAATACCTAAATCAAAAATTTCTTTAAACTCTAAGACTATTTCTATAGAAGGCTTTAATCTACAATTAAACTGAAAACTCACCATTATAAAATCAGATTTCATAATTCAATAAATATCTGCTATCATACCAAATAATGGACATAAACTTTAAAATACAAATTTCAATTGCAAGTTTAACTTCATCAGTTGAACTATTCCAAGATATTTTATTCCTAGTTATTTTCTTCACAACAATATTATTAATCACCCTAATTGCAATTGATATATTCAAAACTATTTCTACAATCAAAAAATTTAAAACTAATTTTAAAGAACAATTTGACGAATTAATTAAATTCATCACAAATTCAGAAAATATAGACAATAAAGAAAAATAGGAAATTAAAATGAATCATCAAGACTTACAAAAAATCGAAGAATTTGGTTCTGCAATGATTGCGGATGCCGTAAAAATTGACATGGAAAAAATAAGTAATAATTTGGATACTCAAATATTAAATTACACTGGCCCAGAAATTAAATCATTAACTCCAGAATTTGGAGCTATTGCCGGTAAAATCATTACTGCTGAAGTGACTACAAATGATCCCGATTCAAACGGAATTTCCTGGGATAATTACTATGATTTGATAGATAAAGAATCATCCCCGATAATTTCTATTATAAAAGATATTGATACGAAGCATGGACGAGGTGCATCATTTGGAGATGGAATGGCTGCACTACATAAATCGCTAGGCGTAGTAGGTGTAGTAATTGATGGTACAGTTAGAGACATCGATGGAATAAGAGAAATTAAATTACCAATATGGGGAAAAGGCTTAGTGCCTGGGCATGGCGCATTTAAACTTATCAGAGTCAACTCACAAATTTCGGTAGGCCAATTACTTATTAATCCTTCAGAAATATTAATCGCAGATTCAGACGGTTGTACTAAAATACCAAATAAACATAACATCAAAGATATTTTAAAACATGCATCAAATATCACTAACAAAGAAGTTAAAATGCATCAATTGTTAAATCAACCTGGATTCACATATGCAAAATTCAAAAATTGGAAAAAAAGTCTCAAATAATCGAGTAAATCATGGACGTTGAAATAAGACATATAACTGAAAAAGAACATCAAGAATACCTCCAAATAGTTTATACAGTATTCGGAATGAAACCTGTTAAGGAGTACCTTAAAAGAAGAAAGCATACTATGGAATCAGATAGATGCTTAGCAGCATACGTTGACGGAAAAATTGTTGGCGCAAATGGTGTTCTGAGCTTTACTTTATCCGTACCTAAAGGCACGGTAAAAGCTGGTGGAATCATTGACGTTGTTGTTTACCCTACACATCGACGACAAGGAATAATGTCAAAACTAATGAAAAGGCAACTCAATGAAATTCTTAATAAAAATGAACCAATAGCATTTTTATATAGTGCAGATAGTGGAACATATGGAAGATTTGGTTTCGGTTTAGCTACTTTCCAAGAAAGCTGGGAAATCCAACGAACTGACACAAAATTTCGGAAAACATTAACTGATTATAATAATGCAAAAAATATAGAAATGGTTTCTGCAAAAGAAATTTCAAATATTATGCCCAAAATTTATAACGAAACTTGGTATTACAGACCAGGAATGATCAAAAGAGAAAAACCTAGATGGGATCGCTTAAAGCTTGAAATGGAAAGACAAGACATCCCAGGAATTTCCTCTTATGCATTATTCAAAAAAAACGGAAACCCTGAAGGATATGTAAATTATCGGCTAGATCTTAATACAACTGCAACTAATGGAAATTTAATGATCAATGAAATCATTTCAACTACAAATGAAGCACATCTAAATCTTCTGAATTTTTGTCTAAACATTGATGGTGTCAAAAAAATCACTTCTAAATCTAGACCATTAGATGACCCAATAACTTGGATCTTAGAAGAACCTAGAAAATTATATAGAAATGTAGAAGATCAATTACATTTGAGAATCCTAGATGTACCCAATGCATTAATTTCTAGAAAATATAATACTGATGGTCAAATCACTATGCTTATTAAGGACAATATTTTTGAATCAAATAACACAAAATTCATATTGAAAACATTTGGCGACATAGTTACATGTGAAAAAACAGATTTGCCACATGATATAACTATAGATATAAGAGAATTAGGTTCACTTTATTTAGGTGGAACCAACTGGCTAAATTTATGGAAATCAAAACTTATAGAAACAAATTCTTTTGAAAAATTACAGCTAGCCGATCAAATGTTTTATAGTACTCAATCTCCATGGTGTGCAGACTATTTCTAAAATGACTATGAAAAGAATTGCTAAAGCAAAAAATAAGTTCAACATCTTTATAGAAGAAGCCCCAATCCCAAAAATTTCTCATACTGAGGTTTTAATCAAAGCAAAATATACTTTAATCTCAAGAGGATCAGAAATTTGGCGAAGATATGTAAGACCTGAAGCTATACAACAAAAAATGATGGGATATTGTTTAACAGGAGAAATCGTTAAAACTGGTGATTTAGTTCAATCATTTTCTGTTGGTGATAAAGTCGCAGCTGTAGCACCACATTCAGAATTTGTTTCTGTAGATACAAATAGCAAAAACTTGACACCTTCAATAGTAAAATTACCCGATGAAATCGAACTAAAAGAAGGTACCTTTTGGCCCTTAAGTACAAGCGCCGTATTATGGGTTAATGAGATTTCAAAATTGATAACAATAAATGATCAAATAATCACAATTATGGGCCAAGGTTTAGTAGGTAGTTTAATAATGCAAGTTGCATTAAGCCAAAGACCTAAAAAAATTATTGCTGTCGATACTATTTCATATAGATGCAAATTAGCAAAAGAATTAGGTTCACATTTTGTGATAAATTCTTCAGAAAATTCACTAATTGATAATATTAACAAAATAACAAATGAAAAAAAATCAAATGTTGTGATTGAAGCAGTAGGAGGCCCAGGTGGTAAAAATGCTTTTAAAGATTCTTTAAAAATTGTGAGCCAAGACGGAATTATTCAAGTTATAGGTCTTTATGAAAATGAACCATTACAATTCAATTCAGGGGAAATACAAGGTAAAAAAATTATTGGTGGATTCTCTACAAATACCGACAGAAAATGGGCCTCAAATCAAGCCTTGAAACTTATATCAGAAAAAAGTATTCAACCAAAAAAAATGATTTCACATAATTTTCACTATACTGAAGCATCAACTGCTTTCGAAATGTTATACGAAAATATTTCAAATTTAATGGGAGTTGTTTTTAACTGGGATTAAAAGTTGACACGAATCGATACAAGTAGTATCTTCGAAAAGTAGTAGTTAGAAAATTTATTTGCTTAACACTATTTATATCAAAAAGGATACTGGATACTTATGGCTGCAAAAAAACACGAAGGCGAAACATTCTATCGAATTTCTGTAAAAGAAGCTTCTAGCTTACATTCTGATGAAGATATATGTTTCATAGATGTAAGAAACCAAGATGAATATGCATCAGGCCATGTTTCTGGTGCAAAATCAATACCAGTTGATGACCTACTTGGTAGAATAGATGAACTTCCATCTAATAAAAAATTATTCTTTATTTGCGCTGCTGGAGTTAGAAGTGGATTAGCTTGTGAAATGGCTGCTTCTATGGGAATTAACCCAAATCAACTTTACAATATCGAAGAAGGAACTCCTACTTGGATTGAAAATGGACACCCGACTGATTATGGCGATGAAAAATAATCAATTATTCACAAAAATAGATTGCAACTTTGGACTTAGAAAAAAATGTCAGTACTAGCTGTAGGTACTGTTGCATATGACACAATATCAACACCAAATAAATTTCAAAAAAATATTTTAGGTGGCTCTGCTGCTTTTTTTTCTATAGCATGTTCAAAATTTTCCAAGGTTAGCCTAATGGCTGTTGTAGGTGAAGATTTTTACCAAAAAGATACAAATCTCCTTGAGCAAAATAACATAGACCTATCTGGATTCGAAACAATTCAAGGTGAAACATTCAAATGGTCTGGTGAATACTTTGGAAAAAATTTAAAAGATAGAAAAACCATTAAAACACAACTAAACGTGTTATCAAAGTTCAACCCAATATTATCTAAAAAACACAAAAAATCGAATTATTTGTTCCTAGCAAATATGTCACCTGAAACTCAATTAAGTGTTCTCAAACAATTTGATTCAAGACCAAATTTAGTAGTTATGGACACAATGAATTTCTGGATAGAAAATAATTATTATTCCCTGCTAAAAATGATTAACACAACAGATGTAATACTGGTAGATACTGGTGAAGCTATGCAAATAACTTCTGAAAAAAACATTAAAGATGCAGGAGAAAAATTATTACAACTTGGGCCCTCAATAGTTATAATTAAAGAAGGAGAATTGGGATCTACTGTTTTTAGTAAAGAATTTACATTTTCAGTCCCAGCGTTTAAAGTACCAGAAGTTATCGATCCAACAGGTGCAGGTGACTCGTTTGCAGGAGGTTTATTAGGTTATCTATCTCAAACAAAATCTACTTATTCTCAAAATACATTAAAAGAAGCACTCAAATATGCAACTATTCTTGGTTCATTCGCTGTAGAATCTTTCAGTGTAAATCAACTAGCAAAAATTAATTTAAATGAAATTAAATTACGAATAAATAATCTGTGAATTTTCAATAAATCTATTTTATATTTTAAGGAGAAATCTCAATGACTCAAAGCCACGCCAAAGGTGATATAAAAGATCCATCTTTAGCCCAACAAGGCATAGAAAGAATAGAATGGGCAATGAAAGAGATGCCTGTTTTAAATCAAATTAAAAAAAGATTTAAAGAATCACAGCCTTTGAAGGGAATGGTAATTTCAGGTTGTTTACACATTACTTGTGAAACAGCAAATCTTGCTTTGACACTAAAAAGTGGTGGCGCAAAAGTATTTATGTGCGCAAGTAATCCTTTAAGTACACAAGATGATGTAGCCGCAGCTTTAACTACCCAATATGGAATTCCAACATACGCAATTAATAACGTTGACAATGAAACATACTATCAACATATAAATGCAGTCCTCGACCAAAAACCTAATGTTACGATGGATGATGGTGCTGACTTAGTCGCAACTCTTCACACTGAAAAAATCAATTTACTCGACAACATAATTGGTGGAACCGAAGAAACAACTACTGGAGTTATACGTTTAAAAAGTCTTGCTAAAGAAAACAAGCTGAAATATCCAATAATTGCTGTTAACGAAGCTGAAACAAAACATCTTTTTGATAACCGATACGGTACTGGACAGAGTACTCTCGACGGAATTACCAGGGCAACAAACATTCTTTGGGCTGGCAAAACTGTTGTTGTTTGTGGTTATGGATGGTGTGGTAAAGGTGTTGCTCTAAGAGCTAGAGGCATGGGAGCTAATACAATAGTCACGGAAGTTAACCCTACTCGAGCTTTGGAAGCTGCTATGGATGGACACAGAGTGATGTCAATGTCTGAGGCATCTAAAATCGGCGATATATTCATTACTCTAACAGGCTGCATGAATGTAATTGCAAAATCACATTTTGAATTAATGAAAAATGGGGCAATAATTGCAAACAGCGGACATTTTAATGTAGAAATAGAAATATCTGCGTTAGAACAATTATCAAAAACAAAAAACAAAATCAGCGAAGCTATTGATGAATATATACTGCCTGATAAAAGAAAACTTTATTTACTTGGTGAAGGAAGATTAATTAACTTAGCGGCAGCAGAAGGACATCCTTCTGCTGTAATGGATATGTCTTTCGCAAATCAAGCTCTGTGCGCAGAATACTTATCCCAAGAATCAAAAAACCTTAATTTAGATGTACACAATGTGCCTGCTAAAATAGACCAGTTGGTAGGAAGTTTAAAACTTCAATCTATGAACATGTATATTGATAAATTAACCGCACAACAACAAAAATATTTAACAAGTTGGTCAATTGGAACATAAAAACAATTCATTTTTATGTTTCATCAAATAATTTAGGAGTTTGTAAATGCAAGATAAATCCAATTCATATCTTTTTACTTCGGAATCTGTTTCAGAAGGCCACCCAGATAAAATGTGTGATCAAATTTCAGATGCTGTTTTAGATGAATGCCTAAAACAAGACAATATGAGTAGAGTAGCATGTGAAACTGCTGTAGGTACTGGATTTGCTATGGTTTTTGGTGAAATTACAACAAATGCCAAAATCAATTATGAGGAAATAATAAAAAAGACTATTACAAAAATTGGTTACACAAATGAAGAATACGGTTACACACCAGATAATATAAAAATTTTTAATTTTATCGGAAAACAATCCCAAGATATTAAAGCTGGTGTAGATATTGCGTTAGAAAATAGAAACGATAAATCTGATGATATCATCCAACAAGAAGGTGCAGGTGACCAAGGCATGATGTTTGGTTACGCATGTGATGAAACAAGTGAAAAAATGCCACTAGCAATTTCTTTGGCCCACGATCTTCTTAAGAGGTTAAGTATTGCAAGAAAATCCAAAGAAATTACTTATTTGAGACCAGATTCTAAAAGTCAAGTCACATTGGAATACGATGAGAACCATAAAGTTACTAGAGTAGACACCGTGCTTATATCTACTCAACATGATGAAAATGTTACATCTAATCAAATGAAAAATGATTTATATCAAAAAATCATCAAAGATGTTATAGACTCAAATTTACTAGACTCAAACACAAAAATTTATATTAATCCATCTGGAAGATTTGTTATAGGCGGACCTGTTGGTGATGCAGGATTGACAGGTAGAAAAATAATAGTTGATACATACGGCGGTGCAGCAAAACATGGAGGTGGAGCTTTTTCGGGTAAAGACCCTACAAAAGTTGATAGATCTGCTGCATATGCCGCACGACACATTGCAAAAAACATTATTGAAACTAAAATTGCTAATAAAGTCGAAGTGCAGCTATCATATGCAATCGGAAAAGCGGAACCTGTATCGATAATGATTAATACATTTGGATCTGGGAAAATTAAAGACTCACAAATTGAAAAAGCAGTCAAAAATGTTTTTGACTTACGCCCTTCTGCAATCATTTCAAGTTTAAAATTACGTAACCCTATATATGAACAAACTGCAACTTATGGGCACTTTGGTAGAAACGACCTATCTTTACCTTGGGAAAACACTGAATTTGCAAACGATTTAGAAAAATTCTTTTAATATGAATAAAATTAGATTCGGAACAGATGGCTGGCGTGGGGTCATGAACAAAACTGATTTTTCGTATGAAAATGTTTGTATTTTCACACAAGGATCTTTAAATTACCTAAAAGATATATACCCACAAAACAACTTATTAATTGTTGGTTACGATACCAGATTTAAATCCAAAGAATTTGCAGAAATAATTAGTGAGATTGCCGCATCAAATGGATTTAAGGTACTCCTTTCAAATTCAGCTACACCAACACCTTTTATAGGGCATAACATTATCACAAATCAAGCTGTAGCAGGAATTATGGTTACAGCAAGCCATAATCCTAAACAATGGAATGGATTAAAAGTTAAACCTACATACGGTGGATCTCAAAGACCAAAAGAACAATTATTACTAGAAAAATACATTCAAAATATCAAATCCTATCAAGAAGTTAAAAAAAATCCATCTCATAATCAAAATATCAAATTTTTCAATCCATTTACAGATTACTATTCGAATATTCAAAAAATTATAGATTTAGAATCTATTAAATCTAGCCAAATACAAATAGCAATCGATTCTATGTTTGGAGCTGGTGCAAACTATATAAAAAAAATACTTTCTGGTAGCAACCTAACTATTCATGAAATAAATTCTGAGCCAAATCCTAAATTTCCTGGAATCAGAGCTCCTGAACCTATAGAAGAAAACTTAACAAAACTAAAAACATTTGTTCAAAAAAACAAATTTAACGTTGGGTTAGCCACAGATGGAGATGCAGATAGACTAGGACTAGTAGACTGCCATGGCAAATTTATCAATTCTTCTGATGTTTTTTCTATCCTTTGCTATTATGAAGTTGCAATTAAAAACAATTTAGGCCCCATTGTAAAATCTGTTACTATGAGTCATAAAATCAATTCCATTTGTAAATTTTTTGATTTGGAAACCTTTGAGACTCCAGTTGGATTCAAATATTTATCCGAAAAAATGACAGAAAAAAAAGCTATTCTAGCAGGCGAAGAAAGCGGCGGCTTTGCATTTAACGATGCATTAGGAGAAAGAGACGGCATCTTAACCGGATTGAAAATTTTAGAATTTTTATCAAAAACAAAATATACTATCCCGAAAATCTTAGAAAAACTTCAAAGCATTACAGGAGAATTCATTTATTCCAGACAAGATATCATTCTAAATGGGAGAAAAAATGATTACGAGAAAATTGTTGAAAAATTAACCGATCATAAAATGTCTACATTAGGTGGGCTTAAGATCACAAATTCTAATTCAATAGATGGTTATAAATTCATCCTGGAAAATCAAAACTGGGCAGCAATAAGATTTTCTGGTACAGAACCATTGATCAGACTATATTCTGAGGCAAGAAATCTGAAATTAGCAAGAAAAATTATTTCTGACATGCAATCAAAACTAAACATTTCATAATATTTAGTCTAGTATACTTAAATAAATTCTATATAATTTTACTATTTTAGTTACAGCAATAAATATTCATGACTAATAACAATTCCAATGAGAAGAACTTGCTATTAATAATTGATGGACATTCAATTATTTATAGGGCATGGCATGGAATTAAATTCCCTATGACATTACCGGGAACTTCTGACCCTATACATGGAGTATACGGATTTACCTCACAAATTTTCAACGCTATAAATACATTCAATCCATCACATTGTGTTGTAGCTTTTGATTTACCCAAACCTACTTTCAGACATGAAAATTTTAAAGACTATAAAAAAGATCGCCCCAAAGCACCTCCTGAATTAATCGCACAATTTCCTCCAATCAAAAAAATTATAAAAGACTTAAGAATTCCCTACTTAGAACTTGAAGGCTTTGAAGCAGATGACATTATAGGAACTTTATCGAGTCAATCAGAAAAATCAGGTATACCATCTATAATTTTAACAAGTGATTCAGACACATTTCAATTAGTATCTAAAAATGTGAAAGTTTTATTTAATTCCCCAAGTAAAAAAAATCCAATTTATAACATAGAAATGGTTAAAAAAAGATATGGTGGATTAGGTCCAGAATATGTAGCTGATTTAAAGGCATTAGAAGGAGATAAATCTGATTCTATTCCTGGAGTACCAGGAGTAGGTTCAAAAACTGCTATTGATCTACTTACTAGGTTTGGATCAATTGAAGGTATTTTAGAAAATCTAGATAAAATAACACCCCCAAGAATTAAATCTAATTTAGAAAAAAGTCAAAAAGATTTAATTAATTATAAATTTCTTACAAAAATAGTTACTGATGCACCAATAAATATCACTATAGAAGAAACAAAATTCTGGAAATTTAGCCCCAATGAAATTACAAAAACTGTTAAAGAATTGGGATTCTTCAGTTTAATCAACAAAATACCTCAATTCCCCGAATATAATCAAATAACTCAAAATGCCAAAATTATTCGAACAATTCCAGATTTACAAAATATTTGTGAGAAATTAAGTAAAGCTAAGCAAGGATTTTCTTTTTCTGTAGAAATTTTTCCTACAAATTCTACAAAGCAAACAATATTGGGGATCTCTTTATTTGATGGAATTAAGGAAGAATGGTACCTCCCCTTAAATCATCCCAATGAAAACCAAATCAAATTAGATGAATTGGTTGAATTAATTCAACCAATTTTCGAAAATAAATCCATACCTAAAATTACTACTAATAGTAACCAAAATATCCAAGCTTTATCTGATAATGGAATTAAGATAGAAAATCTGAAATTTGACAACATAATCGCTGCCCATCTATTAGGGTACCAATCAAAAAATATTACAGATTTAGCTGCAGAATGCTTAAATCACCAAACACCTAATGAATATGAAATTTTCTCTGATATTAAAAAACAAATTTCAAACCTAAATATTATGAAATTTGCAAACTACTCAACTAACCAATCAAATTTGTCTTGGAAATTATATTCTCATCTCCAAAACGAAATCGAAAAGAAAAAACTCACGAAAATTTTTTATGAAATAGAAATGGAATTTCTTTACGTTCTACATCAAATTCAATCTAATGGAATTCCTATCGATTCCGAATATCTCAACAAAATGTCAACGGAATTGTCTGAAGAAATTGAAATGATTACACAAAAAATCTACTCATCCACTGGTGAAAAATTCAATATTAGCTCTTCCCAACAACTTTCTGAAATTCTTTTCGAAAAACTCAATTTACCTAAAATGAAAAAAACAAAAACAGGCTTTTCAACAGATGCTGCGTCTCTCATGACGCTTCAAAATCTTGTGGCTAATGAAAATCTTGAAACATACAAAATTCTAGAAAATATTTTAAAATATAGACATCTCACAAAAATTAAATCTACATACGTAGATACTATTCCAAAATTAACTGATCAAAAAACTGGGAAATTACATACCGTTTATAATCAAACTGGTACTACAACAGGAAGAATTTCAAGTGCCGAACCTAATGTGCAAAATATACCTATTAAAACTGATTTAGGACTAAGAGTAAGAAAAGCATTTATCACACAATCTCAAGAAAAATCTGTTTTGATGTCCGCTGATTATTCACAAATTGAACTTAGAGTGTTAGCTCATTTCACAAAAGATCAAAACCTTATACAGTCTTTCAAAAACAGAATCGATATTCATTCTTCAACAGCAGCCAAAATTTTCAAAGTACCTCTTGAAGATATTTCTGAAGAAATGCGCAGAATTGCAAAAATCATGAATTTCGGAGTGATTTATGGACTTAGCCCTTACGGCATCAGCCAACAGACTGGATTAACCCCTGAAGAAGGAAAAAAATTTACAGAAACGTATTTTAATGAATTCCCAGGGATATTAAAATATATTGAAAAAACTAAATTGATGACTAAAAAAGACGGCTATACTCAAACAATATTAGGAAAAAGAAGATATCTGCCAGAAATCAATTCTAAAGATTTTAGAATTAGATCTTCAGCTGAAAGAATGGCTATCAATATGCCAATTCAAGGAACAGCAGCAGAAATAATTAAATTAGCAATGATTAACATGCAAAAAAAACTAAATGAAAAAAAATTAAAAAGCGTTATGACAATCCAAGTACATGACGAATTAATTTTCGAAGTACCCAAAGATGAATTGATGGAAATGGTCAACCTTGCTACCGAAATAATGAGCACTTCCCTTGAAATTCTAGTTCCTTTAGAGATTGATATCAAGACAGGCGTTAATTGGGGACAAATGACTCCAATTAACATTCAACTAAAATCTAATTTCCTATAGATAAATAGGCATATTAATTATTACTAGTAATTTGTCATTATGCTATACTCAGTTAAATACTATTTCACTTAATCGAAATTTCGATTGGACATGCGGTAAATTTAGTATTAATCTTTGTACTGATACAGGCAGGTAAATCAAATGGAACAAGAAGCTACAGAAAATGTAGGCACTGAATCTTTAGACGCAGATGCGACTAATAAAAACGAACTTTCAAACACTCCTAAAGAATCTGAAAGTTCCGATCAAACTGAGAACGATATTTCCATAGAAAATCCACCAAAACCAATTACAATGAAAAATTTATTGGAAGCAGGTGTGCACTTCGGTCATCAAAGAAAACGATGGAACCCGAAAATGAAAAAATATATTTTTGGGGAAAGAAATGGAATCCATATTATTGATCTCCAACAAACTTTGCGTTTAACGAAAGATGTTGCAAAATTTGCTATTGAATTGGGCTTAAGTGGTGGAAAAATTTTATTTGTTGGCACAAAAAAACAAGCTCAAGAAACTATAATTAATGGTGCTAACAAAGCTGGGGCGTTTTATGTTACTAACCGTTGGTTAGGTGGAACTTTAACAAATTTCGAAACAATAAAAAGCAGAATCAGCGATCTAAACAAACTCGAAAATAATAAATCACAAAATCAAATTGAATCCAAATCAATTTTCGAATTAACTAAACGTGAAACTCAAAAAATAGAAAAGAATTTATCCAGATTACAAAAACACTTCAGTGGAATCAAGGATATGAAGAAGGTTCCAGATGCTCTTTTTGTTATTGATATTGCCAAAGAAGATATAGCTATCAAAGAGGCTGTGAAATTAAATATACCTATCATTGCTTTAGTAGATACAGATGGAGATCCTACACCAATTGAACACATTATTCCTGGAAACGATGATGCTATTAGATCAATTCAACTAGCTACATCTTTAATTGCAGATAACTATGTTTATGGATATCAATTAAGGTTACAAAAACTAGCTGAAATAGCTAAACAGCAAGAGCTAGAAAAAGCTCAAAAACAAAAAATGATTTCTGAAAAAGAAAAAGTTAATAATGATGTAAATACTAAAAAAACCGAAACTGCAAAATCAGAAAAACCATCTGAGAACAAAAAAACTACTCCAAAAACAGATACTGATAAACCAAAAACAACAAAACCCAAACAAACAAAAAAAGCATCTGAGAACAAAAAAACTACTCCAAAAACAAAAAATGATAATTAATACAAGGTTTGCAAATGAAAATATCAGCAACAATTATTAAAGAATTAAGAGATAAAACTAGTGCCGGCATAATAGATTGTAAAGAAGCTTTAGAAAAAACCAATGGCGATTTAATTAAAGCCGAAGAATTTCTTAAAAGTAAAGGAATAGCTACTGCAGCAAAAAAAGCATCTCGTGAAACAAATGAAGGTCTAATTGAATCTTATATTCATAACGGAGGAAAAGTTGGTTCTATTATAGAGATCAGCTGTGAAACAGATTTTGTAGCCAGAACAGAGGATTTCAAATCTCTTGCTCATGATTTAGCAATGCAAGTAGCTGCAATGAACCCTAAAGTCATAGAAATATCTGAGTCTATTCAAAATGATGATATTATCGAAAATGAAGATGTTCTGTTGAATCAAGCATTTATCAAAGATCCAGAGATCTCAATTAATGATTTGATTCAACAGACTATAGCAAAAGTGGGAGAAAATATTAAAGTTCGTAGATTCATGCGATTCTCTCTAGGAGACTGAAAATATTGAAACCTTCAAGTAAAATATATTCAAGGATACTTTTAAAACTTAGTGGAGAATCCTTCAAAAGTATCAGTGATGGGTATACAATCGATAGAGATGCTTTAGATTATTTAGCTTTAGAAATTAAAAAAATTCACACACTTGGAGTCCAAATAGGCATAGTTGTTGGTGGAGGAAATATTTGGAGAGGCGCTCAAGCACAAAAAGAAGGAATGGATAGAGCACAAGCTGATTATGCAGGAATGTTAGCTACAATAATTAATGCTCTTGCTTTACAAGATGCCCTCGAAAGAACAGGCAAAGTAAATACCAGGACCCAAACAGCTATCAATGTCGCTCAAGTTGCTGAACCTTACATTAGAAGAAAAGCAATTAGACATCTTGAAAAATCAAGAGTTGTAATCTTTGCTTCAGGTACTGGGAATCCTTTCATGACAACAGACACAGCTGCTGCTTTAAGAGCTACCGAAATTGATGCAAAGATTTTAATAATGGCTAAACATAAGGCAGACGGAATTTACGAACGAGATCCTAATTTATTTCAAAATCCAAAAAAATATGAATCAATAACACATAGAGAAGTCCTCGAAAAACGGCTCGACGTAATGGATACAACTGCTCTTTCTTTATGTATGGATAATCAAATACCTATTCTAGTTTTCGATATATTTAAAGAAAACAGTTTACTAGATGCAGTTTCTATGAGAAAAGTTGGATCTATAGTCACGACTGAATAATATCTAAATTAATTTTTTTATTTAAAAATACAAAATCATTGGGAAGTGAAAAATGTCAATAGAAACAGAAACTCTCAATTCAACAAAAAATGAAATGGAAAAAGCAATATCGTTTTATGAAATTGAACTTACTTCAATTAGAACTGGTAGAGCAGACCCTACATTATTACAAAATATAAAAGTAGATTATTATGGAACACTAACACCTCTAAATCAATTGTGTACTATATCTACCCCTGAACCAATGTCATTACTGATACAACCTTGGGATAAACAATCAATTAAAGAAATTGAGAGAGCTATCCAAAGTTCTGACTTAGGCCTTTCACCCAACAATGATGGATCAATTATTCGAATCAACATACCCCCATTATCCACAGAACGGCGGGAAAGCTTAGTTAAAATGGTTAACAAAAAAGCTGAAGATACAAACGTAACAATTAGAAACATCCGAAAAAACTACTTAAATAAACTTAGAGATTTAGAAAAAAACAAAGAACTATCACAAGATGAAAGTAAAACTGCCCAATCCAACCTTCAAGATATTACAAATTCTTTTACTGATGTTGCACAAAATATCACCCAAACAAAAATTGGCGAAATAATGGAAATTAACAAATAGTTTCTAACATGTCATCATTTAACGAGAAACCTAACCATATTGCAATCATAATGGATGGAAATGGAAGATGGGCAATTGAAAAAGGTATGTCCCGAAAAGAAGGTCACTATGCAGGCTTAAAAAACATCTACAAAGTTGTTAATAATGCTTTAAATTTAAGAATCAAAAATTTATCCTTATTTGCTTTTTCTAACGAAAACTGGCAAAGAAATGATTCTGAAATTAAATATTTATTGCAACTAATGAATCAAACATTAGATGAAGATATGCAATCATTTGAAAATCAGAATGTCAAACTAAATCATATAGGCAGATCAGATAGATTACCCAAAAAAATCCAAGAAAAAATAAAACAAATTATACACAGAACTAAAAACAATACTTCAATGAACTTAAATATTGTATTTGATTTTGGTGGCAGAGAAGAAATACTAAATGCAGTCAAAAAAATCATTGCCAGCAAACCAAATACTTCAGAAATCAACCAAGAATTCTTTGAAAAATATTTATACTCAGGTGAATTGCCAGACGTAGATCTAGTTATTAGAACCTCTGGAGAAATGCGTTTAAGTAATTTTTTCTTATGGAAAGCTCATTATGCTGAATTTTATTCTACCAAAGTTAAATGGCCTGATTTTAATTTAAATGAAATGAAAAAAGCTTTATCAGATTACAATGATAGACACAGACGTTATGGCAAAACAACACCTTAAATTTCTAAAAGGTTTTCCTAATGAATGAAAAATTACTTCAAAGAAGCATAACTACTTTTATTGGATTACCAATGGTTATTCTAATAATTTGGATAAATAGCTACAAAAATATACCTATACTAATTATTTTCACATCGATTATCGCATTTTTTGCAACTTATGAAATCTGCAAAATGGCAAAAAAAGAAAATATCCAAGTAAATACTTTATTCACTAGTTTTTGGGCTTCAATATTAATTTTTTCAGCTACAGGAATACATTCTAATATAAATTTAAATATTATTTCTCTATGGATATTAGGAAAAATGTCTTTATTTTTAATGATATTAGGAATCAGCCGATTGGACCATCGAAGTAAAACTTTGTTTTGGATAATATCAATTTGCGGGCCATTTTATGTAAGTGCATTATTATCTTTTGCCCCAATAATCAGAAATATAAATCAAAATGGTTTTGAATGGTTACTGCTAGTATTTTTATCTACATCAATTGGTGATTCATTCGCCCTTATTTTTGGTAAACTTTTCGGAAAAAAACTCTTAGTACCTACTTTGAGTCCCACAAAAACTTGGGAAGGTGCTCTTGCAAACCTTATATCATGTACTACATCTACTGGAATTTTTTACCTATTGCTTATCTCAACTGACTTTAACTCAACAAATTTTATTAAAATCATTATATTAGGCATTGGAATCAGTTTGTTCGGCCAAATTGGAGACTTAATGGAATCAAAAATTAAAAGATTATTAAATTCTAAAAATTCAAGTAATCTACTTCCAGGTCATGGTGGAGTATTAGATAGAATTGATTCAATTGTTTTTAGCTTACCTTTAGTGTATTATTTCATTCAATGGTAATCGATAAAAAAGGTCTAGCTATACTTGGGTCAACAGGGTCTATTGGCCAACAAACTCTTGATATAGTAAGAGCATTTCCAAATAATTTTCAAGTGATCGCACTAGCTGCAAATAATAATATCTATTCCCTTGAAAATCAAATTAAAGAATTTAAACCTAAGTTTATATCCTTCAACAATGATGCAGAAAATAAACATCTTTTAGAGCCTTATGGATATTTTAATTCAACTATGGAAAACATGGTCACAGATCCAGATGTAGATATTGTAATTGCGGCAACAAATAGTTGTTCTAGTTTAATTCCTATAATAGAAGCAATTAAAGCAAAAAAAGATATTGCACTAGCAAATAAAGAATCTATAGTTATGGCTGGCAATTTAATTTCTAAACTATCCAAAGAAAATAATATTAACATTTTCCCACTTGATAGTGAGCCAAATGCAATTTGGCAATGTATTAAGGGGGAAGATCTCGGGGTATATAAGTTAATTCTTACCGCATCTGGAGGTGCAGTAAGAAACCAAAAAATTAGTGATTTATCTAGACTAACTCCTAAACAAGTTTTAAATCATCCCAATTGGGAAATGGGAAGCAAAATTACTATCGACTCTTCTACATTAATCAATAAAGCACTTGAAGTGGCAGAATCTCATTGGCTTTTTAATATCGAATGGGAAAAAATAGAAATTTTAATGCATCCTCAAAGCATAATTCACTCAATGGTTGAATTCAATGATGGTTCAATCAAAGCGCAAATGAGCCATCCTGACATGAGACTACCGATTCAATATGCATTACTACAAGAAAAAAGACAAATTAATCCTAACTTAAAAAGATTAGATCTTAAAAAAATTAATCAATTAAACTTTGAACAACTTGATAAAAACAAATACCCTTGCTTTGAACTTTCTTTAGAAACACTTAAATTAGGCCATACTTGGCCAGCAGTATTATGTGGGATTGACGAAACAGCTGTGGAATTATTCCTTAAAAATAAAATACAATTCAACCAAATTTTAACCTTAATTGAAAAAGCACTTTCTATACATAGACCTAAACAAAATCCAGATATCCAGCAAATTTTAGACTCATTTAATTGGGCAAAAAAAGAAGGATATCAACTGGCAAAGGAACTTTAAAATGTTTTCCTTCTTACCCAATTGGATTTTAATCATTCCAATTCTAACTTCATTAATAATAATTCATGAATTAGGACATTTTTTTACTGCAAAATATTTCGGAGTTAAAGTAGATGAGTTTGGAATAGGTTATCCTCCAAAAATTATAGGCTTCAAATATAAAGGAACATTATATTCCATTAATGCGATACCAATTGGAGGATTTGTAAAATTATACGACCATCCAAATAAAAAAAATCCAAACGATTTCTCTTCCCAAAAAATATATAAAAGAATTATAATTTTATCCTCTGGAGCTGTAATTAATTTATTATTTCCAATAATACTGTATACGATCATGTTTTTTTTCCCACACACTCAAACATATGGAACAGTAACCATTGTAGAAGTAGCTCCAAACTCGCCCGCACAGTCTTCTGGATTAAAAACTGGAGACAAAATTTTATCAATAAATGGAAAAAATTTAATTAATCATTCGGAATTAGTCGAAGAAACAAATAACAACTTGGGTAAAACTATAACTTTAAATGTTCGTAAATCATCAAGTTTCACATCGATTCAATCATCCCCAGAAACTTCAACAATTGAAGAAATACAACTAAAACCCAGAAAAAATCCCCCCAAACGAATTGTAGTTGAAAAAGTAGAAGACCCTTTAAAACAAATTTCATTGTCAAATGCCCAAAAAATTAACCCTAACTTAAACTTAGGAGATAAGATTCAAGAAGGATCAATTGGAATTACAATTGGTTTATCCAACCCTAAACAAATTACTAGAAAAATACCACCAGAAAAAGCTTTTACAAAAGGATTTGAACAATTTAAGAATGTTCTTTCAACATCTATTTTAGGCTGGAAAAACAGTTCTTCAGAAGCAAATTTCACTGGTCCAATTGGAATTGCACAAGCTACTGGACAAATAGCATCTTTCGGTATTACTCCACTATTAAATTTTGTGGGCTTTTTAAGCATTAGTCTAGGTATATTAAATTTACTTCCTATTCCTTCTTTAGATGGAGGTAGACTTCTTTTTGTTATAATAGAATTGTTTCGGAAAGGTAAAAAACTATCTCCCCAAACAGAAAACTTAATTCATTTTGTAGGATTTTTGGGATTAATTAGTTTAATATTAATACTAAGTTACGTAGATATAGTAAGAATTATAAGTGGTCAAAAAATTTTCTAATTTAAAACAAATTTTCATTATTTATTAATCTACTACCACAAACAGAGAGGACACATTGAGACAAAGACGAATCACAAAACCTGTTTTTGTTGGAGATATAAAAATTGGAGGAGATGCTCCTATTTCTGTCCAATCTATGACAAAAACTGATACAAAAAACATCCCTGCAACAGTCAATCAAATTAAACAACTCGAAAAAGCAGGTTGTGAAATTGTTCGATGTGCAATCCCAGATCTTGATTCAGCAAAAGCAATTTCAGAAATCAAAAAACAAATCAAAATACCTTTAGTAGCTGACATTCATTTCCATCACGAATTAGCACTTAAATCTATTGAAAATGGAATTGATTGTTTAAGATTGAATCCAGGAAATATCCGTGATTCAAGTAAAGTGAAATTAATTGTTACCGAAGCAAAAGCAAGGCAAATCCCAATTAGAATTGGAGTCAATTTTGGAAGTTTACCTCCAGTAGGATCTATAGGTTCCAGCAAAGGAATCTCTCGCCATAAAGATGGAGTAAATAAATTGCCCAAATCATCCAATGAGGCTAAAGGAGAATATTCTGCTGTAGACCATATGATTAATACAGCATTATGGGAAATCGACATATTAGAAAGCTTAGGATTTGATTCGATCAAAATTTCTCTTAAATCTTTTGATATTTCTACTACAGTTGAAGCTTACAAAAGAATGGCTAGACTTGTACCTTACCCTTTTCATCTAGGAATTACTGAATCTGGAACATTAAAATCAGGATCTATAAGAAGTTCTATTGGATTAGGTATTTTACTTTATGAAGGTATAGGAGATACGATTCGGGTCTCTTTAAGCGATGATCCATCAGAAGAAATTTTTACAGGATTTGAAATTCTTAAATCTCTTGAATTAAGAAAAAATCATCCTATATTAGTAGCTTGCCCTAGCTGCGGAAGAGCTGATGTAGATGTTGTTTCTCTTGCAAATTCAGTAGAAAATATGCTAAAAAATATCAAAACTCCTGTAAAAGTTGCAGTGATGGGCTGTGAAGTAAATGGTCCTGGTGAAGCTAAAGATGCTGATGTAGGAATTGCTGCAGGAGCAGGTAAAGCAATTATATTCAGAAAAGGTAAAAAATCAAAAATAGTAAGCGAAACTGAAATGCTTTCTGCATTAATAAGTGAAATAAAATCTGTTGAAAAAGAAATGCAACAAATTTCTTAAATTAAAAAATAATAATGAAACTAAGTAATAATTTTGGAAAAACTCAAAAAGAAACGCCTGTTGATGCTGAATTAATTAGCCATCAATTATTAATCAGATCCGGATTGATCCACCAAGTTGCTTCGGGAATTTATAGTTACATGCCTATTGCCTGGAAAGCAATTAAAAAAATAGAAAATATTGTTCGAGATGAAATTAATAAAACTGGAGGACAAGAAATTAGAATGCCAGTCCTGCAGCCACAGGAAATTTGGGATATAAGTGGAAGAACAGAAATATTCGGTCTAGACTTGTTTAAGCTTTCAGATCGTAGAAAACGAAAACTTGTTATGGCTCCTACTCATGAAGAAATATTAACCTTAATGGTAAAAACCCATGTCAATACATATAAAGATTTACCTCTTATAATATACCAAATACAAACAAAATTTAGGGATGAAACAAGGCCTAGAGGGGGGCTAATTAGAGTCCGAGAATTTGATATGAAAGATGCGTATTCCTTTGACATTTCCGATCAAGGTCTCGATCAAAATTATAATTCAATGATCACTGCATATAAAAACATATACAATCGAATAGGCCTAGAAACCATTCAGGTAGAAGCTGACAGTGGCGCAATCGGTGGAAAAGATTCCCATGAATTCATGGCTGTTTCAAAAATTGGGGAAGATACAATTTTAAAATGTACACAATGTAATTACGCCGCCAACTCTGAAAAAGCAGAATTTATTCGTGTCCAACAAAAAAATTATTCTGAAAAGAATCTACCCTTAGAACAAATTTCTACTCCAGCAATCAAAACAATTGAATCATTAAATAAAAATTTATCTATAGATACAGATCAAATACTTAAAACTTTAATATATTTAGATCCTGAAAACCAACCAATAGCTGCAGTGATACGTGCAGATTTAGAAATTAATGAAACTAAATTAAGTAACCTTAACGAAGGTAAGGATTTAAGACTAGCTACTCCTGAAGAGCTCAATAAGATTAATATCCCTTACGGATTCGCATCTCCTATTCAATTAGAAAATGTCAAAATAATTGCTGACACCTCAATTAATTTTGGAAACAACTACATCATAGGTTCAAACCAAGAAAACATTCATTATAAAAATGCAAATTACCCAAGAGATTTTATCGCAAGCCTTGTAAGTGATATTGGACTTGCTAAGCCTGAGCATTTATGTGTGAAATGTAACAATAAACTAGAACTTAAAAAAGGAATTGAAGTTGGACATGTCTTTAAGTTAGGGACAAAATATTCTGAAAAATTGGGGGCAATGTATATTAATAAAGAAAACAAGCAAATTCCAATAATCATGGGATGCTATGGTATAGGAATTGGGCGCTTACTTTCAGCTGTAATTGAACAAAATAATGATGAAAAAGGAATCATTTTCCCCAAATCTATAGCACCTTTTGATGCAATGCTTTCTGTAATAAATACCAAACAGGAAAAAATGCAAAAAATAGCAGGCGAATTTTATTTAAATCTTCAAAAAGAAGGATTAGATATACTATTTGACGACAGGGATGAATCACCTGGTGTAAAATTTAAAGACTCAGATCTAATAGGGTTACCATTTAGAATAGTTTTAAGTGAAAGAAATTTACAAAACAACCAAATTGAAATACAAGAAAGACAATCAGGAAAGACCGAATTAATTCCTTTTGAATCTGCTATAGAAAAAATCAAAATGAAAATAAAACAATGAAAACCCCCAACTTTTCAAAAACTTCAAATTTAAAATTTATAGATTCGAAAAATTTATTTGAATCGTCAGAAATTCAAAATCCGAGCACTCCTAGTGTAGTAAAACTTAATGATGGTAAATTAATTTTACTTTTCAACTGTAATTTTCAACCAATAGATAAAAAAAATAGCACTGTAATGATTTCTGAATCCAAAAATTTTGGAGAATCTTGGGCAACTCCAAAACCAATATACAATTATTCTGGATGGGATTGTATCTCTATGGGCGGCATTGCTAGAATATCTGACAATCATTTAATGATAATTATTGGGAGAATAAAAATTGACCACTCTTTGGGTGGTGATGAGCCTTTCAGTGGATTCTACACTACATCAAAGCACTCTTTTGATCAGGGGCAAACTTGGTCAAAAGAAGAAAAAGAAATTAACATTTTCCCATTTTGGACAGAATTATATGGCACAAGCAACCCTCACTTTATTTCATCAAATAAATTAATGTGGGCTTGTATGGGTACCAAAGGTAGAGACCAAGGTTGGCATTCTGGTGTAACATTTTCTTCATATCCTCACACTACTTTTGAGCCTCCAACAGTGATTGCTGAAAATGAAAATAGAAATTATAGTGATATAGACATCCTCCAATTGTCAAAATCACATTATTTATCTGTAATTCGTGAACATGTTACAAAAAATTCAGTTTCTTCATACTCAACTGATTCAGGAAAAACATGGTCAGAAATTCAAAAAACTGGGTTTCAAGGTGCAAATATAAAACTTTTTCAATTATCATCTGGCGCAATAATATGTACATATAGAAATGAAAATCTCAACCCTAAAGGAATTTCTATTAGTCAATCAATAGACAACGGTAACTCCTGGGAAAATATTGGTCAGCTATATGAACCAGATGATCCTTCGGATGTTGAGCACACACCTGGTTCATTATGTGGATACCCAGACATGGTAAAAATTAATGACACAGAAATATTATCCTTTTTCCATACTTATCCTGACAAATCCGGAAAAATTTCTCTCAGACAAACAAAACTTATTGATTTAAGTCAGCAATAGTCTACTCAATCAATAAAGAAGCAAAAAGCTCCATAGAATGAAATGACCTTTTCCCAAGTAAATGTTTAATTTGTTGCCTACAAGAAATACCATCACTAACTAATATAAAATCATCTGATTGACTGCTAATCTTATCTGTCAAATTTTGTTTAGCCATTTTGATCGATATGTCATAATGCTCTGACTCAAATCCAAATGTCCCTGCCATTCCACAACAACCTGATTGAATCTCTTCAACAACAACTGTAGGTAACAAATTTAATAGTTGACTGATTTTTTTAGAACCAAATAATGCTTTTTGATGACAATGTCCATGAAATAAAATTTTTTTATCGATAGATTTAAATAATTTTACTGGTAACCCTCCAGCAAAATCTCTAGCTATCAAATCCCCCACAAGCAATACATTATTTTTAATTTTTTTTATATCTAAATCTTGACTAACCAAATCTGGATAATCATCAAAAATTGTTAACAAACAGCTAGGTTCAATACCCACAATAACTGAATCCTCATCAATAATTTCAGATAAAACCCGAATGTTTTCATCAGCTAAAGATTTTGCTTGTCTCAACATACCTTTAGACAAAAATGGTTTGCCACAACATTTGATTTCAGGAATTATAACTTCATAACCTAAAGCTCTCAAAACTTTATAAGTATCTCGCCCAACCTCAGGATAATTGTAATTTGTAAAAGTATCGGTAAAAAGAATTACCTTTGATAATTTATTCTTTTTATATAAAGAATTATCCTTATGGTTTTTATACCAATCCACAAATAAATTTTGCGCAAATTCGGGAATTTGTCGTCTATGATCAATACCTATAAAACTAAATAAAATTTTTCTTAATATGTCATTCCTAATTACCCAATTAGAAATTGGTGCTAAAGCGGATCCAAATTGAGCAAACTTTCTAAAATTTCCAAAAATAAAATCCCTCAATGAGTATCTGTTATTTTGGTAATATTGATATAAAAATTCATATTTCAATTTAGTCATATCCACATTTGATGGACATTCCGACTTACAAGCCTTACATTCTAAGCATAAATCTAAAACTTCTCTAATTCTGTGAATCGAACTATCAGATTTCAAATCACCAGAAATATAACCTCTCAATGCGTTGGCCCGACCCCTCGTGGAATGTTCTTCATCTCTAGTAACCATATATGATGGACACATCGTACCATTACCAATTTTTTTACAAGCAGCTTGACCATTGCACATCTCAATTGCAGAAGAAAAACCATTTTCTTTATAAAAATTGAAAATTGTTTCGGGATTTTCAGTTTTATAATTTGGTCCTATTTTTAGATTTTCTTGAATATCTTGAGAATCTACAATTTTGCCTGGATTCATCATGTTATTTGGATCAAATGCTACCTTAACATCATTAAATGCTCGATAAATTTTTGAACCAAACATTTTCTGATTAAAAGAACTCCTAACCAATCCATCTCCATGTTCTCCACTTAATGAACCCCCAAATTCAAGTACAAGATCACTTACAGAATTTGCAATCGAAATCATTTGTTCAACACCAACATGTTTTTTTAAATTGATCACGGGCCTAATATGTAAACAACCCACGCTAGCATGTCCATAATACCCCGCAGTAGTACCATTTTCTTTAACAATTAAGTCAAATTTTCGAACAAAATCAGGTAATGATTCAGGAGGCACAGCTGTATCTTCTACGAAAGGAATTGGTTTAGCATCTCCAGGGGAATTCATCATTAAGCCTAAACCTGCTTTACGAACATTCCAAACTTTATTTTGATCAGAATTTGATATCAATCTAACTACAGAATAACCTAATTTCTTAGATTTGATTAAATTTTCTAAAGAATTAAGCTTGCCTTCAACTTCAGAGAATGTATTACCGGTATATTCAACTACTAATAAAGCCTTCGGTTTACCTTCAATAAAATCCATCATTTTTGAATAAACAATATTAGATTTAGCCTGGTTCAGAATCATCTCTCCAATCATTTCAACAGCTGAAGGCTGTGATTCCAAAATCAAAGGAGTAGCTTCCATTGATTTAAACATATTATCAAAATGCACAACTCCTAAAGCTTTAATCTTTGGAATACCTACTAAATTTATCTTTGCTTCAGTGATTGTAATTAATGTGCCTTCAGAACCTGTGACAAATCTTGCCATATTCATATTCTCGGGATCCACTAATTCATCCAAATTATACCCAGAAACTCTTCTTTGAATTTTTGGGAACCCATTAAGTATTTCTTTTCTATTACTAGAAATAACTGTAGCTAACTTCCTATAAATCTGTGCTTCAAAAGAATCTCCCACAGATTTTGAATCAAAACTTACGCTAGACAATTCAGAAAATTTTACTTGATCTCCATTAGATAAAACTGCACTAATTTCAATCACATTATCTACGGTTTTGCCCCATACAATCGAATGTGCTCCACATGAATTATTTCCTATAGCTCCACCAACGTTTCCTCTACTACTTGTGCTAGGATCTGGAGAAAACAATAAATTCGAACCTTTTATCTTATGATTCAATTCATCTAAAATTATCCCTGGTTGAACTCGTGCCCATTTTTCTTCGCTATTTACTTCAAGGATGCGATTTAAATATTTGGAAAAATCTATAACTAACGCTCTTCCAACTGTCTGACCAGCAAGACTAGTTCCACCGCCTCTTGGTAAAATTGGCACTTTAAATTCATTCGCAACTTCAATAGTGGCAACAACATCATCAATAGACTTAGGTATGACAATTCCTAATGGCTCAATCTGATAAATACTAGCATCTGTTGAATATATCATTCGGGTTACTTTATCAAATTTGACTTCTCCATCAATTGACCTAAGTAAACTCTGAGATAATTCTTTTATTTCTTCAAGATTGTGTTCTGTATTCATAAAAAACACCAAACCAATCAAAGTAAATGTCTAAAAAAATTTTAATCAATACTTTGATATCAAATAATGACAATCAAGAAACTTTCATTATTTCGTACTGAATCAAACCTCTAGGAGTATGAACATCAACAACTTCACCCACTTCTTTCTTATACACAGCTTTTCCTATAGGAGATAAATTAGAAATTCTACCATCAAATGGTCTAGCTTCAGGAGCAGCAACAACCATATATTTTACTTTACGTTTAGATTTAACATCCATTAAAACAACCTTAGAGCCCAAATTAATAAAACTAGAAGCTTCATTAGATTCAATTACACCGTAGTTTGCAAGCATATTTTCAATCTCATCAATTCTAGCAACTAATTTGCCCATTTCCTGTCTAGCAGCCTCTAGGGGGGCATTCTCCCTTACATCTCCATCAGCAGCAGCCCTTTTGATTTCATCTGTAATTGGTTGTCTGTCATTTTTCAAAGATTTTAATTCACGATTTAACTCAGCAATACCTTGTTTCGTCAAAGACTCTTTATTATCTGAAGATGACTTAACTTTTCGAAGACCAGAAGATTTAATCAAAGAATTTTTCCTAGGTCGACGAAGTCTAACATGTTGAGAAAGGTTTGTGTTGATAAAACCTTCTTTGTAAGCATAAACTAATAATTTTTTAACTTCTGTCAATCGATTTGCAGAATTTTCAATTCCCAATCTAAGAATAGCATTTTCATTATATTCTCCAACTTCAGGTGCTGAAATTTTCTCCATTTGTTTATCTGGACCACACCACTGAGAAAATCGATAAAGTTCCTGTAAATAATCCGAATTTCGATTTTTTTGACTTAAAGAAGAAATATATAGCATAATAACTTCTTGTACAGAGGCTAGATCATTTGCACCCAAGGCAAACTCCTTGAAATTTCACAGAAAACACAAAAACACGTTCACAACTACTATGTTATTAAAATGAGAATGAAAGTGCAATTAAAAATCAAATGAACGAGAGAGCATTTTTTAAGCATTAAAGATAATTATCCAAATTACTTCATTTAAATTATGCCAAAATCTAAATCATTCAACATAATTAGAGTATATTCAAAAATCAAATAAAATAATTCTAAATTCTTGTCCAATATTATTTATTCTAATCTTTCCAGTTAACAAAAGCTCTGATATACTCCCCTGGGGTCTTGTTTATAAAACATAAACATATCCTAATACTACAAAAATACTAAGGAGTCAAAGTGACAGTTTGTGCCGTCTTGGGTGGTCAATGGGGCGATGAAGCAAAAGGGAAAATAGTTGATTATCTATCAGAAAAAACAGATATTGTAGCAAGATTTTCTGGTGGAAATAATGCAGGCCACACTGTAATCAATGATGATGGTAAATTTGTTTTCCACCTTATCCCTGTAGGTGTTTTATGGCCAAATGTCCAAGGCGTAATAGGGAATGGTGTTGTTGTAAACCCTGATGTATTTTTATCAGAAATTGAAGAACTCGAACAAAAAAAACAAAATGTGTCTGGCAGAATAAAAATAAGTGACAGAGCTCACATAGTAATGCCATATCATGTGATTTTAGACAATTTGAATGAAATTTCCAAAGGCAACGATGCTATTGGTACTACAGGTCGCGGAATTGGTCCAGCTTATACAGATAAAGCTGCAAGAATTGGGATAAGAGCAGCAGATTTTAAAGATATGAATACTTTATTATCCAGATTAGAAAATGTTCTGACTTACCATAATGCCATAATTGAAAATGTGCACAAAAAAGAACCTGTATCTGTAAACGAAATTTATGAACAATGTCAGTCGTGGTCAAAAAAACTTACCCCATTTATTGATTCGGTAGAACATATCGTTTACGACTCTATAGAATCTAATAAAAATTTAATCGTGGAAGGTGCCCAAGGTGCCCTTCTAGATTTGGATCATGGAACTTATCCATTTGTTACTTCATCACATCCTACAATTGGAGGTGCTTGTACCGGATTAGGGTTATTGTCTTCTCAAATTGATATTGTACTTGGGGTTTTCAAAGCTTATAGTACTAGAGTCGGCGGAGGCCCATTCGTAACAGAATTATTAAACGAACAAGGGGAATTGATTCGAGAACTAGCTCAAGAATTTGGTGCTACAACTGGAAGAGCTAGAAGAGTTGGCTGGTTTGATTCAGTTGCTGCTAGGTATAGTGCTAGAATCAATGGTTATACTTCTCTTGTACTTACACGACTAGATGTGCTAGACAATTTTGATTCTATAAAAGTTTGTACTCATTATGAATTAGACGGAGAAAAGGTTACCGATTTCCCAGGAAACATATCGATCCTTGAGAAATGCACCCCAATTTACGAAGAAATACCTGGTTGGACAACTAAAACTGCTGGATTAACCGATATTTCTAAACTCCCATCAGGTGCAAGAAAGTATGTTGACCGAATTGAAGAATTAATTGGAATTCCTATCGGTATAATATCTACTGGTCCACATAGAGATGAAACAATACTTGTTAATCCTGTTCTCTAAAAATCTTTAATCGTCTTCTTTTTTATTTGATTGAGACTTATCAGCGGTATTTTTTAAAATTTCAGACCAACTAGATTCCCCTGAAATTTGATTTCCAGATCTAAAAGATAACAAAGTTTTCCTAAATCTTAACAATAAAATAATTATTGCTACAACAAGAACCATTAACAAATAACCAAGAAAGTTCCAAGATTCTTCACTGAAATATAAGGTTTGAGGCGGCGGAACAGGTGTAGGTTCAAGTGCTGCTTTATATTCGCTACTCCTAAACACTCCACTACCTAAAGTTCCAGCATATATGATATTATCATTAACAAAATTTGGCGAAATATCTATAACCGAAACATAATCATTAAACAAACCAAAATTAATTTGATCCCATGTTTCACCAGAATCATCAGACTTATAAATCCCCTCATTAGGTAACCCAACAAACATAGTCCCATTGGGTGAAATTTTCACTGAGGAAATCATTTTTTGAGAAGATGGCAAACCATTAGACATGCTAATCCAAGTTTCTCCAAAATCATTAGACTTAAAAGCTCCTAAATTACTACCAATAATTATCAGGCCATTCTCAGAATATTCTGAAGAGAAATCAATAGAATGAACTGAAATATTATTTAAAGTTTCATTATTAATTTTATCCCAAGTATTTCCTCCATCAATGGATCTATACAAAAAATCTCCTAGAGTTCCAGTAAGTATAGTTTGATCCTCAGCAAAATTTGGAGAAGTACTTATTTCTAATATCCTACTTTTAATGTAAGTTTCACTAAGATTATTCCAAGTTTGTCCACCGTTCTCAGATTTGAAAATTCCTAATGATGTAGCTATAAATAAAGTGAAATCTTGTGCAAAGTTGTTCGAAATATCTATCGCCTGAATAACTCTTTCGCCAACTTCAGAACCAATAGATATATAATTCCAACTGTCTCCCCTATCGACAGATTTATACAATCCTGACTTACCTGTAACAAAAACAATCCCGTCATTTGAATAATTTGGAGAGATATCTAACATCCACATTTTTAAATCTTTTAAACCTGAATTTGCTTGCATCCAAGTCTCTCCTCCATTGGTAGATTTAAAAATTCCCGTATTATTAGTTCCTGCAAAAACAGTTCCATCATTAACAAAATTTGGAGATACAGTTATTGTCCTAATTGTTGAAACTGTAAGACCTTCAGTAACTTTATCCCATTTAATACCACGATCATTTGAAGAAAAAAGGCCTGCAGATGTTCCTGAAAAAATCATCCCATCATCATTAAAATTTGGGGATAAAGCAAGCGATCTAATTTGCTTGTCTTGTAAATTACGGCCATATACTTCTTCCTTTTTAGTATCATTAACTCTAGTCCAAGATTCTCCAGCATTCTCAGATTTGAAAATCATACCAAAAGAAGCACCTATATAAATTGTTTTATCATTATAATAATTATTTGATAAGTCTATAGTTCTCACATAAGCATTATCTAAACCATTTTCACTTTTGCTCCAAGATCTTCCATAATTTCTAGACAAATATAATCCTTCACCAGGCATTGCCAAAAATACAGTCCCATCATTTGAATAATCAGTCGACAAAACGATTTTTTGAATGAATTTATCAGGCAACCCATTACCAGTAAACTCCCAAGTTAAGCCTGAATTAGTTGAAATAAATACACCCTTATCAATAGTACCTGCAAAAAGAGTTTGGTCATTTGAGTAGTTTGGAGATATTCCCAATGCAAGAACGTATTTGCTATCTAAGCCTTTCTTAAACTGTAACCATGATGCTCCTCTATCTACTGAACGATAAATATATGCCCCAAAAACTCCTATAAATACAGTTCCATCATTTGAATAATTTGGAGAGATAGCAATTGCTTCTAAACTAGAAGGTGTCTTAGAGCTATTAGATCTAATTTCTGGGCCTTTAAAAACCATAACCCAAGATTCTCCAGCATTATATGTTACAAATAACTCTCCTCTAGATGTTCCAACAAATAGAGTTTGGTCATTTGAGTAGTTTGGAGATATTGCAATGGTTGGAACTAATTTTCTACCTATTCCTTTAGTAGCTTGACTCCAAGACTTTCCTTTATCAACAGATTTATAAACACCTTTATTAGTTCCAATAAAAATAGTACCATCCTGTTCAAATGTTGGCGAAAATGCTATAGACCAAGGCGTCCCACCCAATGGACCTAAGGATTTCCACCCAGATGCTAATAAAATTTCAGAATTAAAGCTAAAAAAAACTAATAAAAACAGAATGATAAAACTAGATTTTTTATAAAATAATTGCAACATGTTGATCCTAAAACACTAAGAAGGATATTTAATATCAATTTCAAAATCAGAAATAATATTATCAAATTTATTAACAAAATCAGTGTCAGGTTCATACAATGGTAGCCTTACACCTCCCACTGGAAATCCAGATATATTTAAAGCATATTTCACAGGAATTGGATTAGTCACCCAAAATAAAGCTTTAAATAATGGCAACAATTTTCTATGTTGCATTGCTGCATCAGAAAATTTTCCAGACAAAATCAATGTGATCATATCTTTTATCTGCAATCCAATAATATTGGAAGCAACACTTACAATACCATATCCACCAACAGACATGACTTGAAAAGTCTCATCATCATTACCACTCCATACCAAAAAGTCATCAGGGGAACTATCTATTATTTGAGTAATTTGAAATTGATCACTAGAAGCTTCTTTTATTCCAATAATATTATCTATTTCTGCCAACCTCAAAGTTGTACCTAAGTCCATATTTAAAGAAGTTCTAGAAGGTACATTATAAAGAATCCCTGGAATGCTTACAGCCTCAGCTATACTTTTAAAATGTCGATACAATCCTTCTTGAGTTGGTTTATTATATGAAGGAACAGTTAACAACAGTGCGTCAACACCAATCTTTTCTGCTTCTAAAGATAACTCCAAAGATTTTTTATGATTATTATCAGTAGTTCCTGCAATCACAGATACATTATCGCCAACTTCTGATTTTATTTCAGAAAACAATCTTAATTTCTCATCATCAGACATGGAAGGAGACTCGCCTGTTGTTCCACCCACCAATAAACCATCACTACCAGACTCTATCAATGCAGAAGCTAATTTTCTGGATTTAATATAATCGACATCACCCTGATCATTAAAAGGAGTAATCATCGCAGTAATTAGACGACCAATTTTCATTTTAAATCCTTAAGAGTTGACCCATAAATTTTTTAAAAAATAATTATAATATTATACAACTAAATTCATTTGAATCATAGAATCAAAGATTTGCAATGCATTCAATGCAGCACCTTTTCTAAGATTATCATTTACAATCCATAAAGCCAAAACATTAGATCGGTAATTATCCAACCTTATACGACCAACAAAAACATCATCTTTGCCTTCAGAATTGATTGGCGTAGGATAAGTATTATTTGTTAAATCATCCAAAACTTTAATTCCTGAAAAATTATTCAGACTTCCTAAAGCTTCATCAAGTTTTACATCATCTTCAAATTCTATATGAACTGACTGACTATGACTTACAAATACAGGGACACGTACACAAGTTGCTGAAATTTCTAGATCTGGTCGATGTAAAATCTTTTTTGTTTCTAAAATCATCTTCATTTCTTCTTTGGTATAGCCATTGGGCTGTAAATCATCAATATGTGGAAAAAGATTAAAAGCAATTTGATGTGGATAAACATCATTATCAAATTTTTCACCTGAAATAATCTGTTTAGATTGTTTTAATAACTCAGACACAGCCGCAGAGCCAGTCCCTGAAACAGACTGATATGTGTCAGTAATAACTCTTATAGGGCGACTCAATTTAGTTAAACATCCTAATACCATTGCAAGTGGAGTAGTAGAACAATTTGGTATAGAAACAATTCCTTTATGATCCATCAAATCTTTAGAATTAATTTCTGGAATAACTAAAGGTACTTCATCAGACAATCTAAATGCAGAACTGTCATCGATTACAACTGCACCACTTTTAACTGCCAAATCAGCAATAGATTCACTAATATCTGTAGTTGCAGAAATAAAAACAAAATCAGAATCTAAAAATGAATCATCATTAATTTCTTCAATCACTAAATGATTATCCAAATAATCTAGTTTTTTACCCAAAGATCTTTTAGATGCAAATACTCTTAATAAACTAGAAGGATATTTCCTATCCTCTAACATTTTAAGAAAAACAGTACCTACCGCACCTGTTGCACCTACAATCGAGATATTATGTTTATACATATATAATCCAATCCATCTAATAATTAAAATGTTATTAAATTATATGACAAAAAATAGGAATAACTAAATAATTAATCAAGAACTGCTCTGAACAAATTGGTTTATTTTTTCTAACGCCTTCTCAATATTTTCAACGGAATTTGCAAAAGAAAACCTAAGATGACCTTTTCCAAATTCACCAAAAGACTCACCAGCTAAAGATGCTACTCCAAAATCTTGCAACAATTTATCTGCAAAAACCCTACTGTCCATACCAGTATCTTTAATACTAGGAAATACATAAAAAGCACCGTCAGGCATAGGACAATTAATCCCATTAATTGAATTTAAACCATTCACAATGATATGCCTTCTTCTATCAAATTCTTCAACTATCTCTAACGCTCTTTCTTGAGAACCAGTGATCGCTTCAGCAGCAGCAATTTGTGTAAATGAAGCAGTACAAGAAACTGAATTTGTAGATAATTTTGAAATAGATTCAACAAGTCCAATTGGCATCACTCCATATCCAATTCTCCAACCAGTCATGGCATACGTTTTAGACAAACCATCTAAGATTATAGTACGGTCAGTCATTCCATTAAAACTTGAGATACTCTGAAAATCTCCACCATATAAAAAACGTCTGTAAATTTCATCAGACAAAACAATTATGTTATTTTCAGAAGCTAACTCAGATAACTTTTTCAATGCAGATTGACTAACTATGCTACCACAGGGATTATTAGGTGAATTAACTATAATCATTTTTGTTTTAGGAGTTATGCTTTCAACCACTTTATCTAAATCAATATCAAAATTCAAATCCATAGATAATTCCATTGGAACTGGTACTCCACCAACAAAATTTATCATAGATTCATAAATTGGAAAGCCTGGGTTAGGATATAAAACTTCATCTCCAGCGTCAATCAAAGCCATAATTACAAAAAACATTATTGGTTTTGCTCCAGGTGTAATAACAACATTTTCTCCAGAAACATCTATCCCCCTGGTCTCTCTAACCTCTTGAGCAATTGTCTCCCTAACTTCCATCAACCCAGGAGAAGGACCATAATGAGTATACCCATTTGACAAAGCAGATCTACCAGCTTCAACAATATTACTTGGAGTATCAAAATCTGGTTCACCAATTTCTAAATGAATGATTTCTTTTCCTTCTGCCTCCAGTTTTTTAGCTTTAGCTAAAACTTCGAAAGCTGTTTCAGTTCCAAGCCTATCCATTCTTGAAGCTAACTTCATCTTAACGCTCCTTTAATATCCTCATTATAAACGTACATAATCAAATAACTATTTAATAAATCTAGCATATCAAAAAATCAAAATATACACCATCTCTGTATAAAAAAGTGTAGAAAATATATATATTTGTTTCAATAATCCCTTATAATCTAAATAAATTCCAATGATTGATACAGTATCTCTAGGACTAAGGAGAAAATATTAGAAAATGATAGTATTTCTTGGATCCCCAAGAGGATTCTGCGCAGGGGTTGTAAGAGCAATTGACAGCGTAGATATTGCCTTGGAAAAATACGGTCCACCAATATATGTAAAGCACCAAATTGTCCACAACTCATATGTTGTTAAACAAATTGAACAAAAAGGAGCAATTACTGTAGAAAAAGTATCTGAAATCCCTGAAGGTTCTAAAGTTGTTTTCTCAGCTCATGGTTCTGCTCCCGAAGACTATATTGAAGCTAAAACTAGAAACCTACATGTTTTAGATGCAACTTGCCCATTAGTTACTAAAGTCCATAATGAAGCCAAAAAATATTCTAAAGATGGTCGAAAACTCATTTTAGTAGGACACGAAGGACACCAAGAAGTTATTGGAACTATGGGGCAAGAAAAAATGCATCTTATTGATGATAGAAAAAAAAATGAAGATACTCTGCCCTCATGGCAAAAAGATACTCCTATAACTATATTAACTCAAACTACACTATCTGAGGATGACACACAAATATCTATTTCCAAAATACAAAAAAATTTCAATAATGTAGTTGTTAAAAATGACATTTGCTACGCAACAACTAACAGACAAAATGTAGTGAAAAAATTATCTAAAATGGTAGATATCATACTAGTAATCGGTTCAGCAAACAGCTCTAACTGCAACCGATTAAGGGAAGTTGCTGAATCATATGGTGTTGTAGCTAAGTTAATCAATTCACCAAAACAGATTTCAAAAAAGTGGCTGCAAAATGTAAAAAATGTAGGCATCACTTCGGGGGCTTCTACTCCAGAAGAACAAATTGATTTAGTAATTGATTTTTTAAACCCAGATAAGGTGATACCTATAGTAGGCGCAAATGAAGATATATCATTCAAAATGCCTGAAATTTAATAATAAAATGATTAATATTTGAAGTAATATGAATATCACTTTAGAAAGTTTAAAATACGGTGCTCAAAAAGCTAAAGGTACTGTAATAATTATAGATGTTTTTAGAGCCTTCACAACTGCAGCTGTAGCATTTAATAAAGGTGTCCATTCGATAATATTAACTAAAGAGATTGAAGAAGCTTCACAATTAAAACAAAAACAAATTACTGATTTAACCATGGGTGAAGTCAATGGAATCAAACCTTCAGATTTTGATTATGGTAACTCCCCACATGAAATTTCAACTGCAAAAAATCTTTCGGGATTAAAGATTGCTCAATCAACCAGATCTGGAACATTGGGTGTATCTTTAGCCGCTAAAACACAAAAAAACAATAATATTTTTGTAACAGGTCTAATGACTGCAAAAAGTACATCAGATATAATCAAAGCTCGAAACCTTGATGAGATATATATTGTAGCCATGGGATATCAAGGAATTGAAAAAACTGATGAAGATGAAATTTGTGCTTTGTATATAAAAAGTTTACTCCAAAACAAACCACTAAATAAAAAATATGTTATAGATGTAATTCTAAAATCAAATAGTACTAAACAATTTAATGATATTACCCAACCACAATTTCACCCAAAAGATTTAGATCATGCTTTGAAAATTGACAGTGAAAAATTTGCTATGGAAGTTACTATACAAAACAAATTACTAGTCCTGCAAAAAATTTATAATTGATTTAAATGAGTAATTTTCTGAAACATACAATATGAAATCACATAATTTTTCCATAGTAATTCCAGGGGATCATCCTTTACAAATTAAAGGCTCTAAACATCTAAAAAGATTGGAGGAGTATGGGGAAATCACTCTCTTCGATTCTTTACCAAAAAACCTTGACGAACAAATAGAAAGAGTTCAAAATGCAGACATAATATTGAATACACGTGCAAGTATAAAATGGAATTCTGATTCTATCAAAAAATTAACAAGACTAAAAATGATTGCAACTTGTGGTGTTGGGTTAGACAATATAGATCTAAAAGCTGCTAAAAAATCCAATGTTCTAGTTTGCAACCAGCCTGGTGTAAATTCAATATATGTTGCTGAACATGTAATAGCTCTCATGTTTTCTTTAGCAAAAAGAACTGCTTATCAAACAGTGCAAATAAAAAAAGGCAATTGGAGCTCAATACCAAATTATTTTTTAAATGGTAAAACCATAGGGTTAATTGGAACCGGGAATATTGGATCAAAAATAGCTGAAACAGCTAATCATTTAGGAATGAATGTTATAGCTTGGACTTTTAACCCATCAATTCAAAAAGAACAATCTTTAAATCTTAAATATGTCTCCTTCAAAAAGCTCATTCAAGAATCAGATGTTATTTCTATTCAAGTAAAATTAACTCCTGATTCAGAAAAAATACTAGGCGAAAAGGAATTTAAAATAATGAAGAAAAATGTACTAGTTATTAACGCAGCTAGAGGGGGACTTATCGATTCTAATGCATTAATAAAATATCTAGAAAACGGACATATTGGTGGCGCAGCCTTGGATGTGTTTGAAATTGAACCTATACCAAAATCACATCCTATACTTAATTGTGATCAAATCATTCTAACTCCTCACAATGCAGATTTAACCCCAGAATGTATAGATGCATTAAACTCAGGCGCGGTTGATAATATCATCTCATTTATTGAAGGAAATCCTATTAACATTGCAAACGTTTAATTAAAAACACCATGAACATAAAAAACAAAAGAATTAATTTCGAAAATATTTATCCCGCAGGAAAAATTTATACTAGAGGAGTCAAATCTGGAAATACTTTATTTTTATCAGGAACAACAGCAAAAAAATCATCTGCACAAGGAGGATCACCTCTAGAACAACTAGATGTAATTTTGTATAGAATCACAGCAATGGTAAAATCTGAAAACGGTAAACCAAGCGACATAGTGAAATTAACAACTTTTGTAACAAATAAATCTCACTGGTGGCCCATTAATTCAGATCATGAAAAAATATATCAAAAATATTTTGGTAAAGAACTGCCTACTAACTCAATCATTGAAGTCAGAGGACTAGTAGAAGAAGGGTTAGATATAGAAATTGAAGCAATAGCTATAATAACTTAAATAAACTAAAATGAAGCTCACGGCTTCATAATCAAAAAGTTCACCCAACTCCTTTAAAGCCAACAATTACATTCTCTCCATCAACTACCACAGGAGTTATTCGTTCCCCTCCTGTTAAATCTTCTACTTTAGACCAAGCTTCATTGTTTAATTTTAGATCAACTTCCTTATAATCAATTCCATCTCTATCTAATTCTTCTTTCAATGCTGCTGAATAATCACAGTCCGGATGCGTATATACAATCATAATTTCATCCTATTAATTAATATTTTTGAGTATTTGCCTATTAATATATAATACTGCACATATATATAAAACACCATTGGTCACAAAAATGAAAAAAAAGAAACAATTGATCTCAACTAATGAAGCAAAAATATTACATGAAGAATCTCTTGTGATTGACAGTCAACAACCTCCAATTACTACAGGTTTAATATTTACAGAAGCTATGAAAATTGAACTGCTTACAATGGAAAAATTAGGCTATTCAAGAAGCCAAGCTATTGAAAAACTTTCCCAAATAGCTACGGATGAAATAATCAATTCAAAATCGTCTAGAAATGAATACATGTCAATTTGGAAAAAATCAGGAGTAAATATCGCTAGTGGAACTTATAGTGTTGGCAGTCCAATAGAGAACGCTTTTGAAAATTCAGTCGAAAAGATTTCTCAAGCAAAAAAATATGTCCAAGCGCTCAATGGTGAATTAAATCTCATACTTAATTCACAAGATATAGAGGACACATTCAAATCTAATAAAAGAGGGTTAATCCTTGATTTCCAAGACACTATTCCTTTTGGCACTAATCTAGATAATATAAATTATTTCTATGAACTTGGGCTTAGAGTTGTACAATTAACATATAACTTAAGAAATCTAGTGGGTGATGGTTGTACTGAAAGATACCAAACAGGTCTTAGTTATTTTGGCAAAACAGTTGTGGAACGATTAAACGATCTAAATATGGCAATAGATGTAAGTCATTCTAGTCAACAAGTAGGTTGGGATGCACTAGAAGTATCTAAATCACCAATAATTATCACTCATTCATCTAGCAACCAGATTTGTTACCACGATAGAGGTAAGGATGATGATCTAGCAAAAGCTATTGCAGATAAAGGTGGCTTCTTTGGAGTTGTAATTGTACCAGGCTTCATTCAAGATAATGGTACAATCGCAACATTAGATGATTTTGCAAGACATGTTGTACATCTAGTAAACGTTATGGGCATTGATCACGTAGGAATTGGTAGTGATATATGCGCAAATGGACCGGAAACCGGGGTAATTTTTGATTCGGAATTCCCCGAAAATATGCCTGGACAAATATTATATTACAAACAAAATCCTGAGGAGTTTAATTGGGGCGGCTTTAGAGACTACCATAGATTAACCCCTGAATATAGAATTCAGGGATACAAAAATTTTGGAGATTGGCCAAACTTGACTGTCAAACTTGCAGAATGGGGCTTTAACGAGATAGAGCTAAAGAAACTCCTTGGGTTAAATTACTTAAGATATTTTAAAGAAGTAGTCGGATAAATTAAAGAAAATAATTTCAAATACAATATTAATAAGGGAAACCAATGTCAAAAAAACAAGACATCGATCTGAATCATATTTTCGTACCAAATTTTAATCCACTCGCAAATCCTCATATTAACCGTCCATTAATAGTCACCAAAGGGATGGGGATAAAAGTCCAAGATGAAAAAGGAACTTGGTGGACTGATGGTCATTCTTCGTATATGTCAGTAAATATAGGTTACGGCAGAAAAGAAATGGCTGAAGTTTCAAAAAATGAATCATTGAAATTAAATCTATATCCTCCACAATCTATAGGATTGCCGACAATTAACCTCGCAAACAAACTTGTTGAAATTTGTCCAGGAAATATGGCAAAGGTATTTTTTACATCAAGTGGCAGTGAAGCAAATGAAACAGCAATCAAATTAACAAAATCATATTTCAATCGAACTGGTGAAAAAGATAGATTCAAAATTATTAGCCGAAAAGGTTCATATCATGGAGCAACAACAGGATTAGCTTCTCTTGGTTTTGAAACAATTGAACCTGATCAAACTATCTTCCCTCAATACCCTACAAATATATATGTCCCACTACCTGTCCCATCTAATTGCGAGTTTGGAGCTACCTCTCCAGATGAATGCACTCAAAAATGTATTGATGCAACAAAAAAAATTATTTTAGATAATGATCCAGATTCCATAGCTGCTTTCATAGCTGACTTAATACCAACTAAACCAGGTGCAGCTATTCCAGGACCCGGATATTGGGAACAAATTCGAGAAATTTGTGATGATTTTGGGATACTTTTGATTATAGATGAAATTGTTACAGGATTTGGAAGAACAGGAAAAATGTTCGCATCAGAACACTGGAATATCTCCCCAGATATTCTGACATTGGCAAAAGGAATTACTAGTTCCTATTCACCACTTGCAGCAACTTTAATATCTGAAAAAATTGCTAATCAATTCAATCCACCAAATAAGTTTTTTAAACATGTATTTACTTCATCAGGGAATCCAATAGGAGCTGCACTTGGTTTGAAAAACATTGAAATTATAGAAAATGAAAATTTAATTGAAAATTCCAAAGTACTAGGTGATTATTTCAAAACCCAACTCGAATCTCTACAAAAGCACCACTCTTTTCTAATAAAAGATGTTAGAGGTTTAGGTATGTTATTAGCATTAGAATTTGTTTCCCCCAAGGAAATTCAAAACCAATATAAAAAAGCAGATCAAATTGAAACAATATTCAATAAATTTTTATATACAAATAAATTATTACTTAAACTAGCTAATAACATACTTGGAATTGGACCTTCTCTTTCAATCAAAAAAAATGAAATAGATGAGATTATTGAGATTATAAAAGTTTGTCTCTTACAAACTGAAAAGGAACTTAATAATAACTAAATAATTCCCTGATATTTAATTTCATTTTATGTTAGACTAAAATATGTATTTATATTAACAAACAGTCTCTTTGAGACTCAATTATTAAAGATTTGAGGTTTGGGTGAAGAAATTATTCGAAAGAAATTTAAAATTCATAGGAATGGGTAAAAAACAAGAAGATTTTCCAGAAATAGATTTATCTGATAGAGTAGCGATATTTATAGATGGTAGTAATTTGTACCATAGTTTAGAAGAAAACTGTAATAGGTTTGATGTAGATTTTAATTCATTAACAAGAAAACTGTGTAAAGGCAGAAAATTATACAGAGTTTATTATTATAACGTTACTAGAGACTCTGACCGAGAACAACAAGCTTTCAGTCAGCAAAAAAGATTTTTCGGAGCTCTATATAACACTCCATTCTTGGAAGTACGACTTGGGAATTACAAATTGAGAAAAGACCAAGCAGTAGAAAAAGGTGTAGATATCATGATGGCTACAGATCTACTGCAATATGCATGGGCAGATCTATATGATGTTGCAATTATGGTCACTGGAGATGGAGATTTTTCATATGCAGTTAAAACTGTTAAAGATTTAGGTAAACATGTAGAAGTAGCAGCATTTGAAGCAAATCTTTCATTAGAATTATTACAAATTGCTGATTCACGTGAATTTCTAACACCAGAATATTTCAAAGAGTTGTGGAGTAAAGAAAAAAGTACTACAACAGATACTAAAACTAGATCTCATTCTAGTTCAAGGACATCTACTACTAGATATAAAAAGAGGACATGGAATCAGCCTAAACGCTAAATAATTTAATTCTTTACTAGATAGTTTAATAATTTCATAATTCGGGGGCATAATGAAATCCAAATTTATCAATCAAGGAAAAATTAAAATAGCTAAACCTCTATACGATTTGGTAAATGATGAAATCATTCCTGGTACTGGAATTGATCCTGACAATTTTTGGATTTCTTTAAGTAAAATCATCACAGATCTTGGTCCTGAAAATATAAAGTTACTGCACAAAAGAACCCAAATCCAAAATCAAATAGATAATTGGCATAAAAACAACAAAATTTTTGATGTTAAAAAATATAAATCTTTCTTGAAAAAAATTGGATATATTGAACCAAAATCTCCTCAATTCAAAATTTCAACAAAAAATATTGATGATGAAGTATCCAATATTCCAGGTCCTCAATTAGTAGTTCCGGTTGATAACGCTAGATTCGCAATTAATGCTGCTAACGCAAGATGGTGGAGTCTTTATGATTCTCTTTACGGCACAGATATACTACAAGAAGAAAAAAATTCTAAAAAAACCTATCCATATAATCCGCATAGAGGCGCACAAGTTGTATCTTATTCTACAATTCTTCTAGATAAAATTTTCCCAATCAAAGATGCAAGTTATTCACATGTATCTAATTTTTCATTAAAAAAAATTAACTCAAAATTTCATTTAGAAATCACACTAACTGATAAAAGGGTTACTCAACTAGGTGATTCAACACAGTTTATTGGGTTTAACCAAGATTCCAAAAAAAATATCACCAGCATTCTACTAAAAAACAATGATCTACATGTCGAAATACAAATTGATAGAAAACATCCAATAGGAATTCAACATCCCGCTGGAATCAAAGATATTTTATTAGAATCTGCTATAACAACCATACAAGACTTTGAAGATTCTGTAGCTGCTGTTGACGTAGATGATAAAGTCAAAGCATATCGTAATTGGACAGAATTAATGAAAGGGACATGTACTGCTGAACTCACAAAAAATGGAGAAACAATAAGACGTTCTTTAAATCCTGATAAAAATTTTACTTCTGATAAAGGAAAAAAAATAATCTTACATGGCAGAAGCCTTCTTCTAGTTAGAAATGTTGGTATGCATATGTACACAGATTCAATCCAAACAATTTCAGGTGAAAATATACCAGAAGGTTTTATGGATGCAATGATCACGTCTTTATCTGCAATCCATGATATTAAAAACAAAAACAAATTACCTAATAGTAGAAAAAAAAGTATTTATATTGTTAAACCTAAGATGCACGGACCTAAAGAAGTATCTCTCACTATTAAATTATTCTCACTAGTAGAAAAAGCTCTTGATCTGCCAAAAAACACAATAAAAATTGGAATAATGGATGAAGAAAGAAGAACAACTGTAAATTTAAAACAATGTATTTATGAAGCAAGGGAACGAATAATTTTTATTAACACTGGATTTTTAGATCGAACCGGTGATGAAATTCATACAAGTATGGAAGCCGGACCGGTTTTACCAAAAGACGAAATAAAAGAACAAGATTGGTTAGAGGCTTATGAAAATCAAAACGTAGACATAGGAATTGAATGCGGATTAATTGGGAAAGCCCAAATTGGAAAAGGTATGTGGGCAATGCCTGATGAAATGAATTCAATGATGCAAACAAAAGTATCTCATACAAAATCAGGAGCTAATACAGCATGGGTCCCTTCACCTACAGCTGCAGCCCTACATTCAATCCATTACCATTTAATTACAGTTAAAAAAGTACAAAAAAACATCTCTTCAAGAAGGCAAATTAATTTTGAAAAATTAATTTGTCCGCCACTGTTAAATAGAAAACTAAATAAAAAAGAAATAGTTCAAGAACTAGAGAACAATGCTCAAGGAATTTTAGGTTATGTATCGAGGTGGGTGGGACAAGGAATCGGCTGTTCTAAAATTCCTAATATCAGTAATATAGGCCTAATGGAAGATCGTGCAACTTTAAGAATTTCAAGTCAACATATTGTAAATTGGTTATATCATAAAATCACCAATCCACAAGAAGTTACAAGAATTTTCAAAAAAATGGCTAAAATCGTAGACGATCAAAACTCCACTGACGAAAACTATACTCCAATGTCGCAAGATTTTAATCAAAGCATAGAATTTAAAGCAGCGCTTGATTTAGTCTTCAAAGGTAGGGATACTACTAATGGTTATACTGAACCAATTTTGCACTCTAAAAGATCATATATTAAGAACAACTAAACATTATTTTCAAATACAATTTATTGAACCTTATTATGTTGCTATGATACAATATAAAAAAGATGTAAATAATAATAAATATGAAATTTAGGAACTGGACAGTTGGGTCTAGACACAAGTACAAAAAAACAAATTATTAATGATCATAAATTAAATGATAGTGATACAGGTTCTACCGAAGTACAAATTGCTATCCTAACTAAAAGAATACTTGGATTAACTGATCATTTAATACAGCACAACCACGATGAAATCACCCGCAGGGGACTCTTAAGATTGGTTAGCCAACGAAGAAAGTTGCTTAGATATTTGAAATCTGAGAACACACAGAGATATCTCTCTATAATTGCTACTCTCAATTTAAGAAAATAACTCCTCTCTTCTTACACACTTGTATTCCTTTTCTCATGTAGTCATGGAGAATGAACAATGTCTGAAAAAACTTTTGAACGTACAATTGCTAATAAAACTTTCACAATCAGCACGGGTAAATTGGCACAACAATCCAATGGGTCTGTTGTAATTAGCCAAGATGAAAACATGCTACTTGTAACATCTACAAGCAGCGTAGCTAGAGATGGAGCTGGTTTTTTCCCTTTAACTGTTGAAGTAGAAGAAAGAATGTATGCCAGAGGGAAAATTCCGGGAAGTTTTTTTAAAAGAGAAGGACGTCCTAGCACAGATAGTATCTTAATTTGCAGATTAACTGATAGGACATTGAGACCTTTGTTTCCTAAAGGTTACAGAAATGAAGTGCAAGTAGTAGCAATGCCTCTATCTTTAGATTTAGAAAACCCTTTTGATATATTATCAATTTTAGGCTCATCAATATCATTAGGTATTTCAGACATCCCTTTCGAAGGACCTGTTTCAGCTTGCCGAATAGGTTATATAAATGAAGAATTTGTAATAAATCCTACCTTCGAAGAATTAGAAAATAGTACCCTAGACTTACTAGTTTGTGGAACTGAATCAGGTGTAACAATGATAGAAGCTGATGGACAAGAAATTGAAGAATCTATCATGGAAGAAGCAATTAAAATCGCACAAAATATTAATTCTGAATTCATAGAATTTCAAAAAGAAATTATTAAAAACATTGGAAAAGAAAAAGCTGAATTTCAATCGTTTGCACCTCCTGAGGAACTCGTACAATCTATAAAAGAAATCATTGGCAATGAACTTAATGAGGCAATGTCAAATTCAAAATCTAAGTCTGAAACCTCTCAAAAAACAACAGAAATTAAAGAAAAAGTATCTTCTGAACTCAGTGAAAAATTTTCTGAAAATCAAATTGATGAAGCATTCGAACTTGAGATTGAATCTATATTTAGATCTAAAATACTTATAGATAATTTACGACCTGATGATCGAAAACTTACACAACTACGAAAAATAGATTGCGATGTTAGCCTCTTACCTAGAACTCACGGTAGCTCCTTATTTACACGTGGAGAAACTCAAATTTTAGGAGTCACTACCCTTGGGCCTCTAACTGATGCTCAAAAATTAGATAATATGTCCCCAATAGATAAAAAAGAATTTATGCTTCACTATAATTTTCCTCCATATAGCGTAGGTGAAACTGGAAGACTAGGATTCACTGGAAGACGGGAAATTGGACATGGAGCTTTAGCTGAAAAAGCTCTTGCGCCTGTGTTACCTGATCAAACTGATTTCCCTTACACAATTCGTATTGTTGCTGACACAATGAGTTCAAACGGAAGTACATCAATGGCTAGCACATGTGCTGGTTCATTATCCCTAATGGATGCAGGTGTACCTATAAAATCTCATGTGGCAGGAATATCAATAGGGTTAGTAAGTGGAGAAAACGACGAATTCACAACCTTAACAGATATCCAGGGACTAGAAGATCATTTTGGAGATATGGACTTCAAAGTAGCAGGAACAGAAAATGGTATCACAGCAATTCAACTTGATATAAAAGTTCAACATATTTCACTTGAAATTGTAAAAGAAGCCTTAGATCAAGCTAAAATTGCAAGACTAGAAATTCTTAAAAAAATGGAACAAGCTATTGATCAACCTAGAGAAGAATTAAATAAATATGCTCCTAAAATGACAAAAATCAATATACCTGTTGATAAAATAGGATTGGTAATTGGCCCAGGTGGAAAAACAATTAAAGACATAGTTGAAAAAACAGAAGCTACATTAGACGTACAAGATGATGGGACCATATTTGTCGCATCTAGTAATTCTGAATCTACAAATATGGCGATTGAAATGGTTGAAAATCTTACAAAAGAAGTAGAAGTAGGAGAAATATATACTGGTAAAGTTGTGAAAATTGCTGATTTTGGAGCTTTCGTACAGATACTACCTGGCAAAGATGGTTTAGTACACATTAGCGAGCTATCACAAGAACGAGTTGAGTATGTAGAAGACGTAGTTGAATTAGATCAAGAAATTACAGTAGAAGTTATCAGAACAGAAAATGGAAAAATTTCACTATCTAGAAAAAGGTTACTGACTGATGATGAAGTTGAAGCTGATGAAATTCAACTTAAAGAAAATCGAGATTCTGATAGAAGAAGCAATTCCAAAAATGGTGGTAGAGGACGAGATTCCGGTGGTAGAGGACGAGATTCCGGTGGTAGAGGCAATTTCAGAGGTGGAGGAAGAGGACGAGATTCCGGTGGTAGAGGCAATTTCAGAGGTGGAGGAAGAGGACGCTAACTATAGTCTTGATATCAATTGACATGTAAAATACTTGATAAGATCGTGTAAAATTTACGAATAATAATCTTCATTTCAAATTTAGGAGAAATTATGTCAAGAATAAGAGTTGTTGTCCATGGTGCCCTAGGTAAAATGGGACAAGAAGTTATTAAAGCTGTACATAAAGATTCAGATACAGAACTTACAGGTGTAGTAGATAAATATTTATCGAAAGACTCTGAGAACATTCCAAATTGCCCAATCACTGTACCTTCATCGAATAATATTTCCGAACTTCTACTTAACACAGATGTCATTGTAGATTTCAGCAACTCAGAAGCTGCATCAGAACTAATCAAAATTGCACCCAAATCAAAAACACATTTAGTTATTGGATCTACAGGAATAACTGAAGAAATTTATCAAGAAGCAAGGAAGCAATCTGAAGAAAATAATACTGGAATTGTTATTGCACCAAACTTTGCAATGGGAGCTGTGTTAATGATGCATTTAGCCAAAATTGCTGGGAAATGGTTTGAATATGCTGATCTGATTGAAATGCATCATGAAGGTAAAATTGATTCCCCTTCAGGCACAGCAATAGCAATTGCAGAGTCTGCTGGTCAAGACCGAAAATCTAAATTTCAATCTCCTACATCTGAAAAAGAATTAATTAAAAATGCTAGAGGTGGAGTATCCAAAACAGGTGTTTCTATACATAGCGGAAGAATGCCTGGGCGAGTTGCATTTCACGAATTAGTATTTGGGCATCTAGGTCAGACTTTAACAATCAAGCATGATTCAATTAATAGAGAAAGTTTCATGCCTGGGGTGATTTTAGCAGTTAAAGCTGTATCAAAAACTCCAGGATTAACAATAGGTTTAGAAAAAATTATGGGATTATAAAAGTGAGATCTTTATATGTTGTTTCTACACCTATAGGTAATTTACAAGATATTACCTTAAGAGCGATTGATACTCTAAAATCAGTGGATAAAATCATATCTGAAGATACAAGAATAACCAAAAGATTACTTGCCAAATTTGAAATAAATACTAAAACTATTAGTTATCATAAGTATAATCAAAAATCTAAATTGCCAAAAATATTACAAGAACTTTCTTATTCAAATATGGCATTAGTTTCTGATGCTGGAACGCCTGCCATTAATGATCCTGGAGCCCTACTAATTTCTGAAGCTAGAAAAATAAATACTCGAATCATTCCAATCCCTGGTCCTTCTGCAATCACCTCAGCATTATCTATTTCAGGATTAAATTCGGATAGTTTTATACACCTAGGCTTTTTACCCAACAAAAAATCTAAAAAACAAAAAACTCTTTTAAATGCAAAAAACAATACTATACCCACACTTTTTTTTGAATCTCCCTATCGTATTGAAGCAACAATCAACCTTATAATAGAAGTCATGGGAGATAGAAATATTATTGTGTGTAGAGAAATGACAAAAATTCATGAGGAAATTTATCAAGGACAAGCATCTGAATCATTGAAAATTATTTCCACTATAAAAGGTGAGTTCACAATAATAATTTCACCTAACACTGAAAAAATTAATAACACCCTTTAAAGCATTACACCTTAAATTCTAGTAAAATAAATATAGATCTCAAAAAGGTTACATGACGAATGAATGAAAAAATACTAATATGTGTTGCTTGGCCGTATGCAAACGGATCTTTGCATATAGGTCAGACCGCTGGTGCCTACATACCAGCAGATATTTTTGCAAGATACCATAGAGCAAAAGGAAATAAAGTGCTTATGGTTTCAGGAAGCGACTCACATGGTACTCCAGTAACTCTAACTGCTGAAGATTCAGGTATTTCTCCAGAAGAAGTCTTTCAAAAATATCACCAAGAATTTCTAAAAAACTGGGAACAATTAGGAATTACTTTTGATCTATTCACTTCAACCCATACCAAAAATCATGAAAAAGTTGCACAAGATATATTCTTGAAATTATATGAAAAAAAATTGATCTATAAAGACTTTATGACTCAACCATTTTGTGCACAAGACAAAAGATTCTTAGCGGACAGATATGTAAATGGTACTTGCCCAAAATGTAATGATAATAATGCAAGAGGAGATCAATGTGATAATTGTGGAGTTACTTTAGATCCCAAAGATTTAATTGAAATGAAATGCAAACTATGTGATTCAACTCCTATCCTAAAGGAAACTGAACATTTCTTTTTAAAACTCAGTGCCTTCGAGGAGACATTAATTTCTTGGTTAAAAACCAAAAATAAATGGAAACCAAATGTAAAAAACTTCTCAATGTCATATATTAAATCTGGATTAAAAGATAGACCAATCACTAGAGATATCGAATGGGGAATTCCTGTACCACTACCAAATTATGAAAACAAAAAATTATATGTGTGGTTCGAAGCTGTAATCGGATATCTTTCTGCGTCAATTGAATGGTCAGACAATCAGGAATCAGAAATTACTTGGGAAGATTTTTGGAAATCTTCTGCAAAAAGCTATTATTTCATGGGTAAAGATAATATTCCTTTCCACAGTATTATTTGGCCTGCTATTTTAATTGGATACGAAAACCTTAATTTACCTCACGAAATTCCAGCTAATGAATATTTAAATATTGAAGGTTCAAAACAATCAACAAGTAGAAATTGGGCTGTATGGCTACCAGAATATTTGTCACTTTATGACCCAGATCCACTCAGATACGCGATCGCATCAAATATGCCTGAAAATAGTGACTCTGACTTCTCATGGAAAGAATACATTCGTGCAAATAATGATGAATTAGTTGCTACATTTGGAAATCTTGTTAACAGAGTAATGACACTAGTACATAAGAATTTCGATAGTAAAATACCAGAAAGTGAAATATTAGACACAGACTCAAATAAACTACTAGAAAATTGCAAAAATCAATTCATACAAATCAGTGAAGATATTGAAAAATGCAAATTCAGATCAGGTTTAATGAAAGCCATGGCTTTAGCAAAGGCAGCAAATCAATATTTAGACCATCGAGAACCTTGGAAAACAATCAAAACGGATCTTGAAATGACTAAGACCACAATTTGGACATGCTTATCAGTGATTAATTGTCTCAAAGTTGTTTTATATCCATATTTACCTTTTTCTTCACAAAAATTACATACTATACTTGGTTTTACTGACAATCATGAAGATTCTATTAAATGGTACTGGGACAAAAAATTACTAGTTTCCGGTACAAAAATTCAAAAAAGTGATCCTTTATTTAAAAAATTAGACGATTCCATTATTGAAACTGAAACAAATAAAATAGGCAAAAATTGAATCCCAAGAGTCGTAATTTACTGGCTAAAATATATTCCCCTATTAATGATAGCCTTGAAAATGTTAAGTCGGAAATTAGCAACCTTTCAAAACATCAAATAATTAATAAGGAATTCTCATTTTTATCAAAGCTACTGATGCACTCACTTAATTCATCAGGTAAAAAATTAAGACCTGCAATAACTTTACTTTGTTCTGGATTTGGCAATCATAATTTTAAAAATGTTGAAAAAATGGCAAGCGCAATTGAATTACTGCATATTGCTACTTTAGTTCACGACGACACTGTAGATGATTCAAATTTCAGAAGAGGACAAAAAACTATAAGTAGCCTATGGGGAGATAATGCAGCTGTTTTAATTGGAGATTATATCTTTGCTACCGCTGCCTCTTTTGTATGTGAAACTAACTCAATACCGGTAATAAAAAGATTTTCTGAAACTATTATGGAGCTTTCAATGGGTGAATTAAACCAAATGTCCTCTTTATATAAATTAAACCAAACAAAAGAAAAATATTTTAAAAGAATTTATCACAAAACAGCATCATTATTTTCCACATCTTCTGAATCTGGAGCAATACTAAGTAATACAGATCAAAAAACAATCAATGCTTTAAAAAACTTTGGATACAACTTGGGAATGGCATTTCAAATAACAGATGACATCTTAGATTTTATTGGAGATCCTCAAAAAACTGGTAAACCAACAGAATCTGATCTTGCAAAAGGGATTTTGACATTACCATCTATTATTTCAATAGAAAAAAATCCTAAAAACAATCCTATAATACAATTTTTCAAAGAGCCCTCAAATAATACATTACTTCATAAAGCAATTGAAAATGCATCAGAAAAATCTAATATCTCAGATTCATTAAAAATTGCTAAGCAATTTTGTCAAATTGCTTTAAATGAAATAGATTACCTACCTGAAAATAGCCACAAAACTGCTCTAACCCATCTTGTGGAATATGTTTTAACTAGAGAAAAATAATTACCCTGAATTAAAAACAACAAAAATTCCTAAAATATATATCAATATGACTATTAAAGGAGATGGTGTCTTGAATGAATAAATATTCATTTCTCTCTTTTGGTAAAGTTGTACCAAGCATAAGCCAATTAAAATTGTTGCAAAAATCCCTGCTAATAAATGACTAGTATCTGAACTTGAAAATAAAGACCCATTAGTATAAAAAATATCAGCAACACCTAAAGCAGCAATATTGAAAGAATTGCTTCCAAAAAGAGCACTTACACCCAAATCTGGAGCTCCAATCTTAAATGCTGCTGCTGCTGCTGTAAACTCTGGCAAACTTGCAACAAAACCTAAACCTAAAACTCCAATAAAGCTTTGAGATATATTCGAGAATTCAGATATTTTTTCAGAACTATAAGTTAATAAAGGAGCCGCAATAAAAATCATTGCTGCTGAAATAAAAAATAAAATCCAATGTTTTTTTATTGAAGTATTTTGAGAATCATGTTCCTTAATATTTCCCTCACTAGAATCAGAAAAACTATTTTGATATAAAAATTTCGAAGTTAAAAAATACAAAATAATTAATAATATTCCAAAAGGAGAAACCCCAAATATTTTTATATGATTTGAAAAAACAATCATTAATACACCTACAAAAGTAAGCGAAAAAGCAAATGTCGCAACCCAAACTTGTAATTTCAATAAATTTTTAAAAATATTTGAACCACCAAAAATTAACACTAAAATTGAAAATTTGGCCATATTAATCATATTAGCTCCAAAAATAGTTCCCAGGGCTAAGCTTGGAGAATCTAGCAACACAGCACTAACTACAGTAACTAATTCAGGTAAAGAAGTAGCTCCCGCAACTAACAGAGATCCTACCCAAACTCTACCTAAACCTGAATGTTCTGCAATCGCATCACCAGATTTTGCTAATAATATGCCACTTACAATAACTACTGCAGCAGATAATAAAAATATTAACAAAGATGCAGAAAAATTAATCTCCATTAAATTGCCTCAAAATATTTACGAAAAATTTATATTTCTTTTCTTTGATTGTAGACAAGTAAATCATTCCTTCCATCCCATTTGTTCAAAAACCGTTTATAATTCTTTTGACTTAATTCATTTACTCTCTCTAAAGAATATTCCTCTAATACCCAATGTTCATGTTTTTTTACAGGTAATTTTTCAAAAGAAAATATGTCATATCCCAAATTTTTGATCTGCAAACTAAAGTCTAAATCTAAATTTCTGTAAAACCTAAAATTCTCTCGCATCAAACCTACATCTGACAAAATACTCCTATTGAAAGCAAAGCAATACGCCTGTATAGCATCAACATAATTACCAAATTTATTTTCTTCATGAAAATGTCTGAAATCATTCGATATTAATCCTTGAATTCCACAAGCACCAACTTTACTATCTGCCAGTACGTTTTTAATTGGCGTTGCTATATCTCCAATTATTTCAACACTAACATCCATCAACACAAGAATCTTTCCCTTACTTTGTTTTAAAATAATATTTTTTGCAGTAGCTTCTCCATAATTATGATCTAAATGAATCACTCTAATATTTTGATTTTGTTTATTTAACTTTTTTAGATAATCATATACTAAAATATTTGTTGAATTATTTACTATCAATAATTCAAAGTTATTTAGTTTAAATATTTTCAAAAATCCATTTGCAAATCTTTTTATATCATCTAAATTGTTTCGAGCAATCACTCCTACCGAAATTTCAAATCTAGATTCTTGAAACGGGAAAGAGTCAATTTCTTTGGGAGATTTCAAATCCTGAGAATAATTATTTTTATTCTCCCAATTATCCAAAAGTCTAATTCTAGAATCTTTTGAAAAATCTTCTATAATATACCCATCCTTCAATATATTTGAACGAATTTTATCAGCTTCAAAATAATTTCCATTTTCACGAAGAGAAAAACGCAAAGACATTTTGTCTTTAATTTTTTGGTCAATTTTATACCTTGAATGTGACTCTAAACCTAATCCAAAAACTTTGTCAAAATATAATAACAATTGAAACTTATTAGAATCTGACAAATCTGATCGAATTACTTCCCACATATAAGATAAAGCTAGAGGTAAATTCAAATTATCTTTCACAAATTGATCAAATTTCAATTTATAATTCTCAATAAAAATTTGATCTGCAGAACTATTTTTCACTACATTATGTGACCATATCCAAATCCTGTGTCGGATTTTTCTTAAAGCATTTTGTGCTGCCCTCATAGAAGAAATTGAGAAATGTAAACGATTATAATATCTAGAGGTTAAACATAAATATCGAAATGCAATTGGGTCAAATCCTTTACTCTCCAAGTCAGTAACAGTTAAATCATTCATTTCTGATTTTGACATCTTTACACCATCCCATAAAAGATGCTGGCCATGTACCCACGTTTTTACAGTTTGTGCACCATTAAATGCATCTGATTGTGCAATTTCATCCTCATGATGGGGAAATAAATTATCTACACCTCCTGTATGAATATCTATGGTTTGACCTAAATATTTTATAGACATTGCTGAACATTCAATATGCCATCCTGGGAATCCTTCCCCCCAAGGACTTTTCCATTTCAACTCTCTACCAGCTTCAGCTTTCTTCCATAAGGTAAAATCTCTAGGATCCAATTTATTTGTATCCTGCTCAACCCTAACTGCTGAAAGTAAATCATTCCCATTATTTCCAGATAAAATCCCATAATCCTTCCATTCATCTACTTTATAATATACATTTCCAAACATTTCATACGCAAAACCATCCGATAATAATTTCTGAATAATTTCAATCATCTCATTAATATTATCTGTAGCTTTAGGGAAAAATTCTGCTGGAATAATGTTAAGTTTTTTTTCATCTCTAAAAAACTCTAAAGTATAAAAATCAGCTATCTCACTAGCTGTTTTATTCTCACTAATCGCTGCAGCTACAACTCTATCTTCTCCTACCTCTAATCTATCCTGTCTCATATGCCCAACATCGGTAATATTTTTCACTTGCATTATATTAACCTTTGAATCCAAAGAAATCACGCGACGTATCCAGTCTGCCATCAAATATGTTCGCATATTCCCTAAATGAGCACTGCGATAAACAGTAGGACCACAAGAATATATTTTAACTTGAGTTTGATTTTTTGAAATTGCAGATTTAAAATTCCCTGTCATGGAGTCTTTGATTATTAGCAATAAATTACCCCTAAAACAAAAAATTACAAAGTGATAACTCTTAACAAATTTGTGCCTCCAGAAACACCTATAGGTAATCCGGCTACTAAGACTATAACATCACCTTTTTTCATCTTTTTAAATTGTTTAGAATAACTATCAGCAAGATTGAAAAAATCATCCACATTATTTAATCTAGAAATAGTAAATGGAAAAACCCCCCAACTAAGAGTTAACTGATAAGAAGTTCTTTCCGTGGAAGTCAATGCTAATATAGGTGCTCGAGGCCTATATTTTGAAACACGAACAGCTGTACTTCCAGACTCGGTAAAAGCAACAAGAAAATCAGCATTCAATTGGTTTGATGTTTGAACTGAAGAATATGCAATAGCATCGCTCGTGTCAGGTTCCAAATAATTTCTTTTATCAACTAAAATCTTTTCATAAGACAAACTAGATTCCGCTTCATGTGCAATTTCAGCCATTACTCTTACTGCATCCAAAGGGTATGTTCCAATTGAAGTTTCAGCTGAAAGCATTATTGCATCTGTACCATCATAAATTGCGTTTGCTACATCAGTTACTTCAGCTCGAGTTGGTATAGGAGAATTTATCATTGACTCTAACATCTGAGTTGCAGTAATAACTGGTTTTCCAACATTATTACATTTAAAAATTAATTCTTTCTGAATGGTAGGCAGTTTTGACATCTTCACTTCTACTCCCATATCTCCTCTAGCTACCATAATTGCATCACTCACTGATAATATTTCATCAAAATTATCTAAAGCTTCTGAACGTTCGATTTTTGCAACAATTAGCGGAGATGTATTCAGTTGATTAAGAATTTTTTTTACGGATATTACATGAGATTTATTTGTAACAGTTGAAAGGGCAACAAAATCTGCACCGTATTCAGCTGCAAACTCCAAAGCTGAGATAGCATTTTGATCTGGGAAAGGTAAAGAAGGACTTCTTCCTGGAGTTGCAACACCTCTTTTTTCAGTAAGCTTACCTCCTACTACCACTTTACAAAAAACCTGAACTCCTTCAACTTTTTCAACCAATAACTCCATCAAACCATCATTGAGTAAGATCACAGAACCTACATTCACATCATTATGAATACCTGGTGGAGAAACTGAAACTATATTTTCATCACCAATAAAATCGCTATCACTGGTAAGAATTATTTCTTGTTGTTCTTCTAATAATACATATGCTTCTTTCAAATCACCTGTTCTATATTTAGGTCCAGGAACATCCACCAAAATTCCAACTCTTGAATCTAATTTTTGAGAAGCCTGTCGTACTTTATGAAAAGAATCTATATGTTGTTGCAAAGTTCCATGGGAAAAATTCAACCTTGCAATACTCATTCCAGATTGAATCAATTCCATTATTACATCTTCAGAACTCGTTGAGGGCCCCAAAGTACATATCATTTTAGTCTTTGGTAATTTCATCAATTCCATTACATTTCCTAAACTTACATGAAAGATTATTGAATAATGATATACAAATTTCTTTATATAATACTATCGATTAGGTAGAGAAAAATGTAGTATAAATGTATACTTTCTAAAAAAATACTACAAGGTCAAATAATGGATTCTATTCATTCAATGTATGAATTGCAAAAAATTGATTCTAAATTAGACAAGTTACAAAATAATATCCTGAAAATTAACAAAGAATTATCAGACTCTAGTAATTTAGAAAATGCACAAAATAAAATACAACAAGCAAATTCAAAGCTTTCTGAATTAGAAAAATTCAAACGTAAATCTGAAAATAAATTATCCGACATCAATATAAAATCTATTGATACTGAAAAACAACTCTATAGTGGCTCTATATCTAATCCTAAAGAACTTGAAGCTTTAGAAAATTCTCAGATTTTTTTAAATCAAGAAAAAACTGAAGAAGAAAATAAACTCCTTCAAATCATGTTGTATCTAGATGAATTCAATCAAAAATTGGAGGAAAATACTCAAAAACTTGATCAAATTACAAATCAAATGAAAATCAAAAAAGAGAAATTTTCAGCCATCAAGTCAGATACTGAAATTGAGATTTCAAAATTAATTTCTAAGCGGAATCAAATAAAAAATCAAATCCCCAAAAACCAACTTTCAAAATACCAAATGCTTAGAGAGACAAAAAATGGTTTGGCAATAGTAAAAGTAGAAAAAAACACATGCCAGGGATGTCGAATCGCTCTAACTACTACCGAATTACAAAAAATTATTCAGATTAAAGATATCATTCAATGCAAAATGTGTAATAGAATTCTTTATGTAAGTTAAGTTGAAAATTTATGCTCGCAATAAGTTATTATAAAAATTTAAATGCATACAATAATTCTTTAGAAGAAGCTTATTTTAAATTCGAAGAATTCTGCAAATTCAATATGCATCAAGCAATTAAATCCTTCTGTGAAATAAATCAACCCACTTTAGATGGCGGAAATAGTCATCTGCAAATGATTAATTATATTAACAATTCAGGGAAAAAATTTATTGTTCTTGTACCATCTGCTAAGCATTTGGGAAACAATTTAGAAGAATTTTCACGAAAATTATTTGAAATCAATAATACTGGAAGTGAAGTAGCCTGTATGGATGAAAACTATCCAAATATATTTCAAAATGCCTTGCAATATATAGGACTTGAAGGAATTTCAAAAAGTAGAAGTACAAAAATCAAAGAATCTATGATGCTAAAAGCACTAGAGGGGAAACCACTAGGTCGTACCCTATACGGGTATCAAATTGGCCCAAACAATAAACTCGAAATCATCAAATCAGAAGCAAAAGTAGTTGAATTAATTTATAGGCTATATACTCAATCGGATATGGGGTTTAGACGTATTGCAAATGATTTAAACCAAAGAGGAATTAGATTTCGCAAAGAAAAATCATGGACTACAATCAATATTAGAGATATTCTTAAAAATGTAACTTATATTGGAACATATACAAGGTTGGGTGTAAGAAAAGCGAAAATGCACCCAGCAATAGTTACTCCGGAAATATTCAGGAAATCACAAGAAATTACTAAATCCAGAAAACCAATCGGTAGAATTTTTGAATCTAAACCATTTCTTTTATCTGGACTAATTGAATGTGGATACTGTAAAGGTAAAATGATGGGTGTAACTAAAAAGCAATCTTGGAAAAACAAAACTTCAATACGAAATCAGCAAGTATACAGATACTATCAATGCCAATCTAGGAACAATGAAGGTTCTTGCAATTATCATACTGTTAAATCAGATCTATTGGAAAAAAAAGTTTTCCAAGAATTAAAATTTCATGTCAATTCCAAAAAAATTATTATAAATAAAAATTCATTAAATCAATTAATTGTTGCTCGCGAATCTTCTGTAAAAAAAGCTAAAGCCAAACTTAACAAATTTATTATTGAATCTGCAACGAAATCTACAAATATCGATTTGATAGGTGAATATATTAAAGAAATTGATCAAGCAAAAAACATTTTGAATAATATTTCTTCTGCAAAATACATTAAAAAAACTATTGAAAATTGGGAAAATTGGGAAAAACAAACTATCTCAACAAAAAATTTAATCATCAAAATTCTTACAAATTCAATATCTGTAAAAGATGACTTAGATATCAAATTAACATAATTGAAAATCTTTACTAGACTCAAATCACTTAAAAAGTTAAAATCTCTACTGTGAGATAGTCGAGCAGTCGCTGTATTTTCAAGTACAGAGGAAAGTCCGAGCTCCACTGAGAGATGATGCCCGCTAACGGCGGGGCGGGGTGACCCGACGGAAAGTGCAACAGAAAATATACCGCCTCTAAAAAGGTAAGGTTGAAATGGTGAGGTAAGAGCTCACCGCTTATATGGTGACATATAAGGCAATGTAAACCCCATCTGGAGCAAGGCCAAAAAGAGGATCTAGGGCCTCTCAGACCATATCCACGGGTTAGCCGCTTGAGTCTATAGGCAACTATAGACCTAGATAGATGACTGCAAATTTACAGAACTCGGCTTATAGACTATCTCACAATTTCTTCTAATACCAAAGAAATCCTGTAAAATTTGTTCCAAATCCCACATCTGACATTAAGGCAACACCAAGCATAATACTTAATAGACCTGCAATATACATTATCAAATTACTGAAAAAATTTGACTTACTAGATATTAAAATAGGAAAAGAAAGAAAAATAGTCATGATAGCCATAGAAATCATCGTGCCTAAAGAAAATGACAATAAAAAAATCATGCCTGAAGCAAAAGATGGAGTTGCAGGTAAAATTGCAATCAAAATTGCAGCACTACCAGCGAGTCCATGAACTACACCAATTGTATACGACTTTATTCGGAAAAATGGAAATAACTCTGGAAAAAATCCATGCTTCTTCTCTGAGTGAGGGTTGTGCTCAATTTCTTGATGTGAATGAGATCCATGAATATGTTTATGAGATTCACCATCATGATCATGAGTATGAATATGAAATGCATTATTTTTTAATTTCCAGAAAACTTGTATCCCCAAAAAAACCAACATTAAACCTACTCCAAATTCAAAAAAACCTGCAATAGATTCATATATATCTAAAATAGATTGTTTAAACAACAATACTAATATTCCTAAAATCATCAAGGGTGTAGAATGTCCTAACCCCCAAGATATTCCCACCCAAAGACTTTTAAAAATATTTCTATAATCTCTAGCCATGGTAGAAACAGCCACTACATGGTCGCCATCTGTTGAATGCCTGAAACCAATAATCAAGCCCACTATTAAGGCTGAAATAATTCCAGAAAAATGTATTACTTCATCATGCACAAATCACCACTTGTAAATAATTATCTCTAAGATTAATTATAGAATACAATAAAATGATCAAAATTAAATTATAAAACAATTTAATATGATAATATATATTAAAAATATAGGAGCGTAGCTCAGCTGGTAGAGCATTGGTCTCCAAAACCAAGGGTCGCGGGTTCGAATCCTGCCGCTCCTGCACTACAAATTTTAGTAATAAATTGATTCCCCTTCCCCTCCACCTGCACAAATAAAATCCCCATTAATTGCCACTGCCTTAGGAGAACAAAGAAAAGTTACCACATTAGCAACTTCAGAAGCTTGAATAATTTTCCCTAAAGGATTTGCAGTTTTCATTTCTTCAATAATCTGTTCTTCTGAAACACCTTCTTGTTGGGATCTTTTTAATATTTTACCTGCAGTAGCTTCTGTCATAGTATATCCTGGATGTACACCACAAACAGATATACCATAAATACCTAATTCATCAGCCAAATTTTTTGTAATAGAAACCAGTGCTGAATTTCTTACAGACCCTACTATTGATCCAACATTCCTAGCTGCTAAACCTCCAATATTAATAATTCTGCCACCATGTTTTTTTTTCATTACAGGAATTATTCCTTTAATACATCTGATATATCCCATCACCTTTACATTAATATCTTCTAAAAACTTTTGATTATTAAAATGTTCTCCCAATATCATGGGGACCTGACTTAAAGGAGTAGCTGCACAATTAACTAATATATCTATTGTTCCAAAATGTTCCACAATTGATTTAACCATTTTTTCCACAGATTCATCATTCCCGGTATCTCCAATAATTTTAAAAACTTTTACTCCAGTTTTAATCAAAATATCTTTTGCACTAGAATCTAACCGTTCTTTAGATCTTCCAACAATTGCAACATTTGCTCCTTCAAAACACAATGCAGTTGCAATCTCTTTACCAATTCCCCTGGTGCTACCAGTAACTAATGCTACCTTTCCTGAAATTTCTAAATCCATTGAAACCTCCAACATATTAATATTAAATCAAATTTCCCCTAGAAATTATAAAAATTTACATTCAAAATAAAAATACTGTAATAAATAATGTACATGTGTAAAAAAACAAAAAATGAATAGATTTTCACCAAACATCTCAATATTAATAATTACTATCTCAATAATTATATCCATATTTCTTGTAATTAGTAATTCATGTCTAATTGGACCTGAAGGTCCTCAGGGTAATCAAGGTAGAACTGGCCCTCAAGGCCCAAAAGGTAGTATTGGAATTCAAGGACCTAAAGGTGATACTGGATTAATAGGACCTAAAGGTAATACTGGAATTCAAGGACCTAAAGGTAACACAGGGCCTCAAGGACCACAAGGTAATGCAGGACCTCAAGGTACTCAAGGCAGAACTGGTCCTCAAGGAATCACTGGAATCCAAGGAGCAAAAGGTCTAAAAGGTGATACTGGAATTCAAGGTCCTCAAGGTAACACAGGGCCTCAAGGACCACAAGGTAATACAGGACCTCAAGGACCACAAGGTAATACAGGACCTCAAGGACCCCAAGGTAATACAGGTCTTCAAGGACCTGCAGGAAAGTCAAGTAATGAACTCAATCGAGAAATCCCTACAGGATTTACTATTTCAACGTTAGATAATACCGATGATGTTGGTTTACAAAATTCAACTACAATTGGTGCTGACGGTTTCCCAATAGTTTCATATTACGATAATACTAACAAAGTTCTTAAAGTAGCTCATTGTAAAGATATAAAATGTACATCAACATCTGTTGCAATTGTAGACAATTCCACATCGAAAGTTGGAGAATATAGCTCCATTATAATTAACCCAGATGGCAAACCAGTAATTTCATATTATGACGGTGCAGGAGGAAATTTAAAAATAGCTTTCTGTAACAATACACCCTGTACATCCGCAAATATCAAAACTCTTGACACATCAGATGACGTTGGTAGATATTCTTCAATTGCAATTGGGCGTGATGGTTTCCCAATTATTAGCTACTATGACCTAACAAATCAAAATTTAAAATTAGCTCATTGTAAAGATAAAATCTGTGAAAATTTTGATATCAAATTAGTTGATACAGTTGGTGCCGTAGGAAGATATTCTTCAATTACTATTACTGGAGATGGATTAGCTCTAATAAGTTATGAAGACAATTCTAACAAAAATCTAAAAGTAGCACACTGTAACGATCAAGATTGTTCAAATTTCAAAATTACTACAGTTGATAATTCTGGCTTGATTTATTACCACACTTCCATAACTACCGGTGCTGATGGCCTAGGGCTAATAAGTTACTACGATGGAATTAATGGAGATTTAAAAACATTTCATTGCACAAACTTAGATTGTTCATCTGGAATCAGTAATGTTGCTGCTTCAGTTGGAAACATAGGCCAATCTAGCTCCATTACTATAGGAATTGATGGATTAGGTTTAATTTCATATTGGGATGCAACAAAAGATAAGTTGAAAATAGGACATTGCGTAAACACCGAATGTAGCCTAATAACAAGTGCCATAATTCAAACAACTGGGGACAAATGGTTCCATTCTTCTATAACTATAGGAATTGATGGATTGGGAATTATTATGTTTAGGGATACTAATCAAGGCTCTTTAAAATCAGCACATTGTGAAAATTTATTTTGCTCGCAAAACTTTCGTAGAAGATGATTTCTTCATATTAAAAAGTTTCTTATGATTACTTTAAAGATTTAAATCCATGAAAATTTTTTGCGAACACTGTGGCAACAAGTTAATCAAAAGATTCTGTAGTAAGTGTAAAAAACCAATCTTTGATGACCCAAAACTTGCTGTAGCAAGTATTATTGTGACTAACAACAAAATATTGCTAATCAAGAGAGGAGTAGAACCAAAAATAGGTAAATGGGCTTTCCCATCAGGATACGTCAATAAATGCGAAACTCCTGAAAATGCATTGATCAGAGAGGTTAAAGAAGAAACTGGCTTAACAGTAGACATCAATCAACTAATTGGAATCTACTCAGAAGAAGATAACCCTGTAGTTTTAATAGTTTACTCCGTAAATTTAATAACACATAAAACGATACCAGGGTCTGATGCAGACGATTTAAATTGGTTCGAATTAAATCAATTACCAGAATTAGCTTTCAAACACGACAATCAAATATTACAAAATTGGAAAGAAAAAAACTGTTAAATATTTTCTTTCTCCACAAAAGCTCTCCCTGAAGCAACATCAACTTTAAACAATATTATTGTTCCCAACAGAACAAATATTAATATAGAAAAAATACCCATTCTAGTATCAGATAAACTAACTGTTAATGCATAAAAGAATGGTCCTATGAAAGAAGAAGTTTTATATATAAATCCAAAAAATCCAAAAAATTCACCACTTTTATTTTTCGGAATAATATAGGCAAATAAACTCCTCGCTAATGCTTGACTGCCTCCCATAACAAAACCACCAAAAACACCTAAAATAAGGAACTGTAAACCAGCAGATAATCCTAAAGGCTGCCAAACCAAATTTCTTATTGTGATTGGGAACCAATCGATAAGTCCTTGGCCTAGATTTGAAGGATGCATTTGTCCAAGAACAATTTCTCCAATAGAATCATTATCTTCTTTGATTAGAATTGAAAATTTCAACGTAGAAATTTCAGTGATATCTGAAACTAGTTGATCTTTGAAACTTATTGAAACAATATCTTCATTTTCAATCCCTGAATAACGGCTAAAAAAAGCAGATTCATTTTTTGAGTCAGATAACTCTGGAGACTTCAAAATAACATAATTATTAGAAGAAGATTTTTCCAAAACATAATCAAAATCAGAATCATTCATTGGAGATAACGGAGCCAAACCAATAGCAAAAATTATAGCAACCACCCAACCTATCCAAGATATCAGTAATGACCTTTTAGTTGAAAATTTTCTTGCAAGCCAATTAAAGAATGAAGCTCCAGGTGCAGCTACAAATTGAATTATCAAAATTGTTCCCATTACAAATGACATTCCTACACCTAAGCTGTCAGATGCATAAGCACCTGCAACACCTAATATAGTAGCTAACCCATCGCTGAAAAACAAAAAAGCAATTAAAAAAATTACAACCACTTTATAATTACGTATCTCTTTAAAAGTATGAAATAGTCCAGAAAATCCCAAATTCACATATTCGAAAAAATTTAAGTTTGCTGAAGATTTATCAAATTGTAGATTTTTTAAAGATCTGAATGTCCATATAGACCAACCAAACCACCAAATTCCAACCGAGGCAATACACAATCTCACAAACAAATCAGAATATTCAGAATCACTAGTAAATTGCACTATAACCAAGTGAACAGCTAATGCTAAGCCTCCTCCAATATAACCAAACGCAAACCCCTTACTGCTGGCTTCATCAAGCATTTGGGGTAAAACTAAATCATTCAATAAAGCGTTATAAAAAACATTTGCTGCTGAAAAACCAATATTTGCAATGACAAAGAAAAATAAAATTAACGCCCAATCTGTATCAGAATAAGATGTAAAAAACATTAATACAGTAAATAATGAACCCACCAAAGTGAAATAAAAAAGCAATAGTTTTTTTAATCCTCTTTGATCTGCAATCACACCTAAAATTGGACTAAAAAAAGCAACAATTAAAGTTGAAAATCCTATGGCTAAACTCCACAATGAACTGCCCGTAAATTTAAAAGAAAAAAATTCTATTTGAGTCCCAATTGCCTGTTGAAACAATATTACGAAATACACAGGTAATAAAGCAGTTACAATACTCGTAGAAAAGGCCGAATTGGCCCAATCATACATATACCAACCCCAAAGCCTTTTTCTATCATCTTTGGGCAAATCACTAATTCTTGTAATGTCATTTTTATTTATACCCAAATTATTTCACCTATCAATCCTTAAAATTATACATTTTATTTTTTGTCTATATAGAATACAAAACACAAGCCGATTATAGAAAAAACAACCAAAGACATCAACGCTGCTTGCTGGCCTAAATTGATTGTGGTAGAAATTATTCCCCAACTAAATGGGCCAATAATACTGGATAATCTTGCGGACATACTATGTACACTAAATCCTTGTCCAATAATACTTTCAGGTATTATATCCAACATATATGGTCGATCTGAAACCCAAATTCCAGACATAGAAATTCCACATAAAATTGTTAATATAATCCACAAAAACCTAGTGTCAAAGTTCATGTCTGGTAAAAACACACCAATTAGTAAAACCAAAGTCCAAATACTTAACATATTAATTAAAACGACTTTAGACCCAAATTTCCCAACTAATATCCCTAAAAAATATGCACTTGGAATAGCTATCAATGTCCCCAAAAATACCAATATTTGAACTTGCCTTTCTGAATAACCAGCTGTTTGAACTCCATATAAAACTGCAAATGTTTGAGCAGTATACACTGAACATGTATACCAAAATTTTGCTGCCAAAAAAGTACTTATATCTTTTCGAGCTCGAATAATTCCAAAGAAAGTTTTCTTAAAATTGATATATGAAGCAAAAAAAGAATCGAATAATGAAGTAGATCGCGTAACAAGCAATTTTTTTTCTTTAATAAAAAGCATAGCAGGAATAGATAAAACAAATAACGTTAATGCAACAATTCTAAATCCAATAATATAATTTCCACCTTGAGTAAATAAAATTGATAAAATTATTGCTAATATTGCCCCTGAATAACCTGTTGCAGCACCAAAACCTGAAATTTTTGCTCTATTCGATTCTTCACTTACATCAAATAACATGGCATTGTAAATCACATCCAGAAGATTAATAGCAATCAATCCGATTGAAAATATACAAATTGCAACATATATATGTTGTATAAAACCCAAAGAAAATGTTGCAATCACACAAGACAAAATCCCAAAAATCAAATAAGGTACACGTTTCCCAGTTTGGTCTGAAATTGATCCTATAAATGGTGCTAATAGAAAAGTTATCAGCATAGAAATAGCGATCGTATTACCTATAACAGCATCAGACATACTATGTGTATTAGATATCCATAGAGGGAAAAAAATCCCAACAACACCAACGTAATAAACTGTTTTAGAAAAATCTACAATTGCCCAAGAAATTACGGGTATTTGACTAGATAAATTTTTAGAAAAATATTTTCTGATTTCAGCACCTTACATTAATGAAACTCTTATAATTATTGAAATTATTAATTATGATTTTTATATACGATCAATTACAATATGTATAAAATAAACAAAATCATATAACATTAACTTAAGTTAATAAATGAATGTTTTATTCATTTATTTAAAATTAAAACAACTTTAATTTTTATTGGAAAAAAATAATGAAAATCATTGATATAACTAGTGAAGTTTTTGAATGGGAAAGACCGGGTATTTGGAATGGCAATCATTTTTATGGACCAGGAAAACTTCATAAAATAACTATTTACACAGATGAAAATATAATAGGAACAGGTTGGAATGGTGGTACTGCCGCTGAAAGACCTTTAAATCTAATGCCTGGTTATGTTGAATATTTTAAACCATTATTAATTAATCAGGATCCAACAGATACAAAAAAAATAATAAAAGATTTGGGTACAAATATGATTAAAATTCTTGGTCCTGCTGGACTGAATACCCAAGTCTTATCTGCAATTAACATTGCCTGCTGGGATATTAAAGGCAAAATGAACAATATTTCTATCCACAAAATGCTTGGCGGAGAACAAAGTAGAATTAGAACTTATATAGCAGGAGGTTATTATGCAAAGGGAAAAGGAATCAAAGAATTACAAAGTGAATTGTTATATAACATCAACGAGTTACATGCAACAGCTGTAAAAATCAAGATCGGTTCACAGGAAACTGGAATTACTAACGACATTAAAAGAGTAGAAGCTGCAAGATTAGCTATAGGGCCAGATATTAAATTAATGGTAGATGCAAATTGCGCATTAAATTTAGAACAATCACTTGAATTTGCAAAAGAATTAATTAATTACGATGTATTTTGGTTTGAAGAACCAATGAATATTTACGATTACGAAGGACATGAAAAGCTTTCTAAAAGTACTGATATACACATAGCAACAGGAGAAAATGGATATACAAAAGAACATTTTACAAACCTAATTGCACATAATGCAGCATCTGTTTTCAATGTGGATGTAACAATTTGCGGTGGATATGATATTGGGCAAGAAATCAGCGAATTAGCTGAAAAAAACAACATATATATAGCTCCTCATGGATGTCAAGAATTACAATTACCATTAGCAGCCGCAAGTAAAAATGGAATATTTTTAGAATATTATCCAACTGAGGTTGACCCCATCAGAACAGAAATGTTTTTACCCTCATTGCGTCCAGACAGTGATGGATTCGTTACATTACCAGATAGACCAGGTATCGGTTTTGAATTGAACATGGATTTACTAAACAGATACAAATTATAATACATACATATATATATCATTTTTATATCATTTTTATATCATTTTTTAAATTTATTCTATGAAATATAGTATTTTATTTTAAAAAATATATACCATAAAGCTTATTGATATAATTACAAAACATTATTACAATTATATATCATTTAAATATAATTATTGTTTTTTAATCATCATGTCACAAAAAATATTATCCGAAATTTATAGAAACAATTTTCCAACAAGGAAAAAAAACTCTCTCCAAAAGAGATTGACTGACGATGAAAAGCGATTTATTTTATGGTGTATTTTAGAAAAATGGTCATCTAATCGTATCAGCGAAACACTAAAAATAAGTATTATCACTGTGCAAAGATTTAAGTCTCAATATAAAAAAACACCATCAATTTTATTGAACTTCAATTTAATTCAGATGACATCTCGCATCACGCGTAATGAGTATTTCTGTTTACTTTGTGGAAATTATATATTAAAAGAAGACATTGCTGAAAATCACTTGATTGAACATTTTGTTAAGGAAAAAGAGAATTTTATTCACGAAAAAGACTTAGAAAATACTTCTAAATCAGTGGCCTCTAAATCTAACTGGATCCAAGAACTTTAATGAAAAATTTACAAAACACAAAATTATTAATCAATAAAGCAAAAGATTTAGGCGCTAAATTTGAAATCATTAATGATAAAGTAACAATTTCAGCACCTGAAGCCCTCCCTACAAATCTACTTGCAGAACTAAAAAATAACAAACATTTAGTCTTGCAAATAATTATGAATCAATCTACTAAGCCTAATTCCAATATATCAAACAAAAATCCTGAAAAAATAAACTTGAGATCAAAAAACAAAATTCCTTCACTTAAAAACAAAATTGTCCTCTCAATAAAATCCATGTCAAAAAACCCTAAACAATTACAAAATCAAATACAATCTGTAAATTTTAAAACACTTAGCAGTTCAATATTTCATAGAACAAACACATTTATATCCACTAAATCAGCATCCCTTTACAACACAACAAAAATATATATCTCTGTTAAATATTCCCGAAATTCAAAAATATTATTCAATAAAATTTCTCAAATTAATCTAAATTTCAATCAATTTAAAACAAAACCCATTGCTGCAATTACATTTGAATTTGGAATATCCAAAATTTTAATTTATGAAAAAAATCAAATCGTTGATTACCTGAAAATTAACTTGCCTCAATCATATTTTAAAGAAGGACTCGTAGTAGAATCACAAATGACTTCCAACTTACTTGAATTTACTTTAAATGAAAATGGAATTTCTTCAACAAATATCAAAATACTAGGAGCAGTTCCAGGCTACCAAACCAGCATTCAAAATATTGATTTACCTCAATCTGGAAAAATTAACCCTAATACCGTTATACCTATTCAAATGAAACAAAAATTTGGAATTTCACCTGAAATTTCTGAAATTAAATGGCTCAAATACAATTCTGAGGTAAATAAAAACAAATGGTTAGCAATTTCTTCAACAAAAAAATCAATACAATCTTGGATTTCCTCAGTTGACTTCGCTAAAAACAAATCATTAAAACTTGAACCAAAACCTTTTGCTATCACAAGAAGCCTAAAGTATAAAGATGCCGTATGTGTCTATTTATCACAAGACGGTTGTGATGTAATTGTAATACGAAATTGGATACCTTTAACTTACCAAACTGCTTATTGGGGGCTACAATTTTCTATAGAAAAAGAAGATATTTACGATAGAATATTAGATGTTTTAACAAATACTTTAAACGAGCATAATGCTAACTACAATGAATTAAATTTTAATAATTTAATCCCTCTAATATTTTCAGGGCAAATAAAAGAAAAACATATACCCTACATAAATAATATCTCAAAAAACTTAGAGTTACCTATAGCTCAAATAGAAAGTCCATTCGAATTACCTAATGGATGCAAAACAGATGATTTCTTAATAAATATTGGACTTTTAATGTCTCAAAGAAATTTTAAAATTGATTAAACTTAAACAAAATATAATTTTCTATTCTTTAATTTTAATAATTATAATTAGTGCACATTTTAATTCTACAGAAATTCTTTTTGCTAATGGAAAAATCAACTACCAATTCAAAGAATCGTATCCTTTTAAAGTTGGATATGGGACAACACCTCAATCTCCAACTACAGGAAATTTAAAAATCTCGCTAAAAGTAAATTACATAGATACACAAAAACCTATGACAAGAGGTAATGTTTCTTTTATGGCCAAAGGAGATAATCAAATAGGTTATTCAATTACAAAACAAATGACTGAAACAATCGAAATGGGCCATTATCATTCAAATTTTGAAATACCTTACGAGGGTATGTGGGAATTCAAATTTACTATAGATGACGGGATGCAAAAAGAAATCATTACCTTTCAAAGCTTAGTATCAAAACCAGAGCCTTATCAAGGGGTTCTTACTTCAATAGCTTTAATAGTATTTATAATAATATTGAGCTTAACAGTAAAAACTATTATCAAAAATAAATCAAATAATACTAACTCTTCTTAATTTCAAGTACTATAGTCAATTAAAATTATGGATTCAATCTTGATGAATTTTTAATATTAGCTGCACTACTCCAAGTCCATACTTCTTGACCTGTATCAAGAATTCTAATTTTAACCATTCCTGTTCGAATTGTACCTATAGAAGAATCTGGGTTGTATACTACTTCATCACATTGTGCTCTCTCAACTACAAGTACCCTAGTACCTATTTGGATAGGATCCCCATTTTCATTAATCACACAACTATTCCATTTCATACTTAATTTTTTTAGTGAAACTGTAGGCCAAGTTTCAAGAGGCAATTGAATCCCGTTGTCTTGGGGTTGAACTACAGAAACAGGTTCTGGCTCATTAGAGCAGCTTACTAAAGAAATAGTAACCAATAAAAAAACTAATAAAATTTTCATCCGTTTAATTATCATTTATAATCACCTCTTAAATTCATTTTTTAGCAAATTAATTGTAAAATAAATTCTGCATTAAGTTAATAATTATTCTCAAATTACACCATCACTTCTTAATGCATTTATCACTTTTTCAAATTTTTCAACAGTTTCGTTAATATCATCTTCAGAATGTACTGCTGAAACGAAAAATCCCATCCCTCCCATAATATCAATCCCTTCATTTAAAAAAGCCAATTTTAACATTTTAGGAATATTTCCCATAGTAGCTCTAGCTAATTCAGAATGAGATACATCAGAAACACCTTCATCTGATTCTTTTCCTTCCACACCCAAAACCAAGTGCACAATAGATGACACTCCATGAACATGTCCCTGGACTTCCCTCTTATGTAAAACTTCTCTTAAACCTAATTTAAGTTTTTGTGCAGCCAAATCAGCTTTATGATTAATTTGTTCTTTAGCGATTAATTCAAGTGTTGCAATACCTGCAGTTGCAGAAACTGGATTTGCATTAAAAGTCCCCGGATGAAACATTTTTTGGACACCATTTTTTTCACTCAACAATGACATTATTTTTTGATTCCCAGCTACCGCACCACCAGGTAATCCACCCGCAACAATCTTAGCCATAGTTGTCAAATCAGGAATTACTCCAAATCTTTTCTGTGCGCCTCCTTTTGACATTCTGAAACCACAAATCACTTCATCCATAATCATTACCACATCATGTTTTACTGTCAATTTTCGCAAATCCATTACAAAGGTGGGATTTTGTAATGGAAATTGTCCCCAATGCCCGCCAGTTGCTTCAAAAATAATTCCAGCAACATCATCATTTTTCTCTAAATAATCTTCAATTAAATTAATTTTTGGTTCCAATACAACAGTAGAACTCAATGTATCTTTAGGAATTCCAAATTCTGTATTTAGGCCAGATTGTGGAATTGCGTAATCATGCCAACCATGATAATGTTCAACAAATTTAATTATTTTTTTCTTCCCTGTATACCCTCTTGCCAAACGCATGGCCAATAATGTTGCCTCTGTACCAGAACTTGTGAAGCGAACCCTTTCAGCACTCGGAATTAAATCTTTAACTTTACGTCCCCAAATCAGTTCTAACTCGCTAAGAGCACCTAAATGTGTTCCATTTTGTATTTGTCTATAAATTTTCTCAACTACAACTGGATGAGAATGACCAAGTATTAAAGACCCAAATCCCATCATATAATCAATAATTTTATTTCCATCAACATCAATTTTTCTAGATCCTTTTGCAGTATTTACAAAATAGGGAAAAGGTTTTTGAACTCTAGATTGATGTCCTCCGCCGGGTACAATACTATGACCTTGATCATATAATTCACTAGATTTTCTGAATTTTTCAGTATATGTATCTATAATTGAACCCATTTATAACCTCTTTTCAAAATTTTCTATTTCATTGAATGACTACAGAACCATCTAAATGTCTTCTGGTATTAATTTTTCCATATTTTATTGGGGGACATTTTTTTTGTATATCATCTGATAATTCAATTCCAATACCTGGAGCATCAGGAATAATTAAAAATCCATCCTGTAAAATCAAAGGGTTTTTAACCATTAAACTTTTTGGGGGAACATTTTCTCCTATTGGATATTCTTGAATGGAAAAATTCGGAATACACGCTGCTAATTGAACACATGCTGCTGTACTAACAGGACTTAAAGGATTATGAGGAACAACATTTACATAATTTGCTTCAGCCAAAGATGATATTTTTTTTGAATGTGTCAATCCACCAGCTAAACAAACATCTGGTCTAATATATTGAACAGCATTTCTTTTAAGCAACATACTAAATTCAAAAATAGTATGAATCCTTTCTCCTGTAGCAATAGGTATATTAATTTTTGATGCTACTTCAGCCATAGAATCAAAATTATCTGGTAAAATAGGGTCCTCAAAAAACATCGGATGAAACTTTTCTATACCTCTACCCAATACTATAGCTTCAGCTGGAGATAATCTACGATGAATTTCTATACATAAATCAAGATTACTCCCTGCTACATCTCTATATTTTTCAACTGCATCAATAGCATCTCTCATTTTATCTACATGACTTTTATAATAAGGAATAGAAATATCCTCATCCAAAAAAGGAGTTAAATGTCCAACAGCTGTAAATCCTAAATCCTTAGCTTTTTTGATTCCGTCTAATAATTTTTGTCTAGTGTTGCCGTATACATGGTAATAAACCCTTGCTTTATTTCTTACTTTACCGCCCAACAATTGATATACAGGAACCTGAAAATTTTTACCAGCAATATCCCATAATGCAATATCTATTGCACTAATTGCACCCATAATAGCTGCACCTCGAAAATTGCTTGTGTTATACATTGTCTGCCAATGATGTTCAATTAATAAAGGATCCTTACCAATTAAATACTCTCCAAATTTAACCAGTGCTTCTGCAGAGGCTTCTAAAAAACCCCACGCTCCAGACTCCCCTATACCAACAATACCTTTATCTGTAATAATTTTTACAAACAAAAACCTATCAGCAAAAATAGGTTCAACTGAAACAATTTTCAAAGCAACTCCAATCTATTGAAATTAAGGAATAGAATATCCATTTAACTTTCCTGTACATTTAGACCCTGAAACTGCAATAGCGCCATTAACTAAAACATGAGAAATACCCACAGGATATTGAATAGGATCATCATATGTTGCTGTATCAATCAAAGTTTCTGGATTAAAAACAACAACATCAGCATAAAATCCTTTCTTCAAATATCCGCGTTTATTCAAACCAAATCTGTCAGCAGGAGTGCCAGTAACCCTATTAACTATCTTCTCTAAAGAAATTAAATTATATTTTCTCCTTAATCTACCCAAAAATCTTGGAAATGTACCATGTGCCCTAGGGTGTCTAAATTTTCCTAAATGGATTGAATCACTCCCTACCATGAAGTCATCTCTAGATAAAATTTCCAAAAAATCTTTTCCTAATTGATCCCATATTTCAACATTATCAGGAGGAGAACCCCAAAAACCAATACATAATTCTGAATCTAGTAACAATTTACACATAGCTTCACCCATGCTAACACCCATATTTTCAGCAACATACTTAACTGGGGTACCTTCATATTCGGGATTCCCTGGGACATAGGTTAAAATCGTATCATCAAGATCCAATGTATGTCCTACAGGTTTATCTACACTAGATTTTACAGATTCTGTATCGATTATTTTACTTAATCGATTAATTTCATTAAAATAATCAGACATTTGCTTAAATCCATCTTTATCTGACAACACATCAAGAATTCCTTGTGTTCCACCTTGGTGTACATAACTTGGCATAGAAGCCATAGGGAAAGTTGATCCCGTAGGATAAGGATATAAATCTCCAGAAACATCAACTCCTTCAGATTTAGCTTTATCAATTAAGGCCATTCTTTCATTAACCTTACCAGCCGTTTTTTCTGCAGTTCTATGATGAGAAAAATGAACTTTAACAGAAGAAAGCTCTCCAACAGCCAAAGCTTCAGGAATTCCTCCTCCTCCAATTGCGCGATCGACATTCACATCTCTAAGATGGGTAACATAAACTCCATCAAATTCATTAACAACTTTACATAATTCAACAATGTCTTCTGTATAACTCCAAGCGTGAGGGTGATAAGTCAGACCAGTCGCAAGACCAACAGCACCTTGCTCCATACCTTCTCTAACTAAATCTTTTGCTTTAGTCATTAAATCACCCGACATTCTACGATCTTCAAATCCTAAAACTTCTAGATAAAGAGCCCCATGAGCAATCAAATAGGCAGTATTAATTGCTGCTTTCTTATGATAATTAGAACGGAATTCTGATACAGAATTAGTCTTCATATCTTCTGGGGGAGTCCCTAAAATTCCTTTTAAATATCTACGATATTCTAAAAAATTATTTTTTGACAAAGGTGCATAAGAAAGACCATCTTGTCCCAAAATTTCAGTAGTAATACCTTGCATCAACCCTTGAGGATGTTGAGGATTGGTAAGTAATACGGCATCCGAATGAACGTGTGTATCTATAAATCCAGGAGAAACAACCATACCATTTGCTTCGATAAATTCTTTAGCCTGTGCATTAGATAGGTCTCCTATTTCAACAACTTTATCACCATTAATCCCAATATCTCCTAAATAAGCTGGTTGGCCTGTACCGTCTACTATAGAACCACCTCTTATAACAATATCAAACATATAATCTCCTATTAATTTTTTTCTGTTTTCCTAATAATCAGATTTAATTCATTTAATTGTTCACTATCAATTTCTGAAGGGGACTCAAATAATGGGTCAGAAAAACTTTGAGTTTTAGGAAAAGCAATTACATCTCTAATGCTATCAGTACCTGCCAACAACATTACGAGTCTTTCAATTCCACCCGCAATACCTCCATGAGGTGGGGCACCAAATTCAAAAGCCTCCAATATGTGACCAAATCTATCACGAATATCATCCAAAGAATGTCCTAAAATTTTAAAAACATTTTCTTGCAAACTTCTATCATGAATTCTAATGCTCCCACCTGCAATTTCAAGACCATTACAAACTAAATCATAACCAGTAGATTTAATTTGATCTGGTTCTATATCAAGTAAATTATCATATTCTTCCGCTGGAGCAGTAAACGGATGATGCATAGAATTCCATCTATCTTCATTTTCATCCCATTCAAAAAGAGGAAAATCCACTACAAAACAAAAATTCAATTCATTTGGATTAATCAATCCCAAATTTTTCCCCAAATTCAACCTTAATTCATTTAATGAATTATTCACAATTTTTTTATTACCTGCAACCATCAACAATAAATCTCCAGGATTAACTTTAAATTTATTGAACAAATTCTTTAATTCAATCACACTAAAAAATTTCTTAGCTGGAGATTTAACATGTATTTCTTGTAATTCATCAATTGTTTTAATTTCATCAGATACAGAAAAATACACTAATCCTTTAGCTCCATTTAATTTAGCTAAATCAGTGAGTTTATCTAAATTTTTTCTAGATATATTTGAACCTTCAGGTACAACAAATCCTTTAACAATTCCACCTTCTTCAACCGCTGAACTAAACACTACAAATTTTGACTCTTTTACATCTTCAGAAACTTCAGTCATTAATAAGCCAAAACGTGTGTCAGGTTTATCACTACCATATAAATCTATAGCATCTTGATAAGTTAACCTAGGGAAAGGAAACTCAATATTTTTTTCTCCTAACAATTCTTTCACTAAACCAAAATAAAGATTCTCAATCAAAGTTAAAATATCATCTTGTTCTACAAAACTCATTTCTAAATCGAGTTGTGTAAATTCAGGTTGTCTATCAGATCTTGGGTCTTCGTCTCTGAAGCAACGGGCAATCTGAAAATATTTTTCAAATCCTGCAACCATCAAAAGTTGCTTCAATTGTTGAGGAGATTGAGGTAAAGCATAAAAATTTCCTGGATATAGTCTACTAGGAACTACATAATCACGTGCACCTTCCGGAGTGCTTTTAATCAAAATTGGTGTTTCCACTTCTAAAAATCCTTTTTCATTCAGGAAATCACGAATGTATTTAAGTATCTGATGCCGAAGTTTCATGATAGTAAACATCTTTGAACGACGCAAATCTAAATATCTATATTTCATACGTAAGAGTTCATCTACATTATCAGATTCGTCATTAATATAAAATGGAGGAGTTTTTGATTCATTTAAAATTTCAATTTCATTAACTTGAAGTTCAATTTGACCAGAAAACAGGTTCAAATTTTCAGTTCCTTCAGGCCTTAAATTAATTTGACCAGAAACTGCAACAACCCATTCTGCTCTTAATTGATTAGCTAACTGATGAGAGTTTTGCGAAAGTTCTGGATCAAAAACAACTTGTACAATTCCAGTACTATCCCTTAAATCTATAAAAATCAAGCCTCCATGATCACGTCTCTTAGCAACCCAACCAGCTAATCTCACAAATTTTCCAACTTGTGAACTATCCAATTCTCCACAAGAATGATCTTTCAACAATTTTTCCTCCATTAAAAGAATAGAAATTTATCAAATTGTAATTCCATGATTAGACATTTTTGTCAATTTAACAAAAGTTTCTGTCCGTCGAATTCCAGGAATCAACCCAACTTTACTTCTAAGAAATTCACCAAGTGCCTCTGAGTTATCTAAAACTACCCAAACAAAAATATCATAAGTTCCTGTAGTATTTGCAACCCAACTAACTTCATCTAAATCTGACAGACTAGACGCTACAGAAGAAATTTTATCTGGAACTACTTGCACTCCAACTAGAGCCTCTGCTTCTAAACCCATTTTTGCGGGATCCGGAATAGCAGCAATATGTATTGCTTCAGAATCAATGAGATGTTTTAATCGTCTCCTAATGGTCCCTTCACTAACTCCACAGTCTCTAGCAATAGTTGCATTAGTAGCTCTTCCATTGGAACGCAAAATTTTAACAATTTTTAAATCTAAAGAATCCATAACATCTCCAAAAGTTATTTGAATATAATCATACTACTACTTGAAAGACTTTAAAACAAAAAGAATTCATATGGAATTGAAATAATTTAAAAAACTATTTCAATTTCAAGAAGACAAAATAAAATGAAACTATCACAACTAATAATGTGAAAATATTCAAATAGTAATTTGTTAATAACAACTGAGTCACAATAAAAAGCGATAATGCGAACATCCCTATCAACTGGATTTTAAATCCTCTTTTATATCCTGAAATCTTATCAATAATTTCATATATCAGATATGCCGCAATAAGTATCCAAAGCCAATTAATCCAATATAAATAAAAATACACACTAGAAAAAACAACCGAAACTAATCCTATAGTCCCAGCGGCAAAAGAAGAAATAAATAGTGTTTTAAAAAATAATAATGTAGAAATTTGATTGCTCGCAGCCAAAGAAGATTCTCCACAAGATCCACATCTTACTCCCACAGGAGAATGAACTATACATTTAGGACAAATGCTCTTGCCGCATCTAACACAAGAAATATTAGAATCTAGATGTGATTTAGAATCACATTTTGACTTATTTAGAATTTTTTTTATCACTGAAAAAATTCTTCCTACCTACCCAAAGGTTCTTTTTTAAAATATCTCTATCTAAAAACAAGCGAAAAACAAGCGATCTATAAAAAGTTATATTCTTAGGCAATGGTTCGAAATTAGCTGTAATCCTTTTTATTAGAATAACTAATACTGAGATAGATATAAAAAACTTAACATCTATTTCATAATTATAAAAAAACAATGTAAACAATAAATAACCAAACCAAATAATTATCCAAAAAGAAGGTTCAAAATAATTTTTATTTATAGTAAAAGAGACTAAATAATTTAGACCTTGAATAAATATTAACACCAATACTGCTTCCATCCACCCTAAAGCAAATAAAATCCCCATAAAGATTGCAATTCCTCTACCCCCTCTAAATTTGATATACGGGGACCAATTGTGACCTATAAGTAAAAAAATACCAAACATATAGTGAAGCAAATCATTACCGGGAACTAAATATTTTATAAACAATACAGGGAAAACCCCTTTTATAAATACATCAATTGCTCCACCTATAATTCCAACAAAAAAATTTGTTTGAAACATCAAATTTGTTGCACCTGAATTTCCAGATCCAACATGTAAAATATTCAATCCAAACATACGTTTACCAAGGATGTATGCTGTAGGAATGCCACCCCAAAAATATGCAATTAGTATAAAAATCATTTCATAAAATTCTAGAAATATATAATTTTAATTCCTTAACAAAGAAAAATCTCGCATTGGTGGCCCAACTAAACCAGGTAAAACTTCATCTGGTTCCCCATTTCCGTGAAAATCAGAACCCCCAGCACAAATAAGTCCGTTACTTAATGCCAATCTTTTTAACATTGAAATTTGATCTGCAGAATAGTTTTTATAATAAACTTCTAAACCTTTCAACCCATAAGATTTCAGCTCAATTAAAGTTTTTTCAAAAATTTTAATAGAGCTATCATCGGTTCCAGGCATACAAAATGTAGGATGAGCTAAAACAGAAACTCCACCCAATGAGTGAATTAATTCAATAGCTTCTTTAGGGGTCATTCGAACTTTACCAACATAAGCTAATCCACTTTTACCTAAATAAATATCGAAAGCATCTTTAAATGATTTAACAAATCCTCCGGCAATCATAGCTTTAGCAATATGAGGACGTCCAATAGCACCTTCTCCAGCAAAAGATTTCACAACATTCCAATCAATATCAATTCCTAGTTGACTTAAGAGGTTAATTGTTTCTTTAGTTCTAATAATTCGGTCATCCTGAAAGTTAGCTAAAATTTTTTTCAATCCCAAATCTTCATAATCAATATAATACCCTAAAATATGCATCTCATTTTGAGTACTCAATTCAATGCCTGGAATCACATCGATTTTCCCAATTGATTTAGAAACATCAATCGATTCCTGAATACCATCGATACAATCATGATCAGTAATAGATATATACTTCAAGCCATTTTTATAACATAAATTAACTAAATCTTTGGGATTTAAGACACCATCTGAAAAAGTCGTATGCAAATGCAAATCTACAAAAATTTCATGATTCACAACTCAACCACCTCATCAATTCTAGAAATCGAAACTGCCTTCCCCGAAACATCATCAATGTCTATCAAAACACTATTAAATTGCACGAGAGAAGATTGTTGAATTTTCATTCTAGTGGGAATCTGATTTCTAAATTTAGAAATAGCTGGAGCTGGATCAAACCCAATTACAGAATTTTTTGACCCAACCATCCCCAAATCAGACACAAATGCTGTTCCATTAGGCAATATACAATCATCAGCAGTAGGAACATGGGTATGTGTCCCTACTACAGCACTCACTTTCCCATCCAAAAAATGTGCTAAAGCAGCTTTTTCAGATGTTGCTTCTGCATGAAAATCAACTAAAATCTTTTTTGCAGATAATTTTGAAATTATTTCCTCTGATATTTTAAATGGACAATCAAATTCACCTACAAAAAGTCTTCCAATCAAATTAATTACCACAACATCACCTAAGTCAACCCACCCATTTCCAGGTGTGATTTCAGGATAATTAGCAGGCCTCAGTAATCTAGGTTCAGTTTCAATAAAATCCAATACTTCTTTTTGATCCCAAATGTGATTTCCTGAAGTAATTACATCTACCCCCATCAATTGCAATTCTGTAGTAATACTCTTGGTAATCCCAAAACCACCGGCAGAATTTTCTCCATTAGCAATTACTAAATCAAGTCCAAGAGATTTTTTCTTTGCTGAAAGAATTTTTTTTACAGCATCTCTACCGTTTCTTCCAACCATATCTCCTATCATCAATACACGCAAAATCTACCTCCAAATAAAGAAATTATGTAAAATCCAACTAGTTAACTTGCATATTCAACTGATCTTTTTTCACGAACTACAGTTACTTGAATTTGCCCTGGGTAAGCTAATTTTTCTTCAATCTCTTTAACTATTTGGTTAGCCAAAACAGCAGCTTCAGCATCATCAATTTTTTCAGGTTCAACCATTACTCTAATTTCTCTACCTGCTTGGATTGCAAAACACTTCTCAACTCCATCAAATCCCGCCCCAATTGCTTCTAAAGCTTCCATCCTTTGAACATAATTTTCAACCGTGTCTTTTCTAGAACCTGGCCTAGCTGCACTAATAGCATCAGCAGCAGCAACTAAAAATGATTCAGCAGTAGAGTGTTCATCATCATGATGCTCTCTAATACAAGCACAAACAGTTTGTCCTATCCTATTTTTACTTGCAATATCAGCACCAATTTGAGCATGTGGACCTTGAATTTCATGAGATAAAGATTTACCTATATCATGAAGAAATCCCCCCATCATCGAAACTTTTGGATCAGCACCTATTTCGCAAGCCAAAGTTGAAGCTAAATAAGCAACCTCAATACTATGTTTCAGTACATTTTGTCCATAACTATACCTATAGTTAAGTGAGCCCATTAATCTTGTCAACTCTCTATTAAGGCCCCTAAGGCCTAAATCAAGAATAGTATCCTGTCCTAATTTTCTGATATTTTCCATTAATTCTTTCTCAGTTTTTAGAACTACTTCTTCAATTCGGGCTGGTTGAATTCTGCCGTCTAAAACAAGTTTAGCAATAGATAACCTAGCAACTTCTTTCCTAACGGGGTCGAAGCAACTCAAAGTTACAGACTCCGGTGTATCATCAATAATTAAATCTACACCTGTTGCTTTTTCAATCGCACGGATATTTCGCCCTTCTCGGCCAATTAATCGTCCCTTCATTTCATCATTTGGCAAAGGTACAGTAGTAAGAGTTTGCTCAGACACAACATCTGATGATAATCTTTGAATCGCACTTGAAATCATTTCAATTGCTTTATCATTTGATTCTTCAGAAATTCTATCCTCTATTTCTTTATACCTAACAGCTAAATCATGTTGAATCATTTCTTCAGTTCTAGTCATAATTTCTTCACTAGCTTCAGAAACAGATAAACCAGAAAGCTCTTCTAAATCATTCAATGCCTTCTGTTCTATATCTTTTATACGTTCCTCTTCAGAACTAATCTCTTCTGCTCTTCTAGATAACTCTTTATCTTTACGATCCAAGTTGCTAGAACGTCGATCAACGTTATCTTCTTTATTTGACACCCGTTGTTCGATTCGTTGTAGATCTAGCCTTCTTGACCTCAGTTCATTTTCCATTTCTGATCGAATACCAATGACTTCTTCTTGAGCTTGTAAAATCATTAATCGTTTTTCTTCCTCCGCACCCTTTAAAATTTCTGAAGCCTCATCTAAAGCTAAACCACTCCTCCTATGATTCAATAACATTCTTAATAGAATAGTTACAATTGTTCCAATAATTAAACCGGAAAGGGCAGATAGGAAAATCAATACAATTGCATCCATATCCCACCGTCCTTTCTTTTTTATCACACAATACTTTGTGATAGCATAAATACTATGATGTGTAACTAAGCATGTCAAGCTAATGAATCAAACGTATCTGATCACAATAGGTTATGTAATAAATTTATTAAAAAATTATCAAAATTCTATAGAAACTTCACATGTCCTATTCACAAAAAATTTCATTCAAACACCTTTTTGACCCATTCTACAATCCAAAATATAAAATTTTGTGGTTTTCAAATATGATTTCATATCAATCTAGATGGACACAACTAATCGTCTCAAACTGGATAGTATTAGAAATTACAAATTCTCCATTCTTAGTTTCTTTAGTAGCATTTTGTGGAACTATACCATTGTTTTTTATAGGAATTTTAGGAGGACAGTTTGCTGACCAATTACCTAGAAAAAAATTACTCCTATTCACAGCAAGCGCATCTTTAACTGCTTCCTTAATAATACTAGGTGAAATCATCACAAATTCAATCGAATATTGGCATATTTATATATCTATCTCAATAATAGGAATTAGCTGGGCTATTGATATGCCTTCTCGCAGATCATTAATTCATGATTTTATGGATGGGAAACCAATAGCAAATGGGGTAGCGCTAGATTCAATAGGGATTAGTTTAGCAACTATGATTGGGCCAGCATTAGCTGGTGTTTTGATGTCAATATATGGAAGTATAAGCAGTTTAGCTCTAATTTGTATTTTTTATATTATTTCAATATTTTCAATCAATTTAATTCCAACAACTACACAAAGCAATCAAAATTCTAAACATCAATTACTTAAAATACAATACAAAGAAATTTTTAATCTATTAAAAACTTATCCCATTATTATACCAACCATATTTTTAACGATAGTAATGAATCTTCTAATGTTTCCTTACACTTTTATACTACCTGTGATTGCAAAAAACACCCTTGGATTAGAGCATGATCTAATGGGAATTCTTCAAGCAACTCCAGGTATAGGGGCAATGATTGGGACTATATTGATTTGTTCTTTTACTAAACTTCCTGATCACTATAAAATTTACTCTAATGGATGTTTAATTGCTTTTTTGGGGGTTCTTTGTTTTGCAATTTCAACAAATTTTATTACATCAAGCTTCATATTAATCTTAGTAGGACTAGGTACAGCTGGATTTGCCTCAATGCAATCCACAATCATTCTTACTAACACCCCTTACAATAAAAGAGGATTAGCACTTGGACTAATCACAATTGCAATTGGAACCGGACCATTTGGTGCATTATTTATTGGTCAAATTGCAGAAATTTTCAACCCACAAAATGCTCTAATTCTAAATTCATTATTAGGATTAACTCTTACAATACTATCAATCATTTCACTAAAAATTAAAAAAATAACTCCTTCTAATTAACAACTTTTGAATGCAAATTAATCAATTAATGTCACAAACTTCAAAAAAATCAAGCATTCGTGATTTGTTCAACTTGTTAAATAGAATTGATATTTGACCTAAATTAAACTTGAAAATATAATTCAATTCGAAATTATATCCTTCCCCATGAGGTAAAAATGCTATTCGATGATAAAGTTATGGAAGAATGTGGAGTTGTAGGCGTCTATTCACCATCTCAAGAAGTTTCTAAATTGGCTTTTTTTGCTCTATATGCACTCCAACACAGAGGACAAGAAAGCGCAGGCATTGCATCATTTGATAATAAAGATATCCATCTTTTTACATCTATGGGTTTAGTTTCGCAAGCAATTCATGGAGATGATCTTCTTAAATTAAAAGGTGATTTTGCAATCGGACATACTCGATATTCAACTACAGGAAGTAGCAATATTCGTAATGCTCAACCTATTATTTCAAATGGACCTCAAATAAAAATTGCTTTAGCTCATAACGGAAACGTGGTGAACGCAAAAGATATCAAAGAAGAATTAATTCAATTAGATTGTTCTTTCTCATCTGGAAGTGATTCGGAAATTATAGCAAATTTAATTACTCATTCTCCATACACATCTTGGGAAGAAAGAATATCATACCTGATGAGAAAATTAAAAGGTGCTTATTCTTTAACAGTTTTGACAGAAGAAGGCATAATTGGAATTAGAGATCCTTTAGGAGTGCGTCCTTTATGTATTGGAAATTTAAACGATGGATTCATAATAGCATCAGAAAGTTGTGCGTTAGATAATCTTGGGGCAAAATTTATCAGAGAGATTGATCCTGGAGAAGCGGTGATTATAAACGAAAAAGGGGTCCAATCTATTTTTAAATCTACTGAAAAAAATTGTAATTCATGTATATTTGAACACATCTATTTCTCAAGACCTGACAGCATTCTAGACGATCAATTAGTCTATCATAGCAGAATGCTTATGGGCGCAGAACTAGCTAAAGAGCATCCTGTAGATGCTGATTTTGTGATAGGTATTCCTGACTCTGCTACAGCAGCAGCAGTTGGTTATTCTCAAGAATCAGGTATTCCTTACTCTGAGGCACTTGTAAAAAACAGATATGTTGGTAGAACTTTCATTCAACCTGACCAAAATCTTCGTGATCTAGGAGTAAAAACAAAATTGAACCCACTAACAAATCTAATATCAGGGAAAAAACTTATTGTTGTGGATGATAGTATTGTTAGAGGAACTACCACGCCACATGTTGTCAAACTCCTAAAAAATGCTGGGGTTTTAGAAGTACATCTTAGAATCACCGCACCACCAATTAAACACCCTTGTCAATTAGGAATAGATATGGCAACAAAGAAAGAACTTATCGCTTCAAATATGTCTGTAAATGAAATTTGCGAATTTGTTGGTGCTGACTCTTTAGGCTATTTAAGCTTAGGCGGTCTAATGAAAACCATGAATAAACCTTCATCTGAATATTGCACAGGTTGCTTCACAGGGAATCATCCAGTACCTTTTCAATTAGAATTAGACAAACTAAATCTTGAATTTTAACTGATAATCCTATGAATACTTATGAATCCTCTGGTGTAAATAGAAATTCCGCAAATGAAGCAAAAGAGCTAATTGCTAAAGCTGTTTCGGAAATACATGGTAATTCAGCAGCAAGCTTAATTGGAAAATTTGGCGCTAGCTTTGATATTTCCAAATATACATCCCCAATTTTAATTTCAAGTACCGATGGTGTAGGAACAAAAACCAAATTAACTTCTATGACAAATTACTACGACAATATTGGTTTTGACATAGTCAATGCCTGTGTGAATGATATATTAGTTAATCGTGGAAAACCGTTATTTTTTCTTGATTACATTGGTACAAGTGAAATTATCCCAGATACAATTGGCAAAATAGCAAAAAGTATCGCTTCAGCATGCCTAGAAAATGAATGCCAACTTATAGGAGGAGAAACGGCTGAAATGCCTGGAATATATACCGGTAAAGATTTTGACTTAGTGGGATTTGTTGTAGGAGTTTTAGACAATTCATTAATATGTCGTGACGAAGAAATTCAAGAAGGTGATCTGTTAATAGGAGTCCCCTCCAATGGTATACATACAAATGGCTTCTCTCTGATAAGAAAAGTTTTTGACTTAGACACTAATCCTAGTAGATTATCAAAATTTGAACCTTCGCTAAATTCAACTTTAGGGGAAGAATTATTAAAACCACATATAAGTTATTTAAAAGAAACTAAAAAATCGGCTCAACAAATTAAAGCAATGTGTCATATCACAGGTGGGGGTTTTTACGAAAATCTACCAAGAGTCATACCATCAAATTTTACAGCAAAATTATATCCTGAATCCTGGGAAATACCTAACATTTTCAAACTGACACAAAATGAAGGTAATATAGAAAATAAAGAAATGTGGCATGTATTTAATATGGGTATTGGTATGGTTTTTATAGTCTCACCAAAAAATTTAAAATCCATACTTGATAACATCCCTAAAAGTACCAAAATCGGTGAAATTACTGCTAATAAAAATCATCCTGTTATCATCGATGGAATTGAATAACTCGAGAGGATATTAATGAAAGCTATTATAAGCGTATCAAATAAAGATGGTTTAAAAACCTTCGCAAAAAAATTACTTGATTTGGGTTTCGAAATTATTAGTACTGGTGGAACTAAACAATTTTTAGAACAAAATAAAATTCCTGTAACAGCTGTTTCAGATATAACACAATTCCCTGAAATACTAAATGGAAGAGTCAAAACTCTTCATCCTGCAATTCATGGGGGAATCTTATCTACTAATGAGCAACATCATACCAATGAAATTAATAAGCATGGTATCGAACAAATTAGTTTAGTAATAGTCAATTTATATCCATTTCTAGAAACTATAAAAAATGAAAAAACAACATTCCAAGAAGCTTTAGAAAATATTGACATCGGAGGCCCCACAATGGTCCGGGCTGCTGCCAAAAATTTTTCAAATGTGATACCTATAATAGACCCAGAAGATTATCCGTGGATTATTGAGAAAATGCAAAATTCAAAATCTCCCAAATCTGCTTTAAATTGTATTTCTTTAAATGAAAGGAAAAAGTTAGCGGTTAAAGCCTTTGAACATATTTCAGTTTATGATGCGACAATTACAAATTATTTAAAAAATGGTTCTAACGAATATTTTGGAAGACATCAAACTTTTGGATTTATTAAAACCCAGAACTTAAGATACGGTGAAAATCCTCACCAGACAGCTGCAGTATATTCAAATCCATCGACATCAAATGGAATAGTAAATTCAAAACAACTCCATGGGATTGAAATGTCATTTAATAATTACTTAGATGCTGATGCTGCTATTGAATTAGTTTCTAATTTTGACAAACATGCTGTTGTGGTAGTTAAGCATAATAATCCATGTGGTTTATCCATCAATACTGAACAAAGCATAGCTTATGAAATGGCATATCAAGCTGACCCTGTTTCAGCTTTCGGTGGAATTGTTGGATTCAATTCTGAAGTAACCGAAAAAACAGCTTTAGCAATGAAAGGGATTTTTTTCGACGTAATTGTTGCACCAAAATTTAGTGATGAAGCGTTAGAAATTTTAAAAAAACGCAAAAAATCCAGAATTGTATCGTTTAATCCAAGCAAAGAATCTAATTTCACATCTGATATGGATGTTAAATTAATTTCGGGAGGAGCACTAATTCAAATAAAAGATAATTTAGTTGAAAATCTTACTGAATGGAAAAACGTCACAAAATTAAAAACAAATAAAAATGAATTTAAAGATGCCACTTTTGCTTGGACAATTGCAAAATATGTTAAATCTAATGCTATTGTTTTAGTTAAAGAAAACACTCTTTTAGGAATGGGAGCGGGACAACCCAATCGAGTTTCAAGCTTAGAAATTGCATTAAAACAAGCAGGAAATAAAAGTGTATCAAGTATTTTAGCATCAGATGCTTTTATCCCTTTTCCAGATACTATTGATTTAGCAAGCAAAGGAAAAATTTCTTGCATAATTCAACCTGGGGGATCTATTAGAGATAAAGAAGTGATTGAAAAAGCTAATGAACTAGGTATCAAAATGATATTTACCGGCATCAGACATTTTAGGCATTAATTTCAAAATGAATAAATCATTAGATATCGTACTACCTGTATATAATGAAGAAATAATCCTGAAACATAGTGTCTCAGTAATTTTGGAATTCGTCACCCAGCACTTAAATACCTATAATACAAATATTATTATTGTTGATAATGGATCTACAGATTCAACTTTCGAAATTGCACAAAAATTATCAAAATCTAATAAAAATGTTCAAGCAAAAAAAATCAAAACAAAAGGTCGAGGAATCGCTTTGAAATCAACATGGTTAGAAAGTTCTTCTGATATGTTAGCATACATGGATATAGATCTATCAACAGATATTTCATCTCTAATAACATTAATTAACGAACTCAATGTGAATAATTTTGATATCGTAATCGGCTCAAGGTTGTTAAAAAATTCAGTAGTCTCAAACAGAAAATTTCTTAGGACTTTAACTTCAAAAACATATTCTTATTTAACCAGATCCTTATTCCTTAGCAAAATACATGATTTTCAATGTGGTTTTAAAATAATCAATCAATATACAGCAAAAATTTTGCTCCCAAAAATTCAAGACTCGGGGTGGTTTTTCGATACAGAATTATTATTGTTAGCTGAAAATAAAAAACTAAAAATCAAAGAAATTCCTGTGAAATGGACTGATGATCGTGATAGTAAAGTAGACGTCATAAAAACTATCATAACCGATCTCAAGGGACTTTTGAGAATGAGGATATGGGGCTTAAAAAAATAAGAATGGAGCAAATATTAAATCTTTTAAACACCTAAATGCCTATTAAATCAATGGGATTATCTTTAGACAATAAAACTAATTCTTCAGCCTTCATTCCAACATTTAGTAATTCAGCAATCGCCATTCTCATACCTTCAGCAGGAACTGGGTTTAACCATTGACCAAAATCCGTTGTTAATATACTATTTTTTACTCCAACTTTTCTTATCATTTCCGCAAACTTATCAACTGTAATCCTATTTCTAGATGGAGTACAAACTAAAAATGGGAATTCTATTTTAACTCCCAAACTCGCTAGTTCCAGTTGATGGTGAATATCAACAAATGAGCCAGCATGAGTTAAAACCATTTTTTGAATTTTCATATCTTTGGCTACTTTAAAAAGTAATTTAGCATCATCAAAACTCATCTTACCAGAAGAAATTAATAAATCTTTTGATTTAACAATTTCTAAAATTTCTAAAACAGGCTTTGTTAAATCACCTAAATTATCAGACACTGAAAAATCATTATTCATTCGAGATTTCATACTTTCAGGAAACCAAACTACTTTTGCCCCCAAATCTACAGCTGACTGAACTGCAACAGGATTAATTCCTCCAATTTCATCATTTAAAGTAATAGAGCTAATTACAGTTAAATCAGGATAAATTTCGTTTAGGATGGAAGCTACAGGCGCAGTCGAATAATGATGGGATTGTAATACAAAACCTTTCATTCCAAACTCTTGAGCATATCTAGCTGTTTCCAAAGGCCCCAATCTGAATTTTGAGTCGCTTCCTGGGTTAGAATGAACATGTAAATCAAACGAACCCTGTAAAATATCTTCAATTATTCTATTAAAATCTATATCTTTCAATATTAACCTCAAGCAAAAACAGTATACTTAAAAATCTATGTGAAATTCAATGATCAACATATATAATTGTATTCACATATTTGAACACAATAAAAAATATATTTTGTTATTGTAAAAAACTTATTTCAATATTTTCATTCATCCAAAAATATCGGAACTAAAATAATACTGAATTAAAAAATCCAAACTTAATTAACTTGATCAACACCACTAACAATTGTTGACATAAGTCATATCAACCTGTATTATTTTTTATAGTTAATTATTAAACACTTGGTAAACAGATTTAAATAATGGATTTTTTCACACATACTAAATTAGGTAAAATTATTCAAAGAGAATATCATTTTCAACAACCTGACATACAAGAAGGTGTCTATATAATTAGTGTGGCTGCTAAAATCTTAGAAATGCACCCTCAAACTCTGAGAAAATATGAAAGATTTGGTCTTATTTCTCCAACTAGAACTGTGGGTATGCTAAGGCTTTACTCAGAAGAAGACATTGCTAGGTTAAAATTAATCAAACGTCTTGCTGGCGAGTTAGGTATTAATTTAGCAGGAATTCATCTAATTCTAGGGATATTTAATAAATTACTAGCAATGAGAAATTCAATTCCTGAACTTAAATCACAGGCTGATCAAGAATTTATAACAAAAAAATTAAATGAAATTCTAGATATCCTGCAAAACAGTCAGTGAACTAATTATCAATTTCAATAGAAAGCATAATGCATGAAAAAGTCATCTCGTCAAAAAAATAGAAATACAGATCCGGTTAAAAAAGATAATCTAGAAAATCTTATATCCAGCGAATTTGATTCTTTAACTGAAAACCAAAAAATAACAGAATTAAAAGATGAACTAGAATCTGTTAAAGCAGAAAAAATTCAATTCCACCAAATAGCCCAAAGAGCTCAAGCTGACCTGATCAATTACAAAAATAGAACAGAACAAGAAAAAAAAGACATCCGAGATAAAAGTAAACATCAAATAATATTAAAATTAATTTCAGTAATTGATGACGTAGAAAGAGCAATTAATTCTTTACCAAAAAATTCCGATTCTAATGATTGGCAAACAGGAATAGAATTAATTCAAAAAACATTAATTAATACTTTGGAATCCGAGGGAGTTACAAAAATCAACCCTCTCAATCAACAATTTGATCCTTTTACTTGCGAGGCAATTTTATATCAAGAAAACAAAGATGCTCAAGATGGACAAGTTACTGAAGTAATGCGCCCAGGATACATTATCAATGAAAAAATACTAAGACCAGCACAGGTAATAGTAGCTCAAAATGAAACTTACAAAAATCAGGAGGAAAATAACAATGCCTAAAATTCTAGGAATAGACCTTGGAACAACTAATTCTTGCATGGCAATCATAGAAGCAGGAGATCAAAAAGTTTTAGAAAATAGTGAAGGAGCTAGAACTACGCCTTCAGTAATCGGTTTAAACACAAAAACTGAAGAAAGATACGTAGGGCTGACTGCAAAAAGACAATCAATTACAAACCCTGAAAATACAATATTTTCTGTAAAAAGATTAATGGGCAAAAAATACCAAGATAAAAGTGTACAAGATATATCAAAATCTGTCCCATTTGAAATTGTAAAACATACAAATGGTGATGCTTATGTGAAAATGGGTGAAAAAAATCATGCCCCTCCAGAAATATCCGCAATGATATTACAAAAATTAAAACAAGATGCCGAAGCTAAAATTGGTGAAAATATCACACAGGCTGTAATCACAGTCCCTGCATATTTCAATGATAGCCAAAGAAATGCTACAAAAGATGCAGGTAAAATTGCTGGACTTGAAGTACTAAGAATTATAAATGAGCCTACCGCAGCTTCTTTAGCATATGGCCTTGATAAAAAAACTGATCAAACAATTGCAGTATACGATTTAGGCGGCGGAACATTTGATATCACAATTTTACAAATTGGCGACGGTGTATTTGAAGTTAAATCTACAAATGGAGATACAAATCTAGGTGGAGATGACTTCGATGAAATATTAATCAAATGGATTATAGAAGAATTCAAAAAGGAACAAGCAATTGATTTAACTAATGATCGAATGGCCTTACAAAGATTACGAGAAGCAGCTGAAAGAGCAAAAATAGAACTGTCTACTTTAACTCAAACTGAAATAAATCTTCCTTTTATAACTGCTGATTCATCAGGCCCAAAACATTTGATAATGAATCTTACCAGATCAAAATTTGAACAATTAGTTTCAGGTCTAATAGAAAAAACCCTGTCTCCATGTAAAAAAGCTTTAAAAGATGCAGGTATTACTGCAAATAAAATTGATGAAGTTGTTTTAGTAGGTGGAATGACTAGAATGCCTGCAATACAGGAAAAAGTTCAAAATTTATTCACTAAAGAAGCGCACCAAGGAGTTAATCCTGATGAGGTTGTTGCTATTGGTGCTGCAATCCAAGGAGGAGTCCTTCAAGGTGACATTCAAGATCTGTTATTACTAGATGTAACTCCCTTAACATTAGGCATTGAAACATTAGGAGGAGTTACTACTTCGTTGATTCCTAGAAACACAACGATACCTACCGCAAAAACAGAAACATTTTCAACAGCTGCAGATAATCAAACCAGTGTTGAAGTACACGTACTGCAAGGTGAACGTACAATGTCTAATGAAAACAAAACTATTGGCCGTTTCATGCTAGATGGTATAGTGCCTGCCCCTAGAGGTGTCCCACAGATTGAAGTGACATTCGATATAGATGCCAATGGAATATTAAACGTTTCTGCAAAAGATAAAGGTACAGGGAAAGAACAAAAAATCACTATCACTGCAAGTTCAGGAATTACTGAAGAAGAAATTGAAAAAATGGTTAATGAAGCTGAAGAACATGCCGAAAGTGATAAAGAAAAAAGAGAAGCAATAGAATTAAAAAATAATGCCGAAAATATTGCTTATTCTGCAGAAAAACTAATCTCGGATAATGCTGAAAAAATTGAAGACGAAGATAAAACTCAACTTGAAACAGATATTAAAGCACTTCGAGATATCTTGGGTGATGAAAATTCAGACAACTCTCAAATTCAAGAAAAAATAGACAATTTACAGACAACCATGCAAAATGTTGGTGGAAAAATTTATGCCACTCAACAAGAAAGTAGCGAAGCTACAACCGAAAATACTGATGAAGAAAATGATTCTAAAGAAAAAGAGGATGACAATACAGTAGATGGAGAATTTAAAGAAGTTTAAACTCTTAAATAAAAAAGAATTTAATTTTTAATTATGGAAAAAAACCATCAGTTTAATCGAGCAATAGAACACTCTCTCATTGTACGTTTCCCGAAACAACGTCTCGCAACTTTCGGATCAACAAATATCAAGTATTATGTTCTTACAGAACCAGTATATCAAGAAAATGATTCTAAAGAAAAAGAGACCGTTATCCGCACTGGGAGAGTAATAGCTGAAAAACCAAAAATCATTACTCCCCATTACGCTATGAATCTTGAAGGCTTCAGCCAAGATGCTTATCAATATTTCAACGACGTAATTGGTCAAAATGAAGGCAATAATCCAGGAATTTTATACTCATATAAAAATGAAATTGGGGAAACCAATATTGTCCATGGATTTACAAATGAAGTAGCTGATAGAATTACCAATGATCTAAATAAAAAGCAAGAAGAAATGTCCGTTGTAATAATTGGCCAAGATTCTTTATGGGACATAAGCATTCTGAAGTTCATATACGAGTTCACTGCTTCTTCTATTTCAGAAAACTTGAAACAATTCCAATCAAAAGGATTACTCACTCCCCAACCTGCATATGGCGGAATTCCAAAAGGTGTAACTGAAAATATTGAAAATTTATTTTCAGAAGTTAAAAACGGAGCAGACCCTAACATGTTAAAAAAAGAATTGGACAGATGGAATATATTTAACTATTATGAAGATAGGTTCTTAGACCTATTTTCAAAATAACATAATTCTAATTGTAATAATAATATATATAATAGAAGTAATATGTTACAATTTGTTTTCAAATAATAAACTCATAATTTTGGTGACTACATTATAAATGAACAGACCTCCTGAACCAGAAATAGATTTGAATAAATTACTCGGATCAATTTTTGGTGGCAAAAACAATAACAATAAAGGTAATAAAAAAAGCAATCCAAAAAGATTGTTATTTATAGAAATTGTTGTCCTAATTATAGCAATCTCCCTATGGGGTGCCAGTGGATTTTATCAAGTACAACCTGGTGAACAAGCTGCTTTACAATGGCTCGGAAAATTTACCTCCGTTCAAGGAACTGGACTCCATTGGTGGTATCCAGCACCATTGGGCAAAAAGACTGTTGTTTCTGTTGAAGAGATCCGAAGGCTAGAAATTGGATTTAGAGATGATACTGATGTCCCTGATGAATCTTTAATGATTACTGGTGATGAAAATATTGTTGATGCCCAACTTTTGGTTCAATTTGATATCTCTTCTATCGAAAAATTCCTTTTTAAAACAACTGACCCTGCTGGCATCATACTCAAGAGTGCTGCAGAATCATCTTTAAGGCAAGTGGTAGGCCAACGCAACATTGACGATGTGCTAACAACGGAAAAAGAGGCTGTTCAGTCTGAGACAAAAATTCTGCTTCAAAGACTTATGGATAGATATGACACCGGTATAAGAATTCGAGAAATCAAATTACAAACAGTTCGCCCACCTAATCAAGTGCAAGATGCATTTGACGATGTAGTTCGAGCTAGAGAAGATAAAGAGAAAATTATCAACTTGGCCCAGGCTTATGAAGCTGACGTTTTACCCAAGGCAAAAGGTTCAGCTACAAAGCTTATTCGAGAAGCTGAGGCATACAAACAACGACGAATAAATATTGCTACAGGTAAAGCTGATAAATTTTTAGCGATTTTGACTGAGTATAAAAAAGCTCCAAATGTTACCAGAACAAGATTATATTTAGAAGCTATAGAAAATTTTCTTCCTGACATTAACAAAATTTTAGTACCAGATAATCTTAACTTAGTTTTAGTTAATAGCGAAGATTCTAGTAAACAACTACTACCATTATCTCCTCCGATAAACCAAACATCTGACGATACATCTGGAGGTGATTAATTATATTATGAGATTTTTGACAATATTTTTACCACTATTAATTTTCATATCTGTAGTTGTAGCAGGACAAACATTATTTATAGTTGATGAAACAGAAACTGCAATTGTAACTCGATTTGGTGATCCAATTAGACCTTCAATCCAATCTCCTGGGTTATATGCTAAAACACCATTTATTGATACTGTCACAAAATTTGACAAAAGAAACACCTTATTTGATGCAGCCCCAGATTCTTTATTAACATCAGATAAAAAGAGATTGATAATTGATGCCTATGCAATTGGTAAAATTGTTGATCCTCTTCAATTTTTCAAAACTGTAAAAACTCCTAGCGGGGCTATAACTGCCGCCACAGGAATTATAGCATCTGATTTAAGAAGTGAAATTGCTAATGATCTCCAAATAGATGTTATAAAAACTAATAGAGAAAAAATTATGGAAGCAGTAACTATTGCTTCGTATGCAAAAATAGTTGACTTTGGTATAGATATAACTGATATCAGAATTAAAAGGGCTGATTTTCCAGATGAAACTTTATCTGCTATATATGACAGGATGAGAGCTGAAAGAGCTAGAAAAGCAAACGAAGAGCGTGCGGAAGGTGAAAAACGAAGCTTAGAAATTCGTGCTGAAGTAGACAAACAAGCTACTGTGATAGAATCTGAAGCTATCCAAAAATCAAATCAAATAATTGGTGAAGGTGATGCTCAAGCTGCTAATATCTTCTCTAATGCTTTAAATAAAGACCCAGAGTTTTATGACTTCACAAAATCATTAGAAATTTATGAAGCAATATTAAAAACCAATTCAACTATAGTTTTATCAACAGATAGTTCTTTATTCAAATTTCTAACTGCAAACGAATAGTTTCTAGATAAGTTTTAATTGATTTTAATTAATTGATCAAAAATTCATTGTATGATCATTTTTTTTTTAAGTTTTCTTAATATAAACTTGATGAATGAATAACTTTTCTATTAATATTCAAATTCAAAATCAATATCAAGATAAATCACTACATGATTTGTTGCACCTAGTTGCGTCAACTACTTTATCTAAATTCTTTAATGCCACCCAAAATATTTCTTTAGATATTATCATTGCAAATAACAAAATATTACATGATTTAAATATGGAATTTATGGGTGAAAACTCAACAACAGACGTTTTAGCATTCCCAACTAAATATTCAAAATCTGAACAATTATATTCAATGAATTCTAAAATCAACTTTTTAAACAAAAATATCAACCAAGTATCCATCGGAGAAGTATATATATCATACCCTCAAGCAAAAAAACAATCCAAACTACACTGTCATACCCTAGATGAAGAGATCACAATTTTGATTGTACATGGTATTCTACATATATTGGGTTTTGATCATAGGACTATAAAAGAAAATTTTGAAATGATACATGCTACAAAATTTATACTGAATCAAATAAGCAAAAAAGGGTAATTGACTTTATCATGAAAGAAGTTTTATATAGGAAATGGCGCCCAAAAAACCTTAATCAAGTTGTTGGACAAGAACATATCGTTACAACATTAGAATATGCTATTCAACAAAATAGACTAGCTCATGCATATTTATTCTGTGGCCCTAGAGGAACTGGTAAAACCAGTACAGCTAGAATCCTTGCAAAATCTATTAATTGCAAAGCACCTATTAACAACCAACCTGATGACACTTGTGATATATGTATTTCTTTTAACAAATCTGAAACTTTAGACCTTATCGAAATAGATGCAGCCAGTAATCGAGGAATTGAAGATATTAGAAATATCAAAGAAAAAATTTATACTCTACCAACACAATCAAAATTCAAAATTTATATAATAGATGAAGCGCATATGTTGACTGATCCAGCATTTAATGCACTGCTTAAGACTTTAGAAGAACCTCCACAGCATGTAATTTTTATTTTAGCTACAACTGAATCACATAAATTACCTTTAACAATTATCTCGAGGTGTCAAAGATTTGATTTTAAACGAATTTCAATCGAAACCATAATTGCTAAACTAAATCAACTTTGTGTTTCTGAAAATATCACTATCTCAAATGAAGCTCTTCAGCTAATTGCGAAAAAATCCTCAGGTAGTTTGCGAGATGCTGAAAATCTATTGGAACAAGCAATCATTTCCTACGGAAATTCTATTTCAGAGACACAGATTTCATCATTCTTAGACTTAAATACAAATAATTCTGAAGTTGATTTGGTAACTAGTTTAATTACAAAAAATATTTCTGAAGGCTTAAAAATAATCATTGATTTTTGTGATTCAGGAGGCAATGTCAAACAATTTAACAATCAAATAGTTGAACTATTAAGAACTATTACATTAGCTAAAGCTGGGGTAAACACAGCTCAAATTTATAATCAAGATATACAAAAACATATAATCAAATTAGCTAATTTATCTAAATTAGAATCGTTAAGTAAAATTACAAAAATTTTCTCAGAACCTTTATTGAACAACAACGAATCAAATTCTCTTAATTTAGAACTAGCATTTATTCAATGTCATTCACTGATTCATAAAGACTCCAATCAAACCAATATCATACAAGAGAATCATAACTCAAAAAATCCACAATCTAATCAACAAAATACAGCTGTTGTAAATGAAAAAAATCAAAACTTAACACCTGCAATCACTACAGAAAAGAATCATAACTCAAAAAATCCACAATCTAATCAACAAAATACAGCTGTTGTAAATGAAAAAAATCAAAACTTAACACCTGCAATCACTACAGAAAATTGGAAAACTATTCTTTCTAAATTACGCAAAAAAGGATCAAGATTTGATTTGTCAGCTTTATTAAGAGCAACTACAGAAAGAAAAATTGAAAACAATGAAATCATATTAACTTACTCTCATGCTTCGCATTTAGAACGTATGATTACCGAACTAGAACAAATAGATACTAAAAAGATTTTCAACACCACATTCTCACAAGTTTTAGGAAAAGAATTTAAAATAGTTCATACTACAAATGTAGAAAACAATAAAAATAATCATCATCAATTAAAAAGTCCCCTAGTAAAAGCTGCTCTAGCTAAAGGAGCACAAGTTTTAGATGCAAAGGAAATATCAAATGAATAGAAAAATGCTACGTCAAGCACAAAAACAAAGTGAGAAATTCCAAAAAGACATGGCTAAAATGCAACAAAAACTAGATAGTGAAAAAGTTGAAACAAGCGTAGGTGGTGGCATGGTGAAAGCAATCATAAATGGCAATATGAAACTTACTTCTTTGCATATTGATCCTGAAGTAATTGATCCAAATGACGTTGAAATGCTACAGGATCTTATAGTCACTGCAATCAATGATGGGATTGAACAAATACAAGAAATTTCAAACAAAAAAATGTCATCAATCACATCTGGGTTAAATATCCCAGGATTAAATATTTAAATAAATAATCACATGGAAAATGACAATACTACTTCAAATGTAATCACTAATTTAATCACTGAATTTAGTAAACTTCCTGGAATAGGTCCTAAATCTGCCCAAAGATTAACTTACTATATGGTTAAAATAACCAAAGACCAAGCTTTCAATTTATCAAAAGCTATTGCCGAATTAAAAGAAAAAATTTTATCATGTTCCGAATGTTTTAATATCACTGAACAATCTCCTTGCGGAATTTGTTCTTCTGAAACCAGAGACACTTCTATAATATGTGTAGTTGAACAACCAATAGATGTAATCCATATAGAACGTACTGGTGTATATAACGGACTATATCACGTTTTAAATGGTGTTATTTCTCCAATTAATGGGATCGGTCCCGAAAATTTAAAAATCAATGAATTTTTTCAAAGAATTTTTTCATTGCAAATTAAAGAAGTTATATTAGCTACTAATCCAAGCATGGAAGGTGAAGTAACATCTATGTATATAAATAACTTCCTTTCAGAAAAAAATATTAAAACTAGTGTATTAGCTAGAGGATTACCAATAGGTAGCGACCTGGAATACACTGATGACCTTACATTAGTAAAAGCTTTAGAAGGCAGAAAATTGTTGGAATAATTTAATTGACAAATGGTTAGAAACATCCAAAAAACTGAAGGAATTGTAATTAAACATATTCCAATTGGAGAAGCAGACAGAATAGTCTCTTTAATATCACCATCCATAGGCAAAATACGTGCAGTTGCCAGAGGCTCTAGAAAGCCAAAAAGTAAAATGGGTGGCCATTTAACACCTATATCACATGTAAAACTATCAATTGCAACGACCAAAACTATAGACCAAATTACTGAAGTAGAAACTATAGAAAGCTTCAGAAAAATAAAAGAAGATTTATCCCTATTATCCAAAGCTTCATACATGGCTGAACTAGCAGAAAGCTTTGTGCAAGAAGAAAATGAATCAAAACAAATTTTTTATCTATTATTAAAGTGTTTAAATCTATTACAAATTGTCCCAGATACAGAAATTTTAATTAAATTCTTTGAACTCAAATTGTTTTCTCTGTCTGGATTTAAACCTGAAATGATTATTTGTTCTGAATGCGGTATAAAATTAACTCCAAGCAGTTATAAATTCAACTTTGAATCTGGGGGCTTATTATGTAGTAAATGTACTCTGGAAATTCATTCCCCCGGAGAAAAATTATCTATAAATTCAATAAAATTAATTAGATTCATCCAAAATGAAAATTTTGAAAAAATTTCACAACTTAATTCAACAAAAAATTTATTAGATGAAATTGAAATAGTCATTTCTAAATATTTAAAATCAATTCTTGATAAAGAACTAAAAAGCAAACCATTTCTAGACCTTGTCGCCAAACAAACAAAACACTCAATACAAAGTAAAAAAATCCGATGACTTCCACATTTATCGAAGATTTAAATTCAACTTCATTAAATTCTATCCAAAATGGCGATATTGGCATCCCTAAATTTATCAGATATATTGCTATAGTTAATCAGAGCCAGAAACTTAAAAAATATGAAAAAATAATACAAGACTTCACTAGATCTTCATTTTTGAAAAATGAAACTCAAAATATTAAAGTTAACGACAAATCTACCTATATTACAAAATTACTAAAATGGGATTCCGGTCAAGGAGCCATAATCACTATCTCAATTGATAAAATCAACCTCTCTGAAAGGTTCGACGTACTTATTATTGGGAGCAACGGCAGTATTTATCATTCTACATAAATAGCACATATAGGATATCAATATATGAATAAGTATGGAGTTTTATTAATTGGAGGAAGACGTACACATCAAGAAATGTATGCAAAAATTTTCAAAAAACATCCTTTAACTTCAATAGTCGGGGTTTCTGATCCTAAAGAAACTAGTTCATTTAGAAAAAATCTTTCAAAAACACTTGCAAAAGAATATCAAGTACCCTATTTTGACGATTTAAATTTAGCACTTGAAAATCCTCAAGTCCATATTATTTCATCAACTCCAGAAGTAGAAAAAAGAGGAGAAGTTATTCTCCAATGTATAGAAGCAAAAAAACATGTTTACTTAGACAAACCATTATGTGGAAATATTATTGAAGCAAAAAATATTGCTAGCTCAGCAAATAAATCCTCAATAAAAACACAAATGTTCAGCATGGTTCATTTGCCCTGGGTACAAAAAGCAAAAAAAGAAATATCAAAAAACACATTAGGTAAACTAAAAGCACTTCATATAGAAAATATTTTTTCAAAAGGTAAAGCAGGAACTATCCCATACAATAAGCGCAGAATAGAAAAAACCTCAGTAAATAAATGGACATTTACTGAAGCAAAAAGAGAAATGTTTGATATAGGTGTATATCCAATTACTTTAGTTAATTGGCTAACAAATGACATACCTAAATCTGTGATAGGCATTACAGGAAACTACATTTTTAATGAACATTATGAGTTAGATGTAGAAGATTTTGGAAGTATTTTAATGAAATTTGAATCAGGTATTAATGCTTCAATAATTGCAGGGAGGTTCGGTTGGACTAGCCATCCTAAATCTGGGCCTCAAAAAATAGTCCTAATTGGTGAAAATTCAACAAAAATTTTTGACGCAAATTCTCCTAGAATCGAAATATACAACACTCAAAAACCTTTTGTCCCGCCTCGTTATAATCCTTTAGATCCTATGGGAATGTGGGAGGAAACCTCAAAAGAATTCCTTGTTGCATCAAAAAACTCTTGGCAACCTTTCTACAGTACGCAAAATATAGCTGAACTAGATATCAATGCATTTATTGATTGCATTGAGAAAAATATAACCCCTGAAATTGATGCCCAAATGGGATATACGATCTTAAAATCTATACTTGCTGGATATATTTCTGCTGCGACTCATAAAGAAATTAATCTCTCAAAAATATAAAAACTAATCCCCAATTAAAAATATATTATTCCGATTCTCTGCTCGAAATTCATCAAAATTAATTTTTCTGCCGTTTAATAAATCTTTTACCCATGAATCTAATACAAAATCTGGAATTGACCCAACCCATTTTGCTTCTACAATTCCTTCTTTATTAACAAAAAAAGTAGTCGGCATTCCAATTACACCATACTCAATAGTAATAATTCCATCTTGGTCAAAACCATTGATATAATTGATCCCATTAGAATTAATAAAAGCCTTAGCAGATTTATTTGAATCTTGAATATTTATTCCTATAAATTCTACAGAATCTTTTTTATAATTGTCCCATACAGATTGCAAAATAGCAGCTTCTTCAATACAAGGTGCGCACCAAGATGCCCAAAAATTTATCACCATTGGCTTTTCAATCGTTGAAGACTCTAAAATTTCTTCCTGATCAAAAAGATTCAGAGAAAAATCAGGGGCTGGTTTACCTATTCTTGTTGATCCACTCAGTTCTGTAATATAAGTTCTATTAGATATCCCCCAACCTAATAAAAATACAAAACCAAAAACCAAACAAACAAACATGATAAAAAAAAGTTTTTTCTTAAAATTATTTCCTAAAACCTTTTGAATAAATATCAATTAATTTACCTTAACCGGTGCAGTATTTTCAGGAATATGTATTTCAATTTCAGTTACCCCCACCATAGCAGCAGTTATAATAATCCTATGATCATATTTCAATCTCGGATAACAGGTTACTAAAATTATATCTCTTTGCCCTGAATCCCTTATAAACAATTCATCTTGATATAAAACATCAGCCTTATAAACCTCATATAAATATGTACGTTTAATATCTTGTACGTAAATTAAAACAGAACGATCCTCTTTCAAAAGTCTAGGGATTTCAGGTAATCGTTGAAAAACATTTCCTTCTCCTCGAATTGGACTTTCTAAATGTCCAAAATACCAACCAGAACCATTTTCAGATGGTTTAGAAGTTGTAGGAATATGACCCACTACATTTTTAGGAGTCTCCCAAGAATTACTGTCACCTAAAATGTCTATCCCTAACCCCTCTACAACCGAATCAATCCCTAAAATAGGTATTACAATCCTTATTGGGGGATCAGAAATCAAATTATCAGTATTCAAAATAGAAATTGGATAAAATTCTTTGGTAATAAATTTAGCATTCGTTAAATCTGAGTTAGAAGGCTTTAGACTTTCCTTGGATAACACATTAAACTCTGTGCCAGGAGGATTCCCTCCTACTTTTGGTGCAATTCTTGTACTAACTGAAATACTAGATTGCTTAGATTTTTCATCTGAGATATTTTTTACAAAACTATTGTTTGAAATAGAATTATTCTCTTCTTTATTTCTGATATTGTTGCTGTCTAAAGAAGAATTATCGTTATTACTATTTTCTTGTTTTGGTTTAAACGACTGAAAAGAATTAACAATTTTTTCCAAACTAAAAAAATCAGGATCTTCATCTTCGTTTGTGTTTGTATATATCTTGACAGATTCTTGTTTAGTGAATTCCTTTGGTCGCTGTTTAACAATTTTCAGTTCCTGGATATTAGTGACTTTAAATTCAGCCCAAACAAAAAATGCAGCCCAAATTGTTAATAATAAACAGCCAAAAGATATTAATAAAATTCCAAACTTCCTTGATGAAAATTTTTTAATAATTGTTATACTTCCTTTTTAGAATATTTATTAAAATTAAACTGTGATTATATATTATCAAAATTACAACCCATTAAGTTAACATGCAGCCTAGACCATTCTTTCAAACTTAAAGTTTGAGGACGTCGTGATGGAGCAATATTCGAATCTTCAAGACATTTTTTAGCTTGAACAGGAGAAATATTAAGACCCTTGCTCAATGAATTCCGTAATTGTTTCCTAGGCGAAAAAAATCCTCCTCTTACAACTTTAAAAAAATGGTCCTCTGATAAAACATCAACTTGAAATTCCTTATGTACTTGAATATTCACAACAGCAGAACTCACTTTAGGTTTTGGCTTGAATGATGAAGCACTTACCTTCTTAACAATTTTTGGATTCCCATATAACTGAATAGCAACTGACAATATCCCCATTTGTCCAGGAGAAGCTACCATCTGATTAGCTACTTCCAATTGTACCATCACAGTTAAAGATGTAGGTTTGTGTGCAACTTCTAAAAATTTTCTTATAATTTTAGAAGCAGCATAATATGGTAAATTAGCAACAACTTTATAATTAATATCTTCAGAAATTATAGAGTTAATTTCTATTTCTAGTATATCCCCAGATATGATTTTTAAATTTTTTGAATTTAAAGATAAATTTTCAAGACCTTGAATTAATCTTTCATCGATCTCTACAGCAATCACTTCGCCAGAATTATTAATTAGCTCTTTGGTTAAAAACCCTTTACCTGGCCCAACTTCTAACACCAAATCATCTGAACTTAATTGAGCAGATTTTACTATAGCAGCTCTTATCTTATTATCATATAAAAAGTGCTGACCAAGGGATTTCTTAGAAGAATATCTAACCATAAATCTACATTTCTTTTGAATATTTTAGTGGCCGTGCACCTATCAATCGATAAATCAACAAATAAATACTAAAATAGCACAACTCAATCCAAGTAAATCTGCAGCACCCAAATAAAACACTTACCGCTGCTTTCTTCCGAACCTGACGGGGTTAGGTGATCATCTGTCGCACAGGACCCAAATATCAACATTGTAACTAAATTAATAAATTATCTGTTAAAAAACCTCAAAAAAGGAATTCAGTCTCGCTATAGCGGATTGCGAGTTCAAGGCACCGCTAACTCCTCACATAGCACGACCAAGAATAATATTAATTTAGATACAAGTAAGATGTCAACGAAAGCAATTTGAATACCTAAAAAATCCTATAAGTAAATAATAATTTGAAATATCCTATTAAAAATATCCAAGGATCGAAAAGCCAAATGATAAATTATGTTTCAAAATATCAAAAATCATTAATACTAATTAGACTAATTAGACTGATTCAAGAATTTTTAGGTCTAAATTGTCATATAATTGCAAGTTCGATTTCTTTCTACACTCTCTTTGCAATATTTCCATTAATTTTATTGGCCACATCAATTATAGGTTTTTTATTAGGGACTAATGATGCTGAGGAATTAGCTGATTTTTCAGTTAATTTAGCCAAATTCTTACCAGTATCTAAAGAATTTATTAGTGCAACAATCTACGGAATCTCAATCGACAGGCCCCTTTCAGGAGCATTTGGGGTAATTACTTTAATTTGGGCATCTTCGTCTGTATTTGCAACAATCAGAAAAGGTATTAACACTACTTGGAAAATCAATAAAACACGAAATTTAATTCAAGAAAAGATTATAGATTTCACTCTAGTAATAATTGTGAGTATATTATTAATTTTTGGGTTGCTTAGTGGTCCCATTCTATCTATCACTATAGAATTGATTCGATATTTTTTACCTGATTCACAAATATTCACACAATTTTTTTGGACTATATCTTCAAAAATAATTTTTCCAATATTATCATTTTTAACAATTTTATTTTTATATACTTTTTTACCTAATAAAAAAATAAATATTAAACAAATAATACCGTATGCATTTGTATCTTCAATAGCTTTTAATTTGGGCAATATCTTATTCATAGAATATCTAAAAATTTCTACCCATTACAATCTTATATATGGATCTATCGCAGGAATTTTAGCACTTCTTACTTGGGTATATATTTCTAGTTTAATCCTGCTATTTGGATCATTTTTATCATATAAATACATACAACATAAATCTAGCGAAAATTAAAAAATTAATCTACAATAAGTGATGAAAACATATCATTTTTAATCGCCTATGATAATCAATAAAAAAAAATTACTCATTGTCTCATCATTTTTAATCATAGTTTTTTTAAGTTGCAATCAAATTGATTCAAATTCAAAAAACAATATAGGTTTAGAACCTCAAAATCTTAGTCTTCAACTTGATTTGCAAAAAAATTCTGTTTCTAACACAGTAGACGAAGTTACTCCATGGGTAGCTTCCATAACTACTGAATCTAGCCAAATTAGTAAATTCTATACTGTAAGAGGTGAAGGAGCAGGTACAGGTATAGTCACTAAAGCAAATGGCTATATTCTTACAAATGCACATGTTATTGAAAATGCAAAAGAGATAAAAGTTCATTTACCAAATCAACCAACTTACAAAGCTAACATAGTGGGAATTGACAGAATTTCAGATCTTGCGGTTTTAAAAATTGATTCAAAAAATCTTCAATATGCTACATTTGCAAATTCTGACAAATTAAAAGTAGGTCAATGGGTATTAACAGTAGGTAATGCTTTAGCTTTAAAAGGTGGCCCAACTGTCACAATTGGAATAATAAGTGGCCTAGATAGAACAATCACTACTTCAATTGGACAATTTCATGGTTTGATTCAAACTGATGCAGCAATAAATGAAGGTAATAGCGGCGGCCCACTAATCAATTTAAATGGAGAAGTTGTAGGTATAAACCAAGCTACAGTTAGAGGAGCTCAAGGAATAGGATTTGCAATTGAATCTAATGTTGCTAAAAAAATTCTCCAAAATCTTATTGAAACAGGGAAAGTAATCAGACCATTTTTTGGTATTTCAGGACAAGATTTTACTAAAGCAATAGCCAATGAACTAAATATCAAACATCACGAAGGCATAATTGTAACAACTATCACAGAGCAAGGGCCAGCAAACCAAGCTGGAATTGAAGCCGGAGATATAATTACTAAATTAAATGATCTTAAAACTACAGATATGAACCAATTTCTTGATATTTTATGGGGTTTTTCTCCTGGAGATAAAATAAAAGTGGAATTTTATAGAAATCAAACAAAAAAATCGGTTAACTTAACTTTAAGTGAAAGACCATAAGTACACTAATCTAAAGGAGTTAGTCCTATACTAACTTCTTCTCCATTCAAGCTCAATTCTTCTACTACAGTCGATTCCAATTTTTGAACTTTTAATATATCTTTGGCAAGAGTTTCTTTCGCAATCAACTCACCAAAATTTTCAATTACATTATCTAACTTTTGTTTAGAAATATATTCAATTTTTATACTTTGAGAAATTTCAAACCCTGAATTTTTACGAGTATTTTGAATAGCATGAATCCATTCTCTAGCTAATCCTTCAAGTTGCAATTCATCAGTTAAAATAATATCTATACCTACAAAATACCCTGCATCTCCACTCACTACAAATCCATCTTTTTCTAAAGAAATAACATCAAAATCTTCATTTGTAATTAAGTGACCTTGGATTTGGCAAGAATCTTTATCATTAAATTTTGACAAAAGTTCTTGTGGTTTAGAAAGTTCTAAAAGATTTTTGACTTCATTTGCTTTTTGTCCAAATTTTGGACCAATAATTGACATATTTGCTTTAATCTCTAAAGAAAAAATATCTTCTTTTTTCCTTGTGATTAAAATATTTTTTACATTCAACTCTTCAAGCATTTGAGATTTCACACTTGAGAACAGTTGTACTTCTTCTTCAGTATCTAAATATACCATAGCTTTAGAAATTGGTTGCCTAACTTTAATTCCAGCTTTGCTTCTAGCAGATCGACCTATACTTGATAATTTCATTGCTAAAGCTGTTTTTTTAGAAAGATTATGATCAATTATAGAATCGTCTGATATAGGATAATCTTCTAAATGTACACTTAACTTCCCTCTATCATGTCCCACTAAATTCCTATAAATTGATTCACTCAAAAAAGGCATAAACGGAGCAACTAATTTTGATACCTCTACTAAGCATTCATATAGGGTTGAATAAGCAGCAATTTTATCTTTATCAGTACCATTTTTCCAAAATCTTCTTCTATTACGCCTTACATACCAATTTGATAAATAATATATAAACTGCTCAACGCTTCTAGAAGCACGCTCAGGTTGATATTTCTCCAACGAATCAGTAACACTTTTAATCAAAATATTTAATTCAGATAGAATCCATCTATCCAACTCTGTAAGATTTTTAGGATCTGATTTAACTGCTGGATCATACTTGTCAATATTGGCATAAGTAACAAAAAAAGAATAGACGTTCCATAGAGGAATAATTAACATTCTTCGAACTTCATCAGCAACATTGAATCCAAACATTAAATTGTTTGCAGGATTATGCCTAGAATACAACCAACGCATCGAATCTACGCCCATTTCTTCAGCAGCATCATGAAACCATATAGCATTCCCTTTACTTTTATGCATTTCTTCACCTTTTTCATCGCGCATCAAAGCATAAGAAAATATATTTTTAAACGGCGGAGAATTTTCTAAAACTGTACTCATACATAGCAAAGAATAAAACCAATTTCGAAATTGACCAGGAAAACTTTCTGAGATCCAATCTGCTGGAAACCAATCTTTCCAATATTCCTTATCATTTCTGTAATTTAATGTGGAAAAAGGCACTATACCTGCATCTAACCATGGATTACCAACATCTTTAATACGATTAATGTGTTTGGCACAATTAGAACATTCAATTTTCACTGAATCTATCCACGGCCTATGTGGGGAATTCCCACTAAATGATTCCCATCCTTCGACACATCTATTTTCTAATTCTTTTTCACTACCTATAACTTCAAAATTTCCACAATCAACACACTTGAAAATAGGCAATGCTAGACCCCAATATCGTTTTTTAGATATCATCCAGTCATCCATATTCTTGAGCCAGTCAAGCTCTCTATCTAATCCAAACTCTGGGTACCAATTAATCTTTTTTGTAACATCCGCAATCATATCTCGAAGTTCATCCATCGATATAAACCATTCATCTACCAATCTAAATACAAGCTCTGTATCGCATCTCCAGCAAACGGGATACCTATGTTTATAATCTTCTACTCGATAAAAAATCCCTTTATTTTTTAAATCTTCAAAAATTTCATCATTCACTTCATTAACACTTTTTCCAGAAAGCCACCCAAATCCTTCAAGAAAAGTCCCAAATTCATCTAGAGGCGCAATAACATCAAGACCTTCTTTCTTACTTATCAAAAAGTCCTCTTGTCCAGCTCCTGGAGCTGTATGAACTATACCTGTACCTTCAGATTCACTAACATTTTCGTTACAAACAACCTTATGAATTACATTTTTTTGTATAGGTAATTCATCATAAGGTCCTTTATATCTCAAGCCATCTAACTCTTTACCTTGAACAAATCCTAATACTTTATGTTCTTCAAGGATTACATTTAGACGTGAATTTAAAACATAAAATATTTCACCTGAAGATAATTGAACTCGAGCATATTTTAAATCAGGATGTAAATAAACACCTGTATTACTAGAAAGAGTCCAGGGTGTGGTGGTCCAAATCAACAAAGACTCATTTTTTCTATCAATTAAATTAAATTTTACAAAAAGGCCAGGATGAACAACTTCTTTATAACCTTCAGTAACAATTTCATGTTGAGATAATCCAGTACCACATCTTGGGCACCAAGGCATCACATCTGTACCTTCATAAAGCCAGCCTTTTTCATTACAAATTTTCAAAAACTGCCAAATTGTATAATTGTTCTCATCTGACAATGTGTGATAAGAATTGTCCCAATCCATCCAGTAACCTAATCTCTTAGATTGAGACGTTTGAATATCAGAAAACTTCTTAACTCTAGCTTTACATAGCTCTACAAACTTATCAATTCCAAATGTTTCAATTTCTCGTTTGGAATTTAATCCAAGCTCTTTTTCAACTTCAACTTCAATCCATAACCCTTGCCCATCAAAACCATTTTGGTATCTTTGTTTAAAACCTTGCATAGTCTTGAATCTTTGCCAAAGATCTTTATAAGTCCTACCCCAAGCGTGATGAACACCCATAGGATTATTAGCAGTAATTGGGCCATCAATAAATGAAAACTTCTTCGTAGATTTTTCATTCCTATTAAGATACAGTTCAACAATACCATTTTCTTCCCACCAGGAGAAAATTTCTCTTTCCATTAAAGGAAAATCAATTTTAGAGTTCACAGATTCAAACATAAAAATATCCTTGCCTTACATTGTAATCATAAATCCAATAATCTTTAAGTATTTAACATATTTAGTAAAATACTAAGTTTTTAGAATCTTATAAATTACCCCATACAAAAATAACTAAACTATATATACATATTAAATATCTTCTGAAGCGAAATTTACACAAACACAAAAGAACATTTGAAAAAATGTATGACTAAGATGAAAATAACTGCTAATTAATTACGCTATTCTTTTTTAACAGACAAACATGTTGTAGTTCTATCAACACCATCGATAGGATGTATCATAGAAGGCACCAAGTCTCCTATAGAATTAACATCTTCACCTCTAGCTACAGCTATAATATCATAAGGTCCTAAAACAGAATCCACAGCTTCTATAGAATCTATTTCATTTAGCCTAGACAGTACCTCTCTAGATTTTCCGACCTTTGTAGTAATTAAAATAAAAGCCTTTACTGACAATTGATTCCTCCTGTAAATATCACTAATAATAATAAATAACTATCGTATATCGTAGATACGAACCATTCTATGATGACTCTCTGAACATGTCAAACCTATAAAATATTAACAATAACTCTCAAAAACGAAGCTATACTTAAGGAGAATCAACTGAATAAATTGTCACTTCGTGATTTGTATAAATTACTTGAAGATTCATATCTGAAAAATTTTCAAACTTCTTAAGGCCATCAAATGAATATTTTTTCTTTTCTAGTTCGCCAATATAAATATACTCAACTTGATATAAATTGATTAGTTCTTTAGCAAGTTGAATATTGGTAGTATTATATATATTATCAACTATAAATTTTCTCTCTTGAACTTTTGATTTATTTCCCCATCTTTGTTGTTTTTGATGCCAATCCCAACCTAGTAATGTTGGAAGACCTGTATAAATTGAAACCCTGTTCCCCCATGTATATAGAGGAAATTGACCTTCTAAAATTATAGGTGACCCCTGAATATGATCCCTAATCCAATTAATCGCATCATAATCATATTTCAAATTTATAGGACCGTATTGGCTTTGATATATTGATGTTTTCATAAATTCTGCCCCATTCAAAGTAATGGGCTGTTGATCAAACCTAGTTTTAATTCGTTCAATCGTCCCAAAAATCGGATAAATAATCACACACAGTAATAATAATAAAAACAAAATTTTCCAAAGAAGATTTATCTTCATTTGATTGAGCCTGGAAGAAAAATTTAAATTAATCAATATCCAAGCAAAAAATCCAGCAACTATCGCAAATAACGTCCAAATTTGTAAATAAAATTTAAATATAGAATTCATTCTCTGAATATCCCCTGAAACTCTAAACATTTCTAATCCAACTAGAAGACAAATTCCAATTAGAACCAATGTAGTTACAAAAAACATTACAGGATCGTACAAAACACTTTTGTTAAGAGATTTGATACAAATATATACAATAGATATAAATAAACAGAATAAAAATACAGAAGTAAAACCTAAAAGAAAATAAAAAATTAAACCTAATATTATTGTTAAAAATAAATATATCCCACAAAATATTTTAAACCTTAACTTAAAATAACTACCAACAGAACTTAATCCTCTAAAACCTTTTAATGCAAAATAAAAATAGAAACTAGAAATTAAAAATATTAAGAGACCAAAAATATATATAAAATGTGTGAAATCAGTCTGATTGGTAGTTTTTTCAATTGAAGAAAAATATGTATGAAAATTCAGATGATACGGCAAAAATAATAAATATCCAATTAGAAAAACAAATGCTGACTTTTTAATAGCGGTAAATATTGTGTCCATACCAAAAAGTTTATTCTTAATTACCGAAATCCAAAAAATAGATACAATTGAAATCAATAAAAATATAGGATAATCCCAAGTATTAATTGCTCTTAAAGCTCCCAAAGAAATACCCAACATAGATAACTTAAGTAATTCATTAACATTATAATTAGAATTAAATACCTTTATTTTTTCCCCTGATTCGTAATTAAAAAATAATAAAGACATACAAATAGCCAAGGATAATATAGTATACGGAAACGCAATCAAATGAGCATGTAAATCTGCAAATAAAAATGTGAAAAATGGGAACTCAGTAATTTCTATACCAGGACTCATCATTCTACTACTTCTCCAAAAATCAAACCCCCAAAAAGAAAAGTTACGTTTTGAAATAATCTCTGAAAAATTTTCAAATAACTGCAATCCACCATCTAAATTCCCAAAAACTGATAATAATAAAGCCCCAAAAATACCAGCAATTACTGGTGATCTTTTAACACTTTGCAAAAATGTCATGGGCCTTTTTATAAATAGTATTTTTCTAAAACTTGAAATCTGAAAACTTTTAACGGCTAAATTAAATACTATTGAAAAAGTCCCTGAAAATGTAAAAGCAAAAAATGTAGCTATGGCTAAATTAAAGGCTATCTCAGGTAAAACACCAGTGGCATGAATAATTACAGCCACCATAAACTGACCAAAATAATAGTAATTTAAATAGCCTCCTGAAAACCAAGGGTCATATGGTGGCATTACAGACGACTTTAGTACTGCAATTAAATAGGCTAAATCCATTGGTTTCTCACCACCTAAGTAGGGATGCCATAAATCAGGATTCAACATCCTGATAAAAATAAATATTAAAAATGGAACTAGAAAAACCAACTCCATTCTCAAAAAGATTTTCCAATTTAACTTGATGGAATTCATGATATTGTGCTTATTAAATAAAAATATTAAAACTGAAACGGTTGACATAAAAAACATCACTATTAACACTAATGATCTCGAAAAATCTGCAATTTTCAAACTCAATAAAATCCATGTTATATAGCTTAGAATTAATAACCCTATGATTTTTGAAAATAAAAAACCTTTATCCTTGAGTGATGAAAATATCATTACCGTCAACGGCAAAGAAATCAAACCTAATAAGTGAATAAAAATTACCCATATAAGCACTGGGTAATCTAGAAAAAGTTTTCTATTATCTATTATAGAATTCCAGTCACCTCCTTTTTTTTGACTCAACATATCTTTAGCAGACAACATAGCATCAGCAGATTTAGGATTTATTGCAGAGAATTTTTGTGCATCTTGAGTAATAATTTTTTGAATTTTATTAGAGCTAAATCTGGAATTATTTTTAAATAATAAATTTACGGGATGATCATATACAGTAAAACTTTCATCAGATCTACCTAAATTAATATAATTTCCTTGATAAAATTCACTTAAATTATTGGGAGGATCAAGACTTGACGGATAAAACGTTTCGTTAACAATATAAAAATTAGCTATTGAAGGAAATGTTGATTCTACATGGACTAATTCATATCCAAGTTGACCAGAAAATAAAGACCTGTAATAAGCGGATGTTTCAGGGTATCTTTCTGGCAAATTAGAAATAGTTGCATATAACCTGTGGCTATAGATATATATATAATCTGCTTCAGCTAACTTAGAAGAAATTTCTGCTTTCTTCAAAGGATTATCAGGTTGATACAAATTAAGAGTTTTTAATCTGTATTTCCCCATATTTGGCAAATATTCATCCCAAAGTTCATTTAGGAATAATGACCCTTCAGGTACATTTTCTTGAATCCAATTAGACATTCGAACTGCAGAATGTTTTTTTGAATAAATAGATGAAAATGAAATTAAATATGCTATCCCTAAACAAAAAACTATGAATACTAATGTCAAAAAAGAAAATTTAATTCGAAATCCTTTATCTTTAACAAACTCCCAAGCTAAAACCAGAGTCCTAGAAGAAAATAAAAATAAAATTGGAACAATAGGCAATAAATATCGTAAAAATTTCACTTCAAATGCACCAACTATCAAAAAATATGGCAGCACCCATGAAAGCAATAGAATTTCCTCTTTTGCTTTTTGTTTCCGAATAGTTAAATTAATAAATAAAGCAAAAAACAAAATAGAGATTGCAAAAAATATACCCCATAAACTCGAACTAAAAACAATGATTCCAGCAGGAATAATTCCTGCGAAAAATGTAAAACAAATTTGAGTTTTAAAATTAATTCCTCTTATAAAAGATGTTAAAAAACCTAAAATTGCTAATAAACCAAAAGGAATACCTAATCCCCAAATCACCAAATGATATAACTGATAAAAATAAGGCAAAGTCCCAATATATTGCCTCGTATAAGGATAATCCAATAAACGCCTTACCATCATAGATTGTTCTGAAATATCAGAAATAAATTTCGAATAATCTAAAAACATATATGGCTGGCATACCATAACCATAAAAAAAGATGTCAAAATACAAACAAAAAAACATTTACTCGCATATCTAAATCGACCAAAAAAACTTGCTGCATTTGAATCCGGCATTTTCAATGGATATGTGACAAAAATCACATATGAAATAAAAATTGTGAAATATATAGGAAATAAACTTACTTTTGTTGCAATTCCCAAACCCGTTAATAAACCTACAGCTATAGAATATTTTAAGTTGCAAAACCGAGAAATTTTATATAAAAAAAACAAAATTCCAGTAACAAAAAAAGTTAACAAAGTATCCACTGCATAAAAATGGCTCAACTGCACATGCAAAACACAAAACCCAACAAAAAATGCAGATAAAACTGCTTCTCTTTTGCCAAACATTTCCTTCCCAATTAGATATACAAAAAATATAGTACCCATATCAGCAGTGACTGAAATCAATCTCCCCAAAATGCGCAAATCATTTAAAGGTTCTCCAGTAAAAAAGGAAAGACCTTCTTGAAAAAATTTCAAGAAGTATAAAGGGAAACTACCATATGCAAACCATTGAGGATTCCAAGAGTTATTTTCAGCATCTAAAAATGAATATCCAGTAGAAGATCCCAGTTGTGAAACTTTAATTAGTATAGCTCTTTCATCAGGATGAGGAGTGTAATAATAACCTATATCCCAATCCAACCCATTCAATCGAAAAATTCCCGACAAAATTAGAATCGACAATATAGGTAAATAACTTGAGGAAAATATACTTAGTATTGTAAGAAATTTTAAATTCTTCATTCTGCAATGATACCAAATCTTAAAAACTTACAAAATTACTTCACACTTCAGTAAAAATTTAATTCTTAAAAATTGTGAGTTAAGATATTTAGTTTTCTAACTTACCGGTGATTAAATATATAACTCTCTCACTAACATTTGTTGCTCTATCTGCAACCCTCTCAAGGTCATGAGCTACCCAAAGCAAATAAGTTGCTCTTTTAATAACATCTGCATCAGCATTCATCATACCAAGCAGCTCCTGAAAAACCCTTTGGTATAATTGATCTACTTCATCATCCTGTTTTAAAACATTTCTAGCCGCAATCAAATCACGATTCACTAAAGAATCTAAACTTTTACTTAGCATATCTCTAGAAATATCAGCCATAGCTGGAATATCAATTAAAGGCTTTAGAGGACCTTCTTTGCCCATTTGGATAGCTATCTTTGCTATACCTTCAGCATAATCACCCATTCTTTCTAATTCAACTCCAATATGAATTATACTTATTAAAGTCCTTAAATCACTTGCCATAGGTTGTTGAGTAGCAATTAAATTATTGCATCTTTCTTCAATATCAATTTGCTTTCTGTCAATAAAATCATCTTGAAATATGATATCTTTTGCCAATTGATTATCCATGTTTTTTAGAGCAATCATTGAAGATTCAATAGCCTTATCCACCATCCCCCCTAAAATCAATAAATCATTAGATACAGCACTTATTTCTCTATCAAAATTTTCTCTTGGCATAATTTATCTCCTAACTAAATCTTCCTGTAATATAAGATTCCGTTCTTTCATCTTGAGGATCTGTAAAAATCTGATTTGTTTCTCCTTCTTCAACCATATATCCACAACGATCTTGATCAACCATAAAAAATGCAGTTCTATGTGATATCCTCGCAGCTTGTTGCATATTATGAGTAACAATAACAATAGAGACTTCTGAGCACAGATCTCGAATCAACTCTTCAATTGCTAAAGTAGCTATTGGATCAAGAGCTGAAGCAGGTTCATCCATCAACATTACCTGTGGATTAACAGCTAAAGTTCTAGCAATACAAAGTCTTTGTTGTTGACCTCCAGATAATTCCAAAGCGCCATCTTTCAATCTATCTTTTACATCTTCCCAAAGTGCTGCTTTTTTCAATGATTTTTCAACCTCATCTTCTATCGAACCTTTAAAACCATTAATCCTCAAACCAAATGCAACATTATCAAAAATAGATTTCGGAAAAGGATTAGGTTTTTGAAAAACCATTCCTATTTTAGATCTAATATCTATCGGATCAAGTTGATTCGAATTAATATTTTCTCCATTAAAATTTATTTCTCCGTGAACCTTAGCATCAGGGATTAAATCATTCATTCTATTAATACATCTAAGCATAGTACTTTTCCCACAACCAGATGGGCCTATTAAGGCAGTTACTTTGTTAGACAAAATATCTATATTGACATCCTTTAAAGCTTGAAAATCCCTATACCAAACATTTAAATTCTTTACATTCAATATACTTTCGTTCAATTAAATCCTCCAATTATTCATTAGACTTAACTTGATATCTATTCCTAAAATAAACTGCTACTGCATTCATCAATAATAAAACTGTCAATAAAACAATTATTCCTGCAGCAGCTAAACCAGTAAACTCAGCTTGAGGCCTAGAAACCCAATTAAAAATTTGAATTGGCAAAACTGTAAACCTATCCATAGCGTGGCTTGGTATAAAAGTTATATATACTAATGCGCTAATTGCAATCATTGGAGCGCTTTCACCAATGGCTCTAGACATAGCTAAAATAGCCCCTGTTAAAAATCCTGGAAAAGCAATTGGCAAAACAACTCCTTTAACCATTTGCCATTTTGTAGCGCCTAAGGCTAACGCCGCTTCTCTGTAAGAGTTAGGCACAGCTTTGATAGACTCTCTAGTAGATAAAATGATTATTGGTAAAATTAATAATGTCATCGTAAGGGCGCCCGCAAGTACTACCCTTCCCAAACCCATTAATTCAACAAAAATAGTAAGCCCAAGTAAGCCATAAACTATTGAAGGCACCCCAGCTAAATTGCCAACATTTATTTCAATGAAATTTGTAATCCAATTCTTTTTTGCAAACTCTTCCAAATATATAGCCGCTCCCATTCCTATAGGCAAAGAAAAAAGCGCTGTAAGAGATAAAATCCAAAGAGTTCCAAATAATGCCGATTTCAATCCAGCTTGATCAATATGCCTAGAGGGATAATTAAATATTAAATTGGTACTCAGGTACGGCAACCCATCTCTAAGAATTTGTATTAATAGGGCAGATAAACCAATTAATCCTACTAAACTAAACAACAATAACAAAACATAAAATAACTTACCTAAGTTTTGACGTCTTTTAATATTGCGATTAAAAGTATGGTTTGTTTCTATCAATATTTGATCCCCCATCTAGTAACTACATATCTACCTAAAGAATTCATAAGTAAGGTCATAGCAAACAAAACGAAACCAACAGCAAAAATTGTATTGTATTCCAAAGTACCATGTGGAGTTTCACCTAAACTAAGCTGAACTATAAATGCTGTCATAGTTTGAATTCCTTCTAATGGATTCCAAGCCATTTTGGGAGTAGCCCCAGCAGCAATAGTTACTAACATAGTTTCACCAATTGCTCTTGATATTCCTAAAATAGAAGCAGCTACAATTCCAGAAAGAGCGGCAGGCAAAACAATTTTCAGTGAAACTTCCATCTTCGTCGAGCCTAAGGCATATCCAGCTTCTCTCAAAGATTTGGGAACCGATATCATCGCATCCTCTGTTATAGAAGAAATCATTGGAATAATCATTAACCCCATTACTAATCCTGCGCTTAAAGCATTGAAAACCATTATGTCAGGAAATATTTTTTCCAAAATTGGAGTAACAAATGATAAAGCAAAATAACCATACACAACTGTAGGAACACCTGCCAATATTTCTAACAACGGTCTAAAAGTTTTTCTAGTTCTTTCAGAAGCATATTCTGATAAAAACATAGCTACACCTACTCCAACAGGAACTGCAAATGTTGCTGCTATCATAGATACTAAAATAGTTCCGGAAACTAATGGTAAAACACCATAAGAACGAGGCTTTAAAATAGGTGACCAACGTGTCCCAGAAAAAAATTCCACAAAAGAAATCTCAGAAAAAAATCCCCAAGCCTGGCTTAACAAACTATATACAATTACCACCGAAACAATTATCGATAAAAAGGCACATGCAAAAAATATACCTCGGAAAATATTGCCTTCAATATCTCTGAAAAATTTCCTTGGCATCTTTAATTTTTTCCTATAATTACGCAATCATATACTTAAGAAAATGCTCTTTGAGCTTAAATAAAATGTTAACATTTGTAAAAAAATTATCGTACATTATTAATGATACTTATTTAACATATATTCTAGATTTTTCAACTTAATTACAATTACCTCTACACTAAATGATAAGAGCCCAATAAACTAGCGTCTGTTTTATAATTAAGTTTCAATTTCCACACATTAAAAATATATTACTTAGTGAGATTGAAAAATATTTTCAAATTTTCAGCATAAACAGAATCTGGTGAAGCAACATATCCAACTTCAGATGTAAATCCTGCACCATTTTCCAAATAAAATTTGACAAATTCTTTAACTTCTTCTCTTTGTAAACTATTATTATTTATGTAAATAAATAAAGGTCTTGAAAGAGGTGTGTAGGATCCATCTTCAATAGTTCCTGTAGAAGGAGAAACACAACCATTTCCGCTATCAACTCCAAGTACCTTCAACATCGACTTATTTTCAATATAATATGCATATCCAAAATATCCTAAAGATCCTTTATCTGCACTAACACCTTTAACAAGATAGTTATCATCAGCACTAGCAATATAATCACTAGTACTGGATTGCGGTTCGCCATTGATTTCATCTGTAAAGAAATCAAAAGTTCCAGAATCAGTATCAGGACCATATCTTTGTAACTTTACATCCGGAAAACCAAGTCTTACTTGATTCCAATTAGTAATATTGGAACTAGGTTTCCAAATAGCTTTCAATTCCTCTACGGTCAAACAATCTACAAAAGAATTTGATTTATTTACAACTACTGATAAGCCATCATCACCTAATTTAAATCGTGTATATTCAACTCCATACTCTTTAGCTTGTTCTTTTTCTTTACCTTTGATAGACCTAGAAGCATTAGAAATATCTGTTTCACCGACAGTAAATCTCTTGAATCCTCCACCAGTACCAGACACACCAACATTTACTCTTATTTTAGACATTCCAGGTAATTTGCCAAAATCTTCAGCAGCTGCCTCGGAAATAGGGAACACTGTACTAGAACCATCTATTTCGATAGTTCCTTTTAATTGCATATCTTGCACATCATTATTAGCATCTGAACCTGTAGAACATGCTATAAAAATAATAGTACATATAAAAAATGTAAAAACAACTCTAAAATCAATGTAATTTACATTCATAATAATCACTTTGAACTCACCTCTACTTTAAGTCAAATCAATATAATTTAAAAAGTTTATAATATTAATTCTGATTCCTAAATTCGTAAAAATCAAGATATCATTTCAATATCAATTTCCGAAAAGGAAATTAAATTCATTCAGTATTCAATCATAAAATTACAGATTTCGTAACATTTTTTATATTTAACTATTTACACAATATAAAGTACGTAAATTTAAATCAAAAACGACATATCGCAGTTTTATATTTTTTTGAAGAAATTAAGGTAAATATATTAAAAAATTACAAAAATAAGCTGAATTCAATCAATTATTTAAACAATCAACTGATATAAACAACTGCCCAAAATCAAAAAAGCTGTAGCTAATTTTAATTTTCTTTCTTCAAATTTTTCAAAAGTTTTAAAAATTATTGATAAACAAATTAGGCCTACAAAAAAAGATGATATTAAAGAAATAATTGAATCATAAGAAACTAATATCCTGCCAGAAATTCCCATATATATTACTGAAGCTAAACTTAAAGGAATATTAAGATAACAATTTAATAAAAAACAATGATGAATATTTAATTTCCTTTTAACCAAAATACTCATTGCCAACCCTGATCTACTTACACCAGGAACAACCGCAAGTCCTTGAAAAAAACCAACAAGCAAACTATCCCAAAGATTAAAACCTGATATTCTTCTAAAATTTCTCCTTTTAGATAGCCCTTCAGCAAACAACAATAAACCAAAAACTCCCATTACAACAATTCCTACCCAATTAATAAGTTGAATTCTTAAAATCAAAAAAAATATTGAACCAAAAAATAAACTTATTCCTGTAGAAATAAGAAATAATTTAAATATATTAATAAAACTTTCATTCTGGTCAATAACAATTTTTCTAAAATCAACAATTAAATTTTTCCTCAATAAAGTAACTACAGAAAGCATAGTTCCTAAATGCAGCCAAAATCCATATCCTAAATCATAATCTAAAAAAGATTTCCCTAATAATGAAATAGAATGATTAATCACTAAATGAGAACTGACAGGAAGCCATTCAAATATACCTTGAACTACTCCTAACACAATAGCTGTAAAAATGCCTGATTTTTCCATTTATAAATTTTCCCCCTTTTGATGATGAAAAAACACCTTAAAAAATAATATAAAATCTGATTTCAATAATATAATGATTCTATGAATCAATTAATATAAATTTCTATGGTATAAACAATGACAATTAATCAAAAACATTACCCACTTGAACTTTCTTCAAAACTTGAATCTATAATTAAAAACAATACAATATTAAAAGAATTTAAGAAGTCAAGAATCGAATTAAGCTCAGACATTGATCGACCTTTATATCATTTTTCACCACCTCAAAACTCCCTAAATGATCCAAATGGATTATGTGAGTGGCAAGGTGCATATCATCTCTTTTATCAATTTAAAGGAAACAACCAAAATCGAGTCCATTGGGGTCACGCAATTAGTCATGATTTAATCTCCTGGATAGATCTACCTCCAGCCATTTCCCCAGAATATGAAAAAGACTGTTTTAGCGGGCAATCATTAGTTGAAGCAGACAGAGTAATTGCAATATACCATGGAACAGAATCAGGAAATTGCATCGCTACTTCATCAGATAAGTTATTAATAAACTGGGAAAAAAACAAAAATAATCCTATAATTCCAATTATAGAAACAGATGATAAAGGTCTACCTTACAGAGTTTTCGATCCTTGTATTTGGAAAGAAAAAAATGAATATTATTCAATTTCAGGAACATATAAAAATGGAACTCGAGGCGTTGACGCAGTAGGCATTGACCATTTATTCAAATCATCAAATCTAGATGACTGGAAACATATTGGCTCCTTATTCGAAGATAGCTTTCATGCTGAACCTGGAGAAGACGCTGCAGTACCAAATTTCCTGCCAATTAGTAAAGATAAATATCTGCTATTACTATTTAGTCATAAAAGAGCAAGTCACTATTACATAGGTACTTACGACCCTATAAAACATAAATTTTCGCCTGAAACACACGGACGAATGAATTACGGCCCCTGGATGTCATCTAGCTTGCATGCTGCCTCAGCTACAATCGATTCAAAAGGTAGATGTATTGCAATATTCAATACAATAGAAGGTAAAGAGCAAACACAAAATTCTACAAAAGGAATTATGACATTACCTAGACATTTATATCTAAAAAATAATTATTTAAATATAGAACCTATTGAAGAATTAAAACAATTAAGATTTAACGAGAAAAAACTGAAAGGATTCAATATTCCTGCAAATAATCAAATTGACATCAAGGAAATTCAAGGTAAATCTATAGAAATAGAATTAATTATTAACCCCAAACAAGCTAGGGAAGTAGGAATCAATGTACTACAATCCCCAAACAAAGAAGAATATACAAAAATCTCTTTTCTAAAGGGTAATCATACAGAAGGATATCCTTTCGAAAATATTATAGATTCCTTACAGATAGATGTATCGAACTCATCTTTGAGAAAAAATGTTAAAGCTAGATCCCCGGAAACAGGTCCATTGAAACTAGAAAAAGATGAACCACTTGAATTAAGAATATTTATTGACAGAAGTATCGTAGAAGTATTTGCAAATAAAAAACAATGTCTAACTCTAAGAACCTATCCTGCGTTTAAAAATAGTAATAGAATATCAATTTTCTCTAAAGGAAGTGATGCCGATTTAATTTCTTTACGTAGTTGGTCAATAAAAAGTATCTGGTCAGAATTAAAACAATTTGAAGGATGTTAATAATTAATTCCAAAATCCTTCTTTCTTACACAAATTAATCATCTTATCAGATAGCATTAAAAATGATTCCATCTTCACAGTTGGTACAAGTGATGAAGCAACAGCTCTGGCAGCTTCAACAAAAGCTGGTTCAGAATTGCGGGAAATAATCTCTAGCTTTTCAGCTGCTTTTTGAAATTCAACATCCGGCAATGTATTTACTGAATTCAATAAAACTTCGAACTGCTTACATGTCTGTTCACCAGTCGAATATGTCACTTGAACTTTAGTATCACTAGTATTAATTCTAATTAATATAAAAATTATGAAAATTAACGATATAACTATTCCACAAATTAGAATTACTTTATTCATTTACTATCCCTTTTCAAAATATTTCCCAATGCTTCATTCAAGTTATCATATATGAATTCATAACCAGATTTAAGTGTTGCATTAGGCTTAACATTATAGCTATTAATCAATTCAGAAGCCATTTCCCTAAAAATTAATTTCAAAAAAATCTCAGGAAATTTAAAATAAACTCTCCTATTTAATAATTTAGCTAACATTTTCACAAAGTCTTGGTGCATTACTGGAAGTACTGATACTCCATTGTATATACCATTCAATCTATTTTCAGCACAAAACAAAATTAGATTCACAACATCTTTTACATGTATCCAGGACCACCATTGTGTACCTTTGCCGAATACCGTTCCTAAACCAAAAATGAATGGCCAATAAAAATTTTTAATAACTCCACCTTGTTTACCTAAAACTATACCTAACCTAATAATAGAAACAGAAACTCCAAAGTTTTTAGCTAACAAAGCCTCATTTTCCCAATCACGACAAACTTCAGAAAGGAATTCTTTACCACTGCTTGATTGTTCATCAAAAACCTTTCCATTTTCAGACTGTGGATAATATCCTACTGCACTTGCTGAAACTAAAACCATAGAATTATTAGTGCTAGCCGAAATACCCTTTACCAAATTCTTAGTTAATAAAACTCTACTATTATATATTGATAATTTTTTTGATTTGGTCCAACCAAAGGGATTAAAAACAAATTCTCCTGCCAAATTAATTACAACATCAATATCTTTAAAAATATCCGCTTTTGGAACTTCTGTTTTTAAATCTATTTGATGGATTAAATTTGCGTCTGGAAAGATTTTCTTTGCTCGATTTGAATTTCTTGTAATAATTTCAAATGAATCTCCATTTTTCCTTATTTTATCAATCAATTCTTTCCCAATAAATCCAGTTGCACCGGTAATCAAATATTTCAACTTTAACCTCAATATAACTAAGTAAATTTCTTATATACCAATATATATTAAAAACAAAAATATCCAAATAATTCAAGAATGATCTATAATAACTAAATTGAAAATAAATTAACCATCCACAAAAGATTTTTAAAGAAATGTCTATTCCTCCATATTCATATATCGTTTCTGACCAAATTTCAGCTGGCGACTATCCTGGAAAACAACATCCAAAATTTTTTTGGAGAATCTTTGTAAGTAAGTTTTATGAAATATTAGCTTTTATAAAACACCCTTCAAAAGGATATTTTGGACCAACAAAACGATTAAACACACTAATAGAAGCCGGTACAAATTCTTTTATTGATTTAACTGAAGAAGAAGAATTACCGCCTTATTCACACAGTATCAAATTAATAAATTCTAATTCAAAACTATCCAAAACAATCAAGTATAAACGTATACCAATTAAAGATCTGTCAACTCCCGCAAAAAACGAAATGGAAGAAATTCTCAATTATATAGATCAAGAAATAACTACGGGAAATAAAATCTATATTCATTGCCTAAGAGGTTTAGGGCGAACAGGAATAGTAGTTGGTTGCTATTTTGTACGCCATGGATACACAGGTAAAGAAGCAATAAATAAAATAGCTTCACTAAGGAAAGACCTGCCAAATAATTGGCTACAGTCACCTCAGACAAAAACACAAAAAGAATTTGTGATTAATTGGGGAAAATAAAGCCATTAATGGTGGGCCCGGTAGGAATCGAACCTACGACCAATCGGTTATGAGCCGACCGCTCTAACCACTGAGCTACGGGCCCCTATAATATTCAAATGTAAGATAGATCATAACAAGTGTCAAGTTTAGTTAATATAATTTTTGAACCTTTAAATTAAACAAAAAGGTATTTCATGACTTATTTCCTTTTCAATAAATTATTAAAATAGTAAAGTAACAAATATTAATCAAAGGTGAAAAATTGTCTAACAACAAAAATCCTATAGATATAGACAAATTATATCCAGAAATCAAGCAAAAAATCCCGAAAGGATTAACACCTGCATATAAAAAAAATATAGCCTCTAAAAATGTTAGAGAAAAACTTTTAGAAGTATTAGGAATAGAAGAATTACCTCGAAATATTCATTTTGATGTAAGTAAACCAATAGAAAAAGAAGAATTGATTGAATATACAGTAAAATATCAAAATTCTTTGTCTGAAAAAATTGAAGCTATAGTAATTACGCCTATAACCAATAGCCCTAACAGCTTAGCTGGAATTGTTTGCATGGGAGGTACTGCTGCAACCAAAGAAAGTATCACTCACAAAAAATTCTATAGACCACACCCAAATAAAGGTCAACTTTTTGGATGGGCTAGACAATTAGCAAGACTAGGATATGCAACGATATCAATATCTCTTAAAGGAAGTGTTGAACGAAGAGGAACTTTAGAACAATGGGAACAAGAAGCAAAATTACTATCTCCACTTGGGCGAACCCAATATGGATACACTGTAGAAGAAACATTACTTGCAGCACGAATTCTTGAATCAATTGATACTGTTAACTCAAATAGAATTGCCTTAACAGGAATGTCATTAGGAGGAGTAGGAGCATGGTATGGAATGGCTTGTGATCCTTCGATTGCTGTAGGAGCACCAGTATGTGGAGGAATAGGAAGTTTATATAGAAATCTATATGAAGGTAAACCTTGGAGGCACAGTTCTGCAGGATATATTCCAGGTCTTTTAAAATACTTTGATCATGGAGAAATTATTTCAGCATGTATTAACCCAAGACCTTTAATTATGATTGCACCCACTGAAGATGAAGATATGCCATCTACTGGAGTTGATGACTTGCTGGAAATTGTAAAACCATCATATGAAAAAGGAAATAATTCTAATAAATTCAAATGTTATAGACCATCTGGCAAACATGTATATCAGATCGAATATTTCAATCAAGTTGTTAGTTTCTTAAACAAATTCTTATAGCGAAAGGGCTACTATGAAAATCATTAGCGTTACAACAACTCCCTTCAGATATTCTACAACTGTCTGGAGAGACCTCGAAGGCCATCCGAGTGTGGGGAAAGAACATGAATCTAAAAATACATTATTAACTATTAAAGCTGATAACGGTGCCGAAGGATATGCTTTTGGTGGAGTTTCACAAGAAATATGCAAATCTGTTATAGAGCCTGCAATGATGGGTGAAGATGCATTTGATCGAGAAAAGATTTGGCAAAGATTTAGGAGAATTCAAAAACTCAATCATAATCTCACAGATATGATTATGGCTGCAGCAGACATTGCTTTATGGGATCTATGTGGAAGATATCTTAATATTCCTGTATATAAAATGCTTGGAGGTAATCGCAAAAAAATTCTTGCTTATGCAAGTATTATGCCTGGAGATGAAACACCTGGAGGATTAAGTTCTCCTGAAGATTATGCAAATTTTTCAAAAAAATTAGTAGATAAAGGATATAAAGCAATTAAATTACACCTATGGTGTCCTCCAATTTCTTGGGCCCCAAGCTTAAAAAAAGACATTGAAGCATGTGAAGCCGTAAGAGATGCTGTAGGTCCAGAAATAGACTTAATGCTAGACCCCCATCATCATTATAGTAGACAAGAAGCAAAAGAATTAGGCCGAGCAATCGAAAAACTCAATTTTGTATGGTTAGAAGAACCAATGAATGAGCATAGCATGTCCTCATATATTTGGTTGTGCGATCAACTTGATATTGCTATCCTAGGTCCTGAAAATATTGAAGGCAGCTTCAAATCAAGAGCTGAATGGGCAAAATTTGGCGCCTGTGATATGCTTCGAGGTGGAGCCGGGGAAGTAGGAGGAATAACTGCTTTAATTAAATTAGTTCATCTCGCAGAATCTTTTGGAATGAATATGGAAATACATGGAGGACAAGGAGCAAACATGCAAGTACTTGCAGCCATGGGGATTGATGGAACATATTATGAAAAAGGCCTGGAACACCCATTTAGAGATCTTGATATAGGGCCACCATGGTTTAAAACTCCATTTGAACCATTAGACAAAGATGGTTATGTACATGTTCCAAAATTACCTGGTATTGGAGAAGATATTAACTTCGAATATATACAAGATAATAAAATTACCGACAACAAAACCTTTGGTTATACTAAATAATTAACTAAACCGTTTTTAATTTTGGAGACCTCTGTTCAGGAGCTAATTGACTTTCTTTCAAATGGTAAGCTTCTTTTTTATAAATCTGCACTCTATATCTATGATAATCTGGAACAAACATCATTCCATCTGAATTGATTTTTACACTCCTTGGATGCGTCAACCATTTCTGTGATTCTAGATCTGCAGAATCCCTCAACCTCAGTGGTAAACTTTGTACTTGCATCAATTCAACAGCAGATTTAGACAAAGTCGCATCACCTAAAAAACGTTGTACGTATCTACCCTTCTCATTAAATAATTGGACTCTGTTATTCATTGTGTCAGCTACATAAATATCACCATCTAAATCAACATCTACCCCGGATGGACGATTAAATTCTCCACGTCCAGCACCTGATTTACCAATACTCATCACAAATTTACCATCAGAATCAAATTTTTGAATCCTATCATTACGCCAATCGGCAACATATAAATAATCCAATTCATCAACCTTAATACCAAAAGGCATATTCATTTCACCATCTTTTGACCCAAATACACCTATACAGCTAATATATTCACCATCTTTTGAAAATTTTTGAACCCTATGGTTCATGGTGTCAGAGATATAAATATTACCTTTAGAATCAAAAGACATACCAGATGGTCTGTTCAATTGTCCCTCTTTTGAACCAAATTCACCCCAATGACTAATATATTCACCATCTTTTGAAAGCAAAGTAATTCTATTCAAAGCAGAATCGGAAATATAAAGAATTTCATTATCATCAATTAATATGCACTCAGGAAATCTAGCTTGACCAAAATTGGATCCTTGCAGACTAAAAAAATCCAAGCAATCATCCTCAATATTTAAAACAACAATTCCTGTATTTTGAGATATATGCATTTGACAAACTATGTATATTTCACCATTTTTCCCAAAAGCAATATCAGTGGGATGAGTAACATTTTGATTACGACGAACACCTATAGTAGTAAAATATGGAAATCCTGCCCGAAGTAAAGCATACGGCCTACTCATAAAATTTCCACCTTAAGTTAAACATGCAAAATTTCAACATAACTGATATTCCCTTGTAGATAAAACTAATTGAAGCATTCTAGCTACACGATTAACCTTAAATTCGTCAGAATCTTTGTCTCCAAAAAAAGATTTTTCCATTAAAATAAAATCCGACAAAATTCCTTCTCTAGTTTCATTTTTAACATCTATCAATCCAACTATTTCTAAACATTGGTCTAATAAATAATTACTTTGAGAATTTCCTGAATTCAAAGAAAGCTTTTCTAACATAAATTTAATTCCAGGTTTTTGAGTGTCGACAAATTGTTCAGTTACAAAATTAATTCTTTCAGACAATGTCCCTCCGTCAATCCATTCCATTCCTGTGTGCCAACCTTCGACAGTTGGCGGATTAATAAGTTGTTGCCCCATATATGTCCCTGCATAAACCAAATCAGTTAAACCCATTTCAGGAAATCGATACGTTTCAACTAACTTAATTACACCTACAATTAGCTCTGTGGGGCTTTTCACTTTTTTATACAAAGATTTTTTGAAAAAATCTGAATTAAACAACGTTTTTATAATATGTCTAATATCACCATTAGATTCAAAATAAGCATGTTCTAATTCATTTATGGCACTAGAATCAATCGGTGGTTCTGTATTCCAAGCAGGCACCTGTTTTTCATCTGCAACAAAAAAATTATACAAATGCCTACATAAGAAACGAGCTGTAGCAGGCTGCTTAACAATTATGTCAATTACATCTTCTCCATTAAATCTGCCACAATGTCCTAAAAATTTTTTCATAGAATATTCATGCTCATGGCTTAAAAACTCAAAATCTGGTAAATAGTGACCTGTCGGATATAAAGGAATTAATTGAGTAAAAGTCCATCCTGTAAAAGAATAAGCACAATTTTTCACGTCCTCTTCAGTATAATTTCCTACTCCCATAGAAAATAATTCCAACAATTCACGTCCATAATTCTCGTTTGGTTCCCCTGCATGATTTTCATTGTTATCTAGCCAAGAGATCATAGCAGGATCTTTAGAAATTTTAACAAGAATTGTTTTGAAATCCGTTAAACCAAAGCGACGAAATAAATTGATCTGATGGTCACTAGACCAAGGAACAGAATCTTTTGAATAACCAGTAGCTAAAAGATGGTGCCAAAAAAGTGCAATTTTTTCTTGAAGAGGGTTCTTTGTATTGATCATTCTATAAATATTACGAGCTGGGACTGTATATATATTTTTTTCACCATAATATCTCTCAAGAATATCATCATCCTCGAAATCGATGAAATCTCCAGAACCAATTAATTCATCAACGATATCCTCGTAACTTTTATACAAATATTTACCAATGTCTCTGTCGGAAACCCCAAAACCAGCTCGGCGAAATAAATGAGAAACTAAATGTCGATGACTAATTTTCGATCCCTTTAACATTATATCCCCCAAAAACAAGTCAATTGTAATTCAGGTAAATAAAATTTTCAAATCAACTAGGAATCACCCAAATTAACGTCCCAACTTCAAATCCAAAAAAAGACTCCTTAGCTGCACAAAGAATAGAAATTGTTTTTGTAGATTTATTTATATCTTTTAGTATCCCCGCCTGGCCTGGCACCACATTGTTTTCAACTAAATATTTTAATAAACTTTCATCATCTTCAGGGATTCTATCAATTACAAAATTTAACCCTGAACCTAATTCACTTAAACGAATAGCCTTTTTATTTATAACATAATTACTGCCTGGTATAGGAAATCCATATGGTGAAATAGATGGATTTCCAAGTTTTGCTAAAACTTTGTTTTCCAAATATGGAGAAATTGCATGTTCCAAAAGATGTGCTTCAGTATGAGCTCTATATAATTCAACACCAAACAAATCTACAACTAATCTTTCCGCTAGTCTATGCTTCCTAACTATTATTTCAGCATTTGCGATTCCACTTCTTGTAAAAGATATAATCTTTTTCTTAGTCTCAATATCTATAAAACCTTCCTTTTCCATCCTACGAAGCATTGCAGAAACAGACGGTAAAGAAGTACCCAATCCTTCACCTTCTGGAAGTGTTTTTAAATGTTCCGCCAACTGTGTGATTGTAACAGTTTCACCTTCTTCTTGAATCCGGAAAATTGAAAGCAAATAATTTTCCATTGCCATAGATAATCTAGCTTGCTTAATTTTAGACATTTTTCACTCCTAATTAATTTAAACTAACATTTATAAATATTTTAATCAAATAAATTTTTTTACAATTTTAAACACTTTTCTTAATGATTTTTTGGAAATACCAATAAAGGATCCGGGTTTACAGGTACCAAGTTAACTTTAGTATTTATAGCCAAATTCGTATCTAATGATTCAATAGATTTAATATATGTCGAACTTCTAAAAGATTTTACAGTAACAATATAATGTGAACCCTTAAATTCTATAGAAGATACAAAAAAGTTTCCGTTAGGATCATACACTGCTCTAAAATCACCAAATCTAATCATAACGATTACTTCAGATACAGGATTCATTTTCCCAGTTGAATCAAAATAAGGAAATGAACCTAACGAACAATCCACAAGCCCATTATTAAGATTCCCTGATATAAATTCAGCATTTGAAACTAATTTTGCTACTTTATAATTTTTAGGATAAAAATAAATTTCATTAGGTTTTGCGTATTGATTGATTTTACCGTCCACCATTACAGCTAAACTGTCAGCAACAGAAAAAGCTTCTTCTTTGTCATGTGTAACCAAAATTGTAGCTATTTGGCTATCTCTTATAATTGATTGAAGATCATTTAACATATCTACTCTATTAACTGAATCTAGATTGCTAAATGGCTCGTCTAGTAAAATTAATGTAGGGTTTGGGGCTAAACTCCTAGCTAATGCAATCCTTTGCTGTTGACCACCAGATAATTCATGTGGATACCTATTCTCGTACCCTGGTAATCGCACCAATTCTAAAACTTCTTTTACTCTATTTTTTTTCTCAACTGAATCATAAGAACGTAATCCAAAAATTATATTAGATTCAACATTCATATGTGGGAACAAGGAATATTCCTGAAATACCATTCCCAAATTCCTGTTTTCAGGTAAAACGTGTATTTGATCGGATGAAACGGTTTGTCCCTTGATATTAATCTCGCCATTATCAATCGTTTCAAATCCAGCAATAGCTCGTAACAAAGTAGTCTTACCACAACCACTTTCTCCAACTACAGCTAAAATATCACCAGGATTAACATCTATTGAAACATCACACAAAGCTTCAATATTACCAAATGCTTTAAATACAGATGAACATTTTAATAAACTCATTTGTTAATCACCAATTCTCTTATCCCAAATTATAATCACTAACATAGGTAATGAGCAAATTAATATTATTATTAAAGCCGGCACAGCTGCGCTTACAAAAAACGCTTCAGAAGAAAAAGACCACACTTCTGTGGCTAAAGTTTTAAAACCCAAAGGTCCTAAAATCAACGTTACAGGTAATTCCTTCATAACAAGTAAAAATACCATTGCAAATCCCATTATTAAACCAGGTTTCATCAATGGAACATTGATTCTAAATAAAACACTAAAATAATTATGTGACATTCCATGAGCTGCGTCTTCTAGCCTAGGATTAATTTGTAATAAAACAGAACGAATAGCACCTAAAGCAACTGGGAAAAATAAAATTACATACGCTAAAATCAGTACTGCTGTAGTTTGATACAAAATGCCTATATAATTTGCAGCAAAATAAACTACAGAAATTGCAACTACAACGCCTGGCAAAACAAAACCCAAATAACTTATAGATTCAAAAAATCTATTCCCAGTTAAAGAATACCTAACAAGAATAATAGATGTAGCGAAACTAAAAAATACAATTAATAATGCTGATAAAACCGAAACAAAAATTGAATTGAAAATTGGAGACCAAGAAAAAACAATTGAATCACCAAAGTACATACCTTTAAATAACCAAACAAACAGCATCGATATTGGCAAAATCAAAGAAAATCCTATGACCACAAATAAAAATAGATAGACAGGAAACTTCCAAAAACCTAAAGAAATTGGTTTTGGTTTACGTGAAATCCCACTCCCAATCCGGTAGTATTTTTGAAATCCACGAGTTTTGAATTCTATTAAGACTATTAAAAATGCTAATAAAACAAATATTATTGAAAACAAAGCACTCATAGAACGATCTACTAAAGAATTGTATTGTTGGTAAATTGTCCAGCTAAAAGTATTGTAATTAAATATTGAGACAGCCCCAAAATCACTCAATGTATACAATGAAATTAATAATGCACCTGACACAAAAGGAAATCTCAATTGAGGTAAAGTTACTTTGATGAAGGTCCAAAAGCTGTTATGTCCTAGGATTCTAGAAGATTCTTCCATTGAAATGTCTAATCCTGAAATAGCCCCTCGCAAAGTAATAAATAAATAGGGATAACTAAGTAAAGACAAAACAATTGTTGCACCAAATAATCCTCTGATATCAGGTAATCTTTGAACTTCAAATAATACTTCCAATCCCTTTTGAAATAATCCAGTGGGACCAAAAACTGATAAAAACAAATATGCACCAACATAACTGGGTATAACTAGAGGTAACATTACTAAAATAATCCAAATTTTTCTAAAAGGAAGATATGTTCTAGCTGTAATCCAGGCTAAAGGAATAGCAATCATGGAAGATAGAGTCGTCACACAAATCATTAAAACCAATGATCGAGTTAGCGTCTGAAAAGCCCTATTACTTACCAAGACTAACAAATCGTCTAAAGACAGTTGGGTTATTCGCAATAATAAGTAAAGTAAAGGAATTACCATAATTAAAGCTACAAACAGAGTAATAAAAACAAATAAAATAGGTGGCATACGATAGGAATTTTTATTGGCTGAAAATAAATTCACTAAATCTGCCACCTATTAATAAATAATGGAATGTTATTTAGTACCCAGAAAACTAGGATTTATAGTACTAAAATAACAGTTGAAAAACATCAGTTAATTAATCCAAGGTCACGTAATAATACTTGAGTTCCTTTCAAATCTTCTAAATCTGCCATATCAATTTCGACTTTAGTAACTTCATCAATAGGCACTAGAATTCTACTGACCTTGACTCCTTCAACTACAGGATATTCATAAGTTTGTCCAGCAAAGTATTGTTGAGCAACCTTAGACAACATAAAACTCAAGAATCTCTCTGCATTATCTTGATTTTTACCGGTTTTGAGAATACCTGCTCCGGCAACCAAAACTAAACTTCCTGGACCGCCTCCTTCTAAGTAATGATTTCGAGCACCAAACTCATCACCTTCAGAAGCTAAAAATCTATACAAATAATAATGATTCACGAATCCTACATCAATCTCTCCGGCTCCTGCAGCTGCTACAGTAGGAGTATTCTTAGGATAAACAATTGGTTCATTCGCTTGAATTCCCTTTAACCATTCACGTGTTTTTTCCTCACCCCACTTTACTCTCATAGCAGTAACCATAGCCTGGAAAGATCCATTTGTTGGAGGCCAACCAATTCGACCTTTCCATTTTGGATCTGTAAATCCTTCTAAAGTATCAGGTAAATCAGCAGGATCAACATTTTCAGTGTTATATACAACTGCTCTAGCTCTACCTGATATGCCTACCCACAAAGATTCTCCTGAAACAGCCCAACTTGGCACTTTATCAAGAATAGAATCTGGTAAAATTTTTAACATATCAGCATTGGCAATAGCTCCTAAACCACCAGGATCTTGAGCAAAGAAAACGTCAGCAGGTGATTTATCACCCTCTTCTAAAATCGTAGCAGCGATTTCACCAGTCTTTCCATATTTCACTTTAACATCAATCCCAGTCGCATCTTTGAACTGTTCAATAATTGGGCCCACTAAAGACTCTTTACGTCCCGAATAAATAACTAATACTCCAGAATCTTTAGATTCTACAGAAGTAGTCGTGGATTCTTTATTTTCAGTTGAAACAGGTGTCTTTTGTGTTGGCCTACCTGAACAAGCAATTAAAAGAAAAAGAGAAAGAGAAACCAGAAACAAAACCGGATAAGATTTATACATTAACAATTTTAATACACCTCTGCTAAATTTTTTAATAAGCATATACTAAGTATTTTTATTAGTCAATAGTTCAAAATAATATTTCTATATACTTTTATTACAACAATATCCTTTATTGAATTTCATTTTTGTATTAAAATCTCATCTATAAACAAGTTAGAAAGGAACCTGAAATGCCATTATTTGATATGCATATAGATCAATTGAGAAAATACACAGGAACCAACCCTATACCAGAAGATTTTGATGCCTATTGGGATGATAGTTTAAATTCATTACTAAAAATCGACACAAAAGTTGAAATCAAAAAATCAACTTTTGAAACCTCTTTTGCAAATTGCTCAGATTTATATTTCACAGGAACCGAAAATGCTAGAATACATGCAAAACTACTCCAACCAAAAGATATAAACAAGCCTAACCCAGCAGTAATAATTTTTCATGGATATCAAGGAAGTTCAGGAGATTGGTCTGACGATAATAAGTTAGCATTTGTTGCACAAGGATTTACTGTAGCAGCATTAGATTGCAGAGGCCAAGGAGGTACTTCTCAAGATTTAGGAAATACTATAGGAAATACTTTAAGAGGACATATAATAAGAGGTTTGAGCGAAAATGATCCTAAAAAATTATTATTCAGACAAATATTTTTAGATACCGCCTTACTAACAAAAATCATTATGGATCTTCCAAATGTAGATAAAAATCGAATAGGAGTTACAGGAAGAAGTCAAGGTGGTGGTTTAAGTATTGCTTGTAGCTCGTTAATCCCTGAAATTAAAATGATTGCTCCAGTTTTACCATTTCTATCAGACTACAAAAGAGTTTGGGAACTTGACCAAGCTGTAAATAACTCAAATGCATATTTTGAATTGCATGATTATTTCAGAAAATTTGATCCACTTCATGATTCAGAAAAAAAAATTTTCGAAAAACTTGGTTACATAGACATCCACCATTTAGCCCCTCGAATAAAAGGTGAAGTTTTAATGGCAATTAGCCTTTTAGATACTGTTTGTCCGCCTTCAACTCAATTTGCTGCATATAATAAAATTACTTCTAAAAAAGAAGTGGTAGTTTATCCAGATTACGCACACGAAGGAAACCTGCCTGGACATTCTGATAGAATTTTTCAATTTTTAAGTAACCTATAAAAAATAATTACCTTGATATCCCAACTAAAATTCTAACCCACCGAATTCTTTTGAAAATTTCATATAGTAAGAAACTACCTCCGATGGTAGCCGTAACTAATATTAAATATTTTATTAATGCAGGTATTCCAATAGGAAAAATCAATATTGAAAAAGAATACTGTGCAATCATGTGAAAAATATATACAGGATATACTGCACTACTCAAATAAGATAAAGCTTTCGAAGGTCTATTAAAATATGTGGCAGCAAAACCAAATATTGTTAACATCCAAGTTGAGCATTCAATTGCAAGAAATAAATTTGAATAGTCCTCTTTAAATTCGCTTTCCAAAAGCACAAGGATTCGTATTAGATAAAAAGAAATCGATAACACCAAGCTTAAAAACTTTGCTTTCTGGACACTAATCCAAAAATCTTTACCTAAAGATACAAAAATAAATCCACTCAAAAAACATAGCAAACCTAAAATAAATCCATGCCCTGGTTCCAATATATAACCTTCAAAAGTTTTAGGCTGTAACAATAGAACTTCAATAACTATTGGAAGTGAAAAAACTGGAATAATCACAAAAGGTTTTGATATTAAATATCTAATTGATTTGAATATGAAATTACCAGGAAATTTTTTAAAATATATAAAAACAGGAAGTAAAAATAAAATGTAAATGAAAATATTAAACAAAAACCATAAATGACCAAAAGTTGGTGTATATTCATATATTTTTTCGTTATATACATAGAATAAATATTCATGTATTGGAGCTATAAAAAACACTCCAAACCAAAAAGGCAGAAAAATTCTATACGCTCTATCTCCTATCAATTGCCAAGCTGTCCTACGTCGCATCGCAAAATAAACACCCATTCCCGAAACAACAAATAAGATAGGTATTCTCCAAATATTTATTGCCATCATAATCAACCAAATAGATTCTAAAAAGTCTTTGTTGACAATAAAATATACATCCTTACCCCAAGGCTGAAATCCAATAACTGAATGATAAACAATCAATAAAAATATTGCTAAAACTCTTACTGAGTCAACATCATATCTCCGTATAAAATTTTCACTCATTTACATTTTCCAATTTACAATTAATAAAATAGAATAATTGACTATAGCAATTAACTATTTTATCATTTAGAAATGTTGATTAGATATAAAGACGATTTGTTTCATTTGTGTAGTTGCCCTATTTAGGGCTTCTAATAACGTTTATAATTCATAATCAACCAATTAAAGTTGCCCGTTCAGAAAATTGAACGGGTTTTTTTTATTTAAATAATCAAGGAGAAAAAAATGAGTATCAAATTAGGAGATATAGCTCCAAATTTTACAGCAAAAACTACTGAAGGCGAAATTAATTTTCATTCTTGGATTGGAGATAGTTGGGCATTGTTAATGTCTCATCCAGCTGATTATACTCCAGTTTGTACTACCGAACTTGGCAAAGTAGCAAATTTGAAAAAAGAATTCGACAAAAGAAACGTGAAAGCAATTGCATTAAGTGTAGACCCTCTTGAATCTCATAAAGGATGGATTCAAGATATTAACTCCACACAAAATGCTGATGTGAATTTCCCATTAATTGCTGACCAAGATAACAAAATAGCTGATTTGTATGACATGATTCATCCAAACGCAAGTAATACCCATACAGTAAGAACTTTATTCGTAATTGCACCAGATAAAACTGTTAAATTAACACTAACTTATCCTCCGTCAACTGGAAGAAATTTTGCTGAAGTTTTGAGGGTAATTGATTCTCTTCAACTTACTGCAACTCAAAAAGTCGCTACCCCAGCAAATTGGACACAAGGTGAAGATTGCGTTGTTTTACCTACTATAAAAACAGAAGACATTCCAGATCTTTTCCCTAAGGGATTTACAGAAGTAACGCCATACTTACGTACAACCCCACAACCAATTGATTTGGAATAAATACTATCAAAACAATAGGCTAGAGAGACTCTCTAGCCTATTAATATATCGTGAATTAATAATAGATTCTAAAAATTTGATAAATTGTATAGCGTTAAGGTAAATAGCTAAATCATTTACTAGGTGAAATACCTATAAGATCTAATCTTTTTTTGGCTTCTAAATAAATTTCTTCCGACAAAATACCTTTATTTGCAGTAGCGATATTATCCTTAAAATGTTGTTGATTTGCAGTCCCGACTATAGTTGTATTTAATTCAGGATGTGACAAAGTAAATCTAAGTAAAAAACTAGTTTTAGACTCTCCCTCTTCCAATAAATCATCTAAACCTGCTTGAGTAAAATAATCCCATTCATGATACTGTGTCTTATACATTTCTCGCCACGATGCTTCTTGTTTCAATAAACCTTTACTAACAAATTCTCCTTTTGAGACGCCGCCACGAATTATTGTCCCAATACCTGCATTAAATGATTTTGAAATCCAATCTTCATGTGTCCTATTTAAAGCAGAATAAGGAATCTGAAAAGCATCAAAAAATCCAAGACTAATAAACTGAGCCAACATAGGTAAAGAAGTTGAAACTCCTATAAATCTTATTTTTCCTTCTTTTTTAACGTCATTTAATGTTTCAATAACTTCCAATTCATTTATTACATCAATAGAAGGAGAGCCATGCAGTTGAACCAAATCCAAATAATCAGTTTTCATCCTCTTAAGACTTTGATTAATCCCAGCAACAATTCTATCTCGAGTATATACATGATCCTTCCCACCACCAGTAATAGTCATTCCAACAGGACAACTACATTTTGTAGCTAAAACAAACTCTGATCGTCTATGAGAAATCGATTTCCCAATTAATTCTTCGCTTTCTCCATAATCAATTGAAGTATCAATGAAATTTATTCCTGCATCTAGGACCATATTCAAAATCGTATTGGCCTCTTTTTCAGGAACATAATCAAAATACTTCGTGTTTTTACGAAATTCCATAGCCCCAAAACCTAAACGTGTAACATTAATTCCTGTCTCTCCCAATTGATTTACAGTTAAACTCATGAAAAAACCTCTCTATTTAGAAATATTTATTTACAAAAATCGACTTTGTTATTAGTTAAAAAGATGATTACTCAAATATTCAGAAACCGTATAAATCATAAATAAAGATATGATAATAATGCAAATTGTCAATTTTAAGGAATATTCTCTCTTTTTTAATTTCATTAAGTTAGATCTACTACGAAATGAGATTAAAAACAAGATAAACAAAATAATAGTTATAGCCCAAGTAATTGACATAAAATCCTCTTAAAAAATTTGAGAAATTATTTCTCTTTTAAATTATACAAGGCGATTAATAATCCAATTGTCATGGCGTTGTCTTTCATCCAATTTATGAATTTTCTCTTCAGTCCCATGACCTTCTCTAGGATAGACTACTAATTCAGTCTCAACATTCAAATCTTTTAAAGACCTATGAAAAGCGTAAGCTCCCTCGACCGGACAAGTCAAATCTAATTCTCCATGCAAAATCAAAGTTGGTGTTGTAACATTTTTTACAAAATTTATAGGAGAAAATTTTTCCCATAATTCAATAACATCAGAAAAATCAGACCCACCAAAATGGACAACTTCCCAACCATTAATATATGTCTTACCGTGAAAAGCACGCCAATCATATATCCCCGCACGAGCAACAGCAGCTTTAAATCTAGAAGTCTGAGTTACAGCCCAAGCTGTCATAAAACCCCCATAACTACCACCTCCAATACCTAAACGGTCAGGATCTGCAATACCTCTAGTAATTAAAAAATCAATACCTGAATTTATATCTTGCCAATCCATTCCGCCAAGATCTCCTATATTTGCTTCTGCAAAATCTAAACCAAACCCTGTACTACCTCGAAAATTAGGTGCAAAAACTGCAATTCCATTAGATAGCAAATTGTACCATCTACCTAGTGCATAATTGGGAATTACAGAGCTAGTAGGACCTCCATGTGCCATTACATATAATGGATATTTACCACTAGTTTCTTCAGAATTTAGTGGATATAACAATAAACCTTGAATTTCTTTGCCATCAGTACTTTTCCATCTCACTGATTCCATTTTAGGAACTAAAAAACTCTCAGATTGGGGATTTATTTTTGTTAACTGATTCCAGTTTAATTCTTCTGATTTTTTCTCAACAATCCAAATATCCTTGGAATTTGAGATATCCTCTCTAAGAACAGGAAACCGAGTCCTTGAATTGTCAAAAATACAATCATCAGAAATTGAAGCTAATTCATTCCAAAAATACTTTTGTTCATTTGAAATCAAATCAATTTCAATAAAACTCATACCTCCTTGATCAGAGCATGTAGTAAAAATCCTAGAACAGTCAGGGTCCCATGTAAAATTCCGCACGCTAAATTTACTACCTAAAGTTACATGATTAAAATCCTCTCCATCAGACGAAATTGTAAAAAGATCTCCATCAACACTTCCTCTATCACTATAATTTGAAGAAAGAAATGCAATTTTATTTCCATCTGGAGACCATTTAGGCATAGCAATTTGACGTTTTGATTGATGAAGTACTACAGAGTTTTTTTCAAAATTTCCTGAAAAAGTTACCAATTTGCAGCTTGTAAACCAAGAGCTTTCATATGGAAATTCTGAAGATATTACTACAAATTTGGTATTATCTGGAGACCAAGAAAATTCCCAAACATGTAATCCTTTAGGCGAAACACAAGTTGTCTCTCTAGTTTCTAAATCAATTACATATATCCTTGTATATTTTGGGTTTTTTTCAAATTCAAAAGCATCATCTTTATTTTGAAAACGCTTCTCTTCCTCTTCTGTAAAAGGATCAGTACTTAAAAATGCTATCTTTCTACCATCATTTGACCATACAAATGCATCTAAATTTCGAGGTTTCACAATCCCATTAGCTACACTAGTTAACTGCATAGCTTCACCATGATCCATTGGCAAAAGATATATCTGTGATTCTTTTGAGGATGAACGAGTTTTGATTTGCCAATCATCAGTATAAACATCATTTTTTGAATTTCTATTAGAAACAAATCCTAATGTTTTACCATCAGGAGACCATCTAGGTATTTCATCTGCTCCTGCGCCAGTTGTAAGCTGTTTTAATCCTCCATTTCTTGTTGAAGCCAACCAAATATTTTTTCCATCTTTAGTTGATTTAACAAAAACGACATTTTCGCCATCTAAAGAAATTCTAGGGTCCGAAACTGATTTAAAGTTTTGAATATCCTTCTGCGAAGCTACCTTTAAATTTGTCATTTTGATTGATACCCCTCAGTCCAATAAGAAATATATTCTCCATCCACCCAAGTTGGCTCTGAATCAAGATGTTCCATGATTTTTAGAAACATCTCATGTTGATAAGGATTATTCGAATTTGCCAAATGCGCTTCCTTACTTTCAAAAACTGCAACTCCAATCCAGTCACGTTCGATATCAGGATTCATTAAAAACCAAGCTATTCCTCCAGAAGGTTTATCCTCTCTAGAATTAAAAATTTCTAACAATTGATCTTCATGACCCGTTTTCACATTCATTGTAAAAATAGTGCCATACATTATAATTCACCTCTAATTTGATTCTTGTAATAACTCTATAAACAAAAATATTACGTTTTGTTTGAAACAACTTCTCTGTAATTATTAATTAAACCTCTAATACTTAAAAAACACCATACTGGTAAAGTAGCTAAAATCCACCACAATTCTGAAACAATCAACAAATATACTGTAGGAATATTACAGAATAAAAATATCATAAATCCATACATTCTTGATTTTGACTTTACGCTGGTTAACAAAAAAGTCCCGATCATAGCTAATATTTCATTACTAATTTGTGCAAAATTGAAAATTGAAAATTCAAACATTATTAATTCCTTTTTAAATTTTATTCCGCCAAAATAATTTCAAAAAATATATAGTTTTAACACACTACACACTGTTCACCTTTTCCATTATTTATTGTCTTACCAAATGTCAATTGTGTAACTAAATTATCCTTCTTAAGAAAACAACTTTTATCTACTTTATACATTTCATGAGCTAAGCAATAAGCGTCTTCAGCACTAAAAAAACGTGCAATAGCATTCCCAATTGATCCTTTATTTACTTTTTTCAAAAACTCAAGTTTTTCTCCTAATCGATTAAAATCACTACCTGGATGATTTTTTTTAGGACTATAAACTCGACTAAACAATGGTTTCAAATTCCCATTAGATTCTCTAACACGACGTTCAATATAATAATCAAGCCTATAATTTACTTCAAATTCAATCTCCCAAACATGTATAGCCGTCAAATTTTGATACGGAACACCAAGTAAAAGCACTGATGCTCCATTATTTAACAACCATCCCATAGGACTTTTAAAATCCCAAGCAGAATTACCACCCTGGGAAACAATTTGTTGCGCAAGTGCACCAATAGCTGAAATACTATGCCACAAATGAATCGAACGTTTAGAATCTGATCGTTTAATAACTTCATTAGTTATCGAACCTACACCTGAATTGGCGCTTTCTGGGTCAAATACCCATTTTTCATTTGCAGAATCAGGAAATGCAGAAGGATAAGTAAAAGTAGGAACAACCAAAGTGCCTTGTTGGCCAATAACATCAAGCAAACAATCTACAACTGTCTTTGAGCCTCCTTCTACTAAACCAATAGCACTCAAAGAGCTATGAACCATTAACAAATCACCTGTTTTGATCCCTAAATCAACTAAACCTTGGTAAACATCATTTTTAGTTACTAAAAAATTCACACCCACATGGATCACACTTACAATTTTGTTTACTACAACTCATATTCATTTACTTATATAAAATCTTTAAATTTAATAAAAATTAAATAAATGTTAAAGCAATATATAAAACAATATATAATACGAAAATCAAAAGAATAGTTGCGAAAATACTATGAATTCTTTTAGTCAATAATCCTGTATTTTCCTTAATAAATCTAATGATCACAATAGGCAACAAAACTAATAGTGCAATGACTAAAAAATTTAAATAATATTCCGACATTTATCTAATTCACTCCATCTCAGTCCTAAAGAAAAACCTCATGTAAAATCGCATTAATTTTAAAGATATTATATTTGGGAAAGTATAACACACACACAAGCCAAAATATCTTTAAAAAATTCATATAAATTAAAAAATATTAGAAATAGTATTTGTACCAAATTAGTTTTTTTTTGTACTAAATATTAATATAACTGTACATTAACAAATTTTTATACTTATTTTATACTAGTATAAAATTATTTATTTATATAAAAACCTACTTGTACACAATAAAATTTTTTCTGTACTTATAGTATATTTTAATGTACTTAATTCAAAAATATTTACTTATTTTAACTTCTAGAATGTTCTCAATAATTCCTTTGGTTTCTACAAAAAAACTACCATGCTATTATATGACTATAAACTTTCTGATAGTAAACAATTTTAAGATAAACAAAATGAAAAAAATTAATACTCACGATTATTATCTAAGCGCAAAATCCATATTACCAAAACCTTTGTGGGACTATATTGAAGGTGGGGCTAGTGACGAATTAACTATTGAAATGAACACGAATGATTTTAAAAAAGTCCAAGTCATACCTCGAAGAATGATAGATATTAAAAACCGTAATATTACAACCTCTGTTTTAGGTCAAAAAATTCAATTGCCTGTAATAATAGCTCCTGTTGCTGGGCAACGTAATTTCCATGAAGAAGGTGTCCTAGGCAGCACTAAAGCAGCTGAAACAGCAGGAACAATCAACATAGTCCCAACTAATAGTGGCTACACTTTAGAAGAAGTTACTAAAAACACCACTCAAAAACATTGGTTTCAAATATACCATTACGATAAAAAAGTTACAAAAGACTTAATCTTACGAGCACAAAATGCAGGCTACAGTGCAATATGTTTAACAGTAGATGGAGAAAGAACTGATCGAAGAGAAAGAGATCAAAGGAATAATTTAAAATTAAAAGATTATACTTGGGGAGCTAACTTAATTAATTATCCTGGATTGATACAAAATATATCTTTAAAAGGTCAAGAATCCATGGCTACAATCACCTACAATACTATCAAATGGATCCGTGAAATAACTAATCTACCACTAATTATCAAAGGTATTATTTCTCCTGAAGACGCCAAAAATCTTGAAGAAATCGGAGTCAATGGAATCATTGTTTCTAATCACGGTGGTAGAGTTACCGATTCAATACAATCTTCGATTTCTGCTTTACCTAAAATTAAAAATGTGGTTAGTAGAGATTTTGAACTCTACTTAGATTCAGGTATTAGAAGAGGAATGGATGTAATTAAATCAATTTCATTAGGAGCTAAAGCTGTATTAATTGGTCGACCAATGTTATGGGGCTTATCAACAAATGGACAAAAAGGAGTTGAAGACATCCTAAGAATACTTCGCGAAGAAATAGATCTGGCAATGGCTGGATGCGGAGAAACACAAATTTCTCAAATTAATCCTAACTTAGTAAAATATAATTTCGACTAATTATTTCATTTTTTCATATTACTACAAATATATTGAAAATATTTTCTATAAGGTTGACCAATCCACATCACAATTAATATCAATAAAACTTGAATTAAACCTCGAAAAACATGCTCAGTATCAGATAATAATTTTCCACCTATTGGAATATCATTAATCCACATATATATATTAGCCCAATATACTAAAATCAGAAAAAAAACAAAAAATATACTTGCTACTCTTCTGGAATAAATAGGAATTAATATTAAACCCAGCAAAATCTCAAAAAAACCACTTATAAACACCCAGAATTTTGGATTTCCAAGTATTTGAGGAACTATAGGCTCAAAATAACCTGGATCGGCAAAATGCATAATCCCAATATAAATAAACCAACCTGAATATATTAAAGTAACACAATTTCTAATAAATTTTATTGGACTCTGAAATTTCAATTTTTAAATAATTTAATTCCCAATTGTTTAAACCTAATGAAATATAATTTCGAAATACACATAAAACCTTAATCAATTAGTTCGATTGCGCCATCAATTTCCTTAATTCCTCTATATATACACCCAGGCGCGATCATTGTATCTTCATCATATATGGAATCTTTTCCTATCCATTTCTCATAACTATTCATCAATTCAGAAATTGTAGAAATCAATCCATCCTTCATTTTTTCATCTATATACAAAGTTGGACAATAGTTCATAACCCCTTTATAACCCTCTAAATATTTAAAAACCATTAATTCTGTCCTCCCATTAATACCAATATTTTCATAATCAGACCAATTCCCAGCATAACCAAGAGTATCATTTTCATTTACTAGCATGCCTATTTTTATCTGTTCTCCATTAATGGTTAATTGTTTATTACATATTTTTCCAGTTAATGCAGGTCGTTCACAATCAATACTAACTATGTGATCAATTCCAACTGTCCAATCAGATTCTAATGTTGGCTTGATATGAATTTCCCAATCTGATTCCGAAGATTGCCAATCTATGTATGAGATAACACCTTTAATTGGAGAAATTATCTTCGTATCTGATGGCACTTTAAATTCAAATGTAGGATTATAATATTCACCTGACTGTCCTTTTAGATGTACTCTACCAAATTCACTAAAAACAAAATTTGAAAATCTAGTGTCAAATTTAATGTCACCAAATGTGGATGATTTTGAATCATACGGGCCCAAATTTTTAATTAAAAAATTTTTCAACTTAACATTAACTTCAATTGGAAGCACAGTCGGAGTCGGAGTTGGACTAGCGACAACAAACCTAGATGAAGTTAGGTTTGGAACAGTAGTAGCTTGAACATCGACTACTTTATCTGAAGTTTTTTGGACTGAAGAAGATCCAATATCAGGTGTCGGGCGAATAGATTCCAGTCTAGTATATTCCTGATTACTACAAGCAGTTAATAAAAATAACAAAGAAATAATTGAGAATAATTTTACCAATTTGTAAATGATCCATCTTTTCGTTTTAAATGTGGTATTTCTGAAAATTGAAATGGTTTTGTTAACGAAGATTCATCCACATCAACACCTAATCCAGGTTGTTTAAGGACTGTAACTTTCCCGGGAATAATTTCTGGCTGTATAGGAAAAATTTCTTTAGAATAAAACCCCGTACTCTCTCCAGCAGATTCTCTTATTTCTAACCATGAAAAATTTGGAGTAGCCATTGCTAAATGTGACGTTGCAGCAACACATATAGGACCAAGAGGGTTATGTGGCATTAAATCAATATAATGAGCTTCTGCCCATCCTGCAACTTTCATAGATTCAGTAAATCCACCCACATTACAAATATCGATTCTTGCATAGTTTGTTAAACCTTTTTCAATATATGGCAAAAATTGCCATTTTGAAGAAAATTCTTCCCCTATAGCAAATGGAATATTTGTTAATCTTCTCAAAGATTCATACGCTTCTGGTGTTTCATCACGGATAGGCTCTTCTATAAAATCTAAAGTGTGTGAAGGCAGCATTTGACAAAAAGAAGCAGCTTCAGCTACAGACAATCTATGATGATAATCAATACCAATCACAGGTTTATTCCCAACTGCTTCCCTTACCTTAATTAAACCTTCTGCAGTCTCTGAAATAGATTCCCTTGGTTCATAAATGCCTTCTTTGATTTCATATTTATAAGATCTATGTATTCTGAAACAATTAAAGCCTTCCATAATCATTTTTTTTGCAGAATCAACCATTTCTTTAGCAGAACTCCCGTTTCCAGTAGCGAAAGTTGGAACCCAATCACGATGTTTTCCTCCTAATAAATCATAAACGGGCACACCTAATTTTTTACCTACAATATCATGTAATGCAATATCTATCGATGAAATTGCTGCAGTTAAAGTTCTACCACCCTCAAAATATTGACTTCGATACATTTCTTGCCATAAAGCCCCTCTCTTAAATGGATCTTTTCCAATTAACCATTCTCTGTAATGATCTATAATTCCCTTTACCCCGAGTTCCCTACTCGAGAAACCTGATTCCCCCCAGCCATAAATCCCTTCATTAGTCTCCACTTTAACCAACAGCTGATTTCGGCTTCCAATCCAAACTGGAAAAGCTTTAATATCGGTGATATACATATTTCCCCTCTACTAAATTTATATTTTTGAAACAACTATAACATTGATGGTAAACGCATGTGCCATTTTGTAGCTGATTCATAAGCATTAGCTACCCTTAAAACTAAAGAATCATTAAATTCTGATGCTGCAATTTGCATTCCAACAGGCATTCCATTAGAAGTAAAACCACATGGTACTGTCAAAGACGGTGAACCAGTAATATTAAAAAATTTTACCAAGCTAGATAAAGTGGGAATTTGAGTTTTGTTACCTTTATTTTCTGAAGCATCTTTAATAGTTGGAGCTGTAATACGTTCAGTGGGTCCAATTAAAATATCATAACTATCCCAAATTGAAGCAGCATCTTCTTTAAAACTTTTAAATTCTTGATTAGCTTTTAAATAATCAATCCCCCTGATTAAAAGTCCATCTTCTATTGCATTTCGGGCTTGCTGACCAATTTGATTACCTTGGCTTCTATAAACTTCTTCATGAACGGTAGCATATTCCGTAAGCATAATAATATTTAAAAATTTAGTAGGTTTTAAAAGAGATATAGAAGCATCTTCTACACATGCACCCATATCTTTTAATTTGATCACGACTTTTTTAAATATTTCACCTATTTCAGGTTCAATAGTTGCGGATAAAGCTTCTTCTAAAATTCCTATACGAATTCCTTTAATTCCTTTATCTATGTCAACTAAAAAATCTTTTACAGGTAAAGTACTGGTTGATCTATCTCTAGAATCATGACCTGCTACAGCATTAAGTATTAAAGCAGAATCTCGAACCGTTCTAGTCATTGGGCCTACTGTATCCAAAGTCCAACTAACTGGTAAAACACCATACCTACTCACTAATCCAAATGTTGGCTTAAAACCAACAATTCCACAAAACGTAGCTGGGACTCTAATAGATCCACCTGTATCACTACCCATTGAACCCATACAAAGTCTTCCTGCCACAGCAGCAGCTGAACCACCGCTAGACCCACCAGTAATGCAATTAAGATTCCATGGATTCCTAGAGGCACCATCATGAGGGTTAACACTTGTAGCCCCCATGGCGAATTCATCCATCTGAAGCTTGCCTATAATTATCGCACCAGCCTGCCTTAACCTTTCAGCAACTGCAGAGTCAGTTGTTGGAATAAAATCTCTCATCACAACAGATCCAGATGCAGTACGAATTCCTTGGGTATTAAACAAATCTTTTAGTGCTATTGGAACTCCCTGTAATGGTCCTATATGGTTATTTTTTTGTATCTGATCTTCAATCAAACGTGCGGACTTTCGAGCCTGCTCAGCCATTACGGTAATAAAAGCATTTAACTTTCCGTTAATATTTTCAATACGTCTTAAATGAGCTTCCAAAAGTTCAGTAGGAGATAAGTCCTTTTTACGAATCAACTCAGATACTTCAGAAATAGATATTGAGCAAAGTTCTGAGTTATTCAACTTGAATCACGAATTAATGAACTATATTTGTAAATATCACCGTAAGTATGAACCCCATAAATTAATCCAGGATCAGGAACCACAGGTATTTTTGTATCGGTGGAAAATCCTCCTACAGTATCTCTAAAATCTGCACCAAGTGACCTGATCTTTTCTTTAAAATCAGAACTTACTTTACCTAATACAACTATTTGCTTGATCTCAAATATATCTAGTAATTTTGGATTCACAGAAATTTCTAATAATTTTTCAGCAATCTCATCAAAAATATCACCATCTTCGAACGTTTCAATTATTGTTGCTTTTTGTTGATCTTCATTTAGAAAAAACTCAAATCTGTTTACTTTAGAAACTGTAAAAGTTCCTGATTCTTCTTTTATAATTTTTTTTATAATTTGCACATCTTCTTTATAAGTCATTTCTATGATAATTGTTACAATTGAGTTCTCTGTATTTAATTCATTTGGCATCTAATACTCCTCAATTATTATTCTTATAAGAAGTTCATTTCTAATTAACTTCCCTACTCAAAACTCTTATTGATAATAACATTTCCTTCTCGGTGGATAAATATAAGATTTTTGTTTAATCTTTAATTAAATTCAAATAATCAAATAAGACCTACTATTCTAGAGTTTGA
>VFGW01000013.1 GCA_009392295.1 SAR202 cluster bacterium
GATTACAGTGTTGATGACAGTGTATCCGCTACAAGTATAATCAACAATTATATTAATGCAATTGGAGGTCTTGATAAATTAAATTCTGTTACATCAATTGAAGAGACATATAGTGCTGATATTATGGGTAATCCTTTTGATCTATATACTTTAAAGAGTAACAAAAATCAATCTGTAACTACTATTAGTGTGATGGGACAGTCTCAAAAAATTGTTGTAAACCAATCATCTGGTTTTATGGAGGTTATGGGGCAGAAAATGGAGATAACAGGTGCAGAACTAGAAGAAGCTATAGCAAGTGCTGCATTATTTACTGAAACTAATCTTGACTATTCTACTATAGAATTAATTGGGAAGAGCGAAGTAAATGGTGAGCCTTCATATGAAATAAAAGTTTCAGACTCAAAGTCATTATTTTATTCTATTGAAACTGGGTTAAAGTTAAAAGAGGTCCAAACCCAAGAAGTTGAAGGTAATAGTATAGTCACTGAAAACTATTATAGTAATTATCAGGATGTTGAAGGGATTCTTTTCCCTATGTCGATAAACTTGGTTACACCATCAATTCCTATCCCGGGTGGATTGAATTTAAACGCTAAGTCAATTAAACTAAATGTTGATGTTTCCGATTCGGACTTTGAATAAAAAACAGGGGAGCTATTAAGCTCCCTTTTTTTTTGTCACTAAGTAAACCCCTACTAAAATAACTAATGTTCCTAGTACCTGAATTAATTTAAATTCTTCACCATCTAAAAGTCCCCAAAAAATAGCTACTATTGGCATTAAATAAGTTGTTGAAACTGAAAAAACAGGTGTTGAAATTTCAAGTAATTTAATATACATTGTTTTTGCTATTGCTGTTCCAAATAAGGCAAGGATAAATATATATATAATTGACTCGATTATATCTGAATCATACATAAAGTCTGAAATAGGGAAGTCAGATAAAATTAAAATAATTAAAGCGGGGATAAAAAGAAAAACAAAACTCATAAATACAAGAGCTATAGCAGGAATCCCTGGTAATTTGTATTTTAAAATGTTAGCATTTATTGCATAACAGAATGCTGCAATAATTACAAATGATACAAATAGTAAATTGTATGAAGATATTAGAAGTTCATTGTAGACTAATATAATTATCCCAATAAAACCTATAACTACTCCTAATAGTTGTCTTTTAATAAAGGCTGTAGAAAAAACGACTATACTAATTAATAAAGTAAACAAGGGAGTAAGCGAAACCATTACTGCTGTTACAGAACTTGAAATTTGTGTCTCTGCAAATGCAAATAAATATGCAGGAAAAAAAGAACCAACACATGCAGAAAACAATACCCATTTAAGTTTATTCTTAGGGATAAATTTAATCTTCGAATAGCCGAAAGGCGCTACTATTAATGTGGTGATCATTATTCGAATTGATCCTAATTCAACTGCTGTTAATCCAGTAAGTCCTTTTTTAATCAAAATATATGAGCTTCCCCATATAATAGATAATAGAATTAATGTTCCCCATTTTTTAATTTGAATGTTCATTGAGGACTTATTGTTGAGCGTTTACAATAACTTTTACTTGTCTGATTCTTTTTTTATCTACAATTTCAATGACAAATTTAAAATCGTGATGAGTAATTACTTGACCAACTCTAGGGATTCTCTGTGCTTTCTCTATTAACAGCCCACCTAAAGTTTCTATTTCTGATGAAATTTCTTCAAAAGAGGAAAAGTCTTTTAAATCAATTGCTTTGTAAAAATCTTGTAAATTAATTTTAGCATCAAAAATATAGGTATTGTCATCAAGCTTTGAAAACAAAGAATCTTCTTCATCAAATTCATCATTTAACTCTCCAAAAATTTCTTCCATCACATCTTCTAATGTTATCAAACCGGATGTTCCTCCATATTCGTCTACTACAATCGCCATATGTATTTTTTTACTTTTAAATTCATTTAAAAGATCGTCTAGTTTTTTGTTTTCGGGCACATATAATGGTTCCCTAAGTAATTCATTCCAATTAAAATCCTCTTTATCTAGATATGGTAAAAGGTCTTTAACATATAAAACTCCTATTATTTTGTCCATATTATTTTCATAGACTGGGACTCTAGAAAAACCCTTATTAATTACTTTTTCAATTATATCTGAAATATTAGCTGTTTTCTTGATGGCAAAAATGTCTATTCTAGGGCACATTATCTGTCTTGTCTCAAGAGTTCCAAAATTTACAATTCCTTTTAATATTTTCTTTTCTTCAACAGTTGTTTCATCAGAGTCAGTTAACTCAAGAGCCTGAGATAATTCATCAACAGATAGTTGTTTTGAATTTATAGATAAGTAAGATACTAGATATGACATCGATTTACTCATCGGATTATTAAATAGAAACAAAACATAACGATCTAAAAAAAAGATTGGAATTACCATAATCTTTGAAAACACCAAAGGTTTTCTATTTGCATAAATCTTAGGCAAAATATCTCCAATAAATAGTATTAGTATACCTATTACTCCTACTTCAATAAGAGTCTCTATAACGGGACTATTTAATGATCCAAGATATGGGTTATCTATAGATGCAAACAAAATAACTATTGCAATATTTATAAAATTATTTGAAATTAAAATTGTTGCTAATAGTCTTTGCGGTTTATCTAATAAGTCTTGAATTTTAGCAATGAGTTTGCTTTCTTTATTAGAAGACAATTTTGATTTGTCTAATGCAAAAAAGGCAACTTCAGAGCCAGAGGTCAAAGCTGATAATATTAAAAGAATTAATATTAGAATAATTTTTATTAGCACAAAAATTTAGAATAAATAGTTCAAAAGTCTTATCTAAAAAGTATTTGATTAAAAAGGAAGGCCATCTTCTTCTTCATTAGTTTGCTGATTGTTTTCCGAAGATTCTGATTTCATCTCAACATCTGGAGTCGCATCCTTTTTTGTTGAAAGAAATGTAAATTCATCTACATTAACCTCAGTGGTATATCTATCTTGTCCATCATCTCCTTGCCATTTTCTAGTTTTAATTCTTCCCTCAACATATACTTTATCTCCTTTTGCTAGATACTTTTCACATATCTCAGCTGCTTTGTTTCTTACAACTATATTATGCCAGTCAGTATTTGTGACCTTTTCATTAGTAGATTTATTTGTGTAGGTTTCATTTGTAGCAAGTGGGAATCTTCCAATGCAACCACCTCCATCAAAATGTTTCATCTTTACATCATCTCCAAGATGACCAATTAACATAACTTTATTTAATGTTCCGCTCATTATAATTATTTACACTAATATACAAAATCAATCACCTGCATTAATATAATTATTTATAAAATTTTTAATAGGAACAGGGAATGGGTAATTATCAATATCCGATATTTTGATTCCATTAATTATAGGAGTATTTAATTCTAATTTCCAAAAGCTTATGTATAAAGTCTGATGACTTAATTCATGTTTTATATTAGTTCTGTCAATTTTTTGAATTGCTTTTTTATTTAATATTAAATAGTCATCCAAACTATCTCCTATAAGTGAGGTAGAAAAATTAACTATAGTTTCATTGGATTCCACTAGAGGGAACTGATAGAGTTTATCCCAAATATCATTTGAATTTCTTTGAACAATTCTTGTTTTGTTTTCTTTGTTGACTGGGACTATATAATTAAAATATCGAGTCTTGTTGTTTTTCTTTTTGATTTTTACGGGCAATTCATTTACTACGTTATTCTGAAAAGCAAAACATTGATTAGAAAGAATACATGTTGAACATTTTGGTTTCGGGGTACATTGTAATGCTCCAAATTCCATTATAGCTTGATTATAGTTACCGGGTGACTTTACATCTCTAATTAACCCAGTGGCTTTTTTTTTAAAAATTTTAAAAGCAGGAGAACGATTGATTGGATTAGCCATGCCAAAGTATCTTGATAAAACTCTATAGACATTACCATCAACAACCGGGACATTTTCATTAAAACAAATTGAAGATATTGCACTTGCAGTATAATCTCCTACCCCTTTTAACTTAATTAATTCATCAAATTGTGTTGGAAAGTTTCCATCAAGATTATTGCTAATGTATTTAGCAGTATGATGTAAATTAATTGCCCTATTATAATATCCTAGTCCCTGCCAAAGTTTTAATATTGTTTGCTGATTAGCTTTTGCTAAATCATGAATAGTTGGAAATTTTATAATAAAATCCTTATAATATTTTACTCCATAAGCAACTTTAGTTTGTTGAAGAATAACTTCAGACAACCAAATTTTATATGGATCTTTTGTTTTTCTCCAAGGCAAGGTTCTTTTGTTTTCACTATACCAATTTAAAATTGTTTGTTGCCAGGCCATTAAGGGTATATTCTTCTATAAATATAAATGGTTTATATGAGACAATTAAAATATAAATTTATATATTTGCTAGCTTCATAAATGAATGTTTAACCAAATAAATAAAAATGACAAAAGCGGACATTGTTAAGAATATCTCAGACAGAACAGGAATGGACAAATCTGATGTCCAGATGATTGCAGAGAAACTTATGATTGAAATTAAAAACTCCTTAAAAAATAATGAAAATGTTTATCTAAGGGGCTTTGGAAGTTTTATTGTTAAGAAAAGGGCAGAAAAAACTGGTAGAAATATATCAAAAAATATTGCCGTAACTATACCTGCTCATAATATTCCTGCATTTAAACCATCTAAATCATTTGTTAATTCGGTTAAACAAAGTGTCCCTATAGTTTAATAAATTAAAAATTATAGATTAATATGCCGAGTGGAAAAAAAAGAAAGAGACATAAGGTAGCAACGCATAAGAGAAAAAAGAGAGCGAGAGCTAACCGTCATAAAAAGAAAAAAGTGTAAGGGAATACACTCAAATAAATTCTCATGTTCTTTGAAATCATGTAATGACTTATCAGTCATTTTTTAGAAAAGTTTAACCATTCTACTTGTTCAAAGTAGATTAAAAAATTTAAAACAGTGAAAAAAGAATTGATTATTCGATCTAATTCAGATACTGTTGATTTTGCGATGCTTAATGATGGAAAACTCGTTGAGCTAGATAAAGAAATAGGTAAAAATAAATTCTCTGTAGGTGATATATTTGTTGCAAGAATTAAAAAAGTTATTCCTGGTCTAAACGCTGCATTTGTTGATGTGAATAATGATAAAGATGGTTTTCTGCATTATCATGACCTTGGTCCAAAACTTCTATCTCTAACAAAATTTGCTAAACTTGTTGAATCCAAAAAAATTAAATCATTTTCATTTAATGATTTCAAATATGAGAAAGATATTCCTAAAAATGGATTAATTAAAGACTCTCTTTCTCCAAAACAAACAGTTTTAGTGCAAGTTATTAAAGAGCCAATTTCAACAAAAGGCCCTAGGCTAAGTTCAGAAATCTCATTAGCGGGAAGATTTATGGTTATTGTTCCTTTCTCAGAAAGAATTTCTATTTCACAAAGGATAAAAAATCCTCAAGAGAAAAAAAGGCTAAGAAACCTTGTTAAAGGAATTAAACCTAAAGGTTTTGGTGTCATTGTGAGAACTGTAGCAAAAAATCGCAAAGTAGGAGAATTAAAGGCTGACCTAACGGACCTTATTATGAGATGGAAAAGGCTTTGTATTAATTTAAACAAAGCAGACTCATACCCTACTAAAATTCTTGGAGAAATAAACAGATCGTCTTCAAAATTAAGAGATGTATTTGATGACTCTTTTACTGGAATACATATAAACGAAGCTGAGCTGTATTCAGAAATTAAAGAGTATATAAAAAGTATTGCACCTCGAAAGACTTCAATCGTAAAGCTATATTCAGGTGTAACACCAATATTTGATAAATTTGGAGTTGAAAGACAAATAAAATCTTCATTTGGCAGAACTGTATCAATGCAAAAAGGGGCTTACCTGATTATTGAACACACAGAAGCTCTTCATGTTATTGATGTCAATAGCGGAAACAGGTCTAACAAATCAAAAACACAAGAAGAGACTGCAATGGAAGTAAATTTAATTGCCTCTGCAGAAATAGCTCGTCAACTTCGATTAAGAGATATGGGAGGAATTATTGTAGTAGATTTTATTGATTTAACATCAAGACAAAATAGAAAAAAACTGTTTGATCATTTCTGTGAGGAAATGGCAAAAGACAGAACAAAACACAAAATTCTTCCACCAAGTAAATTTGGATTAATACAGATCACAAGACAAAGAGTAAGGGCTCAGATGAGCATAAATACAAAAGAGCCTAATCCAAATAAAGACCTTGAAGTTGAAGCACCTATACTATTAATAGACAAAATCAATGTAGAACTTGGCAAAATTGCTAAGAATTCGCGTTACAAAAAAGGAAAAATATATTTACATGTACATCCTTTTGTAGCAGCGTATATAAATTCAGGTTTTTTTTCAATTAAGAATAAATGGGTTTTAAAATATAAGAGATCAATTACAGTTATACCGAGAGATTCATATTTATATCTTGAATACCATTTTTTTAATAATGATTCAAAACTTATTAAATAATAATAATAATAAAACCGTTTAGAGTGAATCTAAACGGTTTTTTTTATATTATAAGTCTATGGATAATTCTATAAAGAAAAAGATTGAATTTTATTGTGCATATCAAGAAAGATGTCAGATAGAGGTAACTCAAAAGCTTAAAAAACTTGGAATATTTGGAGATGACACAGCAGAATATATTAATCATTTAATAAGTAATGACTTCTTAAATGAAGAAAGGTTTTCAGAATGTTATGTTCGAGGAAAATTTAATAATAACAACTGGGGAAGAAAAAAAATTATCCGAGAACTAGAATCAAGAAATATATCTACAGAAATTATAAATAAAGCTATGTCCGAGATTAGTGAAGAAGATTATATAAAAAAAATAAGAGTATTAGCTACTAAAATAATAAATGAAAATCTTGATACACCAAAAGAAAAAATTAGGGAGAAAATTTATAATAGACTAGATTATAAGGGATGGGAGAAAGAATTAATCTTTGAAGAAATAAAAGTTCTAGTCAATTAATAAAGTGACATTATTATTACTCATCTCTACAGTTCCAGAGTTTATATCTAAAGAAGTTTCTTTATCTGAAACATTAAAAAAACTTTTTACATCTTTATCTATAGATAACTTTCCTTGAATTTTTACTTTTCCTTTTTTTAAAGTTGACACAATAGGAGCATGATTATCAAGAACTTGAAAATCTCCATATGAACCTGGAAAAGAAATTGACTTAACGTCTCCTTTATATAATATAGCTTCAGGTGAAATAATTTCTAAATACATTTATTTTGCTTCAGATAACATTTTTTCTCCTTCTTCAATTGCTTCTTCAATGTTTCCTTTTAGGTTAAAAGCAGCTTCAGGAAGGTGGTCTAAGTCCCCGTCCATTATCATATTGAACCCTTTAATTGTATCCTTTATATCAACTAGAGCACCTGGAATTCCCGTAAATTGTTCTGCAACATGAAAAGGCTGTGACAGAAAACGTTGAACTCTTCTTGCTCTAGCTACAGCAAGTTTGTCTTCTTCTGATAGTTCTTCCATACCTAGAATTGCAATTATATCCTGCAATTCATTATATTTCTGTAATAATTCCTTTACTCTTTGAGCACAATTATAATGTTCATCTCCTAATATTTCTGGAGTTAGAATTCTAGAAGTTGAATCAAGTGGATCAACAGCAGGATATATTCCAAGTTCTGCAATTTTTCTTGATAATACAGTAGTGGCATCCAAGTGTGCAAAAGTAGTTGCAGGGGCAGGATCGGTTAAATCATCTGCAGGAACATAAACTGCTTGTACTGATGTAATGGATCCTTTTTTTGTAGAGGTAATTCTTTCCTGCATTGTTCCCATTTCAGTAGCTAAAGTTGGTTGATACCCAACTGCTGAAGGCATCCTTCCAAGAAGAGCTGAAACCTCAGAACCAGCCTGTGTAAACCTAAATATATTATCAACAAAGAATAACACATCTTTTCCTTGACCATCTGCTCCTCCATCTCTAAAATACTCTGCAACAGTAAGTCCTGAAAGAGCTACTCTAGCTCTTGCACCTGGAGGTTCATTCATCTGACCAAAAACAAATGTTGCTTTTGAATCTAAAAGTGCTTTTTTATCAACTTTACTTAAATCCCACTCTCCTTTTTCCATCGATTTAAGAAACTTGTCTCCATAATTTATAATCCCTGACTCAATCATTTCTCTTAGCAAATCATTTCCCTCCCTTGTCCTTTCACCAACTCCTGCAAAGACTGAAAGTCCTCCATGTCCCTTTGCAATATTATTTATTAGTTCTTGAATTAATACGGTTTTTCCAACTCCAGCCCCTCCAAAAAGTCCAATTTTACCTCCTTTAGCATAAGGTTCAATTAGGTCTATAACTTTTATTCCAGTAAAAAGAACTTCAGTAGAAGTTGATAATTGATCAAAATCTGGAGCTTTTCTATGAATCGACATTCCATCTTTGTCTTTTTTTGGTAAAACTTCCATCCCATCTATTGGGTCTCCAACAACATTAAATAATCTTCCGTATACTTCTTTACCTATTGGCATCTTAATTGGACTTCCTGTAGCAAGAGCCTCAGTCCCCCTACTTAATCCATCAGTAGAATCCATAGAAATTGTTCTCACAATATTTTCTCCAATATGAGACTGAACCTCTAGGATAAGTATAGAGCCATCATCTCTTTTTATTTCTAAAGAATCATATATCTCTGGAAGACTACTATCTTTTGATGAAAATTCAACATCTACAACTGCACCAATTACTTTTGAAACTTTACCAATATTTTTTGACATTTTGTTATATTATGAAATTAAAGTGCAAATATATACTCTATGGGTAAATATTAAAACATTTTATAAGCTGATTTTTGAGAATTTATCAAGAGTAGGTAAAAAGTTAAAAATAATAGTTATTAGGTTGCTTCGAAACATATCATTAATCGTTATAATCATTATAACAATTTACTTATTAAGTTACTTATATATAAGCAAGGGATGTCCCTATATATTTTTCTGTGATTAAATAGACTACTTACTTTATTTTTAATAACTTATACATAAATAATATGAAAGTTATATAACAAAAAACCAATTAATTATGGATACGAATCAGGAACTTTTTGAATTAAAATTTTATGAGTGGGAAAAACAATTTAAAGATAAGCCTT
>VFGW01000014.1 GCA_009392295.1 SAR202 cluster bacterium
TTAATCTTTAATTAAATTCAAATAATCAAATAAGACCTACTATTCTAGAGTTTGACAACACAGTTACTATTTTGACAATCTAGTTTTCATTAGAATCTCAAAAATTTATCATTCAAAGAAAATTGGGGGGGAATTTATATGATTAACACTCCAGTAATTGATTTTCATGCTCATTGTGGATCCTGGGGTAGATTTGGCGTCGTAGACGATCCTAATTTATATATAAGATTAATGGATTCAGCTGGGATAGATAAAGCATGTATCAACTCTATCTTTTTTGGTGATGCACGTTGGGCAAATAATTTGGTTTATGATAGATTCGTTACAAAATTTCCCGATAGATTTATAGGAGTTGCTTTCGTCACTCCTCATTATCCCGAAGAAACAATCAAAGAACTTGATCGATCTTTTAATAAATTAAACTTTAAATTTTTAAAACTTTACCCTCTTTACTACAGACAACCTAGTGACTCTGGTGGTTTTAAACCAATTTTTGAATGGGCAAATCAAAAAGAAATACCAATAATGTGTCACGGTAAAGACGATATCGATGCTCCAGGAACAACACTAATTAAAAAATATGAAAAATTTTCTAAAGATTATCCGAAAATAAAGTGGGTTCTAGCACATGGTGCATGTATGCCTGACATTAACTCAGTTACTGTCGCAAAAGAATTACCAAATATCTGGCTAGAAACATGTGGATCTCCAACACCATTGGATGGAATTTCTTTTGCTGTAAATCACGGACTTGCTGACCAGATACTATTTGGATCAGACATGCCATTATTTGACTATAGACATCAAATTGCAAAGGTTACAGCAATGGATGCTTCTGAAGAAGATAAAAAGAAAATCCTCGGTTTAAATGCAATCAAACTTCTGAAACTCGATATTTAATTAAATTCTTTTACATTCAATAAAAAAATTAGCTATGTATTCATAAAAACTAAATTTATATGCTATACTTTCGTGCAATAAAACCAAATTTAAATAATAGGAGAATTTATGAATTCTAAAGTTATTGGAGCTATGTTAATACTCGGCTCACTATTGACAGTTATACCATGGTTCATTGGTGGCGATACATCTGGTATGACACCTTCGGAACAAATTACTGCAATCTTAGCAGAATCAGATACAGTGGAAACTAGATCAATTCTTAATGTATTTGGTGGAATATTTATGTTTGCAGGACTTTATTACCTAGCACGAACATTAAAAAGTGAAAATAACCTAAGTAACCACTTTGCTGAAATTGGTGGATTATTGCTTTTGGTAACTCTACCTATATGGGTAGTTCTAATGGGTACAGACATCTCGGCTATAGACGCGGCTAAAGACCATGGAAATGAGGTTGGTGCAACAATAATAGCATCTTCTATAGGATTGCAAACGATTGGAATATTGCTAGTAGTTGGACTTTTCTCACTTGGGATATCACTAACTTTACTAAGAAAGTATAAGGGAATTATTGGCATACTATTTATTATTGCATCAGTGGCAGCTTTTATAGATATGGTAGTTGCACCAGATAGTGACGCCATTGGAACCATAGGTTGGATGGGAATGTTCCTTATGACCCTTGTAACAGGTATTCTAACTACTCTTCAAAAAGAAAACTAATTCTAAATAAATTAGGAAATTTTCACAGTCCTGCCGGTTCTAGAGGATTCAACAGCCGCATCTATAACTTCTAGAACATGGACTGCGTCTTGGATAGATGTGGGAGAAGACCCATCTCCTCGAGAAGCGTTGAGATGGCATCTTACAAAATCAGCTCCCGCTAACCCTCCGTATGCAGACGATCCAGGCAAATTATATGACTTAGACTGATAACCAGCCGGTTCCTTACCTGGCATATCACTGAACATACCGAAAGAATCACCATGCGAAGAATCTATACGTGCATACCCCCGAGTACCTCGGATGGCCACTAACGCATCATTTGAACCTCCCATCTCCTCAGGCATAGGCCCAGCCAAATGGTAACCTGAATGGATAGTACCCATAGCACCACCGCTGAATCGCACTACCAATAAAGCTGTATCTTCAACTTCTATTTGTTCAGGATTTTGAGTACCAAGCATAGCTGCTACCTCTACGATCCTATCATCTAGTAGATATGAAACGATATCAATATGGTGACAAGCCAACCAAGCTAATATTCCTGTGCCGGCTGTATCTTTTTTGAACATCCATCCGTCTGGATTTCGGAAACGAACCTGGGAAGTAGCTAAGCGAGTTTCAGTAGTCATGATGTTACCAAAGTCTCCATTTATCCTAGCTTGTTTTACTTCCCGTACTTCGGGACGCCATCTATTCTGGAACATAACTCCCGTAGTAAGCTGCTTAATTTCTGCAGCTTCCGCTACTTTACGTAGATCATTAGCATTCATTGCCCCTGGTTTCTCGAACATGAAATGTTTCCCCGCATCAACACATTTTTGCAATATATCAGAACTTATGTCATTCCGAGCACACACCAATACAAAGTCAATTTCATCTCGAGATAGGAATTCCTCTAAATCACGTGTGCCAGAAACTACTTTTGAAGATAAAGCTGTTATTTCTTCTAATTCTCCTCCCTCAACAGCGCATAGATGGATATCATCAATTTCGTCAAGTTCATTAAAAGTCCTTAGGTGGCCCTTAATATGTCCATGTTGTGCTGAAAATATAGCCCCGACAGTGAATTTTTTTTCGCCCAATTTATCTCCTCCACTTTAAATAATACAACTACTTTGCGTAAATGCTACTCATTATTTCAAAATTTATCTAGTCTGAAATATCACCATCTGTTTCCAAAAGATAAAAATTCATGGGATTAAATACTTCAACTGAAACTAAAAAAGCTATGATGAATGACTGAGGAGTCAAAAGATAAAGAATTCATTCAATTAAACACCTCTATTAGTGAATCGGCGCTTATCTTTAGGTGAAACACCTAAATTTTTAATCGTTTAATCTGAAAATCTTAATGAATATATATCTGCATCATTCATTACGAAGCGTACCTTAACAGGCTTGCCGGATATCTTAGATAAATCTGTAGAACCTTTCCAAGATACATACCCAGATATCTCATCTCCTATCAATCCATCACAGTCATCTATACCGTATCCTTCTAAAGGATCACCAGATTCATCCAACATCTCTACTCTAATCCTCCCTGCCGCACTTGTAGAATAATTTAACTCTAACTTATTGCCTGTAAAATCTAATGTCTTAGTTGTCATCTCGCCTTCATCATACCCAGCATTTAATGAAGCAAACCCGTCAAGCCTCAAAGTCATCCTTTCTAAATATGCAGACGGTTGAGCATAATGTCTCTGAATAAATATAGACATCTCTGTAGAACTTGTCTGAATCACACCACAGGCAGGATAATTGTTACGTGTAGTCCAATTCTCATCACCTATTCCAGGCTTCAAAAAGCTTTCTCTAAATGTAAAATCATACCTATTGCTCCCTGCACGCGTAGTCATAAATGCGCCATCTGATGTATCTCCATAATACTTATATTTTTCAAAACCATCCATGTTTTCAAAACCATCTTCAGGAATATCATATTTCTTCATTCTTTTAAAAAATATTCGTCCAGGCAATGATATATATATATGATTTGCTCGAAAATATGGGGTAGTCTGATTCGTGTAAAGCTGAGCAGACGGTGTCATAGATCCAGTATCACTATACTCCATTGGAGTAAATTCTGACCAGTTAAAAAAATCTGATGATGTAGCTCGTGCGGTAGATCTAAATCTTGGCACACCTCTTTCATCAGGTTTATCAAAAATTTCTTTAGCTACATCTTCCCAATTTTTTTCAAGTTTCCCATCTCCGCCAACAATACATCTTGCATAAATAACATATTTTGATTCAGCCTCAGACCAAAAAATTATATTTTGTGCATCCCAATGATTTGGCAAACTCCCTAAAATAATAGGGTCATCTTGAATTTGATTCCAATTGGTTGAATCTGCAGTAGCGTATCCGTAAAGATTCGAAGAATTTGTCGAATCATCCCAAAGACCACGCATATTCCCCTTAATACGTTGCGATTTGGATGAATTCGGATTAGTATCCAAAAAGGCTCCAAAACCAGACCCTAATTCTCTGAGTTTCATAATAATATTGTTTTGATCTGAACCTTCATAATCTATCAAACCAAGATTAGGCCTATACCAATTAATTCCGTCTTTACTTTCTGCATAACAAAGTAAAGTTGAATGTCCTCTATAGTACATTCTATAAACATCTCCATCTTGAAAAATATTTGTATAAAATGAACCCGAGCCAGTTTCATCTGTTTCCCATGGTTGGTCATATTTAATAGCCTGTCCAGCAGAAACAGGATTATGTAACTTTAAGGATGCGCCATTCATATCATCAATCAAATGATAATCAACAAATAATTCTCTTTTATTTTCTAAATTAATAACTGATAGCACAATGACTCCTTTTTTCTATTCACATCTTCTAATAAGTATTTGTAAGAATATATCTAACTGTTTTTCAAATCACAAGAGTCAAAGAAATTTTTTTTAATAAATTAAGTTATATTTTTTATCTTTGGGACGCCAGCAGAATCCATAATCTGTTCTAATTCTTTTATTAGAGGCATTGGAGGTCTAATACCAGGTGGCCTTGGAGGACCTGCTTTAAGTCCTACAATTTCCATCGGGGTCTTAACTAACGGTCCTTCGCCTGCTGTAAGAATTCCTACCTTTTCAATCCATCTACGCCAAGCAGATTTAAATGAATCTAAGTGTTCTTTAACAGAAGAATAATCCTTATTCTCAAGTAATTCCCATGTACGTAAAGAATATTCAGGCCAACAAGTACCAAGATGCCCCACAAAACCTTGTGCCCCCAAAGAATGACTTAAAGAAACTTTATCCGTATTATCATAAATCACAAGTTTTTCATTAAAAGATTGAAGAATTTCTTTGAAAGAATCCTCATTTGATGCCGCCCATTTTAAAGCTCTTACAATTTTTATTTCAGCTAATTGATTTAATAAATCTTTATCAATATGAAAGCCTAACCACCATGTGTTATAAACCATAATTGAAATATCTACCTCATCGGATATCCACTTAAACAATCTTAAAACATCTTGATTAGTGGAAGGATAGTAATATAAAGGAGAAACTTGAATTGCTTGTAATCCAACTTTAGATGCATGCTTAGCTAATTCAATTATCACTCTAGGATCAGTATGTTGTACACTAGTTAAAATTGGCACCCTATTATTTGCGACTTCTGCAGCAACTGACATGATAGTTTTACGTTCTTCACAATTTAACAATGGATGTTCTCCAGCTGCACCACCAACTAGAAGTGCACCATTACCAGTGGTAATTCCATGCCGAATTGTAAAATTTATATTATCAGAAAATGCCGCTAAATCTAATTGAAAATCTTCTGTAAATGGCGTAGCCATTGGTATCATTGGGCCCTTCAACCATGATTTAATATTATTTGGATCTAAAAACAAATTTTCCTACTAACTTTTTTTAATTTATTTAAAAACTCTATATATATTTCAAAAATTTATATTAATATTTTTGTCTCTGAACAACCAGCCATATTCATAATACCTCTAAGTGCTTTTGTCGCATCTAACATACCAGTATGACCAGTAAATCCCCCACTCTGTCCAGCTAATTTCAAATGTGGCTCCAGCGCTAGGAATCCGTGATAACCATGCTGACGTAATAACTGGAGTAATTTCAAAATCTGTCCATCTCCTTCACCTGCAACTGTAATTTTACGATCAGATAAACGGGCATCTTTGATTTGGACACACTCCACATAATCTGCAAGTATTGGCCAGCCTTTATCTACAGAATTTTCAACTCCTGCGTGAGGAAAATTTCCTGTATCCCAAACAAACCTAAGATTATTACTTCCGACATCTTCTAATATTTTCCTACATCTTGCAGGAGTATCCCCTATTAATCCGTTTTCATTCTCCATGATTAAAATTTTCCGATAATCTACCGCCAATTCCACCATATTCTTCAGTCGTTGCACAGATTGTTCAATATATTCATCTTTATCATGATTCTTCGGAGGATAAAAAGAAAATATTCTCACCTTATCTACCTCAAGTAAAACAGATATATCCAAGACCCTCCTGAGTGTAGATATAGTAATATCTAAATTATCTGTAATTAATGATTTTCCAACTGGACTCCCAATACAACTAATTTTTATTGAATATTGTCGACAAGCTGATTTAAGATCTTGTATCTGATGATCATTCAAATCAACAACATTGACTCCCCAAGCTTTTCTCAAATCTAAATAGCGAATACCTACTTCATTAAGTACTTGAAATTGTTTCTCCACGTCATCATCAATTTCATCTCCAAATGCACTCAATACAAAGGTTGATTTTTTTTCATGTTCATATGAATTTTCCATAATCGCGAATTATACTACATTGCGACCTAAGAAACTGACATTTGTAATAGAATATTAAATTTCGTTTCCTCTTTTGTAGAATTAAATTTTTCTAATTCATATTTTCAAAAACATTATTACAGTACTTTATCCTATTAGGGATAGCTTTTTCGATTTTCTGAATAATACCATTATCTAATCTGTCTCTTTTATATTTAAGTGCAAAACATAAAGGAAACGTTTCTGCCACATCTTCTCTTTGGGGATATTCTTTTGCATAATCAGAAATGAAATT
>VFGW01000015.1 GCA_009392295.1 SAR202 cluster bacterium
CAGGCAAGACTTTAAATTGATAATTGGTGGGGCAGGTACGCCAGAATATGAGCTTAAATTACATAAGCTTATACAAAAAAAAGGATTAGATGATGTGATATCTATGATCGGTAATGTTGGACAGCAGGACAAAAACAATATTTTCGAGAACGCTGATTTGTTCGTGTTACTTTCTCATCACGAAAATTTTGGGATTGTTGTAGCAGAAGCTATGGCGAGACAACTACCTGTAGTTATTTCAAACAATGTAGGTATCAAAAATTACGTTGAAGATTACGGTGCAGGTTTGGTTATTAGTGAAAAAAAACCTCAATTAATAGCGCCAAAAATCAGCAGGTTATTAGATGATTATAATCTGAGGTCTAAAATGGGAGATAAAGGTAAATATCTTTGTGAAAACGAACTCTCATGGGATAAAATTGCTGAAGATACTGAGAACTATTATGAATTTATTTTAAGTGAATTTGATAAATAAAGATTAAGATATGCAAACAAATCTGACAGTTATTGTATTGACGCATAATGAAGAATTAAATATCGAAGAATGCTTAAGGAGCTTAGTTCCGCTTAAATGTAGAATTGTAGTTGTCGATTCTGGTAGTACTGATAAAACGCTTGAAATTGTTCAAAACCACAAAGTCGAAATATATAACCACGAGTTTAATAACTATGGTGATCAAAGAAATTGGGCTCAACAAAACACAGGTATAGAAACAGATTGGGTGCTTCATATTGACGCTGACGAAAGGCTAAATAAAGTGTTATGCGAAAATATAATTAATGTTTTAATGGATAATTCTAATAGTGAAATAGACGGATATTTGATTTCTAGGCGAACTATCTTTATGGGTAAATTCATAAGATATGGAGGACATTATCCTGTATATCATAATAGGATGTTTAGGATAGCCAAGGGTATGTGTGAGACAAGGTTATATGATCAACATTTTATTGTGGATGGTATTGTTGAAAAATTATCTGGAGATATTATAGATGTAACTGATGACTTGGATGACTGGTTTAATCGTCATATGAAATGGGCTGAAATGGAAGCAGAGCAAATATTGGGGAAGAACAAAAAGAATAAATTGGTAGAGAGTAAGCTAGGTGGAACTTCTATTGAACGTAGGAGATGGATGAAAAACAATTTGTATTACAAGATGCCTTTATTTCTCAGGTGCTTAATCTATTTTGGATACAGGTATTTTGTAAGATTGGGTGTTTTAGATGGGTATAAAGGATTGATATTTCATTTCTTGCATGGTTTTTGGTATAGGTTTAAAGTTGACACCTGCATTTTAAAGAAAAAACTTAATTGGGTATGAGACAACAATAATAAATTGATTGAACAATAAAATTTTCAGTAGGAAATCAAAATCACTTTAATTCCGAAAGGGGCAAAAATGGGTAAGGTAGCATTAATCACAGGTATTACTGGTCAAGATGGGTCATACTTAGCTGAATTTTTATTGTATAAGGGTTATGAAGTACATGGTTTAATAAGAAGGTCTAGTTCTTTTAATACTGGGCGGATCGAACATTTGTATAAAGATCCTCATGAAAAAGGTGTAAAATTATTTCTACATTATGAAGATATGACCGCTTTAGATAGTGTTTACAATTTGCTTGATAAAATAAATCCTGATGAAATATATAATTTAGGAGCTCAATCTCACGTTCAGGTAAGTTTTGATATGCCTGTTTTTACTAGTAATGTTAATGCTGTCGGAAATTTAAGAATTATGGAAGCCCTCAAATATAGGTCTAATGAAGTTCGATATTACCAAGCTTCTTCTTCAGAGATGTTTGGTTCATCTCCACCGCCTCAAAATGAAGATACCCGTTTCCGACCAATGAGTCCATATGCAGTAGCAAAATTGCATGCTTATTGGACTACAGTAAATTATCGTGAAACATATTCTATATTTGCCAGTAATGGCATACTTTTTAATCATGAAAGTCCTAGAAGGGGTCGAACCTTTGTGACTCGTAAAATCACGTCTGCCATTGCAAGTATTAAGGCGGGATTATTAGATAAAGTATATCTTGGTAATTTAGAAGCTAAAAGAGACTGGGGATATGCACCTGAATATGTAGAAGTAATGTGGCAGATAATGCAGCAAGAATCTCCAGATGATTTTGTGATTGGAACAGGAGAATCTCGTTCCGTGCAAGAATTTGTTGAGTATGCTTTTGGTTATGCTGGGCTTGATTGGAAAAAGCACGTAGAGCAAGATGCAAGATATTTCAGACCCAATGAAGTTAATGATCTTTGTGCAGATTCATCAAAGTCACAGAATAAACTTAATTGGTCACCAAAAATACGGTTTGAAGAAATTGTTAAAATTATGGTAGATGCTGATTTAGAGTCTATAGGTATGACTCCAATTGGAGATGGGCACAAAATTGTTTCAGATAACTTTGGAGATTGGCACTGCTAGCATGAGTGATTTTAATAAATTTAACCAGATTAGTTTTTGGGATTCAAAATCAATTTTAATAACTGGTGGTGCGGGATTTTTGGGGAGCGTGGTAGTAAAAAAAATTAAAAAACTCGGGGTTAAATCTATTATTATACCTAGGAGTGCTGATTACGACCTAAGGGACAGAAACCAAATAGATAAAATATTTACCGAAACCAAACCAGATTATTTGATTCATCTTGCAGCTCATGTCGGTGGGATAGGGGCAAATCAGAAATTTCCCGGCGAGTTCTTTTATGATAATGCGATGATGGGAATTGAACTTATCGAACAAGCGCGTAGGCATAAAGTAATAAAAACATTAATTGTTGGTACTGTGTGTTCTTATCCTGGTGATACTAACGTCCCATTTGATGAACAGGAATTTTGGAACGGATTTCCTGAGATTACCAATGCTCCATATGGAATAGCAAAAAAAATGTTATTAGTCCAAGCACAAGCATACAGACAACAATATGGGATGAATATTGTGTATGCTATACCTGTGAATTTATATGGCCCTAATGACAATTTTGATTATGATACGAGTCATGTGATTCCAGCGTTAATTAGAAAATTTGTAGACGCTAAAAATAATAACCAAAAAGAAGTCATTAATTGGGGTACTGGTAGTGCAACCAGAGAATTCTTGTATGTTGAAGATTGTGCGGATGGACTAATATCTTGTTTGCAAGATTATGATTCTGGAGATCCGGTAAATATTGGTTCGGGTGCTGAAATAAGCATTTCAAAATTATCTGCAATCATACAAGAATTAGTTGGGTATAACGGTAGAGTTAAATGGGATTCTTCGAAGCCTGATGGACAGTTGAAGCGCCGATTAAATGTTGATAAAGCGTATAGTGATTTTGGCTTCAAATCTAAAGTTAAACTAGAAACTGGGTTGAAAAAAACTGTT
>VFGW01000016.1 GCA_009392295.1 SAR202 cluster bacterium
TTCACAATGACAAAATTGTTCTTGAAAACTAGAAAACTTTATTTTAAAAATAATATTTAGAAGATTTATGTCTGATTTTTCTATTACATGTTCTGATTTTAATGAAGGAGAAGAAATTCCAAAGAAATTTGGATATAAGTTTGAAAATGAAGAACCAAGCATTTCATTTAACCGTCCACCATCTAGTACTACGACACTAGCATTAATCATGGATGATCCTGATGCTATGGGTGCAGTAGGAAAAGTTTGGGTTCATTGGTTACAATACCATAATCTCAGTGCACCTTCTCCTGTAGAGGGAAAAACTGATTTTGGTGAAATTGGATATGGTGGACCTGCTCCCCCTGATAAACGTCATACGTATATTTTCAAAGCTTATGCCTTAGATACAGAACTAGATCTGAAAGAAGGTTATTCTAAACAGGAATTAGAAGATGCAATGAAAAATCATATTATTGATCAAGCCAAACTTACAGGAACTTTTGCTCCATAACCAACAAACTGTAAATAACTACGAAAATTGACTTGAAATATGGTATCTAATCAGAAATTATTCTCTGTTGGCGATTTTGATTTTAGATTACAACATTTACTTGTCATAGGCATATTGTCACTTTCTTTTTCCATTTCAATACTTGCACGTTCAGGTCCTGCATTATATGGATTTGAATTATTTGAATTTGATCCTTTTTTTAATTTTCGTGCAACTGAATATATTATTCAAAATGGTCCTGATGCATATTTTGAATGGCTTGATACAAAAACATGGCATCCCTTTGGTAGAGATGTTTCTTCGACATCACAAGTGACATTACACATCTTAACTGCATCGTTATATCCGATATTTGGTTTTGGCTCTTCTCTTTATCATTTCACAATACTTTTACCTTTAGTATTTGGTTCATTAACGGCAATTGTCATTTTTGCATTTGTCAGGGTTTTAGGTGGAACAACTGCAGGACTTTTTGCAGCATTAATCTTTTCTATTTCAGTACCAATTTTTACTAGAGGATTAATTGGATGGTTTAAGTCTGAACCTTTAGGACTTTTTCTAGCATTTTTGGCTCTTTATCTATTTGTTTCAGGAATAAAATTTAACAAAGGTAAAGTATCCATTGTAAAACTAATTGCTGCAGGACTTTTTCTATCGCTTGCTTTATCTTCGTGGGGAGGGACATTATTTTTTGTACTTGCGATCTCAGTATACTACTTTGTACTTCCATTTGTAAAACATGAAAAAAGTTTTCTACTTTTTGCAGCGCCCACCTTCTCATTTTCCTTAGTATTGTTTTCTTTGCTCTTCGAAAGAACCTCATCTTTTGTAATTGGTTATGCAGGTTTTGCAATTCTATTCCCTACCGCATTTGTAATATGCTGTGAATTTATTAAAAAAATTAGCAATGAATCTCAGCATTTTCGTAATCTATCCATTTTTCTAACTGCTATCGTATTGTCTGGAATAGGAATCGTATATTCGGGATTTGTGGCTTTGCCTTCATTTCGTTATCTAAATGCTGTAAATCCATTTTTAACAAGTCAAGATGCTTTAACTGACTCTGTTGCTGAACACATGACTACAGAATTAACTTTAAGTTATACGCTTTTATCAGTTTTCATAATTTTTGCTTTGATAGGTAGCTGGTTAATCTTTTCCAAAAAATCTTTTGAAATCAAAAATGACATGAGAGTATTTGCATTAATAATCAGTTTTCTTGCAATCTATGTAAGTTCGGCATTTGTCAGATTAGAATTATTTGCGTCTATTGGAGCATTAATTTTGGGTTCAATTGGAATAACAATATTACTTAGATTAGTTTTAAAACAAGAAAAAAATAATTTCAGTAAACTAATATTTACATCGATACTTGTTATTTTATTCATAATTCCTGTTACTTTGCCTGAAAATAATAGTTGGTTAGATTGGTCTGATTTCCCACCTTCTATTCTTAGTGGTGGTTCAAACTTTCCTCAATTTGCTTCCAATGATTGGCTTCATGCTATGCAGTGGTTAAAAACGAATACTCCTGAAGGTGCAGTAGTTGCAGCATGGTGGGACTATGGCTATTGGATAACCACTTTAAGTGAACGTACAACTTTGGCTGATAATGCAACACTAATTGATTGGCAAATTAAAAAACTTGCATATAGCCTAATTAGCTCGCCTGATAATTCATGGCACATATTGAATTCACATTACACAACTGATGTTTCAGAACATCTTGGTGATGAAAATATTATGTTATGGGGTGGTGAATTAGAATCAGATTTTAATAAAAAATATAAAAAAGAAAACAATGGAAATGACTGTAAAATTGTTTTATCATCTGAATCAAAACAATTAGGTATCCCTACAGAATTTTGTCATCCTATAACCAAAGGAATGGATGCAGATTATTTGATAATCTATCTAGCTGGTGAAAGATTCTATATACAAACCTCTGATACTCCTTTGTATACTCTTGAAGGTGGTGGCGATGAAAGTAAAAAAGCATGGTTTGTAAAGATTTCAAACCATCAGGTTTCGAAATATATAGAATCAGATAATATTTCACCTACCCCGTATTTTCTAGAAAATTCCACATTAGGTACTTTAATTCCCTTTGATATTCTTCGATATGTTCAATCAAATACAGGAAAAACATACACTGAGTATAGTCCCGGATTAATTCCCGTCTATGTAAAAAATTTTCATTACACGGATCCTGAAAATGATCCATACATCTTGGTTTATGCTTCACCAAGTTTTCATGATGTTCAACCTGGAATCATGTCTGCGGTATTAATCTATAAAATCAACCCAGATTATACTTCATGATTCTTGTGATAATCCTGCAAAAAAGACTCTGTCCTGATGGAATAAAATTTCACTGCCAAAAAAATTGCCATCTGCTTTGGAATCGGATTTGGCGCCTTTCAGGGACTGAACTTTGTCATTGCATATCTGATGGAACTTAGTGGTAACATTAGCGGAATCTGATTCAATACTAAAATATGGTAAATTAGTAGTATGATTGACTATCTTCATCAAAACGGTCTAAGTTAGACCGTAGTTGGATTTTCCTGGAATGGTGAGTAGTTAAAATATTAAATCGAAAGCCATTCCAGAATTAAACATCAAATTAAATCTCTTTTTCTGCTATTCTATATCTCAGATATTTATCATCTGGTGAAAATTTTGCTGGATGAACACTCTTTGTTTCCTCATTGCATTTTTTACACATATTTTTTAATGTGTATGAATTGCATTTGATACATTTTCTTAATTGAAATCTCAATTATCCTTCTCCAGTTTTGATTGATTCTTCTCGCGTAAAATTAAAAAAACCATTTTGTTTTTTCACATTTTTTTCGATTTTTTCTAAAATTGGTTTTAGGGATTTCTCTGCAGATTTAAAATCTTGAGAAATTAAACTTAAGCGATATTTTGGTGCACCCAAATACGTAATCTCTATTTTAGCGCCTTCTGCATTTTCAGCTTCTGTCAATGTCTTTTGTATCAATTCTACTCCGTTAGATTGGTTATTGGAAATTTCTAATATTCCTCTTA
>VFGW01000017.1 GCA_009392295.1 SAR202 cluster bacterium
GATTTGAACCATCGGCATTCATTACATATATCTCATAATTGCCATCTCTATTAGTATAAAAAGCAATTTTTGTTCCATCTGGCGACCACGATGGATAATAATCAGCAGCTGCGTTATTAGTCAAATTTGTCAGATTTGAACCATCGGCATTCATTACATATATCTCATAATTGCCATCTCTATTAGTCCCAAAAGCAATTTTTGTTCCGTCTGGCGACCACGATGGATAATAATCAGCAGCTGCGTTATTAGTCAAATTTCCTACTACAAACACAGGAGGAACAGTGATCGTAGGATAAATTGAATAATAACTTAAAGGAATTCCGTCGGCATCAACTATTCTAAAGTAATATTTGGTAGCAGATTGGTTGTTAGTGTTATCTTTTATAGCCCAGTCAAACTCCATTTGTCCCTGAATATTAATTGCTACTGGATTTAGTCCCGATTTTTTTTCTTCTTGATAAGTGCCAGAAAGGGTTGAGGTACTTAACAACAAACTCGGAATTACTACTTCATCTTGAACGGATGAATTATTCACTCCAATCCATGCATCATTGCTTCCAACGTCTCCCAAGTATGTCCATGTACCGAAAATTTCTGTAGCATACTGTAAATTAAAAGCCTGAGTGGTTTTTGGCACTAAATTTCCATCAACTTCAAGAGATATCCTTAATCGATATTTTTCTCCATAAACAGTACTAACTCTGGCTGTTCCTTCGCCGGCCAAAGCAGTTGCAGGTGTCACAGAATCAGAATTTTCATACCACCTATAATTTTTCTGAATATAAGAAGTTTGAGGGGACGTTCTCAATGTTGCATACCTCATATATCGATCTAAGTGTGTTCCGTTAATTAGAACCATCCTGAAAAAATATACTGTATCTGGGTGAGCTCCATTTTCTTTTATAACCCAATCCCATTCACCTATTTCTCCAACACCTATTTGTTGCTTGTTTGCAACAGAAGAATTTTGTTCTTCATAAGACTGGGCAATATTATTTCCGTCTAAAAGAGCCGTTATATCTCCTCCGTCTTCTGATGAAAAATTATTAAACCCCGTCCATGCTTTTGAAACAGAACCTGCGTCACCCACTTGGGTCCAACCATCTTCTGTGTTTGCAGAATATTCTAATTTAAATTGCTGTGTAGACTTGTTTAAAGCTACTCCTGCTTTAACAGAAATCCTTAATCTAATAACTTTACCAGAAGTCACATTGGTTAAAATGTCATTTTTCTCAGATAACGCAGATGTAGGCGTGTAAGAATCTACATTTTCATACCATCTATAGCTAAACTGGGACAAAGGAAAAATTTCAGGTTGCGCGGTAAAGTTATTATTAATTTGATACGTTGTGATAGAAGTTTGTTCATTATTAACCAACTTTACATCAGATGTTATTTTTTGTAATAACCCTGGTTTAATTGTCAAGCTCGAGATTCCAGCCTCCCATCCCTCAGGAATATCAATTTCAACAGTTTGTGGGGGCTCTTTATAAACTTGCATTGCAGTGTCTATATTGGATATTGTAATGTCTAAAGCGTCTTCTTGATCTTTGATCAATGAATTCATTTTTAAACCAGCCGCCATCACCTCAACTAACGCAACAACCGCAATGCCCAAAACAAACACAGCAATTATCACTTCAATTAAAGTAAATCCACCCTCATTTGATATATTATGCTTACTATGTTTTATATTTTTATTTTGAACCACGTCTATGACACTTTTTAAACTACTAACTTTTGATTGATATATTTCTAATTCGGTTAAAGGATTTTATTAAGATAGTTAGGTAGTCATTTATACACAACACTCATATTAAATCAACCAAAAAATAACAAAACAATAACTATTAATATTTATTGAATAGACCTATTAGAAAATGATAGAATATGAGTGCTTCATTTCCAATTAATAGGAGAAATAATGCCTGAAAGCTTTATAACTGACTGGACCACCATTCTTGCTGTTGCCGCAGTTGGTTTTGCTGCTGTTTTAGGATTATTTTTAGCTTCCTATATATTAGCCCCAAAAAGAAAATCTGCCGACAAAGGCCTGCCTTATGAATGTGGCATTAGGCCTTCAAAATATAATTGGTCTCAAGTTAATATTCGATATTATATTTTTGCAATGCTTTTTTTGATTTTTGACGTTGAGGCAGTATTCCTATTTCCGTGGGCAATAATATTTGTCGATTCTGTTGCTGCTGTTTTTTATGAAATGCTCATATTTATTGCAATTTTGTTGTTTGGACTACTTTATGCTTGGAAAAGAGGGGCGCTTCAATGGAATTAGAAAATCTGGGCAAAGACTATTTGCCCAATTCTGGAAACACACCCGCCGACAATATATTTAATAAAGTCTTGCCAAATGCAATTACTGCAAAATCTGATCAACTATTTGCGCTGGCAAGGAAATCATCTTTGTGGACTTTAAGCTTTGGATTGGCTTGTTGCGCCATCGAAATGATGAGCACCCACATGTCTCACCATGATCTAGATAGATTTGGTGTGGTAACATGGCCTTCTCCGCGTCAAGCCGACGTGATGATAGTAGCAGGAACTGTAGTAAAAAAAATGGCAGAGCCTATTAAGTTGTTGTATGAACAAATGCCTGACCCTAAGTGGGTCATTGCAATGGGTGCCTGTGCAACAAATGGAGGCCCATATTATAAATCATACTCAGTTGTTATGGGTGTAGACCACGTTGTTCCTGTTGACGTGTATGTTCCAGGTTGCCCCCCGAGGCCAGAAGCATTGATGTATGGAATCCTTCAACTACAAGAAAAAATCAAAAACGACGCTAAAAAAACAAAAAACAATAAATAGAAATGAATATTGATACCGAAAATTCAAAAACAGAACAATTGGTAAAAACTATATCTTCGCATCTAAATCAATTCTCACCAACAATTTCAAACAACAAAGATGAAGTTGTTATTATTTCAGACAAGAAAAATTTTTTGAATATTTGCAAATACTTAAAAACAAACAAAGAATTAAGCTTCGATTACCTAAGGTGTGTTTCAGTAGTTGACTACATTGATCATCTCGAAATTAATTATCACCTTTTTTCGATTAATTACAGATTTAAAGCCGTATTAAAAATCCAAATTAACGCCTCTATACCCGCTGTTCCAAGCGTCACAAATATATGGCCTGCAGCTAATTGGCATGAAAGAGAAGGCCACGATCTGTTTGGTGTACTTTTTATTAACCACCCAAACCTTTCAACACTATTGTTACCTGAAAATTTTGAAGGATTCCCGGGCAGAAAAGACTTCCCTTTCAATGATTACAATGAATGGTAAAAAAATGCAGTTTTCGAATATTTCTACAGACATAAATTTGGACAATCTTGAAAATCAAGATTCGCTAGATGTAATTGTAAACATGGGACCCCAGCACCCAAGCACACATGGTGTATTCAGACTTGTTTTGTGGATTGACGGCGAAATAATCACAAAAGCTGAGCCACACATAGGCTACTTACACCGAGGTTCAGAAAAACTATGTGAATCTGAACTATATTCTCAAGTAATTTCTTTATTCGACCGAATAGACTATTTGGCAAACTTAAATATGGAATTAGGGTTTTGTGCTGCTGTAGAAAAATTAATGGAAATCGATATTCCGGATAGGGCTTGGTATATTCGAACTATCCTATGTGAACTAAATCGAATTGCAAGCCATCTATTGTTTTATGGCGTTTTTGGCCTAGATGCCGGCGCCATGACTCCAGTTCTGTATGGATTTAGGGATAGAGAAAAAATCCAATCTGTTTTTGAATCTGTCACTGGCGCCAGAATGATGCATAACTTTATCCGAATAGGAGGGTTAAAAGAAGACGTGGGAAATGATTTCAAAAAAGATGTCACCAAATTATTGTCTACTCTTAAAACAAGTATTGATGAATGCGACGAGCTCTTGTCAGGAAATGAAGTTTTTCTTGCCCGCACTAAAGGAATCGGCACAATAGAAAGGCAAACTGCTCTAGACTACGGTCTTTCGGGCCCTACATTAAGAGGAAGCGGAATTCCAGAAGACATTAGAATTTCAGACCCTTATGGTATTTATGACCGATTCGACTTTAAAATCCCCGTAGGTACTGTTGGTGACTCATGGGATAGATATTACGTCCGTGTCGAGGAAATGCGACAGTCAATATCTATTATAGAGCAAGCGCTTGCCCAAATGGATGAGGGCCCAATATTGGGAAATGTTAGAAGGCTTATAAAGCCGCCTAAAGGAGAAGTATACACTCGTACTGAAACTCCTCGCGGAGATTTTGGTGTGTTCTTGGTTAGTGACGGTAGCGACAAGCCGTATAGAGTTAAAGTTAGAGCCCCTTCTTTTTCAAATTTACTTGCTTTAACCAAAATGCTTGAAAATTCGTATGTTGCCGATTCAGTCGTAATATTGGGTTCTTTAGATATTGTGATGGGAGAAGTTGATCGTTGATTGTAGAAATTTTTAATAATTTTCCATATATATTTAGACCTTCATTATTATTGCTTTTTTTGACAATTACTGTGTTATTCCTTACTTGGCTTGAAAGAAAAACACTAGCAAAAATACAAATGAGAATGGGGCCAATGTTTGTTGGTTTCCATGGAACACTACAGCCTATCGCCGACGCAATTAAATTAGCCCTGAAAGAAGATATTCTCCCTCTCTGGTCCAATAAACAAATATATTGGTTTGCTCCCATTGCCGTTTTCGTGCCAGCATTTTTAATTTGGGTTACTTTGCCAATTTCTAATGTTTTTGTAGTTCGCAACCTTGAGCTGGGATTATTTTATATAGTCTCTATTTCTGTTTTGTCGGTACTAGGAATGGTTTTAGCTGGATGGAGCTCTGCAAATAAATACGCCTTCCTAGGTGGCGTTAGGGCGGCAGGCCAACTAATAAGCTATGAAATCCCTTTTATTATGGCTATTTTAAGTATCGCAATGATTTCAAAATCATTAAATTTAATTACAATAGTTGAAAATCAATCTTCTTTTCCAAATATTTTGGTTCAACCAATTGGAGCTTTAATTTTTTTCCTATCTGGCTTAGCTGAAATAGGAAGAACCCCTTTTGACATACACCATGCAGAGTCTGAAGTTGCAGGTGGGCCTTTTATAGAATATAGCGGTGCCCACTGGTCCGTATTTTTCTTAGCAGAATATATCAACACTTTTACAGTTGCAGCCCTAGTTGTACTCCTATATTTTGGTGGATGGAATTGGCCCACCATGCCATTTGAAGGCAACACGCATTCTTTTTTGTCAGCTTTATGGTTTTTGTTTAAATGCTATCTAGTTGTTTTGTTAATATTTTGGATTAGAGGCACCTCGCCTAGATTAAGAATTGACCAGCTAATGTCCTTCTGCTGGAAGCTATTAGCGCCTCTTTCGTTTGCCAATATAATCGTTACAGGATTTATACTATATTACAAACTTCCCTGGGTAATCTTAAGTGTTTCCTCAATATTATTACTTATTGTTGCATTATATTTTATTAGGAAAAAAACAAATACAAGCCCTCAAAAAACAATTAAATTATATTCTGCCAATGAACTAAGGGCGGCAGGCAAAAACAATAGTGGATTAGAAACAAATAATGATTAAATTAATAAAAGGATTAATTATAACTTTATCTACTGCCTTACGCTCCCCGGTTACGGGTGAATATCCTATGCCCGAAAAAAGAATACCGGTAAAAAACAAATTCATGGGATTTCCGGCCCTGACCTATGATTTTGAAATAGATGAACCATTTTGTACTGGATGCATGGTCTGCATAAGAAATTGTCCAACATCCTGCATGTCTGCAAACATGAAGGACAATGAAAAATTTACAGAAAATAAAAGTTCAAGAAAAAAAATCATTGACACTTTCGAAATTAATCTTGGAAGATGTATTTTATGTGGTATCTGCGTAGATGTTTGTAATTTTGATGCAATCGAAATGAGCCACGAGCATGAACGCAGTAAATTCGAAAGAAATGCTAATAGGGTAAACCTGCCTGAATTAATTAAGATGGGCGTTAAATATCAACAAAAAATTAATTGGTCGCCAAAACAAGAAAAAAATCGAGGCACACCTAAAAAGCCAAAAACATCTAATGAAAATAATGGAAATTTAACTTGATTGAAAACTCTAACCTAGCCTCAATAATTATTTTTTATTTACTAGCTATAACAATAATTGTTAGCGCCATAGGGGTAGCTGTCTCAAAAAATGTGATGCTAGCATGTTTATCTCTTCTCGCAACACTTTTAGGTATTGCCGGAGCGTTCATCTTTTTGGCAGCTGACTTCATGGCTCTTGTTCAAATATTAATTTATGGCGGAACCGTTGTTACGGTAATTGTATTTGCAATAATCTTAACCAATTTAAAAGATTTTTCTAATTTAAAATCTACAAAACAAGCCCCTTTTGCAGTAGCAGCATGTATAGTTGCACTCGCCTGCCTTATTACTGGAATCTTAAATTCTCCAATATCTGAAACCGCACTAAAGTTAAATTATATTTCATTAACTTTTCTTGGGAGATATCTTTTTACAGACTGGGCCATTCCTTTTGAATTGGCGTCTTTAGTTCTTTTAATAGCTTTAATAGGTACAGTATTAATGGTTAAGGCAAATAAGGAAACGGACAAATGATCTCTTTAGTACATTATCAAATTTTAAGCGCAATTTTATTTTGTATAGGTCTTTATGGCGCCCTAAGTAGAAAGAGTGCTATCTTAATTCTTTTGTCTCTTGAAATAATGTTAAATGCTGTAAATTTGAACTTAATCGCCCTTTCTGCTTTTTCACAGTTCTCGCAAGAACAAGTTGCATTAGGCCAATCTATAGTAATATTTGTCATTACTCTTGCCGCTGCTGAATTAGCACTAGGTGTAGCAATTATCCTAAGAATCTATAAAAACAAATCTTCAATTGATACAGATAATCTTAATTTATTAAAATGGTAACTATAAATAACTTCAATAATATTAACAAAGGGGCTAGTAAATAATGGCCGGATTACTTCAAGGAAATACTTTGATATGGATAATTCCCATTATCAGCTTCCTTTGTTTTATACTCTCAATAATTAATAAAAATTCTGTCTCAAGAATTTCTTTATTAAATTTTTCTGCTAGCTTTATAAATGTTTTGCTTTTTTTGGTCCTGTTATTTACCTATATTGATGACGGCGAATTGTCATCCCAAATTGTATGGGCAAAAATTGGCGACACAACACTTTCAGTTGGAGCAACTGTTGATGCACTATCAATTTCTATGCTTGGTTTAATATCTATCGTGACCTTTTTAGTAAAACTATATTCCATTCAGTATATGCGGAGCGATGCAAAATTTGGCTGGTATTTTTCTTGCCTTTCTCTATTTAGTGCCGCAATGTACGGGGTGGTTCTTTCTGACAATTTACTATTTCTATATGGTGCGTGGGAACTTGTTGGTCTAGGCTCTTATTTACTTATAGGATTTTGGTATGAAAAAAGAGCTGCCGCTGAAGCCGCTAAGAAAGCATTCATCACAACTCGAATTGGCGACGTAGGTTTATTAATTGGGTCTTTAATATTATTTAAATTATCTGGAACATTTAATATTTCAGAAATTTTCCACGTTGTAACTAATGGTGTCGAAACAAAAATGATATCAGAGTCTACTGTAGCTTTAGCAACAACGCTAATAGCTTTAGGGGCGATAGGAAAATCAGCACAATTCCCATTACACGTATGGTTACCTGACGCAATGGAAGGCCCAACTCCTGCTAGCGCATTAATTCACGCAGCTACCATGGTAGCTGCAGGTGTTTTCCTGGTTGCTAGATTATTTCCAATATTTGAAGTATCCATTTTTACCTTAACATTTATTGCCACAATTGGAATTACAACATTTTTGATTGCAGGCACATTAGCGCTAGCCATGAAAGATTTAAAACGAATACTGGCATATTCAACAGTTAGCCACCTGGGGTTAATGTTTTTATCTTTAGGTTGCGGAAATTTACCTGGTGCAATCTTTCATCTCCTCATTCATGGCGCATCAAAAGCATTACTCTTTTTGTGTGCAGGAAATTTTACAAGCTTAACAGGTAAATCAACTATATTTGAGATGTCAGGAAAAATTAAAATATATACATTAACATCTTGCTCATTTTTAATTGGCTCAGCCACTTTGGCAGGAATTCCGCCGTTAGGTGGATTCTGGAGTAAGGATGCCATCTTGGTATCTGCATATGAAACATTTGGAATACCTATGTTAATAGCTGCATTACTAGGAGCCTTTCTCAGCGCTTTTTATATCACCAGAATGGTAACGATTATTTTCTCTATTAAAAAACCATCCCATAACCAAGTGAATAAAACATCTTTAGTGATGTCGATGCCGACAATCATTCTTGCAGCCTTTTCAGTTTTGCTCATAGGTTTATTGCTTAATTGGGGAGACCAATATCTAGGTTTCTCAAGCTTTCTTTCCGCAGCAAAAGAAACAGATAAACACCATGTTGGGTTATGGATTCCAATTACTTCGGCTTTAGTCACTGTTCTTGCAGTTATACTAAGCTGGATGAAATATACAAATAAAATTCAATTAATATCAAACAAAAAAGTTTCCACTTTACTGGAAAACAAATACCATATCGACAATTTATATAATTACATTGTTTCAAAAATCGTTTTGCGTACAAGTAAGATGATATCTGCCTTCGACAGAATAGTAATAAATGACACGGGGGTAGATGGGTTGGCATCATTAATTCCATTTTCATCTTTAAAGATTAAGCATATTCAAACAGGAAAAATTTCAACTTATTTAATGTCCATGACTATTGGATTGGTTGCTATATTATTGTACCTAATATTTTTTAATTAAAACTTTATATTGGATTATTTATTATGATTAATTTAATAACAAAACCAGGAAACAAAAAATGCTAGATTCTTTTCTAAATTATTCTAGCCTACTTCTCGTTGCTTTCCCGGCATTCGGTGCCTTTTTTTTAATGCTAATTCCTAACAGCAATGTTCGACTTACCCATTCTATAGCTCAATCAATTTCTTTTACAACAATGATTGTAGCAATCCTGTCATTTGTGTTTTTTGATCCGGAAAATTCTAATTATCAATTCAGGCAAACATTTGAGTGGTTAAATATAATTTCTATTAACAAAATTATTTCTTTAGATCTAGGGGTTGACGGAATTTCATCTTTCATGGTCATGTTAACGGGAATTGTAATGTTTACTGGCGTTTTGAGCTCAAGTTCTATTACCAATAGGGTTAAAGATTTCTTTATACTTTATTTCGTTTTAATTTCAGGCGTTTTTGGTGTGTTTGTTTCGATTGACTTGTTCTTTCTTTTTTTCTTCTATGAGCTTGCTGTAGTTCCAATGTATTTGTTAATATCGGTTTGGGGATCTTCGTCTGTTTTTAAAACTTTCTCAAGAACAAAAGACTACGGCGCGCTTAAGCTAACTTTATTTCTTGTTGCAGGAAGTGTTTTGATATGGGTTGGGCTTTTGTCAATATTTGTTGAATCAAACGCCACTTATTTCAATTTGATTGACATTAAAAACAATGGGGGCTTAAGTCCAAAATTTCAAACATTTATATTTCCATTTATACTAGTCGGGTTTGGAGTTTTGGGAGGTCTGTGGCCATTTCACACTTGGTCTCCCGACGGACACGTAGCAGCACCTACTTCTGTGAGCATGGTTCATGCAGGAGTATTGATGAAACTTGGTGCTTATGGATTTCTAAAAATTGGCATTTTATTACTCCCTGAAGGCGCACAAGAATGGATGCCTATTTTATTAATCTTAGGAACAATAAATGTTTTATATGGTGCAATTTCGGCTATGGGTCAACACGATCTTAAATATGTGATTGGATATTCTAGCGTAAGCCATATGGGGTATGTATTCATGGGTATAGGAACTCTACACCACCTTGGTGTTACAGGCTCTGTCATGCAAATGTTCTCTCATGGCATTATGACCGCCTTGTTTTTTTCAACATTAGGAGTAATATATGAAAAAACTGGAAGCAGAGATATCAATGTACTTGAAGGATTAGCCAAAAAAATGCCTTTAATTACAGTGTTTTTTGTAATTGCTGGTTTTGCGTCTCTAGGCCTACCAAGTTTAAGTGGCTTTGTCTCAGAATTATTAGTCTTCCTAGGGCTTTTCAAAACACATCCTGTATTTGGAGCATTAGGAGTCATTGGGGCCGCAATAACTGCAATTTACATTCTCAGGCTAATTGCTAAAGTATTTTTTGGACCTGCACACAACAATCAAAACCTATTAACATCGGTTACAATTAAGGATAAAATTTCATCCGTTATTTTAGTGTTTTTTGTAATTGCTATTGGGTCTGTCCCTTTTCCGTTTATTGCAAAAATAGAAAATAGTGTTCACAACTTACTTTTGTTAGGACTTGGATCATGACCACGGAAAACCTCTCTCTTTTAATTCCCGATTTCTCAGTAATCATATTGGCATTTCTAGTTCTTTTAGCTGATTTGTTTAGCCCCAAAAGAAATGATTTAATGCTTGGAATTCTATCAGTAGGTGGACTAATTTTAGTAAGTCTTTATATCGTTACAATTGGATTCAACAACACTGGCTATTTGTACCAAAACACTTTAGTTGTAGACCAATATTCAACATCTTTAAAACTATTTTTTGTCTTTTTAGGAATTGTAGCAATTTTTTCAAGTAAAAATTATCTATCCCTAAATTTGAAAAACCCCGGTGAATTTTACTCTATAATTCTTTTTACAATTTCCGGAATAATGTTACTGCTTTCTTCCAATGATTTATTAACCGGTTTTATTTGTCTTGAATTAATCTCATTTGGTTTATATGTTTTGGTAGGCTTCAACAGGTTTAATCCAAAATCTAATGAAAGCTCCCTAAAATATATTTTGCTTGGTGCCTTGTCTTCTGCAATTTTAATTTATGGAATCAGTTACATATACGGCTTTATAGGAAGTACAAAGTTTGATGCCATTCAATCATTCCTGACTAATACAGAGCAAGAATTTAACATTAATCATGCAATAGGATTAGGGTTACTAATTGTGGGCTTTGCTTTTAAAATTGCGGCTGTCCCTTTCCATATGTGGGCACCAGACACGTACGAAGGCGCGCCACTTCCTATCACCGCCTACATTTCTATCGTATCAAAATTAGCAATTTTTTCTTTCGTAATTCGTATCGTTATTTCTACAGGCCTACCATCAGTTGAATTTTGGCATCCTATAATTATTTCTATTTCTATTATGTCAATGCTCCTTGGAAATTTGATGGCAACAGTTCAAAAAGATCTAAAGCGTTTATTTGCTTATTCAAGCATTGGTCAAACCGGGTATTTATTAGCAGGTGTTTCCTTAATTTATACTGTTGACGGCCTTTCTGGTTTTGTGCTGAGCGCTGTTGTTTTCCACATGGTTAGTTATGCTGTTTCTTCCTATACTGCTTTTTATTCGTTAATCATCATTAACAACAATATTAAATCCACAAAAATTGCCGATTTTGCAGGAATTTCATCAAATTCTCCACTATTTGCGATGATATTCACTTGTTCAATGTTTTCGCTAGCCGGTTTGCCAATATTTTCAGGATTTATCAGTAAATTTTATTTGTTCAGCTCATTCGCACAACAAGGATTTATTTGGCTGGCTGCATTAGCTGTAATAACAAGCCTTATATCACTATATTACTATCTTTTAGTAATACGAAAAATTTACACACCAAACACTAAAAACACCGATCAACATTTTTATGTTTCTAGGTCGTCATTCGGAATGTTGTGTATTTTATTTCTTTTTGTGATTTTGTTGGGAATTTTCCCTTCATTTATAGTAGATTTTTTCCAATCAACACAATTTGCACCAGGACATATATTATAATTTAATGAGAACTACTAGCTTTATAACTTTTTGCTCTGTTAGAATCGAAGCTTGCTTTATGTTATAAAGTATTAACATTTTTAAAATCAAATTTAAATATAATCAACGTGTACAAACCAAGGAATTAGTATTTATGAACGAGTCTAAATCAAACAAATCAGCAATGGTTGTAGTTGCTCACGCGGATGACGCAGAATATGGATGCTCTGGCACGGTTGCAAAATTATGCGCCGAAGGCTATGAAGTTGTTTACGTTTTATGTACAGACGGAAGCAAAGGATCTAGCGACATTACAATCAGCTCTCAGGAACTATCTAAAATTCGCCAACACGAACAAGTCGAAGCTGGGAAAGTTTTGGGCCTAAAAGATGTCGTTTTTTTGAATTTTGAAGATAGCATACTAGAGCCCACTTTAGAACTGAGAAAAGCAATCGCAGCAGAAATCAGAAGACATAAACCCAATATCTTAATATGCCCATACCCTATGCGAAACCTCGAAGGCAGAGGATGGGGCGTTGGACACCCTGACCATATAGCTGCTGGAGAAGCTGCGCTTTCAGCCGTTTTCCCAACCGCTAGAGACCATTTGAGTTTCCCTGAACTACTAAAAGAAGGCCTAGAACCGCATAATGTTGAAGAGGTTTGGATTATGGGACACCCTGATCCTGATTTATGGGTAGATGTTACAAGCCACATAGATACATCTATTAATGCCCTCCTCAAGCATGATTCTCAAATACCATATTCAAGAGAAGAAGTTACAAAATCAATGAAAGAACGCAGAAATTTAACCGCTGTAGGGCAAGGATATGATTTTGCAGAAGCATTTAGAAAAATACCATTCAGTAGTTAATTATTGATTCCGAAAAAAACATCAACAAATGCTCAGGAGAAAATTTGATGCCGATCGTAAATGAATTATTGCAACAAGAAATGAAATTTATCACAAAGCCTTTTGAACAAAAACATATTGAAGGGCTATTCGATACCGGCGACACACTTATGCAAGAAATTGCAATCAGCCTTATCAAAGGAGATAATTCCCAAGTAGATGTACTTACAAAAAAAGCTCTCTCGGGCGGCTATAATGCTAATACAATTTTAGATGACGGCCTAATCGCAGGAATGGCAGTTGTAGGAATCAAATTTAGAGACAATTTTATATTTGTCCCAGAGGTTTTAATCGCCGCTAGAGCTATGAAGGCAGGAATGGCTCATATTGAACCTATTCTTTCTGCTTCAGGAGTAGAGCCAATTGGAACAGTTATAATGGGAACTGTAAAAGGCGACCTTCATGATATTGGCAAAAACCTGTGCATTATGATGTTACGCGGAGCGGGTTTTATAGTTCATGATCTTGGAGTTGACACAGCTCCAGAGGAATTCATTGATGCAATTGACGAACATCAAGCCGAAGTTCTTGGAATGTCTGCTCTCTTAACAACAACTATGCCTAATATGGGAAGAACCATAGAAGCATTTGAAGATGAGGGAATTAGAGAACAAGTATTTATAATGGTTGGGGGTGCTCCTGTCACAGAAGAATTTGCAGAAGATATGGGCGCGGATGGCTACGGAAAAGACGCTATTTCATGCGTTGATCTTGCAAAATCTTTTTATGAAAACAAAAAATAGAACCCAAAACTCTTACTATTTTGTATTCTGGCTGTATTTGGTAAAATATTGATGTTTTAAGCTAAGGGTGCTTACAATTTGAAAGAAAAAATAAACAAAGATAAATTTAAAAAAAGCATCGATAATTTAATGTCAATTTATCAACAAATATCTGATAGTGCAATTGAGTCTTCAAAGAAGAGATGTCCGTATAAAAATGCAAGAAATTTATGCACTGCTAATTTTGACTGCAGAAATCAAAAAAAAATTAATCAGCAGCCCTTTCCTATATGTGCGGGCAGCGACAAACTAGACTATCGTTCCGCTTGGGAATTGTAAAAAATATAATCCATGCAGTAAAGTTTTAAAATGAACTATTTAAAATTTCAAGGTAAATCTTTACCTTTAGAGCTTGATAAAACCATATTCGATTATGCAGACACCCTTAAGGTTAGAGTTCCAACTTCCTGTGGCAGGAGCGGAGAATGCCATGAATGTATTATTGAAATTAAAGAAGGGCAAAAAGCTTTAAACAAAAACACTGATGCAGAAAAGTTCTTGCAAAATCCGTTATATCGACTTGCGTGCCAAGCAAGGCTAACAAACAAAGACTTTTCTGTTGAGTTCGAAGTCCTTCGCAGACAGCCTAAAATACTAACAAAATCTTCTGTTACTCGAGAAATTCCTCCCGACAAAATAATTACAAAAAAAGATAAAAATATAATTAGAAACAACGAAATTTTAGACCAATTCAAAGGGTGTATTTATGGGTTAGCTATAGACGCCGGAACAACCACAATTGTGATGAACCTTATAGACCTTGAAACCAACAACACCGTTGCTAATACAAGCTTCGAAAACCCCCAAAGATTTGGGGGTAGCGACGTTATGAATAGAATTTCTTACGACACGGGAAAATTTTCAGGAGAACTCCAATCTGTTTTATTGTCTGCAATAAACTTTGAAATAGGGGAAATGGCTAAATCTCTATCATTCCACAGAAGACAAATTTATGACGTTGTTATTGTTGGAAACACGACTATGAGAGATATCTTGTTTGGAATAAATTCTTTTTCAATCGGACAAAGGCCTTACAAATCGTTAATTCAAACAGAATTTGAAAAAGGCCTCCGCGAAACAACTTCTATTAACGTCATAGCAAAAAACTTGGGTCTTAGGATATTTCCTGAAGCAAATGTATACAGCGGACCCTTGATTAGCTCCCATATAGGCTCAGATGTTACAGCAGGTCTACTCGCAACACGCATGGACGAACGAGAAGAAATTTCAATGCTTGTAGATATAGGAACCAACACTGAAGTTGTTGTTGGAAACAAAAACAAAATGCTAGCTACATCATGCCCAGCAGGCCCAGCCTTTGAGGGTGGAGAAATTACGTTCGGAATGCCTGGATATGACGGAGCAGTTGAAAACTTCAAAATTGAAAAAAATTCTCCTGTAATCAAAACGATTAACAACGTAACTCCTGAAGGAATATGTGGCTCCGGTTTAATAGACCTCCTTTCTGAATTAAAAAAAGCTGAAATAATTAATCACCTAGGTGCTTTTAAAAATCCGGGGGACAAATATTTTTTTACAAAATCTCCAGATATGTATATTTCTGCACCTGATATCAGCGCGCTGGCACAAGCAAAGTCTGCCAATTATTGCGGACAATGGATAGCATTAAGGGAGTATGGGGTTTCGCCCGCTAATTTAGACAATTTATTTTTGGCCGGAGGATTTGCAAATTACATTAATGTAAAAAACGCTATTAATATTGGCTTTATTGCAAATTCACCACTGTCAAAAATTTCAAAAGTTGGAAATACTGCGCTACAAGGAGCCACATTAATGTTGGGTTCGAAAAAAATGCGAAATACTGCAGAAAACATTGTAAAAAATATTCAACACGTGGAGCTTGAAATTGCTCCTGATTTCTTTGAAATATTTGTAGAAGGATGTATGTTTCAACCTATGTCGCAAAAGCCTTCTACTGCTACAAATTAATCGAGCTTTTTTTCTTCTTCAAGCCAATCTTTATATTCTCTTGGCATTTTCTCGGGATAATCAAGATTGTTTTCATATCGCCACCTTGCTAGTGGGTGGTCTCTGTTAATTGGAGGCAACGAAATTTGCGTTTTATAAGCCGCAGATTCAAATATTCCAAACATAATCTCCATCACATGTCGCCCTTCTTCTCCGCTAGACTCATGCTCTCGCCCCTCATCCAGCGCATTTATATACTCATCGACGAAACAATAGTCATCTGCCGTAGAAAACGTATCTCCTCTGTTAAATTTAACTGGGTCATAATGTGACGGGTATTTTGGAGAAATAGATTCCCATAAACCAACTTCAGGCTGTTCCTCATGAAGCAAGCTTCTCAAATGTCCATCATTTTCTGTCAGTGGCAAATAATGAGGAGATCTAAGTAACCAAATTCCAAAATTTCTATGCCAATAAATCCGCCCCTTAGTTCCATAAATCTCCATTACAGATGCAGGCATTTGAACTTCCGAAAATCGATGGTGCAATAAAGTTGCAGTTACTCCTTGGTCAAAAACCATAGTTGCAGTAATTTTTTCTCCCGTAATCAATCCCATTCCGCGAGGAGATTCAAAAACATCTTTTGGTTCGATTTGTCTTCCGTTTCTAGTTGCAGTTGCAACTACAGAACGACAATGCCCCGTTAACCTAAGAATATAAGAAATCAGATGGGTTCCGATGTTTAAAAGGCCATATCCCCCATAATAACCTTTTCCTGAAGCATATATATGTCTAATATCACCAATTTCTCCTTTTTGAATTGTTTCACATATAGCGTCAAGTGCTCCGCCGCTTCTACTTTGATGATGAACGGCTATTTTTGTTCCTTGTGTCTTGGCCATAGAAATTAAAATATCTGCCTCTTCTAAGTACATGCAAAAAGGCTTTTCGACCTCTATATTCACTCCTTTATCAATTACCCTGCGAGCAATTTGGTAATGAGAATCCGTCATAACGGGTATAGCAACTATGTCTGGAGAAACTTCATCAATCATTTTCTCAAAATCTGTATATCTGTTTTTCACCTTAAGTTTTTCGCCTAAGCTATTCAATGCATTCTGATTAACATCACAAAGTCCTACTAATTCAACCCTAGGATGAAAGTTATATGCTTCTGCTGTATCAGTTCCCCTGTTTCCGCAACCTATCACCGCAACTTTGTATGTTTTTTTCATGATGTTTCCTGTATTACAGTTTTTAAATATATGTAAGTCAAAATTCTATAGCATCAAACATGTTTTTGCATCTCAAATTTTTTTATCAGGAATTTTTATTCCAATTAGTGAAATGCCTCAGGTTTTACAACTAATATCTGAAATCTTACTACTAAAGCATGCTATTTTTTCATTGTCACAAATAATGCTTCATGACAAAAGTCTTAACAATATCTTGCCGCAATTATTTGCATTTCTTGGCTTTGCTGTCGTTAGTTTGGCCGCAGGAACAGCACTATAAAAAATCGAAGTTGATTCATTTTTGCCTCTCGGCTATTTATAAAAAATTAGCACAGCCCAAAAGAATAATTTATAATTAATCTTAAAATATTAATATTAGGAGATGTTAGTGCCAAAACGAATTCTCATCACTGATTATGTGTGGCCAAACGTTGATCCAGAAAAAAGAATTCTGAATCAAATCAACGCAGATGTTATTGTTGCACCCGACCCAAGTGAAAAAACTTTAATAAATCTTTCGAAAGATGTTGATGGAATTTTAACCTGTTTTGCTAAAGTCACCGAGAATGTAATTGAAGCCGCAAAAAATTGTGTTGTAATTGGACGGTACGGGGTTGGCACTGATAACATTTCGGTAGAAACTGCTACAAACTTAGGGGTCATTGTTACTTACGTACCAGATTATTGTACAGAAGAAGTTTCCGACCATACTATAGGGTTGATTCTATCCTGGAATAGAAAAATCACATTTCACAACAAGGATACAAAAGAGTTTGGGTGGGGTAATGCTGGGCTAGGAATGAGAATTATGCGACTTTCTGAAAAAACGTTGGGCGTTATAGGGTTCGGTAGGATTGGACGATCAGTTGCTCGTAAAGCAAAAGCATTCGGAATGAATGTTGCTGTCTATTCTCCATCATTACAAGACGACCAGGCTAAAGAAAACGGTGTTAATAAAGTTTCTTTAGAAACTTTATTAAAAACATCTCATTTTGTTTCACTACACACACCCTTGAATGAAAAAACCCAAGGAATGATAGGTGAAAAAGAAATAAGCTTAATGAGAAGCGACGCGGTCCTGATCAACTGTGCAAGAGGCGGACTAATACACGAAGAAAGCCTTTTTAATGCCCTCACCAAAAACTATATTGCGGGAGCTGCGCTAGATGTCATGGAAGACTTACAACCAGCTATCGACAATAAAATTATTCAGATGGAAAACACCTTGATCACCCCACACACAGCTTTTTTCTCTCAAGAATCTGTTTTAGAGCTACAAGAGAAAGCCGCAACTTCAGTTGTCCAAGTACTTCAAAGGAAAATGCCTGAAAATGTATACAATAAATCCGTTTTACCTCATGCTAGAATGAAAATATAACTATCCTAAAAGTCCGTCTCTAAACGCTTGTAAATATTTCATGCAAAAATCATCTTTGCCTAAAAGCATATCTTCTGCATATTGGACTGCTTGATCTTGTGGCCCAAAATCATTAAATGTATAAATTTTATTTTGAATAGGATCAATTATTCCGCTATCTATTCCGCTATTAATGCTTAAGGCAATAAAAACTTTATTGATTAACTGCCTCTTTGGCAAACCAAAAGAAACATTGCTTAACCCTCCAGTGATATGAACCTCTGGACCATACTCTTTTCTTATTAAATTTACGGCATCAAAATAATGATTGCCAAAGTTAGGGTCCACAGAAATTGGGAAAACAAGTGCATCAATATAAACATCTTTTAAAGGGATTCCGTTTCTGGAAATAATATCCATGATTTTATTAACATTGGACAGCCTTTCTGGTGCATTTGAAGGCATTCCGTCTTCCCCTGCAGCAGTAGCAATAACTTTAGAATTATGCTCCACAACAATGTCTATGGTCTCTGGGCGTTCAAGTGCTAAGGAATTTATCATTGGGGGGCCCGCTTTGCCTGTATAAACCTCAAGTCCCTCTGAAATTATTTCTGAATTAGAAGAATCAATACTAACGGGAACCGTTGAAGCTCCCTCTACAACCTGAACTAGCCATTTCATAGCTTGTTTTTGAACATCAAGCTTGTATGAAATCTCATCCACATTCAAATCCAAAAACTTTGAATTTGCTTTTATTTGCTTTTCAACTTCTTTAACAATATACCTCCGCCCAACTTCAGCTTCCTCACTATTTCCGTTTATCCCATTACTGACAGCTATCATGAAATGTTTAATCTGTCCCTGTTGGTATGGTTGAGTTTGCGTGTACCATTCAGGAATTTTTAAAAATCGTTGATTGCCTTCAATATCAACAAAAGTAACTCCTTCAACTCCGTCTTGGACTTGAATTCTTTTACCATTCCGTTTAAGAGATCTGGTTGCATGGATATTTTCTCCTATAACAACAAAATCATTTTTGTTCATTGTGAAGTTCCCATTGTTTTACAGCCCGTGGAATTTCAAGTAAATTTTCTAATTTGGTTGCCAAGGGAATTGCACATTCAGGAGCAATCATCTCTATCCCTGCATCCATACACCTAAACACCTCTTCTCGAACTTCTTGTGGGCCTTTACTATATAAAGTTTCAGGATTGTTAATATTTCCTATTAATTTTATTTTTCCATTTACAATTTCTGCTGCTTTTTGTGGGTCGTTTTTTGAATCAAAGTGCATAGCGGCCATTTTTGATTCTGCTATAAAACCCAATCTGTCCAAGGTGTTTCCACATATATGTAATATTATAGGAACTTTTAGCCTTTCAGCCATTTCTTGGTGGATCTCTAACAAAAATCTTTGATAATACTCTCCGCTTACCAAATCTCCTGTAGCATGATCTGGAAATGTCAAAACATCCGCTCCTGAGTCTATTTGAGCCTGGCCATAAAGAACAGAAATTTCTTTTAAAGCATTTAAACAATCCATGGTTGCCGAAGGATCGTCTATCGACATTAAAAGAAATTTTTCAACACCAAAAACGTGATAAGCTAGGGTCCATGGCCCCATTGTTTTACCTATAATTGCAGCTTCTTTCCCGTATTCTTTCTTTAAAATCTCGATAGATTTAGTTATAGCTTTAGTATCTCTATGTTCCAAGAAATTATTTGGTATTTTTACATCTTTAGCAGTATCCCAAATGGGATTAGTCATTCTTACTGTGGGCCAATTGTCTTTTTGTTCCCATTGAATATCACAACCCAAAGCTGCAGACTCCTGTATGATTGAAAAATACGGAGAAATAGAATCAAACCCTAATTCGGTATATCCTGTCGCAGCTAATTCTGCGTTTAAATTCGGATCTTGGCAAGCAGCAGGGAAAGGCGCCCCAACCAAATCCATCAGTTCGACAGTCGCAATATTTGTTGGATTTGCTACCGGGGTTCTATCCACAGGCAAGCCTGCCAGCGCATTTAACACCCTGTCTCTTGGTTTCATTTCTTTAGTCATAAACATACTCCTAAATCATCATTTTTAAACAGGTGGAGAAAAACCCAAAGTGCCAGTTGTCATTTGTCCCCTCATAGCATCTGCTTCAAGTTCATCTTCTACCCCTCTGACATTCCTCGCAATAGGTAATAACATTTGAAAAAGCTTATCATGTCTCGTTTTGCAACTAAAATACATACTTCCATCTGAAGATTGTTCTAAACTACCATATCTGATTAAACCCTTGGTTATTGCCCTAAATCTAGAATTTTGATTTGCTGCTTCTCCTTGTGCGGTTAATTTATACTCCCATCCGTTTGGTCCTTTTTGGCTTATAGCTCCAAGCATTAAGTTACTTCTTAGATCTTTGACAGGATATTCAGGATGTTTATATTCCACAGGCTTTTCAACCGCTAGTCTCAAAAGAAATTTCAAAAGACTGGTATGTTTTTCTCCACACTCAAAAACTAGCTTGTTTTTATCTGTTGTAGACGTAGATAATTCGCCTAAATCAATCAATCTTTCTTTAATCTGTTGTATTCTAGAAGCAGCTTTTTCCCCCTTGGTAAATGTCCAGACAGTCATCATTTCGTTTTTTTCATATAACCCAACACTGATATCTTCACAAAATTTATCAATTGATATCAAATGTATGCATTTTCCTATCTTTTCTAAAATGGGCAAAACCTTGCCTTTTAGCAATCGCGGATCATCAAGTTGATTTTTTTGCCCCATTATCATTTACTCCAAACCTAATTTTTTATTACTTTTACAATCTCTCGGATGTGTTCAGCCGTTGTACCGCAGCACCCTCCAATAATATCTACACCAACTTCTTGTAATTTTTTAAAGCGAGACTTCATATATTCTGGAGTCTCTGGATAAATTATATTTCCTTTTTCCATGCCCGGAATTCCGGCATTTGAATGTATCAACATTGGCAAATCTGTAGTTTGTCGAATCATTTCAGCAATATGAATCATATTGTCGATTCCATTTCCGCAATTAGCCCCAACAACATTTGCTCCTGTGGCTTCAAGTTCCTTTGTAGCTTGTTCTGGGGTAACCCCTGTCATTGTAAAAAACCCACGGGGACCTAGGGTAAATGTCATAGTTGCCATTACAAAAACATTCAAGCTTTTTGCTGCTTCAACTGCAACTTGGGCTTCATCTAAAGCAAACATTGTTTCTACTAAAACAGCATCAACTCCACCGGCTTTCATTCCTTCTATTTGTTCAATAAAAACATCTTTCATTTGTTCCCTGCTAACAGAACCCAAGGGCTCTATAAATTCTCCAGTTGGGCCGATAGACCCAATCACATATTTAGAGGAGTCCCCGTCAGTCGCTTTCTTAGCATTTTCTGCAGCAGCTTTGTTTACACCAAAGACGTCTCCTCCTTGATTGTATTTTGTTAACATAAATCGGTTTCCCCCAAACGTATTTGTTAAAACCATGTCAGATCCTGCGTCAAAATATTCTTTTGACATTTGTGTAATAAGCTTAGGCTTAGATAAATTAAATAATTCCGGAGAATCTCCAGGAATTAAACCATGCTCTTGTAGCCACGTTCCTGTTGCACCGTCAGAAACCAATGTTTCTTTCGTTAATATTCTGTCTTCAAATGAAATTTTTGCCATCTCGTAATATTTTTATCCAATCCAATGGTCCGTTCCCCCTGGGATAGGGCTTCTGGTGCCATCTTTATTCATTTTAAGTATAAGTTGAGCGAAGTTTTTTGGGTAATTTTCCTCTATAGTTTTTGCCAGTTTTTTGGAAACATCATCTGCACTTCCCTTAATCTTTTTATAATCTCCCCACTGCCATCCATCAAGATATTGGTCGGTCCCAAAACTTCCGTCTTGCATGGCAATTGAATCTATTCCTTGCTGAAATCTCTCTTGAAGCAAAACAGAAAATTCGTTCCGATCATCTCTTGCTTGCACTTGTGATGGAACCTCTTTCCAATATAAAATTCTAACTTCAGCCATATTATTTCCCTTCAAACACAAACATTTTGTCTCTACATTATAAACTTCATAAAACTAAAGGTCTAACTTATTTTATAACAATGTTTTTTTGTGTGATATTTTCTAAATTGACCGAAAAAATTTTGAATGCTACACTCAGCAGCCAACAGTTTGATTTTTTGAATCTAGGGGAAATAATTATTTGCTTAACAATAACTTAGCTTTTAGCTCAATTTCTAGCTTAAAAAAACTTATTCACAGCAAGGAGATATCTCCTGTTGAACTAGTAAACATGTTTGTTGAAAGGATTCAAAAATATAACCCAAAACTTAATGCGTTTCTTACGGTTTCTGCTGAAAAAGCTTTAATTTCGGCAAAAAAAACAGAATCTGCTATTTTGCAAAACCAACCTATCGGCCCCCTGGGAGGAATTCCTATTTCTGTTAAAGACCTAGAGCTAACTGAGGGAATCACAACTACTATGGGGTCTTTAATATTTAAAGACAGAATACCTTCTGAAAATTCAATCGTTGTAGAAAGGCTACTAGCTGCCGGTGCAATAATTTTAGGCAAAACAAATACTCCAGAATTTGGGTTTCTTGGTCATACAAAGAATCGCCTCGGAGATGATTGCAGAAATCCCTGGAACACTAAGCTTTCATCGGGAGGATCAAGCGGTGGCGCAGCTTCAGCTGTCGCGGCAGGACTCTGTGTTATTTCTACGGGTAGTGACGGAGGTGGTTCGTCCCGAATTCCAGCAAGCTTTTGTGGAGTTTTTGGCATCAAACCAACCCAAGGGCTAGTTCCCAATTTCTTTGGCTCATCATCAACCCCTGTCGTGAACCTTTTTTCTCAAGCAGGCCCAATTTCTAGGTCAGTTGACGATGCTGAAATTATGTTAAAAATAATTTCAGGCTTCGATAAGCGAGATCCAAATTCAATAGCCATAACGCCTAAAGAATATTTTTCAACCGAATCCTTACCAATAAAAAACCTCCAGTTTGCCTGGTCAACAAGTTTTGATAATTCCCCTATTTCTAAGAATGTCAAAGCTAAAGTTCTAGATGCTATAAAAATATTTGAAAATTTAGGCGCAACTGGCGAGGAAGTGGAAATTAATGTAGGAGATCTGTTTGAAGATTTTTGGGGTATGTTTTCGGCTTGTGCACATGCAAAGCTGGGCCTCCTTTTAGAAAAAACTCCCCACCTTTTAACTGATTATGCTAAAGAATCTCTTGAGTATGGGGGAAAAATTTCTGGAAGTCAATTTGCTCAATCTTTAGGAAAAGCAAATATTGTTAAAAATAAATTTGCTTCTATCTTTGCCAAAAAAGATTTTATTGTAACTCCCACTATGGCAGTTACAGCTTTTCCCGCCGGCAACCCGCCAAACAACATCAACGGACAACAGGTTAATAAATTCTGGGGTGCATTTCCATTTACGTATCCCATCAACGTAGCTGGCCTGCCTGCAGTTAGTATTCCTTGCGGCTTTTCTCCTGAAGGTCTGCCTGTTGGTTTACAAATTATCGGCAATTATGGATCAGAAGCCAGACTTTTAAATATCTCAAGAGCTTTTGAAAGTCACACTAAATATTTATCTCAAAATCCCCCTTGTTTTGAATAATTCCTTTGTTAACAAAATAATAATTTCATGCTTTCCTTGTGTTTAGGCCTGCATTGTTATATAAATGTTGAAATAATTTCTTGTCAAAAGGTGGCCTAAATGATGCCTAAAACCATGTCTGTAATGAGAACTGTCGCACCTCATAAGCTCGGGGTATTTGAAGAAAAAATTCCCGAGATAAAAAATAACCAATGCCTCATCCGCCTAGAAAGATGGTCTGTATGTGGGAGCGACATCAAATCTGGGTGGGATCACAAAAAAAACACCCGAGGTTATCCAATATGCCATGAATTAGCAGGCACAATTATTGAAACTAAGTCAGAAAAATTTAAAATTGGTCAACGCGTAATTGCCTTGCCGTCTCCAGTAGATATAGGTGGGCTATGTGAATTTATGGTGGGAATTCCTGAGTACATGGCAAAAATCCCTAATGAAGGAGACTTATCATCATGGGTGACATGCCAGCCGGCCGGAACTGTTTTATATTCTTGTCAACAAATCGGAACAATAATTGGGAAAAAGGTGTTGATTTTAGGCCAAGGGGGAATTGGCCTCTCTTTTGCTGCAATTTTCGCCAGATCGGGGGCTTCACAAATTATTTGCTCAGATCCTATCGAAGAACGTTTACGGTTTTCAAAAAATGTAGGCGCAACACATGTAATTAACCCAATTAAAACATCAATTGACGATTCTGTTGCCGAAATCACTAACGGAGCTATGGCAGATATAGTTATTGAAGCTGCAGGATATGAACAAACATTAAACGATGCTTTTCGTCTGGTGAAACAATACGGCAAAGTGATAATTTTCGGCATGGTTAGAGACGGTAACAACCCTTCCACATTAACCTCGATTGCGACGCACTATCTTCTACAAAATTGCCCAACAATAATTCCTACCGTAGGTGGTCGCAGCGCAGATCCCATTTCCCACATTCAAGCAATGATAGACTTAAAAGAAAGAGGGTGGTGGGACCCTGGGGAGTTAATTACCCATCAATTACCATTTTCTAAAGCACAACAAGCTTACGAAATGTATGCTTCGCGAAAAGACGGAGTTGTGAAAATAGTTTTACATGACGATTAAACAAAAAATCCATTCAACATTTTTTTTAAATTTTTAGTAAAAAAGACTTGATTAAAAGGGCTTTTTAATTCATGTAATTTGGTTCAGCTATTACGTTTTTTCGGTGTTGTCGAGGCAAATCCATAATCGGGTAATTCTTTGATGGTTTGTTTAACCAAATTTTCTAAAAATTTTAACACTTTCACTGCTTGACTCTCTTGTCATCCAGTGCACAGTCAGTTGTACAATTCATTCGTGTTTTTCACATTGCTTCAAGAAATTCAAGGAGGTAATTCTTGGCAACAGTTGTTAACGCACGTTCTTTATGGGAATCCGTCCTTGGTGACCTACAGGTTCGTGTTAATAGGCCCAGTTATGAGACATGGTTAAAAGATACTCATGGCGTTCGCCAGGGTAATGGCGAATTAGTTGTCGGTACACCTAATTCTTTTGTCTGCAGCATGTTGGAAAATCGAATGTATTCCATGATTGCAGAAGCAGTTGAGCGTGTTTTTGGTGAACCTTTGGATATTATTTTCAAAATTATTTCCCATGAAAATGCCGTAGACAATATTCAGGCCCAAAAACATACCAGCTCACACTCCAATAAAATCGTTGGAAAGAATGAGTCCTTGGATTATAACGTTTCAAACGGAGGGGTTATTCAAAAATATACTTTTGATAACTTCGTGCTCGGCAAGCCAAACGAACTAGCCTATGCGGCATCTCAAGCGGTTGCCACAAACCCTGGAAATGCATATAACCCTCTTTTTATTTATGCCAAAGTGGGAATGGGCAAAACACATCTGTTGCACGCAATAGGAAACGCCCTTATTTCTTCGGGAAAAAACATTCACTATACAACTACCGAAGAATTCACAAATGAGTATATTGACGCAATCCGCAACGGAAAAACAGAATCTTTTAGAAATAGGTACAGGCATGTTGACACCCTGCTTTTGGATGACATTCAGTTTCTTGTTGGCAAAGAGCAAACACAAGAAGGCTTTTTTCATACTTTTAATACTTTGCATTTATCTGGCCGACAACTTGTAATTAGTAGCGACAGGCCCCCAAAAGAATTAACACTGCTTGAGGACAGAATTCATTCTAGACTTCAAGGAGGGTTAACTGTTGATATACAACCTCCCGATTATGAAACCCGCCTCTTGATTCTGAAAGAAAAAGCTTCAAAAACAAATTTTGTTTTTACCGAAGACATCTTGAAATTTCTATCCGAAAGGATTTATAAAAACATCAGGGAGCTTGAGGGTACTTTAAATAGGCTAATGGCATACTCCCAGCTTCTAAACGAAAAAATTTCTGTCGACCTCGCCGCAAGAGTGATTTCAGACACATCTGGCAAGCGATTTAACGCTAAAGCAACAGACCAAAAAATTCTCTACACCGTTTCAACATATTTTAACATTGATGAAGCCCAAATAATTGGAAAAAAAAGAGATGGGCAAACAGCACGTATAAGACAAATTTGTATGTATCTAATGCGCGAAGAAGCTGAGTTGTCATACTCACATATTGGAACTGTTTTAGGTGGTCGAGATCACACTACAGTTGCTCACGCCTGGAAAAAAATCCAACACCTATTGAATGAGGACGATAACTTGCGCCGAGACTTGATCAACATATCCCAAGACTTGCAGTCTTAACGCAAAGTTATCCATGTGGATAACTTGTTGGTTATCGTGGACAACTTGCACTTTCTGTGGATAACTTTTTATTGTGTTTTTTGTCCACAAGTTATCAAGATTTTATACAGTGTTGTTCTTGTTTTTTTTAATAGAAAAAATTTTTTTTAAGCGGATGTAATGGTGCAAAAGAAGTTTTTCCACATTATAACCAGCCTTAATGATATTATTATTATATATATTATCAGGAAATAAATATGTTATATAAAATTACAATAAACATAACTTCTGGAAAAGGTGGAGACGGTATCGTCAACGGAAGAAAAGAAAAGTTCATTCCGTACGGGGGGCCTGACGGTGGAAATGGTGGTAACGGCGGAAATATATATTTCTTATTTGATCAAAACGAAAGTAATATATCTCAGTTTTTACATTCCAGAAAATTCAAAGCACAGAATGGTGAAAATGGAAGTAAAAGAAATCGACATGGAAAATCTGGAAAAGATATTATTATTCGAATTCCACCAGAAACAAAAATCACAAACTTAGATACAAAAACAGTATTGATTGAAGAGGGAGTACATGGACAAAAAGTGTTGATAGCAAAAGGAGGAAAAGGAGGAAGGGGGAATGCAGAATTTGTATCTTCCACAAACCAATACCCATTGATCTCTGAAGCTGGTGAACAAGGAGAAAGGATTACTTTACAGCTTGAACTAAATATACTTGCTGAAATTGGAATAATAGGCTGTCCAAATGCAGGAAAATCATCATTACTCTCTAAAATAAGTAACGCAAAACCTAAAATTGCTAATTACCCATTTACTACATTAGAGCCTCAAGTTGGCGTGGTTTTACATGGGGACAGCGAAATTACAGCCGTTGAAATACCAGGTTTATTAGAAAATGCTCATAAGGGCGTCGGGCTAGGTACAGAATTTTTGAGACACCTTCAGAAAACTAAATTTCTTCTACACTTAGTCAATGGAGAATCTTTGGATCCTGTAGCAGATTACCAATTAATCCGAAATGAAATGAAATATTACCAAAGAAATTTGATGGCTAAACAAGAAATTGTTGTTTTAACTAAGGGTGACTTGCCACAAACAAGACAGAATTCAAAAATTTTAGAAACAAATATTTCTGAAGATTCTATTTGGGGAGGAGTAATTTCAACGTTCACAAACCAAGGCATTTCTGGGGTGTTAAACAGAATATTAAATATCAAAAATAGCCAGATCAACCAAAACCAAGATGCCCAAGAACCCAACCGGAATATAGAAATAATTTATGCACCAGTGGTTGGTGAAACTAATCAAGTAATTAAAGACAGCGAAAATGTGTATCGAATTGAGTATGCGTCAGCAAAAAGAGTTGCAAAAAACGTAGACCAGAATGACCTTTTAGCGTGGGCTCAATTTTTAGAGTATGTTAGATCTATTGGAGCCCTAGGGGCTCTTAAAAAATCAGGCGCAAAACAAGGAGATACGGTTATTGTTGGAGATATTTCATGGATAATGGAGTAAAAATAGGGATATTAGGAGGTACGTTTGACCCTATTCATTTAGGTCATTTACATTTGGCAAATCAAGCCAAAATTAAGCTAGGTTTACAAAAGGTCCTTTTTGTGCCAGCTGGCGACCCATGGATGAAAAAAAACAAATATGTGACATGTTCAACCCACAGATTAAATATGACTTATTTGGCTTTGGAAAAAGATAACGATTTTTTGGTAGATGATTTAGAAATTAAAAGACAAGGAAAATCATATACAATAGACACAATAACAGAATTAAAAAATAAATTTGGCGTGGGCTCAGTGTTTTATTTGATTGTTGGAGAGGATGTGGTTCCGCAAATCCCATTATGGAAAGACCCTTCCAAGATTATGAGAATGGTTAATTGGGCAATCGTAAGGCGAGGGTCACTACGGCTGCCAGATGCTTCGATTGACCCTGAAGTAAAATATAAATGGATCGAAAATTCAGAAGAGTTTCTTGCTATTAGTAGCTCAAAAATAAGAAAAAATGTAAAAGAAGGGCTGTCTATAAAAAAACTTGTTCACACAAATGTTGAAAAATATATTTGCGAAAACAGATTATACAAAGATTTGGACTAAAAATGCTTGATAAAAAGAAAAGAATTATGGAAATTGCGGTTAACAAGAAGGCTCTTGAATTTGGGAGATTTACCCTCACGAGCGGGCAACAGAGCCCATATTATTTTGACGGCAGAAAGCTGACGTTAGATGGTGAGGCAAGTAATTTAATAGCGGAAATATTTTTGCCTAAAATAATAGATTCTGGATCTGAATTTATCGCAGGCCCCACAATGGGGGCCGACCCAATAATAGGGTCGGTTTTATCACTTAGCTTCATAAAAAAAACACCACTTTCGGGCTTGATAATTAGAAAAGAGGCAAAGTTACACGGAAAACAAAACTTGATTGAAGGAAATCCAGTACCAGGCAAATCAGTGGTTGTTGTAGATGACACATGTAGTACAGGCGGAAGCCTTATACATTCGATTGAAGCTGTTGAAAAATTTGGGTGCAAAGTTAGTTTGGTTTTATGTATATTGGACAGAAATATGGGCGGAAGTAGAAAAATTCAGGATGCTGGACATAAATTTTTATCAATTTTTTCAACAAACCAGAACGGGGATTTGTATATTAACTAACTAGGAAATTAGACTAAGATGAGAATTATATTTGTTAGGCACGGTGAGTCAGAGGGAAATGTTCATAATAAAATGCAGGGAAGAAAAGATTATCCTTTGTCAGAGAAGGGTATTGAGCAGGCGGAAAAATTGAAAGTTCGCCTTTCTAATAACGGCATTGCAATTACACATTTATATTCTAGCCCCCTCTCAAGGGCCCTGCAAACAGCAAAAATTTTATCTGAACTTTGGGACCATCAAATAGTAATTGAGCCGGGTCTACAAGAGTATGACATGGGGATTTTGTCTGGAATTTCAAAAGACAAAATTTCAACAAGTGTTCCTGAAGCTAGTAAGTACCTGAAGCATTCAGGTGACGAATATTTTGATAAAATTGCTCGAGGAAATACGTTGAGAATAGAAACCATTTTAGAAGCGAGAATAAGAGCGCGAGAAACAATTTCAAAACTTTATAAAAAACACACGAAATCTGATATTTTATTGTGTGTTTCACACGGCGGGATAATACAAAGATTCATAGAAGAAATTTTGGAAACAGAAAAGTTTTGGAGAATAGATATAAAGAACACTGCGTTGTTTGATTTTGATATCGAAAGTTTTTTCGATGGCGCCCAAAAACAAGAAGGGCAATTAGGCCAAACAAGTGTGAGTAAAATTAATTTATTTAATTGTTATGCCCATCTTTTTGGAGATTAACTTGTACAATCAAAAAAAATTTTAGTGATTGCTATTTAGAGAAAAAATTATGTCAACCAACAACCTGATTAAGGAATTTATAAAAATTCCAGAATTATCTGTGATAAATGAATCTTTAAATTCTGGAAAACAAAAAACGAAAATTCAAGCATCTATTCCGGTTATTCCGTTGTTAATATCTGGGATTTGGCAAAAACAATCAGGAAAAATTTTAGTGATTGTGCCAGATGAAGACGAAGCAAGAGATCTTGCTGAGAAGTTAAAATTTTGGAACGACGATAGAGATAATATTTTTCATTATCCTAATAACGATTCTTTGGCATATCAACTGGGAGACGCAGACAACGAAGCAACGCACCAAAGAATAGCGGCATTGTTTCCAAGAAGATCAAAAAAGCCTCAAACGATAGTTGTTGCATCAATAGACGCGGTCTTGCAAAAAACAATTTTTCCTGAGCTTTTGTTTGAATCAATGAATTTAATTGAAATCCATGATGATTTTTCTCAAAAAAAACAACTTGAGCAATGGACAAAAATAGGATATGAATACCAGCCATTTGTTAAGAACCCGGGAGAATACAGTATAAGAGGCGGGATTATAGATGTTTTCCCCATAGGTAGCGCAACTCCTTACAGGGTTGAGCTTTGGGGAGAGTGTGTTGAGAGTATTCGAACTTTTGACCAAGAAACCCAAAGATCTATCCAAGAAAAAACTTTTTTAATAGTTCCGCCGGCTAAAGAAATTGTTGTTGACAATATTTATAAGAAACAAATTCTAGATCTTTTTCAGAATTTTAATTTTAAAAACTGCAAAAGAGAAATTAAAGATAGTTTTTTTCAGAAGCTTCATAATTTGTCATCACTTGAAGACAGAGCTATTGAAGAGTTAATTGCCGGCAATATTAAAAGCGGCAACATATTAGACTATTTTGCAGAAAATTCAATAGTGGTTTCTATTAAATCAGCTCAAATTAAAGCTCAGGCAATAAACATTGCCAAAAAAGACAAAGAACTTCTTGATTCACTGGAATTAAGAGGAATGATTCCAAAGGGAATTCATTCACGTTTGCACACATGGGAGAATCTTCAAACAAAAATTCAATTACATGCGAGCACAATTGATATTGATTCATATCTTGATTTAGAAGAAAAAACAAATTCAGTGATTAAAATTTTTTCCTCTATTCCAAATTCTTATAATGGTGATATGAAAAGATTTTATAACGAGGTTAAGGCTCAAATTAATAAGAAATCGGAAATACATATTTTCACATCTGCACCAAATATGCTTAAAGAATCTATAGATGTGAAATTTTTTGATAAAAATGTTTATATAATTGAAAACAATTCGAATGTGATTAATAGGGGAATGTCATTTCGAACTAATGATAAAGAAATATTGGTTTTTTCAGATTTAGAACTTTTTGGAATATCAAAAAACGCTTCTTTTAGAAAAAAAAGTAAATACAAACAAAAAATTGTTTTAAACTCGCTAACTCCGGGGGATTATGTTGTGCATATTGAATATGGTATTGGCAAATTTCTTGGAACACAAATTAAAAAAGACGGCAAACAGTCGGAAAGAGAATATTTAATTATTCAATACGCTGGAACCGACCAACTTTTAGTCCCTGTTGAACATTTGGAAAGATTAACTCAATATGTTTTTCCATCAGACAGACCTCCAAGATTAACAGGTTTGGGCACGGCAGAATGGAGTCGGAGCAAAAAGCGCGCTCAAGAGGCTACGATTGAAATGGCAGGAGAATTACTAGATACTCAAGCATCTAGAGAGCTTGCAAAAAGCGTTCCTTGTAAACCAGATGATTTATGGGAACAGGAGCTTGAAATTAGCTTTCCTTATACACAGACATTTGATCAAACTGAAGCAATTAATCAAGTAAAAGAAGATATGCAAAAAACTAGGCCCATGGACAGGCTTATTTGCGGCGATGTTGGATATGGAAAAACAGAAGTTGCACTAAGGGCTGCGTTTAAAGCGGCGGTTAACCTTCGTCAAGTTGCTATTTTAGTGCCAACTACCACCTTGGCAGAACAGCACTTTAACACGTTTAAAGAGAGGTTGAAGCCATACCCAGTGGAAATTGAAGTTCTCTCAAGGTTGAAAACACCTGATGAGCAAGAAAAAATTATAATGAATCTGCAAAACGGTAAAATTGATATTTGTATCGGGACCCACCGAATGCTTCAAAAAGATGTTGAGTTTGCTAATTTGGGTCTTTTAATAATAGATGAAGAGCAAAAATTTGGAGTTGCTCAAAAAGAAAAGCTTAAACAAGTTAGGAAGGAAGTTGATGTTTTGGCGCTCACAGCAACTCCAATTCCTAGAACACTTCACATGTCGTTAGCCGGGGTGAAGGACATGAGCACAGTTGAAACGCCTCCTGAAGAAAGGCTGCCTATCAAAACTTATATTGCCTCTTACGGTAATACAGTTATTACTGACGCTATTAAAAACGAAATAGATAGGGGAGGGCAGGCTTTTTTTATACACAACAGAATTTCTAGCATTGATAGAATTGCTGGAGAAATTAAAGACGCAATTCCCGGTGCAAATGTTTTGGTTGCGCACGGCAGAATGAATGATGTTGCTCTTTCTGAAGCGGTGGCTGCATTTACTAAAGGCTTGGTAGACGTTTTAGTTTGCACCACAATTGTTGAATCGGGCCTAGACATACAAAATGCAAATACTATAATTATCAATCGAGCAGACACTTTTGGGTTGTCTCAGTTATACCAATTGCGAGGCAGGGTGGGGCGGAGTTCTAGAAGAGGCTATATGTATCTTTTGGTTCCCGAGTCAAAAGCTATTTCGGAAGTAGCAGATCGAAGGTTAGAAACAATGGAGGCAATTACGCAGTTAAGCGCAGGATTTGGTGTGGCGATGAAAGATTTGGAAATTAGAGGGGCAGGAAATGTTTTAGGGGCGGAGCAAAGCGGTCATATTAGTGCAATAGGATTTGATCTATATAACAAAATGCTTAAAGAAGCCGTTGAGCACTTACGCGCCCAGAACCAAAAAACAAAAATTCAACCAAAAAAACCTACTACAATGGTGTCAATTCAAATCCCTGCATTTATTCCAAGTGATTTTGTTTCAAATCTTTCAGCACGACTAGACTATTATCAAAAAATTGAAATGATTAAAAATTTGAAAAACCTAGAAGACATTTCGGAAAATATAAGAGATAGATTTGGCCCAGCCCCAGAGGTCTTAAATAATTTGATATATATAAAAAAACTTAGTTTAATTGGACAAGAACTGGGAATAGAAAGCATAAAAAGGCAACAACAAATGATTTTAATTATGTTCCATTCTGAAATCGGCACTTTGGCGAATAGATTAAAAAAGTATTTACAAAAAAACATTAGAATTGGACACAAGCAATTAACCGTACATTTGCCTCCAAGTTCAGGGCATGACATCAAGCTGTTTTTAGATAATATATTAAATCAGTTACGTCAATTTAAAGAAAGCATAGAAACAAATATTTAAAAATACAGATCTTCTAAAGAAGAAATTTTCTCGCAATAGGTGTAATTTTTATAAAAATCATTTCTGTCTAATAGAATAGGGCGGATTCCCGCAGATTCTGCTCCGTTGACATCTGAAAATATTTGGTCACCAACATGAAGGGCATTTTTAGCAGAGCTTTTAGATTGTTTTAATGCAGAGTGAAATATCCCGGGGTGTGGTTTTTCAAATCCAGCTTCTTTTGAAGTGATAGCAAAATCAATGTTTTCTGATAAACCCAAGGTGTCAACTAAACTTTTGCTTGATTCGTTTAGGTTTGAAATCAAGCCGACCATAACGTTAATATCTTTAATTTTTTTAAAACAAGGAATTACGTCTTGGTATAACTCAAGTTTTCTTGGAAAATTTTTTACAATTTTAAATATTTCTAGAGCCACAGAGTCTTTTACCGAGATGTTATTTGCTCGCAATATTTCTTGTTCATATTTTATAAAAAAGAGGTTTTGCTCGCGAGCATTCATTTTTCTCAAGGGGTATTTGGCGTTTTGTTTTGACATTAGTTGGTCTGCATTTTTGTAACCTAAACTAACATATTCGGGCGTTAGTGAGATTCCAAAATTTTTACATGCAGCAGTCTGGATTTTATATTTTGAAGGAAAGAAATGTGCTATAGTGCCGTAAACGTCAAAAAAAACTACTTTAATCATAATGGCGATATGATAGCATTTTGTGCATCAAATAAAAATATATTCCTAAAAAATAGAATTGTTTATGAATCTAAAAGCGGGCAAATTGCCAATTGAATTATTGAAAAACTCTCTTGAAATTGCTCGCGTTTACGACAAAAGGGTTTTGTTGGGACCAAAGGTTGGAGAAGATGCGGCATTATTAGATTTTGGAGATCGGCTTCTAGTTATTGCGTCTGATCCTGTTACTTTTACCACAGACAACGCGGCATGGTATATGGCTCATGTTAACGCCAATGATTTGTATGTTACCGGCGCGAAGCCTATGTGGCTTATGGCAACTGTATTGCTACCAGTTGGCACTTCAAAAAATCAAATAGAATCTGCATTTATTCAGCTTCACAACGCTTGTGAAGAAATTGGAGTATCTTTGATAGGGGGACATACTGAAATCACAGAAGGGGTATCAAAAATCATTTTTTCTGGAACAATTATAGGAGAAGTTGAAAAAGAAAAAGTAATTTTGTCATCCGGCGCTTCCGAGGGAGACAGTATTGTGTTGACACGGGGTATTGCCATAGAAGGAACTGCAATTTTAGCCAAAGAAGCGGAACAACAAATTTTGGCAAATGGAGTAGACAAAGAAACAATTGTCAGGGCCAGAAATCTTTTAGTAAAACCAGGGATTAGTGTAAAAGAAGATGTTGAGATAGCAATGTCTGGGTATAATGTTAATTCTATGCACGATCCTACAGAAGGAGGAATTAGTTCGGCTTTGTTAGAGCTTGCAACTGCTGCTAATGTGGGTTTTCAAGTTGACCAAAAATTAATTCCAGTTTTGCCTGAGTGTAGAGAAATTTCGGACGCTTTGTCAATTGATCCCATGGGGCTGATTTCTTCGGGCTCTTTAATTATCACCTTGCCTGAAGATGACGCAAGAAGACTGGTTTTAAAATATCAAAATTTAGGGATATACGCTTGCGTTATTGGAAAAATTTTACCAGTTAGCCATGGTTGCAAGATGACAACAAGTAATGGCTTTTTAAAAAACATTGTTCAGTTTGAGCGCGACGAGCTAGCCAGATATTTTTCCAATAATCATTAGGCGTTTAGTAATTATCATGAATTTTCCAAGCTAGCCTTTAATGCTTTAAGTTGATTTTTATCTTGGAGTTTTATTGCCCAAGCAATCAATGGCTGCCAGAGCTTTTTGAAGCCGTACACAGTAATTTTGCAATTTAAGGACACAATCGTTTGATCGTATTTTGATTGTAAAACATATTCGTATTTACAGTAGGTTTTGCCCATGAAAAATCCTGTTACAAATAGGTTGGGGGGGTTAATATCCAAAACCTCCATATGAACATCGCCTTCTCCATTTTTAAATCTTCTGATTTCTATATATTTTGTTCCTTTTGAAATTTCAAGATTTGGGTTGATTTTGATATCTAAAATGCCCGGCATCCAGTTTTTGAAGTTTTTTAAATCAGTTAGTTGTTTAAATACCAATTCTTTAGGACAATTAATTGTTTCTGAAGCTGAAAATCCGGACATGGTTATAACGTGGGCCTAAGTGTTTAAGTTAGCTATTATTTGACCAAATGGTATGGTATTTTTTGCTTCCGATAGCATTCTTAAGCTCAATTATTTGTAGTGATTCAAGTTCTTTAATTGCTGAATCAAGCTCAGTTTTTGTGCCGGGAAAGTTTGCCTGGAAGCACCTTTGTTCGATTTTTTCCCAAACTCCTGACGTTTTTAAACTTTGAACAAAACCAAACCACGGAATTAGGGACATTTTTTTTACTTTTGGAAACCCTGATCGGAATCGACGGTAAGATTTAACTAGATGTGCAGTAGGAGTTCCGGCTGGCAAAAGTCGTATGATTGGCGTTGATGATTCGCTGAATCGCGGGTCAATTACAAGTGCTTTTCCAAGGGTGGGGAAATGCAAAACAAGTAAATCAGAATCTTCAATAATTTGCATCAAATCATTAATGTCAGAAACGAAATTTTCATCCATTTAATTTCCTTTCTTTATATACAACTTTATAATGTTCAATGCTAGATAAAAAAAGACCTGCAATAGAACTATAGTCTGCTTAGTGTATTGAAGTCAAAGAAGCATCTGCAGTAATATGAGAAAATTGTCACTATTTTTATTTGTGAACAAATATTTCATTAATTACCGTGAAAAGTGAGTCTAAATTAAATCTTCATTGTATTAGTTAGAACAACAACCATTTAAATTCCGAAAGGACTATTTCCATATAAAATGACTCAAAAAAACCTTCAAAAAATCATCGTTAAGGGCGCACGAGAGCATAATCTAAAGAATATAAATGTAGATATTCCTAGAAATAAACTTGTAGTAATTACAGGAGTATCTGGCTCAGGAAAAAGTTCGTTAGCATTTGACACAATTTATGCAGAAGGCCAGAGAAGGTATGTGGAATCTCTTTCCGCATATGCAAGACAGTTTTTAGGAAGAATAGATAAACCTGATGTTGACTATATAGGAGGCTTATCTCCTGCAATTTCTGTGGACCAAAAAGGGGTTTCAAGAAATCCGAGGTCTACAGTTGGGACAGTAACTGAAATATATGATTATTTACGATTGCTATATTCTAGGATTGGCAAACCACATTGTTTTATTTGTGGAGAATTAGTAACCAAGCAAACTGTTCAACAAATTGTTGACTCTGTTTTGCAAATTAAACAAGGATCAAAAGTGCAAATATTAGCACCTGTTATTCGTCACCAAAAGGGAGAACACAGGGATGTTATAAAAAAAATGTCTTCTGCGGGCTTTGTGAGGGCTAGAATTGACGGTGTTTTGACAGAGATCTCTGAAGTAAAGAATCTTGAAAAACAAAAATGGCATGATATAGAAATTGTAGTAGATAGAATTATTGTGAATAAAGCAACAGACCAAACTCGTGTTGCCGATTCAATAGAAACAGCGTTAAAAATTGGAAAAGGTGTTGTTTTTGTAATTGGTGAAAATATCAAACAGTTGCTTTTTTCAGAAAACCTTTCTTGTGTTAAATGCGAAATTAGCCTTCAAGAACTTCAGCCGAGATCATTTAGTTTTAATAGCCCCACCGGAGCGTGTGAATTGTGCACAGGCTTGGGTATTAAAACACAGGTTGATCCAAATTTAGTTCTTCCCGACAGAAATCTTTCATTCAAAGATGGAGCTATAAAACCTTGGTCTGGCGGTGGTATTTCTTGGTATTACAAACAAATTAAACGCCTATCTTATAAATATGGATTTTCTGTTGATGAGCCAGTTAGAAAAATTTCTGAAGATTTAATAAGAATTATTTTGTATGGAGACAGAAAGCCCCTTGGCGAAAATGAGAATGTTAACATGGGGCGCTGGGGGCCGAGGCGGAGGAGAGGGTTTGAAGGAGTGGTAATAAACCTACAAAGGAGATATAAAGAAACAAGCTCCGGGAGAGTTAGGGCATATATTGAAAAATATATGAGTTCTCAAAAATGTGAAGAATGTAATGGCCAAAGGTTAAAGCCAGAAGCTTTGGCTGTTAAAATCAATGAATATAATATTATCGACGTTACCCGTAAGCCTATTTCTGAAACATTAGCATGGATTGATCATATTGGGTCATTAAAATCAAGCGCGAAGCAGGAAAATGAAAAATCATTAAGTAGCAGAGAGTTAGTTATTTCAGATCAAATCATTAAAGAGATTAAGGGAAGATTAACATTTTTAAATAATATTGGGCTGGGGTATATTGCTTTAGAAAGGCAAGCGTCCACTTTAAGCGGTGGGGAGGCACAAAGAATTCGACTTGCAACCCAAATAGGATCTGGACTAGTTGGCGTTTTATATGTTTGTGACGAGCCATCTATAGGGTTGCACGCGGAAGATGGAGACCGATTGATTAAAACGTTAAAAAATTTAAGAGATCTTGGCAATACGGTAATTGTAGTTGAGCATGATGAAGAAATTATTCGCGCCGCAGATCATATTATTGATATTGGACCCGGGGCAGGAATGTATGGTGGAGAAGTTGTTGGACAGGGCTCTGTTTCGCAGCTTGTTCGGGCAAAAAAATCAATTACAGGGAAGTATTTAAGTGGAGATTTAAATATTCCGACCCCCAAGTCTAGGCGAAAAGGTAACGGTAATAGTATTGTTATAAAAGGCGCTAAAGAAAATAATTTAAAGAATGTAGACTTAAAAATTCCTCTTGGCAAACTTGTTTGTGTTACTGGAGTTTCGGGATCTGGAAAAAGCTCATTAATCAATCAGGTTTTATATGAATCTGTTTCTAATCAATTGCTAGGAAGAAAAGAGATATTAACAAATTCTGAAGGTGTATATAATTTAGAACATATAGATAAGGTTGTTAAAATTGACCAATCTCCCATTGGGAGAACCCCAAGGTCAAATCCAGCTACTTACACGGGTGCTTTTACTCCTATTAGGGAGTTGTTTGCGTCTGTGCCTGAGTCAAGAATTAGAGGGTATAAACCAGGAAGATTTTCATTTAATGTTAAAGGAGGTAGATGTGAGGCTTGTGCTGGCGATGGACATATTCGAATTGAAATGCAATTTTTGCCAGACGTGAATGTGCCATGTGAAATATGTGAAGGATCTAGGTATGGTAGGGAAGCCATGGAGATACTTTGGAAAAACAAAAATATTGTAGACATTTTAAAAATGACTATATTTGAAGCAGCAAATTTTTTTAATCAAGTTCCAAGAATTCACAGCAAGCTTGAAACAATGAAGGATGTTGGGTTGGGGTACATTACCCTTGGTCAGCCAGCCACCACTTTAAGTGGCGGGGAGGCGCAGAGAATTAAGCTGTCTTCAGAATTAGCCAAATCTTCTACAGGCAAAACTTTATATATTTTGGATGAACCAACAACAGGGTTGTCGTTTTCTGATTGTGCAAATTTATTGAAAGTGTTACACCGTTTGGTTGACTCTGGAAATACGGTTGTTTTAATTGAACATCATTTAGACATGATTAAAAATGGAGACTGGGTAATTGATTTGGGGCCTGGTGCTGGGGAAAATGGCGGCCAAATAATAGCCCAAGGAGTCCCGGAGTCAATAATCAAATCTACAAAATCAACTACCGGCAGATATATTAAAGAAAATTAGTATTCACAAGCGGTGCACCAGTTTAAATATTTTGGATCCTGGCCGCGAATTGCTTTTGAGTAGATTTTTTGAATTTGCTTGGTGACCGGCCCTATAGACCCAGAGCCAATAGTTCTGTTATCTAGTTCTCCTACTGCGGTAACGTGTGCGGCTGTTCCGGTTAAAAACATTTCGTCTGCCAAGTATATTTCACTACGATTAATGCGACGCTCAATTACCGGGATTTTTAAGTCGTTTTGAGCTATGGTTTTGATTGAGTCGCGCGTAATGCCTGTTAGGATGTTATCTGACAATTCGGGAGTGTGTAATTCGTTATTGATTACGAGAAATAAATTTTCCCCGGAACCTTCAGACACAACGCCATTGCCGTTAAGGAGAATGGCCTCATCAAACCCAGCTAAAACAGCCTCGGTTTTTGCAAGAATGCTATTTACGTAATTGCCTGAAACTTTTATTCGAGGAGGGACGTTTGTATCTTCCATTCTTCTCCAAGAAGATGTTGTGCAGCGAATTGTTCCTTCAGTATCTAGGTAAGCCCCAAAGGGAATAACAATTAAATTAAAATCATCTTCTATTTCATGAAGTTTTAAATTGGCAACTAATTCTTCGCTTTTATATGCTATTGGGCGAATATAAACATCTTGTTTGTGTTTTGTTTCTTTAAGTAAATTGATTGTAATTTCGCAAAGATCATCTACAGAATATGGTATATCCATCATCATGATTTTGCACCCTTGAAGTAATCGTTGATAATGCTCCTTGAGTTTAAATACATATAGTTTTTGTTCAGACTCATTCCAGTTGCCTCGAATCCCCTCAAAGATTGCGGTTCCATAATGTAACGCGTGAGTCATGATATTTATATTCGCATCTGAAATGGGAACTACTTTGCCTTTAAAATAAGCTAGAGATTTTGGCATTTCTGACCACCTTAATAAATAATTTACATAAACATTAGACATGTTACCTATATTGTTTGTAGTAAATCAAGCGTATTTTTCTTAATTTACTACAAAACGGTTTTGCATAATCGTGTCAAAATCATGTAAAGTAGAGGAATATTTTAGAAAGTAGGTATCATGCCAAAAGGACATGCTCAAAAAAGAGAGCGAAAAAAACCAAAAAAAGTAACCCAAAAAGCCCCAGAAGTGTTAACTGAAGTTGAGGCCGTACCCGAGGTTCAGGTTATTAAGAAAAAACGAAAATCTGAGGAAGAATTTTAGTTTTATTTGTCTTTCTTAGCCTTTTGTTTACCTTTGGATTTTGACTTAGGTTGATCAAGAATAATTCCATAATGATTATCTTGAAAAAGAATTTTTTCAATTAATTCAATGGAAATATCCCTTGGATATGGGCCAGATTCTAATGTTCTAGAAAGGAAGCCCTTGATTTCTGATGCGGAGATTGCCTTGTTGTTATTGGCAATTATTGATCTAAAAATTGCTTCTTTGATAGGTGTGTCGGGAAGTAAATAATCTTGCTGCTGAGAGCAGCATTCAATTATTCGGTCTATATGAATTTGGGTATCAGATGAAATGATAGATTCTGCGCTTTCAGATTGTTTATCTAGGTAACATTTTCTGTTTGCAATTAGAGTTTTAATTGATTTGTTTATAAAAATGTTTTGGTCAACATCAATTTTGTATTTTTTTGTTTTTGGCATATTAAATCTCTTAATTTATATATACTAATATAATAACTTTTTATATTGAGTCTTGCAAATTTTAAATAGAGAACACGTCGTTCCAGTTTAACATTTGAACTTCTGAAATGTCTCCAGGTTTTTGGACGGTAATATTTTCAGGGCAAATCGCCAATCCGTTTGCAGTGGACATTGAGGATAATATATTTGATCCCTGTGGCCCAACAAGCTTGGCGAACAATTCTCCACCCTGGCTTGATACGTACACCCTAGAATACACTCTGCGGCCGTCTGTATTGTCAATTTTGTCTTTTAAAACAGCTTTAATTGTTGGTATTTTTGTTGTTTTTCGACCCATCATTTTATAGATCGCTGGCCTGACAAATTGATGAAAGGCAACTAGGGAGCTAACGGGGTTTCCTGGTAAACCTATGTGGGGCAAAGTACTTTTCCCGCTTCTTTCTATAGACCCAAATGCAAGAGGCTTGCCTGGCCTCATGTTTACAGACCAAAGCTTAATATCACCATTTTTTGACAAAAAATCTTTGACGATGTCGTAGTCTCCCTTAGAAACACCAGCAGATGTAATTAGCATATCTGCACCAAAAGCTTTTTCAATTTTTTTTTCAAGGTCTTGCATGGAATCCCTAGCAATTCCTAAGTTTAAGGGAATACCTCCAGCCTGGAGGATGGACGAATAAAGGGAATAACTGTTGCTGTCAAAAATTTTTCCGGGAGATAATTTTTGTTTTGGAGATAAAAGTTCGTTACCAGTTGAAAGTATTGCGATTTTTGGCTTTCTAATAATTGTAACTGAATTTAGGCCTAAAGAGGCACATAGTCCAATGTTAGCAGGGCCTAACATATCTCCGCGGCTTAATATTTTAGTGTTTTTTTTAACATCTTCGCCTTGGGGCCTGATGTTGTCGTTTTTTAAGGGTGAAGCGTAAATATCTATATCATAACTTTTTGTTGAGTTAGGGTTTAAATTTAATATGTTTTCATTTGTGAGTTCAAAAGGAATTATGGCAGAGGCATTCTCTGGAACAGGCGCTCCGGTCATAATTCTTGCAGAATGTCCGGGCTGAAGCTTGAAATTAACTGTTTCACCCGCGTGAATTCTTTTATTCACTTTTAGTTTGGTTGGGGAATTTTTTGTGGCAAAAGCTACATCAGAATGAATTACAGCATAACCATCTACTGAGGAGTTAGGAAATTGAGGTATGTCAAAATTGCTTGTGATGTCATTTGCTAAAACTTGCCCGAGGGAATTATTTAAAGTTTTGTTTTCTGAAGGCAATATATCTACAGATTGTAATATTATAGATTCTGTTTCTTCTACACTATGTAGGCGGTCAGAGTGGAGCAAGTTGTGTTTTTGTTCGATGGACTTCATAAGCTTCTTACTTAAATTCGGTCAATTATTTTTCGCGAAAATCGATATTAAGGGTTTTTTTTAATTTAAATAAAATTTTCTCAATTTCATTAGCCACTTCATTAGAGGTAAGTGTTTTAGAAGGAGACTGAAAAACAATTTTATAAGTAATTGATTTTTTTTGATTGCCATGATCTTGTTTGTAGATGTCTACGGGCAGGCATTTTGTTACAAGTTTGGATTCAAGGATTATGGATTCAATTTTTTCTGAAGGAATTGATGTGTCGGCTAATACTGTTAAATCTCTTTCTGAAGTTGGAAAGGTGGCGAAAGGCCTAAACGTTATTTTGTTTTTGAATTTTGAATATATTGTGTTTAGGTTTAGCTCAAACAAAAAAGTGTTTGCTTCATCAACTTCAAATGAAGACAATATATGGTTTGAAATTTTGCCAATTTTACCTAATTTTGTTTCTCCAATTAAGATGTCAGCAGATTGTCCTTTAACCAATAAGGCATCTTTTGAGGGGATGTATTTGGCTTCTAATTTAAGCTTAGAAAGAATGTTTTCTAGAATGCCTTTAATATCATAAAAATCTAATTTGCGATTATTTGCGTTTGTCCAGCCTTCCGAAAAGGTGTTTCCAGAAATTAACCCAACGGCCATTTCATTTTGAATTGGCAACGAACCAGGTTTGTTGACAAAAGTTCTTCCAATTTCAAAAATTTTCACAGGACCTTCTTTCAGAAAATTTTGATTCGAGGATAAAGTTTCTAGAATTCCCACCATTAAATTTGTTCTGAGGGTTTTCGTTTCGGAATTTAGTGGATTTGCAATATTTACGAAATTTTGTGGGTCATCTGAAGAAACAGATGAAAGAAGAGATTCATTTTTTAAAGAATATGTAATTACTTCTTGCATTCCAAATTCTGCACATGCATCTCGTACCTGTTCTCTAAGATGAAGAGGCATATTAGGGAGATATTCAGGAATGGAGCTGGAAATATTTGATGTTGGAAATTGATCGTATCCCAAAATCCTTGCAATTTCTTCAATTAAATCTTCTTGAATTTTTATATCAGATCGCCAATCAGGAATAGAAATTTTTGCAGCCCAATCATTTGAGGGTCCGGTCTGGGTTTGGGCATTACTTTGAAAGCCGAGCTTATGAAGGACAGAAAGGGCTTCTTTTTGAGAAATTTTTACACCTAGTAGTTTTTCGATTGCGGATCCGTGAAGTTGTAAAGACATGGAATCTAATTGAGTTTCAGGGGCATCAATTATTTTTCCGCAGGATACTTTTTGGCTTGATGTCTTTTGTATTAAATGTATTGCTCTTTTTAGTGCTTTAGAGGCAAGGGCTTCGTTTGGATTTCGTTCAAAGCGGTAAGATGCGTCTGTTCTCAATTTGAGGCTAGACGCTGTCTTTCTAATACTAGTAGGATTGAAATTTGCCGATTCTAATAATATACGAGTTGTGTTTTGAGACACAGATGAATTTAATCCCCCAATAATACCGGCCAATGCCACGGGGTTTTTAGAATCTGCTATAACAAGCATTGATGGATTTAATTCGATGGATTCGTTGTCTAAGGTTAACAATTTCTCTTTGTTTTTTGCTGGTCGAATTTTTATTTTTGAATCTTGGATTTTATTTAAATCAAAAGCGTGTAAAGGTTGTCCTGTTTCATACATAACGTAATTTGTTACATCAACAATATTATTTATTGACCTATGTCCCATTTTTGCAAGTGCAGCTTTGAGCCAAGTCGGCGACGGCCCTACAGTTATGTTTTCAACAACAGCCCCACAATATCTTTTGCACAAATCTAAAGATTCAATATGTATCTCTACAGGGCTAGATGTTGAAACAGATGAGTTTTCTTTATAGCTTATTTCAGGGCCAGAAAGTTTTTTGTTTGTAATAGCAGCCACTTCTCTTGCAACACCTATGATCGACAGACAATCTGGCCTGTTTGGAGTGATGCTTAAGTCCAAAATAGTGTCAGAAAAAGTGTCCTGAAGCGACGATCCTGGTTCTAGGCTTTTATCAAGGATAAGAATATTTTCGTGGTTTTGCCCTATTCCTAGTTCTAATTCAGAACAAATCATTCCAGGGGAGCTGATTCCTCTAATAGCAGAAGCTTTGAGTTTTTGAAATTTTCCTGATTTTTGGTTGAATAGAGTTGCGCCTGGCTTGGCAAATACAATTTTAATTCCTGGGGATAAATTTGTGGCCCCGCACACTACGTTCACGGTTTCTGTCGAGCCGATCTTGACCTTTGGTAGTAATAATCTGTCAGCGTTTGGGTGTTGGTTGATTTCTAATATTTCACCGACCACAATTTGATCGGAATTAAAGTTTTCACCGAAACGTTCAATTGATTCAACCTCAAGCCCCACCATTGTTAATAAATGTGCTAAATTTTCAGGTGACACTGTGATGTCGACATATTTTTGTAGCCAAGAGAGAGGAGTTAGCATACAGGGCAAACCTTTTTGAAATTTGTATTATGTTTCGTTTTTATTTTTTTTGAGTAAATCATTAAAATTGTGACAAAAACCTTAAGTCGTTAGTGTAAAAGTTTCGTATATCATCGATTTCATATTTAAGCATTGCAATTCGCTCTACTCCCATCCCAAATGCAAACCCTTTGTATTTTTCAGGATCGTAATTTACTCCTTTAAACACATTTGGGTGAACCATTCCGGCACCTAATATTTCAATCCAGCCGGTATGGCTACATATTGAACATCCTTTGCCAGAACATTTAAAGCAATCAATAGACATGTCTACGCCTGGCTCAACAAAAGGGAAATAATCACAACGAAATCTTACTTGACGATCTTGGCCAAAAATTCTTTTTGCAAATTCATATAAGGTGCCCTTTAGGTCTGCGAATGAAATGTCAGAATCAACCGCAAGGCCTTCAATTTGAGTTAATTGCCATTCATGAGTAGCGTCGGTCGCTTCGTATCGATAACATTTTCCTGGAATTATCACTCGAATTGGGGGCGTGGATGACTCCATGATTCTTGCCTGCATAGGTGAAGTATGTGTTCTTAGCAGAAGAGGCTCTGAATCATCATGATTTTTTTCTACCCATAAAGTGTCCCACATATCTCGTGCTGGATGGTCTTGAGGGATATTTAACATATCAAAATTATATTTTCCCCACTCGACCTCTGGGCCTTCTTGTATTTGAAATCCTAACGAAACAAAAACGGAAGATATTTCTCGAATTGTTTGGGTGACTATATGCAGTTTTCCTCTAGTTGCAGGCCTTCCTGGAAGAGAAACATCGATAGAATCACTTGAATTGGAGGAGGCATTTGCCAAAAGTTGTTTTTGTTTAATACCAAATGCATCTTGAAGTCTGGTTTTTCCCTGGTTTGCTGCGCTACCAGCGGCTTTTCGCTCTTCTACGGGTAAAGAGCTGATAGATTTCAAAATCGAAGTTATTACACCTTGTCTTCCAAGTGTGTTTACTCTCCATTCTTCTAGGCTTTCTGTTGTATCTATTTTGTTTAGACTAGATAACTGTTCAGAAATAATCTTTTCAGTTTCGTTTGTTGCTTCCATGTCTAATAAATAAGCTCCCTCTTAGTGATTCATTATAGATACCATGTTGAAATAGGGTCAAGGAATTAGAAGTATCTTATTCGTAGTACTTATAAGTATTCGACAGATTTACACTAGGGCAGTAGACATGTCTCTAGCAGGAGGTGGCAAAATTTAATAGACAGGTGCTCTCCCTCCTGCTAATGTTGAATTATTAGTCTTTTGCTACTTTTAAGCCAACCGACACAGACCAAATTGTAATTAACAAAAAGCCAATGCCTGTAATTTGGTTTCCAGCTTCGATGCTAACAGCAGGATTGACAATCAAAATTCCAGTCAGGCCGACAATTCCGGTTATGACTGCCAACCACCCAACAGGAATAAAAGAAATTGCTCCCTTAAAATCAATATTTCTATATGCTAGGCCGATTAAAAGCCACCCAGTGAAACATAGAAGGCCTCCGACAATCCCAGAGCCTACGTTAGCAGCCTGAGTGTATCCACCAGCGACGGCAATAGCCCCAGCTGTAGCGGCGTCTCCGCCAGCACCAGCTGCTACAAACTTTTCACCCATAGCAGTTAATGCAGTGCCAAGAGATAGGCTTACTATAAAAACTACAACACCAACAGTTACGCAAAATGTCCCTAAAGTTTCACATGTGCTTTTAGCTTTACCTTCAAGGCTTCTTAGCCCAGCTATGTGGACAGCTAAGCCAATTCCAATCAAAACAACTTGAATTGACTCCATCAAACCAGCATTAGCTGCGCTGTTTGTAAGAATGGTTGATACGTCATCAACTTTAGTGTCAAAACCTATGCTAATTTGCCAGAGGATGTATCCTATAAAAGCTGCAACAACGCCGATTGATAATGTTAATCCAGTGCCTTTTGAATCCATAATTAAATTCCTTTCAATCAATATACGTACGGATAAGATATATATAGTTTTAGTTGTTGTCAAATAATTTCTTATTTCTTAGAAATCAATCTATAAGTTCGGCGGTTTGGATAATTGGGGGTGGTTTTAATACAAACTCCTGGAAATATGAACGAATATTGTTATACTAATTTATATCGAAATAACGACAAACAATCCTTTAAAAAGAAAAGTAAAATGCTTGAAAGATTTAAAGCCGATCAAAATGAAATTGTTTTTGTTGATAGTAAATCGTTAGAGAAAATTTCAAAAGAGATTTTGGTTAAAGAAGGAATGAGGCCAAGTTTTGCTGCTTCGGTGTCAGAAGCTTTGTTAGCCGCCGATATAAGAGGGGCCGACACACACGGGGCATCTAATTTGATTCAGCCGTATGTGGACTGGATTAGAAATAAGAAAACAAATCCCGACCCTATATTGAAGAAAGTTCAAGATTTTGCTGCAATCGCGAATTTTGATGCTGATAATGGACTTGTTACTGGCTTTGGTAAAGAAGCAATGAATATTGCTATCGGTAAAGCAAAAAAGTTTGGCGTTGGAGTAGTTACGATCAAGAACGCAGGTCACTCAGGGGCTATTGGGGTTCACGCAATGCATGCGGTTGAAAAAGATATGATCGGGATGGTTATGACGGCCGTAAACCCTATAGTTGTTCCTACATTTGGCGCAGAGCAGCGTTTAGGGACAAATCCAATTGCAGTTGCTGCTCCAGCTAACAATGAAGCTGATTTTTTGTTTGATGTTGCAACTAGTACTATTGCGGGAGGCAAAGCAAAATTAGCTGAATTAGCCGGCAATAAATTAGGGCCTTATACAATTGCAGAGCTAAATGGGGAGCCAATTAAAGATGACGTTTTCTTGCCTGATATGAAATTTGAGGATATTTTGTTCTTACCGTTTGGCGGCTCAAGGGAGTCTGGTTCTCACAAAGGGTATGGCTTTGCAATGGTAGCTGAAATAATGAGCGGGATTTTATCTGGATGTGAGTCATTGATGATCAATAATACTAGAAATGATCCTAGGGGGGCTTTAAACAGTCATTTTTTTGCTGCTTTTAATATTGCAGCATTTGGGGATGTTGAAAAATTTAAAACGAATATGGACCAAATGCTAAAAAAGCTTAAAGAAACAAAGCCGAGCCCAGGGAATAAGAGGGTAATATATCCCGGTTTGCTTGAGAGAGAAGAAGAAATATTTAGAATAAAAAATGGAATTCCTATACACAAAAATTTAGTTGAATGGCTAGATTCATTATCTAAACAATATGGCATAGAAAAAATACATCGGAAGGTAGGTACGAACAGGTGACTTTGTGTTCAGTTTGTTATACAGGGTCGGCGGGCTTGATGTAAGAAATATGTATTGTTTCTTTAGAAGATAATTCGGCTTGAAAGTTTTTTAGAGTAAACAAATCGGTGGATTTTTTTGAAATATATGCCAACCCCAAGTACGATTCATTGTCATCGTTTTTTGACAGTGAAGTTAGAACGCCAAACGGTTTGCCTTTTAAATATAAATTGTTTGGGGGCGCCTTGCTAATTTCAAGGGCCTTAAATTGAATTAAACATAGTGAGTTTTGGACTTTTTTATATGTGTTCAGCCTAGCGATAACCTCTTGTCCAACATAACACCCTTTATTGAAGCTTATAGAGTTAATCAAATTACCTTCAAGAGGGTTGTATTTTTCAGTCAGTTCTTTTCCAAACTCAGGTATTCCTTGATCTATTCTAACCGCATTAATTGCCTCTGGATTTACAAATTCAAAATCAAAGTTTTCAGCAATGTTTACCAAGGTGTCAGTTAGTATTTTTTGATCACATATATTTCCTATAATTACAAAGCCGGGGTATCTCATGAAATCGTTCCTAATAATTTTGAAACAATGATTATTGATCGATGCTTCTAGAATAGTAAACGGAGATATGTGGGACTGCAAGCCAGTAAACAATTTATTTAGAAGGGATTGGGACTGCGGTCCCGAAATCTTATATACAAATTTATTTTCAGTAATCTTTTTGACGACAACATCTTCGCTGAATGTAAAAAATTCGATATGTTCGATTACTTTAGATTCATTATTCAATGAGGTTAATATGATCAAAGAATTTTCTGTTCGAAAAACTTGTAACACATCCAAAATTTTCCCCTTGTTGGACGTGATTACAGTTTGAGCCCCTTGATTAATTTGTAAATTTTCAATGTTGTTCGTGGATAGCCTGTTTAGAAGGTCTAAAGAATCATTTCCTGTAAATTTGATTAAGCCGTATGTAGGAAAGTTTATTATGCCTGAGGTTTTAGAAAGAGCTTGATATTCTTTTGGGATATAGTTGGCAATGGTGTTTTTGAAGGACATTCCAAAAGACCTTGATCAAGGGTTGCTGTGGTAAAATTATACGCTGAATGATGTTCCGCAACCACACGATGTTTTAGCATTTGGGTTATTAAAAACAAACCCTTTGCCATTTAGTCCGCCAGAATATTCTAATTGAGTGCCCGCAAGAAAAACATAAGATTTTTTGTCAACAAAAATTGACAATCCATGTTCGGTGATTACTTTGTCGTCAGGTTTGGGTTCATCAACTAAGTCTAAGGAATATGTTAATCCTGAGCAACCTCCACCTTTCACAGAAACCCGAATATGCGAGTCAGGCTTTCCAGCTTCACTGGCAAAAGATTTAACATGCTCAACAGCCTCTTGCGTAATAGAGATTGTTAATGGTGCAGGTTGTTTTTTACTAGATACCAAAATTCTTCCTTGATGCATAATAAAAATAAGAAAGTATATAAAGTTTAAGCAATCAGTAAAGTTAATGTCAATAAAGATTGTGTATTAATGAATGAATTGAATAAAAATTGTTTAAATATGTTAAAATTGTTCCTAAGAAAATGGGGACGCGTGGATTCGACAGGAGGCTCTTGTACTGGATTGCAAGTCGAGGACCATCTACCTCGTAAAAAGATGGAAAAACTTAAACGGCAACTCACAAGAAGTAGCCCTAGCTGCTTAAATAGCAGCTACGTTCATCTGTCCCTCTCCTCGAAGGGATAGAATGAGCGCCGTAAATCGAGGCGCTGTTTAGTTGGTGTCAATACTGCTGAACATAAGATTTTATTGACTGGCTTTCACGTACAACTTTGCTGGTAGGTGTAGTGAAAGCGAGATTGAAATCCAGATAAGCTTGTAGCATATCTTGATACAAGACCTTTTGGACGGGGAGTTCGACTCTCCCCCGTCTCCACCAATTTGTTGTTTTTACTTTAAATATAGGTATAGGAGATATAAATTTTTGGAGTGTAAAATTTGTCTTTAATAAAATTTGCTCATGCATCAGATCTTCATTTGGGAGCGCCATTTTCAGGAGTGTCCAAAACGGAAAGTTCAGCTATTAGTAGCAAATTAATTAATGCTACATTTTTAGCATACGATAATTTGATATCAAAATGTATTGAGAATAAAATTGACGCACTTATCCTTGCTGGAGATATTTTTGATCTTGCTGATCATAATTATTTGGCTCAACAAAAATTTAAGCAGGGTGTTGAGAAGTTAGATCTATACGGTATTAAAGTATTTGCTTGTAGAGGGAACCACGATCCTTTAGATGGCTGGAACCCTAAATTGTTAATGCCAAGCAACTATAAATTATTTGGGCCTAAGATAGGAAGTTTTCCTGTTTTTGAAAGCGAGCCTCTTAAAGCGATAGTTCATGGCGTAAGTTATCCAACTAGAGAAGTGGCAGTTAATTTGGTTCAAGAGGAGTTTTTAAAATCAAAGATTAACAAGGAAGCTTTCAATATCGGAGTGTTACATGCTAATGTTGGTAACAATTTGGACCATGCTCAATATTCTCCGTGCTCAATATCAGATTTGTCTAAAACGGGACATGATTATTGGGCGCTAGGCCATATTCACAAAAGGCAAATTTTAAAAAAATCAAATCCTACAATAGTTTATTCTGGAAATACTCAATCAAGACATAGGAAGGAACCAGGAGAAAAAGGTTTTTATATTGTAGAGGTAGGCTTAAATAAAGAGATCAATATGAAGTTTGAATCGGTTGATGTAGTTAGGTTTGTAGATTTATCAGTTAATATTAATGGAGTTCAGTCAATTGAAAGTATTTACAGAAAAATTGATGAATTAATTATGGATCAATACCGGCAATCTTCGTTACTGGACTTGGTATTAAATATTGATATTACCGGCACGGGAGTCCTTCATGAAGATTTTGCAAAAGGTCGTTATAAAAAAGAAGATATTCTTCAAATAATTAATGAAAATTGGTCAAATAAAACCCCGTTTGTGTGGTGCGGGAATTTGACAGTAAAAACTGGTCGCGAAATTAATAGAGACGAATTGAAAAAAAGAGATGATTTTATAGGTAATTTTTTGTTAGAGGTTGACGCTTTGAAAAACAACAAAGAGAAACAGGAAGACATACAAAAGATTATTCAAGAGGAATTATATAGAAACACCAAATTTTCGAAATATTTTTCTGATAGCTTTTTCAAAAATTTGAATGTTGAAGAATTAATTGATGGGGCAGACAAGTTAAGTCTTTCAAAATTGTTAAGGAACTCCCCTGATGAAGATTAAAACAATATTTATTGATGGCTTTGGTGAAAAAAACGAAAAACTTTTTTCATTGGATAAGCCGATATCAATTTTCAAAGGCTCTAATGAAGCAGGAAAAACTACAGTTTTAGAATTTATCAGGACAATTTTGTTTGGTTTTGACAAAAGAAAGGCAAGAAAATCTGAATGGTTTAAACCTCTAAAGGGAGGCAAGCACGGCGGTTATATTGTTGTTGAAAAAAACGATGGGTCTTTGTTTAAAATTCAAAGGTATCAAGACAAAAGAGAGAACATTTCAGTTTTAGATGGCCAAGGTCGAGATTTAGGTGATCAAATATTACAACAAATCCTTGGAGGAGTTGACAGAAAAGCTTTTGAACAAAAATATGCATTTGGAATATATGATTTAGGAGACACAAATGATTTTGATGTTAATCAAAAATTGTATGATGCCGGTTTGGGCGCTGAACTCGGGGCAACTTTAACAGAATTTGAAAAAGATAAAAAAGAATTATTTGAATTAGGAAAAGGAACAAAAAATAAGTTTGTACAGGATTCAATTATTTTGGATGGAATAGAAAACCAAATTCAAGAAATTATTTTAAAATCCAAAGATTATTCAAGCCACCAAGATCGCAAAACGCACTTGCTGAAAGAAGAAGTTGCAACAGGTAAAAAAATTCAAGAGTTAAAACAGTTACAGGACAAAAAAACAAAGTTATTCAGGGCGTTTCCTGATTGGAAAGCTTTACGGATTTTTAAATATAAAATGGAACAACTTAATCAGTATAAAAACTTTCCAGATGATGCTAAAGATAAGTTAAATGAAATAGAAAATAAAATTAATGTTGTTTCCGAAAACTTTGAGAAGTCGAATCTGAAGTTTCTAAAAAATCAAAAAGATTATGATGAATTAAGCGTTAATCAAGAAATTTTAGATGATGAAGATAAAATTATAGCTTTAAGAAATGATTTAAAGGAATTCGAATCATTGCTAGCGCAATTATCAGAAAAAAAGAAATATCTTGAGGTTAATTCAAATCAACTGCAAGAAAAAATTCAAGAATTGTCCAACGATTGGGGAGAAAAGGATTTAATTTCCTTTGATAGCTCTTTGTCTATATCTGAAGAAGTTAAGAGATTTGCAAAAAACGTTGAATTTTCAAGGAATAATTTGCAAGAATCAACGAGGAAATATTCTGTTTTTATTCAAGTGGCTGCATTAAGCATTGCAGGGTTGGGTATGTTTTTCGAAGATGTATTTGAAAGATTTCTATCGATATCTTTGGGTGCAATTGCGATACTGATGTGGAATTTTTGGATTTCTAAGAAATCTATTAAACAAAAAACTAATTTTAATCAAATCGAACTTAATACTAAATGGGAAGAATTTAAAACAAAATATCATTTTCCATTGCCAATGTCTCCTGGCGGAGCTTTAAAATTTCTGGAAAAGGTTAAAGAAGCAAAAACTATTCAAAAAATTTTGAATCCCACAAGGGAAAGCGTTAACGAAGACCAGTTAAAAATTTTAGATTTTATAAACCGAGTAGATTTTTTAGCAACAAAACATGGCTTAAAGAGTCACGTTAACCACGAGGAAGAGTATATTGGATTAGCAAAAATAGTTATTAATCTTCTTAACGAAGAAAAAGAAAAGGTTGCATCAAAAGAAAAAAAGAAGGAATTTTTAAGTAATTCTAGTGTCGAAAAGCAAGAACATGAAAGTGATTTAAAAAATCTGAATAAAAATTTAGAAAATCTTTTAACAAAAGTAGGCTGTACCTCTAGGGGAGAATTTCAAAGTTATGCAGAAAGTGCTGAGGAATTCAAAAAGCTTCAAAATTCGGTAAATGAAAAAGAAGAAAAGATTTTTAAGCTGTCAGTTGAAATTTCTAAAACAGTTGAAGATATTCACGAGGAATTCTATAGATTTTCTCCAGAAGAGGTTGAGATTGAATTAGAGGTCATTTCTAAGCGTTTGGAGGAATTAGAGGAAGAAAAAAAAGAGTTAATTTTAGAAGTAGGGTCAATAAATACAATGTTGGCACAAATTGAAGAAAATAATAAAATTCAAGATCTACAGCTTGAGAAATCTTTTTATATGAAAAACCTTCAAGAATATGTGTTAAATTGGTGCCAGCTAAGAATAGCAGAAAAAATTTTAAGAGATGTTCAGAAAAAATACCAAGAAGAAAAGCAACCTGATGTTATAAAGTTTGCGGAGAGGTATTTTAAAAAAATTACTTTTGGAAAATATACAAAAATATATGTTAATACTCAAGAAGAAAACAATCCAGTGAAGGTTTTACAGGGAGATGCTTTATTGAAAACACCAGATATATTAAGTGGAGGTACTAAAGATCAACTGTTTCTCTCGATGAGGCTTGGAGAAATTATGAATAATACAAAATCTTCAAACATAGAATCTTTACCTGTAATATTTGATGACATTTTAGTTAATTCTGACAAAGATAGGTCTGACAAAATCATAGAGATTCTTTCTGAGGTGTCCCAAAAAACTCAAGTTATATATTTCACCTTTAACCCAGTCGTGGCTAAAAGCTTTGCTGAATTGGGAAGTGAATGTGAAATAATAGAATTATAAAAGCTAATGTGATGATTAAATATTTGAAGAACTTTTTTTTGGGGGATAGCTTTTTATTGTTGATTAAGGGATTTACTATTGGCGCTGCTAATATTATTCCGGGTTTATCAGGCGGAACTATAGCATTTATTTCAGGCATTTATGAGAAATTACTGGAATCTATAAACTTATTTTATAGCCGAAAGGTGATTTTCCTGCTTTTTCGGTTTCGATTTAAAGAGTTCTTAACTATAGTTGATGTGAAGTTTTTATTATTGATTTTAATTGGAATTATAGTAGGAATTTTTTCTGTATCGAAATATATTGAGTTGTTCTTTTCAAAATATCCATTTTCTTTCTTTTCTTTTCTTTTTGGGTTGATGCTTGGTGCAGCGTTGATACTTGGGAAAGAAGAGAAAATTTGGACTAAAAAAAATTATTTTTATTTGTTAATCGGATGTTTTTTGGGGTTAGGTTTAACTTTTGCGATTCCCCAAATTGAATCAGAAAATATCTTGTTTATTTTATTAAGTGGAATATTTGTTGCTGGCGCTATGATTATACCTGGGATTTCTGGAAGTTATATTTTGTTAATTACAGGAAATTACGAGAGAATGATTGCCGCAATCAATTCTTTTAATCTAGAAACATTGTTTGTGTTTGCCTCTGGTTTTGTTATAGGGTTAATAGTTTTTTCCTTCTTAATTAAAAGTTTAATTGTAAAATTTCGAAAAGAAACTTTTTCATTGCTTGTTGGGCTTGTTTTAGGGTCATTAAAAAGTCTTTGGCCTGTTCAATTTGTTGACAATTTTCAATTTGAGTCGGGGCGTGTTTTTTTAATGTTAATTCTTATTACATCTGGACTTGTTGTTTCTGTTGGAACGCCTGTTTTGGTTAAAGCTATAGGTCAAAAAAAGTAAAAAGCGTTGAAGAGATTACATTTATGCGAGACTGGCCGGCCCTGCTACATAAGGTACTGATATAAAGGTTGTTTCGTCCATCAGTCCCTTAGAGGGGCTGTCTGGGAATTAAATTCTCCTGACAAACGTGCTTTGGGGCCCCATAGACTCTTGGGTTGAGCGGTCTGTACGAGTAATAAATACTCGGCAGGGCGGCCGTCGCACTAATAGTTTACATTGTGCCATACATTAATTACAAAATTTGTCCTCATTTGTGCCATTTTATGTGGCACAATGTGAACAAGTGCAGTATAATGTTTTTGGCACACAACTTTTGTGCCAACTTTTGTGCCATTATGCAAAAGCGGTTTGCTAGCGATAAGAAGAAATAGTTTTTGGAGAATTAAATTATGGAAACCCCCCCATATATTTCTTTTAATACATTTAAGACTTTACTTTATTGGCTTGAAAAAGAAGGAGTGCCGTTAAGGGTTGACCGATCTTTTTGGAAGGAAAAATTTAGTGGCGCAAATGGAAGTAAGTTAATGGGGGCTTTAAGATTTTTGGATTTACTAGACGGAGATAAACCTACTAAAAAATTAGAGGTTTTAGTAAATTCTAATTTGGGTGCCGAAAGAAGCCAAATATTTTTTAATATTTTAACAAAGTCTTATATAAACATTCCTTTTGAAGAATTAGCTAGGGCTACTCCCAGCATGGTTAAGGAATGGTTTAAGGCTTACCCGGTTGATGGACATACATTGAGAAAAGCAACAACTTTTTTTATCAATGCAGCTAGAGAAGCTCAGATTCCCATGTCAAACTCAATAATTAAAATGACAAAATCTAGACGAATGAATCCACAACAACAAATTAAAAGTCTTAGGCCGGGTACTGACGAAAGTATTGCTGTTGGTAATAGCAAACAGTTGGTTAGACAGCATCAAAGTGTTGAAACATTAAGGAATAGTACTACAATTCCTTTGTCAAATGGCGGCACAGTTGTGGTTGATGTTGCAGTGAATCTTTTTAGCCTGTCTGAAGAAGATAGGGCTTTTGTTTTTTCTATAGTTGATTTAGCAAAAAGTTACTCGGTTTCCAAATAATAATTACAAGGTAAATGAGGTATAACCAAATGTCAAAAAAATATAGAGTGGGAATAATAGGAACCGGAAGGATGGGAGGGCTTATTGATGATGAAATTTCAGCAAATAGCTTTATGAGTCCATATGGACATTATTCTGCGTATTCTAGTATAGACCAGACTGAAGTTGTTGCAATCGCTAATAGGGGAGAAGAAAGACTTCAAAAATTTTCTGATAGATTTGGAATTAAAAACACGTACCTTGATTATAAAGAAATGATTAAAAAAGAAGAATTAGATATAGTTAGTGTTACGACGCCTTCTCACGCAAGGGCTTTGCCCATAATATTTGCAGCAGAAAATGGGGTGAAAGGAATTTATGCTGAAAAAGGTTTGTGTTCTTCCCTATCTGAGGCTGATGATATTTACCGAGCGATAAAAACTAATAACGTTGCTTTTAATTGGGGAGCAATGAGGCGTCATCACGACGGATATTTAAAATTAAAAAAAGCAATTAGTGAGGGAGAAATTGGTACACCAACGTATGTAATGGTGTTTGCATTGACGGATTTAATTAAGCATCACCCCCATACTTTAGATACAGTTGCCACATTGATTGGGGATCCTAGGCCTTTATGGGTAGAGGGCAGCTTTTTGTCTAAAGAGGAATTGATTTCCAAAATGGGACATGATGAATCTAGGCTAAGTTCTATTGGTCCTCGAGCTTATCCTGAATATGATTCCAATAACAAGAAGTTTTTACCTCCTCCTGGTGAAGAAATTGCAGATCCTATGGTTGGATTTTATAGGGTAGGTTATGAAAATGGCATTGAGGCTGTTTTTGTACCGGTTCCTAATATGTTTGATTTTGAAGTTTATGGCTCTGCGGGCAGAGTATATTCTTGGGACAATGGTGAAACCATGCATATTAGGAAGGCAAAATGGGATAATTCAGTTGATATTGAAAACATCAAAATTTTTTCTAAAGGTGACGGCCCTACAGTTTCCACAATTCATGAGATTTTGAAAGAAATAGAGTTTGGCGAAAAAACCACAGGAAATATAGATGTAACTATGCAAACTGTTGAAATTCAATTTGCTTTAGCACAATCACATTTAAATGGAGGAGCTAGAGTTGAAATTCCCCTGAAAGACAGGTCGATTTTTGTTCCTGGTGGTTGATTTATTTCTTGCAGAAATCAACGAAAGAGTGAAAAATATGATTAAATTGTCTTGGTAATTCGTTGCTTCTTTCCGGGTTAAATTGAATTCCCAATATCCATTTGTGGTTTGGGCTTTCAACAGCTTCAATAAATCCATCTTCGACAGAATAGGCAGACTCTAGTAGAGAGCTTGCCTTGCTTGCGGGCTTTATTCCTATTTGATGATTACTATTTACTTTAACAAATCCTCCGGAACCAATGATCGATGTTAATTTACTTCCCACTGTGATGTATATTTGGTGGAAATTGGATTTTTCATTTGATGAAAAATGTTTTTCGTCAACGTTTTCAAAAGATCCTCCGAATGCTAAATTTAATGCAATCATTCCGTGCCCTATACCTAAAATTGGCATATCTGATTTTACTGAATCGAGAATGAGATTTTGGAGATTTTGATTTGAAAGGCAATTTATTTTCATTGGGCCTAATACTAAACCATTATAATTTGTAATTTTTTTGGGTATTGTCTCATCAGAGGGATTTATGTGGTCAGGGAGGGCCCCTAAATCATTGATTCGGTGCGATATTGATTGTTTTTCATCATCTGATAATACGATTATTTTTATAGGGGTATTCATTCAAGTAATTTTTTTGGATTTTCTATTGTTTGTTTTAGTCTTCGAATAAACAATGCAGCGTCAGCTCCATCGATAATTTGGTGGTCTACAGTTAAACTAGCTACCAACATTTCTCTAATAACGATTTTGCCTTTGATCACTACGGGTTTTTCTACAGATCTGCCTATTCCTAATATTGCAGACTGGCCCGCGTTTAAAATTGGCGTAAATCCGTCTACTATACCAAGAGCGCTTATTGTAAAAGTTCCTGAAGAAATTTCATCAGAAGATAATTTCCCATTTTTGGCTTTTTCAACAATTTGATCGGTAGAATTTGAGACTTCTAGGAGTGTCATGTTTTCAACATTTTGTATTATAGGCACTATTAGACCTTCTTTTAGCGCTACGGCAATTCCAATATTCACATTTTCGTGTTTTGTGAGAAGGTTATTTTTAAAAGTCGAGTTAATTTTGGGAACACTTTTTATTGCTAAAGAAGACGCTTTCATGAAAATATGATTTAAACCAATTTTAATATCATTATTTTTTGACAAATTTTTCCGAAAAGATTGAGCTTCAGTGACGTCTAATTCAATGAAAAAAGATAATTGTGCAGAATTTGATAGGCTAGTCATCATGTGGTTTGCAATTGATTTTCGAATTCCTGTAAGAGGTGCACCGTCAGTCTGATTGTCATCAGGAAGGTTGCTTGAAAAAGTTCTTACATCAGACTCAGTAATCCTGCTTTTTGGGCCAGTACCTTTGATCAATGAAATATCGATGTTCAAATTTTTTGCAAGCTTACGCGCCCCTGGAGTTGAAGGAATGATATCAGGTTTTATGCTTTTTATAGGAGTAGTACTTGGAGTTGGCGCTTCTTTTAATGGGATATTGTTTTGATTGTCACCGCTTGGGGGAGATTGTAAGTCTGGTACAGGCTCATTTTCGGACAATATGTATCCTATGATTCCATCAACTTCAATAGAAGTGCCGGCATCATGCACGATATGCAGTGTTCCTGAATTGGTAGCTTCGAGTTCATAGTTTAGTTTTTCAGTTTCAATTTCAGCAATAATATCTCCAGAATTAATTAATTCTCCAGATTTTTTTTTCCAGGAATTAATCACCCCTTCGGACATAACCATTCCTAATTTTGGCATTACTATTGGCGTTGCCATTCTTGACTCCTATTCCAGAATACTAACTGCAGCTTCTACAACCTTTTCTTTTGATGGGAGAAATTCCATTTCCAACGGTAGGCTGTAAGGCACAAGTGTATGGGGTGCAGTAATTCTAACTGGAGGAGAGTCCAAGTAATCAAACGCTTCTTCAGCTACCAATGCAGAAATATCGCTTGCGATGCTGCATCTGGGATAATCTTCGTCGACAATTACGACATTTCTTGTTTTCATGACAGATTTGATGATTGTTTCATTATCCATTGGTGATAAAGAGAGCAAATCTATTACTTCGACAGAATAACCTTTTTGTTGCAATTCTTCGGCCGCTTCTTTGCAAACTAGGGTTGTATAACTGATTCCAATTAAAGTAATATCTGTACCTTCTATTGGAACTAACGCTTTTCCTATTGGAATTTCATAAGAATCTTCAGGTACAATTGATCCAAATCCAATACCTTTGCCCATTTCAGGTTTGACTGTTCTTCCCATTAATAATTTGTGATTAAAAACAATTACAGGATCGTCGTCTCGTATTGCAGCTGTCATTAAACCTTTAGCTGTGTAGGGATCAGATGGGCTAACACATTTTAATCCTGGAAAGTGAGTAAAAATAGAATATAATGTTTCTGAATGTTGTGCGGCAGAAGCAGTTCCTGCGCCTGTACTCGTAATAATTGTTATTGGTATTTTTACTTTACCCCCAAACATATAATGCATTTTTGCGGCATTATTAACTATTTGGTCTCCACATACTCCAAAAAATCCTACAAACATTAAGTCAACTATTGGTCGCATTCCTGTGGCGGCAGCGCCAACGCCGGCACCTATGAATCCAGCTTCAGAAATAGGAGTATCTCTTACTCTGTCTTCTCCAAACTTTCCTATAAGGCCTTTAGTTAGCCGAAACACCCCTCCCCAAGCATCTTGTTTTCCCAAGTTAGCTCTTCCGGCACCACCTGCGATATCTTCACCCATTATGAATACGTCTGGGTCATTAGCCATTTCGTATTCTATTGCTTCGTTAACGGCCTGTACATAAGTTATTTGCCTTGATTTTTCTTGTGACTGAGTCATTCAAACACCTTTTATTTATTCATATTTTACATAAACTTCAGTGTGAAGTTCTTCTAGGTTTGGAAATGGGCTTTCATCAGCAAATTTTACGGATTCAGAAACAGCAATCTGGGCTTTTTCATCCATTTCCAAAATTTTTTCTTCGTCTGAATATCCCATATCTATCAAATATGATTTCATTCTACGGATACAATCTTTTGATTTATAAAGAGCTTCTTCTTCTTCAGTTCTGTATGTTAAAGGTGGATCGGCCCCGAAATGACCTTGATATCTGTAAGTCATAGCTTCAATTAGCGTAGGGCCTTCACCGCTTCGGGCTTTTTGAATTGCAATTTTGGAGGCATGATACATTTCTACTACAGATTGTCCGTCAACATTAATTCCAGGCATGTCAAATCCAGTTGCTCTTTTAGCTACAGATTGGCCCGCCATAGAATATTCAAAGGGCGTAGCTTCTGCATATCTGTTGTTTTCGCATACAAATACCACAGGAAGCTTCCATATAGATGCAAGATTCATTGATTCATAAAGAACGCCTTGGCCAACAGCTCCGTCTCCAAAGAATACAACGCTAACGTTTTGGGATTTTTTAAGCTTAGCTGTTAATGCAGCACCTACAGCTACGGGAATATTAGAACCAACAACGCCATTTGCACCCAGCATTCCTTTGTTTATATCTGCAATATGCATTGTTCCGCCCTTGCCTTTATTAGTTCCGGTAGCCTTGCCCAATAGTTCGGCCATCATTTCGTTTAAATTCACGCCTTTTGCAATGCAATGATGATGGCTTCTGTGTGTGCCTAGAATTTGATCTCCGTCTTTAAGGTGAGCACATATTCCTGTTGGAACAGCTTCTTGACCTATCGAAGAATGCATTCCTCTAAGTTTGCCTTGATCTGCTTGTCGGCGACATTCAGCTTCAAACTTTCTGGTAGTTATCATTGTTTGATACATCCAAAGAGCTGTTGATTTATCTATTCCTGTTTTTTTAGAGTTAGTCATTTAGTTTCAATCTCTGTCTGAGTTTATTATCGCATTTTTCAATAAAGGTACATCAAGCCACGAATATCATAACATAAGGGATTAATCAATAGGGAAAATGATAGTTATTTAGTTGCAATCTTTTACAAAATTACGCCAAACTATTGGAAAGATTCTAAAGGTGATTTAAATGGATATATTAATTAAGGCGGCAAAACTTATTGATGGCACAGGAAGTCGTTCAACTTCAGATGCTTTTATTCTTATTCGTAATGGAAAGATCATTGAAATTGGGTCACAAAATGATTTGTCTGAAAATCTGACCAGCGGTTTTGGAAAATTTCAGATTATGGATTTTCCAGAAGGCACGATTTTACCTGGCCTGATTGAAACTCATTCACATATGCATTGTACAGGGAACAGTGAAGCTTCAGAAAGAATGTTGCTAGATACTGAGGAAATTTTAATAATGAGAGCAGTTAATGCGATGAGAGTATCGTTATTGTCTGGCGTAACAACGATGAGAGATTTAGGGAGCCTTAACTCAGTTGCATTTGCTATCAAAAATGCAATTATTAACAACGTAATTCAAGGTCCAAGGATTTTGGTTGCGGGGACTCCAATAACAACAACAGCTGGGCATTGTTATTTTTTTGGCACGGAAGTTAATTCGGAAAAGGAAATTTTAGAAGCAGTAAGGAAGCAAGTAAAGCTGGGAGCAGATTGTATCAAGATCATGTCTACGGGGGGCAATTTTACGCCTAGAAGTAATCCCAGGAGGGCCCAGTTTTCTCTAAGATTTCTCCAAGAGGCTGTAGAGGATGCACATAGATTGGAAGTTCCTGTTGCTTCACATTGCCACGGTACGGAAGGGATTATAAATTCTGTGAACGCAGGAGTGGACAATTTAATTCATTGTTCTTGGATTTCATCAAACCCTTCCGAAGGATATGACTATAGAGAAGATGTTGTTGATGAAATTGCTGACAAAGGTATATTTGTTGATCCCACTATTGCCTTGGGTCACCTAAGGCAAATAGATGATCCTGAGGCAGATGTTTTTCAACGAGGAGGAGTGTTCTATGATTTAGATTCCAGATATGAAATGTTGCGCGATATGTGGTCTAAAGGAGTCAAATTTATTTCCGGACTTGATGCAGGAATGCATATGGGGGAATTTGGAACTCATTATAATTCTGTTTTAGTTATGATTGAAAAAATGGGAGTTTCGCCGATTGATGCAATTAAATGTGTCTCAAAAAACTCAGCTGAATGTTTGGGAATATTGCCGGAAACAGGCACGGTAGAGAAAGGTAAATATGCAGACTTGATTGTGCTAAGTGATGATTTTGAGAAAAACCCAAATTCTTTAAAACAAGTAGATACAGTAATCAACAAAGGAGTAGTTGTTAAAAAAAATCAAATACCATTGATTTAAAATCAGAATGTGTAAAGGAGTTTTTATGAATGTCAAAAATTATAATTTTGGACAGGTAGGCTACAGAGGAAGAGGAAAAGGGCTTGCTTCTTTTGTTGTAGAAGCAAAGGGAGCGCAGCTAGTTGCTATAGCAGACTTGGTAGGTGAGAATTTAGAAGATGCGAAATCTTTATATAGCAATATTAATGTTTATTCTAATCATTTAGATATGATCGAAGCTGAAAATTTGGATGTTTTAATAATTGCAACTGCTCCTAGATTTAGATTACCTATTGTCACTGATGCAGTTCAAAAAGGCGTTAAGGCAATTTATATGGAAAAGCCTATTGCTAACACACTTGCAGAAGCAGACCAAATGATTTCTTTGTGTAAAGACAATAGGGTTGAATTATCAATAGGACATCAACGAAGGTGGGATCCAAATTTTGTGAACATAAAAAATGCTATCAAAAATGGAGATTTAGGGACTATAACTCACGGGGTATCATATTGGACTGCCGGTAGGATTGGCGCTAACGGGACGCATTTTTTGGACATGATTAATTTTGTGCTTGATGATGAACCAATTAGAATCAGCGGTATATCCCAATTTGGAATGAACAATAAGGCAGATTTTAATGAATCTCTAAATGAATGGATGGAAAAAGATCCGGGTGTTAGTGGATTTATAGATTATTCCAGAGGCACTAGAATTTGGATACATTGTTTTAATGATGTTATTACACCTCATACGCATATGTTTTGCGGTACTAAAGGCCGAATAGATGTTTTTGAAGGGATGGGGGAATTTGATATGGATATATTATATAGAGCTAGCGACAAAGACAGTACTGATATGAGGGGCGTTCATATTGTTGAACCTAAGCAGTTTCCTGTTGTTACTGTTGATAAAAAACCTGAATCATTGGCATATGAGGAATTAATTCGAGTAGTTTCTGAAAGAAAAAACAATTCTTCCACCGGAGAAGACGGAAGGAAGGCTCTAGAAATGATTGTTGCGTTTCAAATTTCATCTGAGAATGGAGGCAGATCAGTAGCTCTCCCTTTGCCAGAAAGTTGTTTTAATTATGAGGTTGGGTATCATCCTAATAAGTCGGGTAAATAAATCATTCTTTGATTTTTTTTAATTTGGATTAATTAAAATAAAAAAGTTTTTGTATTCTTGCAATCGGTATTGACCTGAGCAGAAACTCAGTGTAGTCTCGTTGAAAAATATCGTTTTTTAATTATTAGGAGATAAAAATGGCAAATGGTAAACTCAGAGCAGGTGTAATTGGTTTGGGATTAGGCTCAAATCATGCATATGCTTATGATCAGTCGTCGCAGTATGATTTAGTGGGAGTTAGTGAAATTTCTTCGACTGTAGTGGATAGTTTTTGGGATAAAGCAAAAATTTCTAAAGGATCTATTCCTGTATATGATGATTATAAACAAATGATTGAGAAAGAAAACCTTGATGTTGTTAGCGTAACTATACCTGACCATTTGCACACAGCTCCTGTTTGTGATGCTTCTAATATGGGAGTTAAAGGTATTTTTTGTGAAAAACCTCTTTGTATCAATCTAGAAGATGCTGACTTGATAGTTGAAACGGTAGAAAAAAATGGAACCAAAATGGCCGTTGATCATACCCGTAGTTTTGTACCTAACTATCAAATGTCAAGGAAATCCATTCGAAATGGAGAAATAGGTGGCCTGACTAGGATTATTGCCCATATGGGGGGAACTCGCGCCATGTTGTTTCGAAATGGCACTCATATAGTTGATTTGATTAATTTTTTTGCTGATGCTGATCCGGTTTGGGTTTTAGCTGTTCATGAGCAAGGCTTTGAAGACTATGGAACTGAATATAAAGGTGAAGGCGGAAAAGATCCTGCATTAGACCCTGGAAGCACATTGATTATCGAATATGCCAATGGTGTAAGAGCAATACTTAATTCTGCAAAAAAAACACTTTCTTTATATGAGATAGACCTTATAGGTCCTAATGGAAGAATTTATTGTACAGATAAGGGTGTTACTAGGTGGCTGACAGAAAATAATAAATATGAAGGCACTCCAGTTTTAGATGAGTCTTTTACTAGTCCCGGGTACCCTGAATTTTTTGGTGACTCATTGATTCCGGCCGTGGATGAACTTGCTGATGTTGTGATAAACGATGTTGAAACTAGCTCTCCTGTTCGTAGGGCACGACATACCTTGGAAATTATGATTGGTGCTTTAAGATCTCAAGCTGGCGGAAATGTGAAAATTGACCTGCCTCTTCCAAGGTAATGTAATATTTAAGGGTGTACAACAACTTAAGTTTTAGCAGATGTTTTTTTGTTTATGGATAGCCTGTTAGCCTTCATTGATTTTCCAACGTGGAAGTTATTTAGTTTGTTGTTAATTTCTTTTTTTGTTGGGTTATTAGGTGGTTTTGTAGGATTAGCGTTAGGGACTATTAGATTGCCATTGCTGCTGATTTTTGGAATTCCACCATCCACAGCAGCAGGGACAAATATAATTATTAGCGCTTCGAGCTCGTTGTCTGGGATGGTGCGTCATTTTCGAGAAGGAAGAATTGATTTTAATATTGCATTAATTATGGGTTTGCCTTCGGTATTTTCGGCTTTTATTGGAGGTTTTTTTAGCAATTACTTAAATAGCGATATTTTGATTTTATTTATTGGCAGTTTTGTGATTTGGCAAGGCGTTGAATTTATTTTAATTTCAAAAAATAAAGTTTTTCAAAAAAATAAAATTTTCAACTCAAGGAGTCACAAAAATAGTTTTATTAGAAATTTATCTCAAGCAATAACGGGGACAGGAATTGGTTTGTTGGGAGGATTAGTAGGATTGATTCTCGGGAGTATTCGATTACCAGCATTAATACGTCTTTTTAGAATAGAGCCTCGTATTGCGGCAGGAACTAATACAATTATTGGATTTTGCATGGGGCTTGTTGGCGGCCTAGGACACTCAATTAATGGTAGGGTAGAGTATGAATTAGTCTTGATAATGGGTTTTGCTGCCATGTTAGGGAGCAATCAAGGTGCTAGATTAACAGGAAAAGTTAATTTGAATTTGCTGTTAGCTTTTATGGGGGGGATACTTTTTATTACAGGAATTGTAATGTTTTTTAGGGGTTTGATAAATATATTTTAATTATCTTCCCCATTTCCCTTTTGGTGTTTCCAATAAAACTGTAACTCCCAAATCTAGATATAGCTGTCTAGTCCCAAGGTCATTTCTGAAGCATACCGAAGTGTTTGTACCCTCCAGTTCATTCACAGTAAATTGCACACAATCTTCTATAGATTTAAAGTTGTGAATTGGAGAGTTTTCCAAACTAAAAGAAAGGTCTGCAGGACCAAAAGATAAGCAATCCACGCCCGGCTTGGCAAAACTTCGGCAATTTTTAACAGCATTTACTGATTCTAATTGAAGCCATAGGGTTCCATAATTTTCCCACCAGGAGCTATATTCTATTCTAGATGATATTTTAGAAAGACCAACTCTGTCTTGGCCACCCCAGCTACGAATACCTTTGGGTGGGTAATAAAAATTATTTAGAGTTTCAGTGACAGTTGATTCAAGCTCTATTTGAGGTATTTCAATTCCTGAAGGACCTAAATCAATGTAATTACCTGATAAAAATGCTAAATTTGTGTGTTTAATTCTAAATTGAACGTGAATATTTAATTCATTTGATAAGGAGCAAAAAGAAGTAATACTATCTTCATTGAGCGGGGAATGCTGGCCGTCAATCAGGACAAAATCATAATTTCCGCTTTCGACGAGCTGCGTTAAGTCGTCTTTTGACATGTTAACAGAAGCCATTGTACCAACAACTGGGATTTTATTAGAAATTTTGAATTTTAAAGAATTTTGATCAATCAAATTTAGTGGTTACCTTTCCTGTCTTTGGGCATTTTTAGCTTCTATTTCTTCTTTGAGCTCTTTTCTTTTTCTGTTTCTATCGCTACTTGATTGTTCTTCGCGCCCAACACTAGAAAACTTTTCTTCAGTGATTTGTATAGTAGATGTTAAAGCCCAAACTTCGTTAAATGTTCCATTATTTGCGTTTCCTGTGTTATTTAGAGATGGGAATCGAATTTTTGAAAGCCCGGTTGAAAATGTAGAAGTTTCTCCTGTTTCAGCGATAATGATTGTTTGAGAGCAAGTAGCTTTTTCAAGAATTTCAACACGAGTTGTTTTTTTGGTATTCATTCCTGTAGCAGCAGAGACCTGGCAAGTATTGGTGTCATTATAATTAAATTCTATCCATGCAACTAATGGTACAGGTATAGATTCTTGTGATGTTTGAATTAATATTCCTCGTTTGGCGCCACTTTTTTCAGAGCATGAAATTGAAAAACTAATTGCAAGTAATGAAATTAAGAGGATTAAAAAAAGTATTGTTGAATTGGAGAATTTATTTTGAAATTCCATAAAATTATCCTTATAGCAGTTTTTTATTACAGCCTATTTTTTAGCGTTTTCTTTAGCTTTTTGTTCTTGTTTTTCTTTTTCTCTTTGCTCAAGGCGTTGTTTAACTTTTTCTTCGTTTTGAACGTTGTATCTTGCTTGTGTCCTAAGTTTTTCTTCAACAATTCTTACATTGGAAGTAAATACCCATAATTCCCAGAAAGGGCCTACACCATCTAGTTTTTCCCCGTGTGCATCATCAGCCGCATTTCCAACATTTGTTGGAGATGGGAATCGAACTTTTGAAAGCCCAGTTGAAAATTTAGAAGACTCTCCTGTTTGAGTATTAAATACAACTTGAGTACAGGCAGCTTCCTTAATCACTTCAACGCGAGCACCTTTTTTTAGTGCTATTGGGTTTAGTTGGTTTATTTCGTTTACGGCACAAATATCGTTACTATTAGATTCGAATGTTTCCCATGAAGAGAAAGGAACACTTGTTTCATTTAATGTGGAAATTTGTAGTACTCCTCTAATTTTTCCTTCACCCCCCGAGCATCCTGAAAACATAATAAGAGTAACGCAGAAAATCATTAAACAGAATTTAAAGTGTGCTCGATCCAAGCCTAAGGCTTCCATGTGTTAATCCTTAACAAGTAATAAATTACTTTTGATTATACATAAGAATTCGCAAGTATTCTAGATTGAATGTTTTTAAGACATTTAGAGGATTATTTTTTTAATTTTTTAAATATGGAATCAAGCCAAGTATTTTTCTCATAATCGATTTCTCGCCCTCTCCATGTTTTTTTAGTTTTAGCTGGTTTCACAAAAATTATTGAATATCCGAAAACAACGAGAGTGAGTCCAAGCCATCCAATTGCAGGAATTAAACTAGAATCAATTTTTCTGAACAAGAAATATGAAATAATTAAAATAACGCCTATAGAAATTATATATCCTGGTGCGACTTTCCAGTTCTTGTTAAAAAGAATTTTTTTAAATTTGCTTACAATAGAATTTGAAGGGCGAGGTGCATTGTGATGCGGATTCAGTTCTCCCGCTTGGGTTAATATTTCTTCAATTTCGTCTTTATAATCTTTTCCCATTAAAGTCTCAAGTTCTGATGCAGATATTGTATTTATTAATCGTAAATTAAATTTTTCTTTTATGTCAAATATTATTGGGAAAATATTGTTAGTTTATTTTATCTGAAGAAACTTTTTTGAGAGTTGCTGGGAACTTTTTGAGTCCTGACTTTGACCAATTGCCCATTAAGCATATTTGAATCAAGTTTCTTTTAACAAGGTATTCGCTGTTGAAGCTTAATTCAAATCCATAATGTTTAAGCTTGTTTCCTATTTTTATTGAATTTAAAACCTTTGGTAATTGAATAGTTGTAACTGCAGGAGCAGAATCACTTAAGTCTCCCAGGACATTTAGGCCTAGATCTGCAATATTTTTTCTTAAAAAATTTGAAGCTTCAACTGCTTCCAAAAACGATCTGTTGGGGTCAATTAATTTTACTGCCACTTGGAGTGCGTAAATGAGATTTGATGAGACTGTAAAAGGAATACCTTGTTTTTCTTGATATAAGCCTAAATCTAAATTTCTCGGGAGATTATTTGAAATGATTGGTTTATATGAAGAAAAAACTAAAGCAAGCCCAGGGAAAGATCCAATTCCTTTTCCACTAACTGCTGAGGCTAAATAAACATTTTCAAGATTTACTGGCATATTGCCAATAGTACTAATACAGTCCAGGACAATTTTGACTTTTTGTTTTGAGCAAATATTTTTTAATTCAGATAAATCCGTAATTTTTCCGCTAGATGTTTCGCAATGAGTTAGCCAAATCCATTTAATGTTAGGGTTTTTTTGCAATGTTTTTTCAATTTCACCTAAATTAAAATTATCTCCCCAAGGTATAGAAAATTCTTTGAATCTTAGTTGCGCCCTAGATGCATGGTCAATAAGGCGGCCGCCAAATTCTCCGCTATTAAGAACAAGTCCTTGCCCTGTCAGGGATTTTAATTGAAGGGCTATTATGTCATTAGCCAAGGTGCCAGAACCGGTAATGATTTGACAATAATTTGCAGAAACCATATCGCATAAGTCAGTTCGTAGTTGAGATACGTCATTAACAAAATGTGTTAAACGATGTGAGATTGGAATTTTGCTAAATTCTTCAAGTATTTCTTTTTTGATTGTTACAGGGCCAGGTAAAAAATTAAACAAAGGATTACTCATTAGTATCTTTAACGATTGCATCTTTAAGAAATTTTTCAGCCCACTCGCTTGTAAGGTCTTCAAGTTTTTTATACATTGGCTGATAAGTTGCATGACCGCTTTTTACAGGGTTTCCAAAAGGAATAAATCCTAATCGTCTATATAACTTTTCTTGTGTAGCAATGCCTGAAATTAAAGCTATATCGAATCCTTTTTTGACACAAACAAGTGCAAGCTTGGTTAGTAGTCCTTGTAAAATTCTGCCACTCCTTCTGTTGTTTTCGATTGACAACAATCTGATTTCACACGGATTAAATTTATTTGAAAAAAAAGAATCTAAGTCAGGTATTTTTTGATCTAAAGAAAAGGGTCTATTTCCTCTTAACGAAACCATTGCTATTACCTGTTTATTTTCTAAGCAAATGATATAGGTGTTTTCAGCATGAAACTTGTCTACCAAGTATTTTTTTGGATTTTGTGGATGCTGCTTAATTTCTTCTACAAAAGTTTTGTAGTTAAGTTTGTTGATTTGGTCAAATTCTTCATCTGTTGATGCAATTTTAAATTGCAATTTAGAATCTAATTTAGACAATGATTTTACCTACTTTGATAAACTACAAAAGTTTTGAAATGTATTGTACTAGCTATTCTTGGATTTTAAAATTTCTTTTAAGTTGTTTCTGTGTGCAAAAAAGACAAGTATTGCACTGATTGTAATTCCAACCGTTTCAATTGGTTTTTGTGCAGACGCGAAAACACCAATAGGGGTCAATATAACCATCAATAGGACCCCAAGGGTTAAATTTTTGAAAATTGTTGAAGCTATAGGTATCATTATTAAGCCTAAAGTTGATACCCTCCAATTGACAATTAACATGATGCCTAAAAATGGCCCTAAACCCTTGCCCCCTTTGAATTGCATTGTTACAGGATATATGTGCCCCAAAATAACAAGTATGCCAGAAAATGCAGATATAGCTTCATGGGTGCCAAGCAATTTTAGAATCACAAACATAGCTATAGAGCCTTTTAGTATATCTGCAAGAATAGTTATTAAAAACCCTAGCTTGTCAGTGTTTCTGTAGACATTCATTGCACCTGTGCTACCTGAACCCAATTTTCTAATGTCAGTTTTTCGAAAAATTTTTGAATATAGAAATCCAGATGGGAAAGTACCCATAAAATATGAGAATAGGAATAAGATGATTGTTTCAAGTAGCATGTGTTGATTTTTTTCAGAAAATTACACTTATTATACAGTTAATATAGTTTAGGTGTCACGTAGACATTTTCTATTTTTCTAGTTGTTTTAATAGTAAAATTTTGTTAATCTTTAGCTATAGATTTGTAGGTGTTAACATTTATATTAAATAACCTAGATTCTAATATTACGTTTTAATGTTTTAAAGAGGTGCTTTAGATGAACTCAGAAAGGCTGAGGATTAATAATTCGTTAGAAAGAGTTTCTAGAATCATGGTGCGTCTTTGACGCAGAATTAAAAACTAAAAAAATTCTTCAAATCGAAAAAGAAATTTCTACAGAAGGCTTCTGGGACAATTCATTTGTTGCACAAAAAAAAATGAAAGAATTATCTATTCTTAAAAATCAGTTGGACCCGTGGGTAAAATTTCGAAGGGACTTAGAAAACTTGATAGATATTTGTGATTTAGTTGAAAATGAATTTGATGAAACATTGGCAAAAGATATTGTTGTAGAATTAGATTCTATGGACAATGATATTAATACTGAAGAATTCAAAGTTTCATTGTCAGGATCTTATGATTATAGGTCAGCTATTTTTTCAATTCATTCTGGTGCCGGAGGATTAGAAGCTGAGGATTGGGCCCAGATGTTATTTAGAATGTATACAAAATGGTCTGATCAAAAAAAATTTAATTTCACTGTACTAAGTGCTTCGGTTGGAGAAGAGGGAGGTTTAAAAAGCATAGTTGTGGAAGTTAAAGGAGATTATGCTTTCGGATATTTGAAATCTGAAAAAGGTGTGCACAGATTAGTTAGAATTTCACCATTTGATTCTGATCACGCAAGGCATACATCCTTTGCATTGGTTGAAGTGTTGCCTGAAGTAGAAGATGATTTGGAAATTTCGATTGATCCTTCAGATCTCAAGATAGACGTGTTTAAAGCGGGTGGAGCTGGAGGTCAAAGTGTACAAAAAAACTCTACTGCTGTTCGAATCACTCATGTTCCTACAGGAATTAAGGTAAGTTGCCAAAATGAAAGATCTCAATACCAAAATAAAACAATTGCAATGAAAATACTTTCTTCTAGGTTGTTACAGCAAAATATTAATGATAAAGCCCAGGAGATTAATAAGCTTAAGGGGGAACATATTTCCGCTGAATGGGGTAATCAAATTAGAAGTTATGTTTTGCATCCTTATACTATGGTGAAAGATCATCGGACTGGATTAAATGTATCTAATGCAGAAGCGGTTTTAAATGGAGATATACAAGGATTTATTGATGAATATTTAAGAAAGAATATTCCTGTTGAATAGGCTTGGTAATTGATTAAATTTTGACAGAAAGTTTTGAGGAAAAATGAAAAAAATATTTATAACGTTAATAAGTTTAGCTATTTTAATGACATTAGGTTGCTCTAACGATAACCAATCTAATGTAAATCTTAATGTCAATGATTCTAATAAAGAAGAACAGTCTACTGATTCTAAATCTATGCAATCCACGGGAAATAGTGAAAAATCAGAGATTGAGTCAGCCTCCAAAAACGAAGGGGGGACATTTAGGAGGCTATGGTCTGATCCTCCTACTTTAGATCCTCATTTAACAAAAGATACGACTTCTGCAGGAATTGTTGTTGAGATATTTAGCGGCTTAGTAGGATTAGATACTGATTTAGGCCTTGTAAACGATTTGGCAGAGAGTTGGGATCTTGATAGTACGGGAACAATTTACACATTTAAAATACGAGGCAATGCAAAATTTCATAATGGGAAAAAAGTTACGGCAGAGGATGTCAGGTGGTCTTTTGAAAGGTCAGCAAGTAAGGAAACAGCATCTCCTGTAGCAGAGACCTATCTTGGCGACATTGTGGGCTTGAAAGATTATATGGATGGAAATGCGGATAGTATAAAAGGGATAAAAGTAATTGATGAGGAAACTATTCAGATTACTATTGATGCTCCTAAGCCATATTTTTTGGCTAAATTATCTTATCCTACTTCTTATGTTTTAGATCGGGATGTAGTTACGTCTGGGGGAAGAAATTGGTGGATGGAAAATGCAGTAGGCACCGGGCCATTTAAACTTTCAGAATATAAAATTGGAGAAAGGATAGTTTTAACCAGAAATGATGAATATCATTTGGGACCAATTGATGTTTATAAGGTAGAAATGTATTTGGGTGGCGGACAATCTATGGCAATGTATGAAAATGATGAAATTGATATTACAGGTGTTGGTTTATTTGATTTGGAGAGGGTTTTAGATCCTAATGAGCCGCTTAATAAAGATTTAGTTATTGCGCCTCCTGGATTTAGTATTTCTTATATCGGATTCAATACAACAATGCCACCTTTTGATGACTTAAAATTTAGGCAAGCTTTAAATCATGCAATAGATAAAAAAATGATTGCTAAAGATGTTTTGTCTGATTTGGTAGTTCCTGCCTATCGTATTTTGCCTCCAGGATTTCCCGGTAGAAGCGAAGGAGTTGATGGTTTAGAATATGACGAAAATTTAGCAAAGAAATTATTTGAAGAGTCAAAATACTCGGATCTTTCATCAATGCCAAGGATCACTGTTACCGTACCAGGTACTGGTGGCACTTTAGGCTTAGATTTGGAAGTAATATTAGAAATGTGGAAACAAACATTAGGCATAGAAGTTGAAATCCAGCAGGTGGAATGGGCAACTTTCCTCGAAGAATTGGACAGAGAGGCTTTACAAGTTTATGCAGGCCTTGGCTGGGAGGCAGATTATCCCGATCCTCAAGACTTTTTGGATATTTTGTTCCATTCAGAAAGTTCACAAAATCATGGACAACATTCAAACATTCAATTGGACAATATTCTTGAAAAGGCAAGAATCGAACAAGACGTAAGTAAGAGAATCGCGTTGTATCGTGATGCAGAACAAATTATTGTTGATCAGGCCTATTGGGTTCCCTTATGGTTTACAGGGGAACAATATGCATTAGTAAAACCTAGGGTTATAGGTTATGAGTTAACCCCTATGACCGTGCCTAAATTAAGTAAGTTGAAAATATCTGACTAGTGATTATGTTTTTCTAAACTATTTGGGATTAAATCAAAATTTGAGATAAAGTATTTGAAATGTGGAATTATATTATTCGTAGATTGTTTTGGGTTCCATTTTTACTTTTAGTTGTTTCTTTTGTTACTTTTTTGTTGTTTCGTATGGGGCCGGGTGATCCAGTTTTAGTGATTTTGGGAAACAAGTATGATCCCCAATCTCAATCAGCTGTAAACCTCAGGGAAGAACTTGGAATTGACAAGCCATTAATGGTTCAATTTGTCAATTATGCAAGAGATTTTTTTCAAGGAGATTTTGGGGAAAGTTATAGGTATAGAGGTCAGCCTGTGAGAGATTTGATTGCAGCAAAAATGTGGGTTTCAGCGCAATTATCTTTGGCAGCCCTTTTGATTAGTACAATTATTGGTATTCCATTGGGTTTTTTTATTGCACATAAGCAAGGTAAGTGGCAGGATCCTACGATTGTAACTATTTGTCTTGTGGTGATGTCTATTCCTGTTATGGTATTTGTTCCAGTTCTTTTGTGGCTGTTATGTTTGAAAAATTTATGGATACCTTTTTGGGGAGGGATACCTTGTTCAGGTTGGGGAGGGTTATTTGATCAAAGAATTATTGTTCCGGCTTTATCAATGGGCCTACCCGGAGTTGCTGTTTTTGTTAGACTTATGCGAGCGTCTACTTTAGATGTGATGAAACAGGATTATATTGTTACTGCCCACTCAAAAGGACTGAGCCCCTTTGTGATAGATATTAGGCATGTATTTCGTAATTCGGTTATTCCTATAATTACTATTTTGTCTTTTTCTTTAGCCGGATTGATAGGAGGCGCAATTATAACTGAAACAATTATGGGAATACCGGGAATTGGAAGATTAGCAGTGCAATCAGTATTTGATAGAGATTATCCAGTAATTATGGCCATCACTTTGGTAACTGCAGGTTTTTTTGCAATCGCAAATTTATTTGCAGATATTATGTATGCCTTAGTTGATCCTAGAATTCGATATGGATGAAATTAATGATTCATGACGAAAAAACAGAAAAAGAAATTACAACTTTTAAAAATGAAGGGCACATACATAGAGCCTTTTCAAGGCTAGTTAAAAAAAAATTAGCATTGGCATGTTTAGTAATTTTGGCAATAATTTATTTGTCAGGTATAAGCGTTGATTTTATTTCTCCTTATGGGTATACAGATCAAGATTATACTCAAATCAGACAAAGTCCAAATTCTTCTCATTGGCTAGGTACGGATCGTGCAGGAAGAGACGTGTTTACACGAGTTCTTTGGGGTGTACAAAACACATTGATTTTAACTTTTGTGAGTATGTTAACAGGAGGTTTGGTTTTAGGGATAACAATGGGCTTGTTTAGTGGGTATTTTGGTGGCTATGTAGATGCAGTTATACAAAGATCTGGAGAAGTTGTTTCTTCAATTCCTACATTTTTTTTGATTTTAATTATTTCAGCAACTGTTAGGCCTAGGATTATTGAGTTTGTTAGGTTGATAGAAGATAATACTGTATTGGAAGGTTTGATCAGAGGTGGAATTGTTGATTATTTTGTAATTTCTTTATCCTTGGTAAGCTTTGGTTGGATAGGTACAGCTAGGTTAGTTAGAGGCCAAATACTATATCTTAAAGAGACCCAATTTATTGATGCAGCTAGATCAATAGGGGTATCAACTTTTAATATTTTGTTCAGACATTTATTGCCCAATGCAATTAGTCCTTTAATTGTTACTGTCACAATGGGAATGGGGTCAATGATTGGAGCTGAAATATTTTTGAGTTGGATAGGCCTTGGAATTCAACCTCCTAGGCCTTCATTAGGTGTGATGCTATGGGAGAGTGGTAACATTAGTGTTATTCGCACTGAACCTTGGTTAATGTTTGCACCCGGAACGGTTGCATTTTTGATGGTCTTGTCTTGGAATTTATTAGGTGATGCATTGAATGATGTTTTTAACCCTAGGACTTATTAATTTTTTTTGATTTTGACGCTAAAATAATAAGCAATATAATTATTCCTCCAAAGCTTAAATCTTTTGCGGTGGACCCGCTTGTACCGCAGGATACTTGCGTAAATGGTTGAGGTTCATCATTTTTGTTTGACTTAATAGTTTCAGCACCTGGTTGAGGGGTTAATGAAAAAAGTTTAAGTTTTTTTTGTGGTACAGCCGTTGGTTTCGCTGATTGGGTTTTTTCTTTCAGATATAAGGGTGCCTTGACTGAACTGCGCCATTCATTTTCTATATCTATGAGGGTTTTTTTATAGACAATTTTGATAGCATCTGGTAATTTTGTGCCTTTTTTCATTTGGGCCATCAATTCTCTCATTTTAGGGTTCCCGTATTTTGAAATAATCATCGAAACGAGAGATCTACTTTGTCCATAAAAAATTATTACATCTTCGGGAGAGGAAGGAACTTTTTGAGACGATGTAATTGGCGTGATCAATCTATTTGTTCCTATAGCAAATTCTAATGCTAAATCATAGGAATAGCTTGGTTGAATGTTTCCGTATTCTGCAAGGCCTTCGTCAAGCCATTGTGGCAGTTTATATATTCTACCTTCACCAGCTCTATGCGATAGAATGTGAATGGCTTCGTGTGAGGCTGTTCCGGCGGCAAGTTGCCCAGAGCCAAGAACTAATACGGTACCATATGATGTGAACGCCTGGCCTTCAGTGACCAATTCTCTACTAATTGTTTTGCTTTTAGCTGGCAGCGCGCCTATCATTTCTTTATAATTATTATATAGGGTTACCCTGATAGGTAGATTGATTTTTTCATTATCAAAATTAAAAAGAACAGGGTTCATTCTATCTACGGTTTGATTAATAGCATCCAGTACTGTTTCAGCTCTTTTTTTTACTGGCCCATGGTAGGCAACATTGACCATGTCGTTAGAAACATACTGCCATTCAAACCTAGAGTCTAAATAAAGTGTTTTTTTAGTTTTAGTTATCGATTTGTTTCCATTTATATCTGTAATTTCATAATTATAATTGATAAATGTATTTGGAGGCACATACTTAGCAGGAGTATCAGTTCTCCAGAAAAAACGTGCAGTTGTATTTCTTAAACTATTGTTTTTACCTAGCTCCATGTAGTTATAAGCTCCGCGTTCTTGAGTACCGAATTTAATCATTAATTTGATTGATTGGATTTCATTAGGATTTGAAAATTCAGATTCAAATTTTATTCCTTGGGGGAAATCACTTGTAATTTTTTCTGATAGGATTTGAGTTGAAGTTTCTTCTGCTGAGAGAGTATTGATTTGATAATAATTTATTACAAGGAACAGAGTTAATGTTAATGAAGTAAATGAAATAAAGATAATTGTCTTTAGGCTGTAAAAATCTTTAATATTTGTAGTTGGCTTCATTTCAGGAATTTCTCCAAAATGTTTGAATAATTAATTATATTTATTTGCAGTTTTGAGCATTGAGTTTATTAGAGAAATTCTTTGAATGAAAGTTATTATTGAAAGAATTGAAATAATTATCAGGGAATATAAAATTGCATCTATAAAAAACGTTTCGATAATAATTCCTAATACTAATACTACAATTCTTTCTCCACGAGTCATTATCCCTACACTACATTTTATGTTTAAACTTTCTGCCTTTGAACGGGCATAACTTACTAGGCCTGATAAACTTAAGGACGTAATCAGGAAGAAGTGGTGTAGTATGTCAAAATTGCTAGAATGAAAATATATTAGAATTCCAATAAAAACTAATATTTCTCCAATTCTATCGCAGATAGAGTCAAGTACGGCCCCAGACTTGCTGGTTTGTTTGTTTCTTCTGGCCATTTCTCCGTCAAGCAAATCAAAAAAACCCGAAAGAAGCAAAATTAATCCTCCGTAGAACATTAAGTTTTGCGAAATTAACGTTGACGCAATCGCTGAAACTATTAGCCCTGCAACAGTTAGATGATTGGGCGTAATTTTTGTCTTTCTTAGTAGAATTACTATAGGACCTGACATGTAATTAGATATTAATTGTTTAATTTTAATTCTAGTCAAAATATTTTCCGTGTTATAAATTTAGATTAAAAATAACTGATTTTAAATTATTGAATATGTAACTCTTAGTTGAGAGACTCTTTATTATTTTATATCTAATTGTATTTGATTAAAAGCAATTGAAGTTGAATCTAAAAATAATTACATGAATAGTGGTTATATCATAGCTTTTTATTTTAGGCATTGGAGGAAAATACCCAAGTAGTACGATAATATAACATATATTAGGCAAGTTATGATATTTTTCAATAGATTGAATTTAGCTTTATATTTGTTAGCTAAGATATAGCTGAAAATTTTATGAGGCCAAAAGATCTCATTGGGTGACTAATCTTAATATAAAATGATATAATTCTTGATATTAATAAATCCCCAAAAGTATTCTAGAGGTTTTGATGCTTTTAGCTGTTGATATTGGAAATACCAATATAAATATTGGGCTTTTTGATTTAACAAAATCAAAAGATCAATATAATCCTATTTTCACCTGGAAGATGGCTACTGCCCCGTCACGTATGGTAGACGAATATGGAATTTTGTTCGGAGATTTATTAAGTAGCCAGGAGCTATCTGTTGATATTGTTAAAGACGTTATAGTTTCTAGTGTAGTCCCTCCGCTTACAAATGTTTTTATTGAAGTTTTTAAGAAATATTTTTCTGTTATTCCTGTTGTTGTTGGTTCTGGCATTAAGACAGGAGTGAAAATTGTTTATGACAGCCCCAGAGATGTTGGTTCAGATAGGATCGCTGATGCAGCAGCTATACTTAAACTGTATAGTAAGCCTGCTATAGTCGTCGATTTTGGAACTGCAACTGTATTTGATGCTATTTCTGAGGAAGGACAATACATTGGGGGCTCTATTGTGCCAGGGATAGCTGTTTCAGCGGATGCTTTATATCATGGGACATCTCAATTACGTAGGGTTGACTTGAAGATTCCCGATAAAGTTATCGGCAAAAATACTATTAACGCATTGCAATCTGGTTTAATAGTTGGTCATATTTCGATGGTTGAAGGAATGATAACAAGATTTAAGCAAGAATTGACTGGTAATCCAGTGGTGGTAGCTACAGGAGGATTTGCGGAATTAATTAATCAAAATACGAATGTTTTTGATTATGTTGATTTAAATTTAACGCTGTCAGGCTTGAGTTGTATATTTGAACTTAATCAATAGAAATAATATGATAATTAACAACACGAAGTTTGAATGAATTAATTAAGATGATTAAATATTTTAATAATAAAAAAATTGTAATTGGTGTTACGGGCAGTATTGCTGCATACAAAGCAGTTGATTTAGCAAGTCAATTAAAGCAAAGAGGCGCTATTGTTGATGTAATCATGACTGAAACGGCAACTAAATTCATTCATCCTTTATCTTTTCAGGCCATTACTCACCGGGAAGTGGTAGTTGATTTATATGACCCCTCTTCAGAGATAGGTATGGATCATTTGGTTTTAGCAAACCAGGCGGATTTATTTATTGTGGCTCCAGCTACAGCTAATATTGTCTCTAAAGCAGCTTTAGGAATTGCAGATAATGCATTAATTTCAACTTTGTTAGCAACTGAGGCTCCTGTTTTGGTTTGTCCTGCAATGGACGGAGATATGTTCCAAAAACCTCAAATAAAAAATAATATTGAGAAATTAATTGAGTTTGGTTTTCATGTTTTAGGCCCCAATGAAGGAAGATTGGCTTCGGGAAATATTGGCAAAGGTAGATTAGTAGAGATATATGAAATTCAGAATATGTGTCGATACATTTTTGGGATTAAAGGAGATTATCGAGGTAAAAATATAGTTGTCACATCAGGTGGCACAAAAGAGCATATTGACCCCGTCAGATATATTTCTAACAATTCTTCTGGCAAGATGGGGAATTTCATAGCAGAAGCAGCTAGAGATAGAGGGGCTTTTGTTCAGTTAGTTTCGTCTTCATTGTCTGCTAAAAGTTCTGCCGGAATAGAATTAAAGAAAGTAAAAACTGCCGATCAAATGCTTCGAGCTGTTGAGCTTGCCTCAACGAGTGCTGATGTTTTAATTATGGCTGCAGCTGTTTCTGATTGGAAACCAATTGATGTTAGTGAGCAAAAAATAAAAAAAGATGGGCAAAAAGAAATTTCTATTCAAATGACACAATCTTCAGATATTTTATCCACTGTTTTAAAGCCGGGGCTATTTAAGGTGGGATTTGCGGCAGAGACAGAGGATATCATTAATAATGCTTCAGAAAAATTAAATTCTAAAGGTTTGGATTTAATTGTGGCAAATGATATTTCTGATGATTCAATTGGATTTGAAAGTGACTATAATTCAGTGACAATTATTGATAAAAATGGAATTGCAAAACAAGTTGACAGGTCTTTAAAATATGAGGTTGCAAATTTGATACTTGATGAAGTGTTAAATTTATATGTTTAAGATATTATCATGTTACTGCTACAAGATTGCAATTGATGTGTTTTGGTTGATAATTGACCGTTCAAATTTGGTTATGGTACAATCTCCCGCGATGTTCAAAATTGTTTAGATTTAGGAGTGCATTTTATTGCGTAATGCTCTGAGATTTCTTGGATTGGGCTGGTATGTAGTTTTATGCTTGCTTGGGGGTGGTTACGTAGGTTATTTTTTAGACAATGGCTTGGGCACGAAACCATTTTTAACTTTATTGGGAGTTTTAGTAGGTTTGGGATTATCAGCTGCGGGAATATATCGAATGGTTAAAAATTTATATAATTAAGAATTAATTAACACTTTAAAAAGTGAGTGAGGTTTTTTTGGCGAGAATATTCACAAACACGAAATTAATTGCCCTATTGGCTGTATTGGTTCTTGTAGTAAGTATATTTGGAGGAATTCTTGGAGAAAAATTTGGTGGTGGATTTTTAGGTTCTCCCATAGCTCATATCCAGCTTCCAGCAGAGTCAATTTCTAGTTCTCCAATTATTAAATCTGAAACTTTTGGGAAAATTTATATTACCAATACGATGATAGCCACATGGATAGGAATTATCATGTTGTCCCTGGTTGCATATTTGGGCTCCCGCAAGGCTGGTGAAGTTCCTAGTAGGATGCAAGGTGTTTGGGAAATTATTTTGGAGTTTTTTATCACTACATGCGAAAGAGTAGCTGGCAAAGATAAAGGCAGGGTGTTTTTCCCCCTTGTTATGACAATATTTTTGTTTGTAGTTTCTGCTAATTGGCTTGGAATTCTTCCTGGTTTTGGGACTATTGGGAGAGTAGAAACTCCAGAGGAAGTATTCCATCACAGAGGCATTGATGTCCACTCAAAGGAACAGCATCCATCCGATGAAGATTTGGAAGGTGTTAGATTACAGGTTTTTGAAAAATTATCTGATAATGTTTTTATTCTAAATTTAGGTTCTGGACAGAGTGAGACAAATGGAAAAATCTGGATGGAAGACCATGGTCATGGGCATAGTCATGATCACGAAGAAAAGAGTGAAAGGGCAGGATTATTGGTTCCTTATCTCCGGAGTGCTAATACCGATATTAATACACCTTTGGCGATTGCAATTGTTGCAACAATTATGATTCATTTTTGGGGATTTAGGTTTTTAGGAATCACATCCCATTTAGGAAAGTTTTTTGATTTCAAGCATGGGCCTATAGGTTTTTTTGTTGGTATATTAGAAGGTGTTAGTGAAATTGCAAGATTGGTTAGTTTTACTTTTAGGTTATTTGGGAATATTTTTGCCGGTGAGGTTTTATTGATTGCTATGGCATTTTTAATTCCTTTAGTTGGATTAATTCCATTTTTAGGTTTGGAGATATTTGTAGGAGCTATACAGGCTTTCATTTTTTCAATGTTAACTTTAGTTTTCGCAACTTCTGCTAGCGCTAGCCATCATTAGTTGTAAAATATTAGGTTTCAAATTTTAGATTTATAAAAAAATTAATTAAGGAGAAAGAAATGGACGGAATAACAGGTAATGTAAGTGATTTGGCTGCAGCATTGGCTATAGCTATAGGGTCTATTGGCCCAGCTATTGGAATTGGAATGTTGGCATCTAAGGCTATGGAAGCTTTGGGTAGAAATCCAGAGGCGGGCCAACAAATTCAAACTAATATGATTTTGGCAATTGCTTTTACTGAAGCTATAGCTATTTATGCTTTAGTAGTAGCGGTTATAATTAAATTTGTTTAAATTCATGGTTGTTGCGATTCTAATTCTAAAGAAAGTTGTTGTAAAATTATGGACGCATTAGGTATAAATATTGCTACCTTGCTAACTCAAATTGTGAGTTTTTTGGTTTTGTTTTTTATTCTTTCAAAGGTACTTTATTCTCCTTTGGTTAAGATGCTCGACCAGAGAGCAGCAAAAATCAAAGAGAGTTTAGATTTAGCTGAAAAAACAAAGAACGATTCTGAGGAACAAACTCGAATAATTGAAGAGAAATTGAATGAAGCTACTGCAGAAGGTCAGGCTATAATTGCTGAATCTAGGAAGGTTGCTCAAAAGTTTCGAGATGAGGAATTAGCTAAAGTTAAGTCAGATATTGAGGCTGAACGCACAAAGGTAGCAACTAATATCCAGAGAGAAAAAGATGCGGCTATAGAAGAAATACGCAAGGAATTTGCTGGATTGGCTGTTGCTGCGGCTGAGAGAGTAATTGGAAAATCCGTTGATTCTAAAGCTCACAAGGATTTAATTGAACAAGTTTTGAAAGAAGGTACAGAAGTTAACCAATAAAACTATGTTCTGATTGACAGGGTATAGATATTTTATGGCTTCTGTGATGGAGGTTTTAATTTAATGTGGATATGGAGATTTAATGCCTAACGTTTCGTCTTCTAAAAGATATGCCCAGGCAATTTTTGAAATTGCTTTGGAGCAAAATAATGTTGACTCTTGGGTGGAGAGCTTAACTGTTGTTGACAGTGTTCTTGATTCAGAGTCTGTTGAAATTTTAGACGCTCCACAAATCTCTAAATCTCAGAAATACAAGTTGATAAAAGATTCTTTTAAGAAAATAGATCATCAAGTGGCTATTAATTTAGTTTGTCTTTTAGCATCTAGGTGCTTGGTATATATTTTAAAAGATATTATTGTTGAATTGAACATTGTTAAAGATAAACATGATAATGTGTCGAGACCTCTTGTTGTTTCTGCAGTAAAATTAGACCAGAAACAATTAGATGATATAAAGGTAATGTCTCAAGGCTTATTTGGAGGTCAAATAATACTTGACACAGAGGTAGATCCAAATATTATTGGCGGTTTGATTTTGAAAGTTGATGATACTGTTTTAGATGGCAGTGTTACTAAGAAGCTTCAAAATATGAAGAAAGAAATAGTTTAAATATTAATAAGATAATTAATCGGAGGCTAAAATGGCGGTTAAAGGGCAAGAAATAGTATCTGTTATTCGAAAACAGATTAAAGATTTTGGGGCTGATTTATCTGTAGAAAATGTTGGAACTGTGGTTGAGGTCGGTGATGGCATAGCTACAGTCCATGGTTTGTCAAATGTAGGCGCTAACGAGCTTGTTGAATTTGATGGCGGAATTATTGGTATGGCATTAAATCTTGAAGAAGATGGAATTGGTGTAGTTATTTTGGGTGATTCAATTGCTGTAAAGGAAGGGACTGGTGTGCGAGGAACTGGAAACGTTGTACAAGTTCCAACTGGTGATGAACTAATAGGAAGGGTAATTGATGCTTTAGGCAATCCAATTGACGGGAAAGGAGCTATAAAAAGTTCTGAGTCTAGGCCTGTAGAAATTATTGCTCCCGATGTTGCCTCTAGGCAATCAGTGAATACTCCGGTTCAAACAGGTATCAAGGCTATAGATAATATGATTCCTGTTGGCAGAGGCCAAAGAGAGTTGATTATTGGCGACAGATCTACTGGTAAGACAGCTTTAGCTATCGATACAATTATTAACCAAAAAGGTGGAGATTTAGTTTGTGTTTATGTTGCTATTGGCCAAAGAGTAGGTAAAGTTGCACAAACCGTAGCTAAGCTTGAAGAGTTTGGAGCTTTTGAGCATACTGTTGTTGTTTCAGCAAATGCAGCTGATCCTGCACCTATGCAATTTTTGGCACCATATACAGGTTGTGCTATTAGTGAATATTTTATGAGTCAAGGAAAAGATGCCTTGATTGTTTATGATGATTTATCTAAACATGCTTGGGCATATCGCCAGATGTCTTTGTTGTTACGTAGGCCACCTGGACGAGAAGCATACCCGGGAGATGTGTTTTATTTACATAGTCGATTACTAGAAAGAGCTGCAAGGCTATCTCCAGAATTAGGAGGTGGGTCTCTAACAGCTCTACCTATAATTGAAACTTTAGCGGGAGATGTTTCTGCCTATGTTCCTACCAATGTGATATCTATTACAGATGGTCAAATTTATTTGGAAACAGAGTTGTTTAACTCTGGCACAAGGCCTGCTGTAAATGCTGGCCTTTCTGTTTCTAGGGTTGGTGGATCTGCCCAAACAAAAGCTATTAAAAGTGTGGCAGGTCGTTTAAGATTAGACTTAGCTCAGTTTAGAGAGTTAGCTACTTTTGCTCAATTTGGAACATCTGATTTAGACGAAGCCACTAAAGCCCAATTGGAAAGAGGACAGAGAGCCGTTGAGGTTCTTAAGCAGCCAGAGAACAAACCGCTATCATTAGGTCAACAAGTGTCTATTTTATTTGCTTTGACTAATGGACATTTGGATGATGTTGATGTAGCAAAAGTTATAGATTTTGAGACATCATTTCATGAATATATGTCTTCGAACCATAAAGATTTATTAGATGAAATTCAAAAAGAAAAAGATTTGACTAAGGAAATTACAGAGTCTTTAAATTCAGCTATATCAAAGTTTAAAAAGGCAGGATTATATTGATTTTTATAAGTTCAAAGTTTGCAATAGGAGTATTTTTTGCCTAGCGTAAGAGAAATTAGAAGAAGAATAAAAAGTGTACAGAGTACGGCTAAGGTTACTAAAGCTATGTCAATGATTGCAGCTTCAAAAATGAGAAAAACTCAGGAAGCAGCTTTATTAAGTCGTCCATATAATGAAATGATTGGTGAAATTGTTAATTCAATCAATTTTGGAGTTTCTAGTGAAGAATCATTGCATCCGCTCTTGGAAAAAAGAGAAATTAAAACTACTCAACTGATATTAATTACACCAGATAGAGGATTGACTGGCGGTCTAAATAATAATGTTAATAGATTTGCGAATGATTTTATGAAAAATAACAATTCTGAAAATCTTGTTATTGCAGTTGGTAAAAAAGGATTCGAATTTATTGACAGATCTGAATATGAAATTTCATCGGTTTTTACAGATATTGGAGAAAGCCCTGAAATAGCTGATGTTTTGCCTATTTCTAAAATAGCTATAGATAATTATGTAACAGGTAAAGTGGATGCGGTATCTGTAATATTTTCTGAATATGTTAGTTCGACTCTTCAGAAACCTGATGTATTACCGTTATTACCAATGGAACAAACTGATTCAAAGAATTTAGATTTTATTTCTGAACCAAATATTAATGATTTGATTAAAATTATATTGCCCAAGTTTGTGGAGGTTCAGATATTTCATTGTTTATTAGAGAGCATCGCAAGCGAGCAATCAGCAAGGATGGTAGCAATGCAAAAAGCTACTGATGCAGCTAATGAGATGATAGATGATTTAACTTTAAAAATGAACAAGGCGAGACAAGAGATGATAACTAATGAGTTGTTAGATATTGTAGGTGGAGTTGAGGCGCAAACGTCTTAGGTATCAATTGATTATTAGGAGTAATTTAATGGCCACAGGAAAAATAATACGAGTGATTGGAACTGTTGTTGACGTAGAGTTTCCGTCTGAACAGATGCCTGGAATTTATAATGCTTTAGAAACTCAAGTTAATGGAGAGCCATTACTTTTGGAAGTTGAACAGCATGTGGGGAATAATTGGGTTAGGTGTTTAGCTATGGGACCTACAGATGGTTTAGCTAGAGGAGTTGATGTTAGTGATACAGGTGCTCCTATCTCTGTTCCCGTTGGAGAACCAACCTTGGGGAGATTATTTAATTGTTTAGGAGAACCTTTGGATAAACAAGGCAATTTAGATAAATCAGAAAAATGGCCAATTCATCGTGAAGCACCTAAATTTGCAGATCAAGCTACAACTGTTGAGGTTTTAGAAACAGGGGTTAAAGTTCTAGATTTAATAACTCCATTTACTAAAGGGGGAAAAGTTGGAGCTTATGGCGGAGCTGGGGTTGGAAAGACAGTAATTATTCAGGAATTAATTAGGAATATTGGCGCAGAACATCAAGGTGTATCTGTTTTTGCCGGAGTGGGCGAAAGATCTAGAGAAGGTAATGACTTATGGCATGAAATGGAAGAGTCTGGAGTTTTAGATAGTACAGTATTAGTTTTTGGTCAAATGAATGAGCCGCCCGGAATTAGAGCAAGGGTAGGTTTGACAGGTTTAACTATGGCAGAATACTTTAAGGAAGAAAAGAATCAAGATGTTCTTCTGTTTGTAGACAACGTATATAGATATATACTTGCCGGAATGGAGGTTTCTGCTTTGTTAGGAAGAATGCCATCTGCTGTTGGTTATCAGCCTACATTAGCTAGTGAAATGGGAGCATTAGAAGAACGTATTACTTCTAGTGGAAATGGCTCCATCACTTCTTTTCAAGCTATTTATGTTCCTGCTGATGATTATACTGATCCCGGTATTGTCACGACTTTTGGACACCTTGATGCAGTTGTGTCACTGGAACGCTCTATTGCTGAGCAAGGCTTATATCCAGCTGTTGATCCTCTAGCATCTTCATCAAGAATTTTAGAGCCTTCAATTGTCGGACAAGACCATTATGATGTTGCTAGAAATGTACAGCAAGTTCTTCAAAAATATGGCGATTTACAAGATATTATAGCTATATTAGGCGTGGAGGAATTATCTGACGAGGATAGGTTGGTAGTATCTAGGGCTAGAAAATTACAGAGATTTTTATCTCAGCCTATGTTTGTCGCAGAACAGTTTACAGGTCAGGCAGGACGTTATGTTCCTATTTCTGAGACTGTGCGCGGATTTAAAGAGATTTTAAATGGCCAACATGATGATTTGCCTGAGCAGGCTTTTTATATGGTTGGTACGATAGATGAAGCCGTAGAAAAAGCTAAGGAATCAAAGTAGTTTAAGGATATATTATTTATGTCAATTCATGTTGAAATTGCTGTTCCAGAAAAATCTGTTTTTGTTGCTTCAGACGCAACGATGATTGTTGTACCTGGAATAGATGGTCAGTTGACTGTTTTGCCAGGACATGCCCGATTGGTAAGCCTTTTGTCTGCTGGTAAATTAACATATAAATCATCTTCAACAGAAAAAGATTTTTTAATTACAGGTGGGTCTATTTTGGTTGAGAATAATCGAGTATCAGTTTTAGCAGATGGATTGACTTAAATATTTCGGTATTTAAATTTTGTTCTTTGTTTGTATAGAAATATAAAAAACTTCACTTAAGAATTTTATTCAGCAATTTAATCATTTATTGATTGAATATATTTTACCAAATCCCATCTTTCTTTTTCTGATAACAAATATTTAAAACTAGGCATTGGAGAAGCAGATTCTCTGTTTCGGATATGAGAAGAGAAACCCTGGCGTCCTCCATAAGATATGAAGGCAAACACTTCGCCTGCTTTTGCATTTTGTGTAGAAGCTTCTAGTAAATTAACAGGTAAAGGCCCTTTATCTATGAAAGGAACAATGCTGCCGTTACCATCCAAATTTTGTCCGTGACATACTAAACAGTTTACTCTGTAAACTTCTTTAACATGATCCTGATTATAATTTGAAATAAATTGTTTAGGCATAGAAAGTTCTTGATATTCCTCAAGAGAGTTATACGAAATTTCTTTTCCAGTGATAGGAACAGAATCATTTGGAGGCAGTAATCTAGGTCCTTCTTGAGACCGGTAAGATTGTTGGTAATGCATTTCACTGAATACCATGACTTTATGTGATCCTGTTTTTGGAATAACTGGCAAATCAAATGAACCTACTCCACGGACAGTTGTGACACCACTTACACTATTGTAAGAAACACACCCTAAAGTCGAAAGAACTGTTAATATCGAAACTATAAATAAAATTATATGTGTTTTGTTCTTATTCATTAATGAATTATTCCCATCCTCTTTTTACTTCTTCGGCACCACTATTTTTTAAGACTTCCTCAGCTTGAAGCATTTTATCTGGACTTGAAGTTATACATATACCTATATATCCTTCGGTAATTTTTGTGTCATAAGCACCCATGAATAGTCGTGGGAGCCTAGATTCGAAAATAATTCCAAAAACCGTAAATAAAATTGCTCCCAGCATTGTGCCTTCATACATAATTATTAGCATAGGAGGAATTGATAGAAGGGGTTTCCCTCCTGTTATTAAAGGAAATGCTATTTGATTACCCGCAGTTAATAAAAGACCAACAATGAATCCGCACATAGCGCCAATAATGGGAAATCTGTAAAGTTTGTGTTTTGGTTCTTCGTCCCCAAATGTACCATCGGGGTAAGGTGTTCCAGTTAAAATTTCATATTCAGTGGATTTGAATCCTGATTCGGAAACTTTGTCGAGCGCATCTGCAACTGAATCTTCATCTGTAAACAAACCAATTACACTTCTTTTGTTAAACATAATTAATATCCTTACTCTCTAATAGAAGCAGGCACTTTTGCTCTGCCAATTTTAATTTCATCTCTTCCAACCATGCCTTCTTTTATATCAAACAATGGAATTAGCGGGAAGACTCTAGCAAACAATAGCATACCCATTAAAACCCAAGCAAACGTCATGGCGACCATAAGAATTTCTACTATACTAGGGGTATAACTTCCCCAGTTAAACATCAATGGTTGTTTTCTCATTAAGCCTGGTACGATTATCAAGAATCTTTCAAGCCACATACCTATGTTGACAGATATAGTTGTTATAAACATCCACAAGAAATTTCTTCGTACTTTTTTAAACAACCACATTGGTACAGGGAACAGGTATGCAGTTATAACAAATATTATAAACATAGCGCTCCATGGCATCTTAAAGACCTGGAGTTCTCGCATTGCAAGTTCTGGACCCTCTAAAGTATACAATGCATATACCCACTCAAGGAAGAAGAAGAAGAACCATGCAGTAGCGACTATAATTAGTAATCTACCGATAGCATCTAAATGATCTGGGGTAATATATTTATCCCATTTAAATAACCAAACCATTACTACCATTACTGTAGCAACGGCAGATACTCCAGAATGTATAGCTCCAATGATAAAATATGGCGCAAAAATTGTTGAGTGCCATGCTTCAGGTCCAATTTGAGCGGCGAAATCCCAAGAAACTATGCTGTGCACAGACACAAAAACAGGTAAAACTAATGCGGATAGCAATATTCCAGCTACAATTTGTAATTTCCACTGAACTGGAGTTCCACGCCAGCCTAAAGCAAGAAATCCATATATCTTGCTTACAATTCCTTTTGTTCTATCTCTAATAATGGCTAAATCGGGAATTAAGCAAACAAATACGAATAAAGAGCTAGCAGTCAGATAAGTCATTACTGCACTTGGGTCCCAAATAAAAGGAGATTTAACATTGATCCAAATTCCTCTGGAAAAATCATAAGGAAAAACCCAAAGATCAGCTCTCCAGGGCCTTCCAACGTGGACTAATGGTGCAGCTTGTAATGCTGCAATTAGAGAAAAAACGGTTAAAACTTCGGCAGCTCTAGTTATAGGCCTGCGCCATTCAGCTTGAGTTAATCTTAGAATTGCAGAAATCATAATTCCTGCGTGACTAATTCCAATCCAAAATACGAAATTTACCATATAGAAGCCCCAGAATACAGGTCTATTAAGTCCAGTTACTCCAACGCCTTTATTAAGCATATAAGCGAAAGCGGTCATTCCTGTTAAATATACTATGAGGCAAGCTAATGTGGCTATTGGCCACCATTTAGGTGTTGAAAATATAGAACTTAGTAAGTCCGTATTAATTTGTTTGTCTGTACGATGATGATGTTCTTGCATTTTATCTCTTAGTGATAATTGATTTGGTCATTTATTTATTCTGGCTTTCCAAGAACTAAAACTTCAGTTCTATGAAATTTTTTATGGATTTTATATAGGGATAATTCTTTTTGTTGCCAAATACTAACTACGGGGATGAACTTTGTTAATAAGATATAAGTGAGAATTACTGCACTAATTCCACCAACGATTATCATGAGATCAGGAATGTCTGGCAATATTGTTTTAGGTACGTCAGGAAGATAAAAATTATGCTTGTTAGGGTGATCGCTTAACTGATATGCAGGAACATAAATTCTAAGTCTATCTAAAAAGCTTCCAATAAGTATGAAAAAAGCTAATATTGTAGGTCCTAAAATTGATCTTCTAATTCTATTGAAGGGCATGGTAAGCAGAGGTAAAATAAATAACAAAAAGGCTGAACCTAAGAAGGGTATGAAATAAGGACCTGTCATAGATAATTCAATGATTGCTTTTTCAGTTGGTTTAGCACCATACCAAAAAATAATAAAACTAGAAAAGAAAAACCAGACCCACATCAATGATAGAGCAAACATTAGTTTTCCTAATGCCCAAAATTGGTCAAATCCTATAAAATCTTTACAACCTCCCCATTTTCTTAAAGCATACATAGCTATAATTACAGTTGCAACACCAGCTTGAAATGAATTTGCAGTGTGAGTTGCAGGGTATAATGAGTCAATCCAACCTGGAATTAAACTCATCGCAAAATCTGAGCTAATTTGGAAATTAAGGATGACAAGCGTCATAAAATAGAATGCCCCCAATATTCCAATTCGGTGTTTCTGTGTAAACCATTGCTTGGAAGTTCCGATCCATCGGTTAGAAAGTATTGAAAAAAGTTTTTTATTATATGTGTTTTTAGAGTTTTCTCTTAGTACTGCAAAATCAGGAACTGTTGAAATCCATAGTAAGGCTATTCCTAGTAATACTAAACATATGAAACTAATTAAAGTAATTATATGAGGCATGTAGGCATTCATTTTTAGTGATTCAAAGAACCACAATGTTCGTCTGCCATCACTTAAACTTGGCAAAACACAAAGAACTGGTATGAACAAGAGTAAATTTATTAGCCCTAGAGGTGCAAACAATTGTGCGACCTTAGAAATCGACCTGTTCCAGTGCCCTTTAGCAATAAATGGAGCAATGGCTACCATTGGAGCGGCCTGAACAGTTGTAAGTAAGAAAACTACAAAAGTGACGTAATAGCCCCATTTTGCAGGATTATCAAAGCCATCGTTTGTAATTTTAACAATTAATCCTATTAATCCAATAATAGAAAGTACAGATAAAATAATTAGAAAAATTGTATTTTTATTATATTTAGACACATGTAATCCAACTAATTTTGCAGTTAAATCAGCTTGTTTAGAAAATTGTGTTTGTTCGTGTGTGTTTTGGCTAGTGGACATTATGTTCCTGCTTGGTTCCCTTCTCAACTTTTTTAAGGTAAATTACATTCGGCTCGGTTCCTAATTCTTCTAGCATTTTATAACTACGTTTTTTGCCTTTTGATTTTACTTTAGATATTTTGCTTTCTGGATCGTTTAAATTTCCAAAAACTAAAGCGTCGGTAGCACAAGCATTTGTACAAGCTGGATTTAAATCTCTCTCAGTAGATTCAGAATTTTTTGAAAATCGCCTAATTCTTTGTATACAAAATGTGCATTTTTCCATAATTCCGCGACTTCTGACTGTCACATCAGGATTGAGTTGATTTTTAAAGCTTTCAGGCCATTCAGGTTCCCAGAAATTAAAGAATCTAACTGTATATGGGCAGTTGTTAGCACAAAATCTAGTGCCAATACATCTGTTATAAACTTGTACGTTTAATCCTTGATCATTATGGTAAGTTGCTAAAACAGGGCAGACTGGTTCACAAGGAGCTTCGTCGCAATGTTGACATAATACAGGAACATAGCGTGCTCTGACATTTGGGAATTCTCCTTCCCAATACCTTTCAATTCTTATCCATTCAATTGCTCTACGTTGGTTGAATATGTCTTCTGTGTTAATAGGTATGTTGTTTTCAGATTGGCAAGCAACTACACAAGATTGACATCCTGTACATTTATCTAAATCTATTACCATTCCCCACTTATTTTCAGGCATATGATTGTTTCTCCGTATAATTTTTTAAATTAGTGATGATGTTTACCTTCTCCATCTCCGTCGATTTTGATCACTTTTCTTTCAGGATCTTGAGGTATTTCTCCCCCTAATTCATTTTCTAATTGAGGTAATTTTTTCCAATTTCCAGTTTTAGAAATTTTGACCTTTGTTGCAGACCAAGCTAATGCTCCAGTGTTATCGTCTTTTGATGCGTCAAGTATGGATAACACATTAGCACCTCTATTTTTTGCATAACGTCCCATTGAAGTATGTCCTTGTCCAACAGGTACACATATTGTGTTAGGAGCAGACGCGGGATTAGGGTAAGCGATAGCTTCAATGCTTACTCCGTTTTGGTTAGTAATTTTAATTATGTCGCCTTCTGTAATATCTAACTTGGTAGCATCTTTTAGGTTGATTTCAACCCAAGTAGACCATGTTGCAGTTGAAATTGGATCTGGAAGTGCTTGTAACCAAGGAAGATTAGCTCCTGAGCCATCAGATATTCCATTTGAAACAAAAGGAATTAAATGAAAATCATACTCAGGGGTATTATTAAATTTAGCTGTTGTTAATTTTTTGAATTTGGGAGGTTTGTTGATTTTATTTTTAAAGGTATTATTAATATCCCACCAACCGCCTCTTTGCAAAAGACCGATCCAAAATGCTTTTTCAGTTTGAGCTTGTACAGAGCCTCTTTTGAGCTTAAATAGTTTTTTAGAATCTTCGAGGATTAAATCTTTAATAGAGTCTGATTCAACATTTATGTCTAAATCCATAGTTTTGGAAATTGATATAAGTGAATCTGAGAAGCTTTTATTTCCATAATGTCTACCTTTAGACTCAAAAAATGGCCTTACCACAGGTTGCTGAAAACCTATAGTTTGATATCCAGGCCCAGGATCTGGAATATTAGATCCCCATTCTTCTAATGGATCTCCTTGTGGTAAGATCAGGTCTGCCATAGATGCAGTATCATCCATATGTTCAGAAAAACTTACAACCAAAGGGACTCTTCGGGTAGAAGATAAAGTTTCTCTGAATTTAAGGCTGGCCGGCAAGCCGTAAACAGGGTCAACATTTGAAGTTAAGAAAATACTTATTTGACCTTTTTGCATGTCATTTGCAACTTTTTCCCATTCAGAGAAACTACTAGATATTTCTCTGTTGATCAAATCTGGAAGAGCAGGTTTTGGTTGGAATATGACTCCTCCTTTTTTACCAACATTATCAGCCAAATAGTTTAGTGAATAAATAGCAGATAAAGAATCAGCTCCATTAGTATGCGAACCTGCTGTATCCCCGCCAATAGCTAAGCTTGGTGAATGTTCCATGAATTCATTAGCTATATTGACAATTTTGTCGGGAGTTAAATAAGGGCTAATAATTTGACATACCTTATCTGGGCTATAATCTGCAAGATCAAATTTGCCATTTTCGGTTAAACTTTCTACATTAGGCTGCGGACCAAGTTTTTGCCTTATTATTACTGAAGCAATTGACATTGCAAGTAAGCCTTCAGTGCCAGGGTTAACGTAAATCCACTCATCTGCATTTGCAGATGTCATTGAATATCGAGAACTAATGTGAACCATTTTACCTCTATGATCAGTGCCTTGCCTGAAATGTCCAAAATCTCTTGAATATTTTGTGGGTGAAATCCAACTTTCAAGGAAATCAGCACCAAAAGACAGGAGGTATTTTGTATTTTTAATGTCAAAATCAGGAATTTGTTCTTGATTAAAGACATGCTTGATTGCAGATCTTAAATTCGTTGATTCGATTGGTTCATAAATTAAATTTTTACACCCTAGAGCATTTGAAAAATTATTAAGAATCAATTGTGCGTGACCGCTGATTCTGTTGTTTGCGATTAAAATGGAAGATTTATCTTCTACATTGGAAATTTGTTCTGAAACTCTTGCTATAGCGTCAGTCCAGCTAATTTGCTCCCATTTACCTGAGCCCCTAGGGCCTATTCTGACTAGGGGGCTAGATATACGATCCGGATTATATAAAGATTGAAGAGTTGCTTCAGTTCTAGGGAAGTGTTTTCCCTGGTTTATAGGATGATCAATATTCCCTTCGACTTTTTTTGCTCGACCTTCCATAACCCTTACTACAACTCCGTCTGTAGCAGGAGTAGTATTAATTGAAGTAGCATACCAATTATCTATACCTGTAACTAGATCTTCTGGCATTTCGAAAGGTGCTTGGATAATTAATTCTTTTTCAGGGACACCGCAAGCTTGAAAAACAACAGCACCAATAGCTGTTCCGCCAAGCAATCCTAAAAATTTTCTTCTTGATGTAGTCAACTAATTCCCTTTGTTGATGTTAATTGTTAGTAATGACAAGTTGTACAATCTGTTGGTCCGTCATTTTTCTTGTGGCAATCGATACAATCTCCCATTTTTAATTCTCGTGCTTGCCTGACTTTTTCCATTTCAGTTACATTGCCATGGCATATTGTACAAGTTTCAGATGGGGCTACATTATTTTTTTCAGAAAAATGTTTTACATGGGCTTCGTGTATGAAATGGGCATGGTCTGGAACACGATGCACTCGAATCCAATCTATGGTTCCTTTAGACGCATAGATAGAACGTAATTTTTCGATCTCTTCTAAATCATCACCTACACTTTTATGGCAAGTCATGCACAAAGTAACCGAAGGCACAGATGCTGATGCCTCTGATGTTACGGTTCTATGACAAAATGTACAATCAAGACCTAATTCCTCAACATGAGTTTTGTGAGGAAATTTTATGGGTTGATCGGGACCTTCATTAAGGCCAAAAACGTCTAAAGGTAATCCAAGCCAGGCAGATAAAATAAAAGAAACTAATGTTATTGCAGCGGCTAAACCAATTAAACCTACTAAAGATATAATTATGAGATAGGTAACATTTTTTTTGTTACGTTTGGGGAATTGAAAATCGCCTGGAATCAAATTAATTTAACCTCGATAAAGTTTTTAAATATTTATTAAATCCAAATAGCATTATAGATTTCCTTTACAACAGGAAGCGCACTGAAGGCTGTATATAGAAGATAAATTAAAGCAAACGAACTGATGATGCATATTGCATAGCATGTTTTTTGAATTTTTAGTAAAAATGAAACAAATTTGGGATTTTCTAGCTTTGCTCCGTTTATTACGGATAAAGGGCTGTCTCCAGAATCAACAAGAGAAGGAATAAAAATATATCCAACCAATAAATTTGTTGCAATAATTATTACAACACCTACTGAATAAAACATAAAGTGTAAAAATTGACTAATTTCAGCCCAATGAGAACCTGTAACAGTAATTGGATCCATTAAATATACCTAGATTTATTTCCTTTGTAATTTAAAGTTGAATTTAAAAATGTAAATAATACAAATAACTTCAACAGGGAACAATTCTATAAATATTGGATCAAAGTGTCAATTCAAATTTGGGAATTTAAATTGGTAAAATTACTATAAATTATTCAAACTTTTTACTAGTGATCTTTTTGTATCAAATTAGATGGTGTAACATTTTATCTTGCACACAAGGACATAAGGATATAAATGAAGGAATTAATTATGATGTGTTACAATTCAAACCAAAGTTATTGGATATACATTTAAATTATGAAAGAAGCCGTAATTGTAAGTGGAGTAAGAACTGCGATCGGGAGATTTGGTGGGATTTTCAAAGATGTTTCTGCTCCTGTTTTAGGAGCAGCTGCAATTAAAAGGGCAGTAGAGAATTCGGGTGTCAATCTTAAAGATGTTGATGAAGTAGTTTTTGGTAATTCTATACAGGGCGCTGAAGCTGGATATGCTGCTAGGATGTCTTCTTTATTGTCAGGGTTGCCTCAGGAAGTTCCAGCAGTTGCAATCAATAGACAATGTGCATCAGGGCTTGAGGCAATAAACATAGCAGCTCAGTTAATAATCTCTAATCAAGCAGAGATAGTTGTAGCTGGTGGCACGGAAAGTATGAGTCAAGCTCCATTTTTAAATACATATCAATCTAGGTTTGGCGGGCATAGTACAAATTCAGATGCATTGATGAATTCAATTTCGTGTCCGGTAAATCAATATCAAATGGGTGTTACTGCTGAGAATATAGCAAGTAAATATAAAATTTCCAGAGAAGAGCAGGATCATTATGCTTTAGAAAGTCAGCGAAGGGCAATTGATGCTATTAAGAATTCAAAATTTAAGCAACAAATCGTAGGAGTAACGGTTTCTACCGAGTCGGGAGAAAAAGTTGTTGATCAAGATGAATGTCCTAGAACTGATTCTACTATAGAAAAATTAATTAATTTGCCCCCAGTATTTCAAGAAAACGGAACGGTGACTGCGGGAAATTCTTCTGTTATTAGCGATGGAGCAGCAGCGGTTGTTATGATGTCGTTGGATTTGTGTAGAAATTTGGGTATTGAGCCGCAGTTAAAATGGATCAGTAGGGGCGTTGCAGGTGTTGATCCAGCTTTAATGGGCACTGGGCCTGTTCCTGCGTTGCGCAAGTCAATTTTGTCCGCAGGATTGAATATAGATGACCTAGATTTGATTGAATTAAATGAAGCATTCGCTGCGCAATCTATTTATTGCATAAGAGAATTAGGGCTAGATATTGAAAAAACTAATGTTAATGGTAGTGGAATAAGTTTAGGACACCCTATAGGCGCAACTGGTGCAATATTAGTGGTTAAATTAATGGAAGAAATGAATACAAAAAATTATTTATATGGAGCGGCCTCGTTGTGTGTTGGTGGAGGACAGGGAGTATCTAGTGTTTTTGAAAATATTTGAGATTTGATTGTCTGGATTCGCCTGTACAGAGACTGAAAAGGGTGTTTTTAAGAAAAATATGTAATTTAAGGTGGATTATGAAAATTGTTAAAGTAAATCCAATTTGTATTAAAGGACAAACGGGAAGAGCTCAAATAATTGTTAAAGTAGATACGGATGTTGGAATGTATGGACTTGGAGAAGCTGGGATTCCAAATTGGGGGAAATCTGTAATAGAAGCAATTAATCATTTGTCTGAGTTGCTTATTGGTAAAGATCCATTTCAAACAGAAAGATTGTGGCAGGATATGTTTAGGAGAGGGTTTTTTCCTGCTGATAGAGTTTATTCATCTGCAATTAGTGCGTTAGATATAGCCCTTTGGGATATAAAAGGGAAGGCAACAGAATTACCAGTATATAAGCTGTTAGGAGGTCCGCTGAGAGATAAAATTGTATGTTATACACATTGTAATGATGCTGGTAACACAGAAAAATTAATTCAAAGTTGCGGGGAAAAAATTGAACAAGGCTGGAAGTTTTTGAGATGGAGCCAGCCTGTTTCAGGAGATGTTAATTCTCAAGGAAGTAGCATTTTTGATCCTTTAGAGTCAATTGATTTAGTTGAAAGCCAAGTAGATCAAGTTAGGAAAATTTATGGAAAAAAGATCCAAATTTGTTTAGATGTACATACAAGATTAGATACAGCAAATTCAATTACATTGTTTAAAGTTTTAGAAAAATATCGTTTGTTTTTTATTGAAGATCCACTAAGAGCGGAAAGTTCTAGGAGTTATAGGACTTTGTCTAAATATTCAACTACACCTATTGCAGCTGGTGAGCAATGGGTGGGTAAATGGGGTTTCAGAGAAGCTGTTGAAGAAGAATTAATTCAATATGCAAGAATTGATTTATGTATTGTAGGTGGATTAACAGAATCTTTAAAGATTGCACATTGGTGCGAAGCTCATTATATTGATATTGTCCCTCACAACCCTTGGGGACCTATTAGTTCAGCTGCTTGTGCAGCATTGTGTATGTCTGTAACTAACGTGGGGGTATTAGAAATGCCAGAGATTCCGGGTAGTTTGGATCAAGATATTTTCCCAGTTCAATTAATTTGGGATAAAGGATATGCTATTCCCCAAGACGTCCCTGGATTAGGCGTTGAAATAGACATGGATGTTGCTGAAAAATATCAAGTAACTCCTAATTCTTGGCACCCTAATCTTGTTAGGAAGGATGGTTCGTTGACGAATTGGTAGACGGAGTATTACATTTGTAGTAAATTTTATACTAGCATTTTTGTTAACGGAGACGGCAACATGAAAAACATTTCAATCTCTGAAATTTTTTGGATTTTTTCTTTTATTTTTTTGATTACTAGTTTGGGAATAGTTTTTATGTGGGCCCCAACTGATGTAAATCTTGGTGTTTCTCAAAAAATATTTTACTTACATCTTCCAACTGCAATATTAGGAATGATTAGCATAGTGATTGTTGCTTTTTTAAGTATTTTGTATCTTCTTAATTCCGAAAATAATAAATGGGATGATTTAGCATACTCATTTGCTGAAGTTGGCATGATATTTCTCACAATTGCATTAATTAGCGGGTCGTTATGGTCAAAGCCTGCTTGGGGAGTATGGTGGACATGGGAACCAAAATTAACTTTAACTTTAGCATTATGGTTTGTTTATGTTGCTTATTTGATGATGAGATCCTATATGTCTGATTTAAGAAATGAGGCGAAATTTGGAGCAATAGTTGCGTTAATTGGATCTATAGATGCACCTTTGATATACTATGCAACTGAACTTTGGCGATCAGCACATCCAGGTGCTGTTGTGGGACCCAATGCAGAACCTGGAGCGTTAGACGAAAGAATGTTTTTAGCATTGATTTTATCATTTATCGCTTTTTCGTTTATGTTCATATTTTTTGTTTCTAACAGATATTTTTTGAGAAAAACTGAAACAAGAATGAATATGATGGTTAGGAAATTAAATTGATTATTTTATTGGAGGTTTAAATTGGAATATTTTGCTGCGGCATATTTAATTGCAGGGTTTGTTTTTTTTGGATATTCCTTTATTTTGTCGAGAAAAATAAAAGATTTAAAAAATGACATTCAAGAGTTACAGATTCGTATAGAGGAAAATTCTTCATGAACAAACCTGAATCATTTGAAGAAAATTTAGATTTTCGCGAACAAGAAATTAGTTTCATTTATACACACAGAATTAAGCTGGTTGTTGCTGTTTTGGTGTTAGTTTTAGCCGTAGGGTATTTAGCCTTTAACGCATGGGATAGTGCAAAAGTTTACTATTACACTGTAGCAGAAATAAAAGAAATTGGCCCAACTACTGAAGGGCAATTTGTCAGGGTAAGCGGAAAATTAATTGAGGGTTCTTTTGAAAGAGTTCAAAATACTACCTTGGCGTCTTTTATACTTACTGATGGATCCGAAACTGTTCAGGCGATACATCAAGGTATAATTCCAGACCTCTTTTTCAATGAACATTCTGAAATAATTTTAGAAGGTAGGTATACTCAAGATAATATTTTTGAGAGTAATAACATTATAGTTAAATGTCCTTCAAAATATATTGCATCTTCAAGTTGAAATATCAGGGCAAATTGATTTTTGAGCTTATGTTAGATTCAAACTGAGTCATTTCTGAAAGAGTTTCTTTTGGCCAACTTCTATTCCATTTATCTACCACAGAAACTTTTAATTTTTCTAATCCTGTGATTTCCATTTCAATTTGGTCTCCATTTTGAATAGGTCCTAATCCGGTGTGATTTGTGCCAGTGGAGACCACATCTCCTGCCTGTAGAGTTGTTACCCAAGAAGCAAATTCTAGTACTTCGTTGACCGATCTTCCCATATCACTAGTATGAACATCTTGTCTTATTTTGTTGTTCACCCATAATCTTATTCTCAAGTTTTGAGGGTTTTTAATCTCGTCTTTAGTAACAATGCAAGGGCCCATTGGGCCGAAGGTGTCCCAAGATTTTCCCCAAAAAAAACTATTATTTCCGTTTGGTTCAATTCCTCTTGCAGAAATATCCATGAAGTTCACGTATCCAAAAATATGGTCTAGGGCTGAGTTAGGAGAAATATTTTTTGTTGTTTTTCCTATTACTACACCCAGTTCTGCTTCATGATGGAATACTGGAGCTGGGCAATCTGGCAATATTACTTCTCCACCATGTCCTATTACAGAACTTGGGGATTTTAAAAATGCATCGCGATCTCCGACCAATGATCGTGATCCATTTTCTAAATAATTTCCAGCCATACATACCAAGCGTTTTGGTTCTGGAAGCGGAGCCTTTAACTGAACATCGTCAATTTTAATTTTTGGTGAAGAGATTTTTTGAATTACATCTTTATAAGATTCAAATTCTTTGATAATTCCAGACATTAAAGTTTGTCCATCAATACAAGGAATATCAGAAACTGCTTCAGAGATATCTATTACATAGTCTCCGTCAATAATTCCAGGTATATCTTGATTGAATAGAACGAATTTCATTAAAGGCTCCGGTTGTATTTAGATTTGTTATTTTCCTGTAGTATTAGTAAGAGTTCCTACACCTTCTACAGTACCTTCGATTACATCACCTGGATTCAAGTAAATTTCATCATCAGTAGCACCTGCGGCAACTCCAGTGGCTATTAAGTCACCAGGTACCAAAGTACACAGATTAGATATATACTCGATTTGGCTTTCAATGTTATGAATCATAAGCTTAGTAGTAGAAACTAATCTTTCTTCCCCATTAACCTTTGTAGTTAATTTTAAATCTGTAGGGTCCTTCAAGTCCTCTGCAGGTATAATCCAAGGTCCTACAGCGCAGTAGCCATCAAGCCATTTACCATTTAACCAATCAAACCATCCACTCCTGGCTGGGTTTTTTCTGTTAGGAGAAAAGTCTAAATCTCTTCCAGAAACATCATTAACCACAGTGTATCCAAAAATATGATCGAAGGCATTTTCTTTCTTAATATTTTTACCTGGTTTTCCAATTATTACACCAAGCTCGATTTCTTCAACTTGGTTGACTACTAACGAATTATCTGGAATTATGTCCCCATCTGCAATTAAAGCAGTTGAAGGCTTGATGAAAAACTCAGGCTCTTCAATGTTTAAATCTTTGTCTAAAGTGCCACCTACTGGAGTATAGTTTGCAGCCAGTAACAATAATTTTTTAGATCCATCAATGGGAGAGAGTAGTCTTACATCTCCTAAGGAATGGTGAGTCATTGATGCATTTTTTAGCTGGTTTAACCCACTTTTATCAAGTAATGGAATTGTTTCCAAATTTCCTGATGACCCAGGAACTTCAGATATTGTTTCTCCATCTAAGATTCCAACGGCAGGCCCAGTTGAATTATTAGCGATATATCTAACTAGTTTCATTGATTTCTCCTTGAACGTTTAATTTGTTTGAAAATCATTATAGATGTTTTTTTTAATGGGATAAAGTTGTTTTTGATTTTAACATAAGAATTTTATTGGATTAATGTAAAGTCATTGAACTTCATTGTTGTAATTCGATGCAATAAATATGTAGTATTTGTAAAAAATTGAAAATCTTGGAGTTTGGAAATGAAATATACAGCAGCCGTTATAGGGTTAGGAAGAATGGGGAGCACCTTTGATGATGAAATTGATAAGGCCCATGGCCCTGGCGGAGATAGACGTGGAACATCTATTATTTTGCCTTATTGTCATGGGCCTAGCTATTTTGCATCCGATAAGATTGCCCTTGTTGCTGGCGCAGACCCGGATCCTGAAAAGCGTGAAAAATTTGGTAATCGCTGGGAAATAGAAGCTAAAAATTTATTTGAATCGCATCAAGAATTATTGAAAGTTATTAATCCTGACATATTGAGCGTTTGTACAACGGCTAAAATTAGAAGCAAAATTGTTATTGACGCAGCCCGTTCTGGAGTGAAAGCAATTTGGGCAGAAAAACCAATTTCAACAACCCTTAAAGAAGCTGATGAAATGATAGAAATTTGTGAACAAAATAATGTTGTGTTTGCAGTGAATTGTGCCAGAAGATGGAACCCATATTATTATCAGGTAAAAACAATGATTGATGAAGGGGTTTTTGGAAAGATTTTACAAATTACAGGCTATGGGTCTGCTTATGCTTCTCACAATGGGAGTCATTTAATTGACACTATGAGATTTTTAGGAGGCGGAGGTGTTTCTTGGGTTTTTGGAGAAGTTGAAAATGAAAGTCTTGATGGGGATAAAGATTTTCGTGCTAACGGCTATCTTGCTTTTAAAAATGGTGCGAGAGGCTATTTAAGGTCTATGGATTGTGGCGTAGGTAACTGGAACATTGAAGTTATAGGAGAGAAAGCGCGATTTTTATCATCTGGAGATACTGCAGTATTAGAATTTGAAAAAGTTGGGAAACAAATTTCGGGAGATTTCACAGATAATGTCAAAATTCCATTCCCCAAGCCTGCAAGATTTCAGGGTATGGGATTGACTATAATTGATGATTTAATTCATGGAATTGAAACCGGCTCTACGCCTAGATGTTCAGGTAAAGATGGTTTGGCTGGATTGGAGATAGCTATTGCTTTGAGGGAGTCGCATTTGTCAGGTAACAAAAAGATTATGTTGCCTATTAAAAATAGAAATTTAGGTGTTATTTCGTATGAATCTGAAGGCGGTAGATAGTTATTGAGTTTTCATATCATTAATATCAATATTAAAGTTTTTTGCTAATTTTGAAATTGCACCCCATGTTGCATCTTCAATTTCTACACCATGAGTAATTCGATGGCTTCTAGTATTAAATTCTATTTCACCTGGAAAAAGTATTTCATTTACTCCTTCCATTTTAGGTGTGTCTTTAACATAGTTTACGATGGCAGAAACTTCTTGGCTGAAATCGTCAATTGAAGAAATAGAGTTTAGATTGATTACTAGTATTGAGGATCCCACTTTATCTACAGTGGCTTTATTATCAGCAGAAGTAAGCCCTATACTTCCTAATACTGCGCCCATTAAAGATACCATCATGGAAAGTCCAAAACCTTTGTGGCCGCCGATCGTACCACCTATGGGTAATATAGCGCCACCTTCATAATAGGCATTTGGATCATCTGTGGGGGTTCCATTTTTATCGATTACCCAATTGTCAGGTAATTTTTTATTTCTTGCTTTATAGACTCTGAGTTTGCCTTCGGCTGAAATTGAAGTTGCAAAGTCTATTAAAATAGGACAATTTTTTTTGTAAGGAAATGCCATTGACAGTGGGTTTGTTCCGAGTCTTCTTGCACTACCTCCAAATGGGGCAACATTATTTCCCACATTTCCTCCAACAAATCCAGTAAACATCATTCCTACCATTCCGGCATCTGCTACTATTTCTGTATATGTCCCAATTCTACCTGTATGTCCAAGGTTGCCCATTCCTATTACTGAGACTCCATGTTTTTTAGCTTTATCAATCGCTAATTGAGTAGAAAAGGACGCTACAACTTGTCCAAAAGAGTCGTTGCCATTCACTTGTACTGTAGAACCATTATCAGAAGTTATTTCTGGAGAAGCTTTTGGATCTAGTCTACCTGTTTCAATATCATTAAAATATTGGGGAATTCTTATTAATCCATGAGAATCGTGCCCTACTAAGTTTGCATTAGATAGATGCCTTGCCACAATGTCTGCGTTATTTATTGTTGCGCCTTTTGCAGAAAGCATTGTTTTTGAAATTGAATAGATTTTTTCATGGTCTAAAATTGGCATCAGCAATCCTTTTTTGTTTAATTAGTTGAAATTATTTTGGCTGCCCGGCCAGGATTTGAACCTGGACTGAAGGATTCAAAGTCCTTTGTGCTACCGTTACACCACCGGGCATTATAAAATTAAAAACAAATAAAACTAATTATTAATTGTTTCTAATATGCTATCTGAAATCATTGATATTTTAAACGTTTTTATATTACAAATTGGATTAATTTTATGCTTAAGAGGAATATAAGAATGAAATTGTTACAGTCTAAGATTTGAATTTATCCAAAAACGCACTAAAGTCAATATGGGTATATATTACTGACCGAATCACATATAATTGACATAGCTGTTCGTTTTCTAATATGTAAATATATATTTTAAATTAAGAGAGACCCACAATGTCTGAAATATTAATTGTTAGTAAAATCGCAAAAAATATTCGAGAAAATATCCAGAAAATTATTGTTGGAAAAGATGACCAAATTAATACAGCAATCATAGCTATGTTATGCAGAGGGCATGTCTTAATTGATGATGTTCCCGGGACAGGGAAAACAAGTTTATCAAAGGCATTGGCAGATTCTTTGGATTGTAGTTTTAATCGAGTTCAATTTACCCCAGATTTGATGCCTTCAGATATACTTGGAGTGAATATATTTGATCAAAAAAAATCGACTTTTAAATTTATTGAAGGACCTATATTTAGTCAGATTTTGTTGGCTGATGAGATTAACAGGGCGACACCTCGTACACAATCAGCAATGCTAGAAGCTATGCAAGAAAGAAGGGTAACGGTTGATGGCAATACCAGGGATTTACCGGATCCATTTATGGTCATTGCTACCCAAAATCCTATAGAAATGGAAGGTACTTTTCCTCTTCCAGAATCACAAATCGATCGTTTTATGGTGCGTATTCAGCTTGGATATCCTGGACATGATGAAGAAACACAAATTTATCGAAGATTTATGAATGAGTCTGAAGTTCCTGATTTAAAGCCTGTTTTTGATTCAAAAGAAATTAATAAAGCTGTTAATTTGATACCAACTGTTAGGGTTGATGATTTTATAGTTAAGTATATAGTGGATTTGATTCATGTTACTAGGCAAGGTTCAGGCATTAAAGTTGGAGGTAGCCCTAGAGCTGGACTTGCATTATATAAAACATCTCAAGCATTAGCTGCATTGGAAGGAAGAGATTATGTTATTCCTGATGATGTAAAAAAAATGGCAGTACCTGTTTTGTCACATAGGTTGGTATTAGACTCTTCTGCTAAGTTAAAAGGTCAAACTGGAGAAAATTTTGTTGAAATTGTTTTGTCTAAATTAGAAGTTCCTATCTCTAAATGAAATACGATCAGGATTATACACAACAGGTAAAAAATAAATCTTCAGTTCCTGTTTCTGGGCTACTAATTACTAATCAATGGTTAGAAGTATTATTTGTTGCGTTTTTGGCAGTTTTGATTAGTGGGATTTTTGCTGGTAATGGTGGAGTAATAGCTTTTGGAATTATGGGAATTACAGCAGGATTACTATCTTATTTATTTAGCAGAGTAGCGCTCAATCAAGTTTTTTATCAGAAAAAATTTAATGGAAACAGATTTTTTGTAGATGAACTTGTTGAAATGCAAGTTGAGATTACAAATAAAAAACCAATTCCTGTGCCTTGGATTCGAATGCAAGATGAAATGTCTGAATCTTTTGAGGTGGTAAACCAAGATGTTACAAATTTCATTTTCAATTCTTATACAAAAACACAGATTTTGAGACATTTTGCTTCTATGCGTTGGTATGAAAGAATTCGATGGAAATATGAATTAAAGTGCACCAGGAGGGGTGTATTTAAAATAGGTCCTAGTAAAATTGAAAGCACAGAGCCTTTTGGAATGTTTGGTTCTCAAATCAACGAGGATTCTTTTGATGAAATTATTGTTTATCCTAAAATAGTACCTCTTGATGAATTGATTTTACCTCCCTTAAAGCCGTTTGGAGAGAGTTCTGGAGGAATGGAATTAATACAAGATTTTTCTGGACCTAGAGGGTTACGAGAATATTCTTCTGGAGATAAATTAAGTACTATAAATTGGAAATCTTCAGCTAAATTACAAAAATTGCATGTCAATTTATATGATCCAAGTTCTTCGCATACTATTATTGTAGCTGTTGCAGTTGATTCTTTAGAAACTTATTGGGCTCCCGGAGATACAGAAATTATTGAAAACATAATGTCTATGGCTGCCTCAATATCTCACCATGCCCTTTCTAACAATTACACGGTAGGTTTAGTGTCTAATGATATGCAGACTCGAGAATCAAAGGCGTTTATTGTTTCTCCAGGAAGGGGGGAATATCAATTAACAAAGATTCTTGAGTCTTTGGCAAGTATTAATACGTTAGCTTACGCACCTATGGCAGAGCATCTTGTAGAAGTTTCTAGAAGTTTTCCTATTGGTTCAACAATTACTATATGTATTTCTTATGTTAGTGATGATTTATTGAATTCCATTAAATATTTATTGAACAAAGGCTGCCTAGTTGTTGTTTTATATTTAGGAGAAGGTGATTTGCCTAATTTTGGGCCAGATATATACGTATATGATTTTAGAAAGAAAATGAAAAAATAATGAATTTCAAATTAAATCTTAATAAGATTAAATGGATTTCAGTTGCCCATGTGATATCTGAAAGTTCATGGATGTTTGCCATAATGTTGATGGTTGGTGTCGCTTTTGGTAAAACTATTCCTTCTCAACAGCCAATTATTACTTGGTTTGGTGTTTTATTCTTGATGGCGGTTGGCGCATATTTGGGGCATTATGATTTCTTTGGGCTGAAAATACGTTTTCGTTCTTTGATCACGTTGTTAATGATTTATTTTATTGTGGCTTTGACTCCAGCTCCTAATCATAGTTTTGAAATTCTTTGGCCAAATTTAATTTTCTCTAACGATAGTACAACTGGATATAAGTTTCGCTTAATATTATCTATTTTCTTTAGTGCTCTTTTATGGTTGCGTAGTACTAGGATAGGTTCTATAGATTCTCCTGACCAAGGAATGTCAACTAGTTTTAAAATCGGAGTTTTAATTCTTAGTTTAGCGATAGTTGTAGATTTATTTAGCGCAAAGAGTTTAGGCACATTTATTTTGTCTATTATCTTTTTTGCTTCAGGTTTATTTGGTCTTGGATTTGCCAATATTGATGTTAATGATTACCAAAATGAAGACAATAATAATATAAACCCAATCACTGTGACTGTTGGAGTTTTAGTTATAATGATTTCTTTTGTGGGGATTATTTCGACGTTTTTTCAAGGTGATATTGCTAACTATGTTTCTTTATTGATTTTTGCTTTTTACCAAGCATTTGTGTTTGCTTTTATTTGGGGATTTGTTGTTCCAATTGCGTGGCTATATGGTTTTATAGTCAATTTAATTAGACAATTATTTATGGGTTCAGGTTCTGGTGTACAGACTAGAGATGCCCCGCCTATGAATTTTTCTGAAGAAGCTATTGAGTCTATTCAAAACATTCAAAATGAAGGTGGAGTTAATCCAATTTTCTCAATAATTTTGTGGACATTATTTACTATAGTTCTGTTGTTTATATTGTATTTGAGTATTAGGTATTTGATTAGACCTAAAAGTAAAAAAATAATTCAATCAGTTGGAGAGAGAGAGTCTTTAGTTGAAGATGCAAATGTTTTAGGAGATTTTAGAGATTTATTTTCAAGTTTGATACCTGGGATAGGAGGAAGAAGGAAAAAATCTTTATATAGTACAGATGAAAAATCTAAAGGGATTATTGAGGTTATTATGCTTTATTATAAATTTTTAGAATTTGCAGAAACTAGGGGTGTTCACAAAAAACCATATCAAACTACCCTTGAATTTCGAACATCTCTACAATCTGTTTTCAACAGTCATTTTGTGAAAGAAATTACGGATAGTTTTAATGATGCTTTTTATGGTTCAAAGTCTTTTGATATTGACACTATTCTGAAACTTGAAAATCAATTTGATCAAATACGTTTTGGAAAAACCAGGTAATATTTATTCGGATTTTATTACGAATATATTTTTAGATTAATCAAGGTATATAAAATGTTGTATAGTCCTTGATGATGTGACAGAATATGCAAATGAGTATTGAAGAATTTATTTTAAATAATCCGATTCCTGAAATGAAAAATACTAGGGTGGTTGCAATTTTAAAGCCTTGGATTGATGTTGGGCGAGTTGGAAGTTTGACTCTTGAGAAATTAGAAAAACTTTTAGGTGCGCAGGAGTTTTCAAAATTTCGAAAACCAGGAAAGTATTTTGATTTTACGAGAATTCGTCCGTATACCAGACAAGAAAAAGGTAGTAAGGTTTTTGATATTCCAAATTGTTTGATTAACCACGCTAAAGATTCAGAAAACGATATAGATTATTTATTTCTACATTTAATGGAACCTCATAACAATAGTGAAGAATTTTGTGAATCGATCGTTGATTTTCTCAAGATGTTGAAGGTTAAAGAGTATTGTAGGATAGGCGGTTTTTATGATTCAGTTCCACACTCTAGGCCGTTAATTGTTACAGGTAGTTTGACAGATGAACAAATTCAAAAAACAAATGGATTAGTTTCTCAAAACACTTCTGAATATCAAGGACCAACTAGTATAGTAAATCTAGTTGCTCAAGAGTTAGAAAAAGTGAATGATATTGAAGTAACTAGTTTAATGGTTCATTTGCCCCAGTATGTTCAATTTGAACAAGATCATCTAGGAACATTTAGGTTGTGCCAAGTACTATGTAAGATGTTTGATTTGAAATATGATCTTTCAGATGAACATAAAGGTCAAGAACAATATAAATATATTGAACAACTTATAGAGAATAACCCAAATGCGAGTAAAGATATCATTACAAAATTAGAGAAACAATATGACGGAAAATATGATGAAGATCTTGATACAGACTTTACTATTAATGATTTGCCCCTACTTCCAGATATAGAAAAGTTTTTAAGAGAGGTTGGAAACCGCCTAGATGAAAATGCTTCCGAAGATAAATAATTATCTGCAGAAAGATATTAAAGGAGTAACCTTTGGGTAACTATGATAGCTCAAAATATATAGCATATTTTAACGGAGAATGGATTCCGTATTCCGAAGTGAGAATTGATCCTTTAGACAGGGGATTTTTTTTAGGAGATAGTGTTTTCGAGGTCGAAAGAACATTTAATGGCAAAAGTTTTAAGATGCGCGAACATATAGAACGTTTATATCGTTCTTTGTCGTTTGCAAGAATTGACTCAAAAATTGATGTTCAAGAAATGATTGATATTAGCGAAGAGGCTATAGATAAAAATTTACATTTACTAGAAGAGGTTGGAGATTTTTTAATTCATCAGTTTATTACAAGGGGATTTGGTAGGAGAGCTGCAGCTGCGGTAAATCCAACTGTGTGTGTGAGGATTAATCCAATAGATTTTGAACGATATCCTATAGAAAAATATTACTCTGGGGGGCATTGTGCTATTACAAGCATATTGAGCTATTCTAATGAATCTATTGACCCAAAGGTAAAAAATTACAGTAGGATGAATTTTAATTTAGCCGAATTAGAAGCTAATGATATTGATGAAGGATCTTATCCTATTTTAAAAGATCAATTTGGAAATATTACTGAAGGAATTGGTTATAATGTTTTTATTGTTACTGATGGTGTTTTAAGAACACCTTCAGATAAGTCTATTTTGCAAGGTGTGTCTAGATCTATGGTATTTGATTTGGCAGATCAGTTGAATATAAAAGTATTACAAGAAGATTTGCAACCATATGATGTTTATACGGCAGATGAGGTTTTTATGACATCTACTCCATTTTGTGTTTTGCCAATCACTGTAGTGGATAATCGGAAAATAAAAGATGGAAACCCTGGCCCGATTGCCAATCAACTTTTGGCAGCATGGAGTGAAGTTGTTGGTTTAGATATTGTAGATCAAGTAGCTAAATTTAGTCCAAAGTAAATTTGAAATTAATTGTTTAGCTGTTTAAATAGATCGTCAGTTTTTGCAGCCATTATGAAGTCATTTTTGTGTAATCCATTAATCTTGTGAGTCCACCAAAGAACTTCAATGTTGCCAAATTCCACGATAATTTTTGGATGATGACCTTCTTCTTCAGAAATTTCAAAAATTAAATTTGCAAAATTCATTGATTGTTTGAAATTTTTAGTCTTGAATTTTTTTGTTAAATATGTGGCTTGTTCACGTTGTACAGTCCATGTAGGGATATTTACGATGAGTTCTTCTATTGATTTATCATCTAATGGCGGAATTCCTCCTTTGCAGGGAACACATTTTTCGAATTTAATATCCATAATTAAATGGGTTTTTTACCACAACTACCACAAAAAACGGCTTCTTCATCAGGTTGGCTTGTAGCGCCGCAATGATTGCAAACATTTGAATTAGATGATGGTCTAGTATGTAAATAAATGAGATAAATTACTGGAATTAGCAACAAAAAGAATCCTAGCCAAAGTAATTGCCACCATCCTGATTTGTTTATGTCGTGCAGCCGTCTTGCACCAACAGCTAAACTAGGTAATAGCAAACCAAGGGTTACTAAGGTTGTAATTATTCCTGTAGAATCTGGTTCTGTTCCAAGTAAAATTCTATCAGCTATTGATCCTACAGTGCTCATTAAAAAATTGAATAAAAAGAACCACCAATATTCAGATCTAGAAGCTCTGCCACTAAAGTCGGCATATTTTTTTAAGCACGTTTCAACTGATTGCACAAATGACATACTACAAACTCCTCAACATAGAATTGTTTTATTGAAGTATATACGGAGATAAAAAAGTTATCAATTTGGTTTAGGGTTTTAAATTTATAAAATTATTAAGGCTATGTTTAAGAAAATGTATCAAATATAATAATATTATGTAGATACTTTATAAAATTTTAAATCATTTTGGTTAGGTGACAAGATGTCTATAAAAACTGCAGTTATTCCTGTTGCTGGATACGGGACACGATTTTTCCCAGCTTCTAGAGTAATTCCAAAAGCTTTATTGCCAATTTTTGATACTCCTGGAATTCAATTTGTAGTAGAAGAGGCCATAAATTCTGGCATTCAAAAGTTGATATTTGTGATTTCTAGTGATCAAGACTTAATTAGACAGTATTTTTCAGAATCCAATAAAATTGATGAGGTTTTAAAGAAAAAAGGCATGTCTGAAAAAGTAGAAAATTTTTCACATAGTTTTAAAAACCTAGAAATTAAATATGTTAATCAAGAAGAACAAAATGGGCTCGGCGATGCTATTTTGCAAGTGAAAAATATTGTAAATGAAGATTTTTTTACTGTTATGTTACCTGATGATATTATCTTTAACCCGAAGCCATTTTTAAAAGATATGATCAATTCATTTGAGGGATCTACAGGTTGTTATATAGCGCTTAAAAAAGTTTCCGATCAAATGATACCTAATTTAGGGATTGTTGATGCAAAAAGGATAAAGTCTAATCTGTATTCTGTAAATTCTTTGATTGAGAAACCTTCTTTAGAACAAGCGCCATCTAATTTGTCGATAATGGGTAGATATATTTTGCCAAATGAAATTTTTCATAATTTAGAAAATATTGATTTTGGAGCTAATGGCGAAAAACAATTGACGGATGCTTTAAATTTCATTCTACCTAATTCTAATTTGTTTGGATTTGAATTTTTTGGTAATCATTTTGATATTGGCACTCCTCAAGGTCTATTAGATGCATCAAATTATTATTTATTAAATCATTGATTCGTTGATTTTATATTTTTTGATAAGTTTGTTTGTTATAGTAATTGTTGAAAATTAGAATAAACTATAATTAAAGATATAATGTAGATTGTGTTTTTACAAACTGAAAGGAAAATAAATGGTTGCACGAATAGGAATTAATGGTTTCGGAAGGATAGGCAGGCAAGTACTTAGAGCCACTATCGAGAGACATCCAAATGATTTGCAAGTTGTTGCTGTTAATGATTTAGGTAGTACGTCTGCAAATGCCCATTTATTTAAATATGATAGTAATTATGGAATTTACCCCGGGGATGTTGAGCAGACAGAAGATTCAATTATAATTGATGGCTCTTCTATAAAGATATTTTCTGAGCGAGAACCTTCTAAAATTGATTGGGGGGATCAAGGAGTTGATATTGTTGTAGAGTCAACAGGATTTTTTACAGATGGTTCGGCTGCTGCAGGGCATTTAAAAGGAGGTGCAAAAAAAGTTATTATTTCAGCTCCGGCAAAAGGTGAAGATATTACGGTTGTATTAGGGGTTAATCAGGGCTCATATATTGCTGATAAACATAACGTTGTATCAAATGCATCATGTACAACAAACTGTATTGCAACTATGGCTAAGGTAATTCATGATGAATTTGGTGTTGAAGAGGGATTTATGACTACTATACATTCTTATACTGGAGATCAACAGATATTAGATAGAATGCATGAAGATCTTAGGCGCGCAAGAAATGCAGCAACTAATATCATTCCAACTACTACAGGTGCAGCTAAAGCAGTTGGTTTAGTCTTACCTGATTTGAACGGAAAAATTGATGGTATGTCGTTTAGAGTTCCTACAGCTACTGTTTCAGTAACTGATTTTGTGGCAAAATTAAAGAAGAACGCTTCGGTAGATGAAATTAATAATTCTTACCAAAAAGCTTCTAATGATAATCTTAGTGGTATTTTAGATTATACCGGTGATCCTTTAGTTAGTTCAGATTTCAGGAAAAATTATCACAGTAGTGTAATTGATGGACAATCAACAATGGCTATTGGAGGTCAATTTGTAAAGGTAGTAGGATGGTATGATAACGAATGGGGTTATAGTTGCAGAACCTCTGATTTAGCTAAATTTATTTCCGAACAAGGATTCAATTGATTTTACTTTCAAGGGGATTATGAAAATTTTTAACGATAAAATAGTGTTTGTAACAGGTGGATCTAGAGGGATTGGCAAAACTATAGCATTAGAGTTTGCTAGCCTTGGTGCTGATATAGCATTTAATTATTTTAGGCGTGATAAGCAAGCTTTAGAAACCCAAAATGAGATAGAAAAAAAAGGTGTGAGGTGTTTAAAAATACGATCAAATTTGTCAGATACTACCAAAGTAAAAGGAATGTTTCAAGAAATCAATAATTATTATGGAAAGTTAGATATTCTGATTAACAATGCTGCTTCAGGTGTACAGAAATCAGCAGCTGAATTAGAAGAAAAGCATTGGGATTGGACAATGAATATTAATGCTAAAGCACCGTGGATTTGTTCTATAGAAGCATCAAAACTAATGTCGAGTGGCGGTAGTATTGTCAATATAACTAGCGAAGGCTCTCGGCATGTTTTACCATACTATTTTTCTGTCGGCACTTCAAAGGCTGCATTAGAGTCTTTAACAAGATATTTGGCTGTTGAATTGTCTCAGAAAAATATTTCAGTAAATGCTGTTTCAGGTGGATATATTGAAACCGATGCTCTTGATTCCTTTCCTAATAAAGATTCTATGTTAGAATCTAGTCAAAAGACGTTGATAGATAGATCCGTAAGTAAAAAAGATGTTGCTGATGCAGTAGTTTTTTTATGTTCTGAAAAAGGCAACGCAATAAGAGGTCAGGTGATAGTTGTAGATGGAGGTGCATCTTTAAAAGTTCTGTGATTGATATTCGATTGAAAATCATTTCAATTTAGATTTTAGAGCTGCTCTCATTTCTTTGACCCTATTTAAATCAGGGTGTTTGTTATCTTCTAGGCTTTTATCGTAAATTACATCGCCATCAGCTATAACTTTCAAAACTCCACTTTCACCAGGTGTCAACGTTAGGGCAATTCCATTGCCGCATTCAGCAAAAAATTCATTAGCCATCCAGGCTGCTTCAGCATGGAAACTTCAGGGTACGCAATAGATAATTTCTACATGTAGTTTGTTTTCTAAAGACATAATAACTCCGTAATTATTTGAGCGATTTGAATTAATCAAATGAGATTAGCATTGGTTAATATGGATGTCAATCGAATTAGTATCGTGAGTTGTTTGCAATTTAAGTGTAAAATAGAAAGATATCAAGATTAGATTTTTTAAAAATTATAAGATATAGAGTTTACAGAATATGGAAAAAGTGAAGATTGATATATTTGCTGATTATGCATGTCCTTTTGTTTTTAATACTTATATATGGTTAAGAAAAATTAAGAATCATTATGGAGGCAATTTAGAAATAAATTGGAGAAGTTTTTTATTAGGCATAAAAGATAAAGAAAACTTTAATTGGAAAGACTCTGAAACATTGAGTTCAAATAGATCTTTATTGTCTTTAATTGCAGGTAAAGCTGCTAAAAAACAAGGAGATGAGGTGTTTGAAAGGTATCATGATAAATTATTAATTTCTCGTCATAGACAAACAGATAGGATTCATTTAAATGATAAATCAACTTTAATTAGATTAGCTGATGAATGTGAATTAAATGTAGAACAATTTGAGCTTGACTTAAATAATGAAAATATAATTGATGAAGTGTCTAATGATTATAATGAAGGTTTAAAAATTGGTGTTTTTGGAACGCCAACTTTTGTGTTTGAAAATGGAAATTCTATTTATTTAAAAACTTTTATTCCGCCAGAACAAGATATGATTAAGAGCTTCGAATATTTTTTGTTAATTTCTAAAAACTGCTCATTTATTGGTGAAATGAAGCGACCTCAGCCGCCATGGCCCAGTGGTTATAATGTTTAATTTAAAACAGATCAGAAAATTCCAAGATATATTTGGAATTAAATTTAATAATCAAGATTTATTAGTCACAGCATTAACACATTCATCTTTTATTAATGATTTTTATCAGGGCAATGATAAGGGTATAGAATCTAATGAAACCCTTGAATTTTTAGGAGATTCTGTGATTGGAATGATAGTATCTAAACTTATTTATGATATGTTCCCTAAATGGGAGGAAGGTTCTTTGACTAAAGCTAGGGCTTTAATTGTAAGTGGCGATAATTTAGCAAAATTATCAAATCAATTTCGATTGTCCAATTATATATATTTGGGTAAAGGTGAAGAAAAAAATGGAGGCAGGACTAGAACTAGTAATTTGGCAAATGCTTTCGAAGCTTTGATTGGTGCATTGTTTATTGATCAGGGGTATGGAGTTTGCTTTGATGTTATTAAAAATGCTATTAAAGAGGATCTAATATATCTTCAAAAGCAATCAGATGCGGATGAAAATTTTGGAAATTATAAGGGGATTTTGCAGGAAAAATTATTGTCTAAGAAATTAGAATTACCTATTTATAAAATCATTTCTGTAACAGGACCTGATCATAATCCTACTTTTGTTGTAAAGGTTTATATTAACGAAGAATGTTGTGGTTTAGGAGAAGGAAGAACTAAGTTAATTGCCGAACAAAATGCTGCATTAAATGTTTTGCAGGAATCTAAAATTTAAGGTTTTTTAATTTACCAAGAAGTGATTTTCAAGATATTTTATATCTAGTTCAGGATATAAAGGAAATTGTTCCAGCAAATTTGTGACATTAACTTTAGCTTGTTGAAGAGCTTCTTCATTTAGACTAAATTTTGCTTTTGATAATTGACCAGATCTAGCACCCTTTTTGATAGTTTCAGGTGTAGTATTTTCCAATACAATTTTTAAGGTTTCAGCAATTATTTTCATTTCACTAGGACCCATTCCAAGTGAAGTTACTGCAGGGGTTCCCAACCTTAGGCCGCTTGTGTACCAAGGGCCATTTTTGTCAAAAGGGAGTGAATTTCGGTTAAGTGTAATTTTTGCGCTTCTAATTGCTGATTCAGCTTGTCGTCCAGTTAGGTTGAGTTGAGACACATCAATTAAAAGTAAGTGATTATCAGTTCCCCCAGTCAAAACTTCTAGACCTTGGTTGATACAATTTTCAGCTAAAGAAGATGCATTGCTAATGATATTTTTTGTATAAGTTTCGAATTCTTTAGATTGAGCTTCTTTAAATGCTAAAGCTTTAGATAGCATTACATGAGGTAATGGTCCCCCCATTACCATAGGACACCCTTTGTTAACTTGATCAGAAAATTCTGAAGTAGATAGAACCATTCCACCCCTAGGGCCTCTTAATGTTTTGTGAGTGGTAGAGGTGATTACATCAGCAAAAGGTACAGGGTTAAAATCCCCCGAGAATGCTTTTCCTGCAACTAATCCTGAAAAGTGAGCCATGTCAACCATAAGTACAGCTCCAATTTCATCAGCTATTTCTTTAAAAATCCTGAAGTTAATTTTTCTTGGATAAGCACTATATCCAGCTAATAGAATTAATGGTTGAAATTTTTTAGCTTTATCTCTAATCACATCGTAATCAATCAACATAGTTTTTTGATCGACATCATAAGATTCAACATTGAACATTCTTGAAGAAACATTGTGTCTGTATCCGTGTGTTAAATGACCCCCAGAGTAGTAATTCATTCCTAATAATTTTTGTTCGCCAAAAGCTTTTCGTAACTCAGACCATTCATTTCCTGAAAGTTGAGACACATCTTTTTTATCTGTTTTTGACAAAAAAGGATCTTGAATTTTTTGGTTTAATATAGACCAAAAAGCAATTAAGTTTGCGTCGGCACCGGAATGAGGTTGTACGTATGCATTTTCTGAATTAAAAAGCTCACAAGCTGATTGAGCCGCCATATTTTCAATTTCATCAACATTGTCACATCCAGCATAAAATCTATGGAATGGAAATCCTTCAGCATATTTATCAGTGAATAGATTTCCCATTGACAACTGTACAGCTAGAGAAGAAAAATTTTCACTGGCAATCATTTTTAAATTATTTTTTTGATCTGAAAGTTCTTTTACTATAGACCTTGCAATTTCTGGAGAGATAGAATTAATATGATCAATCATAGATATATATGATATTGCTCCGGAATTAAGTTTCGATTTTGAAACAGAAGAATTTTCCAAATAATTTGTAATGAAATGATTTTGATTCATTTTTTTAAATAAAACACTCAATTTTTGAAATTTAATATGTCAATTGGCACGATATATCAATTGTATTGAAATTCTAGGGGATTAGTAAGTAAAAAATATAGGTATAATTCTAATATTTTTGAAATTTACGATATAATTGTATTGTAGCTTAAAGTACGGAGATGTATTCTTTTTGGTTGATCAAGCAAAAATTAAAAAATTATTTCGTGAGATTATTTCTTCAATTGGTGAAAATCCAGATCGAGATGGATTACTTAAAACTCCTGAAAGATTAGCTGTTTTATATGAGGAATTATTTTCAGGATTAAAACAAAATCCTGATGAAGTGTTAAATCAATCTTTTGATGAGCCTAAAAATAGTGATATGGTAGGTATCGTAGGTATTCCATTTTATTCTATTTGTGAGCACCATTTTTTGCCTTTTTGGGGCAACGTTGATGTAGCTTATATTCCTACGAATAAAATTGCAGGAATTAGCAAAGTAGTTAAAGTAGTAGAAATATTATCTAAGCGACCTCAATTACAAGAAAGATTAGGGACTCAAATTGCTAATTGTATTTCAAATACTTTATCGCCTGCTGGGGTAGGAGTTAGGGTAGAAGCTGAGCATATGTGTATGTCCATGAGGGGTATTAAAAAACCTGGTACTAAAGTGGTTACTTTTAATAAATTTGGTTTGATTAATGAACAGGAATCTGCGCAATTAGAATTTTATGAAATATTGAGGGAAAAATAATTTGAACATTGTTGTTTTTGATCATTTTGATAAAATTTATGCTGACTGGGAAAAATTAATTGAAAACGTAGATAATTCGCCTTTTATTTCTCCGTTTTGGCAAAAGTTATGGTGGGAGCATTTTGGTGAAGGAGATTTGTATATTGCGAAGATTGTTGATGATAAAGATATTATTGGGATTGCACCATTATATTTGAACGGGAATGTTGCTAGGTTTATTGGTGGTACAGATCTTTTTGATTATCAAGATTTAATATTTTTAAAAGGGTATGAAGAATTAGGCGTTAAGGCATTTTTAAATCATATTTCCAAACTATATTGGGATAAAATTGAATTAGTATCAATTCCAGAGGATTCGTTAAATTTAGATTTATTGAAACGTTTTAGTGAAGATTATGGGTTTATATTTGAGGACACCAATTTAGAAACATCGCCTGGAGAATATTTGCCAGGGACATGGGAGGAATATATTTCTTCACTTTCGAAAAAAAATAGACATGAGCTCAGGAGAAAATTAAAAAGAATTGATAGTCACGGGTATAAGTTTTATAAATCTAGCAAATTAGATATATTAAATTCTTTGCCGGATTTTTTTAGATTGCATAAATTAAGTAGCGATGACAAATCAGAGTTCATGACATTGGAAAGGGAACAATTTTTCACTGAAATTGCAATTCATCATATAGAGAAAAACCAGATGAATCTTTCTTTTTTAGAGATGTCGGGAATAAGAGTTGCTACAAGTTTTTGTTTTGATTATGGAAGCGCTACCTATTTATATAATAGTGGTTTTGATAGAAATTTTTCATCATTTAGTGTTGGATTGATATGCAATGCATTGGTGATTCAGTCTTCTATTCAGGAAGGTAAAAATTATTTTGATTTTCTTCGAGGTGATGAAAGATATAAATATCATCTTGGAGGAGTTGATAAATCTGTTAGAAAAATTGTTTTGCATAAAAAGTAAAGGTTAAAATGAAACGTATTGCGATGCTCAGTTTTCATTCTTGTCCTGTAGGTCGTCTTGGAGACTTAGATGTTGGTGGAATGAATGTTTATGTTTTGATGCTTTCAAAATATTTGGGACGCCTTGGGTTTGCTATAGATATTTTTACTCGTAACCATGATGATTGTACTTATTCTAGAATTGGGAATATTGATTCAAATGTTAGAGTGATTCATATAGAAATTGGACAAACAAATATCTCTAAGGTTGATTTATATGATTATGTAGATCAATTTACAGTGAATGTAAATAATTTTTCTTGTGATAATGGTCTTAATTACCATTTGATTCATTCACACTATTGGTTATCTGGATGTGTAGGTGAAAAGTTAAGCGATACCTGGCAAATAAATCATTTATTAAATTTTCATACTACTGCTCAAGCTAAATCACAAGTAAATATAATTGAAGAGAATCAACAAATTAGAAGTTTAGTAGAAAAAAATCTTTTTTTCTCAGCAGATGCAATAATTACCTCTACCTTACAAGAGGAAGAAGATTTTAAAAAATATTTCAAAGGAGAATCACAAAATAGTTATGTGATAATTCCAGGAGTAGACTTGTCAATTTTTCATCCCGTTGACAAGTCATTTGCAAAGGAACAACTTTTGATTAACGAAGATAATGTTGTTTTATTTGTTGGAAGATTCGACCCAATCAAAGGTATTGATTTTTTAATAGAGTCTTTTTCATTTATTAAACAGCTCGAACATACAAAATTGCTTATTGTTGGAGGAGATATTAATCAAGGATACACTGAATATTTTTCAAAAATTAAAGATTTGGGGCTGGAAGACAAAGTACGTTTTGAAGGAAGTGTTAATCAGGATCAATTATATTTATATTATAGTGCATCTGATGTTTATGTTCTTGCATCACATTATGAAAGTTTTGGTTTTACAATTTTGGAGTCTATGGCTTGTAAAACACCGGTTATATCAACTCGTGTGGGTATTGCCAATGATTTGATTAAAGATGGTCAAACTGGTTTTTTAATTAATAAAAGATCACCAAGTGAGTTGTCAAAAAAAATTGAAAATCTTTTGGAAGACGTAGATCTTAATGAAAAAATGGGTTTAAATTCTTATGATTTGGTTAAAGGAATTAACTGGTCAAAAATGGCATTGAAATTTTCAGATTTATATCATGACTTTTTCGTTTAGTGTTTCAAATTTTTTTGTTTATAGGCTTTTTTCAAACCATATTGTAGAAAGATATTTTTCAAATCCTAAATTAGTATAAAGTTTCATGGCATGGATATTTCTTTGATCAACTTCCAATGTAATAGCTTTCACATTATTTTTTTTAAGATGATCAATTCCGGCGAGAGTTGTCATTTTACCTATCCCAAGATTTTGATATTGGGGGTGTACTCCTAGCATAGAAATTTTACCTATATTTGCTTTGAGTATTTTTGTCCAATTGAAACTGATTAATTTGTTGTTTTGTTTAAGTACTATTACATCTTTAAGATTATCATTAGGGGAATATAGGGAGTGGATAACTTCTTTCACTGTGTTAGGGCAGAATCCCCATTCATTTTTGAAGGATTTATTTAAAATATTAGCAAATTTTTTTTCATTGCCGATCTGCAGGGAATCTACTTGAATATTATTTGGTATTTTTGGAATTTGGTATTTATTTGATATATGTAACAGGCTGGAGTATTTTCTTATTTTTTTAAAACCCATTTCAATTAATGTATTTTGTGTTTGATGGTCATGTTCTTCCGTTTGGACATGCCATTTTTTTACATTAAAATTTTTTAAAAAATCATTGTTTAATTCAATTAAGGTGATTGAATGTGATTTTGAAATTTTTGCTTGATCAAATCCGAAAAATGTTATAGCTCGAAAAATTTTTTTCTCAATAGTTGTTGAGGAGATACCAGTTAAAATATTATTTTCGTTCTTGACTGAAAAGAATTTTTTTTGCCTTAGTGAATATGTTTGAAATAAATTGTCTAGGATAGGGTGAGGTAAATTTTTTTGCCATTGAGATTGGTAAAGATTTTTTAAAAAATAGTTCCAATGGTCTATATCATTTAATTCATTATTCATTGATTTAAAATTCGAACTTTATTTATCATTTATCATTCCTGAATTTAAGCAATATTTTCTCCGAATATAATTGTTGGTGAGATTTCAATTATCATAAAATCTATTTTTTGAAGAGCATCTTTTGAATATTTTTGTCCATCTTTTTTGCCTTTATACGATACAGACATTTCTTTTACAATTTCTTGAATATTTTGTGTGTTTAATTCTGCTATGCCAGAGGCTTGTACATATTTATGAGATACATCAGATTGGCAAATACATATTCCAACGTTTGGATTTTTTCTGATATTATTTATTTTTACAGATGTTTTTTCTGAAGCAACTATAATTTTGTTGGATTTATATAGGTACCACACAGGAGTCATGTGGGTTGTTCCATCTTGATTGAGGGTAGTGATGATTGCAATTAAGGGTTTTTTTAGAAATAAATCAATTTCTTTTTTAGTCATTTTACTCAATTGATCAGGCCTTTATTGATTTTGATTTGTCAGTGTATGTTTTTTAGTTTAGTTTCAACTGTTTCCCAAATAATTTTACTAATTTCTGTTTTATCTAAATTTGCATCAATGATTTTCCATCTATCTGGTTCGTTTTTTGCTAACTCAAGATAGCCGTTTCGAACTCTGTTTAGAAATTCATTTGATTCAGTTTCAAATCTTACTCCTTCGGTTTCCCTTTGATTTGAAGAGTCATTTAAACTGAATTCCATTTGATAAGATCCTAATCTTTGAATTCCAATTTTTGGGTTAAAATCAAGTAGAAATGTGATATCTGGCATGATATTTTGAGTTGCTAAACTATTAATTAATTTTATTTTATTTAAATCAAGTTGTCGTCCATATCCTTGATAAGCAGTAGTTGAATCAACATATCTGTCACAGATTACAATTTTTTTTGATTTTATAAAATTAGATAATTTGTTTGATATCAAGTCTGACCTAGCTGCAGAAAACATGAATAACTCTGTAATTTCAGATATTTTTTCAGCACCTTCTAGGTCGCCTTTTAAAAGTTTTCTTATTTTTAGTCCTAACTTTGTTGTACCAGGTTCTTGAATAGATAGAACATCAAAAGATTTTTTTTCCAGCTTTTCTTTCAAGAAATCAATTTGAGTTGTTTTGCCAGTCCCTTCACAGCCTTCAAAAGATATGAAAAACAAATTCTTCTCCTAATAAGGTGATATTATTGATTGAGTCTTTAATAAGATGTTAAGAATTATATATTATTACTTTTCTGTTTGGTTCATTCCCTGCACTTGCTGACAATAGACCTTGTTTTTTTATTAATTCGTGTTGTAACTTTCTTATGTGAGAACCTTGTGGGTTTAATTCTACTTTTGAAAATCCATTTTCAATTTTAGATACTCCATTTTCGACGTCTTTAAGTGCTAAATCAGATTGACCAGAAGGTTTTTTAATATTTTTGTTTCGTAGGATTGCGTTAAGAAATTGTTGTATTTGAATAGATGTGTTTTTTCTCAAAACATATACAGGTTTTTCTTTTTTTTCTGCTTCTGCTAGAGCCTTAGTCTTACGTTTGTAGAAATGTTTTGTTGTAACAATTAAGTCAGATTCTTCCATGGTGGCAACTAGTTTAAATGGTCCATATGAGTTTAGGATGCATTGTTCTAATTTCCCTTTGTTAACTCCATAAGGTAGTATTTTGATTTTTTTTAAACTGACATCGTCATTTTTATTATCTGAAACAGAGTTAAATGAAAATTTATTTGATTTTGTAACGATATTTTGAGTAGTTTCTTTGTCAATAGTTGGCTTTGTTGTTTCAATTGCGCCAGATTCGTTAATTTTTCTTAGCTCTGGGGTATATTTATTTCCCCTTAGTAAAGTGTCAACGACTGCTGCAACATTCTCGTGGATTATTAATTCATTCCAACTTTGAATTTCAATAAGAATTTCAAATGTTGGCTGAGATGTGCGTTCTAATACTGTTTTTTGTGAACCACGTCTGCGTGCTTCAATATCTCCAAGAGTGACCGTTTCAATACCTCCTATTAGATCAGACAAAGTTGGGTTAAGTATAAGGTTATGCAGTGTATTTCCATGAGCAGTTGCAACTAATTGGACGCCTCTTTCGGCAATTGTTCTTGAAGCTTCAGCTTCAAGTTCAGTTCCAATTTCGTCAATAATAATTACTTCTGGCATGTGGTTTTCAACAGCTTCAATCATTACAGAATGCTGTTTTTCAGGTGTTTTGACTTGCATTCTTCTAGATCTTCCAATAGATGGATGAGGAATATCTCCATCTCCAGCAATTTCATTAGATGTATCTACAATTACTACTCTTTTATTCCCTGTATCAGAGAGTACTCGTGCAATTTCTCTTAACATCGTAGTTTTACCTACACCAGGAGGGCCTAATAAAAGTAAACTTTTACCCGTCATAATCAAATCTTCAATAATGTTGATTGTTCCAAATACAGCTCTTCCGATTCTAATTGTTAATCCAACTATTTTTTCATTTCGATTTTTAATAGCAGAAATTCGATGAAGTGTTCTTTCAATTCCAGCTCGATTATCATTCCCAAATTCACTGATATTTTCAATCACATGATTGATGTCGTTTGTGGTAATTTCTTTTTTGCCTAATTGATGACTTGAATGTAGAAAACGTGCTTCAGGTGGCCTTCCTAAATCCATTACAATTTCTAAAAGTTCATTAATATTTTGTTGTTCAGGAATTGATTGAATTATCCAATCAGGCAGCCTTGTTTCAATAGCTTTTAAATCATTAAATGTTTGTTTTTCCATAATAGTTTTATTTTTTATTTTGAATTTGGTTTTCAATCATTTTGATAAAGTATTCATGAATTCTAGTGTCAGATGTTAATTCTGGATGGAATGAACTTGCAAGTAAATTTTTTTGACGAACTAGAACAGCCTTATTATTTTTAAGTTTTGCTAAAACCTCAACATTTTTGCCAATTTCTACGAACATTGGCGCCCTTATAAAAATACCTCGATATTTTGGTTCACCTATAGCATCAATTTTGATATCTTCTTCAAAGCTATCAATTTGTCTTCCAAAAGCGTTTCTACTTACAACAGTGTTCATAAGATTTAATGGAGTTGGCCTACTGTCTGTTAAGGAACTAGCTAGTATAATCATGCCTGCACATGTACCCCAAATTGGCATACCAGTTTCAGCTTTTTTAACAATAGCATTTTTGATGTCAAAAATATCTAACAATTGAACTATGGTAGTAGATTCACCGCCAGGAATAATCAATCCATCAATGTTTTCTAATTGATTCGGTAGTCTTACTTCAACTGTGTTGACGTCCAAGTTGGTTAACATTAGCTTATGTTCGGCAAAATCACCTTGAACAGCTAATATGCCAATTTTTAGCAAATTATTACCATCCTCTTACTGATAGCTGTTCTTCTTCTGGCATTGTGCGTACATCCAATCCTGGCATGGCATCTCCAAGGCCTTTGGAAATTTCGGCAATCAATTTAGGGTCATTGTAATGAGTTGTGGCCTTAACTATCGCATTGGCCATTTTTTGCGGTTCAGATGATTTAAATATTCCAGATCCTACAAAAACGCCTTCAACTCCAATTTGCATCATTAGGGCAGCATCTGCAGGACTAGCTATCCCTCCAGCAGCAAAATTGACAACAGGTAGTTTGCCTGTTTTATGAATATTTTTGACTAATTCGAAAGGTGCTTGTAAATCACGTGCTAATGCCATCAATTCTATTTCATCCATATTTTGGATTCTTTTAATTTCACCTAAAACTGATCTCGCGTGTCGTACAGCTTCAACAATATTTCCGGTACCTGCTTCCCCTTTGGTGCGAATCATAGCAGCGCCTTCTCCAATTCTTCGTAATGCTTCTCCGAGATTTCTTGCACCACAAACAAAAGGAACTTTAAAATCATTTTTGTTTACATGGTTGTTTTCATCTGCAGGTGTTAATACTTCAGATTCATCAATATAATCTACTCCAAGTGATTCCAGTATTTGGGCTTCAACAAAATGGCCTATTCTACATTTTGCCATTACAGGAATAGTGACTGCTTCGGTAATTTCTACGATTTTTGTGGGATCTGACATTCTAGCAACACCACCATCTTTTCTGATGTCTGAAGGAACTCTCTCTAGAGCCATAACAGAGCATGCTCCAGCATCTTCAGCTATTTTTGCTTGATCAGCTGTCACCACATCCATTATAACTCCACCCTTAAGCATTTGAGCTAATCCAGATTTAACTTCCCATGTTCCTGTAGAATTATTATCAGCCATTTTTTACCTCCTAAGAAAATATTTGTGAATATTCTATTATAATTTTATTATTAGTTAAAGTATATTCTAAATAGCTAGCCCACCATCTACACTTATCACTTGACCAGTAATATATGTTGCATCTTGGCTTGTTAGAAAACCAGCTAATGTAGCTACATTTTCAACATCACCAAATTTTCCCTGAGGAATTCTTTCCAACCAGAATTTTTTCATTTCCGGAGTAAGTACCGAAGTTGTTTCGGTTTCATAATAACCAGGAGTAATTACATTTGCAGTAATATTTTTTGTAGCCACTTCTTTTGCAAGAGCTTTTGTGAAACCAATAACAGCCGCTTTTGATGCAGTATAATTTGTTTGAGTGGGATTGCCTCTTAAGCCTACGATTGAACTAATATTGATTATTCTGCCCCATTTACTACTGATCATTTTGCGTAAAACAGCTCTAGTACAATAAAATGTACCATTTAAGTTAGTGTTTATGACGTTGTGCCATGAATCATCAGACATTCTGATTAAATGTTTATCATCTATAATCCCAGCATTGTTTACAAGAATATCGATGTTACCTAGTTTGTTTTCTATATCTTTTATCATAGATATTACTGCTTTATTATCAGAAACATCTGCTTGAAATGCTTGTGACTTTATACCTGAAGATTCTATCTTTTTACAGACTTCTAGTGCCTCTGATTCTGAGGATTTATAATTGATTGCTACTTGGATACCCTTTTTTGCTAATTCTAAGGCAATTGCTTTGCCAATCCCTTTAGCGGCTCCAGTGACTAATGCTGTTTTACTTTTAGTTGATGATTCGTTCATGTTGCTCCTGTATTTAGTTAGTAATTATATTGTCTTTTGGTTTAAAATTTACTATGAACTTGTGAAAGTTCTTGATTTAGCTTTTCAATATATTTAATTTCTACTGTTTGTTTAGCAGATTTTATTGCATTCAATACAGATTTGGAATTTCCTCGTCCATGCCCTACTACACTGACACCTTTAACGCCTAATATTGGCCCACCTCCATTAACTTCTACCACATTATTTAATTCATAAATTTTATTGGTCAGTTGGTTTAATTCTTTTTCAGGTAATTTCCCTTTAAGTTCTTCTGACAAATAGTTTGCAATACTTGTTCCTAGGCCTTCAGTTAATTTCATAACTATGTTACCTGTAAATCCATCACATACTACAACATCAGCCATATTATTTGTTAAATCATTAGCTTCTATATTTCCAATAAAATTTAAAGGACTGTTATTCAACAGATTTTTTGCTTCTTGTACAAGTTTATTACCTTTATTTTCTTCCGCTCCCACACTTAGCAAAGCAATTCGGGGGCTTGGTAAGTTCCAAAATACTTTTGCATAAACATGACCTATAATTGCAAAGCTCAATATTTGAGATGGTTTACAATCAATATTGGTGCCAAGGTCAATAATAATAGTTTGTGGAGCTAATCCTAAAATTGGTCCGCCTAGAGAAGGCCTTTCTACATTTTCTATTACTCCAAGAATTACTGCTGCTGCTGCCATTGCTGCTCCAGTCGAACCCATTGTAACTGAAGCATTTGCAAGTCCTTTTTTTACAAGTGAAGTAGTTACTAAAATTGAGGCTTTTGGTTTTTGCCTTAACGCTAATGCAGGCTTATCACTTTCTAATATCACACCTTCAGATGGAATTAATTGTAAATTGTTATTAGAACTATTATGTTTTTTTAGTTCGATTTTTAATTTTTCAGGGTCTCCAACCAATAAGATTTCTACATCTAGGGTTTCTGCAGCTTCAACAGCTCCAGCAACGATATCATGTGGGGCATTATCTCCGCCCATAGCATCTACAGCTATTTTTATTTTAGAGTTCATTTGTCACCTCTTGATCTTCAGGTATTGATGCTTCTCCAGTGATTGCAATTTGATTGTTATTTTTAACAACTTGCACTGAAAAAGAGTTTATTTTCCCCTTTTTAGCTTCGCCTATTGTAGTGATTTCTTCTCCGGGAAATACAGGAGATTTGAAACGGATTTTAAGTCGTCCTTTAGAAATCCAGTCTATTCCAAATTCAGTTGTAAATGTTTCTGAAATTGACGATGCAATCATCATTCCGTGTGCAATGCATTTTCCAAATTGTGTATTTTTTGCAAAATTTTCGTCTAAATGGATTGGATTAAAATCACCAGCTGCATTTGCATATTTTTTGATATCAGTTTTATTAATTTTTTTAGATTTTGATATTATTTTTGACATGTTTTTCCTTAGGGGTTTTCTGAAATTTCAGGCATTGTAATTGTACTTTTTGTAGACATAACCAGGTGATTTATTGATGTTTTTGCAAGTATTTCAATAGTTACGAATCGCCAATTGTTTCTTACAGAATTTGCAGTTATTGATGCTTCATAATTTACTAATTCACCTATTTTTAATGGGGATTCAATAATTAATTCTTGTCCAACGTGTAAAGTTCCTTTTGGGATACTTAAAAAGTCTATCACCATTTGCAATCCAAACGCAGCAATTGCCATTGGGGGAATATATTTCTCACCTTGTATATCAGATATTAATTTAGAAGTATCTTGAACAGCTTCCATGTAGTCTGTTATTAATTTCTGGTCAATCATTATTGATTTTTCACAAAGTAATTTACCTAATGTTAATTTTGAATAATCTGTGATTTGTTCCATAATTTTATTTTTTAATTAAAACCAGTAATTAGGTACATTGTCTTCCTCTTTAGTAATCATTTCTAGAACAGCTGGTTGGCCTTGAGAATTTGCTTGGATTGCTAAATTAATGGCTTCTGAAATTTGGTTTGGGGTTTCTACGCGTTTAGAAAAAGCCCCTAGCCCTTCTGCTACTTTTGAATAATTTCCTGAAAATTTATTTGAATCCCATTTTTTAGTAGCAACAGGCATATGATCTGAGTAATGGGTCATAACGCCATTATTAAGGATAATAGTTAGAGTTCCGATTTCACATCTTGTAGCCGTTTCAATATCCATGCCTGCCATCCCGAATGAAGCATCACCCATTATATTGACAACATGTTTTTCTGGTGCAGCAATTTTTGCTCCTATAGCTAACCCTAATCCGTATCCTAGTTGGGTTGATTTCCCCCAACCAATGTAACCTCTAGGATTTGTAGGTTGCCAAAATGGAGATAATTGATCCCTAGGATACCCTGAGTCGTGAGTTATTATTACATTTGCAGAGCCTAATGTTTTGGCTAATTCATGAAAAACTCTGTAAGGACTCATAGGTAATTCGTCTGAAGTAAAGTGAGGTAACCATTCAGAAATAAATTCATCTTTTAGTTTTTTAATTTTGTTTTTTACTTGATTGGTATCTTGTCTGCCAGATTTGCCGAATTGTATTTTTACTTCTTCAATCATTTGTTTGAGAACTAGTTTAGAATCTCCAATAGCTCCAAGGTCAATTCTATAATCTTTATTTATATCGTCATTACAATTTGTAGATTGAGCGATAGGTACGTTATCAGGCATCGGGGCCTGAAAATTACCTTTGGTAAAACTTGTACCTATACCAAGAATGAAATCTGTATTTTTGAGAAAATAATCACACATTTTTGTTCCAGTTCTTGCTGCAGTACCAAGGGCGAGGGGATGGTTTTCTGGGAAAGCGCTTTTCCCTGCCAAAGTAGTCATAACTGGTATGTTAGTTAATTCTGAAAATTCAATTAATTCTTTTGTTGCTTCAGCATATAAAATGCCTTGTCCTGCATTAATCACAGGGTTTTTTGAGTTCATAAGAGCTTTAATTATATCTTTTATTGAATCAGGATCTGCGCTAGACAAGTGACTTGAAACAGGAGTGTATTTTGATGGGCCTTGGAATTCCTCATTTGCAACATCTTGAGGTATTTCTAGCAAAACAGGACCAGGCCTACCATGTTTTAGAAGAGAGAACGCTTTACCTAATAATTCAGGGATTCGTTCAACCATATTAATGTTTGCTGACCATTTTGTGATGCCTTTAAAATGTTCTACAGAATCAAATTCTGGAGATCTTTGAGTTTTGTCTCTTTCATGTCCTCCAGGTAATAGTAAAATCGGAACTGCATCAGAAAAGGCTTGAGCTACGCCTGAGAAAGCATTTTCAGCCCCTGGGCCTCGTTGCATTACGAAAACTCCAATTTTTTTACCGTTGTTGATCCTGCTAAATCCATCAGCAATATTGACCCCGGCTCTTTCTTGTCTGGGAATTATTGGCTTGATATCTAATTTAGCAGCTTCATCAATTAATGAATGATAAGGATAAGCTCCGATCCATTCTACGTTTTCTTGTTTAAGTATTTTTGCTATTAATTCATCACCAATCATTTTAATCTCCAGAGTTTATTAGAAATATTATTTTTTATTATGATTGATTTTTTGAATTAATAAATGTTTTTTATGTTGATACTTACTATAAATTGATAAATTCAAGTTACTTACTTCAAAAAAATCAATTTTCTTAAGTGATTTATGGATATAATTCTATGATTATCAATTTTTATATTAAGGGAAATGATGTTTGATTTAGTTAGTAAAAGTGGCAAAGATGTAGTTGATGTAGTTAAACAAGTTGCTTTTGAGGCGGGAGAACTTTTAGTCAGTAGATTTCGGTCTGTTTTGGATATTGAGTATAAAGGTAGAGGGAATATTGTTACTAACGCAGACAAAGAAGCTCAAGATTTAATTAAAAAATCTTTATTTGCTGAATTTCCGACAATAGAATTTGTGGGTGAAGAATCTGAAAATGCAAAGATTCCAAAAGGCTTTTGCTGGATAGTTGATCCTATAGATGGAACTAGAAATTTTGCTTCAGGGATACCTATTTTTTCAATTGTTATAGGTTTAGTTTCAGATTCTAAAACAATTGTTGGTATTAACTATGATCCTGTAAGAGGGGACATGTTTGAAGCAAAACTAGGAGGTGGGACTCGATTAAATGGAGATTTAGTACATGTTTCAAATAAAACTAAAATTTCTGAATGCATTGTTGGTATGGACATGAGTTACAGTAATCAAGGTGGTTCAAATTCACTTGAAGTAATTCAACATATATGGCCCGGCATGCAAACTTTAAGAATTATGGGATCATCTGCTTTAGGTTTATCTTATGTTGCATCAGGTATGATTGATTTATATTTTAATCATCAGTTATCTGTCTGGGATCAGGTGGCTGGGATTATTTTAGTAAATGAAGCGGGTGGTTGTGTTGTTGACAGGTCAAATCAAAAGGTAAAATTAATGTCTGATGGAATAGTAGCAAGTAATAGTAAATTGGTACAAGAATTTTTTGATTTTACGAATGGGATGAAATGGCGTAAACCTATCTAGCAAGAACCTACCAATCTTTTCTTTTTGTACCGCATTGATCGCAGTATACATCTCTAGTAGGTGGATTTGTGTGGCCGCATTTTTGACATTTCCAAGACATATTTAGATCCTATTTATTTTTTCAACAGATTAACTTACAGTTTGTTTAGAGTCAATATCCTTAAAGTGTTTTATTTCGTTTTATATAATACAATTCGAACACTTTGTAATAGAGGTGAAAGGAGAATGTATGAGAATAGGATTTATTGGAGGTACAGGTTCTGAGGGAATAGGTTTGGCGGGTAGATTTGCAATAAAAAATATTGAAGTTGGGATTGGATCTAGAGATATTAAAAACAGTATAGATGCTGTTAATAAAATTGCAAAAAATATTTCAAGTTCAAAGAATTTGTTTCCAGGACTAAATATGGAGGTTGTGCGGGATTCAGATATTGTTTTCGTATGTGTTCCGTATGATGCTCAAAAAAGTGTATTCAAAGAATTAAAACCTTATTTAATTGGAAAAATTGTTGTGACAGTTGTTGTACCGGTAATGTTTGAAAATGGGAAAATATCAGTTGTTCGAACTAAAAGTAGTTGTGCAGCTATCGAATTGCAGGAGATTTTGGTTGAATCTAAGGTGGTTTCAGCTTTTCAAACAATTAGTGCGTTGGATTTGAAATTGATCAACAATCCTGTCAATTCTGATGTAATAGTTTGTTCGGATAACAAATATGCGTTAAATACTGTTATGGATTTAGCAGAAAATATTGACGGTGTCAGGGCAATAAATGGTGGTAAATTATCTAATTCTGTTTTTGTAGAAAATATTACACCTTTATTGCTTAACATCAACATGATTTACAAAAAGCATACTGCTATTAGAATTACGGGGATTTAATTGATTTTTACCAATCAAGTTGTACGTATATTAAATGTTAATTTTTCCATACTACTTATGTTATGTTTTTCATGTATGAGTTTAAGTTGTTTTTTATTAGATTCTAAAGACCTAGAAAATTTGCCTTTAAAATCTTCAAAGGGAAAAATTCTTTTCCCTGAAAAAATTATTATTGAACAATCATTTAATTCAAAAATTCAAATCAAAAAAATTAAAATACGATATTCTATTTCTGATTCTACAGTTGTTAATTATGGCTATCCTGTCATCACATATTCAGATGTAGTGGATACAAAATATATCATTAACACTTCTGGGAACGATTTTTTACCATCAGGAGTTGTCATCAATTATTATTATGAAATTACTGATATGGAAAACAATGTAACGGTTACCGAATCTAATGAATTGGAGTATTTAGATGATATTTATGATTGGGAAAGAATTATTGGGGATGGGCTAGAAATTCTTCATCACGGTTTATCGCAAGATAAGGCTACTATTTTACATCGAAATATTTTAGAAAGGATTAATCCTATTAAGAAAACCTTTCTAAAAAATTCTGATTTATTTGAAATTAAAGGAGTTTTGTTCGATTCCCGTAAAGAATCTAGTGAAGCGTTTCAATATTTGAGTGACACTACCACAAAACAACATTTATTTGGAGGATTTGCATATTCTGATTATAATCTTTTTTTAGTTAGTGGCTATAACGTTGATGTGATTGTACATGAGGTTACTCATTTAATATTAGCAGAAGCTATGCAGAGTAGAAAAGTTTTATTGCCTAAATGGCTGAATGAAGGCTTAGCAATGTATTATCAGAGTAATTCTAATGATTGGAAAGGAGAGTCAAAAAATTTTGTTAGAAGAACGCAAATTATGACATTAAACAAAATGAATACATTACCTGGTAAAGCTTATGATGTAGGTTTGTTCTATAGAAAATCCGAAAACATTGTAGGCTATTTGGTATATAGATACGGAATTGAAAAGATTGCTCTTTTAATTGAAAATTTGAAAAATCAGGGAAATTTTGATTCTAACTTTTATAAAACATATGGTATAACTACTCAAGAATTGGAAAAAGATTGGGCAGAATCAATTCTGTCAAAATAGACTGGGTTATGTTATAAATTTCTTTCTTTTTTAGACATATTTAATTGCACATATTTTTACAGATCAATTTTCATTAATTCATTTGAGAAAATTACTTCACCGTCGTAAACTTTTTTAATCTCTTTTATAGCCTTTTTATTTTCTGAATCTTTAGAAAGATTTGGACCTACATGAACTAGTGCTAATTTTTTCACATTTGATGCTTGCGCTAATTTAGCTGCATCTAATGTGCCACATTGTCCTCTGTTTTCATGATTTTTTTCTATTTCAGTTTGTTCGTCCCAGCACATACATAACATAATGTCTGCGTTTTTTGCTAAATTTTCAACGGATTTACATGGTTCTGTGTCTCCAGTAAACACCATACTTCCATCTGGTCCATCTATTCTATATGCTAATGAATCTAAGTATGGTTGAGCGTGGACTGCTGTTGCGGCTGTTACAGACCAATTTTTTGTGGAAAATATTTTTCCTTCTCCTATATTTTTTGCAGAAATCAGGGGGGGCTTTCTTGGTAATGTGCCACCTCTGTTTACATATACTTGTTTACTACCTGAAAAATTCATTCTTGCTATCAAATCATGTTTGAATAAACCATTTTCACCAATAATACCTTCTGTAAATTCTTCTGTTAATTTTGGCCCAAAAATTTGCAAAATATTTTCTTTCCCAATGCTTTGGTCCCATCGAGTAAGCAGAAAACATGGGAAATCTACATCATGGTCAAAATGATGATGAGTAAAGAACACATAGTCGATTTTGGTAGGCCATAAGCCTGATTTAACTAGTTTATGAGTTGTTGCTGGTCCACAATCTACCATAATTTGATCATTTCCAATTTCTACTACAAATGAAGAACCAAATCTTGTAGCTGTTGGAGTAGGTGTTCCTGCGCCAAGGATATGTATTCGTGTCATAATTTACTCCAAATCTTTTAATGATTAAATATTAACTAAAACGCTGTTCTTTCCAAGGGTCACCTTCCATATGATAACCTCTGCTTTCCCAAAATCCAGGTATGTTTTTATTAGTTAATTCAATTTTTTTAATCCATTTTGCACTTTTCCATCCATATCTTTTGGGTACTACTAGTCGTAGTGGTCCACCATGATCTTCATTAAGAGGTTCATTATCATGGCGGTATGCTAATATAACATCATCGTCTAATAAGCATTCCAAAGTAAGATTTGTTGTGTAATTGCCGTAGCAATGGATTAATGTGAAATTGGCTGAAGGGAGTGGTTCTGCAATTTTTATTAGATAATTTAGTTTGACACCTTCCCAAGTGTTTTTCATTTTGCTCCATTTAGTTACACAATGGAATTCGGAAATTATTTGAGATTTTGGCAATTGTGTAAATTGGTCCCAATCAAGTTTTATTTTATTTTTTACTAATCCTGAAATAGTGAAATTCCATTGATTTAATTCAATATGAGGTGCATTACCAAAAGTTAGTATAGGAAATTTTTTTGTAACAAATTGGCCTGGCGGTTGTTTTCTATTTTGTTTTTTAAAGAAGCTGAATAATTTTTTTAACATAGTAACTTAGTTGTTTATGGAATATTTTTGCGTTCTAATTCTTTTTGCGTTCTAATTCTTTCAAAAATTGAGTATAGCTTGATATTTGTGCAATTTCCTCAATAAACTCACCTGTTGTTCCAAAAAAATCTCTAAATTCTCTAAGTTGTTTCCCTATAGGGCTGATAGATCCTGCACTTTCAGCATATATTCCATAAAGTGCAAAGTAAGCTTGATTGATTTTTCTTATATTGTAACCAGCTAAAGATAGCTCCCACCACCTTTTTTGCATGTATCTTTCAGCATCTGCAATTTGATTGTTTAACAAAAGTTTTTCAACTTCTGTTCTTGTTTCTCTCATATGTTTAGTAAATTGTGGATATCGATTAGAATTACTAGGGTTTGATTTTATTAAAGACTTGGAGTTGCTGTTAAGTCTCATGTAAGTTTGTAAACCTAATTCTCTTCCTGCTATGTCAGCTGCTGTTTCATTTAGTGTTCTCATTTCGTTTGATTTAAATATATTTTTTCCAAATGGTTTAAAAAACCAGTATAGATGCAGCCATTCATGTGCGGTGGTAGATAAAATATCTAATGAGTTATACTCGTTTGATATTAGAGTTGGATAAGTACTTAAGCCTGATAAATTTGATATGTATGCTGATTTATTATTTTTTTTCAATATTTCATTTTCAATAGAATTTTTTTTAGCAGGTAATAAATCAGGGGATAAAAAAATAGTTTTTTCGATTTGAATAGTATTTCTTGGCGAAACAACCAAAATCAATGGTGGAGGTTCTAGACTTATATCAACTGGAGGAAAAATTGTATTTAATTTTGTTTTAAGGCCATTAATCTTGATTGTTTCTGTCATGGCTTTTTCGCTAAGCTCTTCTACAACAGGTTTTAATTTGTTCATTTCATTTATTGTTGATGTTAAATTATTTTGAATAATTTTTTTTTGATCTATTGAGAGTACTTCAGTGTCCAATCTATTTTTATAAAGATTTTTTTGTTTTGTAAGGCTAAGGTACTTTTGTAAAAGCTTTATTGTTTCTGTAGGCTCAGGTTGATCATTTTGAATGAATGTTTTTACTAAATATATCCACTTAGGGAAAATATTTTTTATTTCCCAATTGATTAAAGAAAATGAATTTTCAAATGTAATTTTTTCGATAGGGCTTAATGGTAGTTTTGAGGCAGGAATTATAAGCATAAAAACCATTAAAATAGAAAAAAATATTTTTCGTAATGTAATAATTCCCATTGTGTTGTGATTATTCTTTTATTTTGATGTGTAACTTAATGGGGATTGGGCAATGTATTTTTATGTTTTTACCACTGCACAAACATTGGCATAACTACATGTGTATAATTTTCTTGACCTAAAGGCCTTATAACTCCAGGACTCGAAGGACTGGTTGTTTCTATGATCACTTTGTTTTCTTTAATTACTGACAGCACATCTGTAAGGTATTTACTATTGAAAGCAATTTTCGCATCTTCTCCATCAACTTTTGCTTCTATTTGGCTTTCATTTTCCCCAATTTCCTCTGATCTAGAAAGTATTAATAGTTTTTCAGGGTTTTCATTACTCGAAGAATTAAGATGTAGCCTCAATATGCCACTGCCGTCTCTTGCAAATACGGATGCAGTTTTTGCAGCTCTTTGAAATTCTTCAACTGAAACTTCAGTTTTAGTTGAAGATGACTCGGGTATTAATTGAGAATAATTTGGAAACGTACCTTGGACTAATTGAGTGACAATTTCTACGTTAGAAAGTTTAAACATAGCTTGATTCTTGGAAGGAGTTACAGAGAAAACAATTGGTTCATCTTGATCTACTATTATCCTATTAATTTCTTGCAGAGATTTAGATGGTAAAATAAACTCATGTTTTTCAGATATTTTTTCGAGTAATTTACCTCTGTAAACAGCTAATCTAAATCCATCTGCTCCAGCAAGTGTAAAGTTGTCATCTTCTAATTCCATTTTGATTCCAGTTAAAACAGGTCTGGATTCGTCTGTTGCTGCAGCTATAGATACTCGAGTTATTGCATCTTGAAAAATCTTACTGTCAACTGTAGCTATCACATCTGCATTAACAGTAGGAATAGGTGGGAAGTCATCAGGGTTTGTTCCATTAACTTGAGAATTGAATTTATCACAATTTATTTCTATTCCAGCAGAATTATTAGAATTTGAAATATTTATTTGACCTGATGGCAAAGAGTTGACTAGTTCAGATAATAATTTTGCAGGGACAGCTACTGATCCTCCATCTTCAATTTGTGCACCCACCCAAGTACTTATAGCAATTTCAAGATTTGTGGTAACTAGTTTTATTTTTCCATTATCAGTAGTGATTAAAACATTTTGTGTAACGGGAAGAGTTGTGCGTGTAGGTACAGCTCTACTCACAATCCCTAGTCCTTTATTTAAATTTTCTTGAAGGCATAATAGTCTCATTAATTAACCCTTTCAATTTGTGTATGGTAGTATAATTTGGTGCATAAACGCCGTCAATAGTTTATGAGCGATAGTGCTTACCTTAAATACATAAGTTTTTATTTTGCAACGTTGTTTTGTAATTACATATGATTGTTAGGGATGGTAAATTACCATTTTTAACTCAGTCATTTCTTCCACAGCATATTTTGGGCCTTCTTTGCCCATTCCGCTATCTTTAAGTCCACCATATGGCATCATGTCAGCCCTCCATTGTGGCCCAGAATTTATCATTAAATTACCTGAATTAACTCGCTTGGCAAATTGCATTGCATAATCAATATTTTGTGTGAAAATTGCTGCACTTAAACCATAGTTACTGTCGTTTGCCATTTCTATAGCATCTTCTAAATTATTGCATGGTGTAACTGCTACTGCAGGTCCAAAGAGTTCTTCGCATGAAATTTTCATGTCAGCTTTAACATCAGCTAAAACAGTTGGTTGGTGCATTGCGCCTTCGTATTCTCCTCCTGTCAAATTTCTTGCTCCTGAATTGACCGCTTCTGTAATCCATTCATTAACCCGCGTGGCATCATTGTTTCTAACCATTGGACCCATTTTTACAGATTTATCTAATGGATTTCCTGTTTTGATATTTTTCACTCCAGCTGTTAAGGCGTCTAAGTAGTCACTATATATAGATTTATTTGCAATAATTCTCTGTGCAGATATACAAACTTGTCCTGAATTTGAAAAACCACTACTTATAGTAGCTTGAACAACTTTATCTATATCTGCGTCAGGCATAATAATTAATGGAGAATTTGAGCCAAGTTCCATTGTTACTTTTTTTAATCCTGCAGATTTGCAAATTTGCTCCCCAACATCTTTACTACCTGTGAAAGTGACTTTTCTTACTCTAGGATCGGATACAATTTTATCGCCAATTTCACCTCCTGGACCGGTAATGCACTGGATAGAGTCTTTTGGAGCACCTGCTTCAAGTAATATTTTTGTTAATTTCAGGGCTGATAAAGGAGTGTCTGTTGCTGGTTTAACAATTACAGAATTTCCAGCTGCTAATGCAGGCCCCACTTTATGACAAACAAGATTTAAAGGGAAGTTAAAAGGGCTGATTGCAGCTACAACTCCACATGGGACTCTCATAGTAAATCCAAATTGACCGGTCCAATGTGGAGCACTATCTAACGGGATAGTTTCTCCATACAGTCTTTTTGCTTCTTCAGCTGAACTAGTCATTGTTTGGATTGCTCTTTCTACTTCTGCGGTGGCTTCTGTAATGACTTTACCTTCTTCTAATGTTATGGTTTCAGCAAGATCGTCAATATTTTCTTGCATCAAATTTGCAGCTTTTAGCAATATTTCATATCTTTTATAAGCTGGCATATTTTCCATTATTTTGGAACCATTAACAGCGCTAGCAATGGCATTTTCCACATCTTTGGCGTTGCCTTTTGGAACAGTGTTAATTATTGTGCCGTCGAATGGATTTATAACGTTGATTTTTTCATCTCTGTCAACCCATTCCCCAGATATATAAAATTTCATAATTTTTTTCCTTTAAAATTTTTTAAACAAATATTAAGAGTAAGTCTAAACTATTTAATTATTCTACATGAAGTAAAATTGTTGCAATTCAACAAGATTTTGTAAAAATATGTATTTTTCGGTTTTTTTCGCAAGCTTATTAGAGATATTAAGTATTATTAAAAAGTATTGTAAATTGTTTAAAATAAGTTTGAATCAATTTTTATAAAATGTTAAAATAATTACTATAAAAAGTTTAGTTATTTACTTAAATTATTTTTAATTTTGTATTTGCATTTTGATACATAGGAGTTTTTTAGATGGCAACTTTGAAAAATCAAGATCAGTCTTATTCAGCTAGTGATATACAAGTCTTGGAAGGGATGGAAGCGGTTAGACGGCGTCCTGGAATGTATATTGGCTCTACTGATCAAAGAGGTGTTCATCAGCTTATCTATGAAGCTGTAGATAACTCTGTGGATGAATTTATGGCAGGATATTGTACTAGTGTAAAAGTAGAAATTGATAATGAGGGTGTGGTGGTTGTAGAGGACGATGGTAGAGGTATTCCTGTTGACGTACATAAAAGAACAAAAGTGTCTGGCGTGGAAACAGTAATGACAACTTTGCATGCAGGTGGAAAGTTTGATAGTAAAGCATATCAGGTGTCAGGAGGTTTGCACGGTGTTGGGATTTCTGTTGTAAATGCTCTTTCATCATTTTTGAATGTTGATGTTTATCGAGATTCTAAACATTACGAACAAACATTTTCCAGAGGTAAAACAACGTCCGATTTATCTGATAAGGACTTAGAATCAGGCGAGAAAAAAACTACAGGAACAAGAGTTTCATTTAAGCCGGATACAGAAATATTTCCAGATTTAAATTATGATTTTGGGATTTTATCCCAACGTTTTAAAGAAATTGCTTACTTAAATAAAGGTTTGAAGATAAGTTTTAAGAGTAATTGGGGCGTTGTTGAATTAATAGAAGAAGATGATGAAATGTTGGATGATGATGATTTGTCAGAAGATCAACAAATGAATTTATTTGAAAATAAAGAATCTAATCAAGATGTGGCGAAAAATAAAATGCGTGAGGTTGAGTATTTTTTTGAGGGAGGGATTAGTCAATTTGTAGTTGATATGAATGCTAGTAGGGTAGCTTTGCATGAGGCTCCTGTATATGTTGAAAAAGAAATTGAAGGAACTATAGTAGAAGTTGCATTACAGTATAACGATGGATTTTCTGAATCTGTTTATGCATTTGCAAATTGTGTGAATAATGCTGATGGTGGAACACATATCACTGGTTTTAGGGCTGCATTAACGAGAGTTATGAATGATTCTGGCCGTAAATATGGTTTGCTTAAAACAGCAGATCCTAATCTTTCTGGAGAGGATGTTCGTGAAGGTTTAGCTGCTGTAATTTCAGTTAAGTTAACCGAGCCACAATTTGAAGGTCAGACCAAGAGAAAATTGGGTAATCCTGAAGTTAGGGCTCAGGTTGAAGGTGTGCTAGGTGAAGCGCTTCAAATATTTTTAGAAGATAATCCAATCGATGCTAAAAGGATTTTAGATAAATGCTTAACTGCACAGAGGGCTAGAGATGCCGCTAGAAAAGCAAGAGAGTTGATTATAAGAAAGAATGCGATGGATGGAGGAGCTTTGCCTGGTAAATTAGCCGACTGTTCTGATAAGAACCCTGAAAATTGTGAAATATATATAGTTGAGGGTGATTCAGCTGGTGGAACAGCAAAAATGGGACGAGAAAGATCTAATCAAGCAATATTGCCTCTTAGAGGTAAAGTTTTAAATGTAGAAAAAGCTCGTGAAGACAAAATGCTTGCACATCAGGAAATTCGCGCTTTAATTATTGCGTTAGGGGCGGGTTTAGGCGATGAGTTTGATTGTTCAAAGTTAAGATATAATCGTGTCATAATTATGACAGACGCGGATGTAGATGGTTCTCATATTAGGACTTTGTTATTAACTTTCTTTTTCCGTCATATGTATCCTCTTATCTCTGAAGGTCATCTTTATATTGCTCAGCCTCCTCTATATAGGGTTTCTAAAGGTAGAAAACAAGAATGGGCTTACAGTGATTCACATAAAGATGAATTGCTTGAACAATTTAATGATGATTCTAGAATTAATGTTCAGCGGTATAAAGGTTTAGGAGAAATGAGTGCTGAGCAACTTTGGGAAACAACAATGAATCCTGAAGACAGATCTTTATTGCAAGTCAATCAAGAGGATGCCATGGAAGCTGATAATGTTTTTTCAATGCTTATGGGTGATGTGGTTGAACCTAGAAGAAATTTTATTCAAGAAAATGCTTTAGAAGTTAAAAATTTGGATGTGTAAATCATCCCCATATTCCGGTACTGAAATATCTTTCTCCAATATCGTTTAATATGGTTACTACTTTACTGTTGTTTTGTTCTTTATGGCATACTTGTATCGCAGCAGTGATATATGCTCCTGATGATTGACCAACAAACAAACCTTTCGAAGCTAACATTTTGGAAATGTTAGCAGCATTGTCTATGTCGACATGTATTTCGTCGTCAACAAGATTTTGATCAAAAATATCAGGAACGTAATGTCCATCTCCTATCGGTTTCAATCCTTCAATTCCTGGCCATTCATCAAAGTTAATTAGAATAATTTTTATTTTTGGGTTAAATTGCTTTAATTTTTTGCCTATTCCTGAAATTGTTCCACCTGTACCTACTCCAGCTACGAAGTGAGTAATATCTGTAACTTGATTTAAAAGTTCTTCAGAAGTAGTTTCAAAGTGTGCTAATGGGTTCATTGGATTTGAATATTGATTACACCAAAAATATTTTTCTGGATTATTTTCATAGAGTCTCCGAACTTCTCTTATAGTTTCGTCATATCCAAGTAGAGGGTCAGTAAAAGTTAGTTTAGCTCCATGGGCAATTAAACGTTTTTTTCTTTCTTCGCTAGCGTTTTCAGGCATCACAAGTTCAACTTTGCGATCAAGTGTTGTTCCTATCATTGCATAAGCAATACCAGCATTCCCTGACGTGGCATCTAGAATGGTTTTGTTTTGATCTAATTTGTTAGTTAATATTGCATCGACTAACATTCTGAGGATAGGTCTATCTTTGATTGATCCACCAGGATTTAGGAATTCATATTTTGCGAATAATTTAGAGTTTCCTAGCTTTAGTTCTGGAAAATTAATCTCTGCAGTGGGTGTATTTCCTATAGTTGTTAGAGTTGGAAATTTTTCAATAAACTTTAGAATGTTTTTTGGAAAAGGCAATAGTTTATTTCCTGTAATTATTAAAAATTTGTACCGAAAACTCTGTTTATTTAGTTTAAGGTTGACAGTGATTTTCTGTTTAGTTAAGTATACCTAGAAATTTTCTTTTTTTCTATCTAATATGTATAGTTACTGTAAGTGATTTATCTTCAATCAAATAATGTATTCTTATTTGGGAATTATATAGATTAATGGATTCTAATAATAAAGAGCAAAAAATTAAATTTATTAGAGAGCAAATTCATAAACACAATTATTTGTATTATGTTTTAAATTCTCCACAGATATCAGATGTTGATTACGACAGATTATTTAACTCTCTCATTTCATTGGAAGAAGAATTTCCTGAATTAATTACTGCTGATTCGCCATCTCAAAGAATAGTCAGTGCTATCAGTGGAGAGTTTAAACAATTTGAACATATGTCACCAATGTACAGTTTGGCAAATTGTTTTAATGAGGAAGAATTTTTGAATTGGTATAAGCGAATTCAAGAGCTTTCAGGATTTGATAAAGTTGATTTAGTTTCTGAAGTAAAATTTGATGGTTTAGCGGTATCAATGGTTTATGAGAATGGATTTTTTGTTAGAGGTGCTACTCGTGGTGATGGAATTAAAGGTGAAGATGTGACAAATAATTTACGTACAATTAAGAGTATACCTATGGTTTTAAGAGGAGATCCGCCGGAGATTTTAGAAGTAAGAGGTGAAGTTATTTTTCCAAAATCAAAATTTCAAGAATTTAATGAATCTAGGGCAAAAGAAGGGTTAGATATATATTCAAATCCTAGGAATTTAGCTGCAGGTTCTTTAAGACATTTAGATTCAAAAGTTACTGCTCAGAGAAAGTTAGACATTTATGTTTATGGATTGGGATATTCAACCATTAATAGTTTGAAGACTCAATGGGAAGTTTTAAGTTATTTAAAAACTTTAGGATTTAAGGTTAGTGAATTATCTTCTTTATTACAAAATCCTCAACATGTAATTAATTTTTACTCAGATCTTGTTAAAAATATTTCTACAGAAGATTTTTCTGCAGATGGTATAGTCGTAAAAATTAATAAATTGGACGTGCAAAAACGTTTAGGTGTCGTTGGGAAAGACCCGAGATGGGCAATAGCTTATAAATTTCCTACAATCAAATCAGTAACGAGATTAAAAAATATCGAATTGAGTATTGGAAGAACGGGTAGAATCAGCCCCGTTGCTATTCTTGAACCTGTGAATATTGGAGGTGCTACTGTTAAACAAGCTAGTTTACATAATTTTGATTATATAGTTAACAACGATTTAAAGATTAACGATTTAGTTGTTGTTGAAAGAGCTGGTGATGTAATTCCAAAGGTTGTTTCTTTTGTTCCTGAAGGCAGAAAAGGCTTAGAGGTTGAATGGAAATTTCCTGCAGAATGTCCATCTTGTGGTAGTGAAATTGTCAGAATAGCTGGAGAATCTGCACATTTATGTATAAGTTCATCTTGTTCAGCACAGTTAAAAAGATTGATAGAGCATTTTGTTAGTAAGTCTGCTATGAATATTGAAGGTATAGGGCTGAAGCAGATTTCTATATTAATTGACAACAAAATCATTTCTAGTTCAGCAGATTTATATTGTTTAAAACATAAGAAATCTCAAATTATTAACCTAGATGGTTTCGGAGAGAAAAGATTTGATAATTGGATTGAATCAATTGAGAAAAGCAAAAGTGTTTCTTTTTCTAGAGCGCTTGTAGCTTTAGGTATTCCTCATGTTGGCTTGGAAACAGCTGAAATAATTTCAAAAAATTTTCGAAATATTACTCATTTGATTAATGCTAGTGAATTTGATTTAGTTGGATTATATTCTATAGGTCCAAAAATTGCTCATTCAATAAAAAACTATTTTTCTAATCAGTTGAATCAGGATTTAGTTGAGAAGTTAATTTCTTTTGGTGTTAGATTTGAGTTTGATGAGAATAAAGATGAGGAGAATCATAAATTTGATGGTATTAAATTTGTTATTACTGGTAGCTTTACAAATTATAAAAGAACAGATTTAGTTGCGATAATCAAAAATTTAGGTGGAACGGTGAGTAATAATATGTCAACTAAAACTAATTATCTTATCGTTGGAGATAAGCCAGGGTCTAAATTAGATTTTGCTCAATCTAATCAGATTGAAACTATTAATGTTGAAGAATTTATTGAATTAACTTTATAAGAATCAATTTACAAGGAGATAGAAATATATCTTTCACAAATTAATTTAACTAACTTACGTAATTATGCTAGTTTAAACATGTCTCTTCCTAAAGGTGTTATTTTAATTAGTGGAAATAATGGACATGGTAAGAGTAATTTATTGGAAGCTATTCATATTTTAGCGGCTGGTAAATCTCAAAGAGCAGCAAATGATTCTGAAATTGTATTGAGAGAAAATAATATTGTTAAAGATTATGCCCGAATTTATGCGGATGTTGTAAGAAAAAATCAAGATGTTACAAAAGTCCAAATGGATTTAATTCGTAGAGATATTTCTTCTTTAACACCTAAATCATCTGATTTAAATAAAGGTAAACCTGTGAAATTTACCAAGGTTTTTAATTTAAACAGTAGTATTATTAAAGTATCTAATTTTATTGGACAAGTAAATGTGGTAATTTTTACCGCAAAAGATTTAGATTTAGTTTATGGGAGCCCAATTCTGCGTAGGAAATATATTGATCTTTTAATATCACAGATTGATAAAAAATATATTAAGTCTTTGCAAAATTTTAATAGGGTAGTTGTTCAAAGAAATCATTTACTTAAGATGATACGTGCAAAAAAATCATTTAAAGATCAATTGACTCAATGGGATGATATTTTTGTAGATTCTGCTCAATATTTGATCAGATCCAGAGGGAAGATAATTAAATATTTGTGCGAGATAGCTAGGCCTTTGCATCATGATTTATCTAATAATGATTCGATATTGGATATTAAATATCAACCAAGTATTCCTATAGATTTAGATTCTACTATTGAAGAGGGTTCTAATTTCATTAGAAATTTGTTTAAATCTAATCAAGACAAAGAATTGAATGAAGGGGTTACTTTATTTGGTCCACATAGGGATGATTTTTTGATGACTTTAGATGGTGCTAGTATATCTAGTTATTATTCTAGAGGGCAGAGCAGAACTTTTTTATTGTCCGTGAAACTTGCTGAATCAGAATTATATAAAAAAATGATAGGTCAAGAACCTATAATACTTTTAGATGATATTATGTCAGAATTAGATAAGTTTAGGCAGTCTTATATTTTGGATAGATTAATGAATTATGAGCAGTGTATTATTACATCTGCTGAGGCAGATATTTTTACTGAAAATATTGTCTCAGCAATCAGTCGTTTCCGAGTAGAAAATGGAACAATTCACTAGTATGGTAATTAAATGAAAAATCTTTGCGAAGAAGCAATTCAGAGATTTTTCGAAGCGTTTTTGTAAATATTTGAGATTTTTCTTGTTACTTTTTCCCAAGAATATTTATTTGCAGTTTCAATCGCGTTATTGGAGATTGAAGTTCGAAGTTTTTGATTTTTTATCAAAATCTCAATAGATTTAGCTATAGAGTCATAATCTTTAGGTTTTGTTAATATGCCGTTGTGTCCATCTCTTATGATACTTGAATAACCTTCAATTTTTGAAGCGACAATGGGTTTTTGTGCTGACATTGCTTCTAATATTACATATCCGAAGCTTTCGTTTCCTGTTGCAGGAGAGCAAAATATATCAGCTGTATTAAGGTATCGAATTTTGTCTGTTTCTGAAACCTGTCCAATAAAGTGGATATCTTGAAGATTCTGTGCATTAATGATTTCCCTGTATTGATTTTTTGTTGGGCCAACTATTAGTAAACGTAAATCAGGATATTTCCATTTCAGTTTGCCATAGGCAAGAATAATATATTTCAGACCTTTTCTTTTGTCAGATCTTCCTACAAAAAGTATATTTGTTTTTGAATCTTGAAATTTTGAAATTTGGTGTTTGTTATTTTTATAATCCCCGAGATTTATACCGTTGGGAATTATTTCATATTTCCCAGGGAAATATTCGTTAATAAAATTTTTTGCAGGTTGTGACACAGCTATTAAAGAATGTAGTTTTTTAAAATATGGTTTGAAAAATTTGGAGACCCCGAGTTTATATATATAAGTTCCATTAAAAGAGTGGAATGTTGCTATATTGATTGCTTGCGAATTTTTAATTATTGCTGGTTGAATAATTCCGGCAAATGGTTCATGTAAGTGTATGATTTCAAATTTTTCTTGTTCAATTTTTTTAATTGTTTTTGAAATTGCAAACGGATTAATAGATATATAAGCAATTGATCCACCGCTTGGTAATGGAAAAGGTTTTCCAGTTGAGAAAAAGTTATTTGAATTGTATTTTTGGCTGGATGGAGCTATTATTTTAACTTCATGTTGCAACTTTGAGAGTTGTTCAGCTAGTCCAATTATGTGATTATTTACTCCACTGGGTCTAGAGAAATCATATGGAGAAGTTAATGCAATTTTCATTAAAATTGATATTGACTAGTAGTTTGAATGGTGTTTAACGGATATCGTCTTTAATGAACTCTTCAAGCATTCTTTTAGCTTCAGAATCAGTAAATTGCTTAGGTGGTGATTTCATAAAGTACGCTGAAGGAGCTAAAACAGGTCCACTTATGCCTCTATCAAGTGCTATTTTAATACACCTAATCGCATCAATTACTACACCAGCTGAATTTGCTGAATCCCATACTTCTAATTTAAGCTCTATATTTAACGGCATGTCTCCAAAACTTTTTCCTTCAATTCTGATATATGCCCATTTTCTATCCTCCAACCAAGGAACATGATCACTTGGACCAATGTGAATGTTTTCACCTCCAATATCGTAATCGATTTGAGATGTAACAGAGCCTGTTTTAGATATTTTTTTTGAAGTTAATCTATCTTGATCCAGCATATTTAAAAAGTCAGTGTTTCCACCAAAATTTAATTGATAGGCTCTTTCAATATGTGCCCCTCTATCTCTAAATAAGCGAGTCAATACTCTGTGAACAATTGTTGCTCCGACTTGGGATTTAATATCATCTCCTATAATAGGTACTCCAGCTTTTCTGAATTGATTTTGCCAGTAATCTCCCTTGCCGCTAGCAATAAAAACGGGCATACAGTTAATAAATCCACACTTGGCTTTTAAAACTTGTTCTACATACCATTTGGTTGCTTCTTCTGACCCGACAGGCAGATAATTTATTACTACATCAACTTTATTTTCTACTAATGTCTTTACAATATCTGAGGTTGGACCTTCAGACTTTTTAATAATTCCTGATGTAAATTTTCCGATTCCATCATGAGTCATTCCCCTTTGGACAATTACTCCAGTTTTTGGTACATCGGCAAATTTTAACAAATTATTTGGCTTAGCAAATATTGCTTTAGATAAATCAAGACCAACTTTATTTGAATCCACATCAAATGCGGCAACTACCTTGATATTAGAAATGCCATATTTACCTAATATTGGATGCATCAATCCGGGGATTGAATCCTCATTAGTTGCATTTTTATATTTTTCAATTCCTTGTACTAAAGCGGAGGCACAGTTACCTACACCTATTATTGCTACGTTTATATTTTCCAAGACTTCACCACATTCAGTGATTTATTTAATAAGATTTAAAGATTGATTGCACAAGTACAAATTCTATCATTTAAGGCGAATTGTCTCAATGTTTTATTATTATTGAATATTCTGATATTGAGTAAAATTTACTTTTGTAACCAACGATTTACGTTAATGCCAGGAGCTTCAGATTTCATATCTTTAGGTTTATTGCCGCCATAAAAATCTCCTTTGCGAGAATTTTTATCTTTGAAAAACGCTTTAATCTTGTCAGGTAATTGTTGAACTTGTTCACTAGGGAAATTTTCTACTTCTTTTACCGGACCGCCCCATTGTGGTCTGTATGCAATAGCTAATAATTCACGTGTGTAATCTCCGTTATTTGGATAATTTCCGTGAAATGTTTTGTGATTTAATAGCACTGCTGAACCTGCTTTTACTGGAACTTTTACTTCATCAGGATGACTTTCATATCTCAGATAAGGATTGCCCTCTGAATGTAAGCTTAAATGAGATCTAGGTATTACCCTAAAAGGGGAAACATCTAAAGTTAAATCTTCCAAATAATTTAATACTCTTATTAGTACAGGACAACTTCCTTCATAACCGAAAATTTCAGAACCCCAAGGTTGCCCATCAGTGTGAAGCGCCATACCTGGGTGTCCAGGTTCAGATCGTGCATAAACATAACTCATTAAAACTAACTCATCTCCAAATAGTTTTTCTAGGAAAGATATGGTGGGAGGATTAGCAATTAAATTTGTAATTTCACCTCCTAAGAATGCCATTTCGGAAGTTGTTCTTTGTCTTTCGGAATAATCAGCACCTTTGGTTCTTACACCTTTAAGTTCATCTTGCAATGCTTTGATTTTGGATTCGCTAATTACATCTGGTAATACTACATAACCTTCAATTTCAAGCATTTTGACTTGCTCTCCAAATGTTAATTTCGTCCAATCTCTATCATCTACCCGTAGATCTTTATATTTTGTTGACATACTGTCTCCGTTTTTTCTAAGTTCAGGAAGGTGTTGTTAGGGATTATATTATCATTTAGTTTATACACACTCAATGGTTTATTTTGATGAGTATGGTTGCCAAGGTTTTAAATTTGAATTCTGTAATACCTCAGGATTTACACATCCAGTTGGCCATTTACCAGATAATACAAGTGAAACTTCTACGCCCATCCTTCTGCGTCTTGCAGGGTCAAATCTACTAGATGCAGATGCAACATGAGGGGTTAAGATAACGTTTTCAAGTTTAAGTAACGGATTGTCTGGATTGGGGGGTTCTTTTTCCAGAACATCTAAGGCTGCGCCAGCGATCCAATTTTTTTCAATAGCTTCAATTAAATATTTTTCATCTACAGTGGAGCCTCTGCCATTGTTTACAAATAAAGCAGTATTTTTCATTGATTCGAAATGTGTTTTTGTCATCATTTTTTCTGTTTGTTGTCCTCCGGGAGCATGCATAGAGACTATATCAGATTGTGTAAGTAATTCTTCTAAAGACACAGGCGAAACACCATGATCAATCATTACAGTTTCTGATACGTAAGGATCAAAAGAAATAATATTTAATCCAAAGGGAGCAGCTCTTTTTGCAACAGACCTTGCTACATTTCCGAATGAAATTAAGCCTAGTGTTTGTCCTCGTAACCTAGGAAATTCATATAAAAAATCCCTTCCTTTACTCCATTCATTTGATTTTGCCATTTTATCAAGTTTAAATATACGTCTGTAGGCAGCCAAAATTAAGCAAAGTGTATGTTCTGCTACTTCATCTATAAATGTATCAGGTATATTTGTTACAGGTATCCCCTTATGTGTTGCAGCTTTTACGTCCATAGTGTCGGTTCCAACGCTACCCAAAGCAATAATTTGACACTTATTAAGTGAATTAATAATTTTTGCGCTAAATTTTCCATTTCCAAAGATTGCATCTGCATCCTTTGCCATTGAAATGAATTCGTCTTCTGAGTTATCTGGTGCTATGACAATTTCTTGATTTAATTTCGAAAATGATTCTAATTCAATTTTAAAATTATCATTTATGGCATTACTTTTTTCGGCTGAAGATTTAGGTGTAACAATTTTAAATTTTTCCAATTCACATCTCCATTAATTTAATATTATATTAGTATTGTTGTATTTTAAGATATTTTTTGATAATAATTAATTTTGATGATATAAATATGATCTGCTATTTTAAGGAAGTTTTAATTTTTTTATGAAATCGTTGTCTTTTATCTTATTATGTGCCGGGAAAGGATCTCGTATGGGAACTAAAGTCCCAAAGGTTCTTAATCATTTTTTAGGAAAAGAAATGGTGGTTCACATTTTTGAAGTAGTTAGAAAATTAACTCCTGAAGAAATTGTTCTTGTAGTACCTGAAGATTACAAAATGTTTGAAATATTGTTTGGAGACCAAGTTACATATTGTGTTCAAAAAAAACCTTTAGGAACCGGAGATGCTGTATTGCAGGCACTTAAAGTTCTTGATAGACCAAATGGTAGTTCAAAAGATGTGATTGTAATTAATGGAGATATGCCTAATATTAATTACAAAGTAATTCAAAATTTATATATTAAGCATATTAATGAATTCAATTCGATGACAATTACTACTTCGTTTGTTAAAGAGGCGTTTGGTTATGGTCGAATTTTAAGAAATATAAATGGTCAAATTGAAGAAATTGTTGAACAAAATGATTTGAACTATGAACAGGCTAAAATCAATGAAATTAATGCAGGATTGTATGCATTTAATTTTGATTGGATAAAAAATCATATTTTGTTAATTAATTCACAAGAATTTGGGGAATATCAATTAACTCAGTTGGTTAAATTAGCATTTTTAAATCAGTTTAAAGTTGGCAATGTTGAAACTGATGAAAGAATCATTGCTGGTGTGAATACTTTAGGAGAATTGAAGAAACTAGAGCAATTAATATCTGGTGTTTATATTGAGTAAATTTTTTTAAATTTGATTAAAATAGTATATAATAATTCTCAGTTACTTTTTGAAAAAGGAATTATATGGAAATTGATAGTACGATTGCCTGGTTGGTGATAATTTTATCATTGATTGGGCACTTATCACTCCTGTTAATTGGAAATAGTTTCGCTTTTGCAGATCCTGAAAACTTGGATCAAAACTCCACTGAAAAATCTTATGGTCTGATTACTGTTAAGGACAGATTCAGTTCAGCTTTTTTGTTTTTTAGGGTAATTTTTCTGTTCTTAGCTGCATTTTTTTTATTGATAGGTTTTAGTTCTCCTATTTTTGGAAATTATTATTTAACTATTTTGGTTTGTATTGCTTATATTTTGATTTCAAATTTTATTGTGGATTTGGTTTTGGTTTTCAATAGTAAATTAATAGCTAGATCTAGCTCTGGAATATCAAAAGTTGTTGTTACTTTTTTTGATTTAATAAGTAATTTTAATCGTACTATTTTGAAATTCATTTTTAAGAGTAAAAATATTTTACAAGACGATGATTTAGATGATTCATTGAGAGAAGTTAGTGTTCCTGTTGATAGTGTAGATAGTAGTATTGTTGAACATGAAATTGAAATGATTAAAGGGGTTGTGAGTTTAGATAGAATTACTGCTAGAGAAGTTATGGTGCCTCGTGTTGATATAGAAGCTTTATCTGTAGATACTCCAATCAATGAAATTGCAAAAAAAATGGCTAAATCTGGTCACAGTAGAATTCCTGTTTTTGATCCTGATTTAGATCATGTTAAAGGTATTGTTTATGCACGAGATATTTTGGTTTTGTTTAATAATGATGACCAAGTAGATAAAAAAATTAGTCCTCAAAAAATTCGACCTGCTCTTTTTATTCCTGAATCTAAATCGTTATCTGAACTTTTATCTGAATTTAAAGATCTGAGAGTTCACATAGCTATTGTAGTAGATGAGCATGGTGGGGTCTCAGGATTAGTTACAATAGATGACTTGTTGGAAGAAATAGTTGGTGATATACAAGATGAATTTGATTTATATGATTCTGATTTTGAAGTGATTAGCAATAAAGAGTTTGTGATAGATGCACATATGACTTTAGAAAAATTATCAGAAATTTCAGGCGTGGGGATTGAAGGTGACGGATTTGATACTGTTGCTGGTTTTGTTTATTCAAAACTAGGTAGAATACCAAGCGTTGGTGATTTTGTTGATTTTAATCGAATAACCATTGAAGTCGTTGAGACTACCGGCAGAAGAATTAAAAAATTAAAACTTACAGGGGATTTCCCGCAAGTCCTTACAAAGAAATGAAGAAACATATCTTTATTTAGGATGATTCATGTCAAATCTTCATGGTAAAAACAAAGCTAAACATGTTGTAAGTTTATTTCGACGTATTGCACATAATTATGATTTGTTGAATACGTTGATGTCAGCTGGGCGTCACCATAGTTGGCGCAAACAAGCTGTTAAAATGTTGAAATTGCCAGAACAAAAAGAGGGTATTTCTTTAGACGTTGCTACGGGAACTGGAGATTTTTCTATTGAAATTTCTAAACTAGAAAACGTCAAAAAAGTATTTGGAATAGATTTTGCAAAAGAAATGGTTGTTTTAGCTCATAAAAAATCACAAAAATTATCCACGATGAATCAGGATTTTTTTTACTTACAAGCTGATGCATTATTTTTACCTTTTAGGAATGATGTATTTCAATATGTAACAATCGGTTTTGGTATAAGAAATTTTTATGATTTGTCGAAAGGATTAAGTGAAGTAAGACGAGTTCTTAAAGATGATGGTGAATTGGCAATCTTAGAAATTGTGAAACATGAAAAAAATATTTTCTCCAAGATATTTTTTAGATGTTTTGATTTTGCAGCTCCTTTATTAGGATACATTTTTGCTAGAGACAGAAGTGCCTATAAATATTTAACAAAATCTGCAGAAATGTTTTTTACTGCTAATGAACTTACCAACTATATGGATAATCAAGGTTTCAAAATAGTCTCAAAAAAGTCCCTTGCTTTTGGTAATGTTTCAATTTTGATTTGTATGAAGAAGTAATTTTCAAGATCTAAGTTGTGGAAATAGTACTACTTCTCGAATCGATTTTTGGTTGGTTAAAAGCATTACTAGTCTGTCTATACCCAACCCTAAACCACCTGTAGGTGGCATTCCATATTCGATAGCTCGTAAGAAATCTTCATCTAATCTGTCAGCTTCTTCATCGTTGAAATTAATTCTCATTGATTCTTGTTCTTCGAACCTTTGCCTTTGGTCTATAGGGTCATTGAGTTCAGAGAAAGCATTACATATTTCCATTCCTGCTACAAAACCTTCAAATCTCTCAACAATTTTTGGGTTGTTTTCTTTCTTTTTGGCTAAAGGAGACATTTCAATCGGATAATCTACAAGAAATGAGGGCTGTATTAGTTTTGGTTCTACAGAATCTGATAATAGTTTGTCGATTAAACCACCAAATGTTGTTTGATTACCTGTTTCAAGATTTTTGGACAACATTTCACTTTTAAGAGAGTCAATATTCGAGTGTTTTAATATATCAATTTTAGTATGTTTATATATTTCATCAGGTAGATTTAATTTTTTCCAGGGGGGTTTAAAATCAATGATGTGTTCCCCAAAGTTTATTTGATAAGATCCTGTAATTTTAATTGCTACGGCTGCAACTAAACTTTCGACCATGGTCATTATTTCCTCATAATCTGTAAAAGCGGAATAGCTCTCCATCATTGTAAATTCAGGATTGTGGTAATAATCTATTCCTTCATTTCTGAATACTCTACCAATTTCAAATACTTTATCTAGTCCACCTACGATTAGTTTTTTTAAATATAATTCGGTAGCAATTCTTAGGTATAAATCTCGATTTAGTGAATTATGATGAGTTACAAAAGGTTTAGCCATAGCTCCAGCAGCTACTGGAACTAATACGGGAGTTTCTACCTCTAAGTATCCATTTGATTGCATGAATTGCCTAATTTCAGAAACGATCTTACTTCTGGTGATTGCAATTTTTCTAGATTCTGAATTAGATATTAGATCTAGGTATCTTTGCCTGTATCGAGTTTCTGTGTCAGTGAGTCCATGCCATTTTTCAGGAAGAGTGTGCATCGATTTAGATAGAAGAGTTATTTTAGTGCATTCACATGTGATTTCATTTGTACGAGTTTTAAACATTTCTCCAGAAATTCCAATCCAATCACCTATATCTAAAGTTTCCAGAAAATTGTATTTTTCCTTTAATACATTTTTTCTCATTAGTACTTGTAGTTTTCCAAAACCATCTTGAATGTCAATAAAGGAAGCATTTCCCATTTTTCTGATTGCCATTATTCGGCCGGCACTAGAAACTTTTTCGGTCCTATTGTTTTTTTCAGTTGGATTTTCTTGTTCTAGTTTTTTAAATAAGTCGATGCATTCAATCGTGTTATGTGATCTTGTATACCTAGGAGGGTAAGGATTAATTCCTTGTTTTTTTATTAAATTTAATTTATCTAATCTAGGGTTTTTGTTCATCGGATTTATGATTGCTTTATTTTTATTATGTTAAATTTGGATTTTCCTGAGGGAGTGTTGACAGTAATTTCATCTCCTACTACTTTTCCTAAAGCTGCTTTTCCTACAGGAGATTCTACAGAGATTAAGCCTTCGGAAGGATTGGCTTCGGCACTACTGACTAGTTTATATGTCTTTTTAGAGTTTTTATTTGTTTGGAGCTTTAAAGTTATTATTGATCCGAATTCAACATTTTTCTTATTTGACTTATGGGTGGGCGCAGGTAATAGAGTAGAAAGTATTTGTTTAATTTCAGATATTCTACCCTCAATGAATGCTTGTTCATTTTTTGCAGATTCATATTCAGCATTTTCTAGTATTCCACCCGTTTCGCTAGCATTACCTATAGTTTCAGCAATTATTTTTCTCATGTTGTTTTCTAATAAAAATAATTCATCTTCAAGGTTTTTTCTACCTTCTGCAGTCATATATTTGTTTGAATCATTCAACTATATATTCTCCTGAAAAGTAACGTTAAATTTTGATTTATGATGTTTTTAAATTTTATAGATTGACAAATTTTATAGATTATTATCACTGTTGTAAATTAAGTTTAAGTTACTTTTTTAGAAATGTTAAGTTTTACTCTGTTTTTATAAAATTTTTAGAATTAGTTTAATTGTTTTTTAAAATTTTGAACAAAAATACCCTTCAACTTTATTAGTTGGCGTGTTAAATTCACAACTGTTGTGATTTGAAATTACAATTTTATTGGCTTGGAAAATTTATGAGTGTTAGATTAACAGGAGGAATGAAAAAGGGATTCCGTCTCAGGGTAGACAAAAAATCCTCTTTAAGGCCTACTTCTGAAAAGGTTAGGTCTGCTGTTTTTTCGATGATAGGGTTGAAAGTTGTTGATGCTAAAGTGCTTGATTTATATTCAGGTACAGGTGCATTTGGTTTTGAATCTCTTAGCAGAGGAGCTGATTTAGTGGATTTTGTTGAATTAGATGGAACTAAATGTTTTCAAATACGAAATTTTGCTAATCAACTTGGTTTTAGGGATGTTGTAAAAGTATATAGAGGTCACGCAGAAAAGAGGATAAAAAATTTCAATGGATATCAATTGATTTTTGTTGATCCACCGTATGACCATGATCCTTGGAAAAAATTAATGGAAATCATTAGTCAAAATTGTATAGTAAAAGAGGGAGGGGTTTTGGTTGCCGAGCATTCAAAGATGATGAAGATGCAAGACGAATATGGAATTTTAAAGAAAAAAATCAGCAAAAAATATGGAGATACTATGATTTCAATATACCATACAGGATTTGATCTATGTTAACAGGTATTTATCCAGGTAGTTTTGACCCTGTTCATAATGGACATTTGGATATAGCTTTACGGGCATCAAAATTGTTCGACAAGCTTATAGTTGGGGTTTATGACAAGCCTAAGAAAAACAATAAATTTAGTTCCAATGAAAGAACAGAGATGTTTAGAGTTGCAACTAAAGATGTAGATAATATTGAAGTTGTACAGTTTACAGGATTGGTGACATCATTTGCACGAGAAATGGATGCGAGAATTATTGTAAGAGGTTTGAGGGCTGGATTTGATTTTGAGACTGAATTTGAAATGGCTCTAATGTGGAGAAATCTTGACCCTGAGTTAGATATTATTTGTCTGATGAGTTCTTTAAAATACCAATTTATATATTCAAGTAGAATTAAGGAAGTTGCTGATTTGGGGGGAGATATTTCTAATTTAGTGCCCCGAAATGTTTTTAAATCTTTAAGTAAATAAATTGAATAGTGAAATAAATCAACAAAAATATGGAGGTAAATTTATGAATTCTGTAGAAATGATTGAACAATTGAAATCAATGATATTGGGGACAACGAGAGTTCCAGGATTAAAAAATCGAGGTATGGTTGATTTAGATTCTTTAATGGATATAGTTGATGAATTGGAGAAAAATTTACCGGTTGAAATTCAGGAATCTAATGAAATTCTCAAGCAAAAAGATAGCATAGTTAAAAGTGCTATGATGGAAGCATCTAGGATGAGGGATGAGGTTCAGAAAGAAATGAATATACAGAAAGTAGATGCCCAAAAAGAAGTTGATGCAATGATGTTAAAAGCCAACGATGAGTATGAGTTGAAAATTTCTCATTCCGAGGTAATGGCTGAAGCAACAAAACGTGCAGAAGAGTTAAGTCAAGAGACCCAAAACGATTGTTCACAACTTAAGCTTGATGCTGAAAATGATTCAAAAAGAATTATTGAAGATGCTCAGAAAAAAGAAAAACAAATTTTGATGACAGCAGATAAATCATCTAAAGAAAAGAAAGATGGCGCTGATCAGTATGCTAGAGAGATCTTATTTCATTTAGAAGACAAACTATCATCCCAGCTTAATCAAATTCGTTTAGGAATCGATTCATTAACTGAAATTAAAGAAATAAAAATTTCTTAGGTTTTTTTCAGGGTTTTCGAACAAACTTTTCATTGTTTAGATCGTAGTATTCTAGTTAGTATGTGTCATTAATATTGTAATTTGAGTAAACTTAAACTAATTCATGGTGTAAAAATTGTCTAAAATATTGTTGTTTTTAATTATAATTATGGCGTTTTCAATTACTTCTTGTAGTAATGAAGTTTCTTCAAAAGGTGTTGTGGAAATTCCAATAGAAATATCTAAAGGGAAGATAGATTCTGAAATAACGCTCTCTCATAGAGATAAAGTAAAAATTACAGTAACTTCTGATCAAGATGGAGTTTTACATATCCATGGTTATGACATTAAGGTCGATGTATTTGAAAATAAATCTTCCGTAGTAGAGTTTGTTGCGGAAGCAACGGGTTTATTTAAATTAGCTTTACATGAAATGTCTGATGGTGATCATGATCATGATCATGGGCATAAAAAATCACATGGGGATAAAGAATATGATGAACATGGCGCTGTATTTAGTTCTAAAGTTTTAAATCCAAATGATAGTTTTTCTTTCAAAATTATTGAAAAATTTAAAGGTTCTACAATACCTTTTCATGACCACATGCAACATTCAGTAAAACCGGGTAACATTATTGTGACGAATGATTTGGGTGAATCTAGAAATGTAGTAATTCAAATTAACGATGGTAGTTTCACACCAAATCAAGTTACTGTTAACGTTGGAGAAATAGTAATTTGGGAAAATAATACTGGTAAAAAAGCTGCAATAACAAGTGGCTTGATGGGTGAATCTGATAATCATGAAGGTCATGAAAAAGAAGTTATAATTGGTAATATGAAAGTTTTGCCGAATTAGAAATTTATGAATAAATTCGGATTATCTATATTAATTCCTTTTTTTGTAACAATTTTATTGTTCCAAAATACTTATGCACATGGTTTTGGGGAAAGATATGATTTACCACTTCCTTTATATATGTTTATTGTTGGTGGTGCAGTTACAGTAGCAGTCTCTTTTTTATTAGTTTCGTTCTTTATGAAATTTGAATCTTCTATAAGTAGAAACTTTACATTTGTATTTTTGGATTTATCTAAATTTGGTAGATTAAGAATTTCCAAGTTATTAATTTTTTTAATAAAGGTTTTGAGTGTTTTAATTTATTTTTTGATAATTTTGACTGGAATTTTTGGGATTCAAAAGCCTTTAGAAAATTTTTCAGTTGTTTTTGTATGGATTGTTTGGTGGGTTGGAATTGGATATCTGGTAGCTTTTGTTTTAAATATTTGGGATATATTAAATCCTTGGTCTATAATTTACGATTGGATTTTTAAACCAATTTTAAAAATATTCAACATTTCTTCTAGTGGAATTTATTCCTATGATTTTCGTAGATATGATGTTTTGCCAGCTTTGGTAATGTTTGTGATATTTTGCTGGGTTGAGAATGTATATTCTAATACTGATTCACCAGCGTTTATTGCATTTTTAATTTTAGGATATTCTCTCGTAACTTTTTGTGGCATGTTTTTATATGGATCAAAAAATTGGTTAAATTATGGTGAAATATTTTCAGTATTATTTGGATATTATTCAAAGTTCTCCGCTTTGAATTTCAATCGAGATGTTGCAGGAAAGCTGAGTATGACTTTAAGGCCATATGGCTTCGGTTTAATTGAATCTAAATCTAGTTCGATATATACCACATTTTTAATAATAGTTGTTTTGTCAATGGTAACATTTGATGGATTGTCAGAAACGCCATTTTGGGTAAGTATGTTAAATTTTTTCTATCCATTTTTTGTTACAATTTTAGGAGAATATACTATTATAATTTTAACTACAATCGGAATGTTGATAGTTCCAGCTGTATTTATGTTTTTGTATTTTTTGACATGTTATTTTATGCTGAAATGCGCTAAATTTAACGAGATAGAATTTAATAATTGGAATGAAAAAGATTTTTTGCAAATTGGCAATATTTTTATATTTACATTGATCCCAATAGCGCTTGCGTATAATTTGGCCCATTATTTTTCATTTTTATTAATTCAAGGGCAGTTAATAATTCCACTAATTTCTGATCCTTTTGGTTTTGGTTGGGATATATTTTCAACTGCAAATTATAAAGTAAATATTGCAATAATTAATGCAAAATTTGCTTGGTTTCTTTCTTTGTTTTCTATAGTAATAGGTCATATACTATCGATATTTATCGCACATAAAGTTGCATTTAATCAACTTAAAAATATTCATGTAGTTTTAAAAACTCAATACCCAATGTTGGTTTTGATGGTTATTTACACGGCTACTAGTTTATGGATAATTGCTCAGCCTATTGTGGAAATGTCATAGATTTTAATACTTGTATGATAAACAATAAGTTTGTATTCTATATTTATTAAGAAATTTAGAGGATAGCGTTGGGGTACTTTTTACCGAGATTAATTTTATTAATATCTTTCATAGATTTATTTTTTCATTTTACAACAATTGCACGCTTTGCTGAATTGCTGCAATCATCTTCTTATATGATAGGTGTGATTGTTGCTATTTATTCTATTTCAAATTTTGCGGGAAATTTAATTTCTGGAATAATTTTAGATCGATGGGGTAGAATTACTCCGGTAAAATTCGGATTGTTTTTTTCAAGTATTACGGTTGGATCATATTATTTTGTAAATTCCTCGATTCAATTGTTTGTTTTGCGATTATTGCATGGAGTTGGATCATCTGTTTTGGTACCTGGGGCATATGCAATGCTTGGAGATATTTTAAAAAATCGCAATCATGGAAGAGTGATGGGGATCACAGGAGGGATAATTGCATTTTCTGCAATTTTGGGTTCATTGGCAGCAGGATTGATTTCAGAGTTTATTAGCGTTAGATCAGTTTTTATGATTGATTCTATCTTGCTGTTTTTTTGTTTTATTTTTTTGTTAATATATTCTAATAAGGTTAGCCAAAGTGATACTATTGATTCAGGTAGAGAGTTTTTTTCAAAATCAAATAATTCTTTACTTGACGCTTTGGGGAACAAATTAATTATTAGCTATACTTCAATATTTTTTATGTCTGTTGGCGTAGGGTTGTTAGTAGGGAGGCTGTCTCTGGTATTCGAAGATAACGATATGTATAGAGGTATTAGTTTTACTATATATGCTTTGGTGGCTTTATTTGTAATGATTTCTCCAATAGTCAGAAATTATCATAAAACAAATTTGATTATTGTTGGTTTATTTTCATTATCTTTAAGTTTTTTAATTATTGCTTTAAATACCAATAATTTTATTTGGGTTTTTATTGCAATGATAATGTTTGGATTGGGGTATGGCGCCTTATTTCCTAGTGTAACTAGTATAGTTAGTGAAAATACTGATAAATCAATTAGGGGTAAAAGTTATGGGATATTGTATGCTTGTTATTCTATAGGTGTGGTGGTGGGGTCAAATTATGCGGGTTTATTAGAACTATTATTTGGGAATGATTTTTTTAATAATGGTTTTGAATTTTATTTAGCATTTGTAATTCTTTTATTAGGGGCTGTATTTACTTATTACTTCTCAAAATTAAATAATTCTGTATAATCCATTTTAATTAGGAAGTGTTTAATTATGCGAAATTCAAAAAGATTCATAACGCCAAAGTTTCAAGAAGTTGAAATAGTACATAGGGAAGATGTTACAGCTGATTTGATGAAGCTTTGGGTTGAAAAACCAGATGGTTTTCAATTCAAGCCTGGACAATATTGTACAATCGGTTTGAATGGAGTTGAACGTGCATATTCTATTGTATCAGCACCACATGAAGAAAATTTAGAATTATTTGTTGAGCTTGTGCATCCACCAGATGGAGTTTTCACACCCATGATTTGGGATACTGTTGTTGGAGATAAGGTTACTTGCAGATTTAAACCTAAAGGAATTTTTATTTTAAATAATCAACTTACTAATCATTTTTTAATTGCAACCGTTACAGGAATTGTTCCTTATATAAGTATGATTAGAGATTATATACATAAAAATGAAGATAAAAACTTCAAATTCTTTATAGCTCATGGCGCTAGTTATATTGATGAGTTTGTTTATGATTTGGAACTTGAAGGATATGCTAAAAAATACCCAGACTTGGTTCAATATTTCCCAACTATTAGTAGACCGAACGAGTCAAAAAATGTTAGTTGGATAGGTTTGAAAGGAAGAGTAAATGATTTTACTCAATCGATGATAAATGATTTGAATTTAACTAATCAGGATACTGTTATTTATGTTTGCGGTCATCCAGGAATGATTGAAAATGTAAAGGAAAAATTGAATCCTCAGGGTTTTAAAGTCGTTGAAGAAAGGTTTTGGAAATAATTTAATTTTGAATTTGATTAATTGCATCTTTTTGTATTATGAAAAGTTGATTAATTACTTCCGAACTTTTTTCAAGCATAGTGTCTAATTCAGATTTTGAAAAAGCTGCCTTTTCTGCTGTACCTTGAATTTCCACGAATTCAAAATTATCATTCATTACTATATTAAAATCCACATCAGCATTAGAATCTTCTTGGTAATTTAGATCCACAATGATTTCGTGATTAATTATTCCAACACTAGTTGCTGCAATTGCGTTTTTCAATGGATTTTGTACTAAAGTTTTTGATTTGATTTGTTTGAAAATTGCTTCATATAGTGCTACATATGCTCCAGTGATTGAAGCTGTTCGTGTACCTCCGTCAGCTTGGATCACGTCACAGTCTAAAGTGATAGTTTTTTCTCCAATTATTGTTAAATCTATAATTTGCCTTAAGGATCTTCCAATTAACCGTTGTATTTCACTAGTTCTACCTTGAATTTTACCCAATTTTGACTCTCTAGGAGTTCTTGTTGAAGTAGATCTGGGTAACATAGAATATTCAGCTGTTAACCAGCCTTGTCCTGAATTTCTTAAAAATCTAGGTACACCATTTTCGATTGTTGCGGTACATAGAACACTAGTTTTTCCAGTTTGAATTAATGCAGAACCTTCTGCAAATTCTTGAACACCAGGTTGAATTTTAGTTTTTCTAAGTGTTGAATTATTTCTTCCTTCTAATCTAGACAACTTATTAATCCCTTTCTATTACTCCATTTAGAAATATAGTTAATACTCCTTTGTTTGCAACATTTCTTATTTCACGCATTACTTCGCCTTTTTGATTTAATATAAAAGTTGTAGGCAATTGTAATACATTATATTCTCTTGTAATTTTACCTTCTGAGTCTGATGCTAATGTGTAAGATACATTAGTTTGTTTAGCAAAGGCTTTTGCAGTTGGAATTGGATCTGATACAGATATTCCAATAACAGTAACGTTTTTGTTTTTGAATTTTTGATGTATATCTTCAAAAAATGGCATTTCCCATCTACAGGGTCCACACCATGATGCCCAAAAATTTAGGACTACTATAGAATTTTCAAAATCGCTGATTTTAATATTTCCTGAATCTAAAAGAGGTATTAGAGTATCATTAGCATTACTACGGGAACCAATTAATGTAGATTTTTTTAATATTGTAAATTTTTCAGAGACATTTTTTTTAGATGGAGTATTTTGGATTTTTATTGAATTTTTTTCATTTTGTCCAGATGGAGTTGTTGGGTTTGTATTTACTTGTGTTCGTGTAGTACATGTAATTGAAGAGATTACAAAAAGTATGTAAATGACTACAAAATTGAATTTATAATATTTGTTATTCATTTAAATTATTTATATTTTGAAAAAGTTTCTTGCAGTCGTTCAATAATTATTTCCATTTCGTGATCATCTATGTTAAATGGATCTATTCCGGTTTCATCTTGACCTGCAAGTGCTCTAATATAAATTCTTGGGTTTTTTTGCAGTAGAATTTCTTGTAATTCATCTCTATAGGGTCCTTTCCAGCCAGATTGGAATTTAATTATTGCCATAGGATTGAGGTAGTCATATTCATCTTCTTCTACACTCACTTTAATTCCAGGTACATCTTTTAATAAATCTACTACCATTTGAGACATTTTTCGAAATCTATCAAATTGAATTTTTTCATTTTCGGACACAAAGATTTCTAGAGCAGTGATCAGGCCTATAATTTCTTCTTTTGCTACTTTCATACTTCTTCCGATAAAAGGATTTGGGGAAGCATTTGCTGCACAAGCTTGGATTAAATTTTTTTTCCCAACTAAAATGCCTGTTCCTTGAGGCCCCCTTATACCTTTACCGCCACTAATTATGACTAGGTCAGCACCTAGTTCACTAAATTTTTTTAAATTAGCTCTGGGAGGGACTGTTGTTGCCGCATCAACTATGACAGGTAAATTGTTTTTATCAGCAATTTCTTTAACTTGTTTAAATGTTAATGCAGCACGTGAAGTATGGGGAGCTGATAAATATACAATAGCAGCAGTTTTCTCATTGATTGCTGCTTCCAGTTGCCATGGCAAGCATGTTCTTGCATGTCCAACAGAGATTAATTTTCCTCCAGCTATAGTATATGCTTGGTCGTAAGAAAATCTATGTGCATTTTGAATAATTATTTCATTTTTCATTCCTTCTGTATCAGGTAGTTTTGACATTTTTTTTGGATCATTTCCTGCAATACATGCTGCTGCTTGCAAAACTAATCCTGCAGCAGATCCACCGCAAACAAAACCTGCTTCTGAGTTTGTTAATTTGGCTAATATTTCTCCAGCTTTATGATTCAATTCTGCTAAATCAACCATGACGTTACTAGCTTCATTCATTGCTTCCGTAATTTCTGGCCTGAGTTTTGAACCTCCCCACTTAGTTGTAGTGCCAGAGGCGTTAATAATCGGCTGTATGCCAATTTTTTTATACACACCTGAAGTCTTAGTTGGATTGAGCATTAGTTATATATTCCTTATTAATAAAAGTAATTAATTTTCTGATTATATCATTTGGATTGATATTTTTTAGGATTGGAATTATGTAATTAACATTGAATCTCCAAAAGAATAGAATCTGTAATTATTTTTGATGGCATTTTGATATGCAGAAAAAATATTTTCTTTCCCTGCCATAGCTGATACCATCATTAATAAAGTTGATTTGGGCAAATGAAAATTTGTAATTAAACCATCCACAACTTTAAAGTTATATCCAGGCAAAATGAAATTTTTTGCTAATCCATTTCCAGGATTTAACGGTTTGCCAATTTGATCTATAGAATTTTCTAGTAATCGGGTTGTGGTTGTTCCAACAGCTATTATGCGATGTCCATTTTGTTTAGCAGTGTTAATTTTATCTGCAGCTAATTGGTTGATTTGCCATCTTTCAGGATGCATTTTGTGTTTTAATGGATCTTTTGAATAAATAGGCCTGAAAGTTCCAATTCCAATATGTAAAGTTACGAAAGCAAAATTTACTCCAATAGAATTTATTTTTTTTAAAATTTCTTCAGTAAAATGCAATCCAGCAGTTGGGGCAGCTATACTACCGTCGTGTTTGGCATATATTGTTTGGTATCGTTGTGAATTTTTGATATTAGTTTTAATATATGGAGGTAAAGGAACTACCCCAATTGTATTAAGATCAATATCCTCAAAAAATTGAATTATTCTAGATCCGTCTGAAAGAGTTTGTTTTATCTTGATATCTACAGAAATTTTTTTAGTATCTAAATTAATTTTAATGTTTGAATTGTCAGGGATTTTTTTACTGTTTTTGATTAAGCATTTCCAGTTTTTTGAGTCAATTTTTTCTGTAAGGAGAATTTCCAGATTTTTTTTAATATTCGGAGAATATCCTTTTATTTTTGCTTGTAAAACTTTAGTGTCATTAAAAACTAGTAAATCGTTTTTTTTCAGAAATTTTGTGATTTCATGAAATGTTGAGTGTTGAATTTCTCCTGAAATTTTATTTAGAACCATTAATTTGGAAGTATCTCTGATAGATATAGGATGTTGCGCAATTAACTCTTGCGGAAGATTGTAGTCAAAGTCTGAAGTCAGCATTTATTTTTTATTTTCAAAATAAGAATTGATTAGATTAGGATATCCAATTATAAATTCGCTTATTGATAAAACTTTTTTCCCTTCTAATTGTAGTTTTTTTAATTCGAAAAAATTTGTTGAGGTAACAACGCCGATTGACTGATTTGGTAGTTCAATTATCATTCCTGGAGTTGATTTGCCTTTTGAATTATTATTATATTCGTTTCCTTCATGAATAATTATTCTTCTACCTTGCCAGTATGTGTAAGTACCAGGCCAGGGAGTGAAAGCTCTTATTTGATTTTTAATATACTGAGATGTATTTGACCAGTCGATTAAACCATCGGTTTTTTTAATTTTGGTGGTGATGGTTGCTTTTTGATTATCTTGAGGAATAGCTTTTATTTTGCCAGAAGCAAAATCAGGAAGAATTTTTTTTATAAGTCTACCTCCTATTTCGAAAAATATTTTTGTTAAATCAGATGCGTTTTGTTTTGAATCGATTAAGAATTTTTCTTGCGCAATAATAGGTCCAGTATCCATCCCTGCGTCTAATTTCATTATAGATACTCCCGAATTATAATCTTCATTAAGTAAAGCAGTTGGAATGGGAGATGGGCCTCTATATTTTGGTAGCAAAGAGGGATGTACGTTGATGCATCCTAGAGGAGGAATATCTAAAATTTTTTTTGGGAGAAGTATTCCGTAGGAGGCAATAATTGCGGCTTCGGGTTGTATTTTTTCGACTTTTTGAAAAATTGCTTCTGTATTGTGTTTGTTGAATTGAAATACAGGGATGTTGGTTTGTTCACAGTATGCCTTTATGGGGTTTTCTACTGTCACATTTTTTCTTTTAATTAATTTATCTGGTTCTGTAAAAACTGCTAAAACTGAGTGATTAGAATTAAATAATTCTTTTATTATTGGGAGTGTGTACTCAGGGCTACCCATGAAAATTAATTTTAAAGAGTTAGGATTCATAACAATAAATAATAGTTGATTTCTTTGAACTCTTCTACATTTATGGAATAGAAGGTTTTTATTTCTAATTATTTTTATATTGAATAGTGGGCTTTTTAATTTGTAATTTTTACCTGAATTTCATGATTAATTTTCTACCAACCCTAATAATATTTCCACTTTTTATTGTACTAGGCTTGAAGCTGGAATCTAAGGTTGCTTCGTTTAATTTAACAGCGTTTTGGGTAATCAAGCGTTTTGCTTCACTAGAGCTATTAGCTAGTTTGATTTCCACTAAGAATTTTTGTAAAGATATTGACTTTATATTGGGTAAGTTAGATAAATTATAGATTTTTATATCATCAGGAATCACTCTGTGTTGTACAATATTTTGGAAATTCTTTTCGGCAATTATTGCCTGATTTTTATCATGAATTTCAGTGATAATTTTTTTTGCCAATAGCTTTTTAATTTCTATTGGATTAACTGAATGGGATTTTATAGCTTGATTAATTTCCATCAAATCTTTTTGAGGTGTATCAGTTAATAGCTCCAGGTATAGAATAATCATTGATTTCTGGCCATCAATATATATTGAATCGTTGTGAATTTCTCTGTTGGTGTCTTTATGTTCTTTGGCAAAATCAGGTATTCGCATAATTTTTGTAAACATTTCTGTAGGCGTTTCAGATAATGCGATATGGTTATTTAAGCTTTTACTCATTTTTTTAACTCCGTCAGTTCCTGGTAATATTGGTACTAACAAGCATTGTTGTTGTCTATAACCCATTATGCCTTGTAATTCCCTGCCAACTAAAAGATTGAATTTTTGATCTGTTCCACCAAATTCTATATCTGAATTGATTTCTATAGAGTCATAAGCTTGTAATAGAGGATATAGTAACTCAGTAATTGCTATTGGTTGGTTTTCTCGAAAACGTTTTGCAAAATCATCTCGTGCTAAAAATTGAGCTACCGTGAATTTACTTGTTAATTTAATTACATCGGCCAATGTAAATTTTCCAAACCAATCACTCTGTAATCTAACTTCTGTTTGATCTTTATTAACTATTTTGAAAAATTGAGATAAATATGTTTTAGCATTGCTTTCGACTTGTTCTTTTGTAAGCATTGGCCTGGTAGCAGATTTGCCGCTGGGATCACCTATTTGAGCAGTCCAATCTCCGACTATAACAATTACTTTATGGCCCATGTCTTGTAGTTGCCTTAATTTTCTTAAGCCTACAGCATGTCCCAAATGTAAATCAGGGGCACTAGGATCGAAACCCATTTTGAGTCTTAGAGGAGCTTGTTTTGTATTTTCTAGAAGTTTTTGAAATTCTTTTTTGACAATTACTTCGGCTACTCCTCTTTCAAGGAAGCTTTTTGGAGTAATAATGTTTTCTGATTTTGTCATTTTAAAAAATTTAATCCTGACTGTTGTTTAAAATTTCTCTTGATTTTTCAACGTCTAATTGTATTTGATTTTTCAGATCATTAGTACTTTGAAATTTAATTTCATCTCTTAATTTCTCTATAAATTCTACAGTAATGTTTTGTGAGTAAATATTTTCTTTAAAATCCATTATATATGTTTCTATTGAATATTTTTTCTCTTTGAAGGTTGGGGCTATTCCGATTGAAGTAGAAGAAAAATATTTTTTACCATTTATATTGGAAAATGTTGCATAAATACCATTTTTAGGCTTAATAATATCTTGATGTATTTCAATATTTGCTGTGGGATATCCTAATTGTTTGCCTCTTGAAAACCCTTTTATTATTTTCCCTGACAGTTCGAAGTTTCTATTGAGAAAATTTGATATATTATGAACTTCTCCGGAAGAAATTATTTTTTTTATAATAGATGAACTAACAATCACATTTTTTTGCTTATAAGGAGGTATGTGAGATGTAAAAAAATTATATTTTTGACCTAAATTGTCAATTTCTTTTTTAGTTCCATGTCTGTTTTTACCCATTGCAAAGTCATATCCTAAAACGATAGTGTGAATATTTATTGTTTTTTTTAATGTTTGAATAAATTCTTCAGCAGTTAAACTAGCAATTGAGTTGTTGAATGTTATGGGGATAACAGAATCGATATTACAATTTTTTATTAATTGAATTTTTTTTTCTATATCATATATATATTTTGGTGAAAAACTTGAATTTAATATGGTGTTTGGGTGGTTGATAAATGTAATTACAGTAGAATGTTGTGTGGTTTTAGAGGCAATATCATTTAATTTTTCAAATAAGTGTTTATGGCCTTTGTGAACACCATCAAATACACCAATCGTAAGTATAGTTTTTTGATTGTTTGTATATTGTGATATTTGTTTTGCTAATTCTTTTGGAGAATATGTTGAAGTCATTTAATATAGTACGCTTGTGAATTTTAATTTTTTGTTAATTCACAAATCATATTTTTACTTCTTACAGTTTAACAGAATTTTTAAATCCCGTTTAATTGGAGTGATTTTTTGTTAGTAGATAATTGAGTAGTGAATCTTATTAATATATCTGATAATTTCTTTTTTAGTTTTAGTTAGTATTATTAAATTTATTTTAGATGAGTTGTTTATATAGATTGTATGTTTGTTTTTAACAAGACTATAATGTTTAAGTTAGGGAAAATATTTTAGGTTGATTGGTTTTTGATTAATGACAAGTAAAAAAATTATTGTTAAATCGCCCGCAACTGCTGCAAATTTAGGTTCTGGATTTGATTGTTTGGCAATTGCATTGGATATTTTTAATACTGTTTCAGTAGAAATTGGGGAGCAAAATATCCAAATTAGTGGGGAAGGTGAAAATGAACTGCCTAATGATGAAACTAATCTAATTTATCGTATGATTAAATTAGTTATGGATAAATGGGGATATGATATTCCAAGGTTAACAATTACTTGTGATAATAAAATCCCTATTTCTAGAGGCTTGGGTAGTAGTTCTTCTGCAATTATTTCCGGATTATTGATAGGAAATGAATTAAGTGGCAGGCAACTTGTAATGAAAGAATTGCTAGATTTAGGATCAGAGGTAGAGGGCCACTCAGATAATATAGCAGCTACACTGTATGGGGGATTTCAAATTGTGGTTCAAGATAAAAAATTGAATTCTAATGTGGTAATTCCAAAGGATTTGACGGCTGTTTTATATATTCCCAAAGAACGTATTTCAACTGATGAAGCTAGATCTGTTTTGCCTGATTCACTTGGATATTCAGATGTGATTTATAACCTTGGTCGGGTTGCTTTATTGATCAATGCATTTAATTCGGGAAATTTAAACGATTTAAAAATTGCAACTGAAGATAAATTACACCAAAAATATCGACAAACGATTTTCCCGTCGATGAGACTAATTATTGATTCTGCAATAAACGCTGGTGCATATGGTGCATTTTTGTCAGGTTCCGGGTCTACTATTTTTGCTTTATGTAAGGGTAAAGAGATGACAATTGCGTACGAAATGTTAGATGCAGCTTCTAAGGTAGGAATATTAGGAGATACTCTGGTTACTAAACCATCTTTGATTGGTTCAACGATTGATATATTATAGTAATAATGTTTTATTTGAGGTAGATTTGTGTCTTTAATTGTACAAAAATATGGTGGAAGTTCTTTGAAAACACCCAATGATATTCAAAGGGTTGCTAATAGGATATTAAAGAAAAAAAATGAAGGTAATGATTTAATTGTTACTGTTTCTGCTATGGGTGATACTACAGATGATCTCTTAGATTTAGCAAATCAAGTTGCTGATCGTCCAAATCCTAGAGATTTAGATGTGTTGTTGTCTACTGGTGAATTAGTTAGTTGTTCTTTACTTGCAATTGCATTGAATAATTTGGGTGTAGATGCTGTTAGTTTGAGTGGTTTTCAAGCTGGAGTGATGACAGATGATACACATGGTAGAGCACGTATTACTAATGTTGTTTCTGATAGAATTGAAAAAGAAATTTCAAACGGCAGAGTAGTTGTGGTGGCTGGGTTTCAAGGTATTACTGAAAATTTTGATATTACAACTTTAGGTAGACAGTCATCTGATATTACAGCAGTTGCAATGGCTGCTAGTCTTGGTGCTTCATTTTGCGAGATTTATTCAGACGTTGATGGTATTTATACTGCTGATCCAAGGCTTGTCACTACTGCTGTAAAATTAGATAATATAGGTTATGATGAAATGCTTGAACTTGCAAGTTATGGTGCTAAAATGGCACCTAGATCAATAGAGATGGGAATGAACCATCAGGTTCGAATAGTTGTTGCGTCTACATTTAATGAAAATAAAGGAACTTTGATTACAAAGGAATCTGAATTGGGAAATAATATAGGTGAAATTCAAAATAAAGTTCGAGGTATTGCTTCGGATACTAATGTAGCTAAGGTTTCCGTTTTGGGCTTAGAGCCTGGATTTACTACATCTGCTGAACTTTTTGAGAAATTAGCACAAGCTGATATTAGTGTTGATGTAATTGTTCAAAATACTGGAGGCGCAGGCAAATCAGATATTACATTTACTGTTAAAAGAACAGATTTATATAAATCCTTAGATATTGTGAATCAAGTGAAAGAAAGTATTGGTGCTGAGAAAATTCTAAGTTCTAGTAATGTTGCAAAAGTTACTATAGTAGGTGCTGGAATGCAAGATGCTCCAGGATATGCGGCAAAAATGTTTCGGGCAATTTCTGATCAAGGGATTAACATTGAAACGATTACTACTTCGGAAATAAGGATTACTTGCATTATTGATGAATCTAGATTAAAAGATGCAGTTAAAGCGTTACATTCTACATTTGAGTTAGAGAAATAATTTTAGGGTATTTGTAGTAGTGATGATCCTTTTCCTATAATCCAGTAATGTATTAGGTATGCACCTGCTAAAATCATTGACAATTTCCCCAATATTTCTACGTGTTTCATAAATTTATTAATGGTAACTGAAACAGCTTCTTTAAAAAATATTGTTCCTAAGCTGGTAAGAATTAATACTGTTCCCATTCCAAGTCCATAAGCTATTGATCCTATAACAGTTTCTATGATTTTTCCTGAACTCAAAGATGTTCCAGCTATTAATCCTACAGCGACCAAAAATAGAGGTAGAGCACAACTTAAAGAAGCAATTCCATATCCTATACCAAATATATACATATTCCGTATACTTTGAGCGTTTCCGATGTTAATTTTGCTGGCACTTTGAATATATATGTTCGATTTAGTGATTAATAACCAAATTCCAAGTCCACATATTAATAATCCCGTTAGGAGTCCAAAAAGTGGTAAGAATTTACCTATGAAATAGCCCCCGGCTACTAATATGATCCCAACAAAAGAAAAAAGGGTTACGAATCCGAGGGTTGATAACAAACCAAAAGAGATTCCATTCAGTGTTAAAGAAACTAAATTTTCTCCGGATTTATAAGTACCTAAGTGAAAACCTATATATGCTGGTAGCATTGCAGCTCCACATGGGTTGAAGGCTGCAGCTATTCCAGAGAAAAATGCAAATATTAATGGTATATCCATGTTTTTTTGTCTATTAAGAGTAACTTTGATATTAGTTTTTAAATTTAGTATTCAGTTATAATATATTACTATAGAATAACTGATAATATATGCAAATATTTATTAAAATTTTTTGGAGTTAGATACCAATGAGTCAAAAGCACTTAAATTTAAAAAAGAAAAGTAGTGTTGTTTCAGAAGGCCCAAATAGAGCACCTGCTCGCTCAATGTTAAGAGCTGTTGGTTTAAAAGATGAAGATATGAGTAAACCTTTTGTGGCTGTTGCTAATCTTTCTAGTGATGTTACTCCTTGTAATGTTCATTTAGATAGATTAGCTAAAAAAGTGAAATCAGGTTTGAAAGATGAAAATTCTGTACCTTTTTTATTTGGGACAATTACAATTAGTGATGGAATTTCTATGGGTACTGAAGGAATGAAAGCATCATTGGTTAGTAGGGAAGTAATTGCTGATTCTATTGAAACAGTTTGTTTTGGCGAAAGTATGGATGGACTTGTTGTTGTTGCTGCTTGCGATAAGAATATGCCAGCTGCGGTAATGTCAATGGCAAGATTGAATATTCCCTCAGTTTTTGTTTATGGAGGAGCTATTTTACCAGGTAATTTTAAAGGTAAAGATATTAATATTCAGGATATGTATGAGGCAGTAGGTGCGTATTCCCAGGGAAGTTTATCTTTAGATGATTTAATAGGAATGGAAAAAGTTGCTTGTCCGGGTGAAGGAGCATGTTCTGGAATGTTTACAGCTAATACTATGTCCACAGCAATTGAAGCTTTAGGGATGTCATTGCCTGGCGCTGCTTCTATTCCTGCAGTTGATCCAAGAAATGAAGAAGTTGCATATCAAGTAGGCCAAACAATGTACCATTTGCTTAAAGAAGATATTAAACCAAGAGATATTATGACTAAAGATTCTTTTGAGAATGCAATTAAAGTAGTTCTATCTATGGGGGGGTCTACAAATTCTGTATTACACCTGTTGGCTATTGCTCATGAGGCAAAAGTCAAAATTACAATTGACGATTTCGATAGGTTAAGTAGGAGTACTCCATATATAACTGATTTGAGACCAGGCGGAAGATATGTTATGTCAGATGTGGATCGAATTGGAGGAGTTAAAGTATTAATGAAAGAATTACTTAGCTCTGGCATACTCAAAGGTGATGTGATGACTATTACCGGTAAAACTTTAGAGGAAAATCTTAAAGATGTTCAAACAAAGCCTGATGGTAAGGTGATTTATAATGTTTCTTCCCCTCGTAGCAATACTGGCGGGCTGGTTATTTTGAAAGGAAATTTAGCTCCTGAAGGTGCTGTAATGAAAGTTGCAGGAACAAAACATCTTAACCATTCTGGGCCTGCCAAAGTATTTGATGGCGAAAGGAAAGCATTTGAAGCTGTTACTTCTGGAAAAATACAATCTGGAGATGTTTTAGTTTTACGTAATGAAGGGCCAAAAGGAGGACCTGGAATGCAAGAAATGCTTGCCGTAACAGGTGCAATCATGGGTCAAGGATTGGGAGATAGTGTTTTATTAATGACAGATGGCCGATTTTCCGGAGCTACATATGGACCAATGATTGGTCATGTTGCCCCAGAATCAGCTGTAGGAGGTCCTATAGGTTTAGTTCAGGATGGCGATATCATAAACATGGATGTTGAAAGCAGGTCTCTTAACGTGGATATCTCGGAGGATGAAATGCAAGAAAGGAAAAAAGCTTGGGAACCACCTGTGTCTAAGTACAAAAGAGGAGTTTTAGCAAAATATGCTAAGTTAGTTGGTTCTGCTTCCAAGGGTGCAGTTACAAGTTAATATACATCCAAGGTGAATCCACGGCCTTGTGGAGTTTCTTTAAAATCGAAAGTTGATTTTGTTAATTCTTTTGCTAATTCTTTATCTACTAGTAGGTTACATGCATTTTCTCCAAAAATTAAGTCGCTGGTTAATTTTTTGTCTTTTACTATTCCGAAGTCCCCAGGTCCAGTCCATAAAGGTTTTATAGCTAGTCTATAATATAAGCCTTTATCTAAAGGTGATTTTTTTAGCATTTTTTCCAGTTCGTTTATGGCAACTTGGCTGATTTTCAGCATTATTTTTTATCCTTTAATGAGTTGAGAGCCTTTTACTAAGGCTTCTAATTTTAATTTAGTGATCCATCTAGGTAATTGTGAAAATCCACAATCGGGGTTTAAGAGGAGTTTTTCTGGAGGTCCAAATTTTAATATTTCCTCAATTTTATTGGCAACATTTTCAGGAGTTTCTATATAGAATGATTTTACATCAATTACTCCGGCACTTAATTCAGTTTCAGGAGACAATTCTTGCCATATTTCGACTTCTTTAAGTTCTCTATTTGCAAATTCTAAAACTAATTGATTTGTATTTGCGTTATTTAAATTTGGAAACATCCATTTATAAGTGCGGTTTCCTCGAGGTCTACTTGATAGGTTTCCGAAGCAAATATGGAGTGCAATTTTTGCATGGACATCTTTTACTGTTTCATTGAACAATTTGATCCATTCGTCTAATTCTCCAGGTACTATTGCAAATGAAGGTTCATCGATTTGTATAAAATCCGCACCATTTTTAACTAATTCTTTTAGTTCTGAATTAATAATTTTTGAGAATTCCCAGGCTAAATCAAGCCTTTTTTTGTATATTTGATCTGGCCGGATATGAATGGTTAATGTTAATGGACCCGGACAAGTAACTTTTATTGGTTTATGTGTATTTTTTTTTGTATATAAGAATTCTTCAGTAATTCCTAATCCATTTGGTAGAGTGATTTTTTCTTTGCAAATATATCTAATATGAGAATCATATGATTTTAGGCCTGTTTTTCTTAGAGGTTCACGAATTTCAAGTCCTGTCATTTTTTTATAAAAACTTTGTATGAAATTATTGCGGCGCATTTCTCCATCGGTGATTATATCAATACCTGCTCTAGTTTGATCAAGAATTGCTATATCAACAGCATCATCATATGTTTCTTTGATGTCTGTAATGCCATAATTTCCAGAATTAATTTCATTAATTGCTGACCACATCCAACTAGGATTTGCATGACTTCCAACAACAGTAGTTGGGATAATTGAACGGATTTTTTTCATGTTTGTACTTAGTGATTATTCTTTAAAATCAATGAGTTTAATTATCAAATTTTAACCTTTATATTAAAATAGGTCTACTTATTGAATCAATTATATTATTAATTGAAAATTTAATTGATTATGCTTGATAAGATGGTAAAATTATTGATGATATCTTTTTGGGGAGATTTAAATGTTAAAAGATTTTCGACATAATGAAATACAAACTCGAAGAGCATTTTTAAAAACGATTTTGTTAAGTTTGGCTGGTACTTTATTCTTTGTGTCAGCTGCTAAACGTTTATTAAAATCAAAATCTAGTCAGCCTGTTTTTTTGAAAGATTCAATTTTCAAACCAGCTTCTAAAAAATAATTTTTTACTATGAGATATATTAGTTGAGTATTTTTTGAAGATCTGAAAGGATTTCTTCCTTTGTAACAAATCCTTCGTATTTTGCAGCTATTTTCTTTTGATTTATGATGAAAGTCCATTCGGAAGAAGGTAAATTCCAATCAAGTACTACTTGAGATAATTTTTTATTTATTGGATTCCCTAATATTTTTTCAGGATTTTCATATAGCTCAACATGAATAAAAAACAAATTCAAGTTATCTGATTTTTGTATTTGGTCTATCACTTCAGTTTGAGGGCCACACGAACGTTCTATGCAGTATCCAGGGCTAGAAAATGTTACAATCACTGGTTTGTTTGAATTCACTGCGTTATCAAGGGAATTTTGATATAAATTTGGAAAAATTTTTGATCCTGTTGATAATTCTTTTAAGGAATTTACATCGTTAATTGTTTTTGTTTTTGAAAGATTAGCATTTTTTCCAATTTTTGTTGTGTATTCAGCTTTTTTGACTTCGAATTCAATACTAGTACTTTGAGATATATTATTTTTTCCATCTATTATTTCAATCTGAGCATTCCAAATTCCAGGTTGGTCGAAATTGAAATTTGTGACATAAGATCCTTTAGGAAGGTTTTCCCATTGATAGAAATTAGGTTTTTGTTTTTGATGGATTTTATTTTGTGTTTGTTTTTCCGTGAATGAAGTTGAAATATACACAGTTTCGTTTGTGACAAACCCAGTTTTAGAAATTAAAAGGATAGCAAATCTTTGGTTTCCAACAGCTAAGTCTCTAGTAGATAAAATTGCTTTTAATCCATTTGAGGAATAATCACTTTCAATTTGAGGTGACATATCTAATCTGTGAGGAACTGTCGGTGATTCTGAATTATTTATCCCACATGATATTAAAGCGTAAACAATTAAAATTATTATAAAATTGATATTAATTAATTTTTGTATCAACATAAGCACCAAAAGTTAAGGCAAAGAGAGAGAATTTTTCCTGAGAACTTATAGTCAATTCACCAGATTGTATTTCAGGTAAACTAATAATATTGTATAAATTTGCTTGATCAACATGAATATAAGATATACCATTTTCAGAGAATTTTATATCTGTTCCAGCTTGTGATTTAGTTAGATATTTGTTATTTAGCATTATTTCAATTTTTACAGATTCTTGATTTGATAATGGTTTAGTAACCATATTAACACTTCGGGCAAAAAATGGGATTGCTATGTAGCTTTCATGGATTGATTTAGAATTATTTGCTTTAGTAATATTTTGGGCTTCATTTAACCAATTTCCATGGAGATATATGAATTGATTCAAATGATTTCCAGGGTCTTTAAAATTGATTACTGAATCTTTTTGAGAATAATATTCATTATTGTATATATATGGTGGAATTTCTTTTTGTTGGGCTAAGGAAAAATTTCTTACATATCCTGCGTAAAGTTCTCTGGTAACAGTTTGTAAATAATCATTTGAAAATGCTCTGTGATCTATAGGCTTGATTGGATAATTACCTATAGGGATATGACTGATATTTTTTTTAGATTGAGATAATAATTCTCTAATTTTTTTTTCAGTTTGATTGTAATTACCTTCACCGAAGTATTGGAATTGGATTTTTCCGGTTTGATCAATTAAATATTTTGATGGCCAGTACATATTGTTAAAAGATCGCCAAGTTGAATATTCATTATCTAAACCTACAGCATATTCGATTTTGTTTGATTCAACGAATGTTTTAACATTATTAATATTTTTTTCAAATTCGAATTCTGGTGTATGAATTCCTATAACTACTAATCCTGAATCTTTATATTTTGAATGCCAGTCTTTTAGATAATCAAGTGTTCTAATACAGTTAATACAAGTATATGTCCAGAAATCTATTAGAACAACTTTACCTTTCAACGATTCCAATGTGAGGGGATTTGTATTTATCCAGTGCGAAATATCAGATATTTTTTGGGAGTTTTGATTTAATTTCAATCTGTTATCAGATTGATTATCTTCACATCCGTTTAAAATGAAAATAATTGTTATGCAAATCAAGATTGAAGTTAAATATTTCATCAGAATAAATCAACTCCACGCGTTAAATTTAACACACTTAATCATTTGTGCTTGAAAGCTATTTATTTTTGGTAAATTGAACTAAGTTCCATGCAGCAGGTAGCATCATAGATGCAACTACAAGTTTGATAGCATCGCCTGCAAGAAAAGGCCACAAACCCCATTCTAATGTTTTAGACAACCCAATACCTAGATTTATTGATAGCCAAGGTAGTCCAAAAATATAAATGACTGTATTGCCAAGAAAAAGGGAAAGCAATAAATTAGATTTTCGATCCCAACCTTTTTCAGCTAATTTTCCAATTAAGTATGCAGCAGCAATAAAACCTAATATATAGCCCCCTGATGGCATACTCCATAAAAGATTTTGTGTTCCAGACCATGGAAATATGAAATGAAATACTCCTGAATCTCCTAAAGATGTTTTAATTGCTTCTGATCCTGGAGCAAATACAGGAAACAAAAACATTCCAATTAATGAGTATATTAGCATGCTTAATGCACCTTTTCTGCTGCCAAGTGCACCGCCAGCAAGTAACACGCCAAATGTTTGTCCAGTTATAGGCACAACGGTATATGGTATCCTGATTGCTATTTGTGCACAAAGGGACATTAAAACAGCAAATCCTAAAATTAAAATTGATTCTCGTACGTAGATTCCATATTTTGAATTTAATCCAAAATTAGGGAAAAGTGCGTCTACTAATACTTGCTGTTTAATTCCAGCTTGCATAATTATTACCTCCAAATTTTAAACATTGTATTCCAATATCCATGAAATTTTAGTTTATGTCAACAATTTGATGGGCTTAACGTGATGTTAATATATCTGCTGTTGAGGTGAAATTAAGAGTTTTTGATGTTAAATTATCAATATCATTTTTAGAAAGTTTAGGTGTTTTATGAAAATCGTAGATGTAATAATGGAATCTTATGAATGGAAACGTCAAAATCCAATCAGAAATGGAATGTATGTATATGATACGGGTGGAATAGATTTAATTAAAATTTTAACAGATGAAGGGATTACTGGAATTGGTTTGTCTCTTGGAGTTATGGGTAATGTAAATATTGGACAAACAATATTGAGTCATTTTAAAAAAGTGCTTATAGGTGAAAATCCATTAAATTCAGAAAAGATTTGGGATAATATGTGGCAACCTAAACTTGTTGGACGTAGAGGTATTACTACTAGAATAATTAGCGGTATCGATATTGCTTTATGGGATTTAAAGGGTAAAATTTCAGGATTACCATTAAATAAACTACTTGGAGGATTTACAGATAAGATTCCTGTTTATATAGCTGGAGGATATTATCAGGAAGGTAAAGGGTTATCTGATTTAGCATCTGAAATGGAAGAAGCTGTTCAGTTAGGTGCTAATGCAGTGAAAATGAAAATTGGTGGAGTTTCAATTAAAGATGATATTGAAAGGGTACGTGTAGTACGAGAAACGCTAGGAGGAAAAATTGATTTGATGGTTGATGCAAATTGTGCATATAAACGTTATGATGCTATAAAAATAGCAAAAGAGATTGAAAAATATGACATCTTTTGGTTTGAAGAACCTATTAATCCTGATGATTACAAAGGGCATAAGATTATTAGTCAATCTACAAGTATTCCAATTGCTACAGGAGAAAATGAATACACGAAGTTTGGGTTTCGGGATCTGATTGAACAAGGAAATGTTTCAATTTTGCAACCAGATGTATTAATTATGGGAGGCGTAACAGAGTTTATGAAAGTTGCTGCTATGTCTCAAGCTCATGAAATTCCTATAGCGCCTCATGGTAGCCAAGATGTACATATTCATTTGGTAACGGCAATTCCTAATGGGTTGATTTTAGAATATTATGCTGGAGCGACTGATCCAATGTACGGAAAAACTTTTAAATATAATTTAGAAGTCAGAGACGGCTATGTACACGTTCCTGACAGGAGTGGTTTTGGTATTGAGGTTGATGAGGAAATATTATTGCCGTTTAGAGTTGCCTGAAATTAATTAAATCTATTAAGAGAAAATGGTTTGGTATTGATTGTAGTTGGCTTTTCAGTAATTATTTCAGCAACTGTTAATCCAGTGATGGGACCTAATGTCATTCCTAATACTCCGTGTCCTGATGCAAATGTTAAATTTTTAACTTTTGAAGATTTTTCGATGATTGGTAATCCGTCTGGAGTAAGCGGTCGAAACCCGTACCAAATTTTTGATGTTGATATATGTTTGAAATATTCTTTTCGCAAATAATCTTGACCTGAATCAATAATTTTTTGAACCCTTTTTTTGTTTACAGAAAAATTTAATCCACTAAGTTCTAGTGTGCCTGCTAGTCTAAAAGATTTATCAGATAATGGATTTACGCCAACTCTTGCTTCAGCTAACATCATGGGAGTATCAATTTTATTTTCATCTTGAGGTATGGTGATGCTATATCCTTTTGCGGGTTGTATAGGCAGTTCACTTCCAATTATTTTGGAAAGTATAGGGCTCCATGCACCAGCCGCTATTATTATGTGGTCAGCAGAAAAATCTTTTAGTTTAGTTTGTATTTTTACGATTTCATCAGATTGAATTTCAAATCCTGTAACTTTAGTATTTTCCAGAATTTCTCCACCATTAGATGTTACTATTTTTGATAATTCTTTTACAAATTTTTGAGGATTAATGTGTGCGTCACCTTTTTTAAAGAGTCCACCTGCAATATCAGGTTTAACATGAGGATATGTGTCACAGATTTCTTTTGTTGACATTTTTTTGACTGATATTCCATTTTCTTCTAATAATTTGTATTTTTTGAAATATTGATTAAACATTTCTTTAGATGCAAATAAAGATAAGTTGCCGTTTTGAACGAAGTTACAATTTAAATTTTCTTCGTTAATTAATTTACTGTATTCATTAGCACTAGCAAGAGAAAAATCTATGCAAGTTTTCGTTACTTTTTTAATATTTTTTGGGTTGCAGTTTTTTGCAAAATTAAATAACCATCTAAATAATTTTAAATCGAATTTTGGTTGGATATATAGTGGGTTTTGCTTTTGAAATATTGATTTGAATCCCATTTTAAGTGCTTCTGGGCTAGGTAAAGGAATACTATGAGATGGAACTATTAGACCTGAATTTCCTGATGAAGCCCCGCTACTGATTTGATTTTGTTCAAGAACAGTTACTTGAGCACCAAATTTTTGGAGATAATATGCTGAACAAACTCCTATAACACCTGCGCCAATAATGATTACATTAGGCTTGCTATTTTTCATGTATTATTCTCTTGGTTCTGAAAGTGATAAATGTTGATTCACATCTATATTTTTGTATTCTGAAATTTTTCCATTTGGCCAAAAAACAGTTAGTGATTTGATTGATTTTGATTCTCCAAGACCAAAGTGTATTTTTGAAGAACTTTGGCTTGCTTGACCTACATTAGTATTGAGGTTTTTTATTTGTGTTCCATTTTCGGTTGATATATGTATTTGTGCTCCAATAGCATTTTTATTAATTGATTTTCCTTCAAGTTTTAAATTCAACCAATTGTTTTGTGATTTACAACTATTGTGGAAGATTTTTAATGGTGCTTTGTATGGAGAAACTACTATGTCTAAGCAGCCATCTAGGTCGAGGTCGGAATAGGCAACTGCATTGATTTGTGTATTATCTGAAGGGATATTTTCTGTTAAGATTGGGCTAAATTTTTCAATATCTTCATTGATAGATAGTTGAATTGGTAATTGATTAGAGTTATTTGATTCTTGATCGTAATCAGGGGGGTTTTTTGAAATAAAAATATCATCATAACCATCGTTGTTATAGTCAAAATTAATGGCTCCCCATCCAATTTTAAAGTGCCTGAAAAATGTTGCGAGAATAGGATTGTTGATTAAATTTACTTCTCCAGTTTCAGATATAACAATATTATTTCCGAAGTAGATTTTCTTTACTCTTGATTTTTGGTCAAACTCAGGACTCAATAGGAATTCTTTGTTGAATATAAGGTTAATTTGTTTTTGGTTATTTAAAGTTTGAATTTGATTGATCCAAATTAATTGATTTAAAGTATTAGTATTAAGATTTTTGTAGATTATTACTACATCTAAGTTATTATCGGAATTTATATCTATTAAAGCAGGTTGGAGTATTTTTAGGTTATTATTTATATAATTAGTGAGATCATTTTTGATTGAATTGAATTCTTCAAATTCATTGTTTTTAGTATTGATGAAAAGTTTGATTGAGTTGACTGGGTTATTGGTATGATTTGTGTAAATTAAATCTAACCAACCATCATTATTAATATCTCCCCACGCACATCCTATAGAATGGGAATTATCGTTTAGAATATTTGTTTTAGTTTTTGAGAATGTTCCATCTCCGTTATTTTTAAATAGCGTATTTTGGCCTTGATTGGTTACAAAAATATCTTCATCTCCATCATTATCATAATCTGCCGCACACCCACCTGTTCCCAAAGCATTTATGTCATAAGTATTAGATGATTTTGTAACGTTTAAGAAAGATTTATCACCTTGGTTATGGAATAATTCATTTGGTCCCTCACCGTTAATTATATAAATATCTTCAAAACTATCGTTGTCAAAATCAAGTATGACAATTCCTGTATTGTTATAGTTTTGCAGGTTTGAATTAGTAGTGAAATTTACTCCTGAAGTTTCTGTGATATCAGAATAAGTATTGATTTTTGATTGCTGCATCTGTATTTTTAGTGGCTGTGTATCTTTCCATAAAATTGTCCCGACACCAAGAACTATGAGTCCACCGAGAAAGCCAATAATCCAAGTGGAAATTGCAAATGATGCTATTGATTTTTTAGGGAGAATACCAGCTAATCCCCAAAATGTGACAGGACCTGCTGCTGCAGCTGTAAAAAGTAATGTAGCTGCAGGTGCTGTACCCATTCCTAGCAGTAATAAAAGAGCAACTAAAGGTATTTCAAATAATAGGGGCACATTAATTAATATTCCAAAAGTTGCAGCGATTGCCAACCCAAGTAAATTATTTCCTAAATAAGTGTTAACAATTCCAGGGTTAAGCCATTGGATTGCGAGACCGCTTGCAAATCCTGCTACTATCATGATTGGACCCATTCTAGTTAAATACCCTAAGGTGATTTTTGACCATTCCCTAAGAGTTTCTATGAAGATTGTTTTCCAAGGTAGTATGGATTCCAGAATAGTATTATTTTCAACTATGTCAATTAAATCTTTTTGTTGGGGTTCTTTTTTGATAGTTAATGCAACTAATGGCGGTATAGTTAATGCACCGACTACTGCTAATATAAGCCTACTTAAACCAAGTAGTGGATTAAATACAAAGAACACCATTGATAAAGCAGGAATATTCATAGTGGCAGAACCTTGCACCATTCCAAGAGCACCTTCAACTCCAGCCCTTCTATGAAATGCCGATGAAACTGGTACAATACAAGCTGAGCATAGGTTCATTACAGGACCTGCAGCGGCCCCTTTTATAGTCCTTGAAAACCAGCTACCTGATTCGAAACCTCTAGTTGAATTTGGAGGGAAAATAAATGCTTCAGAAAGTCCTGCAATTACAAACGCAAAAGTCATTCCGACTGTAACTAGACGTAAATATGTTGTTGAAAATGTTACCCATTTAGAAATGAAAGATGTTCCTTCTTCTCTTTCTATACAAAATCCTTGAAAACATTGTTGTCCTGGTGATGTGACTGCACTTAAATCTTCTCCAACAATATCTAATTTTGGCAGTCGATTAAAGGAGAAAAATAATGCTAATATAATAATAAATAATAGGATTCCAATAAGTCTTTTTCTTCCATCATTAGTATTTGTTTTTAATTTTGATGAGATGTAGTTTTGCATGGGAATAGATTTTATTTTTTTACCATTTTGATGATTAAAGATCTTATTTTGCTTCCGAAATCATCTTCATTATTTTTTGGAGGAATGATTATCCATAAAATTAGCATTAATCCAAAAATTGTACTAGGTAAAACTACCTCTAACCACCATTCAGGCATATTTATTTATCTTTCTTTTATAATGGAATTGATTTCAAGTTTGTAGAATAGTTATTATTTGATCACCTGAGTTAAAAATTGCTTTATCCCACGTAATTTGGATCAGATTGAAGTGATTCTTCGATTCTTAATAGTCTGTTATATTTAGCTGTACGTTCGCCTCTAGCAGGAGCACCTGATTTTATAAATTTTGAATTTGTCCCTATAGCAAGATCCGCAATGAAAGTATCTTCTGTTTCTCCTGATCTATGACTAATGATTGTAGTGAAATTTGAATTTCGAGCAATCTTGATAGCTTCAAATGTTTCTTTAAGTGTGCCAATTTGGTTAGGCTTAATTAGAATTGCATTACTAGATTTATGTGAAATTCCATATTTTAAAGTTTTAGGATTTGTTGCATATAGGTCATCGCCTACAATAAGAATTTTCTCACCTAATTTTTTTGTCATTATTTTCCAACCATCCCAATCATCTTCTGTTAAACCATCTTCAATACTAAATATAGGATATTGTTCGATCCATTTGGAGTATTTTTCGATCATTTCTGTAGTTTTAAGAGTAACATTTTCTTTTTCAAGAAAATAATCTTGATTTTTATTAAGTAATTCAGATGCGGCAACATCTATTCCGATCACACAATCATTTCCAGGTATATAATCAGATTTTTTAATAGCTTCACATATTATATCAATTGCATCTGAATTATTTGAAATATTAGGAGCAAATCCGCCTTCGTCTCCAACTGTAGCTTGAAATCCTCTTTCAGTGATGATTGATTTAATTTTTTGATATATTTCAGATCCAATACGTATAGATTCTTGAAATTTTTGAGAATTAATAGGTATCAACATAAATTCTTGAAAATCTGTTGAATTAATGGCATGTTTGCCTCCATTTAGGATATTAAACATTGGAATAGGCATTGAAAGCTTATTTACTTGGTTTATTTCAGAGATGTATTTGTATAGAGGTATTGATTGATTTTTTGCTCCAGCTCTTGCAACTGCCATTGATATACAAATCATTGTATTCCCACCCAAATTGGTCTTGTTGGGAGTGCCATCAATTTCCAATAACTTTTCATCAATCTTTATTTGATTTGAGATTGACATTCCTTTGATTTGAGGAAGAATTTCAGATTCAATTTTTTTGATTGCAACTAGTAATCCTAAACCACTATATCTATTTTGGTCTTGGTCTCGAATTTCTAAAGCTTCTCGGGATCCTTTACTTGCTCCTGATGGAACAGCTGCGCGCCCAATTAGGCCATTAGACAATATTATGTCAACTTCTAATGCCGGATTCCCACGGGAATCCAGGATTTCTCTAGCTTTGACTTGTGAAATATTGCTCAAATTTTACACCTATATTTATTCAATTATTTATATCATAAATTATTGTAAAATGAGAAATGTAATTATTAACAGTATTATTAAGTACAGTAAGTGTGAGATTTTCTTTTCAAAAACCTTGAATATAGGGAGTTAATTATATATTTTTAGATATCAAGTCACCCATCTTAGATGTTGAGACAGTAATATCTTGATTCGAGGCAATATCAGCAGTTCTGTATCCTTGAGACAGGATTTTTTTCACAGATTTTTCTATTGCTTTAGATTCTTTAGATAGGCCAAAAGAAAATTCAAGCATCATTGCTAAGCTTAAGATAGAGCCTATAGGATTAGCTTTATTTTGACCAGCAATATCAGGAGCACTACCATGAATTGGTTCATACAAGAATGGGAATTTTGATTTATATTTAGACTTGTTGTTTGAATTTAAATTAGAGATGCTGGCTGAAGGCAACATACCTAATGAGCTAGAGATTATTGCTGCCTCATCTGAAATAATATCTCCAAAAGTGTTTTCAGATACTACTACATCAAATGATTTTGGTTGGGAAATTAATTTCATTGCCATGTTGTCAACAAGAATGTGTTCAAGTTCAACTTCAGGATAATGATTGCTAATTTTTATAGCTAATTCTCTCCATAATCTAGAAGATTCCAGGACATTAAATTTATCTACTGAAGTTAGTTTTTTACGTCTTTGTTGAGCTAATTGAAATCCTACATTTAGAATTCTTTCTATTTCTTTTTCAGTATATTTTAGAGTGTCAATTCCTCGTTGTCCTGTAGAAGTGTTCCATCTTTTTTTTGGTTTTGCAAAATATAGACCACCAGTGAGTTCTCGTACAATTAATATGTCTACGCCTCTAATATATTTTGGTTTGATAGGACTTGAATTAATTAATGAAGGAAAAACTTTTACAGGTCTTAAATTTGCAAATGTTTTTAATTTTTTTCTGAGTGCTAAAATTCCTCCTTCAGGGCGTACATTAAATGTGTTATTATCCCACTTTGGACCACCTACAGCACCAAAAAGTATTGCATCTGATTTTTCACACAAAATTTCTGTTTTTTGTGGGAAAGGGTTGCCTGTGCTATCTATAGCTGTTCCACCAATGAGTCCAAATTCTATATCAAAAATATGATTAAATTTTTCTCCAATAATATTTAGACATTTGATAGATTCAGAAGTGACCTCAGGTCCAACTCCATCTCCTTGTAGGATAGCTATTTTATATGCCATTTTTTCAATATTCCTTAATAATAAGATATGGTGGGGAAGGGGGGACTCGAACCCCCACGCCATTATGACACATGATCCTAAATCATGCTCGTCTACCAATTCCGACACTTCCCCAAATTAATATCAACTATGATATTATACCTTAGCTAAGCATTTTGATTCACATAATAAAATCAAAAAAATCAAAGAAATTTTATTTCAACAAATTATTTAGAGGTGTTTATATTAATACGGATAAATTTTTAAAAGATATTTTATACTACAGATGTATTGGTCCGTTTCGTGGAGGTCGGGTTGTTGCTGTAGTTGGCGATCCTAAGGATGCAAATATATTTTATTTTGGAGCTTGTGCTGGTGGTGTTTGGAAAACGTATGATGGAGGCTTGTTTTGGGAAAATATTTCAGATAATTATTTTAATTCGGCATCTATTGGTGCGATAGCAGTTTCTGATTCAAATCCTAATATAATTTATGTTGGTACAGGGGAAGCATGTATTAGGGGAAATGTGACTACTGGTGACGGTGTATATAAATCAACAGATGCTGGCTTGACTTGGGAGAATATTGGATTAGAAAAAACCCGTCATATTTCTAGGATTCGTATTCACCCTACAAATCCTGACTTGGTATATGTTGCTGCGTTTGGAGATGCTTTTGGACCAAATGAAGAGAGAGGTATATTTCGTTCTTCTGATGGTGGTCAGAATTGGGAAAAAATTTTATATAATTCACCGGATAGTGGCGCATCTGATCTTTCAATTGATTCAAATGATCCCAATATCTTACTTGCATGTTTATGGGAAGGTAGGCGTAGTTTTTGGGAAATGAAAAGTGGTGGAAATTATAGCGGATTATATAGATCAATTGACGGAGGTGATTCTTGGATTGAAATTTCACAAAAATCAGATCTGCCAAAGGGTGTTAAAGGTAGAATGGGGGTATCAATATCTCCTGCTAAACCTGGTAGGGTGTGGACTTTGATAGAATCTGAATTTGGGGGATTATTTCGTTCTGAAGATTATGGAGAAACTTGGGAAAAAATTAATCAAGACAAAGATATTAGAGACAGGCCTTGGTATTATACACATGTTTTTGCTGATCCAAGTGATGAAGAAACAGTTTGGGTTTTAGCAAATAAAGCTTGGAAATCTATTGATGGGGGAAAAACTTTTACAGAAGTAGTAACACCACATGTAGACAATCATGACATTTGGATTGATTCTAATAATTCTCAGAGAATAATTGAAGGTAATGATGGAGGAGCTTGTATTTCATATAACGGAGGTGAATCTTGGTCTTCATTGTACAATCAACCAACCTCTCAGTTTTATTTTCTTGATACTGATAATCAGTTTCCTTACAGAGTCTACGGGACTCAACAGGATAATAGTGCTGTAAGCGTTCCAAGTATGTCTGCTAAAGGTTCAATTCGCTGGGATGATTGTTTTACTGTTGGACTATCTGAGAGTGGGAAAATTGCCGTTAATCCAAATAACCCTAATATTGTCTATTCCTCTTATCCAGGTGGTGCTTTACAGAGATATGATCGTGAAACAGATCAAGTGAGATTAATTTCTGTTTGGCCTGAATATGAACAAAATACTCCACCTGAAAAATTTAAATATCGGTTCGCTTGGGAATTTCCAATCATAATATCTGTTCATGATTCTAAAACGCTTTATGTTTCTTCAAATTTTGTTTTTAAATCAACAAATGAAGGTGAAAGTTGGGAAATAATTAGTCCAGATTTAACAAGAAATGATACTTCTAAGCAACAATTATCAGGGCCAATAACTTCGGAAGGAGTTTGGGCGGAAGTTTATGGCACTGTTTATGCATTGGCTGAGTCCAAATTTGATTCAAAAATTCTTTGGTCGGGTACAGATGATGGTCTTATTCATATTACATATGATGGAGGTAAAACTTGGAAAGATATTACGCCCAATGACTTGCCTGAATATTCAATGATTTCATGTATTGAAACATCTAATTATAAGCCAGGAATTGCATATGTTGTTGCTTCAAGATATAAACTTGCTGACAATGTTTCAATTGTATATAAAACTGAAGATTTTGGAAAGAATTGGCATAAGTTGACCAATGGTATTCCTTCTGACGAAGTAACTAGAGTTCTTCGAGAAGATTCTGAGGATTCAGAAATATTGTTTTTAGGTACTGAAAAAGGCATATACATTTCTTTTGATCAAGGAAGTTCATTTGAAACACTTCAATTAAATTTACCAGTTGTACCTGTTTATGATATTAAAATTAAAAATGATGAATTGATTGTCGCAACACATGGTAGATCATTTTGGATTTTAGAAGGTATTAATTTGTTAAGACAATTGAGGGTTGGAATTAACAAAGATAAGCCATTTTTATTTAAATCATCTGATAAGATACGTACAGTTCAACAGCTCGGAGGTGGTTTGTCTGATATTAATACTGAAAGTTTTGGGAAGAGATATTCGTCAAAAATTTTTGGAGAACCAGCTACATATATCGATAAAAAATTAAATTCGGGAGAGATTATTCAGGTTTATTTAGATGCAGGTCAAAATCCGCAGGAAGGCTTAAGTATAATTTATTATGTGCCTGAAAATTTTGAGTCAGAACTGTCTATATCGATTATTGATTCTTCAAATCATGTAATACGAATTTTTAATACAGAAAATACAAAAACATTTTCCTTAAAACCAGGGTTAAATCGAATTGTTTGGGATTTGAAAAATGAAGAAATTCCTGAATTGCCAGACATTCCAGGAGGTCAAAGTCCTTTTATTGCGAAGGAGACTTCAATTTTGTTAATTCCAGGGACATATAATATTAGATTGAATGTAGGAGATGAATATTTTTATGAACAAAGCTTTAATTTTATACAAGATCCTAGGTCCAAAGTTTCTTTAGATGATTTAGTTTTGCAATATGACCTTCAGAAACAGATACAAGAAAAATATTTAGAAATTTTTCACAAGGTAAAGTGGTTTAGAAAAATTCGTGATGAACTTAGGCAAGTTGACGTGAAACAGATTAGTCAATACAAAGAAAATAACTTTCAAGAATCTTTAGATTTAATATTACTAAAATTATCAGAAATTGAGAATGAAATAGTGCCTTTCAAATCATATTATCAGACTCCTCCTGTAGGTATTCCTGTGGGGATATATGGAAAATATAAAGAATTAAAAGGTGGAGTTTCTGGAGGAGATTATCGTCCTACTCAGCAATCGTACGAATTGTTTGAAGACTTAAATTTGAGACTAGAAGAAAAATTTTTAGAGATTGATAACATCATTAAAAATGATATATTTGGAATATTTAAGATATTGAAATATATAGATATTTCAGATACTACTATATAAAAAATAAGAGATCCTATTTTTTAACAGCTACGATTTCTAGCCAATTTCTAGGTACAGTTTCGATAGCTAAATCTCTAAATGTTTCTTTTACAGCTGTTTGCAATGCAAGGCTAGCTTCTTTTAATGGTACTCCTGGCATTGCTCCTTCGATAAAGTCTTTAAATTCACTTATATCAAGCCATCCGCTTATAGGTACCATTACACGTGCAACATTTTGTTTTTGAAGAACGAATCCTTGTCTTTCTAGAATTTCTTGATATTCTTCAGGGGTTAAATGGATTCTGGATTCTACTTTGTTTTCTTTTTTAGGAAACATACCGTAATTTTTTTTCAGTATTTTTGCAGCTTTAAACATCCATTTTTTATAAAAAAGTAAACTGTCAGAAGGATGCGATCCTTCGTAAAAAGATGTATTGAATGCCAATTTACCACCTGGTTTTAATGTTTTAGAAATATTATCTATTAGAGAGTCTTTATCATTAATATAATGAATAGCATTACAAAAGAAGACAGCATCAACATTTTCTTTTACTGAATCTGCAACATTTTCAACTTGGCTTTGAATAAATTTTATAGCAGCTGTTTTAATTGAATTTAAATCTTGTTTAGCAATTTTCAGAGCTGATGAAGAGTGGTCGATTGCAAAAATTATTGATTGTTTTGCACCAGTCATTTTTTTTGCAATTATTTTTGTGACTCCACCAGTAGCGCAAGCTAAGTCAATTACCGTGGTGTCATTTGTTAGATCTGCAAGATCTACTAAATTTTCATTCTGTTTTTTGTAAAAATCATTATCGGCAAACTTTGAGAAACTGAAATCTTCTGACATATTTTTGCATCCTTAATATTTTGTTTTTACAGTCTAAGTCTATATTATTTATGTTGATAAAGCACTGATTAAACTTTTTATTTTTTGTTTTTCAGTTTGACTTAGTGTTTTGAAAGGCTTAGTCATTTGATCGGAATTTAAAATTCCAAGATAATATAATCCAGCTTTAATGCAGGAAATTCCATTTTCACCAAGGTTCATAATTCTAACTGCTTTAGTCATTTCATTTTGTAATAATTGCATTTCAGATTTTTTTTGCAATAATCCGTTTTCCCAAGCTTTAACAAAAGTTTTTGGAATTAAATTTCCTAATCCTGGTATCACTCCGTCCACTAGAATGCCCTCAGTTAGTGCGGTCAAAAATGTACTTCCTATGAAGATGTTCATATCAACGTTATTTGTATTTACAGATATTGACAAATTTGCAATATTTTCAAGGCTTCCACTACTATCTTTAATTCCAATGACAGTTTTTTCCATTCCTAATTGTAATGTTGTACTAGGAAGTATAACGTTTTTGACTGTAGATGGTATGTTATATACCCATAATTGGCTTTTTAATTCATCAGAAATATTTTGATAATGGTCAATAATTTCACTTTGAGTATTTAAGTAATAAAATGGTGGTGTACAAGCTATTCCTGTAGGATTTAAATCAGCTACTTTTTTACCGAAATCAATAGAGTCTTGAGTTCCGGCACATGCAATATTAGCAATAATTGGGATTTTATTATTTGCGTATTTGATTGTTTTTTCAATTGATTGGAATCTTTGTTCTAGGGTAAGGTTTGCAAATTCTCCTGTAGTTCCGGATGCCCAAATTCCATGCACGCCAGATTTAATAAAGTAATCAATCAGTTTTTTCAATGATTTTGAATCTAATTCTCCAGATTCTGATAATGGAGTAACAATTGGAACAATTATTCCTTTAATTTTTGATGTAGACATTTACACTATTCTTTCTTGAAGTATTATATTCTTAATTTGCACCACCTCCGACCGCAGGAATGAAGTGTACTTCACTATTTGGGGCAACTTTTTCTAAAATTCCAAGAGGTGATATTTCGCCATCTACAGCTACAGAAATATTTGGTTTGATTTTATGATTTTCCACGAGCCTACCTTTAACTCCTGGATACAATTTATCTATAGAATTTATGATGTCTCTCACATTTGATCCTGGAACTTCAATTCTCTGTTTACCAGAAGTCATATCAATCATTAGGCTAGGAATAAAAACTGTTGCCATTATTTTTTTATAGATTCCATCAACAAACTTGGTTTGATTGGGAGTTGATTTACACGTATTCCAGTAATCCTGTAAATTGCGTTAGCTATTGCTGCTGGCGGTGAAGTTATTGAAGCTTCTCCAACACCTCGAACTCCAAAAGGATGAGCCGGGTTTGGGACTTCAATAATTTCTGTATTTATCATAGGTAAATCTAGTGCCAAAGGCATTCGGTAGTCTAAGAAAGTGGGATTAGCCATTTCATAGGAGTCGTTATTATAAAAATATTCCTCGTTTAATGCCCAACCAATACCTTGTACGGTACCACCTTGCATTTGTCCTTCAACATAGTCGGGATGAATTGCTTTCCCAACATCTTGAAAAATAGTACATTTTACTATATCAATTTTACCTGTTTCTTTATCAACTTTTACATCAATGATATGCCCCGAAATCGATGGAGCAGCCCCAGATGGGTTAGTGGCTCCATTTGAAATTATAGGTCCTCCTGTATCATTTAGGTCTTTAGCTAAATTTTTAAGAGAAATGCTCAGGGATTTATCTTTTGTGCTGAATAGAATTCCATTTTCCATAGACACAGTTTTTGGAGATACGCCCCATATAGAAGCAGCTCTTTCAATTAAAGATTTTTTTAAATTTGTGGCTGCAATATGACCAGCTACACCTGCTTTATATGTGACACTACTTCCGCCTGTTCCAGATGTATAACCTATTTTATCAGTATCTACTACAGAAGGAGTAACATCTTCAGCTTTAATACCCAAGACTTCAGCAACCATCATTGCAATAGAAGCCCTAGAACCACCAATATCAGTTGAACCTTCAATTAGATTGATTCTACCATCAGGATGTACGCTAAGGTTAATAGAGGAGGGTCCAGCTCCATTCATCCAAAATCCAATAGCAACTCCTCTGTTGATGTCGGTAGCTTCAGGTAAAGGTTCATTATAGTGAGGATGTTTTTTCATTGCATTGAGTACTTCAATGACTCCAATACTAGGGTGCTTTGGGCCATCAGCTCTTCTTACCCCCTCTTTTGATGCATTTATTAACCTGAATTCAATTGGGTCCATTTCAAGCTTTTCGGCTATTTCATCTATTACAGTTTCTGTGCCAACGTTTGAATTAGTTGCTCCGGGAGCGCGGTAAGCTGATGTTGAAGGCTTGTTAACAAGAACATCATAACCATTAATAAGTACGTTTTCTATATCATAAGTAGCAAATGCACATAGAGCTCCAGCTGAGACTACACCACCAGGGAAAGCTCCATCTTCGTAGGCCAAAGTTGCTTCTGCAGCTAAAATTTTACCTTCTTTTGTAGCTCCAATTTTAATTTTAATGTTAGATCCAGGTGTAGGACCAGTTGATTCGAATTCTTCTTTTCTTGTGTGTACAATTTTTACAGGTTTACCAGTTTTTTTGGATAATAATGCTGCAACAGGGCAAGCGTAAGGATCAAATTTTGCGCCAAATCCACCACCAATTTCCATAGGGGTAGTTTTTATTTTTGAAGGATCTAAGTGTAAAATTTCTGCGGTTCTGCCCCTAATATCAAAAGAGCTTTGTGTACTGACCCAAATATTAACTTTTTCATCTTGAACTGATGAATTCCAATCAACAGTTGCATTATGAGGTTCAATATATCCTTGATGAACTGTTGCAGTATCAAATGTTCTTTCTACAATTACATCAGATTTTTCAAATCCTTTTTTAATGTTTCCCAATTCATGTTTTACATGGTTAGAAATATTATTTTTTTTAGTTTCATCAATTAATGGAGATGAGGGGTCTAAACCTTCTGGTGCAGTCAAAATAGCTGGGAGAATTTCATATTCCACATTAATCAGTTTTAATGCTTCTTCAGCGATATGGTGATTGATAGCAGCAACCCCTGCAATAGGATGTCCCTTGTACAAGACTTTGGTTTTAGCCATTATTGCATCTTTTTCTTTAGTCCAATTTGTTTGAGGTAAATCTTGTGATGTTACGATAGCTTTAACTCCATCCATATTTTCAACAGCTGAAGTATCAATACTTAAGATTTTGGCATGGGCATGGGGGCTTCTTAGTATTTTGCCAAAAAGTAGCCCAGATATGGAAAAATCAGCACCATATAATGCTTTCCCAGTCACTTTATCATATCCATCGTGGCGTATAGGTCTCGTGCCTATTACTTTATATCCGTTAGTTGAGTTAGAACCTTTAGTCATGAGTTAATCTCCAGCAATATAAAAGTAATTTTATAACTTTCTATTGTTTTCATTAATTGTTTTAAGTACAGCTTGTGGATTCATAGGAAGAACTTCCATTCGAATTTTTGCTGCATCAGAAATTGCATTAGCTATAGCTGCAGGAGGAGCTACTATATTTACTTCTCCAACTCCTCTGACACCAAATGGATGCCCTTCATTAGGCACTTCAACAATCACTGTGTTAATCATTGGTAGGTCTAGTGACGTTGGCATTCTATAATCTAGTAAGGAATTATTTGACATTTTTGCGTTTCTATCCATGTAATATTCTTCGTTTAATGCCCAGCCTATACCTTGAACAGTACCACCTTGCATTTGTCCTTCAACATAACTTGGATGAATTGCTTTGCCACAATCTTGAACGCAAGTAACTTTAAGGATTTGAGTTTTACCAGTTTCAGTATCAAGTTCAATATCAACAATTAAGCCTGCGAAGGATTTACCTACACCTTTAGGATCTACAGTACCTTGCCCCATGATAGGCCCACCAGAACCATTCATCTCTATTGCCAATTCTTTAAATGTCATGGACTTATTTTTCGATCCATTTGTATTTAAAACTCCATCATTCATTGAAACCAAATTAGAATCTACGTCCCAAATCAATGCTGCACGTTCGATCATTTTGTTTTTCAAATCTTTAGCTGCTTCATATGCAGCCCAACCTGTAGCAAAAGTAGTTCTGCTACCACCAGTTCCAAATGTGTAACCAATAGAATCAGTATCTACAACTGAAGGATGTACATCTTCAGCTTTAATTCCGAGTACTTCTGCAGCTTGCATTGAAATTGAGGTCCTTGACCCTCCTATATCAGGAGATCCTTCAGTAAGGTTTACTGTACCATCTTGATTTAATGCTAAATTGACTGATGATTGTAATCCTGCATTCATCCAAAATCCTACAGCTACACCTCTTCCTCTTATTTTGTTTTGGGTTTTTGGTTTGCTTAAATCAGATTTGTAATGGGGATCGTTTTTCATTGCTTCAAGTACTTCAGTTAAACCAATATTATGAAATTTTGTTCCATCAGTTGCTCTTGTACCTTCATTTGATGCATTCATCAATCTGAATTCGATAGGGTCAATATTTAATTTATGAGCTAATTCATCAATAATCGTTTCACTTGCAAATTCTGCATTTGTAGCACCTGGTGCACGATAAGCCGCAGTTTTTGTTTTATTTACAAGTACATCATAGCCATCAACAGATTGATTAGGTATATTGTAAGGTGCAAAAACACAAGCAGCGGCAGCAGCTACAGGAGAACCAGGAAAAGCTCCAGCTTCATATTTTAATACTGCTTCTGCAGCAACAAGTTTTCCTTCTTTTGTAGCACCAATTTTAACTCGAATATTAGATCCAGGCGTTGGTCCAGTTGCTTCAAGTTCTTCAGAACGTGTCATAACGATTTTTACAGGACGGCCAGTTTTTTTAGAAAGAATAGCCGCAACTGGTTCTAAATAAGGTTCAAATTTCCCTCCAAATCCTCCGCCAATTTCTAGAGGAGTAAGTTTTACAGCGCTCAAAGATACATTTAACACTTCAGCTGTAGCATCTCTAACATTGAAGGGACCTTGCGTTGTGTTCCATATGTGTATTCTGCCATCATCTCGCCAGTGTGCGACACAATTGTGAGGTTCAATGTATCCTTGATGTACAGTAGATGTGTTGAATTCTCTTTCTATAACTATGTCAGATTCATCAAATCCTTTATCGACGTCACCTAGTTTATCTTGTAAGTGTTCAGCAATATTTGTTTGAGAATTGAGTTTTTCACCCAACTCAGTTGTTCTTAAGTCCTCTTGTATTATTGGTGCATTTGCTTTCATAGCTTCAGGTGCAGTAATAACAGCATCAAGCACTTCATAAGATATTTTTATTGCTTTACAAGCTTCTTCAGCTATGTGTACATTGGTTGCAGCAACAGCTGCAATAGGTTGACCCTTGAATACAGCTTTTTCTGTTGCCATGATTCCTTCACGAAGATATTTTAAATCAGTTGATAGTTCTCCTAAAGTAACCTTTCTGTCTTCACCGTCAGAATTTGCTGTCTCAGGCAGATCTTTTCCGGTGATGATTGCTTCTACACCATGAATTTTTTCTGCACTAGACGTATCAATGCTTATTATTTTGGCATGTGCGTGTGGGCTTCGTAATATTTTCCCAGATAACATTCTAGGCATCGAGAAATCAGCCCCATATTGTGCTCTTCCGGTAACTTTATCAGTTCCATCGTGCCTAATAGGCCGAGTTCCTATTACTTTAAATTTGTTATTTTTTGTAGTCATTAGTTAACCCTCATTTTTTCGGCGGCATCCAAGACTGCTCTAACTATTTTGTCATAACCTGTACATCTACAAAGATTTCCTGCTAGCCAAAAGCGTACGTCTTTTTCAGTAGGGTTTGGATTTCTTTCTAAGAGAGCTTTACTGGCAACTATGAATCCAGGTGTACAAATTCCACACTGAAGAGCTGCATTTTCTAGGAAAGCTTTTTGTATTGGATGGAGTTCGTCTTTATATGCTACGCCTTCTATAGTGTTAACTTCTTTACCATCAACCTCAACACCAAAAACTAAGCATGAATCAACGATTCTGCCATCTAGATTTACTGTACATGCGCCACAATTACCATCATTGCAACCTTCTTTAGATCCGGTGAGACCCACGATGTCTCGCAGACATTCTAGAAGACTTTGCCTAGGCTCACATAAAAATTCAACCTCTTCGCTATTAATTGTAGTTTTAACGTGAATTTTTTTAGACATATTGATTTAATTACCTCTTGCTCTTTCTGTAGCAATTTTTAATGTTCTTCTAGTTAAAACATCACACAGATGTTTTCTAAATTCGATAGTACCTCTCATATCCGTAATAGGAGTAGCTGCATTTTTCGCAGCTTCACCAGCTATTTTTAGAGTGTCTTCGTCTTCGATTGATTTGCCAATTATTTTTTCTGCATCGGAAACTAAAATTGGTGTAGGCCCCACCGATGCTAAAGCAACTTTAACAGATTTAACAATATCACCATCTAGAGAAATTGAAGTTCCTACTCCCACAACCGCTATATCCATCTCGTTTCTAGGTATGAATCTAAGATATGAGCTACCAGAGCCTTTACTTGGAGCTGGTATGTGAATAGATATCAATATTTCTCCATTTTCAAGGACTGATTTACCGGGTCCGGTACAAAAATCTTCTACTTTTAAGTCTCTAGAGCCATTTGGACCATCAACTTTGCAAGTTGCATTAAGTGCTATAAGTGTTGGGATAGTATCCCCACTAGGTGCAGAATTACAAAGGTTTCCTCCTACAGATGCCCTGCCTTGGATTTGAATACCTCCAACTAGAGAAGTTGAATCTTGCAATGCAGGATATGATGCTGTAATTGATTCATTGTTATATATTTTATACATAGGAACAGCAGATCCTAATGTTAAACCTTTTGAATCTAGATTTATTTCATTTAATTCAGGAATATTTTTGATATCTACCACGACGTCGGGATTGCCAATTCTTTCAGGGGCGGCTCTGAGCTGTACTATTAAATCTGTACCGCCTGCCATAGCTCTAGCAACAGTATTTTTATTAGAAAGCAGTGCAACAGCTTCTTTAATTGAATTCGGGCTTGCATAATCTATCCATTTCAATGGCCCACTCCTTAATCTTTATGGTTATCCAACATCGGTTTAGATGATATTGATTGTTTAATAAAATTAAATGCATTAAGTTACTAATACATTTTATTGATTTAGTTAACGTTCAAAGTATATATTAAAATATAAATTTTTCAATATACAAATCGTTGATTATAAATGGTTTTTGTTTTTGAAATCAGTTTGGGTTTTTGATTTGTATTGGACTCTATTTTTATAGTATGTTTTATTAAGATGTTTAATATAGGTAGTTGCGATGAAAATTAATAAAAAAGAATTAATGTTAATACAGGAACATGCAAAATTTGAAAATCCAAATGAATGTTGTGGGATTTTGGGCGGAAAGGATAATCATATTACGGATGTTTATCAAATTGATAATGTAGTTGCTAGCCCAACTAGATATTTAATGGATCCTGAACAACAATTGAAAGCTACGAAAGACTTGGAAGACAGAGGGTTGGAGATAATAGGATTTTATCATTCTCATACTAATTCAGAAGCTTATCCCTCAAGTACTGATGTTAGGTTAGCAATTCAAAGTGGCTGGTTAGACATTTTATATATTTTAATTTCAGTGAAATATTCAGAAGTTAAAGCATTTAAAATTGAATCTACTGGAGAGATTATAGAGGAAGATGTGGTAATCTGTGAGGATTAAATTACTAATAACAGTTTAGGAGAAATATATATATGGTTTTTGAGAATTCTATATTCCCAATAACATCAGAGGTAAATTCAGTTGACCATTTGGTTTTAGGCGGATGTGATGTTACAGATTTGATGGAAGAATTTGGATCTCCCCTTTATGTTTACGATGAAGTAACTTTGAGAAGTATGTGTAAAGAGTTTGTTTCAGAATTTTCCAATTTGTATTCTGAGTCTAGTGTGTTGTATGCTGCTAAAGCGTTTCTTAATCCTGCAATAGCAAATATTGTAAGAGAGGAAGGCTTGGGTATGGATGTTGTTTCTGGAGGAGAGTTAGCTGTTGCAATTAATTCAGGGTTTCCCGCAGATTCAATATATTTTCATGGTAACAACAAAACAAGAGACGAGCTTGAATACGCTATTCAAGAAGGTGTTTCTAGGATAGTAATTGATAGTTTTCATGAGATAGATTTGTTAGAAGATATTTTGGCTTCAAAGAATTCATTTCAAGATGTAATGATCAGGATATCACCTAATGTTGATCCTCATACTCATATAGCTACGACCACGGGGATTTTAGATAGTAAGTTTGGTTTTGCTATTGAGACGGGAGATGCTGCTAGAGCTATTCGTCAGTTACTAAAATCTCAAAGATTAGATTTAGTTGGAATTCATTTTCATCTTGGATCTCCAATTTTTGAATTAGAACCATATGAATCAGGGGTCAGGACTATTTTAAAATTCTTACAGCCTTTTATAAAAGAAGGTTTGAATCTTAGAGAATTTAGCCCTGGAGGAGGATTTGCTATTGGTTATCTTAGTCATAAATTGCCACCTTCAATTAAATCTTATGCGCAAGTCATTGTAGAATCAACCAAGAAATATTTATCTGAATTAGGATTTCATTCTCCAAAATTAATTGTTGAACCAGGTAGGTCAATAGTAGGTAGAGCTGGTGTTGCTCTTTATACGGTTGGGGCAATCAAGGATATTCCTGGCGTTAGAAAATATGTTTCGTTAGATGGAGGTATGGGAGATAATATCAGGCCTGCTTTATATGATGCAGAATATGAAGCTGTAATTGCTAATAAAACTTCTTTGGAAAATGAAGAAGTTGTGACTTTGGCTGGTAAATATTGTGAATCTGGAGATATATTGATCAGAGATATAAAGTTGCCTAAACTAGTTTCAGGAGATATAGTTGCGATTCCTGCTTCAGGTGCATATGCACCATCTATGGCAAGTAATTATAATTTGAATCCACGCCCCCCAATTGCTTTAGTAAATGAAGGTTCTGCTAAACTGATTCGTGAAAGAGAAACATATCAAGATATGATTAAAACGGACAAAATGTAAATATTGCTCTTTCAAAGGAAATTAAAATATGTGGAAGACTGTAAATCATGATTTGATTACTGAAAACTTGGTTAACAGTTTCCATTCTGGTAATATTGGTCACTCATATTTGATAACTGGCGAGACTAGTGTTGGCAAAACTACTTTGGCTTTTGATATGGCAAGATTGTTTAATTGCGAATCAACAGAAAAGCCATGTGGTAATTGTTCTCAATGTATAAGAATAGAAAGATGCATTCACTCGGATATTAGGCACATCATTCCAAATTCTAGTACAGATTTTATAGGAATCAATCAGGTTAAAGAATTGAAAACTGAAGTTTTCCTTAAGCCTTATGAAGGTAAAAATCGAGTTGTGATTATTGAGCAAATTGACAGATTGACCAAAGAAGCATCTAATTCTTTATTAAAAATCCTTGAAGAACCTCCGGATAATGTGATTTTCATTTTATTAACTAACAAATTTAAATCTGTTTTATCAACTATTGTTTCAAGATGCAGAATATTAAGATTGAAACCTACTAGTATTAGTTATGTGACCCTTTTTCTTGCAAATAATTTTGATTTAAATGAAGAAATGATTCAAGAGATTTCATCTATGTCTGAAGGTCGAATTGGTTGGGCAATTAATGCTGCTAATAATTTTCAAATTGTGGAGAATTTGAAATTAGAAATAAATAATATAAATTACATAATTAATTCAAGTATTGATGAAAAATTCAAATATGTGGACAGTTTAGTTTCTGAATATAGTAGTGACAGGAATTCTCTTCCTGTTAAATTGCAATTATGGATAGATTTTTTAAGAGATTTGATTTTTTATAAATCAGGATTTTATACAAGATTAAAATTTTCAACAATGAAGAAATCATATGATGGAATTAGCAGTCAAATTTCATACTCGAAAATTGTTGAATTGATAGGAAATTTAGATTCAATCAATCAGTATTTTGATAACAATGTTAATCCTAAATTACTTTTAGAAAGATTTGTTTTAGATTTGCCGGAACTTAAAGCCAATTATAATGATGTTTATTAGCAAATTTATAAATCGTTTAATTTAATGAAATGTTTTGGTGGTATCGGTTCATGAATTTCTTTGAAAGTTTCGTGGAAATAGTGTAGTAAATCAGTTGCTATCATTGTTTGCTGAGTTAGTTTTTTTGAGGTTATCATTCCTGTTTTTCCATGTAAATATGTTGCTAGTTTCGCAGATTGAAATATTGGGATTTTTTGGGCCATTAAACCTGCTAATATTCCAGATAATACATCCCCGGTTCCTGCTTTTGCAAGTCCGGAATTTACGTGAGGACTTATAGCGATTTGATTTTTTTCGGGAGATGAAATTACTGAGAATGCACCTTTCAATAAGATTAGGATTCCCCATTTATCTGACAATTTTTTTGTTATTTCAAATTTTTGAGAATTAATTTTTTGAATTGGGTATTTAGATAATCTAGACATTTCTCCAATATGAGGCGTTACTATTGTAGGGCTTTTGAAATTTTGCCACCATTTAGATTTTAATGTTGATAAAAAATTTAATCCATCGGCATCAATTATTGTTGGAGGAAGTTTTTCACCATGAAATAAAATTTCATTCAGCATTGCTTGCGTTTCATTTTCTTGTCCCAATCCACATCCTATTAAAAATGAGTCATAAGTAGGCATGATATTTAGGATTTCTTCGGCAGCTTGCTTGGAATGAACTCCAGATGAAGATTCAGAAAGAGGTATTAATGTGGATTCAATTGAGTTAATAGAAATTGAGTTGATTATACTTTTGGGGGCACAAATTGTTACTAGTCCAGCTCCAGATCTATATGCGGCATTTGCAGCTAAAGATGCAGCTCCTAAATATTTTTTTGATCCAGCAAGAATTAAGACTTTCCCAAAATTTCCCTTGTGTCCAAAATTGGATCTTTTTGGTAAATTGTTTCTAACCCAATCTTTAGTAATAAATTCAGTTGGAATGTATTGGTTTTTAGAGAGATTTTTTGGTATGCCAATATCTGTTAGGTATATTTCTCCTGAGGCTTTGAGTCCTTGAGAAAATAATGTGCCAATTTTTGGAAGTCCAAAACTTACAGTGAAATCTGAATCGATGGAGGATTGATCAACTGAACCTGTGTTCGGATTCAATCCTGAAGGGAAATCTGCAGAGAAAATGATCGGGGTTTTATCTGTTGTTGAATTTAATTTTTTGATTTGATCAAGGATAGATTTCATAAACCCAGATATTGGCCTGTTTGTTCCTGTACCTATGAGTGCATCAACAATTATATCTGCTGTTGATATGAATTGTTTTAATATTTCAGTGTTTTCGGTTTTTTTAGGGTTGAAATATTGAATTTTCGAATTTTTTTTTGTGATATTGAATTTGTTTTCGGATGAAAAGATTATTTTGCATTTTGCACCCCAAGATAATAAATGTTTAGATGCTTCTAATCCGTCTTCTCCATTTTTTCCTGATCCAATTAAAAAAATTATGTTTGAGTTTTTTACATTTTTTATGTTTTCTTTAATGATTTCAGCTAATATCAGACCTGCTTTATGAATTAAATCTGTTTGTTTTATTCCGTTATTAATAGCGGAATTTTCAATTTTTTTCATTTGGCTAGAAGTGACAATTTTCATTTTGTTTTCAGATTAAATAGAAGTTTTTTCAGCTATAGCAAAAGCTATAGCAAATTCTTTAGAATGTGAGATTGAAATTGATATATTTTTAATTCCAAGCTTTTGGGATTTTTCTAAAGCTCTATTATGTAATTTAACTGAAGGTTTTTCACCAGGTTTTCGTATAGTTTCAATATCTTTCCATCCTACACCTTTAATGCCGGTTCCAAGAGTTTTCATTACAGCTTCTTTTACTGCAAATCTAGCAGCTAGACGATGGGGTTTGTTTTTGCAAAAATCTAATTCGTTTTTAGTGTAAATTCTCGTTAAAAATTTGTCTGGGAATTTTTCAAGGACTGATTTAATTCTATTGATTTCTATTATATCAATTCCATTAACAATCAAATTTTGATGCTCCGTATTTGGGAAATATATAGGTTTGGTTTTTGTAAATATATTATCTTATAACGAGGTAGATATTTCAAAGTATTAGGAATTCAATAAAAAAAATTAACTAATAGTATAATACGTCTATGTCGTTCTATGTTGATTTATAAAAATATTGGACTGAATGTTTTTTAAGTTTGATTATGAAAATATTAGCTATGTTTCTAGAAAAACTTAAGTACAGAAGTGTGAGAGAGCTTTAGTAGAATAATTTTTAAAAAGTTTGGAATTTTAATGGATACTCAGATAATAGATGGAGTTAGACTTGCAAATAAAATCCGTTTGCAAATTTCGGATAAGGTAAAAAATCTTAAAGAAAAAACAGGGGTCATTCCTGGTTTGGCAGTGATTTTAGTTGGTAATGATCCGGCTTCTAATGTTTATGTAAAATCTAAACAAAAAGCTGCTAAAGATATTGGCATGAATGCAACTGATTATTTGTTATCTGACACAGTGAATGATTCTGATGTGATTGAATTAATTCATAATTTAAATAATGACAAATTGGTGCATGGAATTTTAGTTCAATTACCTTTGCCCAGCAATTTGTCAAAGACAAAAATTATTGATTCGATTGATCCAAATAAAGATGTTGATGGATTGCATGTGGTTAATATGGGTAAATTAATGTCTGGGATGCAAATTTTTCCTCCTGCAACTCCATATGGTATTCAAAAAATTCTTTTGGATTCAGGGATTTCTGTAAATTCAAAACATGTAGTAGTTTTAGGTAGAAGCGAGATTGTTGGAAGGCCTATTTCTATTTTGATGTCACAGAAAGGAATAGGCGGAGATGCTACAGTAACAGTTTGTCATAGCCAAACTCAAAATATTGAAAGTATTACCCGGCAGGCAGATATATTAATTGCAGCAATAGGTCGGCCAAATTTTGTTACAGGATCAATGGTTAAAGATGGTGCAGTTGTTATAGATGTTGGAATTAATCGTGTGTCCGATATTAATAAAAAAAGAGGTTATAAATTAGTGGGTGATGTTTTTTTTGAAGAAGTACGGGAAAAAGCATCTGCAATTACACCTGTTCCAGGTGGTGTAGGCCCGATGACAATTGCGATGTTATTAGAAAATACTTTTCAAGCTGCATGGATTAGTAGTTTATAATATTTGGCTCTTTATTGAATTTGTTTAATTGAATTAATTGGTGTTATACTGATCTATATAGTATTATTACGTTAATGCGTTATTTAACATAGGAGGATTTCGTGGGGAATGATCAATGGCCTGAGTGCCAAGCATGCGATACTGGTAGTAGTCTTTTGCCTTTATCTGACTTTGGAGGACAAGGTGCTTCCATACATTATAAAGCTTGGGTTTGTAGTAAACCTGAATGTGGTTTTAACATTAAGATTAGAAACGGTGATGTTTATCTAAATGAACCTATTGGAAGTGGTTCTTCCCATTCACCTAGGATTAGGTAATTTTTAATTTATACTGAAACTAGAAAAGGCTTCCATTCTTTTATGTTTTTGCTTTGAAGTATGTAATTTGAGTTTATATTTGGTTTTTTTGCCTTATTTATAAGCTTCATTTTAGCTTCTTGTGGTGTATATCCAGCTTTTTTATGATTACATTTAATGCAGGCAGCAACTACATTTTCCCAAGTATGTTTTCCACCTCTAGATTTTGGAATTACGTGGTCTAATGTGAGTGATTCAGATGATATCCCACAATATTGGCAAGTATTTTTATCTCGGAATAGAACTCCTTGTCTAGATATTTTTTTCGGATGAATTGGTTTGTGAATGTATGACATCAGCCTGATTACAATTGGAATATTAAAAGATTTTGATGGGGATTTGATGAATTCCTTACTATGAACTGTGGATTCTGCTTTTTCTAATAGTATTAGCGCTAGAGCTCTCTTAACATTGCATATATTTAAAGGTTGGTAGTTTTGATTGAGTACTAGTACAGGGTTTTGAGTAATCAAACTAAGGAACTTTCAATTATTTATTATTACTTAAAAAAAGTTGAATTGATGTTTTAAAGTCATTAGGAATTAATCCAAAAGTGCTAGCAGGTATTTTTTGAACTATTTTCAGCGTATTTGTGGAAAGAAATGAATTAGCAATATTATTTTCAATATCTTTATTTACCTTAAGAAATTGAATTTCTTTATTAACTATATTAGAAACAGAATTTTTTGGAAGTTCAAAATCATAAGTAAATCTTGTGATTCCTACAATTATTATTGAACAAATTAATGTGCCTATCAATAAGCCTAAAATAATTCCTCCAATTTTATCTATTATATTTGAAAAACCTAACGTAGCAATACTAAGTACGGGTTTAACTATTTTATAGCTGTAATTAAATACCATCATTGTAGCTAGAATTATTAGACTATATGATATAACTGTGATGATAGTATCATTTCTAATTGATTGGGAAATAATCTCTCCTAGGTGTGGGCTAAATTGCCCGGCAAAGAGCCAGCCCAAAAATATTCCTCCAATAGAAAATGTTGTTCTTAGAATTCCGATTTTCATTCCACTGTATGCTGATAAAAAAATTATCACCAGAAGGACATAGTCAATTGAATTCATTATGTAATCCTAGATTTATTAATAAAAGAAATTTATATTGTTTCAGAGAGTTTATCATAATACAATTCAAATAGAATAGGTGATATGTTTTTACCAAACTAAAGTAATAGAAAATAAAGATTTATTATTGACGGAATTTTATAAAAATAATTATATCGATAACAAGATGCATAGAAAAATTTTGTTTATAGCAGTTCCTTTAATTTTGTCTAATCTCACAGTCCCTTTACTTACATTTGTGGATACTGCAATGATAGGACATTTAGGAAACGTTTCTTATTTAGGTGGAATTACTGCTGGAGCTACTTTATTTACTTTAATTTATGGGAATTTTATTTTTCTAAGGATGGGAACAACAGGGTTATCTGCACAGGCATTTGGAGCAAGGGAAAATAATGAATTATCTAATGTATTTTCCCGATCAATTTTTTTGGGATTATTAATTGGATTATTAATAATTGTTTTTAGGGATGCAATATTTACTTTGTTTATGCCCGTTTTAAGTTTAAGTGGTAATGTGGGTGAATCTTCAGCAAATTATATGTCTATAAGAATTTTTAGTGCTCCGGCAGTTTTAATGAATTTTGGAATAATAGGTTGTTTGATTGGAATCCAAAAAACAAAAGTGGTTTTGATTATTACGTTTTTGGTTAATGGTTTGAATGTTATTTTAGACTATGTATTTGTAGTTTTTTACAAAATGGATGTTTCTGGTGTTGCTCTGGGAACTTTAATTTCTGAATGGGTTGCTTGTATTTTTGGATTGATTGTATTTGCGATGATTTTCAAAAGATTTAACATGAGATTATTTGATATTAAACTGTTTTCAAAAGAAGAATTTTTGAAATTATTCAATTTAAATTTCGACATTTTCATTCGGACGTTTTGCTTGGTTGCCACACATATTTGGTTGATCAATCGAAGTTCAAATCTAGGAGATTTAGTATTGGCTGCAAATGGAATTTTGTTGAATTTTGTTTATATTTCTGCATTTTTTGTTGATGGATTCGCTTTCACGACAGAAAGTTTGGTGGGAGAAGCTAAAGGTGCAAAAGATGGAACTATGTTTAAGCGATATGTTATTAATTCAACAATTTGGTGTGTTGTTTCAGGAATGTTTTGTGTCATATTTTTTGGGGTTTTTGGTGCTAAATTAATTGCATTACTTACTGATATAGTAGCGGTAAAAGAAGTGTCTAATGAATATTTGCTATGGGTGATTTTGCTCCCTGTTATATCAGCATTTAGTTACCAATTAGACGGTATTTTTACTGGTGTAACTAGGACAAGAGACATGAGAAATGGTGCAATAATTTCATTTTTTGTTTTTATTATTTCAACAATAATTTTTATTCCAATATTCGCAAATCATGGATTATGGCTGGCGTACATCTTATTTATTTTGGTTAGAGCCATTACTTTGGCATTAAGATTTCCAGCTTTACAAAGAGAAATAATTTTGTTTAAATGAGCTGCATCTATACGCCTTTCTAGGAATTAATAAATGTTTAATGAAATCAAGAAAGCTTTTGATTTGTTATCTGATGTAGCAAATTATTTTCTTTCATTTTCTTTAATTTTTGTAATTGTTTTATATATTTTATCTGTATTTTTTTTCGGGATATGGGGGTTATTTTGGGTTATTTCATCTAGTTTGGAATTTGGTTTTAAATTTTTAATTTTTTCAATTGCTTTTGTGTTCTTTTTGCTTGCTGGATGGGTTATTTGGAAACAAATTCAGATAAAGAACAATGAAGAGGAAAATATTAAGGAGATAGAGTATTGATTATTGTAACAACTAATAAAGTTGAAGGTAGGGAAATAAAAAAAGTTTTGGGTCTTGTTCAAGCTAGTAGTGTAAGAGCTAGAGCGATAGGTAGAGACATAACAGCTTTGTTTAAATTGATGGCTGGTGGAGAAATCACTGAATACACTAAGTTGTTGGCTCAAACTAGAGAACAATCTTTGTCTAGGTTAATTTCCGAAGCTGAATCTAGAGGTGCAAACGCTGTGGTAGGTGTTAGATTTGTTACTTCTACTGTAGCTCAAGGTGCTTCAGAAATCTTGATTTATGGAACTGCTGTAGAGTTGGGTTAATAATTATTTTTTTGGTTTTCCCCAAATAATCAGAAGTTTTAGTTTTTTGTTGCTAGTGTTTGCAAATCCATGGTCAATATTTTGTGGAATTAAAATTGCATCACCAGAGGTTACAGAGAATTTTTCTTTTCCAACCCACATTTCCCCAGAACCTTCTATGAAATAATAAAATTCTTCCAAGGCACTGTTGCCACTATGATGATGCATTCCTTCACTAGATCCAGGTGATAGTTCCCAGATTTGTGTTTTTATAGGTAGTTTAAGTTCCTCATCAAATAATTTACAAACATCAAAAGTTCCTTCTCCATTGTGATGTGCTGGAATTTGATTAATATCTTTTGAATCATTTTGTTTGTAGAAGTTCATTTGGATTTTGGAGAATTTTTGTGATTTTTTTGACATCGATTACATTTATTTATTATTCCTAATAATAAGTAAAATGCGTCATAATTATTTAGATATTTTTTACATTTGGGGCATTGATTTTTCATTTATATATTTTCGGAAATTATGGTTTGATTACGGTTCCATCAGCTCTTCGTGTTGGACCCCAGGAGCCACCGTATGCTCTTTCTTTATATGGGAATTTTGAGGCCATTTTTTCATCAATATCTATACCTAGTCCAGGTTTTTGATTCGGCCACATATATCCATTTTTAACTTCTGGAAAACCAGGGAACATTTCCAATGTATTTTGACCTGGAATTGCATATTCTTGGATTCCAAAATTGTGATTATTGATATCTAACATTAAATTTGCTGCATGCCCTACAGGTGATGTGTCTCCAGGTCCGTGCCATGCAGTTCTTATATTAAAAAGTTCAGACATTGCAGATATTTTTTTTGCTGGAGTAATGCCACCTATTTGAGACATATGGAATCTAATGAAATCGATAAGTTGATTTTTAATTAACGGTATATATTCATGCTGGTTATTCCATAATTCACCCATAGCAAGTGGAGTTGAACATTGATTTCGAACTATTTTGAAATACTCTGAATCTTCAGGGCTAAAAAGATCTTCTAAGAAAAAGAGTTCGTATTTTTCAACTTCTTTTGCAAACCATATACCCATAATTGGAGGTATTCTTTCATGAACATCATGAAGCATTTCGAAATTCCATCCGATGGTATTTCTTAAATGTTCAAAAAGATTTAATGCTGACCTAACGTAAGGTCTAGGTTCAAAAATACCAGATGGAGATGCTTCAATCAAACTAGTATTTTTTGATTTTTGGTACTTTAAATTTTCTTTTTGTTTTGTTACCCAAGAGGTTATCCATTTTGGTCCTTTAAAATTTTTTTTATTTAAATTCTTAATTTGTTTTGATCCATAATTGGAGGTTAAGCCTGGCGTAGCTACTTGAACTCTAATATAGTGGAATCCTTTTTCTATAAATGACCTAGCATTATCTTCAACTTCTTTAGGGTCTGAACCGTTTGCGTGAACATATACAGCTGCAGCTTCTCTGGATCTTCCACCTAATAAATCATAAACAGGCATTTGTGCAATTTTTCCTTTGATGTCCCATAACGCTTGATCAATTCCAGAAATTGCATTGTTTAATACTGGTCCATTCCTCCAGTATGCGGAAACATTACTGGTTTGCCAGATATCTTCTATGTCATTAACATTTTTACCTAATAAAAAAGGTTTTAAATAATCATTAATCGCTGAATATACTGCAGTAGGTCTTTGTGTAAATGTTGCATCTCCTACACCATATAATTCCGGCTCAGATGTTTCAATTTTTACTGTAACTAGTCTGGTGTTGTTTGGTTCAGTTAAAAAAGTTTTAATATTTCTAATAGTTATTTCATTTTTCATTGTATATTTATTTGTCATATGTAACAGATTTAGCCCATGTCCATCCTTCTTCTCCAGTAGATATTACACGTACCTTGATTAGCCCAACGGGGAATCTTCTAAATGGCGACCCATCACCTTTGTCATATTGAGTATTTAAGCATCTGGCTTCATCAATGATTTCAACTTTTTCTCCAGCTTTTAATTGAGATCCAATAGATGAAATTACACAGAATTCTTCCTTGGTAGCAGCCCAACTTCCCTTTGATACAGAGAATTGCTTCAATTCAAAAGAAGACCATAATTCAAAAGGTAAATTTGTTTTAATATCAAGTGACTTACTAGCAGCACCACCACCAAATTTTGCTCCAGAATCTGAGTTCATAGTCACTGTTGGTTCGATAAGGGTACCTGTTTGGGTTGAAATGCTTGAACTACATCCAATGATTATTGATATAGAAAAAACAAATAATATTAAAAATATTTTGATTTTATTACCTAACCTTTTTGCTGTTTATTATGGAGAGAAATTAACTGCCTTTGTCCAAGTCCAGCCCTCTTCTCCAGTATCAATTACTTTAATTTTAACTAATCCTACAATATAGTGTTTGGGTGAGCCATCGATGGTATTAATTCTTGAGTATAAGCAAGTACTTTCGTCAATTATTTCAATGTTAGAATTTACATTCAATTGTTTTCCTGAAATCTCCTCTACTACACAAAATTCTGCTTTTGCAGAAATTCCGGTACCAATAGTTCTTTGGCTGATCATTTCGTTTTTATAAGAATCCCATAGGAGTAATGGTAATTGGATTTTTATATCTTGTTTTTTGTTAGCAGATGTACCGCCAAACTTTCGATCTCCTATAGAAATTGTGACTTCAGGTTGTTTGATTATTCCTGTTTGGATACCGGATTGTTTTTCTGAAGATGAGCATGCTAAAATCAGGAAAATAAATGAAATTAGCGTAGATATTATTAAACTTTGTGCATATTTATTTTTCATTTTATGATTCTTTAGGATGTTAATTGATTAAATATAATATTTTTACTAGAGTTTAAACTTTTTTGTTTCAATTTGTAAACAACAAAAAGATTGGGCATTCGAAAAACATTTGTAGAAACTTTGGCTTTATAATGAAATTAATTTTTAATATCAGTTATTTGCTTTGCTTTATAGTTTTATTTACTAGCTGTTCAAAAAAAGTTGATTCTGCAGATGTGGTTCAATCGATTCCTAAAATTAATACTGAAAGCAAAGAAGAAGCTCTTGCTAAACATTTAAATGAAATTGGATCTGTAATGTATGGAGCATTTTGGTGTCCATATTGCAGTCAACAGAAGAAGATATTTGGTAAAAATTTTATATATATAAAATATGTTGAGTGTGATCCCAGAGGTGAAAACTCGAATTTCAAATTATGTGAGTATAAGGAAATTAGAAAATATCCTACGTGGGAAATTTATGGAGAGAGATTTGAAGGAGTTTTGAGTTTAAGTGAATTGGAAGAAATTTCTAATTTCAAGGGGTCAAATTTTTCATATTAATTGTCATGTTTAATAAAAATTCTCTCTAAAATTTTTTCTATAGTTGTAAAATGTTTTTCCCAATAATTTGGCAAAGTTTCTATCCAAATCAAGAAGATTTTTTTGTTAGAAAAATTGATTGTTAGTATTCCTCTTTTTTCTTCAGAATTTAAAGTGTAATTCGATTTATAGTTGATTTGATAACTTGGATTGGTTCTGTAAGAAAAAGCCCAGTTTCTTTCCGTAATATTGGAATTTGTTAAGTTTATTTGATTTGCATAATTTTCTAAGGATAAATTTTTAGCATCAACAATATCTTTTACTTCAACACTGATTGTTAATTCACCGTTTGGTTCATATATAAAAAGATCCATGTTGTTTATTTCTCCAAGCATGTAGTTTGGGGGAACAGATATTGAATATTGGTTATATTTATCGAGAAAATTGTAAATTGTGAAAGAAGATTGCATATATTTCAAAATTTGTTTATATGTAGAATTTTGACTGTATAATTCTGTAGGTAAAAATATGGATATTTGAATTAAATTTTTCCCAGATAGGTACCATAAAACTTCCGAGTCAATTTTCATGTCATTTTGTTCGTATTTCATATTAAACAAAATGTAAGGATTTAAACTTTTCTGGAAATTACTAGTAGTATTTTTTAATTCTACAATTTCACATTTAGTAGTATTTTCTGGACAATTAGGTTGCCAGTCCTTATGGTAGGCTTCGATAGCAGGATATTTTTCAACATCCACATTGAAAGTTGCAATACTCATTCCAATATTTGATTCTTCAAATCTGGATTGGAGAGTGTCAGGATGGAACCAAACGAATTCGTTGTCTGACAAGTCAGTTTTCCAACTTTTTGGGAAATGAACATTGTACCAAAATTCTGGATTTTTGAATAAGGAATAATTTGTAGTTGCATTAGATTTTTTTGATATGATTTCGATATCTTGGTTAAATTTAAGGTTTTTTAGAATCAAATCAATTTCATCTGAAATTGATTTCCATTCCGAGTCTTCACTTTCAGTATGGATTTTATATCCATAATTGTTATGGATAAAGAAATAGTCAGTTAGAATGAAAGATTCAGATGAATTTTGATAATTTTTTCTCTTAGTTATTGCCCATGTTTCTAGTCCGTTACCTACATAATAATTATATGAAGATAGAAATTCGTAGGAGATATTTTGATTATTAGGATTTAATTCTGTATTTATACTTGCGTATTGATATTTTGTTAAATTATTTGGTACAGGTTCGGATTTAATCGATATTTCACCTGAAGTTTTGGAATTTACTATTAATGTGAACTCATCAGAAATTTTGTATAGAGTCCAATTTTCAGGAATTGAAATAGAGTATGGAAATGACTGGTTGATATATTTGGTTTGAATTTTCCCAGATATAGCATCTTTTGTTGAAGTTAATTCTTCTCCTTTCATAAATTTTTGAATCTTAGAGATTGCCGAATCTATTGATATAGCATAATTAATTCCAATTGCATCTAGGGATCTAGAAGTATTTATTCCAATTACTTCACCTTGTAAATTTATCAGTGGGCCGCCACTATTTCCTGGGTTAATTGCAGCGTCAGTTTGTATAGCATCTAAGTTACCAATTGAATTATTTCTAATTCCTGAAATAAGTCCTCTTGTAATACTTGGAAGACCTCTCAGATTAAGGGCGTACCCTATTGCTAATACTGGTTCTCCAATTTTTATTTTTTTTGATGAACCAAATTTTACAGGAGATAAGTTGGGTTTATTAATTTTTAAAAGTGCAATATCATCGTTTGAATCTTTGTTGATAACATATGCCAAATAGCTAGTAGAGTCATTCAGTGTGACTGAAACTACTGATTTTCCGGATACTACATGGGCGTTGGTTACAATGAAACCATTTGAAGAAATTATGAACCCAGTACCTGCTCCGGATCTAGTGTTGATTCTAACAATTGATTTATTTAAACTATTAAATATTTCAGGTATTGTAGGGTTTTTTAGTATATTGTCAGTAGGAGTAGGAGTAGGAGTAGGAGTAGGAGTAGGAGTAGGAGTAGGAGTAGG
>VFGW01000018.1 GCA_009392295.1 SAR202 cluster bacterium
TGAAAAAATTTTAGACTGAAATTCAAAAACAATTTTTACTACCTAATTAATCACATGATTTTTAGAGTATTCCATCCAAAGTTCTAGTACTTCAGCTGGTTTTTCAATTACATCCAAACTGAAAAGTTCCCAATCCCCTCGCGAAGCATCAGATTGAGTAGGTGAATATCCCTCATCAATTTTTGTCCAACTTCTAGGGGGGCCTAGTATATTAAGAAAATATGGTTTAATTGGAAGAGTTTCTTGTTTAGAAATATACATTTGATGCATTTCAACTTCTCTAGAATCAAATTCATCTTTACAACCCTTAACAAATTCAGGCCCATGAGATCTCTTAAATAATCCTGGCAAAGCACTCCATGTAACATTATCTCGTTTGACAATCTCCATGATCGCTTCAAGTTGTACATCGAAGAATCTTTCTACGTGTCTAAAATCACAAGTGCCATCTAAAGTGAAACTTACATGGTCTGCTTCTGCAAAAGAAAGATTTTTCCAATGTTGCCCATAAGTTGGATTCATATGACTTGCAGGAAAATCTGGATGACCATCATCGTAATGAACATTCGAGGCTACCCATACATAACCTTTAAAATATTTCCTTACTTCAGTAATAACAATATCTAAGTACCACTGTGCTAATTCAACTTGTTGTGATTTGGGTAAATTATATAAAAAAGAATATTGACTAAAAGGCACTTCAATTTCGGTATTTAATATGCTATTTAATTGAATCATTTCAGCTTTCGCTTTTTCAGCAGCTTTAGCTTTCATAATATAAGCGGGTACTGAAATGTTTAATGCAAATTCCTTAAATTCTTGTACATCCTTAAGGTTTATCTCATAATCTTTAAGATTACCTTGAACTATATAAGCATTTGAACACATATCAAGATCAGCATAAATTCTGCGACCTTTCTTTTTCTCTATAATAAAAGCTACCATAGCACCCCGTATTTCCTGATCCAACCAATACTCATCAAGTTTATATTTTCCACTTGAATCTAAGGAAGCTTGAGGACATTTCATACTATCGTATTCTTCGTCATAAGATGGAGGCATAGACATATTCCCCATAGATGGAGAAAAATTTTGCTCTAAATCAGAAAAATATGGATCTGTCATTATTCTATCCCAAATTGCAGGAAATAGAGTAGCTTTGTTATTTCTAATTCCATAGGGATCAGCAAACATCACATACCTTACTTGATTAGGCATTTCGTATCTTTCTAAATCTTTCAAATGACACTTCAATTGTTCCCATGATGGTCGATAATAATCCAGAAATTCCAAAAATACGTCCAAAGGTATACAATGACCTTCCCATACTTGAGTTAATGGGTGAGCTAAGGATTCCGGAGAAGCCCTAAAACATGGTTGAAGTTTTTGATTTTGTTCATCTGTAATTAAATGTTTACCATCTTTGATAGCCCTCAAAATTGTTACCCCAACAGCTTCAACTCCACATCTCCATTCATCCGCAGTTGGTACATATCCAAGAATAAATTGATCGTTTTTAGGATCTCCGGTCTTAATCCAACCACCATGTATAGCACGAATGTCTTCAATACGTTCCTGAACACTCATATCATCTCTATCATCATCTTCTAGTTTGTCTTTTTGACCATCTTCCCGCTTGTCTTTTTGATCATCTTCCCGTTTGTCCTTTTGACTTTCGTCTTTTAAAACATCACACGTCTTAACTTGATTAATTTCTTCTTGAGTTGGACCCCTTCTACCCATTTGAAATTCCCGCACCACTGAACTACCCAATCTCTCATCCATACATGGAATAGAATACGGCAAATTATAAACTTCTCTCCAATTATTCACTTGATTCGTTGAAGCCTTATCATCTTCTCGTTTGTCTTTTTGATCATCTTCCCGTTTGTCTTTTTGATCATCTTCCCGTTTGTCTTTTTGATCATCTTCCCGCTTGTCCTTTTGATCATCTTCCCGTTTGTCCTTTTGATCATCTTCCCGCTTGTCCTTTTGATCATCTTCCCGTTTGTCCTTTTGACTTTCGTCTTTTAAAACATCACACGTCTTAACTTGATTAATTTCTTCTTGAGTTGGACCCCTTCTACCCATTTGAAATTCCCGCACCACTGAACTACCCAATCTCTCATCCATACATGGAATAGAATACGGCAAATTATAAACTTCTCTCCAATTATTTACTTGATTCGTTGGAGCCTTATCATCTTCCCGTTTGTCTTTTTGATCATCTTTTCTACTAGGAGTTGACGTTTCTTCTTTAACAACAGAGCTAGGTGAAGATTGGTTATCACAAGCAGCAAACAAAATAATAATAAATGTTATTAAAAATATCTTACTTAATTTCATAATCTCAAATTATACACTTTTTTAGCTGTTCTGCAGTAGGCACACATACATGTAGCTATTTCTAGCATCTTCTAGAATGTTGTTGATATTAATTAACAATCATAATAAAGCCAAGAATACCTAGTATAATTATTGCTTCTAATAAGCCTATAATTATCCAATCCTTTTTATTAGCAGGTACGTTTAAATATACTCCACGCCATTTGACTCTTTTCATAATACGAGATTATAGTCCCCTTTTTATGAAAATCAATCTGTCATGGCTATATAACAGATACAAATTAACTAAAATCTAGACCTCTTTCACCCATCTTAAACTCTTAAAAACAGTAATATTGCCTGTCTCAACTTTTTTATAGTAAACTCTCTAAAAGTTTAAAGTGAAATGTTTTGAATTTTTAACTAAAAAGAAGAGTTGGGATATCATGAATAATGTATGTAAATACAAATTTCTCGTTATAGACGACATCGATCTGATGGAGATACACAATCTTGAGAGAAAGGTCAATCAGGCAGTAAAACACCCTGAACCGGTCGTCAGACTCGACGCCCCGTGGGATCAGCTTAAATCTGATACCTTCAACTATATCAACGTTGTATATGATCACGAAGAGCAACTGTTCAAAATGTGGTATGTAGTTACTGGAATAAGGCCGGGCGAAAAATGGGAACGAGGTAGAAAAACTGCCTATGCTACTAGCACCGACGGTATCAACTGGGAAAAGCCAATTCTGAATTTAGTAGAAGTAAACGGTTCTAAGAAGAACAATTACATCTTCCCCGAAATGCTCTCTCTCAACTACAACATCATCATAGATCCCAGTGATATTCCCGCTAGGCGATACAAGATGATCTTCGATGTGGAAAGCAGGGAAGACCGCTGGGCCGGGTATCATGTCCCCTTATGTTTGGCCTATTCTCACGATGGCATTCGCTGGGAACGCCCAAAACACGTAAACCCGGTACTCCGTGGTGTCAGCGATGACTTATGGGGGTTAATCTATGATCGTGATAGACGCAAGTATCTATTATTCACTCGCCGAGTACCTAACATCCCGCGCGACCTGTCTCTTTATGAAAGCTATGATCTGATCGACTGGGAGGACAAAGGCCGCGTTCTAGTTCCGGATGAAAACGACCCTCCCGAAATGTTCAATCTGCACGGCATGGCTCCGTTCTTCTACGAGGACTTTTGTCTTGCCATGTTGGGCACGATGAATTTCCTTCCGGGAGCGGAAGTTTACAGCTCAAACAACCGGCCACCCGAAGATTGGCCATTCAAAGAGATAGGTGCTGTCGACATCCAATTGTCTTACAGTAGAGACGGGAGAGAGTGGTCAAGACCGACTGATAGATCCCCTATAGTCTCAAGTGGAAAGGACGGCGAACTGGATAGGTTCATTATTCCATCCAGAAATGGTCCTATCGTGCTGAACGGCGAAACTTGGATCTACTATTCTGCTCATAAAAACCGACACACTGCTTGGTCCCAGGAAGAAGTCCTTTCTAATGAGTCCAGCGATGCTCGAGAAATCGCTTTTTGCATGCTCGCGAAGATGCCGGAAGATCACTGGGTCTCTCTAAACGCTGGTGAGAGTGAAGGTTTCTTTGTCTGCAAGCCCTGGGGGCCACCCCTAGGAATTTTCGTGAACGCTGATGCCGAAGGAGGCTCAATCCAAGTTGAGCTTATTACCCCTTATGGAGAACCTATTCCAAACTTCACTCGCGAAGAATGTATCCCCATAACGGCCAACGGAAAAGACCAGGAGGTAAAGTGGAAATCAGGACGTCTTCCAATAGAGTTTAGCCTGGATTATCAAGGTGGAATACTAGCGAAATTCTATCTCAAAAATGCAAAACTCTATTCCTACACATTCACGCTGCCCGACCCCGATGGACAGCTCGAACGTGATCAACAGAATGCCCGTTGGAGTGATTTAATCACCCACCGCAGTGACGTTCCAGGTAAAGCCAGTACCGAACCAGCTGATGGTCGCCCGCCGGTGTGGAAAAATCAGACGAAGCTTTACAATAATGTAGCCAAGCAACCACGCCTAAACAATCCTTCCTGGGAGTCAGGATTTTTAACGATTGAGGATGGTGAACATGGAAAAAATGAAGACTAAAATATAAAAGATATATAGAAAAAAATAAATTATGCCCTTTTACGAGCAAGTGGGCTATCACAGGAGGTAATACAGGGCGACATAAGAGGCAAATCGACCTTCTTTTTTACTATATTTCTATTAGACTAATCAGTATTTTTATCTATAACAGTAAGAAGAAAACAGCAAGTTAAAAGAAATTATGCAGAAAAGTAAGAAAATACCCCAGAATTACCCCAAAAAGGTAATGATTGATTAGATGAGTGATTAGATGGTAGTTAGTGAAATAGATATTAACGACTTGGTGGTTACCTATGGGCTTATAGGTGTGAGCCCGGAGAGATTCGAACTCTCGACACTCGGATTAAAAGTCCGATGCTCTACCAACTGAGCTACGGGCCCAAAATAACCACACAATATTAAAGTATGCACCAAGCAACTTCAAGGAAAAATTATATTACATTATTCATAGTATCAATAATTACATTTCCTAAGCAATCATTTTACTAAACCAAAAGAATTTGGCGGCCAATATCTCAACCAAGCTTTACCAGTAATATTCTCTACTGGTAATTTGCCCCAAAATCTAGAATCGTAGCTAGAAATACGATTATCTCCTAAAACATATATTTCATCATCCAGTACATCAATTTTATCAAAAAACATACTGTCCTTGTTTTTCACATATTTCTCAATTATAAGATTTCCGTTTAAATAAACATCACCTCGTTTAATTTCAATAGTATCTCCTGGTAATCCAATTACTCTTTTAATTAAATTTTTTTGATCAACAGGAGATTGAAACACTATTAGATCACCATAAGATGGTGGACCCAAAACAAAAGAATATTTACCACCAATTTGAGTGTCAAAAACATCACCAAAATCTCCAAAGTTTGAAACATCTAATCTGGAATATGCTAAACCATTAACGAACAAATATTGCCCCGGCTCGAATCCGGGATGCATACTATTACCTTGAACCCGATAATTTTTTACACTAAATTGTAGAAGTAGAAAAACAAATAAGGCTAAAATTAAAGTCTCAAGTATTTCTCTTATTAAGATTCTCATATTATACTTACACTATGCAGAGGCAAATAACTATTATATTATACTCAAAGATACGTTGCTAAATAGTATCATTAATTACAAAAAAGAGTTTAGGAAATAAAATTGCATAAATATCAATTCATCAAAATTATATGTTTCTTAACCATATTTGTTTTAATAGGCTGTACTCAAACTCGAACACCCGAATTAGGAGGACAAACAGCTCAAAATGTTACCCCTAACCTTTCTTCTGCGCCTCTTAAAACAGAATTCACACTCCCTGAACAATCTTTAAATAGTAACCAAAATGGTATATGGGTTACCGGTAGAGGTGAAATTTCTGCAAAACCAGATTTAGCAATAATTTCTGCAGGAGTAGAAGTAACTAATCCATGCATTGAAAGGCCTGTAAAAACTTGCTATTCACAACCAGCACTAGTGACCGCAAAATTAGGCATGGAAGAAATCAACAAAGTCATAAAAGCTAAGGGGATTCAAGAAAAAGATATTTCAACCACAAGATTTAATGTACAAGCTAAATATGCGTGGGATGATAAAATCAGAGCCCAAGTATTGGTAGGCTATACAGTAACAAATATTATCTCAATAAAATTGAGAGATTTAGATTTAATAGGGGAATTAATTGACGAAATTATAGCTGTAGAAGCAAAAATTAAACCTAAAACTAATCAAGAAGAAATTACTACAAAAATAAATAGCGTTAATTTCACTGTAGACAATACTGAACAATATGAAAAAACTCTGATTTCTAAGGCAATAGAAGATGCAATAAATAAGGCAAATCTATATGCTGAGTTTTCAAAAGTAAAATTAGGTAATTTAATATATCTTTCTGAAGGTAGTCAGATACAGCCACGTCCTCAACAAGAAATTGGCCTAAAATCTATGGCTTTTGCTGAAAGTAGTTCAACTCCCATAAATATTGGAGAATTTAATTTGCAAATTTCAGTCTATGCTGGATTTAAAATTAACAAATAAAAATACAGATTGCAGACTCGTTGCAGCACTGCTACAATCTAAATCATAAATCAAAACATATATTAAATAATTTATAGGGTATGAAATGGTTCTGAGCGACAAATCAATTAAAGAAGAATTAGCTAACGGTAGAATTAAAATTGATCCACTAGGAGAATCTTGTATTCAACCAGCTAGTGTAGACGTACATCTTGACAATGAAATACTTGTATTTCGAAATTCTGTTCGTCCATATGTCGACATCAAACAAAACATGGATGATTTAACTGAAATTATCACAATCAAAGATGATAAACCTTTCATTCTTCATCCGGGAGAATTTGTTCTAGGTAGCACATTAGAAAATATCGGATTACCAGGAGACCTAGTTGCTCGACTTGAAGGTAAAAGTTCATTGGGTAGGATTGGGTTATTAATACATTCAACAGCTGGTTATGTAGATCCAGGATGGCAAGGCCATTTAACTTTAGAGTTAAGCAATGTTTCCAATTTACCTATCACACTTTATTATGGAATGAAAATTGGACAACTATCCTATGTAAGATTAACAACACCAGCAGATAACCTTTATGGATCTAAAAAACTTGGCTCCAAGTATCAAGGTCAAACTTCACCTCAAGCAAGCTTAATTTATAAAGATTTTAATAAAAAAGTTTGACGGTAAGTAATATGAATTACATGAGCCGCGCTATCAGCTTATCAAAAAAAGCTCTAGGTTCAGTAAGCCCAAATCCTGCTGTAGGCGCTTTAGTAGTAAATAACGACAAAATTGTAGGCGAAGGTTGGACTCAACCACCTGGACAAAACCATGCAGAAATAATGGCTATTGAACAAGCTGGAGAACTAGCAAAAGGTGCTTCATTATATACTACTTTAGAACCCTGTAATTACCATGGCAGGACTCCGCCATGTGTAGAAAAAATTATAAAATCTCAAATTAAAAAAGTTCATATATCAATCTTAGATCCAAACAAAAATGTTTACGGACAAGGAATAAAAAAACTTCAAGAACAAGGGATAGAAACTGAACTTGGGGAGTTATCAGAAAAAGTAACAATGAATCTTGAAGGATATTTAAAATTTGTGACAAAAAAATCGCCATTTATCACAGCAAAATTTGCAATGAGTTTAGATGGCAAAATCGCCACAAAAACTGGTGACTCAAAATGGATTTCTGGAGACAAATCCAGAAGATTTGTACATGAACTCAGATCTGCTTCTGATGCAATAATAATAGGTGTAAACACCGTGATTAAAGACAATCCAAAATTAACGGCAAGAAATAAATCTGAAAGGCCAATATCTAATCAACCTCTAAGAATCATTTTAGACACAAATTTAAGAACACCATTAAATTCAATTATCCTAAAACAACCCGGGACTACAATTATAGCTACAAATAGTAGTGATGATTCACGATTTTCAAATTTCCCAAACGTAAAGATTTGGAAAATTCCTAAATACAATTCTCATATTAGTATCCCCGATTTATTAGCTACCCTATATAATAAAGGAATATCTAATGTGTTAATTGAATCCGGAGGAACTCTTTTGGGCACATTATTTGATCAAAAATTAATTGACAAAGTTATAGCTTTTATATCTCCAAAAATTATTGGTGGAGAAAATACAAATTCTCCAGTAATCGGAACAGGAATTGAATCTATAAATGATTCGATCAAAATCCATAACTCAAAATGGAGAAAATTTGGTGATGATATGGCAATGATAGGATACTGTAATAAATTTTAGGCAAAAATATATATGTTCACTGGAATTGTTCAAGAAACTGGTAAAATTACAAAAATAGAAGAAGACACTTACACAGTAACTACTGATTTAAATCTTCAAAACTTAGAAATAGGTGGTAGTATTGCGCTAAATGGAGCATGCTTAACAATAATATCTATTGAAACCAATGCATTTTCAATTCAAGTTACTCCAGAAACTTTAAAAAGAACAAATATTAAATATTTAAAATTGAAAGACACAGTTAATTTAGAGTTACCTTTAATTCTCAATTCAGGATTAGATGGCCATATGGTTCAAGGACATATAGATGATACTGGATCTATCACTCAAATAACTCCTCATGAAAACTCAATTTATATAACTATCCAAACTAACCGAGAATTAATGCGTTATATATGTGAGAAGGGGTATGTTGCTGTGGACGGAGTAAGCTTAACAATTGTAAACTGTACGGATGACGAATTTACAGTTTCAATAATTCCTCATACTAAAAAAAATACAGTTTTTTCTATCAATAAAATTGGAGACATAGTAAATATCGAAGTCGATATAATATCAAAATATGTAGAAAAACTTCTGAATAAAAGGACTTAAATAGAAATATATGCCAACAACAGATATAAATACAGCAATTGAAGATATCAAGCAGGGTAAAATGGTCATTGTAGTAGATGATGCTGATAGAGAAAATGAAGGTGATCTTGTTATGGCTGCTGACAAAGTAACTCCTGATGCTATCAATTTTATGGTTACATATGGTAGAGGTCTAGTATGTGTTCCGATGGAAGCAAAAAGATTAAAAGAACTACAATTACCCTTAATGGTTCAAGATAATACTTCTAGACTTTCCACAGCATTTACAGTTTCAGTTGACGCGTTGAGCGACACAAGCACTGGAATATCTGCAAAAGATAGATCTAAAACCATTAAAACACTTGTCTCTAAAAAAACAAAACCAGATGATCTTGGAAAACCAGGACATATTTTCCCTCTAAAATATGCAGATGGTGGTGTTTTAGCCCGGGCTGGCCATACTGAAGCTTCTGTAGATTTAGCAAGATTAGCAGGCTGTTTTCCTGCGGGAGTACTATGTGAAGTATTGTCCGAAAATGGAGAAGCTGCTCAAATGCCTGAATTAGAACAAATATCTAAAACTCATAACATAGGAATAATTTCTGTTTCAGATATTATTAGTCATCGAAAAAAAACTGAAAAACTTATTCAACGAGTTGCTGAAGCGAAACTACCTACAAAATTCGGAAATTTTGAGGCAATTTCTTATCAAAGCATTGTAGATAAAGATGAACATGTCGCTTTAGTTATGGGTAATATAATCCCAGAAGAACCGACATTAGTAAGAGTTCACAGTGAATGTTTAACCTCAGACGTATTTCATAGTTTAAGATGCGATTGTGGAGACCAATTATCAAAAGCACTTCATGCAATTTCCGCTGCTGGTAAAGGTGTTTTCATTTACATGCGTCAGGAAGGCAGAGGTATAGGAATTCACAATAAATTAAAAGCTTATCATTTACAAGATGGAGGTTTAGATACCGTAGAAGCTAATGTCAGTTTAGGATTTGCCCCTGATATTCGACATTATGGTATTGGTGCTCAAATTTTGGAAGACCTAAATGTAGGGAAAATGAAAATACTTACAAATAATCCACGGAAAATAGCTGGATTAAAAGGATTTGAAAAACTTGAAATTGTTGAAAGAATACCACTAATCACACAAACAACTGAATCAAATAAAAATTACCTCAAAACAAAAAAAGAAAAACTCGGACATATATTGGATTAAATTTGAAAAAAAACAAAGTTCAAAAAAATGTTAAATTTGGAATTGTAGTCTCAGAGTTTAACAAAAATATTACTGACAGATTACTTGAAGGTGCTAAAACAGCATTCAAACAAGAAGATATTGATACATCCGAAATAAAAATTATTTATGTACCTGGTTCATTTGAGATTCCAATTGCAGCTCAAAAATTAGCTCAATCAGAACCTGTAGAAGCTATAATTTGCCTCGGAGCCATTATAAAAGGTGAAACAGACCACTACCATTATATTTCAAATAGTACTTCAATAGCTTTGGCTGAACTAAACTTAAAATTAAATATTCCCGTAACATTTGGAATTTTAACTACTGACACTGTTAAGCAAGCATTTGAGAGATCTGGGGGAATTGATGGTAGCACTATAAATAAAAAATTAAACACTGATAAACTATCATCAACAAAAAACAAAGGCAACGCAGGTTTCAATGCAGCTATCACCGCTATGAAAATGTCAAAACTTCTGCAAACCTTAGATTCTTCAAATTACTCTAAGCAGAGCCAATTACCCATTTAACTCCGTTAAGAACAATTTTCTGAAATTCTGAATTCTTAAAACTTTCTCCATCATGCCCCAATAATGTGACAAAAACCCTGCCCTTACCGTAGTTGCGTGTCCATCCTAGAGGAAAATCACCTCCGGGCATAAAAACTTCTTTATTTCTCCATTCATAAGTTCCATCTTGTGAGGAAGCATACATAAACACATCATTCCCGTCTTGATAATTTATTCCCATATAAAGTTCATCGTCTGTAATAAAGTCAGTAACATCAATTACACAAGGATGATTTGGTTGAGAAATTCTTACTCCTACTTTTCCATATGGCGGATGAAAACTGTCTTTGAGATCCCAACCACCGCCTGTAATTTCAACATATTCTTTCCATGAAGCTGGAATACAACCTGAAATATGTATACATACAAAACCTTTACCTCTACGAATAAAATCCTTCATGCCCATAATTTCTTGACTAGACAAAGCAGTTTCATTAGCCCTTTGTGTATTAAAAACTAATGCATCAAATTGTTCCATTTTAATTTCATCGGATAATATTGATGAATCCCATGAAGTCGTAACAGAATGCCCTGCATCTAAAAGAAATTTTTCTAAAACAGGTGTAGATTCTTCATATGGATGATTCCCTCCGGAAATAACGAGTAATTTCATTGTAACCTCATATTTTTTAGTTAGGAATCAAAGGCAATAATAAAGACATCAAAACCAATATCATAAGTATAGCTGTCAAAATTTCTTTGATTCTCATAATTGTAAAACTCTCGATAATAATCCCCTGTATAAATTGCAAGAATTATATAAGATGATTACTCCTATTTCAATCAAGAGTAAAATAATGTTATACTCCAACCCAACATGACAAATAAAACAAACATATATGATGAATCGATAGTAATTGATGGGCTAAACGTTAGTAACTGGGAAAGCCCAGCCGTTTTTGACAGTTTAAATAATGGAAACGTAACTGCTATCAATGCAACTATAGCAGTTTGGGAACATTTCACTGAAACTATGGATAATATTTCCAAATGGTTACATCGTTTCCGTAACAAATCGGATTTAATCACACAAATAAAAAATGTCCAAGATATTTTTGATGCAAAAAAAAATAATAAAACAGGTGTTATATTTGGCTGGCAAAATGCATCTCCTATAGAAAATGATCTAGATAGACTAGAACTTTTTTATAATCTTGGAGTAAGAATTATTCAAGTAACATACAACGAAAGAAATCTATTAGGAAATGGTTGCTGGGAAAGAAATGATGATGGATTAAGTAATTTTGGTAAAGACGCTATTAAAGAAATGAACAGACTCGGAATTTTAATTGACCTTTCTCATGTTGGAGATAAAACTACTATAGACTCAGTTGCATTATCAGATAGTCCAGTTGCCTGTACTCACGCAAATGCACGTTCTTTCTTTAATTCACCTAGAAATAAAACTGATGATGCCTTAAAGCTGATTGCTGAAAAAGGTGGTGTTATTGGTGTAACCGCATGGCCATCTTTTTTGAGAAAAGGTTGGGATTCAACTATAGAAGATTTTGGAGATGCAATAGAAGATATGGTTGAACGTGTTGGAATAAATCATGTTGCGATAGGAACAGACTACACACAAGACCAACCAAGTGAATGGTTCGATACTGCTACATCTCAACAAGGAACTAAACCGTCAGATCTCCGACTCCAAATACCCGAAAATCCATGCCACCCAAAAGGCTTAGAAACTCCTGATAAAATGTCAAACATCTCAATGGAACTTTCAAAAAGAGGATTCACAGAAAATCATATAGAAAAAATTTTAGGCGGAAATTGGCTTAATCTTATGAAAAATGTTTGGAAATAAAATAGCCTGCATACAGCAATCATTGTATGTATATGTAAGTCCTAATACAATAAATATATATTAATCACACAAAAATATAACATGACGAATTCAGCTACAAATCAATATAACGTTCTAGAAAATTATGTCAACTTACAAATCCCAAAGTTGAAAACAATCAGCCAAGCTGATTTAAATTCAATGTTTGAAGGATTCGAAACAAAAAATTTAGTCAAAAATTCAAAAATTTCAGAAACTGAATTAATTGAAACTTTTCGACTATCAATGATTACAGAATCTTTAACAGAACAATATGCTGATACTTTCGTAAAAGGTGCATTAGACTTTGAAGCAACTTGGCTAAGTAATTACATTCAAAATTTTTGGGTGCCAGATGAATTAGGCCACATGGACCCATTTAAAAATGTTTTGCTCGACCTAGGATACAACGAATCTGAACTGGAACAACAAATCAAAGATGCTAAAGAACAAACAGATTATTTAAAATCACATTCCAGTGATATTTCCCCCATTGCATTAACAACATACGGGATGGTTCAAGAATGTGTTACAGATTTTTGGTATGAGTTACAGTTAGAATTCTTCCCAATAAGATCAGGGACTAGAAAAGCAATAAGTAAAATTAAAGGTAGAGAAGCTTTACATACAGTACAATTCAGAGACTTAACCTGTATTCAATTAGAAAAAGATCCTACTTTATTACTAACTATCTTAGAAACAATTACAAAATTCCAAATGCCTGGTAATCACATCAATATAGTCAAAGATATAGAAAAAAAATCCAAATCATTAATTCCTAAAATGAACGGTGAAGTAATAGAATTAGTCCGTAGAATCATCCAACACACTCAAATTGTACTTCAAGACACTGAAAAAATTGGGAAACTTTTTGCTCTATATGGATCAAAACAAGATAAACAATTGATCAAATACATACCTAATAACACTTTGTTCGGACTATTTAATTTTGTTGATTCAGGACATGGTTTAATTGGGGAAATAATTCTCGAAAAAATTGGGCTGTATGCAAATGAATTTGAATCATTAGATTCAAATACTCAAAGATGGAAATTTAAAATCAAAAAAATAATCAAAAAATGGATCAATGATCAATTTGAAATTGAAGAAATTTTTAAATAAATTTTTACTCAAAAAAAGTAAATCCTGTGACTAAACAAAAACAATCAATCTCTGAAATGCTAGGTAAACAACTCTCACCTTTAATACTTAGGCAATTCAAAAAAATACCTCTAAGCATCAAATTACCCTCAGGAGACATTATTAATCCCAAACAAAAACAAACGACTATAAATATAGATAAATGGTCAACTTTTACAGACATATTATTGGGTTATGATTTAGGCTTAGCAAAATCATTTATCGAAACAAAATGGAACTGTAACGATTTAACTGAAGTTTTCAAAGCATTCTTGATTAGTAATACTTCGAAAAACAAAAATCCTGTTTTTAATTATGCTCCTGAAAAATTTTTCTCACGAATCATACATAAATTCAAATCATTCAATATTAAATCTAATGCCAAAAAAAATATCAGATCTCACTATGATTTAAACAATGAATTCTTCAAACTTTTTTTAGACAATTCAATGACATATTCATCAGCATATTTTAATGATCCAAAACTCACATTAGAAAATGCACAATACTTTAAAATTGACAACCTATTCAATAAAAGCGGCCTAAAGCCTGGTGAGCATATTTTAGATATAGGTTGTGGATGGGGCTCATTAATCCTTAGAGCTGCAAAAAAATTTAACTGTACTGGCATTGCAGTTACATTGTCTAAAAATCAATATGATTTTACTAAAAATAAAATTAAAGAACTAAAATTAACTAATCAAGTAGATGTGGTCCTAGACGATTACAGAAACATTAAAGGCTCGTTCGATAAAATTTTTTCAGTTGAAATGTTAGAGGCTGTTGGGCATTCTGGGCTAAAAGATTTTTTCAAACATACGAATAAAATTTTAAAACAAAATGGAAGTCTAGGCTTACAAGTCATTACTGTACCTAATGATAGATATGATGAATATAGAAAAAATTGCGACTTCATACAAAAATACATTTTTCCTGGTGGGCTATTGCTCTCACATGAACACATCTTAGACACAATGAAAAAAAATAGCGATCTTGCAGAAAAATCATTCATCTCAATTGGCGAACATTATGTTAAAACTCTACAAATATGGAGAGAAAATTTTCAAAATAATATTAATGAAATTCACCAAATTGGATTCCCTGAACCATTCATAAAGAAATTTCTGTATTACTTTAGTTATTGTGAAGCTGCTTTTGAGACAAAACATATCGACAATTTACAAATATTCATACAGAAAAAATAAATTATGTGGTACGAATTCTTTATAGATCATTCATTAATTCCAAGAAATATACTCATTAAATTCATTCAATATTTCCTCAAACGTCATTTAGCTAAATTTTCAAATAATAAAAAAGATATATTAAAAATACAAAAAAATTTCAGTTTAAAACATTCAAAAGGGCAATTAGCTAAATCTACAAAAGATGCTAATAAACAACATTATGAATTCCCAATATATTTCTTCAAAACTGTTTTAGGTACAAATTTAAAATACAGTGGATCGTATTGGCCAAATAACTCATCAGATTTAAATGAAGCAGAAATTACATCTTTAAATAACTACTTGGAGCGTGCTCAAATTAAATCTGGCGAGTCAATTTTAGAATTAGGATGTGGCTGGGGTTCTTTGTCTATACATTTAGCTTCAAAATTCCCAAAAAACAAATTGATTGCTGTAACTAATTCAATAGATCAATTCCGACACATAAAAAAAGTTGGAGAAAATAAAAATTTAAATAATTTAGAAGTTATTCATTCTGATATAAACAATTTTGATCCTAAGATCAAATTCGATAAAATTATTTCGATTGAAATGTTTGAACACATGTATAATATTTCCAAACTTCTAAAACTTACACACTCATGGCTAAACCAAAACGGTAAACTTTTTTTTCAAGTATTTAGCCATAAATCTTATCCGCAAGATTTCGACAATATTAAATCATCTTGGATGTCAAAATATTTTTTCACCAACGGAATGATGCCTTATGATGGATTTTACAAAGATATTAATTCCGACTTTGTCTTAACAGATTCATGGACAGAAAATGGAACCCACTATTCAAAAACTCTGTATGCTTGGTTGAACAAACTTGATAAAAATTCAGAAGAGATTTCTTACTCACTGGCAAGCCAATACAAAACAAAAGACATTAAAAAATTTATTAATCGATGGAAATTATTCTTTATAATTTGCGCTGAGTTATTCGGTTACAAAAATGGTACTGAATGGCGTATAAAACAATATTTATTCACAAAAGAATCAAAAAATAAATCATGAATATTGCTATCGTGGGCGCAGGAATTTCTGGCATTTCAGCAGCTTATAATTTACAAAAAACATCTCATGTGACCTTAATTGAACAAAATGAAAAATTAGGTGGCCATTCAAATACAATATCTGTAAAAGACAATGATTCTAGGAATTTGGACATAGATACAGGCTTCATAGTTATGAACAAAAAAAATTATCCAAATTTTTCACAATTTTTAAAAAATCTTAACGTACCTTTAATCAAATCTGACATGTCATTTTCTTATAATAACAAAAACACAAATATTCAATATGCTGGAACTTTAAAAGGACTAATCCCAACCTTTCAAAAAATATTTTCACCTAACCACTATAAATTACTTTATCTAATTATTAAGTATTCAAAAATACTAGAAAGGGATTTCCAATCTGGCAAATTAAATAACTCTAATTTAACAATTGAAGAATATTTGAGAAAAATAAAGTGTCCAAAATTTATAATGAATAATTATTTTTTCCCTATTGCAGGAGCTATATGGTCTTCAACTCAAGGAGAAATTAAAAAATATCCCGTAACTTCCTATATAAAATTTTTTCATAACCATGGACTATTACGTATTACTAAAAGAGAACAATGGTACACAATTAAAGGTGGTAGCAAACAATATATATCTCAATTTGAAAAAGAATTTCAAGGTACCATACAAAAAAACACAAAAATAATTAATGTTACCGAAAAAAATAATAAAATTTTACTTAAAGGAGAAAATAATTATTTTCAAGAATTTGATTCAGTTATTATTGCATCTCACGCAGATGAAGGATTATCTATGCTAAATTCACCATCAGAAAAACATCAAAAAATTTTATCCTCATTTAAATACTCCAAAAATCGAATTGTCTTACATACAGATTCAAATGTATTATCAAAAAACAAGAATATTTGGGCTTCTTGGAATTTTATTAGATCTGAAAAAGCTACTGATCAAGCGCAAGAATCTGTGCATTATTATATGAATCGTCTACAAAGAATTGAATCAAAAAACAAATATATAGTTTCTGTTAACCCATTTGATTCTTTAAAAAAAGAAAATATAATTTATCAAACCCAATATACTCACCCAATATTCAATAAAGATGCAATTCAAATGCAAAATGAACTCTTCAGTTTAAATAAGCAATCTAAAATACTTTTCTGCGGCTCATATTTTGGATTTGGGTTCCATGAAGATGGATATTTATCTGGTCTAAATGTATCTAAAGAAATATTAGCTAGATTTTAATATGTCTATCTCAAACGGTATTTATATAGGTAAACTCAAACATAATAGGTTTATACCAAAATTACATAGCTTTAATTACAAACATGTTATGATAGCTATCGATATCGACACCGAACAAAATTCATCCTTCATTTTTGGATTAAATAAATTTAGAGTGTTATCTATTAACGCAAAAAATCATCTTGGGGGAAAACATTCGAATTTTAGAGCTGCTGTAAATCAACTTTTAGAAACGCATCCAAAATACAATAAAAAAAACCCAATGATCATTTTAACTACACCTAGTGTTTTGGGACATGTATTTAATCCTGCATCATTTTTTTTTCAATTAAATGAAGAAAGAACCGAACTCGATCTAGTAATAGTTGAAGTTAATAATACTTTTGGTGAAGCTCACACGTACGTTTTAGATAAACAAAAATCAAATACAAAAGTACCCACATATTTTAATAAGAAAGAATTCCATGTCTCTCCATTCGCTGATATGACAGGAGATTATACATTCAAATTCGAATTTAACGAAAATGATATAAAAATTTCAATCAATCTGATGAAAAATGATACCCCCGTTATTACAGCTAATTTCGAAGGTGTGAAAAATAATTTCACTCATGGAAACTTATTTAAATCTTTACTCCGTATAATTACAATCGCTTATCTAAGCGAAATGAGAATTTTGAGTCAAGCATTCCGGTTAATGGTCAGGAAAAAACTACAATTTTATCCAAAACCTAAACCTGAAAATATAAATACATATAAATCTAGCGCTCCGTCTTATATTAATGAAATGAAATTTATAAAATGGGTAAAAAAATTTAAAAAATAACTAGATTAATATTTACTAAAAATCATTCTGTTTTTTTATGTATATTGATTTTTTAATAAAATAATAAATATTTTTATCGTTAATAACCAAAAAGTACAATATTTAATGCAAAATCTGATTATAATATTCTAAATTATTACAAATTCAATCAATTCAAATTAAAAATATTGCGAGAAAAAAATGATAAAAAATATATTAATATTATCAATATTAACCACATTGATTTTTGCTGCTTGTAGTACATCAGATTCTTCTGGTAGCGCCAGTTCAAGTGGCACTTCAATCCAAGGTAAGACGGGTACTTTTCAAGAACCAAAAATTTATATAAATAAACTAATCACAGGGGATGGAAACGCAGCCGGTAGCGCCAGTGAAGCGCAAAGTAAATGTGATGATACTGTTTCTCATTGTATACGAAAAAAAGTTCCTCATAGTATATGGACAACAATGACAGAATCCGTTAGAGCTTACAACACTGAATCACAACGTAAAGAACCTTTCTGCGAAATTAATGAACACAAAGAAGGACCTGGAACTCCTGTTGAAATTGGAACGAAAGTAGAAGTTATTGGAGGGCCAACAAATGACTGCAAACACACTATGCTCATGAGGCCTGGTAGTCCCTTAAGTAAACTCCCTGCAGCTTTGGTTAAAATAAAAATTCTTGAAGGTGAAAATAAAGGCTTGGAAGGTTGGACTTGGTCTAATGCAATTGCAGTTGATGGGCAATAACATTAATTACTCACCTCTAATTAATAAAATTTGAAAATAAAAAACACAGGAGGTAAACATGGGTAATAAAATACAATTAACACTGATTATAGTTGTTACAATTCTTGTGATGACACAAATATATACTGCTATAGAACTAATCAGATTAAATTCCGCAAATAGTCACGTCACGAAAGATTGCTACAAACATAAACAACATAATTCCTCTTGGGGCCAAAAAAAATATGGTGGAAAAATGATGTTTGGTCAAAAAATGAAATCTCAAAAAATGATGTTCGATCAAAAAATGAAATCTCAAAAAATGATGTTCGATCAAAAAATGAAATCTCAAAAAAATCACTCTTCGGATGTGAAAAAATAATTTCGCAAAATTTGATTTAACCAAAATATGAAAAGTATTTTCTTAACATTTACAAATATAGTATTGCCACTTTTTTATTTATTAATAGCTTTTGGAATGTTTAATGAAACAAATAAAGCTTTAAAAGGGCACACTTATCAAAAAATTATTAGAAATATTGTAGCGATAGGATTTATCATTCCAATACCTTTTATAATTTATTATTTTTGGGCCCTGCAAATATAAAAATAAATTTGAAATTTTCCAAGATAAATATGATACATCCAAAAAAAATATGGTGGAAAATCATTAAAATTCTTGGCAGAATCCATTTAGTTATTTCATATATAATCTTTGCTTTTGCAATCTTAATATGGGTAGAATTTCTGAATTAAAATACCTGACAACTTTTCTATAATAAATTTCTACCTGCAAAACCTGTATTTATCTCATGCCAATATTTAATTTCATTTTCTCCTACATGCCAACATAAATATACTTCTCTGTTTTCGTACATATAAGGGAAATCTACTAGGCCCTGTTGAAGATTTTTTACTAAAATACCACGTTGATGAATAAGTTCTATTTTTTCATTTACCTCAGAAAATATTCTATTTAATTCACTTGACATAAATGTGATTCTATCAACCACCACATCATCCAGACCATTAGATACCACCGGATTTTGCAACTGTTCTATGCTATCATTTAACTCGTCTGATTGTTGAAGTAATGGATTTAAATAATTAAAAATCTCCTTAAGCCAACTCACAAGCTCTTGAGCTTCTTCTAAAGAAAAATAACGTGCCATAATTTATAACCAAAAACATTAAAGCCCCAGAAGTAACATCTGGAGCTTTAAATGTTAGAACAAGGATTTTAAAAAATTAACTATCGGACCTCAATGTGAAAACACCAATTAAAATAGTGCCCAACAAAAATAAACTCCAACCCACCCATTGTAAAGTGATAGAAATATCGCCACTTAAAAATATAGCAAGAATCAATGCGATTGATGAAATAACTGCAAGAATACTAGTTGAAACATTTAAATTCTTTTCAACAAATATTCCTACACCTAACAAAATCATCGAAACACCCAATATAAGTGAAGATGCTGCACCTCCTGCATTCGTAATTCCCTGAAGTGTTGCTGCTTCTTGAATTGAACCAGCTTCAGTTGAACCATATTCAAGTCCAAGTGCTGTTACCATTCCAGCAAGAACTGCCATAAAAAGTATCATTGAAATATTTGTATAAGAAGATCCTGCACCACCTCCCATTGCCATTCCTCTTGACAACATCACCATTCCTGTTAATACTACAATCATTCCACCATATCCCATTAATATTGCAATTTTTGCAGTAGCACCACCATCTAAGAGTTTTTGAGCTAACTCAACAGAAGTATCATCTGGACCACCAGGATATAAACCCATCCAACCTATAGCAGAACAAATTGCTCCAATAATTAGCATTGATCCGATCTGAATTTTTGAACCCATAATACACCCCTTTCAAAAAGTAATATATGATTCAAATACATTACAAATAAGCTTAATTTATGTCAATTATGCACAAGTTCTATATTTAAGAAATACAAAAAAACAATTTAAGATAAAAATTTTATTTCAAATTCATCCATAGAAAACTTACCTGAAACCTCTTCCTCAAAACCTACAAAAGAAAAACCATAACTTTCACAATTTCTTAAATCTTCTATTAAAGAAGAGGATCTATTTCTAGAATTCCAACTATTATGCCAATCAGATTCGTTTGAAGAAATATCAATTTTTTGAGGTGTCTTTGCCCATTCACTTTCGGAAATTTCTAATGGGTTTGCAATATTGTGCCATCTTGATCCATTACCAAGGATCCAAAAATAACATTTTGCATTAAATAAATTTAAATCATCTCCTCTAAGATAAACTGAAACAGAAGCATTCTCTAAATTAATAGAATCTTCATTTATCCAACTCCTATAAAAAATAAATGGCAAAATAGACATCGGAACTTCAGGAGTATCTGCACTCCATCTTGTTTGGTCTACCCATATATATCCAGAATTATTTACTCCACCAGTTTTTACGTGAGTAGGTAAAATGAAAATATTATTTTTCCCTGCTACTATACTGGCATGATAATCATAAGAACACCATGAGTCTGGTCCTTTATCAAATGTATTTCTCATAAATTACTCCCGATTTTATTAACTATTTTACATGCTACTTTATACCATAAGATCCATCTGGAATATTAATTGGCAATTTAAAATCCATATCATTTAAAAGTTTACTTATCATAACATCTTTATCTCTTAGATCATCGGCCGTACAAATATTCCACTCATGGGAACTATCCTGACATTTATCAGTTAATTTTGGATCCAAAGCACCAATATTTGCCATTAATGCCCAATAAATATATTCAGATGCCTGACACGAATATACACATGAACTATCGTAATATTTATACCAAGCTTGATCAGGATATTTATAAGGTATAATTTCAAAATAACCTCCTCTAGCAACATCCATAGCATCAGTTAAAAATGAAGGTTTTTCTAAACCAAAATATTCTGGATAAACCCCTGACCAACCTGCAGTTACTACATGCCATACTTCTTCAAGATTTACATCCCAGCTTCCTTTTTTATTAATTCCACCAATCGCCCATTCGTCTTCATCATAATACATACTTGCACGCATTCTAATATTATCTTCACAATAAGTACCTCGAGCTTCCTTCCAAAAATCTTCTCTGTCACGTGTAGTCCATACAGGAAACACATAATTATTTTCAACTAAATAATTTAAAACATCGGCATCATCAGGTACTCCATCTGAATCATTGTCTATAAACTGAGCCAATACATTAGCAGTGTGTAATACATAATTTTCAGGCGCTGATTTTGTGGATATAACCCAAATTCCAAAAACATCTATAAATACATCCATTGTTTTATTTAAACAATTTAATTTAGGATTAGGATACTTATTAATTATTTCAAATGTAGGCAAATCTATAGCCTGTTGAGATAAACCTAATACACTTCTAGCATTATTAATTAACTCTTGCAAATTATTTGCTCTACTAGGCTGTAATTTGATTGCTTGATTAAAATCATTCAAAGCTTGCTGATACTTCCTTAACTGGTAATAAGAATATCCTCTAGAATTGAATACATTTGCATTTTTTGTATCCGGATTCTCATTCAAATATACACTAAAATCATCTATAGCTTTTTGATATTGTCCAGATCTTTTATAAGATTCCCCACGCCAATAATATGTAGAAATATCTTGATTTAATTCAATAGATTTTGTGAAACTTTTAATCGCTTCGTTATATCTATGTATCCTATCAAAAGAAACTCCTTGATTAAAATAACTTTCAGCAGTTGGTGTAATTACTGTTGCAGTTGATGGAGTTGCTTCCGAAGTTGCTATTGATTGATTGATTTCTTCTGGTGTAGTAGCAAATTTAGAAATTAAAACAGAAGATTCTGGAACAATTTCTTTTTCACTTTTACAAAATATCAACAATACACACAATACGAAAATCGGAACAAAATTTATTAATCTCATAATATAAAATTATACATTGATTTTTCTAAAAACGAATGTATAATCTCATCTAAAATCATAATACAAATATATCCAACAATTCATTTGTTTTAATACAGTAGGAGTTAAAATGAGTTCATCAATTAAGGTTGTAGATAGCCATTCACATATTAGCCAAGTCGAAAGTCAAGATATTGAAACATTAGATGACTATAACCAACAATTTAAATATGGTATGGGATATCAAGACAACCTGAATTTAATGGACCAATTGGGAATTGATATGCAAGTGCTACATTGTTCTGGTTATTTAGGAAAATATCACAAAAGGGTTCTCAAAGAATATCCTGATAGATTCGCTGCCATTGGGAAAATTGATGAACGATTATTACCTGGTGAAGAAGGCCTTGAAGCACTAAAAGCTCAAGTTGATGAATTTGGATTTCATGGAATTTATTATGATCCGTGGCATCCAGAAAACGCAAAAGCTCAAGGTGCTGACCCTGCTGAATGGGGATCCCCTCATCCTTTCTTTCACTTTGATGATAAAAGATTCGATCCGCAATGGAAGTTGATTGAAGAATTGAAGGTTCCTGTTGCAATAACTGTTTATAACGATAATTTAGAAATTATATGCCCTATGTTATTGAATGTAATAGACAAATTCCCGAATATTGTGATTGTTTTGATGCATGGACTAGCTCCACCTTTAACTGCGCCAATACCACCAGGTAATTTTACTTCTTCACAAATTTTCGATTCCAAAGGTAATGTTCAATTACCACCAGGAGCAATTGAAATAGCTAAACGAAATGTTTATCACGAAATAATGCCCGGTATGGATGGTCTCAGATCTCAACCTAGTCGTTATGGTGAAAATGATCAAGCAATCAAGGTATTCTATGACACATTTGGACCAGATAAACTTATGTGGGGTTCTGAGTTTACTTCAATACAATTACCGATACTAAAACAATATAAATACCAGTTTGATTATATGAAAGAAAGATGTGATTATATGACCACATCTGATCTTGAGATGATAATGGGTGGTACAGCTTGCAAAGCGTATAATTTGTAAAACTCACGAATCCGAAGTATATAAAAATTATTTGGGATCAAATATTGTTGCTGCAATATATCTTTCTGGTTGAAAAGAATCGTTATAATAGTAAACTACTACAACTTTTCCATCACTTCTTTGTGTAGCCCTTGGGTAACCTATATCAGAATCACCACCATCATCTCTCAATACTTTTTCTTTCGTCCAAGAATATCCATCATCTTGACTAGTAATAAATCGAATTCCATAAGGTGCATCTCGAAAACCATAAATCAAACAAAGACTACCATCTATTAATTGAATTAAAGCCGGAGGATTCCCACCCTTCCCAGTGTTTTTTACTGGTGTAGATAAATAAATCCATTCTTTCCCATAATCTTCACTTCTATATAAATCAATAGAATTCTTATTCCCAAATGAATTTCTAGAACGTACAGCAGTAATAATTACGCCTGAGTTTAGTAATAAAGAAGAAGGCATTATTTCAAAACCTTTAGGCATTGCATTTAACCATGATACAAATTTAAATGACTCCCCTGAATCACTTGTTTCTGCACAAAAAACTCTACCCTCTTTACCATTAGATTTTGTAGAAGTAAGAAATAAAGTTAATTTGTTAGAATCTATATTGGGATAAGTTAAATAATCAGTCCGAGCAGCAACTCCTTTTTGGCCAAACATAGGCAAAATAAAAGGCCCTTCCCAAGATTTGCATCTATTATAAGATATATAGAACCAAGATTCTGCTCCAGATTCTAATCCTGATCTAGCACACAGCATAGCAAAATCAGGATTTGTAAAATCTATACCACCTTTATGAGTTACAGGACAATTAATTCTCTCAGAGACCATACCGTATGAAAAAGACATATGTTCTTCTGAAGAAATACTTCCTATATTTCCAGGAATTACTAGCGGTGCCAACTGATTATTCCAAGTCACACCTCCGTCAATACTTCTTACTTGCAATGATTGAAACGGACGATTTTTATCTCTTGGATGTAGACCTTTAGCATTTTGATCAATAAATCCAAGAGAAAACCCAGTAACAATTTCATCACCCCACGACCATATTCCATAATTAGCAGGCCAACCAGCGTATCTATTCTTTTCTTTATATATTATTACGTGTTTCAATTAACAACAAAAAACAAATTTACTAATTTGGTAACCAAGGTTTATAAATCACTCCATCTTTTACTGTAAGAACATGAGAAAGTCGAGAATTAGCAGTGACACTTACACCTGCTGCCCATGTGTTTGGCCCGATAGATGTTGCAGTAGATAAACGATCTCGAAAAATAAACTTCCCTTCTTCAAGCCTTAATACAGTCAAATCACCATTAGATCCAACTTTTAAATTTCCAACATCTTTAAGCCCCATCGTTTGAGCTGGAAATTGAGTAGATCTAGCAATCACATCATTTAACGACATGCCAAGATGCATGAATTTTGACATTGTAGTTACTAAATCAAAAACTGGTCCTGTAACATTATTAATATGAAGATCACTACTAATAGTAGTCGGGAAAAGACCTTCAGAAAAAGCATGTTCAGCAGCAGAAAACGAAAACCCACCAGCACCATGTCCAACATCTATTACTACACCTCGAGATTGTGCTTCTTTCATACTCTTAATCACATCTAGAGTAGAATCTAAAACACCATCTCCAAAACCATGAAAACAGTGAGTCACAACATCACCTGGACGAAGCATATCAATTAATTCAGTAATAGGAGTATTGCTGTTTCCAATATGAATCATTACAAATCCACCTATATTCTCTGCTGCTTCTATCGAAATTTTTAAAGCTTGTTTATCATTTTTATTCGACTGGACTCGTCCTAATCTTGCTTTAACACCTAATATACGATCTTTATTAGATAAGCCTTTTTCAACTGTATTATTTAAGTCTAACCAACGTAAATCATGTAATTCACCATCATTACTAAATACCATACCTGTAGTCGAAATATTTAGTAATGCATATATACTAGTTCGACTTTTATTTATTACGTGATTACGAAAAGCTGAAAAATTCCAAGCTCCTGAAGATCCAGCATCAAGTGCAGTAGTTACCCCTTTTGAAAGACTAGTAATATCAGGATCTATACCATAAACAGATCCTCCCCAAAAAGCATGCACATGTAAATCTATTAGCCCTGGCACTACTATCAATCCGGAAGCGTCGAAAACTTCTTGCCCATTCTTGCTCTTAATCTCAGGAGATACTTCAGCAATTTTTTTATCTTCTAAAGACACATCAAAAACGCCATTTAATCCTTGAGTAGGATCAATCACCGTGCCGCCTTTAACTAAAACTGACATTGTTTATTCTTTCAAGATTGTTATATTTAGATTTACAATACCTTTTTAATCCAACTCTATTTCTTTTCTGTAAATACCAATTGATACAAAGTTCCACCCAATACAGCACCAATTATAGGAGCTACCCAATATATCCAATGATTTATCCAAAACCCAGATGCAATTGCAGGACCTAAGCTTCTTGCAGGATTTATACCAGCACCAGTTAAAGGAACTGCTACAAAATGAACAGCAGTAACCGTAATACCTATTGCTAAAGGTGCCATAACTGTCGCATTTCTTTTATCCATAGCTGTAGAAAATACCACTAAAGATAATAAAAAGGTAAATATCAGTTCTATAGAAAAGCCCATAGCAACAGATACATTTTCTCCTAATCCATGTGAACCTAAATTACCCTCATAGATATCTGGAATAACAAATTTCAATATGAATGCAAAAACAATAGCTCCAAAAATCTGAGCTAATATAAATATTGCTCCCTTAACACCGTTGATTTTTCTATTGATTATGGCAGCTACAGTAATTGCAGGGTTTATATGTCCACCTGAAATATGTCCTATTGTATATGCGAGTAAACATATCGTTAGGCCATGGGTTAACGATATAGCAATTAACCTTCCTGTATCTAAATCAGTAGAGCTAGCTATTGCGCTAGAGACAACAGCTCCACAACCTATCAAAACAAAAAATCCTGTAGCAAAAAATTCTGCTAAAAATTGCTTCCATGTATTAATATCTTTAATCTCAGCAATTACAGGTAAAAAAATTTTATTCACTTAAACATCCTCATTAAATTCAAAATTTATATTACAACAGATCTAATAATCTAATATAATTTTACAATAAAATAAATTATCAGGTTGTAATAATATACATTCGTTACATATAAAAAATTAGGAATTTGCATGTCTGGAATTGAAACAGTACAAGAAGTAAATATGTTTTTTGACGAAGCAGCTTCATTTTTACGATTAAATGAAGGAGATCGTGCTGTATTAAAAAGACCATGGACAGAATTAAAAGTTTCTTTACCTATAAAAATGGATTCAGGCGATATAAAAGTTTTTACTGGTTATCGTGTTCAGCATAATGATAGCAGAGGTCCATATAAAGGTGGTGTGCGTTTTCATCCTGATGCCGACATGGATGAAATCGGCGCATTAGCTAGTTTAATGACATGGAAAACTGCACTTGTAGATATTCCTTTTGGAGGTGCTAAGGGGGGAATTCAATGTATCCCCAAGGAATTAAGCACCACTGAATTAAATAGATTAACACGTCGATATACAAATCATATTTCTTACATACTTGGAGTTAATCGTGACATCCCCGCACCTGATTTAGGAACTAACTCCCAAGTCATGGCATGGATGATGGATGCTTATAGTCAAATTCATGGTTATACACCTGGTATTGTTACTGGAAAACCAGTTTCTTTGGGGGGATCAGTTGGTAGAGATTCAGCTACTGGTAGAGGTGTAACATATGTTATGAATCAAGTAGCTGACAATTTAGAAATGAACACTCAAAATACCAGTGTTGTAATTCAAGGTGCTGGTCAAGTTGGTTTATGGATTGCTCAAATTGCATTTGAAAGTGGATATCAAATAAAAGGTATAAGTGATGTAAATGGAGGAATTTATTCTTCAAGCGGATTAAATATCACCGATTTAAAAGAATATTTAACTTCCAATGAGTCAATAATAGGATTCCCTGATTCAGAAACAATCACTAATCAAGAACTTTTAGAGCTAGAGTGTGACTTTCTTATTCCTGCAGCTATTGATAGAGTTATCAATGATTCTAATGCTGAAATGATTAAAGCAAAGGTAATTATTGAAGGAGCTAATCATCCAATTACTCCAGAAGCTGATTCTGTACTTAATGCTAAAGGAGTAAAAATTATTCCTGATATTTTAGCAAATTCTGGCGGAGTTATAGTATCTTATTTTGAATGGACTCAAAATTTGTATCAACATCAATGGCCTGAAGAACGTGTCACTCAAGAATTACGTAGAATTATTTTAGATGGATACAAAGCTGTAGAAAAATTAGCTATATCTGAAGATATATCTTATAGAAAAGCAGCTTATATAATTGGAGTAAATAAAGTTGTTGAAGCCAGTGCATTACGAGGTTTCTTTAATCGTTAAATATTACTCTGTTATTTGGGAAGATATTTACCCTTATAAAACTTATATATATTGAAATAATCTAGAGATAATGAATAAGAATTTCCTAAAGCTATTTTTTAAAAATCTTAGTATTGCCGTGTTTGCATTTGTCGTTATCTATTTTTCAACCACAATAATTTTAAATACCATCTTTTAATTAAATAATAATCCATTTTTATAAAACAATATATTCTTTGCAATTTTTGTAAAACAATGTATGCTCTTGCAAAGAATAAAGGATGTTTTTGTTATGTTGAATTCCAAACAAGTAGATTTTTACAATTCAAATGGATACCTGACTGTTGAAAATGTTTATAGTGCTTCCCAAATTAAATTACTTTCTGATGTAACAGATGAATTTGTAGAAAAATCACGTTTAGTTACTGAAGAAAATGATATTTTTGCATTGGAATCTGATCATTCCGAAAATAATCCTAGATTAACTAGAATCAAGACTCCTCACAAGTTTCATAGTGTATATGAACAAGCTATGAAAGATGAAAAAATGTTGGATATTTTGGAACAATTAATTGGAAAAAACATTAGATTACAGGGAAGCAAGCTTAATATGAAAATGCCCGGAGGCGGAAGGCAAGTAGAATGGCATACAGATTGGGGACATTATCCTCACACTAATGATGATTTATTAGCAGTTGGAGTTCCTTTAGATGATTCAACTGAAGAAAATGGTTGCTTAATGGTTATTCCCGGATCTCATAAGTGGACAGCAACTAGCCACCACGAAGATGGTTTTTTTGTTGGAGCTGTTGATATAGATAGTTTTGATATCAAAAAAGCTGCTAATGTCACTTCAAATATAGGTGGGGTTTCCATTCACCATGTAAGAACATTACATGGATCAGCACCTAATATGTCAAATAAACCTCGCAGACTTTTACTATTAGAATTTTGCGCAGCTGATGCATTTCCATTAAAAGGAATCTCTACTTCTTGGGATGAATGGAATAAACAAATAGTTCGAGGCAAACCAACGATCCAGCCAAGATTAGAAAAAGTTCCCGTATTTTTCCCCCAACCTTTAAAAATTGAACACGGAAGTATATTTGGAATTCAATCAAATTTGAAAAAATCACATTTTACTAAATCAAAGTAAAATACTATTCTTTAATTTATTGAAAGAGATGAAAATGAAATTAAAATCTAATGAATTTGGTAATACAGGTATTCAAGTAACTCGTTTAGGTTATGGTGCTATGGAGTTAAGGGAAGCTTCTGAAGATTTAGCAGATAATTTATTAAACTTAGTGCTAGATTCTGGAATAAATTTTATAGATACTTCTATAGACTATGGTGATAGTGAAAAATTAATTGGAAAATTTATTTCACATCGTAGATCAGAATTTTTCTTAGCATCAAAATGTGGCTGTCCTATTGATGCTGGTAAAGATCATATTTTTACTAAAGAAAATATTTCAAACGGAATTAACCAGAGCTTAAAACTTTTAAAAACTGATTATTTGGATTTAGTTCAATTACATAATCCCACAAAAAATGTGGTTGAAGAAAATGATGTAATAGAAACTTTGTTGGAAATCAAAAAAGAAGGCAAGGTAAGATTTATTGGAACTTCTTCGGTTTTACCTGCTTTATCTGATCACATAAATATGAATGTATTCGATGCTTTCCAAATTCCATATTCTGCATTAAACAGAGAGCATGAAGACTTGATTACAAGTGCCTCAAAATCAGGCGCTGGAACAATAATTCGTGGAGGAGTTTCTAAAGGCGAGTTTGGGAAAAATCGGGAATGGGATAATTTTAGCAAATCGAATCTCGATGATTTATTAGATGAAGGGGAATCACGCACATCTTTTTTGTTGAGGTTTACCTTATCTCATCCAGAACTGAATACAACTATTGTAGGAACAAAAAATTCTGAACATTTTAAAGAGAATATAAAGACTGCTTCAAAAGGCGTTTTGCCTGCTAATATTTATGAAGAAGCAAAAAAAAGATTAACTCTTAGTGGGGTTTCTCCTGCTAATTAAATGGTGTTCGAGTTGTATATTACAAATAGTATGCCTTATGTATTTGTAAGGCTATTAGTATATATGCGTGACAGTTTAATTTTTATAAATCAAACTAAAATACTATTCTTTAATTTATAGTTGAAACACTAGCAATCAGGAATTTGCCAAACTTTACCAGCTTTATCAGATATATTTTCAATACATATAGCGACATTATTTGACATTATTCGCATTTAATGGCATTCTGTTAATTGTAATAATATTGATTCATGCAATAGTAATAAAATAACTATAAAGGAAAACTAAAAATATAAATGACAAATGAAAATGAAATGATGAATATTGAAGAAGTCGCTAATTATCTTAAAATGAGTGAAAGAGCGATTTATGAATGGGTTAAAT
>VFGW01000019.1 GCA_009392295.1 SAR202 cluster bacterium
TCAGGTCTATTTCACTCCCCTCCCGGGGTTCTTTTCACCTTTCCCTCACGGTACTAGTTCACTATCGGTGTCCAAAAGTATTTAGCCTTGGAGGGTGGTCCCCCCAGATTCCCACAAGATTTCACGTGTCCCGTGGTACTCAACGACACACTAAGAGCCAATGTCTTTTCGCATACAGGACTGTCACCTTCTTTGGTAGTTCATTCCAGATTCTTTTTGCTAAAACAAAGGTTTTTTACTCTTATATCTTCTCTAAGGCAAAGACATGTGCGCGTTACAACACCAAATGGATATAAGTCCTTAGACCACTAAACCCACTTGGTTTAGGCTACTCCCCTTTCGTTCGCCACTACTCAGGGAATCTCGTTTGATTTCATTTCCTCAGGGTACTTAGATGTTTCAGTTCGCCTGGTTACCTCTTAAAAAGTTATCCGGTATAACCCGGATAGGGTTGCCCCATTGGGGAATCCACGGTTAAGCTTGCTAGACAGCATACCGAGGCTTTTCGCAGTCTTGCCACGCCCTTCATCGGCTTTTGGACCCAAGGCATCCACCATAAACCCTTAATAACTTGACCCACATTGTGGATCGGTTACTAATTAAAAGTCATAACATACAACGACTCGTATGATATAACTGTATCTCATGCTTAATTGCAAAAAACATGAGACAAAAATCCAAATTCGCATAGGTAATACGAATTTGAAAATTACGCAGGATTAAATTGTTAAAGTACAAATCGGAAAATTCCGACTATTGGCTCGAATTACGCAAACAGAAAAGACCCATGAAAAGAAACTCTTTACAAAGCGTAATAAAAAGGCCAGACAAGAATTATATGAATGATTACATCGTAGAGTCAAGGTTTATTGAGCAAAAGGTTTAATCAATAAACCAAAAATCATCAAAAAGTTGTTCTATGAACATAAACCTGCAAATCATAATGAACAGTTTATTGTGAGTTTTCATTATATCCAAAAATTAAATCAACAATATCTTTTGCAAAATCTTCAGTACAAGACGCAATGAACCATGGTATGCTCTCAGAAGACTTGTTAGGATCAAAAACATATTCCTCCAAGTTGCCGGACTTAGAGACTGAATATACTTTCAAACCTGAAGCCCACACAAACCCCAACCCAGGATCAATCTCAGTCCTAGGTTCATCAAACATTACATATGCATTGGTCATGCCTCTAGAAAGCCACGGATAACTACAAGCTCCTCCATCAGGCCAAAAACGCATTTTGGGAAATTGACTTTCCATGATTTTTGTAAAATTATTTAATTTGTTTCCTAGCAATCTTAAATACTTAGGACTCATAATATAGCACGCAATTATTGAGTCATTAGAAACTTTAGTATCTTTAGACGATTGCAGATTAATAATTTCACCGGTAGAATATATTTCTAATTTTACTCCATTTGAGTCTGCAAAATATATCTCTTTCCTAATAAAATCAGCCGCACAAGCCCAAACAGGAACTAATGATTTTGGATCCCACACAGTTAAAACAGTCCACCATTCAGCAGGTAATCCTCGCATATAATGACCAGACCCATCAAAAGGATCACAAGTAATAAAATAATTTATCTCAGATGAATCACCAATATTAAGTTGAGTGTGCTCAGAAAACAACCTCAGTGAGCAGTTTGATGCGCGTAATTTTTCTATCAATAAATTTTCACAAAATTCATCCAAACCGATTTGAACATCTTCAGTTTCTAATCTGCCCGGAACTAAGCCAATAGAATTCTTACCAAAACCATCAACGTAAAATTGAGGAATTAATTCCATTAACTCTCTAAAAAATTGATCAATTTGACTCGTTACATTTAAAAAATTAGACATTCAAATACTTTTACGAATAATTAAATACTACAAAAATTAACAATACCTAATGTTGCATATAAACAAATTTATAATATTTTGACAACAAAAAGCAACAAAATCATACTGGATATCTGGAGGACAAATTATTTTCTCTAAAAATTTTTATTGTTTAAAAATATGTTAAAATAAATATTTAAAATATTCCCAAAAACAAAAAACTAATCAATCAAAAATGTATCTAATTTCTCTATCAGTTATATTCACCACATTATTACTTACCGCAAATATTTCAGCTGTAAAAATTATTGCTATAGGCACAGAAGGAATTGATGCTGGTATCATTGCATACCCCTTAACATTCTTAATATCTGATGTCTTATCCGAAATATATGGTAGAAAAATTACAACAAAAATAATTTGGCTTGGATTTATATCTAATTTACTAATGATAAGTATTTTATTTTTAGTTGGCATAATTCCAGAAGCATCTTACTGGAATGACCAAGAATCATATAACAAAATACTGGGCTCCGTTCCGAGAATCATTTTTGCTTCCATGATTGCATATTTAATAAGCCAACATCACGATGTTTTTGCTTTCGAAATGTGGAAAAATATTACAAAACAAAGATTCTTGTGGATAAGAAATAATGCTTCTACAATAGTTTCTCAAGGAATTGACACTACCATATTTGTGCTACTAGCGTTTATAGGTACATATTCAACAAATGAAATCTGGAATATGATTTGGATAACTTATTTAATTAAAGTAGCTATAGCTATTATTGACACTCCACTTGTTTATATTCTTGTAAACTTCATTAAATCAAAAAATAATTCCTAATTTCAATCCAAAACCGCTCGAAGATCTTTCATAACTTTCGCAATGTCACGCATATACATTCCTGGGTCTCTAGAATCATTAAAAACCTTCAAATTAAGAAATACGGGACCTTTCATTTGCAAAACTAAAGGTAATTTTGCCACAAATTCTTCAATTTCTTCAAATTGAAAACATTTTTCGTATCCACATGATTTCGCTAATCCGGGGAAATCAATGATTTTTGAACCTGGAATTGGTTGCCCTCCAGTTGTCGAATAAATACCATCATTAAAAACAAAATGGAAAAAATTCTTTGGTTTTTGAGCAGCAATAGTAACTAACGAACCAGCATTCATTAGCAAAGAACCATCTCCATCTAAAACAAAAACTTTTTTATCTGGCCGAGCGATTGAAAGCCCCAATGCTATATCGGAAGCTTTACCCATTGCACCAAAAACCGGAAGATCTAAATCTTTGTTTTTTGACAATTTTTCGAAATATCTATTTGGAGTCATAATACTTACCACAATTGCATCTGCACGAACTTCGTTAATAGCTTCAACTGCGTCATATGAATTAATCATTTATCACCAAACAAATCTTTTTTATATTGCATTCCTTCTGGCAATTCGGATACAACTCCAAATAAAACCATGACCCGTTCAACTATAAAGTCCACAACATCATTTACAGATTTTTGAAAAAGATAAAAAGCAGGATTAGGAGGAAGAATTGTAGCCCCCATAAATGCCAAATCAGATAAGTTCCTTAGATGAACCGCATGCAATGGAGTTTCTCTGGGAACTACCACAACAGTCCTTTTTTCTTTAAAACTGACATCAGCTGCCCTTCGCAAAAGATTATCAGATAAACCTTGTGCTAAAGCGCCAACTGTTGACATGCTAGCTGGTATAATAACCATACCTCTAGTTGGAAAAGTCCCACTAGCAATCGGAGCTGTTAGCTCTCCTATTTGATGAAATTTAAAATTTTGACTAGAAGACCATTTCTCTAATTCTTCACCAAACGATGTTTCCATCTCTTTTTCCCAAACAATTCTAGAAGCGGAAGATGCCGTCAGAATAACTGGAACATCCAATTCCAAAAAGCGATCTATAGTGGATTTAGCCAAAACGACACCACTTGCACCGGTAATTCCTACAACAACAGGTTTTTTATTATCCAATTGTTCCTCCATAATCGATAGTTTAATAATAGATATTTTACTCGATGAAATATTTAAGTAACAGTCAAAATTGTAAAAATAAAAAATACAAAAGAAAAATATCCATTTGTAAACATAAAAACTTTTGGAATTTTTGATAAATCTAATGGAGTCACAAAATAATATCTTAATAAAATACCCAAGCTAGATATAAAACATCCCAAAAAATAAACATACGATAATTCAAGTACGAATCCTAAGCTAATAAATGACAAAATTGCTATTAAATCGAAAAATTTAGCAATTGTAAAAGAACGAGCCAAACCAAATTTTTGAGCAAAAGAATACAAACCATGTTTAATGTAAAATTCTCTATCTTGAGTATGATAAATTATGTCGAAAGCTGTTGCCCAAAAAACTACTCCTGTAGACAAAATCACAGTAGCATAAGAAAAAGTCCCTGCGGCACCAATCCATCCTCCAGCAGGCGCTAAAGCTAAAGCTCCACCTAAGATTAAACTCGACAGCCATGTGAATCTTTTACTAAAAGGATATATCGCCAAATAAAAACCCGCAATTGGCGACAAAATAAATGACAAAAAATTTAATTTCCATGAAGCAAAAAATAAACATGCCAAACCAATTAATCCAACAACTACCAACTCACTAGGATGAATTAATCCAGCTGGCAAATGTCTAGAAGATGTTCTAGGATTTAAAGAATCAATTTTTAAATCAATCACTCTGTTTGCGGACATGCCAAAAGTTCGTGCACCAATCATAGCTAAAATTATCAATGTAATTGTTTCAAATTGTAAAAAAGAGCTACGTGAAAGAATTGCTCCGACAAAAGCAAAAGGCAAAGAAAATATAGTCTCTTCAAACCTGATAGATTTTAAATAATCGATAAATTTATTAAACACTTTAATTAGAAATATTGTATTTAGACCACTTACTATCAACTAAATCTTTAATTGATTTTGACATCAATATATCAGAAGGCCAAGGCCTTGATCTACCATCAATTTTACTTTTAGCAGTAGCATCAATTCCTATTTTACTTCCATATCTTGGTGTATTTGAAGCATGGTCCAAATCATCAAGTGGCCCCTGAGATATCAAGATATCTTTTTCGGGATCCAAATTCGATAAAACTCTCCATGCAACCTGAGAATAATCCTTTAAATCTACGTCATGATCAACAACAACAATTGTCTTAGTTAACATTAACAGACCTAAACCCCAAATAGCATTCATCACTTTTTGAGCATGCCCTAGATAAGATTTTTTAATAGATATAATTAATAAATTATGAAAAATTCCTTCCGCTGGCATACTAATATCCACAATTTCAGGCAAAACCATTCTTAATGCTGGCAACATTAATCTGGTACTAGCCAATCCCATAAAATAATCTTCTGTAGGGGGTATTCCTACCATTGTAGAAAGATAAATAGGATCTTTTCGATGAGTAATAGCAGTAACATGAAAAACAGGATACTCATCTTCCTCAGAATAATATCCAGTGTGATCCCCAAAAGGTCCTTCTTTACGTAATTCACCTAAATTTAAATAGCCTTCTAAAACAATTTCTGAATTTGCAGGCACTTCAATATCTATTGTTTTACATTTTACTAACTCTACTGGTTTACCTCTCAAAAATCCCGCAACCATAAATTCATCTATACTAGGAGGTACAGGTAATGACCCTGACCAAGTAGTAACTGGATCAGCACCAATTACGACAGCTGCTTCTAATTTTTCATTCCCAATTTGCCCAGAATCTTGATAATGTTGAGCAGCAACTTTATGAGTTTGCCAGTGCATACCAGTAGTATTTTTATCAAAAATTTGCATTCTATAAGTACCTACATTCCTTATGCCAGTTTTAGGATCTTTAGTAATCACTAAAGGCAAAGTAATAAAACGACCAGCATCATCAGGCCAACATTTCATTGCAGGGAACATATTCAAATCAACAGACTCACCCAAAAAAACAACTTCCTGGCAAGGTGCTTTACGGTTTTTTGGAGAAATAATTTTGGGTTGAGATTTAGCAACCGAAGCAATTTTAGTTAATGCACTAACTTTATCAAATATATTAGTGGGAGGTTTAGAGACCATACCTAAAATTTTATCTACCTTGTCACCCAATTCATCTAAATCATTCACACCTAAAGCCCAACACATTCTTTTTTGGCTTCCAAAAATATTAATAGCTAAAGGCACATCATTATTTTTAACATTAGAGAAAAAAAGTGCTGGGCCTCCTGTTTTCACAACTCGGTCTGTGATTTCGGTAATTTCTAAATCTTGATCAACAAGTTCATCAATAACCACTAAATCATCTTTTAATTTTAGAAATTCAATATATTCACGTAAATCTTTAAACATTTTAACCTGTGTTATCTTAAATCCTTTGAGGAGATATCAACCCTAAAGTCCTTTTCCGGAATTTCTGAAACTAATTTTTCAAATCTTTCATCTATTTCAATATTTGAAAGAGATTTAAAATCACCACTTTCATTAGATCTACCAACAACAAAAAACTTTACACCTAATTCATTGAAATCAGAAATTGTATCTTGCAAATCTTTTTTAGATTGATAATATTTTTCATCCCATATACGTTCCATAGTATCAATACCAACAATAAACTTACAACCAGGAAAAAGCTTGGATTTTTGTAAAAACGTAGTAGACCGAGTAATTATAATTCCACTCAAACCTCTAAATTGTCTTACTCTATCGATCAATTCGTCTCTATTCAAACTGGGTTTATCCACATTCGATATAGAAAGTTCAAAAAAAACATCAAAATGCCCAAAAGCTTTCAAGCCATATTCCAATATACCAATATGACCTCGATGCAAAGGATTAAATGAACCGGGAATCAACACACCTGAAAAATCTATATCATCTGTAGCCAAGCCTGATTGATCAATAAAAACATAATCTTTCTTCGCTTGTATTAATTGATCAATTAACTTTTCCAATTTAGAATATCTAATCAATTTTTCTTTCCTAAACAAATTAATTTTAAAATCGTTTTTTAAATCTAAAACTTCATACATCAAAGAAATTATAACTTTACTAGTAATTTGATCTTCAAGCACCCTATCCCTTGATCCTTTTTCAAAAACTAAAGAATACCCAAATAGTTTTTCATGTGATTTTGCGACCATATAAAATTTATTTTGGCTTCTTTTAAATCTGTTAGTCTCTAGAGAAGCAGTTACTCCAATACCTACTAAATTATTTTTATCAGGATTATTACATAATGCTTCTTCATAAGATTTATTAGCTAGCTTCGAAGCAGTTTCTAAACTTACAGATTTTTGAATTGAGCTACCCAAATATTTATTTAGAGATGTCCCAGAATAAGGTAAAACAACTTCTAAGATTTTATTCGAAGCACCTGGAACACTTAGGAGCCAATCAACTACTTTAATTCCTCCACCTGTTATAGCCAAAGAATAGGAAGCATCTACCGAAGATTCATACAAATTTTTTACTATATTACGAATTTGAAGCTCTTCAGTATTTTTCACAAAATTTCACCTCTAATAGATATATCTAAACATCTATATCTAGTAATATCATCTGAAATTTAACAATAAATTAGAATAAATTCATCTGGTTTTATTAGATAAGTATTAATAATTTCCTTAAAGTAATGTTAACATCCTTAATATATCAATCAATCTTTAGATAAATTTATTATTTTCTCTTATTACAATAAATCACTGAGAAAAAGTGTAGGAAAGACTAATTGAGCTCAAAATGGCAACCTAAACCTGGCGACCAAGTAATCAGGCATCCCAGAAAACAACAAATTAGTCCTGTAAAAATTGATATAGGATCAAACAGAAAAAGTAGTCCTTCAAATATTACTGCTCCGATATTAATTACTAGCACAATTTTAATTATTATGACCATTGGAGCATTTATATTATTGATGCCATTTTCTAATACAACTGGTGAATTTACACCTATACTTGATGCTATATTCACATCCACTTCAGCAACTACAGTAACTGGTTTAACAACTCAAAACTCTACAATTTATTGGTCCTGGATCGGAAAAGCCACTATAGTAATTTTAATCTACATAGGTGGCTTGGGTATTATGACACTAGCAACATTTTTTTTAATTTTGATGCGCCAAAAAGTATCTCTATCACAAAGAATAGTTGTAGCAAATACACTTCAGATCAACGAAATGGGAAGTTTAGTAAACTTGACGTTAAAAATTGTAGGTGTTGTGACAACCATCCAGTTAATTGGTGCAATTATCCTTTATACAAAATTTTCTACAATTCTACCTCCAACAGAATCTATTTTTCTTTCAATTGCACATTCAGTTTCATCATTCAACAATGCAGGATTTGTTTTCTTTAATGATTCTAATAGCCTTGAACATTTTCAACAAGATCACTTTATTTTATCAATCACATCACTCCTAATCTTTCTAGGATCAATTGGCTATTGGGTTTTCATAGACTCATTTCAATTTAAAAGAATTTCTTTAATTTCCTTAAATTCAAAAATTGTTTTGATTGGAAGTCTATTTTTTATTCTACTTGGAGCAACAATTTTCTTTTTTTCAGAATTTAACAATTCAAAAACAATTGGCGATTTGAATATTTATAACAAAATTTCTGTTTCTTTTTTTCAATCAATTAGTGGTAGAACTGCAGGATTTTCCGTAATTGACCACTCTCAAGCAAACACTTCAACAAATTTCTTCTATAGCTTCTTAATGATAATAGGTGGCGGAGCGGCGTCGGTATCCGGAGGAATAAAAATAAACACTTTCGCAATAATTGCAATCTCAATTTATTGCAATATGAAGGGCAAATTTGAAACTTCTATTTTCGCCAGACAAATACCTATAAAACAATTATATCAAGCTCTTTCAATATCTAGCATTTCGATTTTTACTCTAATATTACTAATATTTCTAATGACATTCGACCCTCACCAAATAAATTTCTCACAGTTACTTTTTGACACAACTTCTGCTTTCGGAACTGTAGGTGCAACAACAAATATTGTAGATAAAATTTCAAATTATGGAAAAACTATTTTTATTATATCTATGTTTACCGGAAGAATTTTACCTTTTAGCTTAGCATCAATCACATCTAGAGAAAATTCCACATCCATTTACCACTATGCTGAAGAAAGAATTACAATTGGCTAACTTTAATAATTTCAAAAAACTAATTAAAAAATAAATCATGTATAATTCATGTATTATCCAATCTAAATAGGACTGAAAATGAGAAAACAAGTAATAGTAATAGGTTTAGGGAGATTTGGATCCAAAGTATCCACTTCTCTATATAATTTAGGACATGATGTATTAGCAATTGATAAAAATGTTGACCGTACTCAATTAATTACTGGGCAAGTAACTCATCCAGTCACTGGAGACGCCACTAATGAAAATGTTCTTCGTGAATTGGGCGTACAAGATTATGATGCTGCAGTAATAGCGATTGGTACTGACATAGTTGCAAGTGTAATGACATCTGTACTACTTAAAACTATGGGGATAAAATATATAGTAGCTAGAGCTAGAGATGAGCTCCACACAAATACTTTAACTAGATTAGGTGTTGATAAAGTAGTACAGGCTGAATCTGAAATGGGTATTAGAATTGCTCATAATTTATTTAATCCAAATGTACAAGAATATCTTGAAATCACCCCAAATTTTGGACTAAGCAAAATTAAAGTACCCAAAAGTTTCACTAATAAAACCCTTAACGAAATGGGGTTTTCAGGACCAAGAAATAAATATGGATTAGCTGTTTTAGCTCTGCAAAGAGGTAAAGATATCACTTTAAACCCCGATAGTGATGATAAATTACTAGATGGCGACACCATTATATTGGCTGGCAAAGATGAATTAATCGATGATTTACCAGAATAAATACTTATGATGATTGTTGCTAAATTTTTATTTATTAACTTACCTAAAAATATTTTCGAAATAATTAATAAATTATTCCATCAATTCTTTGACAAAAAGGAAGCAAAATTTCAATCAATTTTAGTAGCTTTATCTGGCAAAACAAATGATATAAAATCAATTTCCATTGCAAAAAATCTTATTGAAAAAAAATCAGGGGTTATAACGTTTGTCCATGTATTGGAAATCGACTTAGACAAACCTATAGATATTGAACTCCCTGAAAAAACAAGCTCCGGAGACAAAATATTATCCAATATACTAAAAAAACATCAGATACAAACATACAATCATAAATCTGTATTACTTCAAGCTCGTAATGCAGGTCCTGCTATAATATCAGAAGCTTCTAATCAATCTACTGAAGTCATAATAATTTCTAAAAAAAATGAACAGAACCGATCAAGTTTAAGCAAAACAATTAAATACGTTTTAGAAAATTCTCAATGTTCTGTATTATTGATCCAAGAGTGAATTTTTGACAAATTATCGCTATACTTAACAGATGATAGAAGAAAAACAACTAAATAGTGATAATAAAAAATTTCGAATAATAATATTGGGATTTAACAATTTAACTACTGCAATAATTCGCAAATTCATAGAAAAAAGTTCTTCGATTTCAATAATATGTAATCTTCAAAAAATAACTGAATCAAACATGAAACACTTCCTCAAAGAAGATAAAATCAAATTCAATCAAAAAAGTGATTCTTTAATAACGGATCTTGAAAATGCTAACATACAAGATACCGATCTATTTTTTTCTGTAACAAAAAATGATCCCGTAAATTTAATGGCTGTCCAGATTGTACAAAATATATTTCATTTGTCTAAAGACAAATCAATATGTGTTCTCAATAACGAAAATCTAGCAACAATTTACTCTTCAATGGAACTTCAATGCATTAATACTTCAAATTTAATTACTGATCAAATATTAAATACATTAGATAGGCAATAATTTGTATACCATAATTTTAGGCGGAGGGAAAATTGGCTATTCGATATCAAAATGGCTCCTATCTTTAAAATATGAAGTGACTATAATTGAAAAATCTGAATACAAATGCAAACAAATAGAGAATGATTTAGGCAATATTGTTATTAATGGTGACGGAACTAATCCAAAACTTTTGGAATCTTCTGGAATATCCAGAGCAACGAATTTTATTTCAACAACAACAAATGACCCCGTAAATTTCGTTGCATGTCAAATTACTAAAGATCACTTCAATTTAAAAAATGTATTTACTACAATTAACAAAAATGAAAATATAGAATTATTCAAATCAGTAGGCATAAATAACTTTTTAACTATAGACAAAATAATTGCTGATCAAATGAAAAATTTATTGTATGCAAATAAAATATCTCCAGCATCCACACTATTTTCCGAAATGGGCAATTTACTATTATCAGTTAATATCACAGCTGAAAATTATATATCAAACAAAAAAATTTCTGAAATTGATCTACCAAATGAAAGTTTTATTTCACTTATTATCCCAGTATCAGGTATACCTTTTATTCCTACGCCTGAGTCAATAATTGAACCTGGTCATAAAATAATTTTTGTAACTAAGACTAATCAAGAACAAGCCTTGCTTAATTCAATATAGATAGGAGTAATCACCCTGAAAACAAAATATTTAGCTTTTTTAGGCCCAACTGGAACTAATACTGAACAAGCTGCAATCAAATACAATCCAAATTCCAAGCTAGAAATGTGCTCTTCAATTAATGAAATTTTTTCAATGGTAGAAAACAAAAAAACATATGAAGGCATTGTTCCTATTGAAAACAGTATAGACGGCCCAGTTACTGATACATTGGATCTATTAATTCATGAATCAAATCTATCAATTCAGAAAGAAATAATCCTAAATATATCACATTGCTTGATCACCAACAAAAATTCTTCAAATTCACAACATTTTTCAGAAATTTTTTCACACCCTCAAGCTTTAGGGCAATGCAAAAAATATTTACTTAAAAAATATCCAAATTCCAAACTCACAGCATCAATGAGTACCTCTGAAGCAGTAAAATTTGTATCTCATTGTGCCGAAAATATTGCTGCAATCGGAACAGATATATCTGCTGAAATTTATGATGGTCATATTGTAGAAAAAAATATTCAAGACAACATGAACAACTCAACTAGATTTATCGTTTTATCACACGAAAAAACTACTCCATCAGGAAATGACAAAACATCCCTATGTTTTTCTTTTTCACAAGACGCACCTGGTAGCTTATATAAAGTTCTTGGAGAATTCGCAAAAAGAGAAATAAACCTAACAAAAATCGAATCTAGGCCATCAAAAAATACTTTAGGCCAATATGTTTTTCTAATAGATCTTGAAGGCCATCAACACGAAAAATTAATCCAAGAAACAATTACTGCAATCAAAAAACTTGTGTCAGAAATTAAAATTTTTGGATCTTATCCCACGTATATATAGCAAGAAAAATAATTAATCTTGATTTTTTCCAGTTGATGTTTCATTTTCTGATGAACCATTTTGGGATGTAGATAAATTTCTGATATTAGATACTAAAGATTCAGCTTTCGGAATCACTTGTTCTCGTATTACTTCTACAGAAGGTCTAATATTTTCCTCTAATCTATCAGAAAAATTATTCGCTTTATTTTTAAATTCAGTTGCTTTATTACTCATTTTTTCTCTAGTCGAAGAATCTTCAGAAGAAGCAAATAATATACCCACAGCTACACCTACAATTCCACCAACTAGGAAACCAGTAATAAAAGAACTGCCGTTATCCTTACTCATAAAAAAACCTCCTAAAACTATTTCTAAATACTTAAATGCTATAACTTCACAAATTTAGAAATTACAGACACAACTTTTGAAGATAAACCTGATTTACCTATAAATTTATCTGACACTGTAGTTGTAGTTTTTTCCAATGCCGAGATTGTGCGCCTAACTGATCTAAGAATATTAGAAATCTTAAAATAAACCACAAGCATCAATATTAATGCTGTAATCATTAATATAATCAATAACACATCTCTAATTAACTCTACGACATTTTCCATAAAAAACTCTTAAGATCTAATAATCACACATCCTATTGGCTTATCGTATCATATAAAAGTAACAATACACAAAATCCAAAGCTAAAATAGAATAGTTGCAAAAATTAAGGTTTAATCAAAATTCTAATTGAATTTGTAGAATTATCTTTTCTTTGATTAATAATACTGTGTCCATTTTGTTCAGCCCAAATGACTACATCGTAAGTGTTAAGAATATCTGGGATAATAGCTTCAATCAAATTCACACCATTTTCAAGGATCCTTTGATCCAGTTCAGATAAAATAGAGGCACAATTTTTACCTGTTCCATCAACCACAATCCAATTTTCAAAATTCAAATTATCAATACTTTTATTTTGTACATTTTCAAGTACATTTATTTCCCCAGTTTGTCTCAAATTCAATTGACGTTTAAATTCTTTTACTGATTCCCAATACACACCCTTAGAACGATCTTGTTTAGCGCAAACGGCACCTCGAACCCCAACTATATCTGGATTTATTCTAGAGATTTCATCTAGATTTTGTAATTTCAAATGACCAGATAAAGCAGTACTAATACCCATTTTCTTACCCGAAAAAACTAAATCTCTCAACTGAGATTCTTCCATAAAATCAAATAAATTACGTCCATCTTTTGTTATAGTATCAATCAACCAGCCATCACAATTACCATCTACAGCCAAGTCTTGCATCAATCCAGGATCAATACCATCAGAAATTTCACTATCTGCAAATAAAGATCCTATGAGTTTTGTTTCAGACCCTTCTAAAGCTTCTTTTGAAGCTAGTAATATTTCCTTAGCTAATGAATATTCCGTATTCATAAAGCCAACTTTGACAGAAGTAGCGTTAAGTATCCCAGCTGTGTACACAGCCATAGCTACAGTACCTACTTGCTTAGGTACAACTCCTAAAGTTACGCTAGCATGTTGCTCTAATGGAACTAAATCTCTAACTTGTTTAACCAAAACAGGATGCGCAGAACCAACCAATGCTTCTTGCAAATTCTTTACATCAACAATATCAGCCTCTCCCTTTATAGCATGTTTTGCTTCTTGTAAATCCTGAACACTAACCATTAATAACATAAATTCACCTATAAACTATAAATTAATATTCCACCAAAAAAATTATTTATCAATAATAATCTGTAAATCTTCTTTGAGCTTTGATTTTTCTTGATTATTCAAATCTACTAAAGGTAACCTCACACCTCCAGAAGCGAGCCCCATTAATTCTCCCCAATACTTACACATTGAAACTGGCAAAACACCATTAAATTTTTTTACAGTATATTGCCACCACTTATCAGATATTTCTTTAATATTTTTAATATGTAAATTATAAAATTTTTCATCCAAATCACCAACAACTGCACGATTTATAAATTCCACATAATTAGAATTTCCAGGACGATCAAACCTCCAATCAGAGGTATTAGCAAACATTACTTGCTGATTAAAGCCTAATTCTTTACCTTTGAAAAATATCCATTCATCCGGAGTACTAATCACATGATCTTTACCTAAAATTTGATGTGCATTTATAGACAAACTTTGATTAAAACTTGCTTCTTTAACACCAACCACATTGGGCAACTTGCAAAGTTCTTTAAGCTTTTCAACTCCCAAAACAACTCCAAATTGTGGTGAATTATAAAACATAATTGCCATTGAAGTAGTTTTTGCAATTTCTGTAACAAACTCCACAACTTGATCTTCTGTTTTGGTAACAAAATACGGAGCCGCAATCATGATAATATCAAATCCACAATGCTCTGCATAATCAGTGAATTTTTGTACTTCACTTAAACTAGTATGTGAAACATGAGCCCCTATAAACATTCCTTTTGCAGCATCACTAACTAGATCAAAAACCCTCAAGCGTTCCTCAAAAGAAAGACTCCAAAATTCCCCCATACCCCATGCGCAACCAACACCTTTAGTGCCTAATTTTCTAATATGATTTATATTCTTAATCAGGCCTTCTTGATTTAAAGATAAATCTTTATTGAAAGGGGTGACTAAAGTAGACCATTGGCCTTTCAAATTTTCTTTCGCCCAATCTTGAGCTTCAGCTTTAGTATATGACGCCATAAGTTTGTTTTTTATCCCTATAATTTTGCCAAACTATATCATGATATCCGTCAAACAAGAAAAGTGTCAACGATATCTCTATAATAATTACAAAACGCATTTCCGGTTAAAAAGATACCTAACTTAAATATAGAATTATGATTTGACATTTTAGTGACAAATATTCATAAAAATGATTTTGCAAATTCAAATGCTCCTTTACCATAAAATTCATGTTCGCCTTCAAAAATCTCATAAGAAAACGAATTTTTCGCACCAAAACAAGTAAATATTTGTTCAGCTTTTTCAATCGCATATTTTGTTGCATCAATTGGAAAAATAGGATCATTAGTTGCAGATTCTATAAAAAGCCCTCTTGGCGCAATCAATCCTGCTATATCATACATTTCGGCATATTTTAATATTCCAGGAATATAATTGTCTATACAGTGATTAATATTAAATATGCTATCCTTAAAAGTACAAAAATATCCTGAAATAATTGCTAATTTGATTCTTTCGTCCAAAGCAGATGAAAAAAAAGACGTAGTTCCTCCTCCTGATAGACCCATTACAGCAATTCTATCAAAATCAATTTCTTTTCTAGTTTCTAAATAATCAATTGCAGACATAACATCTATTACACGCCATTTAATCATTGTTTCACCTAATAAAAACGCAGTCCCTGAAAGCAAATTACAAGAACTTTGAGATTCATTAGCTGAATCTAAATGATCTGTCGTTCTTCTTCTACCAAAACCAAATTGCTCGATCGCTAGCACTACATAACCTTGATTCACAGCTTGTACTGCATAATTTTTATGAATACCATTAAAATTACCATAAGTTATGCCATTTTGTATCCCAACGACATCATTAACACCTCTTCCATGCCCATGAACGCACATAATCACAGGCATTTTCACATTGCCAGAGAATTTGGGCACCAATAAAAAAGCAAACACTTTCATATTTTCTGCACTATCAAATAGTATTGTTTCTCTGGTATAAGTACCAAAATCTTCAATTTTAATAACCTTTGAATTCAACTCACCTCTATACTTTGGTAAATCTCCAATCAATTCTATTAATTGAGATCTCATTATCTTTTGCCAAGACTCAGCCTGAGGAATAGTTTGAGCAGAAAAAGTTAGACTAGGCTTTAAATTTTGATATTTGGCATTTGTATAATTTAAAACTTCTAAATTAATATCCTCTGAAAACATTTTTTTCCTCTCAGAATAATTCCAACAAAATCAAACTTTCAATCTGTCAATAATTAACTTTACTTCATCTCGTAGTAATCGATGAGGGACATGAGATAAATCATGGTCTGAAGAAAGTAAATCTAGTGCTTCATTTCTAGCTAGATTAATCAATTCATGATCCATCAAATCTGCAATTTTCAAATCAGTTAAACCACTTTGACGCGTTCCAACAAAATCTCCAGGACCTCTAATCCTTAAATCATGTTCAGCTAATTCAAATCCATCATCTACAGTTTCTAAAACCTTCATTCTTTCTAAAGCATCTTCTCCAGAATTCATTGAAATCAATAAACACAAACTTTCAAATTTCCCTCTACCTACACGTCCTCTTAATTGATGTAATTGAGCTAACCCAAACCTCTCTGCACCTTCAATTAACATAACAGAAGCATTTGGAACATCTATTCCTACTTCAATAACGGTTGTAGACACCAAAATATCTATCTCTCCTGAAGAAAATCTTTTCATGATTTTTTCTTTTTCTTTGTAGCTCAATCGCCCGTGAATTAATTCGATTTCATATTTTGAAAAAACAGAATTTGACAATCTATTAAATACTTCGATAGCTGAAGAAGTAAACAATTTATCAGATTCCTCGATTAATGGACATACGACGAAACCTTGTCGTCCTTTTTTGATTTCCAAATCAAGTAATTCATATCCATGATTTCTATTTCCCTCAGGAATCAAAATAGTTTTAATTGCTTGTCTGCCAATTGGCATCTCATTAATTACTGATATATCTAAATCTCCAAATACAGTGAACGCCAAAGATCTAGGTATAGGAGTAGCTGACATCATTAAAAAATGTGGGTTAAATTCATGCTCCACCAATAATTGCCTTTGTTCAACTCCAAATCTATGCTGTTCATCAATAATAGCAAGAGCTAATTTTGGAATTTTAACTTGATCTTGAATCAATGCATGTGTACCCACAACCAAGTCAATTTCACCATTTGATAATAATTTTTGAATTGAAATCTTATGTTGTTGCGAAAGGCCACCAATCAACAACCCTATTTTTAACGATTTACCTAAAAACCTAACTTCTATTTGTTTATAATAATCTTCATCAACAAGTAATTTATTATTGAACAACATTTTCATAATAGTATTAAAATGTTGTTCAGCTAATAATTCTGTTGGTGCCATCAAAGCACACTGAAAACCTTTTTGAACTACACCAAACATTGCAGCTAAAGCTACTACAGTTTTCCCACTACCTACATCCCCTTGTAACAATCTGCTCATTGAAACTCCAGATCCCATGTCATTAAAAATTTCTCTGATCGTATTTCTTTGTGAATTTGTCAAACTAAATGGTAAAATCTTTTCAAAATCTGAAATAAAATTTAATTCTAATTCTATTTTTGGAGAAGATTGAATTAAATCTTTTTTACGTTGTAAAACAGCTAATTGAATATTAAATAATTCTCCAAAAGATAAACGTCTTTTAGATTTTGATATATCAAATACAGAATTAGGATAATGAATTCTTAATATAGAATCATTTAACGAAATTAAATCCAAACGCTCCAATAAAGATTGTTGAATTGGATCTGGCAAATATACTGAAAATTCATTAACAGCACTAGCAATAATTCTCCTTAAAGATTTCTGGTTAACTCCATCTGTTAATGGATAAACTGGTACTAATCTACCTGTGTGAATCAATTCTTCTGGATCTTTGAAGTTCTCATATTCTGGATTCTCAAAAACTAATTTACCGTTAAAATCGCTTGGCTTGCCACTAATAAAAAACTTAGACCCAACTTTCATAATATTTCTAATATAGGACTGATTGAACCAAATAACTTCAATAGTACCTGTGTTATCAAATAAAACAGTTTTAATTATTGGGCGTTTAATATTTTTACCAACAGTAAAAACATCCATAACTTCTACAAAAACAGTTTGAAATTCTCCATATTTCAAATCAGCAATCTTACGTATATCGCTAAAATCATTATACCTATAAGGAAAATACGTGATGAGATCATAAATCGTCTTGATACCTAATTCAGAAAATAACCGAATACTATCAATCTTTGATTTTCGAGGAAAATTAATTTTAGATATTTGATCAATTTTTTGATTTAAAAACTCTTTACGGAGTTTATCGCTTTCAAATAAAAACTCTAAGTGATTATAAAGTGAAAGACTTTTTAAAATTCCCTGAATCCATTTTTCTCTGTTAAATATGTCTAATCTAGAATACGCCTTAATATTTCCTAAAACAGGTTTAAAATAATAAGCATTATTTAATAAAAATTTATCCAATCCACCTACAACATTCAAGTCTCTACATTCGGTAACAATTTCTTTATTTAATATATCAATTAAAGTTCCAATTTTGACAGAAAATAATTTATCTTGATCTAACATCAAATGCCTCAAATCGAAAACAAAAATACCAAAATTTTTGAACCTCAAAATTAAATATTAGAAATAAAACCCACCCCGATAGTACCAGGACCTGAATGAGTTCCTGTGACAGGACCTATCCTACTAATAATTGGCTTAGAATTGATGAGTGAACTCAAATTGTGACTAAATTCTAAAGCTAAATCTGAATCTGTACTATATACAACTGATAAACTATGTAATTTGCCAAATTGATTACAATAATCAGTTAATTTAGCAATCCCTTTTTTGAAAGTTCTTGCCTTACCAAACTCCTTTGATTCTCCATTCTCAACTGTAATCATTGGCTTAATATTCAATAAAGAACCTAACATAGATCTTGCTTTACCGATCCTGCCTCCTTTTTCAAGGTACACTAAAGTATCAAGAAGGCCAACAAAATGAGCTCTGCTAGCAAAATCATTTGTAGCTTTAACAATTGTGTCAAAATCAGCTCCATTTTTTGCTAACCTTGCTGCTTCTATAACACATAATCCACTAGACATACTGACATGGCCTGTATCTATCACTGAAATTTTTGATTTCAATGATTGATCTTCTGAAGCAATAGATGCAGATTTAAAAGTGCCACTTAATTTAGCGGATAAGTGAATAGAAATTATTCCATCATTATCGCTATCAAGTTTCTGATAAATATCCAAAAAATCACCCGGAGAAGGTTGTGAAGTGAATGGATGAATCGGATCTGAAGTTAATCTTTGATAAAAATTCTCCGCATTAATATCTATGCCATCTCGTAAAGATTCTTCTCCAAAATTTACATACAAAGGGACCACATGAATATCCAATTCTTCTGCTAATTCTTTTGGTATATCACAAGCGCTATCGCTAACAATTTTTACCGACATATTACTTCTCCTTTAATGTTTTTTTATTCTACTGAAAATATTATATGATAATTTGGTTGTTCACCTCTATGAACTTCAAAATCAACATCCTCCCAAGTTTGTTCTAAACAATTGACTAATTCTTCTGATTCGTAGTCTGCAAAATCGATACCGTTGTACAAAGTTACTAATTCAATTTCTTGTGTTTCTAAATGTTTAAGTAATTTATCAAAAACAACAAATAGAGATTTATCACTAAATAATAATTGCCCATTTAAAAAGCCAATAAACTCACCCTTTTCAACTACTATATCACCAAATCTAGCAGATCGTTGAGAAATAGAAATTTCACCATATTGAATTTCCAGAATTGCACTATCAAGTAATTCAAAACTCTCATCTATATTCAAATCTTTCCGAAAAGAAAGCATTGAAGCAATCCCTTGAGTCATTGAAACTGATTCTATTACCCTAACATCTTTATCAGAAATTTTTGCTACCTGAATAGCAGCAGGAATAACATTTTTATTATTCGGTAAAATAATTATAGAATTTGATTCAGACTGATCAACAACATCACTTATTTCAGAAACACTTGGGTTCATAGTATTTTTACAATTAATAATATTATGAACACCCAGATCCCTGAAAATTCTTTCAAATCCATTTCCTTGTACAACAGATAGAACAGATACCTCCCCCAAATTCAATTCAGTGCTAGTTTTCCTTGAATTTTTATCAAAATTTGAATGCTGTTGATCCATATTTGCAATGTCTATTTCAGATAATTGCCCAAATTTGCCAGCTACAGTTAGTACAGAACCTGGATCTTCAGCATGAATATGAATTTTCATTAAATTTTCATCGCCAATCAATACAGCTGACTTTCCTAACGGTACAATCTGTTTTTTTATATCATCTTCAGATAAATTACTACCACTAATTAATAATTGTGTACAATATCCAAATTCTTCATGTTCAACTTTATCCAAAAATTGTTTAGAAATAGCATTATTATTTATAGTTTTTTTCCCATAATTCTCAATATGCTCAAATTTGATTTGTAAATTTGCAGCACTTTTATACATAGCGTTCAAAATTATTTCTAAACCATAAGCTCCTGAATCAACAACACCTGCTTCTTCTAAAATTGGTAATAAAGTTGGAGTTTTCAAAACTGAAGATCTAGCTAACTCTGAAATGTTGTACAACAAATCAACTAATTCTATTTCTTGATTTTCTTTTATATTACAAAAATCTGAAATATCATTTATCAAGGTTAACATCGTTCCTTCAACAGGATCTACTATCCCTTGATAAGCAAATTTTTTGGCTAATAAAAATGAGGCGCACAAATTATTAGAATCTAAAATTTTTACAGATTTTAAACTTTCAGAAAAACCTCTGAAAAATTGAGAAAGAATGACTCCACTATTTCCTCTAGCTCCATAAAACACCCCTTTATAAAAATCTTGCGCTACTATACCCACTGATTTTGTATCTAAATTAGCGATATTTTTAATTCCATCTTGCATAGTTAAACTCATATTAGTTCCTGTATCACCATCTGGCACAGGAAAAACATTCAACGAATTAACGATATCAATATTCTGAAGTAATAACTCATTAGCAGAAATTAACTGGTTTTTAAATTTCAAACCATCAATCATATTTAAAACCTCTCCAAAAAAAAATTCATAGATCAACAAAATATAAGTTGTTTAGAAATTCTTTGTATGATATCGTGATAGTATATCAAACAATTTTTTTTAAAAGAAATTATTCTTCCAAAGACTTAGATTTAAGAGGAAAAATATGTCTAAATGTGAATTATGTGACAAAACGCCCCAATCTGGGAACAGAGTTAGCCATTCTAAAAGACATACAAAACATATGTGGAAACTAAACATTAATACATCTACTATAGATGTAAATGGTGTGCCAACAAAAATGAAAGTTTGTTCTCGTTGCCTGAGAACTCATTACAAGTTGGATAGGAAGACTAAATCAGCTTCGATTTAATCTCTATTTTGTAACCATTTGTCTTAATACATACGGCAGAAGTCCACCATGTATGTAATATTGGTTTTCAATTTCAGTATCTATTCTTGTTAAAACTTCAAATTTAGTTAACTTACCTGTTCCAGAAATAGATGAAATTTTAATTTTAGAACCAGGAATAACTCCCTTTTCAACTCCAGGAATATGAAATATTTCAGTACCATCTAATCCCAAGGATATTGCAGATTCACCTTCTTTGAAGACTAATGGTAATATTCCCATGCCAATTAAATTTGACCTATGTATTCTTTCAAAACTTTCTGCAATCACAGCACGAACACCTAACAACATTGGACCTTTAGCTGCCCAATCCCTAGAGCTACCAGTACCATATTCTTTGCCCGCAATAATAATCAAAGGCACTTCTTCAGCTCTATATCTTTCTGAAGCATCAAAAATCCTCATTACTTCATTAGATGGTAAATGTGTTGTCCAATCACCCTCCATTCCAGAAGCTAGCTTATTTCTCAAACGAATATTGGCAAAAGTTCCACGTGCCATAACATCATGATTTCCTCGTCTAGATCCAAATGAGTTAAATTCCTGTTGGGCAACATCATTTCCTAATAAAAATTGACCTGCTGGAGCACTTGGAGGAATCGAACCTGCTGGAGAAATATGATCAGTAGTTACAGAATCTTCCAAATAAACCAAAACCCTAGCATTTGAAATTTCTGATTTCACAGGTAAATCTTTAGAAAAATCATTAAAATACGGCGGTTTTTGAATATATGTAGAACCTTTATCCCATGAAAAATTAAGTGATTCAGAAGTAGTTAATTTTTGCCATTCATCAGGGCCATCTACAACCTTATCATATTGATCTCTAAAAATTTGAGGAGTTAAAAAAGATGAAATTGCATCAGAAATATCATTTTGAGAAGGCCAAATATCTCTCAAAAAAACATCTTGTCCAAGTTGATCCTTACCAATAGGATCTTTCTTCAAATTAATACTAACACTTCCTGCTAAAGCATATGCTACAACTAACATCGGTGAAGCTAAGTAATTTGCCTTTACTTCAGGATGAACTCTACCTTCAAAATTTCTATTACCACTTAGTACTGCAGCTACAGTTAAATCATTTTTCAAAATAGAATCTGAAACTTGCGGAGGTAAAGGTCCAGAGTTACCTATACATGTAGTACATCCATAACCTACTGTATTAAAACCTAGATAATCAAGATCTTTATCTAATCCAGCAGCTTCAAGATATTTTGTCACTACAGTAGACCCAGGAGCTAAGCTTGACTTGACCCATGGTTTTGTTTCTAACCCTTTATTTCTAGCATTTCTAGCAAGGAGTCCAGCACCAATCATTACGGAAGGATTTGAAGTGTTTGTACAACTTGTGATAGCAGCAATAACAACCGAAGAATCCCCTATTTCTGATTGGCTATCTGAAATATGAATCGCATTCTTATTATCAGATAAATTTTCAAAAGATTCTTTAAAGTTATCCGAAACTTTATCCAATGCAATCTTATCTTGTGGTCTTTTAGGGCCAGCTAAAGAAGGAGTTACTCCAGAAATATCAAAAACTAAATTCATTGTATATTCTGGATCATTTTCAGAATCATAGAAAAAATTATTAGCCTTAGAATATAACTCGACTAATTCTAACTCTTTAGGATCTCTTCCGGTGTCTCTAAGATATTTCAAAGTCTGATGGTCTATAGGAAAGAATCCACATGTAGCCCCATATTCAGGAGCCATATTTGCAATAGTAGCACGATCTGCTAATGGTAAATTTCTTAAACCAGGTCCATAAAATTCAACAAATTTTTCAACAACTCCAACAGAGCGTAACATTTCAACTAATGACAAGACTAAATCTGTGGCAGTGGAACCATCTGGTAACTGACCAGTTAATTTCACTCCTACAACTTCAGGTACTAACATATAATATGGCTGTCCTAACATTACAGCTTCGGCTTCTATTCCACCAACACCCCAACCAAGTACCCCTAGTCCATTTACCATAGTGGTATGTGAGTCAGTTCCAACACAAGTATCTAAAAATGCTATCCTCCGATCATCTTGATCGACTTCCGCCAAAATTACATCAGCCAAATATTCCAAATTTACTTGATGAACAATTCCCGTGCCAGGAGGTACAATATTAAAATTATCAAATGCATTTTGAGCCCATTTTAACAATTGATACCTTTCGGTATTTCTATCAAATTCTTTTTTAATATTCAAATTCAATGCATTAGGAACCGAAAAATGATCTACTTGGACTGAATGATCAATAACCATGTCTGACCTTACAATAGGATTAATCATTGAAGAATCTCCACCTAAGTCAGCAACAGCATCTCTCATAGCAGCCAAATCTACAGCAACAGGAACTCCTGTGAAATCTTGTAAAACAACCCTTCCTGGCATATAAGGAAATTCACTTCTAGGCTGTTGATTAGGCCTCCATGAAGACACTAGCTTTACATGATCTAAAGTAGCAGGTCCCACATCAGAATTTCTTAAAACATTCTCAAGTAAAACTCTAATAGAATAAGGAGTTTTATTTATATTAATTAAACCATCATTTTCTAAAGAACTAATAGGGTAATAAAAATATTCACCAGATGAAGTTTTTAAAGTTTTTTTTGAAATATGTCTAGAAGAATTTTTAGTATTATCCACAGAGATAGCTCCCTTAGCTAAGCAAATAAATAATAAAATAATAAACAAATAAAAATGATTTGATATTGAAAAAACTACCCGTAATTTATCCCAAAAATCAATAATATGGATAGAAAGTTTATATTTTTATTTATTCCCTTTCCATACCAAAATACTCATAGTTTAAATCTTTATAACTTTCCCATTGTTCAGGAGTATCATCTTCAGCAAATATTGCAACAACAGGACATACTGGTTCACAAGCTGCACAATCAATACATTCTTCTGGATTAATATAAAACATATTATCGTCATCTTCAGAATAAATACAATCTACTGGACAAACATCCACACAAGCTGCATCTTTAATCCCAACACAAGGCTCAGCTATTATATAGGTCAATTTCCATCTCCTTTAACGATTTATACAATATTTAATAATCACAATCCTAAATTCCTATTAAAAAATATTAAATAACAATTACAGGCAATTATAATAGATTATACTACTATTAATTTATTAAATGAATATTAAAATTTGATAAATTCTTATCACAATATTTTAATCTTTGAAGTTCTAATTAAATACCTCATACTTACATAAGTAAAAAATTACATATCAATAAAATATTTAGCTCAATTTATGCTAATATAATCTTAGCAAATGCTATCAAAGGAGATTATATGGATATACCAACACAAAAAGTCGCCGTCATAACAGGTGCAGGTAGCGGAATCGGGCGAGAAACTGCACTGATTTTCTTGAAAAACAATTACAAAGTCGCTCTAGCTGGACGAAACCAAATAACACTTGATGAAACAATTCATCTATCAAAGCAATATTCCTCAAATGCAATTACTGTTCAAACAGATATTACCGATCAAAAATCCATAACAGAACTATTTGAAAAAGTAAAAAAACACTTTAAAAGATTAGACGTATTATTCAATAATGCAGGTATTGGTGCACCACCAATACCTTTTGAAGAATTACCTTTTGAAAAATGGCAAGATGTAGTCTCAACAAACCTTACTGGAACTTTCCTATGTAGCCAAGAAGCAATCAAAATCATGAAATCACAAAATCCTTCTGGCGGAAGAATAATTAATAATGGCTCCATCTCAGCTCATTCTCCCAGACTATATTCAGCACCTTACACAGCAACAAAACATGCAATCACAGGTTTAACAAAGTCAATTTGTCTTGACGGTAGAAAACACAAAATTGTTTGTAGCCAAATAGACATAGGAAATGCCGGAACCGACATGACAGAAAGAATGAAAAATGGGGTTTTACAAGCAAATGGAAACACAGAGATTGAACCCACATTCAATGTAAAACATGTTGCTAAATCTTTGCTACATATTGCTAATCTACCGCTAGATACAAATGTTCCATTTATTACAATTATGGCAAGTGAAATGCCTTTTATGGGCAGAGGATAAAATTTGACCTATAAAACAACTAAGTCATCTGCAAAATCTATACCAATTCAAATCGCAATCGACGGACCTGCTGCCTCTGGCAAAACAGTTGTGGGGCAAGCACTATCAAAAATTATTGGTTGCCTGTTTGTTGACACAGGAATTATGTACAGAGGAATTACTTACAGTGCTATTGAAAACAAAATCCCTATTAACAACCAATCCACGTTATCTAAATTTGTAGAAAAACTAAAAATTGACTTCTTAACAGACCAAAAAAATCAAGAGTCTCAACTTTTAATTAATGAAATTAACGTCACTAAATTCCTAAAAAGACAAGACGTAGAATATAATGTCTCATTAGTTTCAAATTGTAAAAAAGTCAGAAAAACAATGGTGGCTAAACAAAAACAAATTGCCAAAAACAAATCAATAGTTATGGTGGGCCGAGACATAGGTACAGTTGTTTTACCAGAAGCAAAAATTAAAATATTTTTAACAGCATCCCTTGAAGTTCGTGCTGCAAGAAAATTTCATGAATTAAAAACATCAAAAATATGTACCACTGAAAATGACATACTATTAGATCTAAAAAGAAGAGACACCATAGACTCTACCAGACAAAATTCCCCCCTCATCATAGCTAATGATGCAAAAATTATTGAAACAGATTCTTCTTCAATTTCAAATACTGTCAATAAAATAATTAACATCGCAAAACAAAATATGAATAATTAAAATGAAAATAATTTATTACATATCAAATTTCATCCTAAGGCTCAATTTACGTGTACAATCAACCTGGAAGGTGGAAGGCACCCAAAATATTCCTAAGCATGGTCCTCTAATTATTGTTTGCAACCATCAAAGTAATTTTGACCCTCCACTTGTTGCTGCTAGTATTTCAAAAAGGAGAGCTTGGTTTTTAGCAAAATCAGAACTGTTTAATGGCCCCCAGATAGCAAAAATATTTTTGAGAGCATATGGAGGATTTCCTTTACATAAAGGTAAAAGTGATGTGTCAGCATATAAGTGGGCTTTAAAAAAACTTAAATCAGGTGAAGCGATAGTCATTTTCCCAGAAGGGAAAAGGAATCCAGGTGGATTAGGCAAACCCTTTCTAGGTGCTGCTAGAATTGCTCTAAAATCAAACGCACCAATCCTACCAATAGCAATAACAGGAACAGAAAATTTAATCAGCTGGACAACAGTTTTCAAACCAAGAGGAACACTGAATGTAAAAATTGGAAAATTAATTCAATATGATGAAAATTTAAAAAATCAACAATCAATTCAAGAAAAGTCAGAAAAACTTACAGAATTTATTATGAATCAAATTGCAAACTTATTACCTTTAAAATATAGAGGGATTTATAAATCTGACAAATGAAAAATGAAAGGGAAATATGGATAAAGAAAACTTAATTAGTGAACGCATACTTAAATTATCGAATTTCTATAATTTAAGACATCCTGAAAAATGTTTGGACAACTTAACTGCATTCTATAATTCTGTTGATAATATACTTGAACATATCGCTGAAACTGAACCACTAATAGTATTTAAACTAAATTAATAATTTTGAGTACACAATGAATTTTATCAAACAATTTTTTTTACATCCAATAGAAGTTGGATCATTGATCCCTTCTTCAAAAACACTTTCCAAATCAATAGTTAATTTACCAAATTTAAAAATTAAAAAATGTGTCGTTGAACTTGGTACTGGTAATGGAGTAGTCACTCAAGAAATTATTAAAAATCTTTCTACCAATACATTTTTTTTTGGAGTAGAAATTAATGAAAATTTCGTGAAAGAAACTAAGGAAAATTGTCCTGGAACAAAAATTTATCACGGATCTGCAAAAGATTTAAAAAATTATTTACACGAAAATGATTTTGAATATAGTGATTGCATTATTTCAGAATTACCTTGGGGAGCTTTTAGCAATAATCTTCAAGATGAATTATTAGAAGCAATATACAATTCCCTAGAACAAAAAGGGGATTTTATTACAATTTCTTTTGCTCAAAGCGTTCTTTTCGCACCTAGTAAAAGATTCTACAAATTAATAGAATCAAAATTTGACACCGTCAAAAAAACACCGATAATCTGGAAAAATTTTCCTCCAGCATTTATATATCATTGCATTAAATAATAACTAAAAAGTTATATAAACTGTATCGCTAAAATTATAAAATCTATACTTCAATACTGATCAAAATATCATAAATACATGAAATCTATCTATAAAAATAATATTAGAAATATAGCTATAATTGCTCACGTTGACCACGGGAAAACAACATTAGTTGATTCAATGTTGAAATTTTCAAATGTATTTGATCCAAGGGATAACCCCGGTCAATTAATTATGGATTCAAATCCTCAAGAACGTGAACGAGGTATTACAATTCTTGCCAAACATACTTCCATTAATTTCAACGACGTAAAAATTAACATTATTGATACGCCAGGACATGTTGATTTTAGTGGTGAAATACAAAGAACAATCAATATGGCAGATGGCTGCTTGCTTGTTGTAGACGCTTTTGATGGCCCTATGCCTCAAACTAGATATGTTCTTGCTGAAGCACTCAAAAATGGATTACATACAGTTGTGGTAATAAATAAAATTGATAGAGACTCTGCCAATATAAGCAATACTATAGAAAGTATTCAAGACCTATTCTTAGACTTAGCTACTGAAGAAAAACAATTAGATTTTCCCATTGTTTATTCATCTGCAGTTCAAGGATATTCAATAAAAAATTTAAATGACCCTAAAGTGGATATGAAACCATTATTCGAGACAATAATTGAAAATATTCCTCCTCCAAACGCCAACCAAAATGCTAATCTTCAAATGTTAACCACAGCCCTTGATTACGATAATCACCTTGGCTCCATAGCTATTGGACGGGTTTTTAATGGAACATTACATAAATCAATGCATGCTACATTAATTGGTCAAAATAACGAAGTAAAAGAATTTCAAATTGACAAATTATTTACTTTTTCAAACTTAAGAAGACAGGAAACAGACCACGTAATAGCCGGAGATATTGCTGCTATCTCTGGAACAAATGACTTTGCTATAGGAGATACTATCTCATCAATAGATAATCCAAAACCATTAAATAGAATTAGTATCGAAAAACCAACTGTAAAAATGACATTCGGTGTAAACACATCTCCATTTGCAGGACAAGATGGCAAACATGCAACTTCCAGAATATTGTGGAATCGATTAGTTGATGAACTGAAAACAAACGTAAGTCTAAAAATTGAAAAAACTTCCCACCCTGATGAATTTTTCGTGTCAGGAAGAGGAGAGTTACATTTATCAGTTTTAATAGAAAATATGCGTAGAGAAAAATTAGAATTTCAAGTTTCAAAGCCTAATGTAATAACTCATACAAAAAATAATATACTTTATGAACCTTATGAACTGTTAACTATAGATACGAAAAATGAATACATCGGGCCATTAACAGAAGAATTATCCAAAAGATTAGCAACATTAGTAGATATTAAAAATGACGATAATAATGATTCAATACGTCATATATACCAGATCCCAACTAGAGGATTAATTGGGTTAAGAAATTTCTTCCTTAGGATTACCCGAGGAAACGGTTTTATGAATACTGAAATAATTGAACCAAAGCCACTTAAGGGTGAATTAAAAACTAGTAGATCTGGTGCAATAATTTCTACTGAAACAGGAACTGCTACAGCATATTCTATAAGGTCAATTCAAGAGCATGGAGAGCTATTTATATCTCCACAAACTCTTGTTTATGAAGGTATGATTATTGGCAAACAAAATAAGCCATCCGACCTAAACGTGAATGTTTGCAAAGAAAAAAAACTGACTAATCAGAGATCTTCAACTTCTGATATTGTGGAACATATTAATATCCATGTAGAATTTAGCTTGGATGAATCTTTATCTTTTATTTCCAATGATGAACTAATAGAAGTAACCCCTAAAGTATTTAGAATTAGAAAAAAAATATTAAAATCAAATCAGAGAGAAAAAGAGTTGAAAAATAAATCTAAAAATTCAAACTTTTGAATCTATTTATAAATTTTTAGCAAAGCTTCTTATTACCTCTAAAAACTATCATCCCGAAAAGAAATCTAACACATTCCCCAATCCACCACTATCTGTCCTATACAATTCTGTAAAACCACAACTTTCACAACTAACTGTATTATATTTTTGGTTCTGCAAATTAAAAAATCTAGAAAGACCTGAACCAGTAGTTCTTAATTCACCAGTTTTAAATTGTCCATTTTTGCATTTGCCACAAGAGAAATTCTTATCAACCATAATTAAACTCCTAAAATCAAACTACCATTTAACTAAAACACCTGCAATACCAGGCTCTTCTCTATCTAATCTATCATATATATCTGGTATCTGATTCCAAGATATTGTATCAGTTATCATAGGCTTTATGTTGATTTTTTTGTTACGCAATAAATCAAAAGTGAAATCCCTAGATTTTTCTTTATCCCACCTTGAACCTGGTAATTCTGGACCATATGAAGTTTTTATTGTTAACTTTTTAGAAAGATAAGGATGACCTACAGGATCAAAATCAGGCTTGTCTGTATGAGTAGCAACTACAATTATTGTCCCTCCTGGTCTTACTAAATCTAAACCCGTCTTAATAGCGCGCCAAGATGATGCTGCTTCTATAACAAGATCAGGTTCTTTACCATTGAAAAAATCTTTGATTTTTTCTGCATATCCTTCAGTTGATGGGCTAATTGCTAAACCAGCTCCCATTTCTCTTGCTATATCTACACGTTTATCATTTAAATCCATAGCTATAGTATTGAATCCAAATGCATTCGAAAATGCTACTGCTGAAAGACCAATTACACCCAAACCTAATATCAATACATTCTCACCAGGACTAGGATTACCATCTCTAATAGCTCCTTGAGCTACATGTAAAACATTCATAAATGCAGCTTCTTCAGAAGAAACCCCTGTAGGTATCTTAAATATATTTTCCACTCTAGAAGAACCATACTCTTGATGAGGTTCTCCCATATAAACTACATCTCCTATATCAAAATCTTGAACCTCTGATCCAACTTCAATAATTTCTCCAACCATACAATATCCATTAGTTAAAGGTTTTCCAGTAAACTTCAATTTTGGATGAGAATATTCTCCGTTATCATCTACTGGTAACCATCTATATACCCTTACCTCTGTCCCGGTACTAACAGCAGTAAATAATGACTTTGCTACAACTCCATCTTTAGGACAAGTAGGAATTGATATATCTTCAAAATATGCATCCTTAGATCCTCTAATAACTAGTCTTTTCATAGATTCGGATTGCCTTAGTAATTTTTAATTTTTTGATTAAAATGCTTGAGCAGTTTCAGTTAAAACCCAAATTAGAATACCCACAAAAAATATTAGAGATATTATCGCGGATAAAAATCCTTTAAATTTATAAAATATATATTTCATCATTTTAATAAAAATTCAGTTCAATAATAATCATTCTTTGAATTGAATAGAATATAAATCTCCATCTTTAATATAAATTTTCAATATAATTACTTGTCCTGCTAAAAATCCCAAATCAAAATTATTTTTCCATTTCACAATATAATCCGTAGAGTCTCCATAGATGTCAAGACAATCATCCATAGAATAACCAATGATAGGATTACCTTCAAAATTTTGTAATTCTATCCTAATTGTACCCACTACAGAAGTAGAAAAATTTATAAACAAATATCTACCAACAAACTTGATTTTCTTTGTAGTAAAAATCCCCCCCATATAAGAAGCATTCATAGAAACAAATCCATCAAGCCTTAATGTACCTCTACGTAAATGACAAATATGATCAGCCTGGTGATAACCATTTTGCCAATATAAGGACAATTCATTTGTATTTGTTTGCAATAAACCCCAAGAAGGAGAAGTTCCCAGATGAATCCAATTATGAATGTCTAATCCAGGGCGAATCCAACCTTCCATAAAACTCCTGTCAAAATTTACACCATCTCTTGAAGATAAAAACACACCATCCTCAATTCCTTCCGTTGGACTATTCAAAAAATCATCTCTGGCGGTATTTAATCTACTTCCAAAACCTAAAAAAATATGTGGCGCTCTATCATATGGTAAAACAAGTAAATTATTAAAATGTTCTTTTGGAACATTTCCAAATTCAACGTGCACTTGATCTGTCCAATTTAAAAAATCAATCGATGTAGATGTCCTGGTTTCTCGAATTCCATCACGAAATTTCCTATGATATTCTACATACCGATTTCTAAAAGAATCCCAAAAAACTATATTTTGTGCGTCATGCGTATGTCCTTTATCCACATTAATTAATTCCTGTTGAATTAATGACCAGTTAATTCCATCTGAAGATTTAAAAGCTTTATTTCCAGTATGGTATCCACCTCCAACAAAATGCCTGCCTATGCCTTTATATTTTGCATCAGGTTCAACATTAGGATTTTTATCTAGAAAAGCGACAAAATTATCTGTAGCATTAGGCCATTTATTTTGATCAGTTACTAAAACAATATTATTGTTTTTATCACCCGTCACTGTACTTTTAAATAAACCTAAATTAGGTTTTACCCAATTCACACCATCTTGACTCTCAGCGTAGCAAGTAACAGAACCCCCACTCCAATTATCCGGAATCCATTCCCACATCTCTTTAGATGTCATAGATGAAAGTTGTTGAGGCATTGGTCTACCTCTATAGTACATTTTATATTTTTCTCCATCTTGGAAAATACTTGAATAAGCACTCAAAGAACCATCCCATGGATCATCAAAATTCAAAACAATCTCTTGAGTAACTGGAGAATGTAAATTTCTTGAAACACCTCTGAGTTGATGAATCAAAAAATTGTCTACAAATAATTCTAATCTAGAACCAATATCTACTACATTTTCATCTTTTAATAATTTATCCAAATTCTATTCTCCACAAAGTTATCGTAAAATTAACTCCACATAATTTCGATTTAAATCTTATAAATTCGTTCAGAATTCCTCCAAAACAAAGCATCTTTTTCATTATTTGAATAATTCTTAGTAATCTCTCTATAGGCATTAACAATTGTTCTGAAATCACTCCACAAACTATCTATTGGCCAATTAGTTGAAAATAAAGATCTTTCAATACCAAATAATTCCAAACATGTTTCCACATAAGGTGTGATTGATTCAATTGTCCAATTATTATCTCCCATACCTAAGCCCGAAATCTTACATATTATATTCTCTAAATCAGAAATTTTTGCCATCCCATTGCGCCAATTATTGTAATATTCTTTAGTACGTTTTTCTGGAAATCCAGCATGATCTAAAACAATCAAAATATTTGGAAAATTTAATGCAAGATCAAGTAAACCATCCATATCCTTCCATTGAGCAGAAATACTTGAAACTAACCCATATTCTTCTAATAAAGAAAAACCATTCCTAAATTCACTATTAATAAGATATTCACCATATGAAAAATCTCTAATTCCTTTGAAATTTTTGTAATATAAATGCTTTTCTATAACTGATCTTGCATCTTTAGACCTTAAATCAACATGACCAACAATCCCATTTGGCATTCCCGTCCTTTCAAATTCAGACTGTAACCATTTGGTTTCCTCAACAGGATCTTTAGAGCCTATAGCTGCTTGAACGTGGACAGATTTGGTTACTCCACTAGGCTTGGAATCTAAAATATAATCATCAGCAAGATAATTTTTCTCAGCCAATTTTTTTACTTGAGAACCAAGTACAGGATGATCTTGACCTGGTTGCCAATGTGCATAATATAAGGTTGGGTGATTCATATCATAAAAATGAACATGAGCATCTACAAATTTGAATTTATTTGAATTCATACAGTAGCTCCTCCATCAACTACCAATTGGGTACCAGTAATAAATGATGCTTCATCTGATGCTAAGAATAGAGCTGCTTTAGCAACTTCTTCAGGCTTACCAAGACGTTTTAAAAAGCTAGTTTCTGCAACACTCTTTAAAAACTCATCTCTATCTACTCCTTCAAATTCAATATGTCTTTCAGTAGCAGGCGTATAAATTGCTCCAGGAGAAACTGCATTAACACGAATATCATACTTTGCTAAATCTAAAGCTAAACATCTTGTTAATTGCAATAAAGCTCCTTTAGATGCGTTATAAGGTATGAAAGAGGGTTGTGCTATAAAACTACTTACAGAAGCAATATTCACAATACTAGAATTATGAGATTTTTTTAAATATGGCAACGCATATTTAATCATATTAGAAGAGCCTATAACATTTACTCCAAAAACTTTCTCCCAATCGGATTTGGTAATTTCTTCAACACTACCAAAAATAAAAGCTGCTGCATCATTAATTAAAATATCTATACCACCTAAAAATTCCACTGATTTTTGAATCAAAATCTTTACACTTTTTTCAGAGGAAATATCAGAACAAACTGCCAAAGCTTTTTCATTATCTTTATTAATTAAAGAAGCCGTATTTTGCGCACCATTTCCGTCAATATCAGCTATGACTATTTTTGCTCCTTCAGAAGCAAAAATCGAACAAATTGCACTTCCTATTCCAGAAGCTCCACCAGTAACTATAATTCTTTTTGATTTCAAACGCATAAAATTTTCTCCAATCTAATCAATCAATATGAAATATTTCTTCAAGCTTAATCAATGATTGATCTGCTTGAAAGCCTTCTGGAATTTCGAAATACTTAGACATCAATTTTTGCCAATCGGTATTTATTTCTTCCTTAGACATACCAATTAAAGAATCTTCAAATGAAATTTCAGGTTCACAATACCCAAAAAGTGATCCATCTGAAGCCAAAAATAGCGAATAATTTTTCCAGCCATTTCTACTTAATGCTTCTTTCATCTCAGACCAAACATTCTGATGATGAATTTTATATTCATTAATTAAATTTTTTTTTACTTTCAAAACAAATGCTGCTCTTTGCATAGCCTATCCTATCTGAATTTGTTAAAAATCAAAATTTTATTCCCAATCATTTTGTAAAATCATAACGAGATTATACATTCCATTAATTAAAAAACAACTTACCAAGTTAGAAACATGATAGTATGATTTTAAAATAAATCATGAAATTCAACTTATACAATATTAATAACCAAAGCAAATCAATTAGACTGCTAATAGGTCTAGGTGCACTATTGTTTTTATCAGGTTGCTGGTTAGATGCAAGTGCACACACATATATTGGAGGAGATTTAAATTCCTTCTTCACTCCTTGGCATGCTGTTTTATATTCAGGATATGTAATCCTAACTATTTCAATTCTTTTGGAGAAATATATATCTAAAAATAGCTCATGGGATATGGGATTTCTAGGAATCACTATATTTGGAATTGGTGGAGTATCTGATGCAATTTGGCATACCATCCTTGGAATTGAGGAAGGCATTGAGGCACTTATTAGCCCTTCTCACCTATTTTTATTTATAGGAGGATTTTTAATGCTAGCTCACATAATAGCTTCACAGCCTTCAAAAAAATCTCTTGATTTTTCTACCATAATTTCAATAGCATCAATTTACTCTTTAATTATGTTTATCACCCAATTTATGAATCCATTTCTATCAGTATATGAATTCTTTTTCACAGATTGGAAACAAGAGCTGGCTGCAGGATCACTTTTTTTTCAAGCATTATTAACAAATATAGTTTTTTTATACATTTTAAAATTCAATATTTCGAAAAAACAAATTGTAATAATATATTTAACATCTTTTTTACTACTTTCAATACATGCATTACTTGGCGATCAAAACAAAATGATTTTAATTATCTTAACAGGCTTTATATATAGTGTAATTTTAATTCCAATTCTCCATTGGTTTTTTCAAACAAAAAATCCCTTAAAAATTCAAATCAGTGGAGCTCTTATCGCGGCAACATATGGTGGAATATTAATTTTATATATATTTATATCTTCCCAATTTTTTTGGGAAACACTAGAAATCAAATGGAGATTTTATGGATTGGGAGGGTTAATTTTCATGCCTGGATTATTTGGTTTCTTAATAGGGAATTTATATTCAAAAAATAGCTAAAATGTATATTTGAGTTAAAAATTGAGTTTCTAAAGTGATCAATTTAATTTATATAAAAAATATGATTTATCAAATCATTTGATTAATCATATAAGCTGACATGAAAATCATAAGTATATTTTCTAAAAGAGTAAGAAAAGAAATTGGCAAATTAATTGAAGATCCCAAACATGCACACTGTATCTGTTGTTTCCTCTTAAGTACAATTGAAACCCCAATTGATTGTGAGACCATTAAAATCAAAGTAATTATATTTGAAGCAAGAAGTAATGTTTTTGTTAGAAATGCCACTCCTAAAATCAATTCTAGAAATGGATATGTCAAAGAAAAACCAGGAACCCTTTTCGCAATAACATCGTATCTTTTAAAAGTCATACTAAACCCTTTTACGTTAAGTAATTTTAAAAAAGAAAATACTACAAAAAACATTCCCATATAAGTTGTAAACCAATTATTAACATCAAATGTACCATAGCTAGTTTGCAGAGACAAAGACGAAATGATTACGATAAATAATGCAACCAATATTGGCTTCCTTGATTCTAAATAAATAATAATTCTAGACAATAAATTTTTCTTAGTTTTTTTAACATTATAGTTACCTAAAGTTGAAAGCATACTATCAATTTCATCAGAACTAAAATCTTCATCAGAAATAATAGTCAATTGATTGGTCTCTAATACCACTTTTGCAGATTTTATTTTTGAAGACTTACCTAATCCATCTTGAATTGTATTAGCACAACTTTGGCAAGTCATACCTTGAATTTGAAAATTCTTTTCCACTTCCAAAGTCCTTTCATCATAATTTAATTAATTTTTGAAATGATTTAATTTCTCTAGGAGGGGTCAAATGTTGACCAGAATTTGTCCATGAAACTTCTCCAACATATATATCTCCAAATGAATCAACTGAAATAGTATGAGGCGCAGTAAACTCTGTAGGCTTTAATCCTATTTTAACTTTCAAAGTATCCGTAATTTCTTCAACTTCCCCACTAGATTCATTTCCTAATTTTCCAATAATATTTCCATTTAAATCAAGTATTAAAACTCTTGGTCCAATATTAGGATAATTAATATTTACAGCCATAGTAGCACCTAATTCTGCTATATAACAAATTTGAGGATCTTTTTTATCAATAAAAATTCCACAAGGACGATGTAGATTTTGCCATTGAGTTTCATAATTACCATTTTTATCAAATATTTGAACTCGATGATTCTCCCTGTCGGCAACATAAACATATCCATTTATATCAGTTGCAAGATTATGTACTAAATTAAATTCACCTGGCCCTGTACCAGATTTTCCCCAAGAAAATAGATACTTCCCATCTGGTGAATATTTATGTACTTTTGCATTACCATATCCATCTGAAACATATATATCCCCATTATTTGGATCTAATGCTACATGAGTACATCGATTAAATGGTTCTCCACTCATAAAATTAGAGGACTTACCCGGAGTACCTAAAGTCATGAGTATTTCTCCATTTAAATTGCATTTTCTTACAGAATGATTTCCATCATCAGTTAAATATATACTATCATCAGGCCCCATAGTCACTCCATGAGCCCTTGGATATAAACCTTCTCCCCAAGATTTCAAAAAATTTCCATCTTTATCAAATACAATCATAGGATGTTTACCACGATTGAACACATAAACACGATCTTGAGAATCAATACCTACTCCCCCGACTTCCTTGAATGTCCACCCATCAGGCAATTTTGCCCAATTCTCATCAACCTTGAATTTAAAATCATTTCGTCCTACATATTGATTCATTTGAATCCTTTTAGTTAAAAAATAACATATAAATAATCTAAAAATAAAGTTTAAATATTACACTCCTACCCTCACGTAATCCACACTTTTTTGAATTTACTCCCGATAGTATCTAACAGAGTCTAAAATAACAATAAATAATTCAAACTATTTAACTGGATTGATACATATGATAATGCCAGACTTATTTTATTTAAATATACTAATATTCTCTTAAGATATTATGAATTAAGGTCTTTGATCTTTTTGACTTTGTTTTTGCTATGGATTAACATGTTTAAAGTTTAAATATATGGATAAAAATATTATTGGAGATGTATTGATGTTTAATTATAATTTTTACAAAACCATATTCGTGTTAATTTCCTTGGGTTTATTTATTATTTCTTGCAGTTCAACAACATCTGAAGCAACCGCTACTCAAGATACTGCATCTTCTATACTACCTACTCCTACTCCTACTGCTATTCCTACTGCTATTCCTACTGCTATTCCTACTGCTATTCCTACTACTTCTACTCCTACCCCTACTCCTATTCCTACTTCTACTCCTACTCCATCTACTCCTACCCCTATTCCATCTACCCCTATTCCTCCTACTCCTACTCCTACTCCTATTCCATCTACTCCTACTCCTACTCCTACTTCTACTCCTACTTCTACTCCTACTTCTACTCCTATTCCATCTACCCCTATTCCTCCTACTCCTATCCCATCTACTCCTATTCCATCTACTCCTACCCCTATTCCATCTACCCCTATTCCTCCTACTCCACAAAAAGAGGTGCAAGGAAATAGTAGACGCTCAAAAATCCCAATTCCTTTTACAACTTCTTCTTTGAGTTTTGACGCGTATACGTCACAATCTGCCAAAAAATTTGATGAATCAATAGCATCTGCCTTTGACAAAGCTTTAAAAACTGAATTCGAGTCTCATACTGAAAAAATGGGAATATCAGCAGCTATATATAAAGATGGAGTGAGTTGGACAGGAGTAGCTGGATTTTCTAGACCAGAAATTGAAATGACTCCAAATACTCCATTACGTTTGATGAGCGCATCAAAAACCTATCTTGGAGCTCTAATTTTAACCCAAATTTCAAATGGTTTATACTCTCTTGATGATAAAGTATCTTCTTTATTATCAAATCATGTAAAATATCAATCTTTGGATACTAATATAATCCCTGATGTAACTATTAAACAATTGCTTACTATGAGATCAGGTGTTAAGGGTACATATAAAGACTCAGGCAAAGTCGAAACCTTTAAGCTTATGGCTAATCCAAAGTGGGAACCTGTTGACACTTTAGCACTTGCTAAAACACCAATTTCAACCCCTGGACAATACGAGTACTCACCAATAGTTAATTCTTATTTATTAGCTTTAGTAGCTGAAGAAATGGGAGATAACGATCTTCTTACACTCTACCAGACAGAATTACTTAACTCAATTAATATTAACGTAGGATTATTACCATTATCAGATCCACCTTCCAACCTTGCTAGAGGTTACGCTAACCGATCTAATTATGGCGGATCAGATGGATTCGGAGATCTTAACCAAATTGAACTATATACTTCATATGGGTTAGATTTCCATAAATCAGATGGCCGAATGTCTTGGGCAGGAGCAGGAATAATTTCCACTCCTTCATCTATGGCTCGTTGGGGTTATGAAGCAATGAGTCCAAAAGGTATAGCAGTATCATCTGCTGTAAGAACTCAACTCACGGAATCATTTGTAGATGAATGGATAACTCTAACACAATCTCGTCAAAAATATGGGTTCCATTGGATTTTAACTGAACATCAGCTTAGTAACGGAAGCCTAGTATTATCATATGGCCACCCTGGAGGTGGTTCCGGTTTTGGAACTGAACTTTTTTATGTACCTTCTATAGACACATCTATATCTATAATGGCAAATACTGAGATTAATAAATTATGGGGAGCCTGTGGAGATCCTACCAAAAATGGTTCTCGTACTGGCCAACATTCACCAATTAGTTGCATTGTTTTGGATTTCTTAGAAATACTCACCAAAACAAACTAACAAAAAATAAGTGATACAAGTATCTTAACTTTCTTTATCACGCTATAGTTTGATATTTAATATTTTATTTATTTCTAACCTAAATTTTCCCACCATCTAAGTTCATTTTCAGGTGTTTGAGGTCTACCATTTAAATTCACACAATTTGCTACACCTACAATATCGTTTAAACCATTTGAATTAAGATCTACAGA
>VFGW01000020.1 GCA_009392295.1 SAR202 cluster bacterium
TTGTTATGAATGATGCTGACATATATTCATTAAGATTTTCAAATTAAGGAGTTTGTTTTGTCTGAAGTTTTACATTTAGAGAACAAAAGAGAATTATTTGTAGATTATTATTTGACTGATGATTTTAATGGTACAGCATTGAAATTACATCATCCTGCCCCTGCTGATATTGCAATTAAATATGATCAACCTTGGGAGACAGAATCAACATGTTCTTCTTTTTACACAACTGTTTTTCAAGACGGTGATATTTTTCGAATGTATTATAGAGCTGATTCTAGATATGTTTGTTATGCAGAAAGTGAAGATGGAATTAATTGGTATAAACCTAATGTTTCTTTAATTAAGCATGGTGAAGCAAAAAATAATAATATTATTTTGCCAGATTGTCAGATAGTATTTTCTCCATTTTTGGATACAAAGCCTGGAGTTTCTCAAGAACAAAAATATAAAGCTAATATGGAAAGGGCTGGTTTTAAACTAGATCCTTTGAAGAAAGGTCTTAATTTTTATTCATCAGCTGATGGGAAACAATTCATTCGAATTCAAGGTGATCCTGCTATTCCATGGACAATTCCTAATCATTTTGATTCTCAAAATGTCATATTTTGGTCTGAAGTTGAATCACAATATGTAATGTATGCCAGATATATGGTTGGGCCAGATGGAAAAACTATTGATAATGATCAATATATGTACAAGCTTGATTTATTGTCTAATTCTAAAGATAAATATAAAGCTTCTGATTTCCCTACATATATCAGATCAACTGTAAGGTCTACGTCACCAGATTTTGAAAACTGGTCAGAGTTTACACCAATGGAATACAGTGATACTGATTCCATCACACCATCTGCACAACTTTATACTAATTCCACAATTCCATATTTTAGAGCTAACCATATTTATTTATCGTTACCTGGTCGAATATTTTTTGGGAAAATTAAGGATCCAAAGATTATGTCCCGGGATGCTGACAGCGAGGATTCTGGCGATTGTTCTGACGGAGTATTGATGACAACCCGTGCAGGAAGTAATCGGTATGATTTTATATTCAGAGAAAGCTTATTTAGGCCTGGAATAGGGGATGAAAACTGGACTACAAGAAATAATTATCCAACACTTGGGATAATTCAGACAAGTAAGACAGAGATATCGATATTTGTACAACGTCGTTATTCACAACCAACCGCATATTTAGAGAGGATGACTCTTAGGTTAGATGGATTTGCATCGTTAAATGCAGGTTATGACGAAGGTCAGATGATCACTAAGACATTAGATTTCACAGGTAATAAGTTAGAGTTAAATTATTCTACGAGTGCAGCAGGAAGGATAAGGGTAGAGATGCTCGATGAGTCGGGGATTCCAATAGAAGGATATGGTATAGATGATTGTGATGGATTGATAGGAGATGAGATATCAAGACATGTTTCTTGGCACGGATCTACAGATTTATCTAAGATATCAGGTAGACCAATCAGAGTGCGATTTGTAATGAATGATGCTGATATCTATTCATTACGATTTAATAATTAATACTATAGTTCTTATTTTTATTTTCCAATAATTATTACTATTTCAGAATTTAAATTAAATAATGTTTAAAAAAAATTTGGAAATGATATTGCAGTAACAATTAAATGGTGAAAAAAGAAAACTTCACAATTAATTGGGGGATCAGTAGTTTTAACGTTATTTTAAAAGATGCATATTTGTTTTCTTTAAAATTTTCTAAATAATTTATATTCTTTAAATAGGTTTTTGTTAGTTTTCATCGTAGTATATATAGATTATTTTAAATAAATGGAGTTGAAATATTGACAAAGTTAAATGTTCTACCTAAAAGCGTAATTCCTAAACATTATGAAATTAGTTTAGATTTAGATTTTACATCTTTTACTTTTGAAGGGACTGAAGAGATCCAAATTGAAATTTCAGAATCTATTTCAGAGATTTCATTAAATAGTGTTGATTTAGAAATATTTAATGCTAAATTTATTTCAAACGACATTCTTGATTCTTATGACCTTGAAATTAGTTTAAATAATGAACTGTTGAAATTAGATTTTGGGCAAGATGTTTTGCCTCAATCAGGTATTTTGAAGATCGATTTTAAAGGTGTTTTGAGTGATGATTTAAAAGGATTTTACAAAGCTTCATATAAAGATGAAAATAACAATGTAAAATATTTAGCTACTACTCAATTTGAAGCAACTGATGCTAGGAGAGCTTTTCCATGTTGGGATGAGCCAGCATTTAAGTCCACATTTAGTGTGGAGTTATGTGTACCTGATAAATTTTCTGCAGTTTCTAATATGCATATTTCTTCAGAAGAAAAATCTTCTAAACCTAATAAAAAAGTAGTTAAATTTGCTAAGACTCCGCCAATGTCTACCTATTATTTGGCCTTTATAATTGGAGAAATCAATTCTATAGAACGTCAAACAGAATTTGGTACTTTAATTAGGGTTTGGACAACTACTGGGAAAGAAAAACAAGGAGAATATGCACTTGACGTATCAGAAAAATTATTAAAATTTTTCAACAAATATTTTGGAATAAAATACCCTCTGAAAAAATTAGATCATTTAGCGATTCCAGATTTTGCTGCTGGAGCTATGGAAAATTGGGGTGCTATAACTTATAGAGAAAACGCACTTCTTGTAGATCCTAAGAATAGTTCTGTAGCTACTAAACAAATCGTCGCATCTATCATTTCTCATGAAATGGCTCATATGTGGTTCGGAGATTTGGTAACTATGTCTTGGTGGAATGATTTATGGCTGAATGAAAGTTTTGCATCTTGGATGGGAGATAAAGCTGTAGATAGTATTTTCCCGGAATGGAAAGTTTGGTCACAATTTGTATCCCAAGATACAAATCAAGCATTACAACTTGATGGTTTGAAGAATTCACACCCTATAAATCAGCAAGTTAATGATCCGTCAGAGATTGGACAACTTTTTGATGCAATTAGTTACAGTAAGGGTGGATCTGTTTTAAGAATGTTAGAGAATTTTTTAGGAGAAGAAACTTTTAGATTAGGTATAGTGGATTATTTAACACAATATCAATATTCAAATGCTGAAGGGAAAGATTTATGGAAATCATTGGATAAAGTTTCAGGTAAGCCTGTTACAGAAATGATGGAGAAATGGATTAATCAAACAGGATATCCCGTTCTTGAAGTAGATATTTCTGAATCAGATAAAGATACTATTTCGATTCAACAAGGTAGATTTCTATATGAAAAAATTCTTGGTTCAGAAGATAATAGCGATACGATCTGGGATATTCCAATTTCAGTGATTTCTTCAAATAAATCTTCAATGGAAACTGTTTTGATGAGAGATAAAAAGTTAGATTTTAAGTTGAATGATTATTCAAATCTAGACTGGTTCAAATTAAATCCTGAGCAGTCTTCTTTTTTAAGGATCAATTATCCAGATAATATTTTAAAAAAAATTGAAACTGGAATTATTTCTAGAGATTTATCTGATATAGATCGTTTGGGTGTACAGAATGATTGTTTTGCATTATCTATAGCAGGTTATTTTTCTGGTGCAAAATATTTATCTTTACTAAATTCATATATTGATGAAACTGATGCAATAGTATGGTCTGATTTATCTAGTAATTTAAACTCAATTAATTCTTTGTTAGAATTGACGGATTTAAATCAATCATTCAATCGATATGCATGTAATTTATATCAAAAAATAGGTAATCATGTGGGTTGGGAATCTAAACCAACAGAAAACCAATTAGATATTTTATTGAGAAGTATTACTTTAAGTCAACTTGGAGATTTTGGTGACAAAAATACTATTGAAAAAGCAAATAATTTATATGAAGATTTTAAAAATGATCTGTCATCTATTGACCCTAATATAAGAAAAGTTGTTTTGACGCTTGCAGCAAAAACAGGATCTAACGATAGATTTGAGGAAATGTGGGATCTTTATGATCGAGAACTTTTTGAAGAAGAAAAATCCAGAATATTATCAGCGTTAACATGTTTTGAAGATACGGATTTGTTGTCTGATTTATTAGATCGTTCCTTGGACAAAGATAAGGTTAGGCTACATAATTGTATTGCAGTTGTTACTGGTGTATCTTTTAATCCAAAAGGCAGAACTTTAGCTTGGGAATTTCTCAAGAATAACTGGAAAGATTATGATGAAAGATTTGGTAAAGGTGGATTTGGTTTAATGAGATTAGTTAGTCTTACTAAAAGATTTTCTACAGAAGATGAGTATACTGATGTAATGAATTTTTTCAAAGACAACCCTGTTCCTTCAGCTGACAGAACAATTTTGCAATCGTTAGAAAAGATTAAAATAAACATAGCATGGCTTGATAAAAATGTTGAGGAAATTAAAGGATTTTTGGGTGACTGAATGTTTAATAAAAGTTGTATGATAAATGAGTTTTAAAATTGTTATAGCCCCACAAGAATTTAAGGGTAGTGTTTCAGCTGTCAAAGTTGCTGAAGCAATTTCAAAAGGGGTAAAAAAAGTTTTCCCTACTGCAGATATTACCATTGTGCCAGTAGCAGATGGAGGTGACGGTACTTTAAATACTCTTGTTGAATCAACAGGTGGAAAAAAAATTTCTTCTAATGTGATGGGGCCTACTGGGGAACGTATTTCAGCTGAATGGGGAGCTTTAGGAGATGGAAATACTGCTATAATTGAAATGGCAAAAATTGCTGGATTAGCATTAATTGATCAAGATAACATGAACCCATTAACGGCAACAACTTTTGGTTTAGGAGAAGTTTTAAAAGAAGCGTTAGATAGAAATTATAGAAAATTTATTATAGGTATTGGCGGTAGTGCAACTAATGATGCTGGTGCTGGTATGGCTCAAGCATTAGGAATCAGATTATTAGATTCTTTTGGGTCTGATATTAATTTGGGTGGAGTAGGATTAATTGATTTAGAAAAAATAGAAATGATTGACAGAGATCCTAGAGTGAATGAATCTCAGTTTTTAGTTGCTTGTGATGTAAATAATCCATTGACAGGAAAGAATGGTGCTTCTGTTATTTATGGGCCACAAAAAGGTGCAACTCCTGAAATGGTTAAAACATTAGATGATGCATTATTTAATTTTTCTAAAATAGTTTTTCGGGATATTGGAAAAGATATTAATAATCTATCTGGTTCTGGGGCAGCGGGAGGTTTAGGAGGTGGGATTGTTGCCTTGTTAGACGGTCAATTAATTCCTGGATCAAAGATAATTTTAGATATGCTAGGAATTAACAAAAAAATTATGGATGCAGATTTGGTGATTACTGGTGAAGGGCAAACAGATTTTCAAACAGTTTTTGATAAAGCACCTATAAGTGTCTCGAAAATTGCAAAATCTTTTAGTGTTCCTTGTATTGCTATTAGCGGATCTTTAGGACAAGGTTTCGAATCTGTGTATGATGAAGGAATTTCTTCAATTTCTTCAATAATTAATTCACCTATGACTTTAGAGGAAGCTACTTTTCGTTCAGTAGATTTAATTGAGTGTGCTACAGAACAAGCAATGAAATATTTGGAAATTGGTAAAAAGTTAAATATTAATTAATTTTTTTGAAGTTTATCTAACTACATCAACGAAGTAATTACCTTCAATGTATGGAAATTTTTTGGTAAGGTTTTCAGCTAGATTTACACCTAAACCGGGGCCTTCAATTGATATTACACCTGATTTAATCGGGTATTCTTTGAGTATATCCCATTGTAATGGTCCTTGCACCATGCACATTTCAACAAATTGAGGATTTGAAAGTGAAGATGCAAAATGCGCACTTGCAACAACCATTAAGCCGTTATGCCAACTATGAGGAATAACTTTAATTCCATTATTCTCAGCATATTTTGATATTCTTAAACATTCCGTAATACCTGCTTCACCAACATCAGGTTGTACAATGTCATAGGCTCTTTTGTCGATATACGGCACGAATTGTGCCAATGTAGTTAATTGTTCCCCTCCAGATATTGGCATGTCAACTGAAGCATTGAGTTGAATATAGCCTTCAATATCATCTTTGTTGATAGGTTCTTCGAACCATAAGAAGTTTAGTTTTTCAAGCTCTTTAGCTATTTTTGTCGCTTGTTCAATATTTAAGTTGCAGTTTCCATCTACCATAAGATTCATTTTTTTACCGACTTCACTAGAAAGATCTCTCATTAATCCAATAAATTTATCTGTTGTAACATTATCCCATGTCCACTTTGTTCCAATTCTAACTTTTGTAGCTGAAAATCCCAAATCAATATAACTTTTTGTTTCTTCTATAAGTTGATTGGGATCTTCTCTCCAATCATACCTGACTCCACTAGAAGCATATACTTTCATAGAATCCTTAGATTTTGGTGAAATTAATTTTGATACAGAGGTGTTATTAATTTTTGCTTTAAGGTCCCATATTGCACAATCTAAGCCACCAACTGCAGAATCATGACCTCTTAAAAAGTCATCATTTTTCTTATTAAAATGTTCCATTGTAAAACCTACGGGATGTGGAAGAAATTCAATTTCACGAGGGTCTTTTCCAATTATTTCAGGGGCAAATTTATCGATCCATATTTTAATAAACGTTGGATTTCCATAAGCACATGCTTCACCAATTCCTATAATATCTGAATCTGTTGAAACAACTACTATAGCTACGTCAGCTTTTAATGTTTTTACGTTAAATGTTTTCCATTGATTTTCAATTTCATGCATTCTACTTAAACATATTGTTTCTATATTTGTAATTTTCATTTAATTAATCCATATGTTAAGAGTTTTGTTTTTTCCATATTTCGTATTCTTTTTTAGCTTCGTCATTTAAAGGATAATATTTAGAAATTTCTCCACCATTTTCTAACTTTAATTTAGAAAAGATTTCCCAGTCTTCATGTTCCTCAGTTTCTTTTAAAACTTTTTCAACCATAGATGCGGGTATTACAATAGGACCGTCATCGTCAGCTACAATAAAATCTCCGGGTAAAACTAAAGTTTCTCCGCATGCGATTGGGGCATTGAAATCCCAAGGAAATAGATTGGTCTGTGATGCGAAATTTGGTGTAACTCCTTTAGACCATACAGGGACTCCTGTTTTTTCTATTTGTTTGTAGTCTCTAACACAGCCATCTACAATGATTCCAATTCCTCCTTTAGCTTTGAAATAAGTGCTTAGCATCTCTCCAATACATCCAGTTTCCATACTTCCTCGAGCATCTATTACTAATACATCACCATGTTGAATTGTATCTAATACCTTCCACAAAGCCGAAGTATTTTCAGAATATTCTTGAGCTACACTTTTCTCATTATTTTTATTTGAGTTGTTCATATTATTAGCAGAAGGTAACATATCTTCTCTTTTTGGCATATATCTTAGAGTTACAGCTTTACCTGCAATTTTACTTCCAGGCTTTCTAGATGTTGGTCCAACTATAAAAGTGCTTGTGATGCCAAATTGGTGTAAAACTCCAGATATAGTTGCGGTTGAGACAGCTTGAAGACGATTGAAGAGATTTTCATTTGAAATATTCATTTTAATTTCCAGAATTCAGAATTAATAGATTTCATGATTACATTATACAGATGTGAACAAAAATTAATAATTCAGATATGAAATATTAATGTGACTAATATTTTTATAAAAGAATTCCTTTAATCATAAAACCAATAATCCAGCCAATTATAATTATTGGACCTGTGGCAAAAAGCCATCCTTCGGTTTTATTTCTAGGATTCCCTCTAAATGAAATATAAATCATGAAAGAAAATAGAGCAAAAGTAATTATCCAAGTAGATAAAGAGGTTACTCCCAAAATCATTCCAGTAAATAAAGAACCTATTCCAAAACCTGCAAAGATTGTTCTAATATGTCTTGAAATATAAATTTCACAAATCCCGAAACTACCTTCTTCTATTTTAATTAATGTGTAACCAGTATCATCCCATTTTGCTTTGAACGACAAGTTGTTTTTTTCACATTGTTTTTTACATATTTCATTTGTGTCGTTACCATACTTTTCGGGTAATTCATTTACTTTTTGACTACCTAAAACTATTACAGATTTACCAAGAGATTTTGGATATAAATCTTTAATTTTTTTCATAGTAGATTCAGAAATTTTTTCGGTTTTAGACAAGACATATATGTATTGCATGAGAGATCAATCCTACAATAATTGGTTTATTTAATATTAAAATAGCTTACCACATTCGATATTTGTTATGAATAGCAAAATTTGATTAGCCCAGTGAAACATTAGGTGCTGATTCAGGATCAGTCATAGATTCAGGATTTAATATATTATCCAATTCATCTGAAGAAAAATTTGTTTCTTGTAAAGCGATTTCTTTAATTGTTAAATTTTTTAATTGTGCTAGTTTTGCAATATGTGCTGATTTATCATAACCAATGTGAGGTACAAGAGTTGTAACAATTGCTAGACCATTAGTGACCATTTGAGGTCCTTTTTGAGTTGCTTTAATTCCATCTATACATTGAGTGGTGAAGTTTTCACAAGAAGTTGAAGCTAGTTCTATTGATTGTAGTAAATTGTATGCGACTACAGGCATCATGACATTAATTTCAAAATTTCCTGATTGTCCAGCTATTGAAATAGTAGTGTCATTACCAATAATTTGAGCTGAAACTTGGCAGACAGATTCTGGTATTACAGGGTTTATTTTTCCTGGCATTATTGAACTTCCAGGTTGTACAGCAGGTATTTCAATTTCATTAAAACCAGACCTAGGTCCCGAGCTTAACCATCTTATATCGTTAGAAATTTTCATTAAAGCAATAGCTAGGCTTTTCAAACTGCCACTACATGCAACAGCTGTATCAAGTGTGCTTTGTGCCTGGAAATGATTGTCAGTTTCTGTAATTTTGACTTTGATTAATTTTGTAAGAATTTCACAAACTTTTTTAGCAAATTGGGGATGAGTATTGACACCAGTACCTACAGCAGTTCCACCAATTGCAATTTCAGATAATTGACTAACCGAATCAGAAATTCTTTGAGCAGAACGTTCTATTTGTCCTGCATAGCCAAGAAATTCTTGTCCTAATCTAATTGGTGTTGCATCTTGTAAATGAGTACGTCCTGTTTTAACAACATCCATGAATTCTTCAGATTTTTTTAATAGAGAATTGTTAAGTTTTTTTAAACTGGGCAAAAGCTTTTCGTTGATTGAAGAAATAGCAGATAAATGAATAGCACTAGGTATCACATCGTTTGAAGATTGTCCCATGTTTACATGATCGTTAGGATGTATGGGTTTTTTTGAACCTATTTCTCCACCTAAAATTTCAATTGCCTTATTTGAAATTACTTCATTTATGTTCATATTTGTTGAAGTTCCGGATCCTGTTTGAAAAATATCTAGCACGAATTGGTCATTCATTTTTCCAGCAATAATGTCTTGACACGCAGATACGATTACATTTTTAGATTGTTCATTTATTAGTGTTAATTTAAAATTTGCTTCAGCTGCAGAAAGTTTTATTTGAGCTAGTGCTTTAATAAATGAGTTTTGGAATTTTAAATCACTTATAGGGAAATTTTGGATTGCTCTCATAGTTTGAGCACCATAATAAGAAGAGGTAGGGACTTTTAGTTCACCCATAGAGTCGTTTTCAATTCTGTAATCATTCATCTGTATTACATCCCTTTTTTAATTTTTTATTGGTCTATCTATTGTTCATTTTATTTCTAGATAATACAAGTGTTTTATAAAATTTATTTAAAATGTTGACACTTAATATTTATAGTTTCATAATCAAATGATTATTCGAATTTACTTCTTGGAGGTACGATCAATGCGTTTTGTTGATTTGCGTAGTGATACAAAAACTTTACCTACATCTGAAATGAGAGAGGCTATTTTTAATGCTGAATTAGGTGATGATTGTGCAGGGGAAGATCAAACAGTTAATAACTTAGAAGAGTTAGCGGCAAAAGTTTTAGGAAAAGAAGCTGCAGTTTTGGTTTCTAGTGGAACTCAGGGAAATTTAACCGCTCTACTATCCCATTGTGATAGAGGTGATGAGGTTTTATTAGGGCGTCAATCTCACATTTTCAGAGCTGAAGCTATGGGAGCGTCAGTCTTGGGTGGAATTGCACTTATGCCATTAAATGATGATGAAGGATATATATCTTTAGAAGAAATTGAACAATCAATTAGAGTGAATGATTCTAGATATCCTAATACAAAATTGCTTGCATTAGAAAATACTCATAATGGATCAGGAGGTACGCCTTTAAGTAAAGCTTATCTTGACGATTGCTCTGATATAGCTCACTTGAAAGGAATTTCTGTTCACATAGATGGTGCACGATTATTTAATGCTTCAGTTGCATTAAATATTAAGCCCTCAGAATTGGTAAATTCTATTGATACAGTGACATTTTGCTTGTCGAAAGGTTTAGCTGCACCAGTCGGGTCTCTTTTGGTAGGGGATAAAGATTTCATTAATAAAGCTCGAAGATGGAGGAAAATGTTAGGTTCTGCTATGAGGCAATCTGGAATTATTGCTGCAGCTGGTATTGTATCTATCAATATGATGATAGAACGATTAAAAGAAGATCACTTAAATGCAAAAAAGCTTGCTAATGGGTTAAATAATATTCCTGGTATTTCTATTGAAGTTGAAAAATTTCAAACTAATATGGTTTTTTGCAGTGTTGATAATGGGAAAGGCGAATGGCTAACTGAAACATTATCTGATAAAGGTATTCTTGTTGGTCATGTAGGTAATTCTGTATTAAGATTAGTTACGCACAATGATATTAGTTCAGATGACATTGATTATACTATTAAATCTATTCAACAAATTTTACTAGATAAATAATTTTTTAAATTCATCTTTTTTCACTAAAAAAATTTTTATTTTTAATATTTGGGGGGAAATTACTTATTTTGTTTGTAAAATTTTTTTGATCATGTGGATAGATATAATTTTCCCCATAACCCATAGACTTGTCTAAATTTGTGACAGCATTTCTTAGATGTAATGGTACAGGTTGGTTGTTAGAAAAAGTCACCTCTTCTAAGGCTGAATTTATAGAGGTTTTAGCAGAGTTGTTTTTTGGAGCTTTTGCTAGGTAGATTGTTGCATGAGAAAGAGTATATTTTCCTTCAGGCATTCCAATTAATTCTAACGATTGCATTGTTCCTAGTGCTATTAATAGTGCCTTAGAATCAGCTAATCCAATGTCTTCGGATGCAAAAATCACCATTCTTCGAGCTATAAATATAGGATCTTCACCCGAATAAATCATTCGTGCTAACCAGTATAAAGATGCATTTATATCAGATGCCCTTAGAGATTTAATATAAGCTGAAATTATTTGGTAATGCTGGTCGCCGTTTTTATCATACTTTATAGTTGTGTTCTGCACACATTTCTGTATCATTTCTTGATTAATTGTTTGTGGAAAATTTTTTTGTTCTTGAGTAAAAGAATTTACGGTGATTTCTAGTGTGTTTAATGCTACTCTTGCATCTCCTGAAGATATTTGAATTAAAAACTTTAAGCCTTCATCAGAAATCGTGATTTTTTGTTTACCTAGTCCATTTTTATTTTGAATTGATGCAAGAATAATTGATTTTATATCTTTTGGAGTTAAATTTTTCAATACAATTACAGTTAAACGAGATAATAATTGAGATACGATTTCAAAAGAAGGATTTTCAGTTGTAGCTCCAATAAGGATTATAGTTCCATCTTCTATATGAGATAAAATTTCTTGTTGTTGAGATTTATTGAATCGATGTATTTCGTCAATAAAAATAATACTTCTTTTATTGTTCATTCCTAAATTAGTTTTCGCTTTGGAAATGATTTCTCGAATTTCTGTTACCCCAGAACCAATTGCATTAAGTTTATAAAAAGACGCATCAATCTCACAAGCAATAATATTTGCTAATGTTGTTTTACCTGTTCCTGGGGGGCCCCAAAGAATTATGGAAGGGATTTTTCCTTTTTTGATGGTTTGACGTAATGCAGAAGATTCACCCACAACATTTTCATGGCCAATAAATTCTTGAAAATTTTTGGGACGAACTCTAGCCGCTAATGGTGCTATTTCATCCAATTGATTTTTACGATTATTGTCAAATAAAGTCATGTTAATAATTTTCTAATGATATTGACTAAAACAAATTTTTTAAAGCAGATGAAACATATTTATCTTGTTTGCGGAATACAGTTCTTGCATCTAAGAGTACTTTTTCATTTTCTATTCTTGAAATTATTGGTATGGAATTTCTTCTCAATTTTTTTGCTATTTCTATAGCGGTTAATTTTTTGCTACTTGGTATGGATAATGAGAAGGAGGGGATTAATTGGCCTGGTAAGCTTCCGCCACCAATTGTTGATTGAGTTTCAGTAATTTCGGTTTTAATTTCACAAATATCTTGCCATTTTTTCACGCGATTGAAAATAGAAGATTTTTTTTGGGAAATCATTATCCATATTGGGATTTTTTTGGTAATTTCATTTTCAACGTAATGCTTAAGTGTGGATTGTAAAGATGCCATTGTAAATTTGTCTATTCTTACAGCTCTTGCCATGGGGTTTTTTGAAATCTTTTCTAGAAGTTTAGATTGGCCAATAATTATTCCTGCTTGTGGGCCACCTAATAATTTGTCTGCAGAGAATAAAACTAAAGAAGAGCCATTTTTTATACTTTCTTGAGGTGTTTGTTCGTGTGTTAATCCAAATGACTCGGTATTAATCAAGCAACCACTACCTAAATCATGAATTAAAGGTATTTCATAAGATTTTGCTAGTTTGCTAATATCATTCATTGAAGGTTTATATGTGAACCCAGTAATTTCAAAATTACTAGCATGTACCATAATAATAGCTGCCGTATTCTTGTTGATTGCTTTTTCATAATCTTCTAAATAGGTTTTATTTGTAGTACCAATTTCTATTAATGATGCTCCAGTACTAGACAAAATATCAGGAATTCGAAATCCCCCACCAATTTCTACAGATTCACTACGTGAAATAATAATTTCCTTTCCTTTTGCTAATGTTGAAAGTGTTAATATTAGAGCTGCGGCATTATTATTTACGGTTAAGGCAGATTCAGCACCAGTGATATTGCATAAAAGAGATGATAAATGTTCTTGTCTTGATCCTCTTTCGCCAGAATTTAAATTATATTCTATTGAACTGTAATTATTTGCAACATTTAGCATTGAATTTATAGAGTCTTTACTTAGTGTAGATCTGCCTAAGTTAGTATGAAGGATTACACCTGTTGCATTTATGACATTTTGGGGTCCATAATTTGTTTCTAACTCTAATTGCTGTTTCACTATTTTAATTATTTCTGATGTATTTAATTCTAAAGGTTGGTTATTATTAATTGATTTAGATTTTAACTTGGATATTTCTTTTTGAATTACTTTAGTTATATATTCTCTAGACAAATTATTAGTACTTTGAATTAGATTTTGATTTGATAATAGGCTTTCAACACTTGGGATTTTTCTAAATTCATTACTTAATGAGATTACATTTTTTGATTTTTGGTTCATTTCATTTGTTTAATTGTTTATTTAGAAGATTTTGGTTGCTGTAAGTATTTTCCATTTTTTATTTTCTATTGTCTATATTTTGTTTAGTTTGCTCTAAGTTCTTTATGATTTCATTATGTATTTTCTGTGATGTTTCAATTTATATCAAAATCGATGTGTAAATTGGTCATTATTTTGATTAAATTACTAATTAAGAATCAATTGTTTCTAAGTATTTCTTTAAATACTTAATCTTTCGATATAAAATAATTTATTGAGAAATTTTATCTCATAATTAACTTAATTGTTAATACTAGGACTAATTATGTTTATAATTGGAATTTCCGGATTGATTGGGACAGGAAAAAGTACTGTTTGTTCTTATTTAGTTGAAATGGGTGCTGATTTGATAGATGCAGATTCAATAGGCCACTCTGCATATAAAGATATTGAAATTTATAATGAAATTGTTTCTATTTTTGGACATCAAATATTAGATAAAAATCAAAAAGTCAATCGAGAAAAATTATCTGATATAGTTTTTAATGATTTTGATTCACTAGAAAAATTAAATTCTATTGTCCATCCATATATCAAAAAAATTATATTAAATAAAATGAATCATTTCAGGAATAAAGGCTCCAAAGTTGTAGTTTTGGAAGCTGCAATATTATTACAAGCAGGATGGAGAGATTTAGTAGACGAAGTGTGGACAGTTACAACTTTAAAAGATATAGTTCTAGATAGGATAAATTCTAGACTAGGCATGGATGCAAATTTTTATGAATTGGTCCTTAGGTCTCAAAACAGGTATTCAATTAAACAACCTGAAAAATATGTAAATTCTGAAGTCATTTTATTGAATAATGATTCTAAAAAAACACTTAGAAAAGAAGTTAGCCTTTTATGGCAAACTAGAGTTTTAAAATCGAGGTGAGTATGGCAAGAGCAACCCAAACACTTTATAACAGTTATATTATTGAAGAATATTTTCTTAAAGAAGAACCTTTTTATGTTCCGGTTGGAGATGAAATAGAGTTATTTACTGCTGCATATGAACAGAGAATACCTATATTATTTAAAGGGCCAACTGGTTGTGGCAAGACAAGATTTGTAGAATATATGTCTTGGAAATTGGGAACTAGCTTAACTAAGCTTAAAAAATCAACAAATGATTCATCGCAACAAAATATTCCACTTGTAACTATTGCTTGTCACGAGGACTTGACTGCAAGCGATCTAGTAGGAAGATATCTACTTAAAGGTGATACAACGGAATGGATTGATGGCCCTTTGACTAGGGCTGTTAAATCTGGAGGTATTTGTTATTTGGATGAAATTGTAGAAGCTCGTAAAGATACGACTGTATTGATCCATCCTTTGACAGACCATCGCCGGGTTTTGCCAGTTGAAAAAAAAGGTGAAATCATTGAAGCTTCTGAAGGATTTTTATTAGTTATGTCATATAATCCAGGTTACCAAAGTGCTTTAAAGGATTTAAAGCATAGTACCAGGCAGCGTTTTGTTTCTATTGAATTCAATCCACCTGTACCTGAAATCGAGAAAAAAATAATTCAACACGAATCTGGGGTTAGCTCTGATGTAGCTGAAAGCTTAGCAAAATTAGGTGAAAAAATAAGAAACTTGAAAGAACAGGGATTAGAAGAAGGAGCTAGTACTAGATTGTTAATTTATGCTGGAAAAATGATTGCACAAGGCATTGCACCTCGGAGAGCTTGTCAAATTTCTGTTAATTGGGCTGTTACAGATGATCAGCAACTGCAAAAAGCAATAGAAGAAGTTACTTTCTCAATTTTTGAATAATTTTTATTTCACAGGATATATATTTCCCTAAAATTAAGAGAGTTGAAATTGTATGCAAAAATCTTATGTGTCCAACAAAAGAGTTTCTTTATTAGATAAATTAAAACAAAAATTATTTCATAACTTGAATGATATAGATGATTTTAATAAATTAATTCCTTCTGCTGTAATGATTCTTTTGTATGAGAAAAATGATGAAGTTCATGTTACTTTGACTAAAAGATCAATGGATTTAAAACTTCATAAGGGTGAATTTTGTTTCCCAGGTGGAACTCAAGAAATTACTGATGAAAACTTACTTACTTCCGCTATTCGTGAATGTAAAGAAGAAATTGGGATCTTTGATTCTGATTTTGAGATATTGGGTAGGCTTCCAGGTTACGCTAAAACATCAACTCATTATATAGTAGGATTCATAGGTAAAACACGCTTTGGTTATAAATATCATTTAAATGATCAAGAAGTTAATTCAATCATTGAAATTCCACTAAAAAAATTAATGAATCCATCTAATATGAGATATGAATATTTAATGGATGAAAATGATAGAATTAAAAAGATCTGTTGTTTCGGATATAACGGAAATTATATTTTTGGAGCAACTGCAGTTTTGTTGTCGAATTTGATTTGTGTATTTGAAGCTATTGAGGGCAATAAATGTGAATAATGATTTGACATTAATCGAAAAAATTAACAAAAACTTAATTGATCAGCCTGAGATATTAAAACAAGAATATTCGGTAGCTTATATTTTTTTGAATAGATTGAATGATGAGGAGTTAATTAATCATTGGTTAAGAACTTCTTTGTTGATTTTAGAAGGCGGTGGACGACAATGGGATGCGGCCCTTCAATTATTTAAGTCTACAGAAGATGTATTTCAACTTCTTGAAAAAGATCAATTTATTCAATGGTTAAATTCGGGGTTAGGATTTTCAGTAAAATCTTCTAATATTGCAGCTGTATATTTTTCATCAAGCTTAGAATTTTTCACAAAGTTTAGAGGTGAATTTTTTGATATATGGCAACAATTTGGTTTAGATCTTTTTAAAGGTACACTAGAGTCTGTTGATTTAGTAACAATATATTTTCAGAAGTCTTACAAGCTTTTTGAAGTATTATCTGAAAATGAATTTAAAGCTTTAATATCTACAGTGATAAAAATTTCGAATAGATCAGATGATATAGCAAAGGATTGTTTGTTAAAAATTTTTGATATATTGAAATTGCTTCCATCAGGTAGAAAAAAATTCTTGGATTTAGTAATTTTATTGGAAGTTAATAATTTTCGTTTTTTAACTGCACTTTTTTCTAATTCAAAAACTCTTTTGTTAAATGTAAATATTCATAATAGAGTGCAATTGATAGATATTATAATTTCGATTGCAGATTACAATGATTTAAATTTAGAAAATTGTTTGGGATATTTTTCTAAATCTTTTTCTGAAATTCCAGAAAATTTTCATTTGATGATTATTCAATATGCATCACAATTAACTAGTCATGATAAGTCTATGCTAGAAAGTTTTCTAAATTCTGCCCCATTTGTATTGAAAAAAATTTCAGATATCCAATTTGCTAACTGGTTTAATAAAGGATATTCTCTTTATCTTGAAAATCCTCAAGCTGGCATAGCTTTTTTTGCACTTGAATCAGCTAACTCTAAACAATTTCTAGATGAAATTTCTTCAGGTGTTGATTTGAAAAATGTTTTAGATTTATTAAAAATGTATTGTCAAGCTTTAGGCGGAGAAGATGTGGCTGTAGAATCATCTACTGCTACTGGTGATGATAACATTAGTTGGGTATCAACTGAATCTTCCTCTTATGGGAATATGGTTTTTTTACCTACTAGGATAGACCGCTACAATTCGAAATTTGAAAATTATTCTATGTTTAAAGTTGTAGCTACTCATCAAGTTGCACATATAGAGTATGGAAGTTTTAAATTTGATTTTCTGAAATCAGGGAATGTTTTTAACAACATAAGACAACAAGTCCAATTTTCTACTTCACAGGAAGAAAAACAACCTCTAACTGACATGGCAAAATTTTTCAATTTATTTTCTGAAAAACAACTTGCTTTAGATATTTTTACAATTACAGAAGATTTTCGATTAGATAATAGGGTTTTGATTGAATATAAAGGTATCTCTAATTCGTATAAAAAAATCCAGCTTGATTCTTTAGTAAATCGACCTGATATACGTTCCTTACCTCCAAGAGAGTCATTAATTGAATTGTTGTTAAGATATAGTTTGAATCAAAATGATAAATTATTTTCTTCGTTGAAAAATATTCACCAAGCAAAAAATATATTGTACATATTGAACCAACTTCGAAATAATAAATCAGATGTGGAAGATTCTGCAGAGGCTACTTTGAGGATTTATTCTATTATTATTTCTATTGATCAAAACGATAACCAGACTTCTTGGAAAGATATTTCTAATGATCTTGATGAAGATTTACCATATATTGATGATTCTGAGATTTTACATAACTTAGATACAGGACAAAATGATTTTCTTAAAGATGATGATTATCAAAAAATGAAAGATGTTGAATACAGAGGTGATTTTAAACCTGAGATGGGTCAATTAATAACAGATGTTCAGTCTCAGCTTGAAAATCCTCAAGAAAATGATTCTGACAAAATCACTAAAGAAATGCTTGAATCTGCTTTAGAACAAAATGCAGATTCAACAGGAGAAGATTCTGGAGATTTATCTGATGGTTTAAAAGCTATGATTCAAAAATTGTCTATGGAAATGATGAATCAAGAACAGTTTTCAGCTGATCCAAATAAGATGTTTTCTGAAAAATCTTCTGATTCTGATTTATCTGATAATTCTGAATCTTTAAAGATCCATGAAGAAGGTACTTTTTTATATGATGAATGGGACTTCAAAGTAAGAGATTATCGGGTAGATTGGTGTTTAGTTAAAGAAAAATTTATTTCTGAAGGAAATTCAGAATATTATGATAGAACCTTACTTGAATATTCATCAATGGTAACTAAGATAAAACGGCAATTTGAACAGATTACCCCAGAGATGTATCGTAAAGTTCGCAAGTTAGATGATGGAGAAGAAATAGACATTGATGATGTTATTGAAGCAATGATTGATATTAAATCTGGTGTTGGGCCAAGCGAAAAATTATATTGGAAAAGAAATAAAGTTCAAAGAGATGTTGCTGTCTTATTCCTACTAGATACAAGTGCTTCAACAGCTGAAGCAATATCTGATGCGAGTTCTTATGTTGATTCAAGTAATATTGAGTCTAATCTTTCAAGAACTTCTTATAAAAGAATTATCGATGTTGAGAAAGAGGCTGTAGTTTTGTTAATCAATGCCATTGAATCCTTGGGTGATATGTATGGAATTTATGGCTTTTCGGGCTATGGGAGAGAAAATGTTGAATTTTATACAGTGAAAGATATTGAAGAACCATTTTCAGATACTATTAAAGGCAGAGTTGAAAGTATTTCTCCATTGCATGCGACTAGAATGGGTCCTGCTATTCGCCATGCTACTACTAAGTTAGATCGAGTTGATGCTAGAACTAAGCTACTTTTTTTAATCAGTGACGGTAGGCCACAAGATAGAGGTTATAGTCGTGAAGGTGTTGAAAAAGAATATGGTGTTCATGATACTAAAATGGCTTTAGATGAAGCCAAAAACAAAAATATTAATGCTTTTTGCTTGACTGTGGATAAAACGGGGCATGATTATTTAAAAACAATGTGCCAGGATATGGCATATGAAATTTTAGATGATATTCATATATTACCCGAAAGGTTGTTATATTTGTATAGAAGATTGACTACTTAGTATTCATTTATATAGATGAGGCTTTTATGAAGGTTGCATATTTACAGACAATAGGTGGAATTAGTGGAGATATGTTTTTAGCATCTTTAATGCATGTAGGCGTGGATGTCACAAGATTAAATTATGACTTAAACCAATTAGGTGTAGGTAGAATTAAGATTACTTCTAAGCAAAATTCTCATATAGGATTTAGTGGTTTGATTTCTAAAATAGAATATGAAAATCACAATTGGAAAGCTAGAAATTTCCAAGACTTCATTTCAATTGTTGAAAAGTCTACTTTAAGTAATAATGTTAAGAGAAAATCGATAGAAATTTTTCAGAACTTAGAAATAGCAGAAAATGTTGCGCATAAAGGTCAAGGATCAAAATTTCATTTACATGAGTTGGGTACTTTAGATACATTAATAGATGTTGTTGGTGTGATTTTATCTTTTGAGCAATTAGGAATTACTCAGGTGTTTTCTGGTGCGTTACCTATCAATAGTGGAACTATTTCTACTAAACATGGTCTTATGCCTGCAACCTCACCTGCAACTTCAGCTTTATTAACTCAATCTAATGCGCCAGTATTTCAACCAGATCTTCCTGAAGCTATTTTGAATTCTATTGGTGAAATCATTACTCCGACAGGCACGGCTATTTTAACAACGATTGCAACTTTTGAAAAACCATTAATCACAGCTGAAAAGTTTGGGTATGGTTTTGGCCACAAACAAGTAAATGGATATTTAAATCTTCTAACTACATGGATTGGTAGTGTAAATCCGGATAGTAGAAAACAGTTATTATTGATTGAAACTAATATAGATAATATGTCTTCAGAAATTATTGGTTTTATTCAGGAACGTTTATTTGCTATTGGAGTAAATGATGTTTGGACGACACCTATTTATATGAAAAAAAATCGTCCTGGAATTATTTTAAGTGTTTTGTTAGATAAAGATTTAGAATCACAAGTTATCGAAATGATATATAATGAAACTACTACTTTAGGTTTGAGAATGCAAACTGTTTTACGTGATCAATTAATAAGAGAAATTTTGCCAATTGAATCAGAATTTGGGAAAATTGATGTTAAATTAAAGTATTTTGAAAATAAACTGGTTAGTTTTCACCCCGAGTATGAAGATTGTAAAATAGCAGCTAATAAGTTCAATAAACCTTATCAATATATATATGATTCTGTTTTAAAACAAGCTAAAGAATTTTTTAAAAACAATTATAATTTAAGTTAATGTTAGATTTTATATGCAAGATAATAGTTATATTTATTTAGACCATGCCGCTACAACTTCTGTGCACCCTGAAGTTGTAGAAGCAATGAATCCGTTTTTTTCTGAATATTATGGTAATCCTTCAGGTCTTTATAGTATGGCCCAAGAATCTAGAAGATCTGTTGATCAATCTAGAAAAATAATTTCAAATTTTCTTGGTTGTAGACCTAGTGAAATTATTTTTACCAGTGGAGGAACAGAATCTGATAATTTAGCTATTAAAGGCTCTGTAAATGTCAATAATTCTTCAGGGAGACATGTATTAACCACGTCTATAGAACATCATGCTGTTTTAAATTCTTGTTTGCAATTAGAGGAAATTGGATTTGATGTTGAGTATTTAACACCTGATTCTGACGGATTGATTGACCCACATGAAATTTATAATCGAATTCGGAAAGAAACTGTTTTGGTTTCTATTATGTTAGTTAATAATGAAATTGGCACAGTCCAGCCGATTTCACGAATTACTGAAATGATTAAACAAAAATCAACAGAGTTAGGAATTAAGATTCCTTTTCATACGGATGCAGTACAGGCAATAGAATTTGAAGAAATAAATGTTAATACACTTGGAGTTGATCTTTTAAGTCTTTCTGGCCATAAATTTGGAGGTCCGAAAGGTGTTGGTGTTTTGTATATTCGTAGAGGCGTACCATTGAACTCTTTACAGTCGGGAGGTGGGCAAGAACGAGAACGGAGATCTGGTACTGAAAATGTTCCAGGAATTGTTGGGTTATCCAAAGCTATTTCTATACTTGATATTAGAAAGGAAGCAAACAAAAGATATTGTAGAAATCTTAGAGATCGTTTAATTGATGGTATAAGTAAAAGAATTCCTGGAACCTATCTTAATGGGCATCCTACTATTAGAGTAGATAATAATGTGAATTTTTGTTTTGAAGGAATTGAAGGAGAACCATTATTAGTAGGACTTGATTTTAATGGCATTTTTGCTTCAAGTGGCAGTGCTTGTTCTTCGGGTTCTTTAGAGGCTTCGCATGTTTTAACTTCTATAGGAAGACCTGTTGAATTAGCTAAGAGTAGTTTGAGATTAACTTTAGGCTACACTAACACTTCTGATGAAATAGATTATGTTTTGGATAAATTGGTTGAATTGGTTTCAAAATTACGTAGTATGCCTATATTATAATTTTAATTCATTTTTATTTTAGCCAATTTATTGATGAAAGTTTTTTTGATCTAGTTTACAATTTGATTATAAAAATATTTTGAGGAGATCTAATGGGTAGTACTGTTGCTGTAACTGATCAGACTTTTGAGGAAGAGGTCTTAAAATCTACAATTCCTGTTCTAGTTGATTTTTGGGCTGAATGGTGTGGGCCATGTAAAATGATTGCTCCAATTTTAGATAAATTATCTACTGAATATGAAGGTAAATTAAAGATTGCTAAAGTTGATGTTGATTCTAATGCTGAAAAAGCTGGTGAATATGGAGTTCGTGGTATTCCTACATTATTAATATTCAATCCAGGAAATCCACAACCAGCTGATCAAATTGTGGGAGCTCTGCCAGAGGCAACATTGAGAGCTCGAATTGATAAAGTAATTTCCTGATTCAATTTAAGTATTAGGAACACTTTGGGAGCGGATGAATTCCGGTGGATTCTGCGGACTTCAAATCCGTTTATGGCTATCCTTCGATAGGCATGGAGGGTTCGACTCCCTTGCGCTCCCGCCAATTTATGTATATATTGCCTATTATAGTTATTTGATATTTAATCTTAAAGTTTTAAGAAACAAATCGTTTGGTGATCAATGAGATTTGAAACTGCATTTTCTATTGATACTTCAAGTATAAAATTTGGGCCTGGTGTAAGTTTAGAAACAGGATACGAATTAAATCGTTTAGGTAGTAAAAAAGTAATGGTTTTAACAGACCATAATGTTGTTAAAACTAAAATTTTTCAAGATATTATTAATTCAATTAATAATGTGAAAATTAAATTTTCAATTTATAAAAATGTTCTAGTTGAACCTACAGATAAATCTTTTAAAGATGCAATTGAATATGCAAATGCCGAGAGAGTTGATGGTTTTGTTGCAATTGGTGGAGGATCAACTATAGACACTGCTAAAGCGGCAAATTTATATTCTACATACCAAGAAAACTTTTTAACTTATGTCAATGCACCTATAGGAATGGGGAAAAATGTACCCGGCCCCCTTAAACCACTTGTTGCAATACCTACAACTACAGGTACAGGTAGTGAGACAACAGGGATTTCTATATTTGATTTTTTGGAAATCAAAGCAAAAACTGGAATAGCTCACAGGTATTTAAGACCTAATGTTGGTTTGATTGACCCAAATGTTACAGATACATTGCCAAGTATGGTTATTGCTTGTAGTGGCTTAGATGTTTTATGTCATGGATTGGAATCATATACAGCGTTGCCATATCATAATAGAATAGCACCAAAAACTCCAGAATTCCGCCCGAGTTATCAAGGTTCAAACCCAATAAGTGATGTTTGGAGTGCAAAGGCAATTCAAATGGTTGGGGACAATATTATTTCTGCAGTTAATGAACCAGATAACAAAGAAGCTCGCTCGAATATGTTGTTAGCTGCAACATATGCTGGTGTAGGTTTTGGAAATGCAGGATGTCATTTGCCTCATGGCATGTCTTATCCAGTTTCAGGCATGGTTTCCAAATTTATTCCAAATGGATATTTTGGTTCAGGCCCTATTATTCCTCATGGCATGTCTGTAGCTTTAAATGCACCCGCAGTGTTTAAATTTACAGGTTTTTCGAACCCAGATAGACATTTGAATGCTGCTAGATTTTTGGGAAAAGATATTACACATACAACTAAGAGTTCGGCAGGGGAAATTTTAGCAAATGCTGTGATTGAAATTATGCAAAAAGTTGGTATGCCCAATGGTTTAAAATCTGTTGGATATTCTGAAAAAGATGTGCCTCAATTAGTTGCAGGCACGTTACCTCAACACAGAGTAACAAAGTTAACACCAATTCCTTTTACATCAGATGATTTAAGAGATATGTTCCTAGATTCAATGGATTTATGGTGATATTTTTTGAGATGTAGCAAATGTTATATATTTAAGTAATTAACTGATACAATTATGTAATCTATATTTAGGAGATAATTATGGGTTTTTCTTTGTCATATCTTAGTTCTTTTGTTTGGATAAATTTAATTTTTGGTTTTTTTGTTTTACTTTCGTATATATTAGGTATTCTTCAATTCCCTGAATATAGAGAGGCATTATGGGGCGGCGTACATGGAGCTTTAAGACAGAAATTCATTATTTCAATGCTTATTGCAGCCGTAGGATATCTGTTGTTTTTTTCATATATTGTATATTTTTATCTTATAAATGGTGATTGCTTAAAACAATTGCATTTTTTAAATATTTTAAATTTTTCTCAAGCATTAAATTTTTCAGTTTTGATATTTTTGGCTTTTGCTGCTATTTGGATGCCTACTTTAATTATATATTTACAGTCATCTAATTCTATCTTTTTATATATTTCAAATGTATCTTTGTGGATTACTGCATTTGCTTCTATATTAATTTTGCTTACTACTACTTTTGGATTTTTAAATCTCAATTATAATATTAAAGATTCATTTTTTTCATACTTAACTTTAGCTGGTCTTATTCAGGTAGTTTTCCACTGTTTGGTTATAGATGGAATAATTTTTGTAATGAAATTTCCAAAATAGTTTATTTGTTTTTTGGTCTAATTATTTTGACATGTCTAAAATGATAGACCATTCTATTTCCGTTACTGGTTGTACTGATAGGCGAGAATTTTTTACTAATACCATATTAGATAATTTTTTATTGTTTTTAACTTCTTGTAGTGTAATTGGAGTTTTAAATATTTTGTCGGCTTTAATATCTACCATAAACCATTTTGGATTTTGAGGTGTGCTTTTTGGGTCAAAATGCTTGGATTTTGGATCCCAGGATGTGAAATCTGGATAACCTTCTTTGACCACTATTGCAGTTCCAACTATTTGTGAAGGTTTTGAATTAGAGTGGTAGTACAAAACTTGATCATTAATTTTCATTTCGTTTTGCAGGATGTTTCTAGCTTGATAATTTCTGACTCCATCCCATTCAGCAGTTTGTTCTGGTTCTTTAAGTAAATCAGAAAAAGAATAGTCTGATGGTTCTGATTTTACTAACCAATAATTAATTTTTTTCATATTATCTTTCGTAAACAATGTTATATAATTTTGAGTATCGATTATGTGAGTTAAATTATGCATCTTAGATTTCGTATTGGGAATACAAAAAATGGATATTTATGGCCGACTTTAGATTTTGGTTCTTCTCAGGTTGTACATGCCATAGACCAAGCATTTTTCCTTGGACAAACTGGTTTGAAGCTAGATGATACAGAGTTTGTTGGAAAAAATAACATTGAGTTACAAGTAGAAAATGCATTAGAAAATTTATCAATTTTATTAAATGAAATTGGAAGTACACCAAATGATATTTGTCTGATGCATATATATGCGATTAACTCTGAATATTTTGACATAATTTATCAAAAACTTAATTTAAAATTTCCTTACGTTCAACCCGCTACTACCAATCTTGTTGTTAGACTTGCTGAACCTTATATTGATTTTGAAATAGATATTTGGGTAATTTTCCCTGATGAAAAAAAAATTTCTAAGAAACAAAGTAATTTGATTGTGAATTCCGGGAGGTTTTTAGGAGATACTACGGGCTTTAAAACTTCAAATATTGTGAAATCAAATAATCATATATTTTTATCTGCTCAGTCGGGTATTTCATTAGATGGAAAGAATTTCATTGGGGAAAATAATATTGAATTACAAGTAGAAAATGCTATGAATAATGTTGAAGAATTATTATCATCAGTTGGAAGTAGTTTTCGTGATGTTTGTAAGATAACTCCATATATTAAGAATCTTAAATGCCGAGATTTAGTTTACCCATTGATATTTAAATTTATTAAAAATACTAAACCTGTATCAACTGGTGTGGTTGTTGACGATTTTCCTTTGCCACAAATGGATTTTTCTATAGATATTTTTGCACACTCTTCTACTGATTTTTTTGATCGTCACCAAAGAATATTCCCTTCAGAGCCCAATTATATGGATAACCCTGAATATAAATTGAGTAAAATTGTTGTAGCTGGAAAGTTTATATTTTTACAGGGACAGACTGGATTAAAGCTAGATGGTACTGGTTTTGATGGACTAGGAGATCCTGCTAGGCAAGCTGAAGTTGCAATGCAAAATGTTATAGAATTATTACATCAAGTTGGTTCAGATATCAATGATATTTGTAAAATAACACCTATAGTTACTGATATAAATCATAGAAAACTTGTGTATCCTGTAATTGCTAAATATCTAAAAAATGTGAATCCTACATCAACTGGATTAGTTGTGAAATCGTTAGCTAATCCTGTAATTGATTTTGAAATTGATGTTTTTGCTGTTAAATCTCATTAATAGGAAGTGTTAAATGCAAAATAATTTTGGTACTAAAAATCCGATATCAATTCCAGCAAAAGCTGGTGAGAAAATTATTCAAAAATATCATTTTGGATCAGAATCAGGTGTTGCTGATGCTGAAAATCTAGATTCTTTTAAGAATTTGAAAAATTTACTAACTAGTGCTCATGCTCCTCAGGACATAGATGGAATTAGATTAAATATTGCATCTGAATCAAAAAGATTCAGAGATTATTCAATTTCTGTGATTAAGAAATTTATTGATTCACTTATGTTTTTTCCAAATATTAGAAAAATGAATATGCATTTCCCGCCTAAAAGATGGGTTAAAGCCACTCAACATGAAGGTAATATGGGCAAATATTCTATAATGATTGATTCAATATTTAATATAGGATCTTATGCAGATGATCATGATATTAAATTAGTACTTGAAAATTTAAATTCTTATTGGTGGGATAATGAAATTCCTGATGATATACATTTTGATGATGTAGATTGGGGTTCAAAGAATGAAGCATTTGGAATGTCACCAGAAGAGTGGATTCAAATATGTGAGGATGTTAATCATGCTAATGTTAAGCTGTGTTTAGATTCTAGCCATGTTTGTACTTATGCTCATAGATTTTCTTCAGAGAAAAGAGAAGAAAGAGTAATGTCATTTTTGAGTAGACCTGAATTGATAGACCATGTTCATTGGAGTGATAATTATTTATATGATTTAAAAGGTAGAAGAGATTCTCATTTGTTAGTTGGTGATGGTTCTTTACCTAGAAATTTACATCAAAAAATAAAAAATCTTGATGCTACAATACTTCTAGAGCATTATTATGATGAGTCTGGCCTGATTAAAGAATTAGATTTCATAGAAAAATTGTAGATTAGGAGAAAAATTGAATAATCCAACCTCTTTATGGACATATGCTTGGGATTTGGAGAGTGATGGTGTTGAAAATGTGTTGAAAAAATTGAGTGATTTGGGTGTTACTTCTATAAGTTTAGCAAGCTCTTACCACAGTGGATTTTTCATTCATTCTCATAATAAAAATCATAAAATGTACTTTGCTGAGGATGGAGTTGTATACTTTCATCCGGAAATGAAATATTTTGAAGAAACATCTATTAAGCCCAAACCAGCGAAAATAACACAACACAATGATTGGTTTGAATTAATTAGCCAAAATCTTTCAAAATATGATTTAGAACTTTGGGCTTGGACTGTTTGTAATCATAATACCCGTTTAGGATTACTTAATCCTGAAGCTGTAATTACTAATGTTTTTGGAGACAAATATTTTCATATTCTATGCCCTAGTAATACTGATGTACGCTCTTATGTTATAGGTTTGGTTAAAAATTTGGTGTATGAATATTCTGTTTCATCTATCCAATTTGAATCTTTGGGTTTTCATGATCCCAGTGGTGATATTTTAGGATTGAATCACGGACACCATCATGAAAGATATGGAACTGTTTTAGGCAAAATAGAAACTATGTTAATGTCATTATGTTTTTGTTTTTCATGTCAAAAACAAGCTGAATTATCTGGTTTAGATTTTAATTTACTTAAAGAATCCATTTTAAACCATATGACTCTCTTTTTTAATTCTGCACCTATAGTTGATATATCACTGCCAGATTCTGTAGAAGATTTGTTTTCTGAAATCCCTTTGTTAGTTGAATTTGAGAAAATCCGAAAAAATACTGTTGCTACATTGTGTGAACAAATCAGAAATCAATTACCGAAAAATTCTTCAACCAAATTATTTATGTTAGAAAAATTTGACCCTGATGTATCAAAATTTGTAGATGCTTTTTATATTTCTGTGTATGGTAAGTCTTTTTCTGAAGCATATAATATTGTTGCTAATGAAAAAAAATCTATCCCTGAGAATTCCAGATTGTTTGCTGGCATTAGTTTAGGTTTTAATTCATTTTTCAATTCAAAAGAATTAATTGATGTAACTAATTCAGTCATTGATGCAGGGGCTTATGGTGTGAATTATTATAATTACTCCGAATCACCTAAGCGTGTTTTGGATTGGTTAAAACCTGCAATTGATTCAATTAAATAATAGTTGGAGTACTAAAGAGATTCTTGTATAAAAATTTTGATTTAGAAAACATTAAATTCTCAGTTGATTTAGGAGCAAAATTTCTAATTGCGAAACAACAGTTAAATGGGAGTTATCCTGGTCATGATCAAGGGGCAGCTTCTTTTTGGGGAATCCCTTTGGCATTAATGCTTTCTGGATATCATTTTGAGGCACAAAAACTTTTAGATTGGATTCAAAAAAATGCACTTTCTTTAAATGGAGACATCGGAGAAATCTCAAAAAATTCTAGAGGTTACAATTATCCGTATGAAAAAGCATGGTTAATTGAAGGAGCTCATAGATTTGGTGAGTTTAATATTTCTTATTCTGGAATGAATTATTTAAGGAGGTTTTGGGATCAAGAAACTGGAGGTTTTTATTCCGTTATTGATCCTGATTTAATTAAACTCGAATCGAATTTAAAAATGGATCTATGGGTTACTAGTGGATGTGCTAGAGCTGCTTTGTATATGGGTGAATTGGATATGGCCATAGGGGCTGCAAGATGGATGGAAAATTTAATGAAACAACAACCTAATTATCCTGAACAATTATATACTGTTTTCACAAAATCTAAAGGCTTATTAATTAATAAAAATGATTTTACCGATGACATTGAAGATAAATTTAAATTTGGTACAAATTTTAGGTATGTATTAAATAAAGATTCTCAAGTAGATCAAAGTTTTTTTCATCCAGGAATTGCTGGAGGATTTTTGGCGTTGTTATATTTGGCAACTAGAGATATTAGATGGTTGACGTTATCAAAAAAATATATGTTATTAGCAGAAACAGCAAGTGATTTTTTATATTCTACTCTTAGAGCAGGAAAAACTGGTTGGGCAGCGGCTTTATTATTTTCAATTTCTAAGGAGGAGAAATATTTTAAAATTGCATATAAAATAGCTGACAATATAATCAAATTACAATCTGGAAATGGTAGTTGGATTGATCCAAATAAAATTTCTGATATGCATTCAATAAATTTGACTGCAGAGATGGTAATTTGGTTAAACCAAATTCATAGATATATAAAGCCTAGATACTGAATAATAAAACTTTTTTGATTTTTAATAGGTCTAATAAATTTATGCTATACTGAGTATGATGGGGATTAGTATAGTGGTAATACGTCAGATTCTGGTTCTGAAATCCGGGGTTCAAATCCTCGATCCCCAGCCACGTGGCGCGTTCGTCTAGCGGCCAAGGACACGGCCCTCTCAAGGCCGAGATCACGGGTTCGAATCCCGTACGCGCTACCACCAAGTTTTAGTTTACAATTCTTCGGAAGGGTTCTTTTTTAGTGTCTGCAAGTAAGTATTTGTCAATATCACCTTCTAATGCTTTCATTATTACTTCAAATGATTCAGCAGCAGCTAATCCGGTGATTTCTATATCTTTTTCTGTATGTTCAAGGGTTGCATTTAATGAAGTTGGAGTAAATATACCTCTCTTTGACATTTCTTGAATAAATAAAGTGTTTACACTTTGTGCAAGATCTTTATTGTCAATTAAAAATTCTAATGTTGGGTATGTATATATTCCTTCAAATTTTGCTGCAATTCCAACTTGCTTAATCGCTTGATTAATTGTTTTAATTAAACTTTCTCCAATTTGTTGGAATTTTTCTTTTGAGTTTTTTGAAATCAATTCATTTATAGTAGTAATTGAGGCAATAAGTCCAATGTTATCACTCCAGTAGGAACTAGATATAAACATATTATTAGCTGGTTCCATTGCATCAATAGAGCCTACAACAGCTCCCATAGGATATCCATTTGAAATCCCTTTAGCTAGTACAGTCATATCTGGAGTTACACCTATATATTCTTGAACACCACCTACTGAAATTCGCCAGCCGCAAGAAACTTCATCAAAAACTAAGATACATCCGTGTTGACGAGCTAAATTTTTAAGTTGTATTAAATAATCTTTATCTGGTTCCTGCGACATCATAGGTTCAACAAATATTGCAGCAATTTCATTTTTATGTTGATTGAGCAGATTTTTTACCATAGAAATATCTTCATGTGCAAACGGAATTGCGGAACCTTTTAGAGATTTAGGTACCCCAATAGGTTCAACACCTGTGACTGGGTATCCACCAGTGACAGGGTCTGCTAAGAAATTTGCAGCTTGGTACCAATCATGCCATCCATGATAACCACTGAATAAAATTTTATCTTTTCCGGTTGTACCTCTGGCAATTCTGGCAGCTAGTGCACAAGCTTCCCCTCCACCTTTTGTATATCTGACCATTTCTGCACTAGGAATATTTTCTATTAAAATTTCGGCTAACTTTACTTCTAGATCACTATTTATAGTAAATAAACTTCCTTGATCAATTTGATCTTTTACAGCATTGTTGACTATGGGGTTAGAATGGCCGAGAATTATTGCGCCATATGCATTTTTCCAATCTAAATATGTATTTCCATCAATATCAATAAATTTAGAGCCACTGGAACTTTGTGCATATACTGGACTAACTCCAGATGCATATGAGCTTGCTCTTCTGCTAGCTAGTTGTGTTTTTCCAGGAATTATTTGAGATGCCCTAGAATATGTTTTCATAGATTTTTTAACTTTTGGGTCGATGTACATATTTTTCTCTTTCAATGATTGAATTAGGTATTCCATTTAAATATAACACCAAGCATATTTTTGTTTCTTTCGAATGCCATGTCATATGCTTGAGATATGTCAGTATAATCTAATCTATGAGTAATTAATTTTTTTGGTTCTAAATTACCATCTGACATTAGCGCTAAAACGTAGTCACATAAATTATTCCAAGAGAATCTATCGCCTCTATTATTATGTCGTTCTGTGCTCCCGTGTGGATATAAATATGCGGATTCCCCATTTACAGCTACTAAATGTATACCTTTTCCATAAAATGTTTCTAATGCTAAAGGATTAAAATCAAGTTCTTTTTCACCTCTACCCAATAAACTTACAATTGAAACTCTACCTCCAGGTCTAACAATATCTACAGAAGTTTTATATGCTGGCCAAGGATTGGCAGTTAATATTACAAGATCAATCCCTTGTCCATTACTGTATTCTTCTAATTTTTGATTCAGGTCTTCATCATTAGATAAAAATCCAGCATGAGCACCCATTTTTTTTGCCATTTCAAGTCTTATTTCACTATTTGCTATGGCAATTGTTCTAGCTCCAAAAAGAGGGCCAAGCGCAATTGCTCCTAAACCTAAAACTCCTACCCCTATAACTGCAACATTTTCACCAGGAGTAAAGTTTGCTTTTCTATAACATTGTGCACTTAAAGTGTATAAGTGACAGAACACAGCATCTTCAGAATCTACGTTTTCTGGTACTTTAACGATAGAAGCATTTTGGTTGTAAATATATTCACTTTGGTGTTCAGCGCGAGTAACAACTCTATCACCAATTTTAAAATTTTTTACATTAGAACCAATTTTTTCTATTGTGCCTAAATTGCTATCTCCTACTCCTCTTGGGTAAGGATCCGCACCAGGAACAATGTCAGCACCTTCATAATTTCCTCGATCAGTACCGATTTTAAATGCTGAAATTTCAGTTTTTATATACAAATCATCTGGCCCGAGATTTAAATTTGGAGATTCAAGTGTTTTAATTTTTAAATCTCTTGGTCCTTTTAGGATAGCTTTTTTCATATTAATTTCCTCATAAGATTTCTTTGTTCTATTTTGTTAAATATCATACTTTACCAAATAAATCTGAACAAATAATTCATATATTAGTTTATCATCTCATTTTGGGATATCTATAATTGCTAAGATATTTAATTGTTTTTAATAGTATTAGTAGCTCTAAAGCAATAAATTGAGAACCATTCCCAATTGTGCTATCATCGTATTTATTGAGAATGATTCTCAATAGTGTTGTATTTTTATTGGAGATAATATGAAAAATTATGATGTTGTAATTGTAGGTGCTGGTGCTTCTGGTATTGGGATAGCTTCTATGCTTAAAGATTTTGGTGTAAAAAAAATGGTAGTCCTTGAAAGGTATAAAGTTGGTGCAACTTTCGAAAAATGGCCTAAAGAAATGCGATTCATAACTCCTTCATTTACAACTAATTTTTGGGGCCATATGGATCTTAATTCTGTTGTTTCAGGTACCTCTCCTGCTTATTCTCTTGATACTGAACATCCTACTGGTAAAGAATATGCCAAATATTTAAGGCTAATATCACGACATTTAGAATTGCCTATAAATGAAAATGCTGATGTAGAAAATGTAGAATATTCTGAAAATCGTTTTATTGTTCATATAAAGGGGCATAAGATAATCAAAAGTCGTTTTTTGATTTGGGCGGCTGGAGAATTTCAATATCCAAATTCAAATTTATTTTCATCATCTCCATTATTGTTACATACTAGCCAAATAGAAAGTTGGGAACAAATTCAAGGGGATCAAATTTATATCATAGGTGGTGGTGAGAGTGGTATTGATGCTGCAATTAATTTAAGTAGATTAGGTAAAAAAGTAGTTCTGTTAGAAGGAAATAAAGATTGGAATTCTATAAGAACAACTGATCCAAGTGTTAATCTATCTCCTTATACCATTGATAGATTAAACGAAGAAATGCTGAATGAAAGAATTACTTTTTTCGATAAATCCCAAGTTAAAGATATCAAGTTAGAAGATGATAAATATCGTATTTATGTAAGAGGTAAAAAGTCATATCAATACCAAAGTGCTACACCCCCCATTATCGCAACAGGATTCAAAAGTAGTTTGATGATGGTTAAAGATTTTTTTGATTGGGATAAAACAAATTCTTACGTATTATTAAATGAACATGATGAATCAATTAAAACTCCTGGTTTATTTCTTGTTGGTCCTCAAGTTCGTCATGAAAATCATATATTATGTTTTATTTATAAGTTTAGGCAGAGATTTGGTGTTGTATGCAATGCGATTGGAAATGAGTTAGAAATGGATATTTCATGCCTGAAACAATATCGAAAAGAAGGTCTTTATTTAGATGATCTAGGAGATTGTGGGCAGGAGTGTCCATGCTGATTAGAAATTATAGAAAATTTAAATTCAATTGGAGTATTATTTGGGTGTTCCAATTTATTGCTAGTACTTCTTGGATGGCTTCAGTTTTCGTTTATGGGTCATTTACGTTAGGTGATTATTTACAATTAATAGCCGCATCTTCATGGACTATATCAAATTTAATTAGCTTATTTAAAGTTAATTAATATTTAGTTTATTTAAAAATTATATTCAAAAGTAAGATGATTTTTTAAAAATTTCTCTAGTTAATCATAACGCGAATCTTTAAAGGTAGGATCATTTAATTAATTATTATTAGCAAATTACTTGAAGATACCTAAGAAAACATTATGACGTACTTTAAAATTTAATCGAAATTATTTATATTTCTATTAATTGGTTTTACATATAAGGTCGCTTGGAGCACAATTAAATGAATTTTATAGCATTAATAGTTTTAATTTTTATTTCTTTAGAATTTTTATTTAACACTTTGGCAGCGATTATGAATTTAAAAAATTTGAAATTAATTGCTCCAGAATCGGTGCGAGATGTGTTTACTGAATCTGAATATAAAAAATCACAACAATATTTAAGACATAACACAATTTTTGATTTAATAACAGAAGCCTTGAAATTTTCAATATTATTAATATTTTGGTTTACAGGTTCCTTTCAACTCTTAGATGATTACGTAAAATCGTTTGAAATGACTGAAATTTATTCTGGATTGATATATATAGGCTTGATACTTACTGGATATATTTTATTAGGATTGCTGACATCAATATATTCAGTTTTCGTTATAGAGGAAAAATTTGGATTTAATAAAACAACTCCAATAATATTTGTATCTGATTTCATCAAGACGATAGTTTTATTTGTATTAATTGGTTTGCCCATCATATTTTCTATTTTATGGTTTTTTGAATATATGGGAAATTTTGCCTGGCTTTATTGCTGGATATTAGTAGCGTTAGCTTCAATAGTTATTCAAGTTGTGGCACCAATTTGGATAATGCCTTTATTTAATAAATTCACTAATTTATCAGATGGGACTTTAAAAAATAAAATTTCTAAATATGCCCAGGAAGTTGGTTTTGAATTTAAAAATATTCAGATAATGGATGGTTCTAAACGTTCTTCAAAAGCGAATGCTTTTTTTACTGGATTTGGTAAAAGTAAAAAAATAGCATTTTTTGATACTATGATTGAAGATCATTCAGAAGATGAAATTATTGCAGTATTAGCTCATGAAATTGGGCATTATAAATTGAAGCATATACTTAAAGCTACTGTATTGAGTATTGTAAATTCGGGTGTTATTTTTTTCATGATGTCTTTAGTGATAAAAAATCAATTAATTTTTGATGCATTTTATCTAGAAAATATTTCTACTTATGCAGGCTTTATCATTTTTGGAATTTTGTATTCCCCTATTTCTCTAATCATATCAATATTTTCGAATTATTATTCCAGAATAAATGAAATAAATGCTGATAAGTGGAGTATTGAAACTACCGGACTTGTAATTGAGTTAGGTGACGCACTGAAAAGATTAGCTAGGAATAATTTGGTTAATTTGTCTCCTCATCCATTTTATGTTTTTTTGCATTACACTCATCCACCATTAATTGATAGGTTAGAAATTATTAAAAATCTTAATAAATAAAATTATAATTCTACAATCATTTGCAGTTCATCCGTAGGGGTTTTTAACTTTTCAAATATCTGAGGGATTTCTTCTAATTTAATGAAACTTTCTTTAGGTAGCATCATATCTAAATCAATTTTTTTCGATTCAATTAACTTCATTGCAATTTTCCAGTCTTCTGGGTGAGCCCCAAATGTGGATTTAATGGAGATTTCTCTTGCTTGCCAATCAATAGGTTTGAAAAATATATTGTCCCAAGGAACACCTACTAACATTACTTGTCCATTTCTTTTTGTTCCATTTAATGCATCATTGAATGTGTTATTAACACATGCACAATCGTATACAATATCTGCTCCCAATCCATCACATATAGATACTAAATTTTCGACCAAGTCCGATTTTTTGGGATTTAAAACTTTTGTTGCTCCCAAAATTGATGCAGTTTCACGTCTTAGTTTTGATGGTTCGGAAACAATTATTTCTAAAGCCCCAGAAATTTTTGCTACTTGAGTTAAGAATAATCCGATTGGTCCTGCGCCAATAATTCCTATTTTGCCCCCAATTGTTAACTTTGACAATCTGACTGCCCTGACTGCTACAGCTAAGGGTTCACATAGTGCTGCATGTGGATCTGAAACAGAATCAGGAATTTTCATTGGTTCCCATTCTTCCATAACAATATATTCTGCGTATGCGCGAATAGGTTTGCCTTTGAACCCATCTACACGATAGTTAAACCTGGGTAATATAGCGAATCCAGCACCTTTGCCTGGAGGTGGTGTTCCACCACCTCCTACAACCCTGTCATTTATTTTTAGCTTTGTCACATCTTTTCCAATTTCAACAATTGTTCCACAATATTCGTGCCCCATTACGGTTCCTATTGGTAGAGCATCATACATATATGCGTGTACATCAGTACCACAAATAGCACTGAAATTTAATTTGATTAAAACCTGTTTTGGGCCAGGTTGTGGAGTATCGATTTCTTCAATTTTTATTGTTTGATTACCTTTGTAAACAGCAGCTTTCATATTGGTACCATTTTATAGATTATTTTTTGTTTTAGATCGACTTTTGTTTCTATAATCAGGAGCACGGATTTTTATTATTTGACTGACAGCAGGATCTTGTACTCTTGAAGTAATTGGATCAAGTATGTCTTCAAACTCAAGCATTGAAGTTATTACGGTAGGTAGTTGTGCATTATGTCTATAAACAATTATTTGATAAAGCTTTTCAACAGCCCATTGGCTACTTCTTTCTTTGCCTAAATCATCTAGAATTAATAATGGTGTTTTTTTAACAGAATCAAAGCGGTCTTCGTAATTGATTTCACTTTTTGGGTCAAATGCTTGTCTTAAGTAATCTAGTAATTCAGGTACAAAAGTGAAAAATGGAGTGTCACCTAATTCTATTCTTCTGTTTGCAATAGAAATAGCTAAATGTGTTTTTCCTACACCCGTTTCGCCATATAATGTTAACCAACCTTCAGGATTTTCAGCAAAAATTTTACAAGCTTTATATGCTGACTCAATTGTATATATTTGTTCTTTTGTAGCAAAATTGCCTTTAGGGTTAAATTTTTTGAAAGTCATGTTATGTAGTAATTTAGGTTCTATGTGTCCCAAATTAAACTTACTATCTTCTCTACTTGTTTTGAAAGAATAAATTTTGCTGATATGATTTGATTGTAAACGAGAAAGAATTTGGTCGTCGATATTTTCTAAGTGTCCATTGATAGTAAATATGGTAGGCAATTCCGCATTGAACCTATGGCCTATGACTTGTCTAAGTTTTTCTTCTGCCCATGGAGATGTATTATGGCTTCCAAGCTCGTCTAATATAAGTATTTCAGCAGTGTTTATTTGTTCAAAAATGTCACTATATTCTAAATTATCATTTGGATAAAAAGTTGACCTAAGGTGATCCAAAAGATCAGGCACTCTTGAGAAAAAAACGATTCTTCCGTCTTCAATACATTTGTTTCCAATTGCTGCGGCAAGATGTGTTTTTCCACTTCCTGAAGAACCAGTGAATACTAACCAATTTTTTGGATTTTCAGAGAATTTTATAGAATCTTTGAATGCTTCAGTAAAATTTTCAGAATTTTCTTGTGTGTAGTTGATTCCATTAGGTTTTGTATTATTGAAAGTGCATTTATTTAAATAACCTAGGTTACTATATTTGATAAGTCTTTTTGTTCTTTCTATATTTATTTTTGCTTGTTGGCATTGGCAAATAAATGGCTTTCCAAAGTCAGGATGATCTATTGGTAAATCAATAGTAATCCACCCTTTATCACTACAGTTGTCACAAGAAACTTCTTTATTGATATTTTCTTCAATTTTTGAAATTTGTTTATCTTTTGAAGTATTTCCCGTATCCAGTTTTTTCAGAATTTCCGAGAGTTCTTCCATTAGTTTTTCCTTCTGTGTTCCATGTTTCTAAAATCGTGTGTATATATTTCCAATTTCTTTTATTTCTTGTTACAGATTCTTTTACAGCATCAATCACCCAATTGAAGGGATATTTTTTTTCAGCTTCAATGAGTTCATCAACAATCATTGGGTTCAGTAGCCCTATATTGTTTTCGTATAGTTCAAAAATATTTTTCGGTTTTTTGTAATTTATTTCTAGGGTGTTTGTTGCTGAAGGAGAGTTACTTTCTTCTAGAAAATTTTTTATAAAAAATACTATTTGTTTTTCTCTAGTTATATTGTTGGAATAAATTTTTTTATTTATTAATTTATAATCAATCAAATTATTGCAAATTTGTTTTAATTTTTCGTGGTTTTTTACGGAGATTGAATTTTCGCATTTCAATAATTGATTAATTTTTGAATCATTTAAGATTTCTTCAAATGAAACCACTGTAGAATTTTGTTTTTTTTGTAGTAAAAATATAATTCTTAAGAAAATTTTAATTTCTAGAAGGGTATTTAGAGATTCAATAGATTTGTTTATAATATTACTGGAGATATTAATTAGGAAGTCATTATTTTTCATGAATCTGTGGAAATTCTTTCTGGACGAGTGTCTAAGCTTTCAAAAGTTACCACATCGTTTCTAAAATACAGCGGAATAGTACCAGTAGGCCCATTTCTGTGTTTTGCTACAATTATTTCGGCAATGTTTGCAGGATATTGGTCATTTGGGTTTTTCCTTTCCCACTCAGATTCAGTAGTGTATACGTCTTCTCTGTAAATAAAAGAAACTATGTCTGCGTCTTGTTCAATACTTCCGCTTTCTCTTAAGTCTGATAAAATTGGACGATGAGATGGCCTTTGTTCAACAGCTCTGCTTAGTTGTGAACATGCTAAAACAGGAACATTTAAATCCCTAGCCATTCCTTTAAGCGATCTAGATATTTCCCCCATTTCTTGTACTCTGTTTTCAGATTGGCGTGAATTTGCCCTGCTTCCAGTAATTAATTGTAGGTAATCTACAATAATTAAATCTATTCCTGTTTCAGATTGCATTCTTTTAGCTTTTCCAATCATCTCACTTACAGATTGTATTGGGGTATCATCAATGTAAATTGGTAATTCTGATAATTGTCCAATTGAATCTATGACTTTAGTTTCTTCAGCACTGCTTATGAGATTGATTCTTAACCTATGGCTATCTACTCCAGATTGACTGGATAGTAGCCTCATTGCGATTTGTTCAGCACTCATTTCTAAGCTGAATATCCCTACTTTTAATCCCTGTAAAGAAGCAGCATTTTGTGCAATGTTGAACGCTAATGTGCTTTTTCCAAGACTTGGTCTAGCAGCAACAACTATCATGTCTGATGGCTGTAATCCTCCACCAAAAATTTTATCTATATCAGGGAACCCAGTTGGAATTGTTGATGAAATTTTTGTAGAGTCTGAATCAAGAGCGGCAGTTTCTTCCATGTATGTATCAAGTACAGATCTGATGTGTACGAAATCACCGACAGACTGTTCAGAACGAATACCAAAAAGAAGTTTTTCTGCTTTATTTAATGATGATTCAACATCAGACACTCCATTATATCCAATATCTGCTATTTCAGTTGCTGTAGAAATTAATTTTCTCATAGTAGATGTTTTTTGTACTATACGAGCATAGTGTTCAATATGTATTGAAGTAGGAACTGATTCTACTAAATATGCTAAATATTCGGTTCCACCAATATCTTCTAATAGATCATGTGATGATAATTCATGTGAAAGAGTAATCTGATTAATTGGCTCACTTTTTTCAAACAGAGAAATACATGATAAATAACATGATTGGTTTTTGGATATATAAAAATCTTCTGGTTTAATATAAGAAGTGACCTTACTCAATGAATCTGAGTCAATTAAAATTGATCCTATTACAGCCTCTTCGGCTTCTGTGTCAAATGGTAATAATCTTTCCGTGTACATTTTTCTTCCTTAAGCATTTTTATACAATCAGATATGATTATAATTGGCAAGATTATAAATTAAGTAATTTGATAGCGTTTAACCCCAATATCTTTTTTTTATCATTGTTTGAAATGTCAGCTGTGATTACTTTAGATATTTGATTCCTGTAATCCATAATGGGCATGTCAGATCCGAATAAAATCTTATCTGCCAATCCATAATCAACTGCATGCTTGACTGCACGTAATCCGATTCCAGATCCACATGTTTCTAACCAAATGTTTGGAAGTTCTTTTGCAGTTTGCACAGAGTCAATGTCAGTTCCTCCTCCAGCATGAGCTATAACCCATTTAATATTAGGAAAATCTTTTGTAAATTTTTCATATCGTTTGAGTTGTGTGGTCCCAGGTGCATCAGTACCATATCTTCCATGACACATAATTGGGATTCCTTTATCGTTTGCCCATTCATAAATTGGTTGGTATCCTTCAGCATCACTTGATTGTCCGTAATAATCAGGATAAAGTTTTAAAAATTTAAAATTCAGTTCATTAAATGCTCTATCAAGTTCATATATACACTCTTCCGGGTAATGTGGTGTGACAAATGCTACACCTATAAATCTACCCGGGTACTTGGAAACAAATCTGTTGAAAACTAAATTGTTCGCCCAGTTAGCATCTCCAAACCAAATGCAGTTAACACAAGTTGTATCAACTCCGGTAATATCCATTTGTTTGATATAAGTATTTGGGTCGTCAGGAAAAGCTCTATTTGTCCAGCCACCACCGTGTGCATGGAAATCAATAATAGGAGTAGTTTCTATCATTATATTTTGACTCCTGTTAATCTTTCAGTATTTTTTGAGCAGATTGATTTTAGAGTTGAATCGCTTAAATCATTGTGATGTAAATTGTAAATTTGAGGTGACATTGGTGAGTCAGGAAATCTTGAACCGAATAGAATTCTTTGATCTCCTACAGCATTTAGTAGCCTTTGTATTCCATCTATTATTACCCACCTTGAAATTTCCACACTTATATTAGGTAAAGAACGAATTAATGGCATTACCCAAGAAAAATCAGCATATTTAATTTCAGCTATTACCACATTTAGATTTGGTCTATTTTTTAAAGTGTCATGTAATTGTGTGGGGTCAATATCTATAGAAGGGTGCCAATTTGTTTCATAATTTACAGGTATCCAAATAGCAATTCCTTCACTTTCCGCCCAGTCTAACCATTCACCTACAACCCATTCAGTAAAAGGGTAGTTGTGTAGAGGGGGAAAAATTCGAATTGTTTTGACATTTTTTGTTTTGAGTGATTTAGAAAAATCATTAATATTGTCAAAAGTTGGATTAGCACAAAATTGAGGAATTAGTCTTTTATTATCAGCTATAGTATCAATTAAGATTTGATTACCTTCAGTCGAATCATAAGCTGCGCCATGTGGAGCATATACCAAAGCTTTTGAAACTCCTGTACGATCCATTTCAGCTATTGTTCCTTCTACAGAATCTACGTTTACTCTTCTGTCATGTTTGCGTCCAAGTGCTGCATTTGCATCAAATACAGGTACTTTTGGCATAAAATTAAGGTCTACTTTACCCATTGTTTGCTCCTATAGATACTAATAATGATATTAGGCGTAATTTATTCGTGAGTTTAGCAATGGTATTGTTCTATGTCAACCGTAATATCATTTAAATCAAATACTAATATTATTGTATTCAAATAGAACAAACTCGCAGCGTATTTGATTCATTTTATTAATCTAATCAGAACAATATAATCAAAATTTATCAATTAACTTTGATAGCTTCAAATTCGATTTCAAGTTGGATTAAATCTTTTACACTGACAACAACAAAAACTTTAGGTATATCTATTTCAAAAAAGCCGAAATTAAATTCTGTTTTCGCGAGACCTGTGAGTTTGGTTCCGTCGAATTTGCCAGAAACATCCCATGTGATTTCTTTGGATATATCTCTAATTGTTAGAATTCCAACTATTTCAAAATCTAAGTTTTGGTTTGTGGGAGCAGGGAACGGTAGGTTATTAATTTTAGTAATATTGAAGGATGCTATGGGGAATTTATTAGATTCGAGAGAGTTTCTTTTAAGGTAATTGTCTCTTCTAGTTGAGTCACTTTTTAGAGAAAGCATATTGACATCGAAAAAAGAATTAAAATCAGAAGAAATTTGACCATTTTCTGACAAAACAATTTTTCCTTCTATTTCTTTTGTAGAGCCTATAGCATCGTTAGGTGAAGGTAGCTTAACAAGTTGTTCGTTTACAATGTAACGAGCTGTTGAATTATCATTTTTTTTAATTACAAACTCAATAGACTTTTTATCAGTATTTTTTGATTTCTGAACTTGAATATTTTGAGTTGAGTTGTCTGGAGTTTCAATTTTCTTCGCAGGAGATGTTTGGCATGCAATAGTAAATATCGCAATAATTGAAATTAATATTGTTACCAACTGATTGTTTATTATAATCATTTTTAATTATTTAGTTAATAATACACATAAAGTATAAAGTGGCCCTCGATGACAGGCATCGAGGGCAGCTCAAGGAGGAACCAGTGTTGAAAGATACCAAATTAATGAATGGAACCAAATCATCCACTGGAGTCTGAAATATACCATATAATGATATTCAGCGCAAGAAGAAGGCTATATATTGCGTATAATATTTTATTGATACATAGATTATTGATTAGTTGACTCATTTGATTGTATATTGAGACAATTGTTATAGAAAAATATTTTAAATAGGTTGTAATTTTATGAAATTCTCTTTACATGATATACATCAATTTAGGAATAAATTATTAATAGTATTGTCTATGCTATTTTTTTTGTTATTATTTTCATCTTGTAAAAATAATATTGAAAATTCAAAAATCACATCTACACCTACTGCAACTTCTTTAAAAAATTCAGAATCTTCTACTACATCTCGTAGAATTAATGTTGTTCTTGCTACAATTGATCTTGCTATAGGTCGCAATCGATTGACATTTGGACTTGTTGATTCTGACCAATCGCCATTACGTGTTGATTCTGTTAAAACTGATTATTTATTTATGGATGCTTCAAAGATTGAGGTATTAGTAGAAGGCGAAGCTAAATATGTTCAATGGCCAGTTAGCAAATCTGGTGTATATGTTTCAAGAGTAAATTTTGATACACCAGGTACTTGGATGATTAGAGTTAAAGGCATTGATAACGACGGTAATAATTTTTTTGCTGAAACAAGATTCGCTGTTAAATCTAAAAGTTTTACACCTGCGATAGATTCAAAAGTACCACAGAGCCAAAATAAGAAACTATCTGATGTAGAGGATATCTCTGAAATTTCATCCTCTACTGATCCTGATTTAAAGTTGTATGAATTGAGTATTTTGGATGCTATTAATAATGATTTGCCAACTGTAGTGGTTTTTGCAACTCCAAAATTTTGCATGACTCAGACTTGTGGCCCCCAGGTTGCAATTGTATCCAAATTACGAGAAAAATTTGAAGGTCAAGTTAATTTTATACATATAGAAATTTATGAAAATATTAATGACATTGATGGAGATATTGAAAAGGCAAAAATTTCTCCTATAGTGATGGAATGGGGAATAGTTAGTGAGCCATTTACTTTTATTATTAAACGTAATGGTTTGTTACATTCTAAATTTGAGGGTTATACCTCAGAAAATGAATTATTTGATGCTATTGATAGAGTGATCAATTTTAAAAAATGAGTATTTTGAATAAATCTTTTTTCATATTATCTTTATATATTTTTGTTTTCCCTTTCGCAATTTTAAATGCTCAAGAACCTTCAAGTTTAATAGTAAATTACAGAACAGATGCTTTTGTCTTATTAGTACGAACATTACCACCTAAGCCTATAGTTGGTACTAGTTATTTCAAGATAGAATTACTCGATCCAGAAAATTACTCTCCTATTTCGGCTGCAAAGATTAAGATAATAACTTCAAAAGTCAATCATGCTGATGAAAAATTTCAAATTTTGGCAATCAAAGAAAGAGATCAATCAAAATATTATCATGCGAATGTTACATTTGAATCAGCAGGAGATTGGGATCTAAATTTTTTAGTAGATATCAATGGTGTTGAATACCCATCTATAGGTTCAGAGATTTTTATTTCTGCAAAACAAATGACAAACACTAATTTTGGAAATTATGTTTTTTTTGGAGTTTTACTTTTTATTATTTCAGCTTTGTTAGTTTTGTATAAGTTTTCAAAGAATACTAAAGACGATAATTGAGCTAATCGTCCATTGAAATGATCGTTAATATACCATTATTGAGTATATATTTTATTGTGATAGGTTCATTAACTATTTGATGGTGACGTAGGTGCGAAGGTGTAAAACCTTTATATATTTGTGGTTTTAGAATAAATATTTTTTTGTTTTTATCTTTAATGTGTATTTCAGACACGATGGTTAATGAATTAGATTCGACATGAATTACATGGCCCCTAATTTCTTCTATTGATTGATTAGATATACATGCGGTTAACGATATTAATATCAATAGGATATAAAAATAAATCTTATTAAATTTTTTTCGTATTTTAATAAAAATGAATTGTCTCCTAAAATTATTAAAAATAAAGTATTAAATTACGGATATATTTTAATTGACTTAACTAAATACCTTCTCAATTATTATATCGGTGAAAAGTTGTCCTACATATTAATTGACTTATGCTTTGAAGTAAATATAAATTATTTCTTATAAAGGTTTTATACAAATATGAAAATTTTCAAGACAGTCAGTTTTTTATTAGTGTTGTGTGTATTATGCACTTCATTATTTATACATGACAATAAAGTTTCTGCAGAAGAAAACACTTTGCAAGGCTCTATTTTTCTGTATAGTGGGCGTTTGGATGTAGATAATGATGATTTTGTTAATTTAATCGACTCAGTAATTTTATATATTTCAGCGATAGATTCTTTAGATTTTGTTGCTTTTGTAAACGGAGCTAATTCGAAAGATTTTATTGGGCCACATCAAAATTCTATTGAAGAATTACAAAATTTTCATAAAATTTTATCTGAAAACATAATTTTAAATTCAAATTCAGATTCCAACGGTTTATTTAATTCTTTAAATTCTCTTAATAATATTTATCCAAATCTGAGTATGATAAAAGGATCCAAAATTTATTTACTAGATAGTAATTCTTTTTCTACTCAAGAAGATCTTGCAAAAATATATAAATCTGAAATATATAGTAATTTATTACAAAATCAAATTGAAATAAATTTTATTAACTTATCAAATGAAGAAAATATAAGTGAAGTAGTGGATGTAATCACAAACGATTCAGGTGGAAAATATTTTAATTTAAATGATTCAAAATCTATCACACAATTTTTAAAAAATGTTTATTCTGAATCATCATTTTTATATAAACAAAATTCTATTGATGAGAATTTTTCTTCAGATGAAGTTATGATCACGGAACTTCATGTTTTGCCACAGACTTCAGATTTTGAGATAGGCATATTAAATAATTTACCTTCCAATATGACTATTTTACTTAAAGATCCTTTAGGTAACAATTTTAGAATTTCAAAAGATAAGTCTGTTGAAAATATTCAATTTATATATACAGAAAATGTAAAATTAATAAATATTAAGAATCCTACTTCAGGTATTTGGAATCTAGAAATTTCTGGAGTAAATGGATATTTATCTGTTTTAGAAAAATTTAGACATAAATATTCTTTAATTATTAATTCCCACGAAATTGTGCAAATAAATAAACCCTCTTTAATCGTAGGAACAATTTTTCATGATGAAATTCAAATAGTTAACCCCATTGATTTTTCTGAAACAAAAATGTTTTTAACTGTTATTAATCCTGAAGATGTAGAGATAGTACTTGAAATGCTTGATGATGGTACTGGCAGAGATGAGGCTAAATCTGATGGAAAATATACTGCTTTATTACCGCCATTTTCAACACCTGGAGAATATAGGTTGTCTGCAGAAATGAAATTTTCCGGTTTAAATAATGTGATTAAATCTCAAAAGACAATTAAAATTGCTCCTTTTCCAAAAATAGACTTCAATAAGATTTCTCTTCCTGATAATTTTGAGTTAAACCAGAAATATAAAATTGCTGATGTGTTTGTTAACGTTTTGGGTGAACCATACCCTATTGCGGAGAATTTATTATCTGTAAATGTTTCTTCTGAATTAAATGTGCTGAATAATCAATTGGATATTGTTCCTAAGCCTGTTTTTTATGGAGGCCCTGCTTGGGAATATGAATTATTTTTCACTCCAAAAGATTATGGTAATATCACTTTTAGTTTTACTATTGCCATGGTTTATTATGACGTTTCAATGCTTTTCACTTCAGATGCGTTGATATTTGAATTTAGTAAATCTACGGAAAATAAAAACAATTCAGAATCTAATAAAACACAAAAAATTAATCCTACTAATATTAAGTCTACTCCAATACCGGTAGATTCAAATTCCAATATTAATATTTCGGTACCTCAAGATAATACTTCTGTAAGCAATATTAAATCTAATCAAAATGATTTGATGATATATATTTTTATAGCAATTTTTTTACTTATAGGAATATATTTTGCTAGAAGAAAAATGTTGAGTTCTCCATATGGGTTTTTACTTGATAGTAATGACTCTCCGATTGTTGACTTTCGTTATGTGAAACGTAATTTAATTAATAGAATCTTTTTCAAAAATGTTATAAATGGAAAAGATTTAAATATTCCTTCAATTGAAAATATAGTATTTAAATTTTCAAAAAACGGTGTGTTGATTTATTCAACTAATTCAGATGCACAAATAAGGGTAAATAATCAACCAATTATGGAAAAGATTTTAATTTCTGAGAATAGTTGGATAGGTATTGGTGGTAATTTATATTCTTTTAAATTTAATTTATAGGTCCGGATTTATATGGATTTTACATTTTTTATTAATATATATTTTTCATTAGTATTTTTACTGATTTTTCTTTCAGGTTTTTCTTTGATATTTCTTATGATTAATTTGTTGCCTGAAATATTAATTAAAAAAATTCGTAGTAATTCAAGAAATTAAACTATCCCTTATTAATATGTATTATGAATGATACTGAGAAGCTGCTCATAAAACATAGGTAATTATATTTTAAATTTAAATATTCAAGATTATGACAAGAATAAATATTATTCCAGTTGAAGAATTAATGGACCAACATCTTATTGCTGAATATAGAGAGATCACCATGGTACCTGCTAGTCTTAAAAGAACTATATTATCTAAAGAAGGTTTAAAATTAAGTAAAATATCTAAAAATTACACTCTAAACAAAGGCCATATATATTTCTTTTATAATAAAGGTAAATATCTGAGTCGACGTTATGAATTATTAGCAGATGAAATGAGAAAACGGGGATTTAGACCTAATGAAAATCGTAAATTTCCAGTGGATATTTTTAAGAAGAATGGCTTATTTAATGATTGGAATCCTTCTCAACATGAATATAATATTATTCGAGAACGAATAAAAACAAAAATTGACAAAAATCCAACATGGTATAGGAAAACAAAAAAATAGTTTAAATGTTTAATGCATCTAGACAGGCTTCAACAATTGTTTTTGAATCTAACATATACTCTTCGTATAATTTTTCTAATTCACCGGATTGCCCGAAGTCATTGATTCCTAAAGAATAAGTTTGAGCTCCTAATGCGGCACCGATCCAAACTAAAGAATGTGGATGAGAATCTGTCACTGTAATTGCTGGTACTTTTGTATTTATATTATCAAGTAAAGATATTATTGGGTTTTGGTTTACAGAACTTTTTCCGTTATTAAATTTGTTGTGTATCCATTTTTGATATTTATCAAATAAAACTCCTGGGCCAGTTACATTAATTACATTACAATCAACTTCCCATTCTTCAAGAATTTTAGTAGCTTGTAGAACTTCAGGAATTATTGCACCACAACAGAAAATATTTATTAATTTAGTATTTGATTCATTACTGTGAGAGTTTTTCAGGACGTAAGCACCATTTATAATTTTTGATCTAAGGGTTTGTTGTTCTGATATATTTTCAGGTAGTTGAAATAAAGATTGTTTAATAGCTTTTTTACTCAATCTTAGATATGTAGAACCAGTTCTCAGTTTGATTTTATTTAAAGAGTCTAATAAAATCCATTCCAATTCTTTTGCGAAACATGGCTCATACATTGAAATTCCAGGCAATTCAATTCCTATAGATGAAGATAAAATTGACTGATGGGCTCCACCTTCACCACTTAATGTAATCCCCGAAGGGGTGCCAACAAAAATGAATTGTGAATTAGAATATGCTCCATAAAATAAGGCATCGAGTCCTCTACGTATAAAGCAATCATAAATTGTACCAATTGGAAATAAAATCTCATTATGTCGTTCAAAAGAAAGGCCTAATTGACCTAGTAGCATAAACAAGTTATTTTCTGAGATACCTAATTCAATATGTTTTCCTTTAGGTGAAGATGTCCATTGTAAAGGGTCGTCATATTCATTGTGGAATTGATTTAAATCCATATTATTATTTATATTATTTTCTTCTTGGTCATCCCATAATAATCCATTTTTATTTGCTATCCATCCTGCAAGACTAGTGGAAGTTGCTACGTCTGGACTTGTTGTAACTATTCTTTCTGCAAGTTCAGGATTGGAGCGAAGAATTTCTGTTAAAATCATTTGTAAATAATCTTGAGTTGATATGTCGAATTTTGGTAATGGTCTAGATAATTCGGTAGGTATATTGATTTGATCAATATGTTTTGAGTTTAATTTAGTAGTTTTAGAAAAAATCTTGCCTTTTTGCAAACAATGTTTACCAGCAGCAGATGATTCAGGTAATTTTGCCCAAATATCCTCTTTTGGGATATTAAGTTTTTGTGATAATTTTTCCATTTGTTCAGGGTTTAGTAGGGTAGAATGATTTCTTGGCAATCCTAAAGTAGGTAAATTCCATCCTTTAAAAGTATAAGCAAAAATTACTGAAGGTGATGAAGATTTGACTGATTGATTAAAAGCATCTCTTAATTTGTCAAAATCATGTCCTCCTAAATTACGAAACATTTTGTATAGTTGTGTGTCTGAATAATCATTGAGAAAATTTGATAATTCTTTTGAGTGTTTGAAGCCTTGTGGCACTTCAGATCTGAGGTTATTTTGGTCTAATCTTAATAAATATTGATATCTTTGATTAGGCATTTCATCAATCCAGGTTTTTAGTAAATCACCATTGTTTGAAGAAAAAGCAGTTTCTAGTTGAGTACCGTATTTTGCGTCAATTACATTCCAGCCATTTGCATAGAACATATTTTTCCAATCATTAGCTCTAACACCAGGTATAACTCGATCCAAGCTTTGTCTGTTGAGGTCAACTATCCATATCACGTCATTTAATTTTCCAATTACAGGTTCCATAATTGCTTCCCAAACTGAACCTTCATCTAATTCTGCATCACCTAGTAAACTTATATATTTTGAATTATTCGATGTATATTCAAAATGACTTTCAAGATATTTTTCTACTAGCGAAGCAAAATTAGGAGTAATTGGCCCTAGGCCTACTGATCCTGTAGAGAAATCAACATTATCTGGATCCTTTGTAACACTTGGGTATGCTTGTAGGCCACCAAAAGATCTTAGTTGAGTTAGATATTTTTTATCTAATTGCCCTAGAAGGTATTGAATTGCATGAAATACCGGAGCTGCATGAGGCTTAACAGAAATTTTATCATTAGAGCCCATAAATTCAAAAAATAAATAGGTCATAATTGTTGTTACTGAGGCAGAGGATGCTTGATGACCACCTAATTTTGGAGAATCTTTTTCATATCTACCGCGATTTGAATGATCGACCATTTTTATAGCTAACCATAATATGCGGTCTTGAATTTCTTCTAAAATTGAGTTTTTGGTTACGTCATTGGTCATATTAATACCTATAATAATTTTTTTATTATTATGGAAAATAGAGAATTTGTATACAACAAATTTGATATATAACAAATGAATTAAAAAAAAAAATTAAATAGAGTTTATTGATTTGAATGATTCAGTAATGCATGATCAGCAATAACTAATGCAACCATTGATTCAACAATTGGTACAGCTCTAGGTAATACACATGGATCGTGTCTTCCTTTACCTTGCATTTCTATTGTATTGTGGTTTGTATCAATGGTTTTTTGTGAGCGAATAATAGTAGCTGTTGGTTTAAATGCAGCTCTTAGAATAATATTTTCTCCATTAGATATGCCACCCTGCACTCCGCCTGAATGATTTGTTTTAGTTTTGACTGTATTATCATCATCAACATAAAATTCGTCGTTATGTTCGCTACCAGTCATTTCAACTCCAGCAAAACCTGATCCAATTTCAAAACCTTTACAAGCGGGAATTGATAAAATAGCTTTAGCTAAATCAGCGTCTAATTTATCAAAAACTGGTTCTCCAAGACCAACTGGGATATTTTTAGTGACACATTCAATAATCCCACCTAGAGAGTCACCATTTTTTCTGGCATCTTTAATTTTTTGAATCATTTTGTTTGCAACTAAATTATCTGGACATCTAACGATGTTAGATTCTATTTCTTTTTTAGTGATATTATCAGTTGAAATTGCAGCTTTTAAGTTTGATATTTGTTTTACGAAGGCAAATATTTCTGTGTTGAATTTGTATGATAACCATTGCTTAGCAACTGCACCACTAGCAACCCTTGCTATAGTTTCTCTGGCTGAGGCTCTACCTCCTCCTTTCCAATCTCTAATTCCATATTTTGCTTGGTAAGTGTAATCTGCATGAGATGGACGGAAAATGTTTTTTATATGGTCGTAATCTTTTGATCTTTGATCAGTATTACGTATTAGCATTGATATAGGTGCGCCAGTTGTTTTACCTTCAAATATACCTGATAAAATTTCAACGGAATCTTCTTCTTTTCGTTGTGTAGAAATTTCGCTTTGACCAGGTTTACGTCTCTGGAGTTCATTTTGAATATGTTCAATATTAATTTCAAATAAAGAGGGTACTCCATCCAAAGTAACTCCTACAGCAGGACCGTGAGATTCTCCCCAAGACGTAATTTTGAATTTTTTCCCGAATGTATTGCCCATAAATTGCTTTCTAAAATTTACATTAAAATATTTTATTTGAAAACTAATAATTATTATGTGATAATCAAATATAATTTTCTAGGACTTTTCGGGTCTGGATGAACATCTTTAGGTTCCTTTTTGTAATAAAAATGAGTGCGACCTAAAATTCAGACCCATAAATTTTATCAACGTATAATTTAAAATTTTTATTCATAATTCTGTATACTTATTAAAAACTTGCTGATATTATTTAGTCACTATATATTTATACTTTATTTGTTGCCCTATAATATATTTTAGAAATGATTTTATTTTGCCAATTAATACTCCGTCATCACCAGATGATTCTTCTCACAAAAAATCAATTTCTAAAATATTTTCCAGAAGTACTGAATCTTTTACACATAGAAATTATCTGATTCTTTGGTTAAGTAAACTATTTTTGATGTTTGGTATTCAAATGCAAATGGTTGCAAGAGGCTATCTTACATATGATTTAACTGAAGATCCTGGATTAGTAGGAATTGTTATAGGTGGTTCAGCAATTCCGATGTTACTTCTATCTTTATTTGGAGGTGTTTTATCAGATAGAATTAATAAAAAGATTTTGATTCAAATAGGGCAGATATTAGCTGCTTTGATTGCATTTGCAATTGCATTTTTGATAATAAATGAAATGATTATTTGGCAACATCTACTTGTTGGTGCTTCTTTACAAGGTGTTGGGTGGGCATTTTTAGCTCCAGCTAGGCAAACAATAATTCCACAGATTTTACCTAAAAGATTGATTAGTAATGGAATAGCTATGGATGGCGCATTAATGGGTGTGACTTCATTATTGGCTCCTGCTGTAGCAGGAATTTTATATGCGATAATTGGGCCAGCTGGGGTTTATGTTTGTATTACCGTAATAATATCTTTTTCTGTTATTATCTGTAGCTTGCTAAATTATGTTGATTCTAATGATACAAAACTACTTGATGGTCAAAAAAATATTTCTGCAACATATTTTACAGGTCGGTTAAACTCATATTTTTCTAAATTTAAAATAATGTTATTTGATATTAAAGTTGGCTTGATTTATGCAAAAACAAATCAAATTGTAAGTATTTTATTGTTATTATCTTTAACCTACGTAATACTTGTTATGCCCTTCAGATTTTTATTGCCTGTAGTTATCAGAGAAGTATATTTTAAAGAATCTGAAGCACTTGGATTGTTGCTTAGCGTTATTGGTCTAGGTTCGTTGTTGAGTTCCATATTAATAGCCATTATGGGACCAATTAAAAGAGGATTTTTACAATTTTTTGGTATATTGATTGCGGGATGTACTTTGGTATTAGTTTCAATATTTCCGTATTATTCTATTGGATTAATATTAATGTTTTTTTTAGGCATAGGTGAATCTGCTAGAATGGTTTTGGCAAATTCACTTTTATTAGAAAATTGTGAAAAGAAATTTCAAGGAAGAGTTATGTCTCTTAGGATGTTGATTTTTGGTTTACAACCTATTGGGACATTGCCTTCGGGGTTTGCTATGGATTATTTTGGAGCACGTAAAGTAGTCGCATTTTTAGGTGCTACTATGATTTTAGCAACTTTATTTTTTGCAAGTAGATCTAAAAAACTTATTTCGATGGATTAATTTAAGTATTAGTTTTAGTTTGTTTTTCGGTATTGTTGGAATCGTTGTTTCCTGTGGAAAATTTTGCTCTCATATCTTGAATGTATTTTTCACGCCATTGTTTAAATTTGTCTACTGAGGGTGGTGATACGTAAAATACCTGAATATCATTTGAAAATTGAACTTTATGTTCTTCATTGATTAACAATATACTAGGATTTTCAATTTTAAGGTTTTCTTCAATTTGTTTTGAAATAAATGTGTATCTTGCTGTTATGGCATTTTGAAATTTGGACATTATTTCTTCATAAACTTTGGGATTAACTAAGCCAACTGATAAACATCGTTGCCAATCTATTGTTTCTTCAATTAATTCTTTATTTTCTGTAGGAATTAAGTTAGCACCATCATTGATTAGAGTCTTGATGTAAGAGGCACCTTTTTCATTGATTTGCGTTAACATTTCTAGTTCTTTTTGTTCTGCTGTTGAAATACCTTCATGAAATATATTTAATATTTTGCCAAGTTTTTGCTGAAAACTATTGATTTGTTCAGCAACTTCGTTCCAATAGTCTGTTAAAATTTTTTCTCCTTCTTCAGCATTTTCTTTTGGGACAATGTATATAGGAACTAGAAATAACTTGCGTTTATCTGAATAAGAATCTATTCTTGGTTTTGGAATTTTGGTAATAGGATCAGACATATGGTAACCTTTTTCTTTTTAATGAATGCCACTAAGAGATTGAAACCTAGTGGCATTATCTATGTGAAAGGACATAGATCTACAGTATAACAAATTTTAAATTTATTGGTGTATAATTTAAAGGTATGAATAAAATCAATCAAGAAAATATTTTAAAGCTATTATTAATTCAAATTTTTGTATTTTCAGCACTTATTTTCTGTTCATCTGATTCAAAAAAAGTGCTGAATTTAGATTCAGAAATATCTACGGTTTCACCAACAGCAATTACATCTACTGTAACACCACCTATATCACCAAATCCTACTTCGATACCTAGTCCGTCACCTATATCTACAACAACATCAATTCAGTCACCTAAACCAAATTCAACGCCAACCTCTTCTTCTCAAGATAAAAAAGAAGTTGTTAAGCCTGAAGTAGCTAGTTTGCTTTTGAATTTTCTTGATAATAGCTGTATGTATTTTGAAAGCCTTGTAGATGGGAATCAACTGATTCATTTACAAGAATATAAAATTGATGATGCGGGGAAGATGAAGCCAAAATTAATTTCACACGAAGATAGCAAATTTTGGGTTTTTATTGATTATTTACCTACAAAATCTTTTAGTTTAGATGAAGAAAGAATTGCTTTAGTAACTGAATATTTTTCTGTAAATGATGGTCAAAATTTGCCTAAACATACCGCACATATTTATGATGCTTCATCATATTCACGTGAAGCAGAATTTTTGATTAATTTAAATGACAAAACTGTTATTTTGAATAATGGTTTTTGTTATAACAACCCTGAGGATTTCACCAAGAAAAAAATAGATATTTCTAGTGACGGATAATGGAAATATTATATTGGATATTGTTAGGTGTAGTTTTATTAATTTCCTATTTTTTGTGGGTTGATTTTATTAGAAAAAAACATGAAGATCTGAAAAATAACCGGTTTAGGATATTTTATGAAATCGGTTATCTTATTTTGTATTTTGTTTGTATTTATTTATTAGCTAATTTTTTTAATTCAATTTATACATTTTTGTTTATTTAATTAAGTGTATAATAAACTTATACAGATCTTGATTTGGACAATGAAATGAAATTAAGAAAAAATATTGCTTTGGTAACTGGGGCTGGTTCTGGAATAGGACGTGAAACTGCTATTTTATTTGCTAAAGAAGGTGCATCAGTTATTTCAATTGATTTAAATTATTCTAAAGCTTTAGATACATTAGACGAAGTAAACCTTTATAATGATTCTTCCATTGCATTAGAATGCGATGTGAGTCAGAGTAATGATTTAGCAGATATTTCATTGTTAGTTCAGGAAAAATATGGAACAATTGATGTTGTTTTTAATGCCGCTGGTACTCATTCCAGAAATTTATCAGCAAATAATTCTTTACCTGAAGAAATTTGGGATCGAGTAATTGAAGTGAATTTAAAAGGTACATACTTAGTGAACTATCATTTTGTACCTTTAATGTTAAAGAACAAATCAGGTTCAATAATTAATGTTTCTTCGATTATGGGTTTAGTGGGTTATGCTGATGGTTTTGGAGTTGGCTTTGATGCATATCCTCCTTCTAAAGGTGCAATAATTCAATTAACTCGAAATTTAGCTCTAGATTTGGCGAAAAATAATATTAGAGTGAATTGCATTTGTCCAGGATATGTAAAAACTGATTTAACTAAATCTTTACATGAAAATCCTGGTAAATTAAAAGAATTAGAATCAAAACATCCATTAGGCCGATTAGGGACACCGTTAGAAGTGGCACAAACTGCTTTGTTTTTAGCGTCGAATGACTCATCATTTATAACAGGTTCATCTATAGTAGTTGATGGAGGCTATACAGCTCAATGAGAAATTTTGGAGTTTACAGTGAAAATTTGTTTTTCGTCAGATCATAATGGTTTAGAGTTAAAAAATAGATTAGTTGAATATTTTTCTAACTCTAAATATGAAATTATAGATTTAGGACCAAAAAAGTTTGATCCTAATGATGACTATCCTGACTCAGCTATTCTTGTAGCACAAGGTATTTCATTAAATGATTTCGATAAAGGTATAATTATTTGTGGCAGTGGTGTTGGAGCTAGTATTGCAGCTAACAAAGTACCAGGTGTTAGAGCTGCAATTTGTCATGATTCGTACTCTGCTTCTCAAGGAGTTGAACACGATGATATGAATGTGTTGTGTTTAGGATCAAAAATTGTTGATTTTAATCAATCTGTTGAATTAGTTGAAAAATTTTTGTCAGCAAAGTTTTCGAAAGAACATAGATTTCATAGACGTCTTAAAAAAGTTCTAAAAATTGAAAATGATTTAAATAATTATTTTAATGAATAGACTTTTGAAATAGTATTATTTTGGTAAATATATTGGAAAACAATTCTATTCTTTCAATTCAAAAAGTTGATCACTGTTATGATAAACAAGATACTAATAAATTATCAGTTTCGAATTTAAATTTAGTAATTAATTCTGGAGAATTTGTATCAATTATAGGTCCAAGTGGTTGCGGTAAAACTACTATATTAAATTTAATCGCGGGTTTATTATCTCCAATTTCTGGTGAGATCTCAATTTTTGGATTTACCCCTAAAGATTTTCGAACTAAAAAATCTATTGGGATGGTATTTCAATCTCCTGCTATTTTACCTTGGTTGACAGTATTTCAAAATTTATTGCTTCCTCTTCAAATAAATCCAGTCCCATCTAAGAATTCTCAACAACAAGGTATTGTTGAGAATATTTTATCTAGGATACAAATGGAACCTTATTCTGATTTTTATCCACATCAATTATCTGGAGGAATGAAACAACGTGTTGGGATAGGAATGGCTTTAGTTTTTGATCCTAAGATACTTCTATTAGATGAACCGTTAGGCTCATTAGATGAAATTACTAGAGGGCATATGAGGTATGATTTGATTGAAAATTTGAGGAGTAAAAATAAAACAATTATTATGGTCACGCACAGTATTGAAGACGCAGTTGTAATGAGTGATCAAATTATAGTTTTGTCAAAAAACCCAGCTACTGTATTGACTCAAATTCCTGTTAAATTTTCTGTTAATCGAACAAAGGATTTAGAGTATAGAACAGAGTTTATTTCTTTAGTTAATCAAGTGAAAAAATATTTGTCAGTATCAACGAATGATTTTTAAGATGTTATATAAATTCTTAAATATAATATTTTCAGGAAAATTAAAACCTTTTGCTTTTAAAATTGTTCCTCCTTTGTTTTTAATAATTCTTATTTTACTGATATGGGAAATAATAGTTAGGTCACTTGGTATTCCTGATTATGTTGTACCTACTTGGCAACAAGTAATTTCCGAATTATATATGAAACCAATGTTTTTCATTGAGCATTCTTTAATCACTTTAATGGAAGCTTTTTCAGGTTTTATTTTAGGAATGATATTTTCTATATTTTTAGCAGCTGTAATGGTACATAATAATTTATTAGAAAGGTCAATATATCCTATAGCTTTAATGCTTAAAGTAACTCCAATTATCGCTATTGCACCTTTAATAGTAATTTGGTTAGGTTTTGGATATTCGCCAAAAATATTCATTACATTTCTAATTACATTTTTCCCGATATTAATTAACGCGTTAACTGGATTTAAAGATGTTGATAATAACAAGTATAGATTTTTCCAGATTTTAAATGCTTCAAAATTTGAAATATTTTTGAAATTAAGGTTCTTTACTGCAATACCATATTTATTCTCAGCATTTAAAATTTCTATTCCTTTGTCAGTAATTGGTGCAGTAGTAGGGGAATGGTTCACGGGTAACTCGGGATTGGGGAGTATAATTTTGGTATCTAATAATGAATTGCAAACGTCAACTTTATTTGCTTCAATATTATTATTATCTCTTATAGGTTGTTTATTAACAGTTTGTACAAATTTACTTGAAAAAAAAGTGGTTTTTTGGAGATATAATATATTTATTGATTAATCTGAGATTCTAATAGGAGTTGGAAAATGAATAAATTAAAATATTTTATACTGTTTATATTTTGTATTTCTTGTATTTTGTCATGTTCAAATAACACTTCAAACACTTCCGATTTGATGAAAATTAAATTTATGGCTGGATATAAACCGCAGGCAAATTTACCATTTGTTGCAGCTTATGTTGCGAATGAAAAAGGGTATTTTAAAGATGAAGGTTTAGATGTGGAAATTCTTCATTCCACTGGTTCACATTTAAAATTATTACTTGCTGGAGAAGTTGATATAACCACAGCCGCAGCTTCATCTGTAATAAAAAGGAGAACTAATTCAGATGTGCCTATTTCTTCGATAATGTTATTTGGCCAGACTGGTCAGCAAGCATTTATTTCTTTGGAAGATAAAAATATTCAAACTGTTTCTGATTGGCAAGGTAAAATTTTTGGATATAAAATTTCTTTGCCTCCTGAATATTTAGCTATGATTAATATAAATAATTTAGATCGGAACAAAATAGAAGAAGTTAAGGTAGGTTTTGACCCTAGAATTCTTACTGAAGGAAAAGTAGATATATTATCTATATATAAATCTAATGAGCCGAATTTGATAAAAAAATTAGGGTACGATGTTAAAATTTGGGACCCAGCAGAATTTGGTGTTCCTACATTAGGTCTTACTTATATAACCTTAGAAGATACAATTAATCAACGTCCCGATATGTTACAAAGATTCAATCGGGCTACTTTAAGAGCTATTGAATTTATTCTTGAAAATTCTGATGAGACTATAGAAATTGTGATGTTATATGCTACCAATTCAGATAAAGAACACCAAAGATTTATGTTAGAAAAAGAAATAGAACAATCTAATTCTATTTCTGTTAAACAAAATGGATTTGGTTGGTCAGAAAAAGAAAAATGGGATTCTTTACAGGATTTTTTGTTTAAATATAAATCTATTGATTCTATTTCCGATAGTAATTTATTTTTTACAAATCAATTTTTAGGTAAAAATCTTAAAAATAATAAATCAATTTTGGAAAGAATTGGTTTGAGTAGAGACTCATAGATATGTGATTTAGGTACGTAACTGCCGAAGGCGGACTAGATTTTTTGGATTACAGGTATTGTCATGGGGCCTTCTGGTAAGGCACAAATTTTTTGATTTTTGTTAAATTTACTAATTATCGCATCAATTAATTGTTGTAAATCATTTATTGGATCTAGGTGGCATGATATTAAATCTTGATCTTTAACTCCATCTGTTTTAATCATTACTTTTGCTCTATTTAATATTTTACATAGAATTTGAGTTTGCCATTGGTCTTGAGTTGTAGAATTTGAATTTCCCAAAGTAGTTAATATTTCTTTAGGAGAAATGTTTTGTGACAATGTTTCGAAAAAATTACCATGAGCTGGAATCCCATCTCTGCACTCTGCTATACATATTATTGTTCCATTATGTTTAACTATTTGTGCAGCAGCAGATATACCTTTTACACATTGATATAAATTTTGATCAAGAGGGAAACCACTGTTTGTAGTGATTACCAGATCAAATTTATGATCAACATATTGAATTGCAGTAGCTTCTGAAGATTTTATTGATGCACTTTGAGATTTTTGTGGTTCACCTGCGTTAATTGAAGTTATTGAATTATTATTATTTATATTTACTTCTATAGAAAAATTTATCGGTGCTTTACTAGAAACATTGTAGATTTCATTTTGTATAGGATTTGATTTGAAAGATGCCCATGTTGATAAATTAGAAGAAATTAATTTATAGCTATGCAATCCTAAAATTGTATCGATTCCAGCAAGGCCTGGAGCAACCATTTTATTTCCACCACTATATCCAGCAAAGAAATGAGGTTCAGTAAATCCTAATGAAATTTTATAATCAGAATCCACCCAAGTTTTATTAAGGTAAATTGGAATATTATTTTTGGAATTTCCAAAATAAATTAAATCATTTTTATTGAATGCATTGTGGTTGATAACGTTATATTGTTCATAAATTTCTTTTCCAACCAAGTAAATCAATTCATCTTCAGTTGAAGGCCTATGACTTCCTGTAGCTACAATGATATTTATTTGATTTTTAGGGACATGGCGTATTTCGGATAAAACTATAGGTAAGATAATTGAAGTTGGAATTGCTCTTGTGATATCACATATTGAAATCGCAACAGTTTGTTTAGAATTTACTTGCCTTCGTAGGGGGCCTAATGAAATAGGGTTTCTTAGGTTATTTTTTATAGCTCCTTCTACGTCAGGTAATTCAGGCAAAAATCTAGGAGTTATTAAAGTTGTTATACTTTCAGGAAGAGATAAGGATATATTATTTGTTCCGTAAGGAAAATCAACATTCATAAAACATTTTCCTATATTATTTTTTTATTAAGATTTCACAAAGTTTTGCAGCGGAAACTAGTTCAGATATGGTTACAAATTCAGATAGTGTGTGCATATTATGATCTGCCATACCTACAACTACAGAATTAATACCTTTTTCTCTGAAAATATTTGCGTCTGAACCACCACCAGAATATTTTGTTTTGGGCTTTAAACCTATCGCTTTTATAGCTGCAGCAATACGAGTTGCAAGGGGGTTATTATTATCAATTTTGTATGCATGGAAATTTGTATAAATTTCGTTATTTATATTTGCTTCATTGTATTTTGTTGAAATTTGATTTACTGTTTCTTCAATTTGCATTTTCAACCCATCAAGAGTTTCTAAATTTGGACTTCTAAATTCTCCATTAATTACGGTATCTTTTGGAACAGAGTTTCTGACATTTCCTCCTTTAATAGTACCAATATTAAATGTTGTTTCATGGTCTAGTCGGCCTTGTGGTAATTTAGAAATTATCTCAGCAGCAATATGAATAGAAGAAATTCCATTTTCAGGGTCTACTCCAGCATGTGCAGCCCTACCTTCAATAGTAATATCGAAACTAAAATATGTTGGACTGATAGTAATAATTTCATTAGGTGCACCTTCACCATCGAACACTATTGCTTCTTTGGATTTTATTAATGAAAAATCTAGATTTGCAGCACCTTGAAGACCAAGCTCTTCTTCACGAGTAAATACAATTTCCACAGGAATTCTAGGAGTTGAATCTTCATGAATTGATTCTAAAGCTTCTAGAATAGCTGTAATTCCGGCTTTACAATCACCTCCAAGTATAGTTTCAGATGTAGAAATAATTTTGTCAGATTCAACTTCAACTTTTGGAACTATTCCAGTTCCGGGCTCTACAGTATCCATATGTGCAGATAGCATGAAAGGGGATTCGCTTCCTTCAGAAGCGATTAAATTACCATACGAATCTAATTTTACTTCAAAGCCTAATTTTGCAAGTCTTTTTGTTAAATCTTTAGCAATATCCTGTTCGTGTCCAGATGGGCTATCGATTTTTACTAAATCACAAAATGTTTTTATTAATCTATCTTGATTTATCATTAGTATGAGTCCTTCTTAATACATAATCTTCTATTCTTAAATGCATATTATCATATAAATTTTTTTATGGATTTAATAATATTATCATTTCAATATCTAGATATTGTATATAATATTAATATTTGGAGAAATTTGATGAAAGTATTAATTATGGGTTCTGGTGGTGTAGGTGGATATTATGGGTCAGTGTTATTTAAAAATGGACATGATGTAAAATTTATTGCCAGAGGTGAACATTTAAAAAATATTAATTCTAACGGATTGATTGTAGAAAGCGTTACTTCTGGAAATTATACTATTTCAGTCGATGCTTTTAGCAAAGTTCCTACAGATTTTCATCCTGAAGTAATATTTTTTACTGTAAAAGCATATGACAATCATCAAGCTATACGAACAATTTCTCAATATTTAAGTGAAGAAACAACATTAGTTACATTACAAAATGGTGTTGGTAGTGCTGATTTATTGAGACAAAAATTTCCACTTAACAATATTATTACTGGTGTAACTTATGTAGATTCATTTGTTAGTCATCCTGGGCATATAATTGAACAAGGTGGTCCATGTAATATTATTTTAGGTAATCAATTTGATCCTGAAGATAAAACAGTTTCTCTGCTTCATAAAATTTTGACTCAATCTAAAATAAATATTTCTGTTTCACCAAATATTCAAATCGAAGTTTGGAATAAATTAATATATATTTGTGCATTAAGTGGAATGATGTGCATTACTAGATCTTCAATGGATTCAATATTAAATCATCATGAAACATTTGAAATGACACGTGAAATAATTCAAGAGGTATATAATGTTTCTAATGCGATGAACCTTGATCTCGAAAAAAATATTGTAAATTCTACAATGAACCAATTGAAAAAGAATTCGAGAAATATTCAATCTTCTATGCAGACCGATTTGTTTAAAGGTAAAAAAATTGAAGTTGATTATTTGAATGGCGCGGTGTTTAAGTTTGGTAAAAAATATGGGATAAAAACACCTATAAATGAATATATTTTTCGATCGTTATCACTACACAATGCTTAATTACTTTTTTTTTATCATTTGTACTTTTCAATCTTATTGATCGTTTTTGATTCTTCAAGTAATCTTTAATAGAAAAAATATTAAAAGGGGTTTGTTATGAAATTTAAGAATCATTTATTTAATTTATTAGGAATTAGGACGGCGTTTGCTCATTGTGATATTCCATGTGGCATTTATGATCCAATTTCTGCAAAAATTGCAGCTCAAACAGTTTTGAAAGCCACAATGAGGCTAGAAGCTGTTGATTTTTCTAGTGGGGTTACATCTGTTTCACAGCCCAACGTTATTGCTAGATTAATTCATGTTAAAGAAGAGCATGCTCAACAGGTTAAAAATGAATTAAACATTATTTGGTCTGATTATTTCAAACCTGAGCACTTAGACAAATATCCTGACTTACACAATTTGTTTTGGAATGCCAATAAATTAGCTGGTACTACCAAACAAAATGTAGATTCAGCTTCTGCCAGAAAGTTAGTTGAAATCGTTGATGAAATTTCAAAAATATTTTGGTCCACTAAAGGAATTGAATATTCTGACAATGTTGCTGATGTTAGATTTGGGGCAATATAAAATCCTTAATTCTAACTTAAATGAATAATTTATTGTTATTTATTAAACAATTTAGATTGTTTAATATCTCGGGGCAAAGCATGTTACCTATTTTGTCAGATGGTGATGTTGTTATAACAACATCTAGGATAGATTTCTTTCAAAGAGGTTCTATAATTGTATTTACTCATAATAGTAATAAAGAAATTTTGTTTGTTAAACGTATAATTGGATTGCCGACGGAAATATTAAATTGTAACGAATCCTTTGAGAATATAATAATTGACTCGGATGAAATTTTTGTATTAGGGGACAATCAACTTGATAGTTTTGATAGTAGGAAATATGGCCCAATTAAAATGGATCAAGTTTTAGGGAAGATTATTTTTCGTGTTTGGCCACTGAATAAATTTGGATTAATAAAATAAATTTATATATTGATTCTTAAACTTTAATAAGAATTCTCAAGTTTTACTCATCACATTTTTTGTGAGATTGATTAATGTAATGGTAAAATTAAATAAATATTATAAACAGAGGTATTATGAATAATTTTGATGTTGTTATAGGGCTTGAAGTACATGCTCAACTTTTGACTAAAAGCAAGATGTTTTGTTCCTGTAGTTCATATTACCAAGAAGCTAAACCTAATACATTAACTTGTCCAGTTTGTTTAGGATTACCTGGATCTTTACCCAAAATAAATGAACAAGCAATTAATTTAGGTGTCAAAGCTGGTATAGCAACAAATTGTACTATTGCTGAAAAAACTAAATTTGATAGAAAAAATTATTATTACCCTGATCTTATGAAAGGCTATCAGATATCTCAATATGATTTACCTATTGCTACCGATGGATATTTATCGATAGTTACAGAAACTGTAACAAAGTCTATTCGGATTCAACGTATTCATTTGGAAGAAGATGTAGCTAAACTAATTCACCATGATGATAAATATTCTCAATCTAGTTATATAGACGTCAATAGGTCAGGGATACCCTTAATGGAAATAGTTTCTCATCCTGATCTAAATAATTCTGATGAAGTGATAGCATATTTAACTGAATTAAAGTCTATTTTACAATTTTGTGAAGTTAGTGATGCAAATATGGAGGAAGGCAATTTTCGTTGTGATGCTAATATAAGTTTAAAGCCTGTTGGTTCTAGTATATTAGGTACAAAAGTTGAAATTAAAAATATGAATAGTTTTAGGTCAATATATTCGGCTATTAATTATGAGATATTGAGACAAACTCAAGTTCTTGAAAATGGTAAAAAAGTTATTCAAGAAACACGAGGCTGGGATGAAGAAAAGGAATTAACCATAAATCAGAGATTAAAAGAAGGTGAATCTGATTATATGTATTTCCCTGAACCTGATTTGCCTCCAATTTATGTTGGTTTTGATATAGTTCAAAATTTGACTGAAACGATACCGGTATTACCCGCTGTCAGAAAACAATCTTATATAAACGAATACAATTTGTCTGAAAATGATGCATCACAATTGGTATCTGATAAAAATTATTCAGATTATTTTGAGCAAGTAATAAGTAATATTTCGATCGATAAAGGAAAAAATCTTCCGAAAATAATTTGTAACATCATGAATGGTGAATTAACAAGACTAATAAAAATTAACGATCAAAATATTTCAAACATCCAAATAAAACCTCAAGATTTTTTAGAGCTATGTGTTTTGCTTGAAAACAATCAATTAAGTTCAAATATAGGTAAAAAAGTTTTAAAAGAAATGTTTTTAAGTGGTAAATCAGCTTCAAAAATTGCTGACGAACAAAATCTTTCCCAAATAACTGATGAGGATTATATCTCTGACAAAATTAATGATGTTATAAATGAAAATCCAAATGCTGTCCAAGATTTCATAGATGGTAAATCATCTTCTAAGAAATTTCTAATTGGTCAAATAATGAAAGCTACTTCTGGAAAAGCTGACCCTCGGTTAATTAATAAATTACTGGAACAATTATTAGACAAATTATCAAATTAATTCTTTGAAAAAGTTTTTGTTGACTAGATTAAATTTTATAGCTGTTGTATTATAAATTTGCATAGTTTAATTTTAAAGGTATTGATGTGGATTCTTCTCAATTATTAAAGATAGTACAAATTGTAGTTGCTGTACTTTTGGTTATACTTGTATTATTACAGGTTAGAGGTCAGGGTGGGGGATTATTTGGTGCAGCTGATGGTTCTTTTAGGACTAGACGTGGTATTGAGCGCTTAATGTTCCAAGGTACAATATTTTTAGTTGTTGCATTTTTAATAGTTTCTATTCTAAATGCTAGATATTCATAAAATTTATTTTTTATTAGATTCGTCTTCTAGGGTTATTCCATTATTGTTGAGAGCATCTCGTATATAATCTGATTCTTTAAATCGTTTCTCAGAGCGTAATTTTGATCTAATTTCAATCAGATTCTTCAATGTATGATCAGTTTTGTCATAGTCGATACTAGTGTACATAGTAAGATCTACTTTATATATCGTTTTTAAAGTTTCAAAAATTTGATATAAATTCTTTGAGTTAATTTCATTATTGTTGGAATTATTTCCATCAAGTTTGAATCCAAGAATTTTGCACATTTTCAGTATTGAATTTCTAGCATCAGAAATATTTTTACCTTCTGAAATTCCTTTATTAATTTCGTGAATTAGTTCGAAAATTGAAGCGATAGCTTTAGGTGTATTTAGGTCTTCATTCAAAGAGTCATAAAATTGCTTCTCAAAATTTATAAATTCAATTTTGTCGGTAGATGTATGTGTATATTGTTTTTTTAGAGTTTGCAATATTCTTGTGATAGCTTTTTCATTACCTTTAATTACTTCATCTGAGAATGTTAAAGGGCTTCTATAATGAGAGCTTAAGAAAAATAATCTTAATGCATCTGGATTGTATTTTTTTAAAACATCTGACAATGTAATGAAATTTCCCGTTGACTTACTCATTGTGTCTTCACCTAATCTCAATAATCCATTATGTACCCAAATTTTAGCCATGGGATAATTCCCAGAAAATGCTTCTGATTGAGCAATTTCGTTTTCATGGTGAGGAAAAATTAAATCTTGCCCACCTCCATGAATATCTATGGAATCGCCTAAATGTTTTGTAGCCATTGCGCTACATTCTATGTGCCATCCAGGTCTCCCAAGGCCCCATGGACTTTTCCATGAAGGTTCATTTGGCTTCATTTTTTTCCATAATGCAAAGTCCATTGGATTAATTTTATTAGGATCAGGATCAACTCTACTACCGATAATTAGTTCTTCTAATTTTCTGCCACTTAATTCCCCATATCTAGAAAATTCTTCAACTTTATAATACACATTTCCATCAACATTATATGCATATGATTTGTCAATCAGTGTATTGATCATTTGAATAATTGTAGTGATTTCTTCAGTAGCTTTTGGATATTTATTTGCTTGTAAAACATTAAGTTTCTTTAATGAAATAAAATATTCTGACATATTTGTTTCGGTTAATTTTTCTAAAGCAATTTTTTCAGTATTGGCTTTATCGATCATTTTGTCATCTATATCAGTGATATTTTCAATATGTTTAACAATTATTCCAAGATCTTCTAAATATCTTCTAAGTACATCAAATACTACTGATCTAAATGCGTGTCCCACATGTGCAGGTGCATATGGAGTTAATCCACATACATACATGGTTAATTCATTATTATCAGGTTTAATTTCAACAAGTTTTCTTGTTTTACTGTCAAATAACTTAATCATTTAAATTCTTTTCAGCTGTAGCAATAGCTATTGCAGCAATACCTTCCTGTTTACCTATGAAACCTAGTCCATTTGTGCTTGTTGCTTTTATACTTATTTCATCATAATTTATTTTTATTACCGAAGATATAGTAGTTTTGATTTTTTTTATATGATCAGACATCTTGGGTGATTCTGCTATAATTGTAGCGTCAAGGAATGTTAAATACCATCCTTTATGATTAACCATTTTTACAGTTTCAGATAGTAAATCGATACTATATTTCTTATGGTAATTGGGGTTAGAATCGGGGAAAAATGTTCCTATGTCGCCGAGTGCAGCAACTCCAAGTATTGAATCAATTATAGCATGCGTAAGAACGTCTCCATCACTATGGCCATCAAGTCCTTTAGCGAATGGTATTTGTACTCCACCAATTATTAATTTTTTGGAAGTCTTTAATGGGTGGAAATCAATTCCTATAGCAGAACGACTGCTAAAATTACGATTCATTTAATTTTCCTGATTTAATTATCGCTTCAGCAAGATGTAAGTCATTTTTAGTTGTGATTTTGATATTTGTAGTGGAGCCTGCAAAAATTTTTGTACTATAGCCTTGTGATTCAACCAAACTAGTATCGTCAGTGAAATATTTATTTAATTTGGAAGCATTATCATGAGATTTTGTCAAAATGTTTTTTTTGAAAAATTGAGGAGTTTGTATATTCCATATTTTGGATCTATCTATAGATTCAATTGACAGATTATTTTTCACAATTTTTAAGGAATCAGTTGAGCGAATTGCTACAGAAGAAGATCCAGTAAGATCTACTTCTTTAATACCCTGAATTAACATTTTTTCTGAAAGAAAAGGCCTAGCTGCGTCATGTACAATTATGATATCTGAATCTAATAAAGAATTCAGCCCAATTTTTACAGAATCTTGCCGAAGTTCTCCTCCGATTAATAAATTAATTGTTTTTATAAAGTTCCAATTGTTTAAATATTCATTAATTGAGTCAAAATTTGATTTAGATACAACTATAGTAATTTCATCAACATATTTAGAATGTGCCAAAATTTTTAAAGGGTACCAAAATGTTGGCATTTTATTCAGTTGGCTAATAATTTTATCTGGTCCGCCCATTCTATTACTTTTACCAGCAGCAAGTAATATGGCTCCGACCTTTTGTGTAGTATTATTCATTTGATCTAGTTATTGCTTAGAAATATTTGTACAATGATTGATAGTAGTATATTACATTTTATTTAAACTAAGAATATTTATTTATAAACTTAATGAAGAATCATCATTTTAGTAATGAAAAAAAATTTAGTCTGTTAATGAAAGTATTCGTTATAATTAGTGTGTTGTTTTTGTTTTCAATTTTTTACAATAATATAATAAATTTCTTTAAAACTACGGCACTTGTTACCCAATTATTGCCATCGGTTCCTATCAAACCCTTGCAATATTTTTCTGAACCTCCAATTTGGCAGAAAATCGAATATACTTCTGGAGATTCTGTTGTGAAAGCCGATTTAATACTCCCATCAAAAATCAAATCTTCAGGTAATCCCGCTGTATTATTTTCATTAGGTATTGCGGTAAATGAACCTACTGATGATCAACGACTTGTAAATTTGTCTGAGGCTTTAGCTCGTTTGGGAATAATAGTTTTAATTCCTTGGACTGATACCCAAAAGACACAATTTCTTAGTAGTGAAAATGAAGTAAATGCATTGGTAAATGGTTTTAAATATTTGAATTCTTTGCCACAGACAAAAAATAATAATGTGGGCATAATTGGATATTGTACAGGGGCATCAATGGGTTTAATTGCTGCAACAAATCAAGAAATTCGAAATGAAGTGAGTTATGTTGTTTCTTTTGCGGGATATCATGATCTGAAAAATTTTTCAAAAAGTATTTTGTCAGACACTGCCTTTCTAGATTCAAATCGTAGAGAATGGGTACCCGATCCTTTTGCAGTTAATCTTGTTAAAAGACAAATTATTAATACTACTTTATCAAAAGAAGAAGCAGAAATTATTTCAAGCATAAACTTTTCTTCCACAAAAATATCTGATATAAAATCCAATAATTTTTCATTACGTGGAAATTTGGTTGTCAATCTTTTAAATTTAAAAGATCATACTGAGATTTCAAATGCTATCGATAATTTACCAGAAGATACCTTAGAATGGTTAAATAATAATTCTCCTAGTAGTTATAATTCTAATCTAGCAGCTCCTGTATTTATTATGCATGATAAAGCAGATAATATTGTTCCTTATGAAGAGTCCTATCGTATGTATCGCCAAATTTCTCAATATGTTCCGACGGAAATTACTATATTTGATCTATTTCAAAATGAAATTCAATTACATGAAAATGATTCTATCAAAAATAATAAAATTGATTTAATATCTAATGCAATAAAATTGTTTTCACAACTAAATTCAGTCGTTAAAATTATTTTTGAATGAATTAGGATTTTATATGAATAATTTGAAGAATTTTTGGTTATTGTCACAAAACCAACATGAATTTAAGAAATATAAATCTATGAAATTTTTGGTTTGTGGTTGGCCGCAAAGATTTCGCAAGCGTGTTCAACGTATGGAAATTGGAGATAATATAATTTTATATAATTCAATTCAAAGAAAATTTTTTGCTACAATTATTATACAGTCTAATTACTATATCAAAAATGAACCATATTTAGATACTGAAAGCATAATTCCTAATAATTATTTTTATTACATCAAAACCAAACCGGAAATTATTTTATCAGATTTAGACGCAATTCCTGCTGAAAGCATTGCTCCTCGTTTGGAATATTTGAAAAAATGGTCTCCTGAAAGATGGCCGTTAGCCTTTTTTGATTCATTACATTTACTTCCTCAACAAGACTATAGATTGTTGGAAAATATTATTATAAATACAAATTTGAGTAATTAATTTCAAATTTTTACTGAATATCTATATGGGTATTTTAAATAACATATCATATGAATTTTTTGATGTGATTTTTTGTAATTCATTAATGTCACAATCATACAGTGAAGACAATTTTTCTGCTATATCATATAAATGTCTAGGTTCAGTCCATTTTTCTCTATTTTTTTTAAATGGTTGAGGTGCAGAATCAGTTTCTAAAACAATCTTATTTAATGGAATATTTTTAACTGTTTTTTGAAGTTCAATGTTATTCAGTATAGGTTTAGCAATTGAAATATTAAATCCTAAATCTATGACTTTGTTTGCAATATTTATATCACTTTGAAAGTAATGCATAGCACCACCTACTTTATAAGCTTGTTCTTCTTTTAAGATGCGTAATGTTTCAAGATCCGCATTTCTACTATGAAAAATAATTGGTAAGTTAAGCTGAATACTTAAACGAATTTGTTCTCTAAATGCATCATATTGAATTTTTCTATCTGGCATGTCATCTAAAAAATCTAAACCAATTTCACTAAAAGTAACAATTTTATTAGATTTTTTGGTGAAATTTTCTAATGTTTTTAAAATTGTTTCATTAATCGGAGTTTTCAAATCCATTGGATGTAAGCCAATTCCAGAATAGATAATATTATACGTATTTGATAGCTTAATTGATTGGAAGCAAGAGTTTATAGTAGTACTAGCTGCAATAATTATTTTTACACCAACATTTTTTGCACGCTTAATAACTTCTGTTATTTCATTATGATTATATTCTGTAATATGAGTATGAATATCTAACATTAAATGGGCTTTATAGGTTGAATATTGCTTATTGAATTCCAAATTAACTGAGAACATTTTTTTCGAATTTTAATGTTAGATAATGGACGGAAATATATTAGATCCCCTAATACTATATGTTCTTTAGGGTCTAATTTTTGATTGTCTAACATTTTGTTATAAATTTGATGGATATATAAAATTTTTTCAGAATTTAATCCTAAAATTAAATTTGAAACAATAGATGCACTCGCAATATTTATTGAGCATCCTTCTGCTATGAGTTGAATTTCATTAATCAGGAAATTTTTATTGTCATAGTTAATATTTAGATGTACTTCATCTCCACAAAATTTATTAATCGCTACTGCTCTATGAGTAATATGATTTATTTTCGCATTATTTGCTGGGTATCTTGAATGTTTTTTTATGATCGCATTGTAAAGTCTTAGTGTTTTTTGATCAAACATTTTCGAAGAATCGCAAGGAGTCAGTAAAGCATTTGATAAAATTGCTTACTTCTTCCTCAGTGTTATATATATATAGGCTTGCTCTTAAGGATGCTGGAATTCCTAAATATTTCATTAATGGCATTGTACAGTGATGACCAGTTCTGACTGCAATTCCTTCGTTGTCTAATAATGTTCCTAAATCATGAGGATGTGCTATACCTGAATGGAATGTTAATACTCCTGATCTATTTGAGACATTTTTTGGTCCATACAAGACAGTATTATCATTAAGAAATTTACTTTCTTCGATTAAATGTAACGCAAATTTAGTTAATTCTAATTCATGTTTCCTTATGTTAGACATCCCGATTTCATTAAGATAATCAATGGCAGCACCAAAAGCTATTACATCAGCAATATTGGGCGTGCCGGCTTCGAATTTCATAGGAATATCATTCCAGGTGGCTGATTCATATGATACATCTAATACCATTTCACCACCAAAAAAATGTGGTTCTAATGTATTGATTACATCTTCTTTAACATATAATACCCCTAATCCAGTAGGACCTAACATTTTATGCGCAGAGAAAACTAGAAAATCACAATCTAAATCAGTGACATCTACTGGCATATGAGGGACACTTTGAGCTCCATCAATTAAAACTTTGGCATTAACTTTTTTGGCTTGGTTAATTATTGTTTTAATTGGATTAATGGTACCCATAGAATTTGATGAATGTACGATTGAAACCAATTTAGTATTTGGATTAATATACTCATTTAATAATTTAATATTTAGTTCTTGAAATTCATTAATTGGAAAAATTTTTAATTTAGCTTTTTTTCTCTCGCATAGTTTTTGCCATGGTATCAAATTACTATGATGTTCCATTGCTGAGACTACTATCTCATCATTTTCTTTTATATTTTCATCACCCCAGGCCATAGATATGATATTTATAGATTCTGTGGTATTTTTCGTCCAAATTATTGGATTTGATTTTTTATAATTAGGTACATTTATGAATTCTGCTACTTTTAATCTAACATTTTCAAACTCATCTGTTGCTTTTCCGCTTAATGTATGAACGCCTCTATGTACATTAGAATTAAGTTTTGTATAGTAATCATTTAATTTATTGATTACTTGTATGGGTTTTTGACTGGTTGCAGCATTATCTAAATAAACAAGTTTTTTATTATTTATAACAGTATTTAGTATTGGAAAATCTTTTCTGATTTCCGATATATTATGATTCAATTAAAATTTCTCCATTTTTTGATAATTTCAACTTAAAAGTATCAATAGGTAATAATGCAGGTCCTGTAGTAGGCTCACCAGATTCGATATTAAATTTTGCGCCGTGGCTGGGGCATTCAATTTCTTGATCAATTACAGTACCATCACATAATGGTTGTTCTGAGTGAGAACAAATGTTATCTACAGCATATAGTTTATTATCGATTTTTATTACTAAAATTTCTCTGTCATTGAAAAAATATGTGACCATATTATTATCACTGAAATCATTTAAATGGCCAATTTGTTGATATACATCTGTCATATTAATTATTTATCAAATCTTCAATAGTTGTTGAATCTAAAATTTTATTTACAGCAATTTCTACTTTACGCCAGACGTGTTTTTGTGAACATTTTGGTGCTTGATAACATTTCGAAGAGTTTTCTAAACAACAGACCGTATGTTTATTATTTCCTAAAGTTCTCATTACGTATCCCATGGTAATATTTGATGGTTTTATAGCAAGTCTATGACCTCCATTAGGTCCTCTTTTACTAGACGTAATGCCAAATTTATTTAAATTATGCAAAACTTGAGCTAAGAATTGTCTAGGTATTTGTTGCCTTTTGGCAATATCAGCAGTTTGCACATCACCTTTATGGGAATTTTCTGCTAAATCGACCAAAGCTCTTACTCCATAGTCTACCTGAATTGGGACATTCATTTTGGATCCTTAATTATTTTTATGTGTTTCGAGTGATTCCTTTACAGCATGCCAACACATTGTTGCACATTTAATACGATTAGGATATTTTGAAATATTTGATAAAACTATTGTGTCACCTAAGATTTCTTCGTTGGGATCATCTTTTTCATTTTCTGTAACCATTTTATGGAATTCATTTATTGTTGAAGTAGCAGTATGAAAATCTTTGTCTAGTAATAATTCAGTCATTAATGAGGCTGATGCTTTTGAAATTGCACAACCTTCACTTTGGAACTTAATATTTGCTATTTTGTTATTTTCAAATGTTAAATAAATTTTTATTGAATCACCACATAGTGGATTGATTGCTTCATTTAAGCTATCAGGTTTGTCTATAGTGCCAAAGTTTTTTGGATTTCTAGAATGATCCATAATAATTTCTTGGTATAAATCGTCCAATATTAACCTCAATATTGTATAGATGTATTAATTAGAATTTCCGAGAAAAAATTTTTCACTAATTTAGATGGGATTTGTTCAAAAATTTCTTGGGCAAAACCTTCTATAAGAAGTTTTTCAGCTGTTTTTTGATCAATACCTCTACTTTGTAGATAAAACATTGCTTCATCTGTAAAATAGCTTGCTGTTGCGCCATGAGCACATTGAACATCATCAGCATATATTTCTAAGCTAGGTTTTGTATTGATTCTTACATTAGGTGATAATAATAAATTTTTATCACTTTGAGTTGCTTCAGTTTTTTGAGCATTCCGTTCAACAAGAACACGTCCACTAAATACAGCACGGGAAGAGTCTTTTAAAATACCTTTGTAAAAAATATTACTTTTTGTATGAGTGTTTTTATGATTGATATTTAGATGATTATCTATATGATTTTTATCTTTAGTAATATATAAACCATTTAGATTACAATTTGAATATTTTCCTATTAAATTGATATCAACTGAATTTCTAGCAATTTTTGAACCTGTAGAAAAAGAGAATGAGTTATAATCTGAATTTTCTTCTAGAGAAACTACGGTATTACTAATGTTGAATCCGGAGTTATTTCCAAGCATATATTTGTAGTGATTTAAATTTGAATTTTTATTCATATCAATTTCGATAACTGGAATATCTAAAGAAGATTGTGTAGCATACGATATATGACCTTCGACAATAGAGGCTTCGGAGTTTTCTTCACAAACTACAAGTATTCTAGGAAAAGTTGCGGCATTTTCATTTTGATTGGTATTGATAAATATAATAGAGATAGGGGTATTTAGTGTTATATTTTTTTTGATATTGATTAGTAAACCATCATTGAGTAATGCTGAGTTAATTGTAGAAAAAATATCATTTTCATGATTGATTAGTTTACCTAGCTGTTTATTAATGACTTCTTTGTCAAATAAATTAGAATTGGTGAATGTAGTAACTAAAGATTTTTCAGTAAGTAAAGAAATATCACTATATTTATCATTTATTTGTCCATCTACAAAAATTAATCTGTTGCTATTAGATTTATGAAAGATAATTTTTTCATCTAAAGAGTTGGGAACAAATTCTTGGCTATTTGAAAGAATATGAAATTTTTCTCTTGCTATTGGTTTAATATTAGAAAATTTCCATTTCTCTTTATTAGCTATTTCAGAGTTAAAACCACGGTTTTTAAATGAATCGGTAGCTGATTTTCTTAATGTATTTACTTTATCAACAGTGTTAGTTTTTTTGAGATATTTAACTCTATTAAAGTTATTAAAATGATTTTCTATGTCATGATTGATTTTATTCATATAATTATTTTAATGATTTGACCCAATCATATCCTTTATTTTCTAAATCACTTGCTAATTCGGGGCCACCTGATTTTGATATCTGACCATCAATTAAGACGTGAACTTTTGTTGGTGTAATATAGTTAAGTAAACGTTGGTAATGAGTAACTATTAGAGTTGCATTTTCTTTTGTGCTTAATTTATTAACAGATTTACCAACAGTTTTTAATGCATCAATATCTAATCCTGAATCAGTCTCATCCAATACAGATAATTGAGGTTTTAATAATGCCATTTGTAACATTTCATTTCTTTTCTTTTCACCACCAGAGAAACCTTCATTTACAGATCTTTTTATTAACTTAGTATTGATGCCTATATTTTCAGATTCTACTTTCAGCATCTCATTAAACTCTCGGATTGAAGTTTCTTTAATGTTTTGAGATTTTAATTTTGAATCTAGTGCTGTTTTAATGAATTGTTTCATAGGTATACCTGGTAACTCTACAGGGTATTGAAAGGCCAAAAATATTCCTAGGTTAGCTCTTTCATCCGGGGTAAGATCTAGTATAGGAATGTCGTTGAAAAGAATTGAACCTTCATCAACTATATAATCAGGTTTACCAGCAATCACGTTTGCCAATGTAGATTTGCCACTACCATTTGGTCCCATTATTGCATGAATTTCGCCCGAGTTGATATCTAAGTCTAACCCTTTAAGTATCTTGGTTTCGCCTATGGATACATGTAAGTTTTTTATTTTTAGCATTAAAAGCTCCAATATAATTTATTGAATTATTGAAGAATTAACCTACAGCACCCTCAAGGCTAACTCTAAGTAATTGATTTGCTTCCATAGCAAATTCAAATGGTAATTCTTTGAAGATACCTCTGCAAAAACCATTAATTATCATGTAATGTGCTTCTTCTTCAGAAATTCCTCTTTGCATACAATAAAATAATTGTTCATCACTAACTTTAGAAGTAGAAGCTTCATGCTCCATTTTTGCAGAATTATTTCGCACTTCAATATATGGAACGGTATGAGCACCACACTTATCTCCTATAAGTAATGAATCACATTGAGTGAAATTGGTAGAATTTGTTGCTGTAGGAAGTATTTGAACTAAACCTCTATATGTATTGTTGGAGTGTCCTGCTGAGATACCTTTGGCTACAATGGTAGATTTAGTATTTTTGCCTATATGGATCATCTTTGTACCAGTATCAGCTTGCTGTTTATTATTTGTTAATGCAACAGAGTAAAATTCACCCGTAGAATTATCACCTTGAAGAATGACACTAGGATATTTCCATGTGATTGCTGAACCAGTTTCAACTTGTGTCCAAGATATTTTTGAATTTTTCCCTAAAGCTTTAGCTCTTTTAGTAACGAAATTATAAACACCACCATTTCCTTCACTATCTCCGGGGTACCAATTTTGCAATGTGGAGTATTTTATTTCAGCATTATCTAATGCAACTAATTCTACAACTGCAGCATGTAGTTGATGAGTTTTTCTCATAGGTGCTGTACATCCTTCCAAATAACTCACATAAGAACCTTCATCAGCAATAATTAATGTACGTTCAAATTGTCCAGTTTCTTCAGCATTTATACGGAAATATGTCATTAATTCGATAGGACATTTGGTATTTTTAGGTATATAAACGAATGATCCATCGCTAAATACAGCAGAATTAAGTGAAGCATAAAAATTGTCACTATAAGGCACAACAGAACCATAGTATTTTTCAAGTAATTCAGGATGTTTTTGTGCAGCTTCACTGATTGAACAGAAAATTACACCTGCATCCTCTAATGTTTTTTTATAAGTTGTTGCTACAGAGACACTATCAAAAATTGCATCAACTGCAACTCCAGCCAATTTTTTTTGTTCTTCTAATGGTATACCTAATTTATTGAATGTTTCGATCAACTCGGGATCAGCATCTTCAAGGCTGTCTAATTTTGGTTGTTTTACGGGAGCAGCATAATAGTGTATGTCATTAAAATCAATCGAATCAAAATCAACCATAGCCCAATCAGGTTCATCATTTTTTTTGGTTTTCCAATATTTGTAAGCTTTAAGTCTGGATTCTAATAGAAAATCGGGTTCATTTTTTTTACTAGATATCATACGAATAATATCTTCATTTAAGCCTTTAGGTGCTATTTCTGAATTAACATCAGATACAAAGCCCCATTTATAATCTGAAGTAATTTTAGATTTGCGTGATATGATTTTTTGTGACATCTTGATACCTGTATTTATGAGTGATTTACTCATAAATTATCCTAACATTATCATTACTTGTTTTCAATAAATAAATTTTGGATTTTTTATGAGTTAGATTTGAATATCTGTGAAAAAGAATATGAAAAATAATATTTGATCATAAATATGATTTTTTCTTTGGTTGAAAGGCGGATATGATTATTAATTAAATCATAATCATATTTTTCAATTAAATCTAATATTCGACTATAAATTTCTATGATAGCAGCGATACAAAATCTAGATTTATTTGGTATTAACGGTAATAAATTTTGGCTTTCAATAAATAATTTCCTTGCTCGAGAAATTTGTAATTTGACTAAATTTTTATAATTATCATTGAGTTTATATTTTTTTAGTTCTGCTAAAGTGTACTCACATGTAGAGAAATCTTCTTTTGGAATATAAATTCGACCTGTATCTAAATCTTCGAAGATATCTCTCGTAATATTAGTTATTTGCATAGCATATCCTAATTGAATTGCATAGTGAGTTGCTTTTGAGGAATTATATCCAAATACCTCAATACACATTAATCCCACTACTGAGGACACGTTATAACAATATTTTTTTAGATCATTAAATGTTTTATAGTGAGCTATATTTTTTTTCATTTCTATATCCATTTCCATTCCATTTAATAACATATGGAAATATTTTTTAGGTATAGAAAATTTTTTTATAGAATCAAATAAAGCAGGATAAATGAATTTTAAATTCTCTGAGGTATTTAAGTTGTCTTTTACCGTATTCAATGAATTAAATTTTTTAGATTTAGACAAATTACTATCAGCTATATCATCACAGTATCTACAAAAAGCATATAAAGCATATATAGATCTTTTTAAATTCTTTGGTAATACTTGAAAACAATAATAAAAATTTTTTGCATTAGATTTTGTGATAGTTTTACAAATATCATAACTCGAAGAGAGTTTTGCAGATTCAAGGTGTGTTTTTTTAGACAAAAATCTTTTTAACACTTTAATCCTAATAGTTAGATTAATAAGTTGATTAAGTTCCGATTAATTGGACAATTATTTCACGTTCAGAGGGAAATTCTTCATCTAGTTCAACTAAGAATATTCTTTGCCATTTTCCTAAAGATAGTGAATTATCGATGACTGGAATAGTTTCACTCGTGCCAATCAAAATATGTTGACAATGAGAATGACCATTCGGGCATTCATCTTCATGCATATGAACTGTACGAATAGCGAAGTTGTTGTGATTATATTCTTTATCTTTTGGTGATATATCTTGAAGCAGATTAGTAAGATCTTCTAGAAGTAATGGCTCGTGTTCTTGTATTAAAATACCAGCTGTTGTGTGCTTGGAAAAGACGACTACAATTCCTGATTCGAAATTTGCTTTTGAAATAATTGATTCTATATGAGCAGTGATATCGTAGAATTTAGGTGCTTCACTTGTAGAAATTTTTAGGTAATGATGGGATGTTTTCAATTTTGATATTTCAAATATTATAATAAATAAGAACGCATAGATTATCACCGATAATTATATTTTGGGTCAAGTATTTTTATCTATTTTTCTCTAGAAACTAATTTTTCTAATAGTAATTTTAGATGTATTGTTTTTTTATGATTTAATGAAGTTGAGTTTAATAATTCTATACATGATTTATAATAGGTCATAGCAAGAGATTGTGTGTATTTTTGTGTAGAAGTTTTATCAAGTAAATTCAAAATGATTTGAACATCTGAATGTTTAATTTTATCCGCTGAATATATCTTATTGAACAGTATTAAATCTTTTGCATTGAGTGTGTTTTTACAGTGTATGATAGGTAAAGATTTTTTTTTGTTGATTATATCAGATCCAACAGGTTTGCCAGTTTTTGATGAATCTCCCCAAATTCCTAATACATCGTCTGTAATTTGAAATAGATATCCAAGTGATTCACTAAATTTTTTTAGTATGCTAACATCTTTATAGTTATAATTTCCTATTATTGAACCAATTATTACAGATGCTTGTAATAAAGCTCCTGTTTTTTTAGAAATCATATTTAGATATTCTTTTTCTGATATAGTTTTTTTAGTTTCAAAATGGATGTCTAGGTATTGCCCTTCAATCATTTCTAAAGTTGCTTGATTTAATACTTGAGAAATATCTGTTATTTGTTTTTTAGATAATATTTTTTCTCCATTTGTCATTTGTATGTATGCAATATTGTTAAGCATATTACCAATAATTAAAGCTTTATCTTTACCCCATATTTTCCAAATCGTAGGCTTGTTATGTCTAAATTCGTCATTATCTTGTATATCATCATGTATCAGAGAATAATTATGAATATATTCTAAAGATAATGATGTTTCTATAAATTTAGTTGGATCAATAGAAGCAGCTGTATATATTAAAATGCATATCAGGGGTCGAATTGATTTACCTGGTCTATTTTTTGTTTCTGAATTATCTAAATTTTTTATTCCTAGAGCATACTGGATTGGGAAATATAGTTCCTTTTCATAAAGTTGGAACTGATTTCTGATATCAGTATCAATTAATTTTGTTAATTCGTTTATCAAAATTCCCCTTTTTTTAAAAAGAATTACAATTGGACATTTTATTTAATATTATCAGGATATAGAAAATTTTTAAATTTGTTTAATATTTATGTGATTTTTCATTGATTCGATTCATAAAAATGCTATCCTAATATTAAATTTCATATTAACTAGGATCTTATGTTCGACGAATATTTTTCCCAATACGGTTTAATAGCAGTATTTACTTGCGTTGCTCTAGTGATACCAATAGGTATGTATATTGCCTCTTGGTTCGCTTCTTTCTTTGGCATTCAGCCTTCTAATCCAAGTTCTGTAAAAGCATCTATTTATGAATGTGGTTTTGAATCAGTTCCTGGTTCATGGAATCAATTCAATTTTAGATATTATGCGATTGCATTGATATTTCTAATTTTTGATGTTGAAGTTATATTTATGATTCCATGGGCAGCAAATTATGGTGTGATGTCTAAAGAATTTGGTTTTTTCGTTTTATTTGAAATGATAGTCTTTGTAGCTATTTTGATGATTGGGTGGATTTATGCTATAAAAAAAGGTGCTTTTGCAAAAACTTACTGATAACTTATATTGATAATTCATTATGACTAAAAAAAAACAACCTAAACTAACAATCGAACAATCAGAAGGGCAGTACGTAAATTTACTTAAATCTACCAACGTTACTCCATTAACTTCTTCTGATCCCTTTGAAATCCCATCAGATTTAGAAAGAAACTTAGCAGTAACTTCTGTAGACGCTCTTCTAAATTGGGCACGTAAATCATCTGTATTTCCTTTAGCATTTGGTTTAGCTTGTTGCGCATTCGAAATGATGGCTTCTGCCATGTCACGATTTGATTTGTCTAGGTTTGGCATGGAAGTTTTTCGAGCTTCACCTAGACAGGCTGATCTTATGATCGTAGCAGGTACTGTTACTTGGAAAATGGCTCCTGCGATTGAAAGAATATATGAACAAATGCCTGATCCAAAATGGGTTATATCTATGGGAGTTTGCGCCACAAGTGGCGGACCGTATTATGAGTCTTATAGTGTTGTACCTGGAGTTGATAAGATCGTTCCTGTTGATGTGTATGTACCTGGTTGTCCACCTAGGCCGGATGCTCTTTTATATGGGATTATGCAATTACACGAAAAAATTAAACGTGACTCCATCAGAAAAAATAATGGTAAAAAATGACCAAGATACTGTCTACTGAATATTTGACCACAATTCTCCCCGATGATTTGAAAAAATCTGTGATTGATATTGCAGATGATTGTTTATATATTCCCCCTCAAGATGTTTTAAAATTTGCGAAATTTCTTAGAAATGATTCAAGACTTCAACTAGAATCTATAATCAGTTTGACTGGAGTAGATTATATAGAATATTTTGAAATTGTTTATCATATTAGATCTATGATACGTAACTCTTCAATGATTTTCGCAACTCGTATATTTGATAGATCTTCTCCAAAACTTTCTAGCGTAGTGTCAGTATGGAGAGGAGCTGAATTACAAGAAAGAGAAGTATTTGATTTGATGGGAATTGAATTTGAAAATCACCCACAAATGTCTAGAATCTTACTTTGGGAAGGTTTTAATGGCCACCCTTTAAGAAAAGATTTTGAATATATTGATTTAACGGATTAACACTATGGCATTTAAAACTGAACCAGTCACTATAAATTTAGGTCCTCAACATCCTAGTACACATGGTGTTTTTAGACTTAAAGTTACTTTTGATGGTGAACAAATTGTAGATGCAGAACCGGTCATAGGTTACATGCATAGAGGTACTGAGAAATTAGCAGAAGAGCGTAGTTATGTTCAAATAGTTACTTTAACTGATAGACTCGATTGGGTTTCAAGTATGACCAATAATTTAGCCTATGTAAGAACTGTTGAAAAATTAGCTAATATTGATGTGCCAATCAGGGCACGATACTTACGAGTTCTTTGTTCTGAATTGCAAAGAATTGCCAGTCATCTTATTGCAACTGGTTTCCTAATGCAAGAACTAGGAACATTTGGTGGAACACCTTTGATGTATTGCTTCAGGGAACGTGAAAAAATATTAGATATGTTCGAAATGCTATGTGGTGCTCGCATCACATTAAGTTATATGCGTCCGGGTGGTTTAGTTCAAGATGCGCCTCCTGAATTTTGGGAACGACTCAAAATTTTTCAAAAGGAAATGCCTGGTTATGTTGATGAATTAGAATCATTAATTTCTGACAATGAAGTTGTTTTAGCCCGCACAAAGAATGTCGGTATTTTGTCTGATCGTGTTGCTGTAGATTCTTCTGTAACCGGTCCTATGCTTCGTGCTAGTGGTGTTAGGTGGGATTTACGAAAGGCTGATCCTTATGAAGTTTACAATTCATTACATTTTGAAATTCCAATTGGTTCAGTTGGAGATACATTTGATAGATATTTTGTACGTATCAATGAAATTCGAGAAAGTATAAAAATTATCAATCAAGTTGTTGAACAAATTCCTACTGGCCCAATTCGTACAGAAATTCCATATTTTTTCAAACCTCCTATTGGTAATGCTTATACCTCTGTAGAAGCACCCAAAGGTGAATTAGGATTTTACTTAGTTAGTGATGGTGGTATTTCTCCGTACCGTTGTCATATAAGATCACCCTCTTTTATTAATCTCACTGTATTAAAAGATTTATTGGTTGGCTCAACTATGGCTGATTTAATTGTTGTATTTGGTAGCATCGATATTGTAATGGGTGAAGTTGATAGATGAATATAAACAATTTTCAAAATATTATTAATTCACTTATCCCTGGTCTACCTACATGGCTTGTGTTTATTACTTCAGCTATATTAATTTCATTTATTGTTATCAATGCTGTAGTAATTACGGGAGCTCTTACTGTTTGGTTAGAGCGTCGTTTATTAGCAAGAATACAATCTAGATTAGGTCCTAATCGATGGGGTCCTTTTGGTTTATTCACTCCCGTGGCTGATTTGATTAAAATGATTGGTAAAGAAGATACCGTTCCTGCTACTGCGGATAAAAAAATATTTAATTTAGCTCCTATTGTTTTATTAGTTCCTGTTCTTTTGGTTTTTGCAGTTATTCCAATGTCTAATAATAGCTTTTTAGGTCAATTAAATATTGGAATACTATTCATAGTTGGTGTTACTGGTTTTAATACTTTAGCTGTTTTTATGGCTGCTTGGTCTTCACGCAATAAATATGCTTTGTTTGGAGCAATGCGTGGTGTCGCGATGTTGCTAAGTTATGAAGTTCCAATGGCATTATCTATTATTTCAATAGTTTTAACTACGAATTTCCTTCTAAATATAGATGGCTCCAATTTGAGTGCGTTGTCTCTGGTTGGTATTGTACAAGCCCAAAAAATTCCTTTTTTCATACTACAGCCTTTAGGAGCTTTAATTTTTGTTACTGCTGCATCTGCAGAGATGAGCCGAGCTCCATTTGACATGATTGAATCTGAATCAGAATTAGGAGCTGGATACCATACAGAATATAGTGGAATAAAATTTGCTATTTTTCAACTAACTGAATTTTTAGCACCTGTAGCAACTGCAGCAATTATTTCAGTCATGTTTGCTGGTGGTATTAAAGGTTTAAGTTTCATACCGGGTTCAGTTATATTAGTCGTAAAAATATTTGTTATTGTACTGATATTTATTTGGATTCGTGCTACTTGGCCAAGATTACGTGTGGATCAAATAATGAATTTTGCTTGGAAATTTTTACTACCATTGTCTGTAATTAATATTTTTTCACAAGCTATAATATTGCAAATTTTTTATTCTTCTGATTCTATAATTACAATTAACGAATTATGGACTATTGCTTTTATCAATTGGATTCTTGCTGGTATATCTATTTTTCTACTTGCAAAACTTTTTGGACACAAAGGTAGAGATAAAAATATTCCTATACCATCTAAACTTGCTAATATGGAATTTACATCGGAGTAAAATATGTTTGGTTTCGGTTTAATAAAAGGTTTACTAATTACATTTAAGAATTTAATTCTTCCTAGTAGACTTTTTACTGTTCACCAATATCCAGATCGTAAAGTGGGCCCTATAGAATTAGCCAGATATCATCAAGATTGGCAAAATACAAGTTTTATTCAATTTGTAATTAATAATCCAATAAAGACTATTAAATCATTAATTGGGCTAATCAGTATCCAAGATAGATATCCTCAGCATTCACGTTTTAGAGGACAAGAATTTGGTTGGTATGAAAATCGTTGTACAGGCTGTGCTTCATGTGCAAAATATTGTCCACTTGGAATAATTAAAATAGAAACTAGTAGAAGCGGAGTTGATTTAGACGAAGGACAAAAATATAAAGTAGATGTTTTTGATATCGACATGGGTAGATGTATGTTTTGTGGTTTATGTGTTGAAGCTTGTCCTTACGATGCTCTTTTTATGGGAAGTGGATTCGAAGAGAGCAAATATTTTAGACAAGAATTAAATATCGATATTAATAATCTCAAAAATAATGATACTAAGCCGAGTAATTGGTTTAGACCTCAATTAGAGAGTAAAAATTATGATCCTAGAAGAAATGGGGCGCTTGAGTGGGATCAAGTTGGTAGACACCAGAAGCCTACTGATACTGATCAAGCTAATAAATGGAGTAAAAGGTAATTGTTTTCAGATTTTGAATTAAAATTAACTATGGATTTTGTTTTTTGGATTATTGCTATTCCTATAATGTTTTCTTCACTTATGGTTGTTCTTTCAACTAATTTATTTAGATCTGCTTTATTTTTAATTTTTACATTTGTAGGAGTCGCGTTCATATTTATTTTATTAAGGGCTGAATTTCTTGCTATTATAGAAATTCTTGTTTATGTTGGTGCTATTTCAGTTTTGATTATTTTTGCTATTCTTATGACTAAAAATATCGATTCTGGTAACCCTTCAAATTCTTTTAATAAATTAAGCATGTTTTTTTCTGCTCTTGTTTTTCTAATTTTAATATTTGTTTTTAGCATTACAGATTGGAACATAATTCAAAATATGAGTTTAATTGATACAAATTCAACTGAAAATATTAAAAATATCTACTCTAACTCGATTCCACATTTGGGAAAATTGTTATTAACAGATTTTGTCCTAGCTTTTGAATTAGCCTCAGTCTTACTTATGGCTGCTTTAATAGGAGGCTTATATTTACTTAAAGGTGATGATAATGATTAATTTTATAAAGGAAAATTTTCTTAATGTTGCATAATTATTTATTTTTATCAGCTTTTATCTTTTCCATAGGTTTATATGGCGTATTATCAAAAAAGAATGCTATAACGATTTTGATGTGTGTTGAATTAATGTTAAATGCAATAAATATATCTGCAGTAGCTTTTTCTAGATATGTGTTTAATTCTTATCATCTTGTTAATGGAGATTTTGAATTTATTTTAACTGGACAAATTTTATCAATGTTTGTTGTTGCTGTTGCTGCTGCAGAAATTGCAATCGGGGTAGCAATTTTGGTAACTGTTTATAGAAATCGACAAACAGTTTTTGTTACAGAGGGAAATAAATTAAAATATTAAGTTGGAGTTATGTGGACTAAATATAAAATATCTAATAATTTAATGGCTGCTGAAATGTGGAAAGATGTATTTGAAGGTGAAGGTTTACCTACAAAAATCCTACCTTTTGAAAACATTTTGGAATGGAGTGAATTCTCTAAGTTTTTTGTTATGGTACCTAAAGGTAGGGAACATGTAGCTGATGAAATCTTAAGGAAATTATAAATATGATTATGTATGGGAATAGATAAAATGATACCTGAGTTATTTTTATGGTTGATAATATTTTTACCATTTATTTCTTTTGCTATTATTTCAATATTTATCAGACCATTAATTAAACAAACCGATATAATTTCTTCTTACATCAGTGTTTTTGCTATTTCACTTTCATTTATACTCTCACTTTGGGCTTTAATTTCAGTATTTTCATCAGACGATAAGATTATATTAAATACATTTTCTTGGATCCATATAGGTGCTTTTAAGATAAATTTTGGTTTATTACTAGATCCTTTATCTGCAGTAATGCTAATCGTTGTAACTTCTGTTAGTTTATTGGTGCAAATTTATTCTATTGGCTATATGCATGATGATAAAAGTTTTTCTAGATATTTTGCCTATTTATCACTATTTACTTCTTCTATGTTAGGTTTAGTTTTATCCGTCAATATCATTCAATTATTTATATTTTGGGAACTTGTTGGACTATGTTCTTATCTTTTGATTGGTTTTTGGGTGACTAGGCCTTCTGCTGCTGCTGCATCTAAAAAAGCTTTTCTCATGACACGTATAGGTGATATTGGTTTTTTAATTGCTATATTGTATTTGTCTAAATTTATAGATGTATTTGCTGCTGAATCTTTAGATCCATTTTTAATAACTGATTTAAGTAATCATTTATCAATTGGCCTTCTTTCTATTAATTCTATTACAATTATTTCAATAGGGATTTTCTTAGGTGCAATAGGAAAATCTGGACAATTTCCTCTTCATACTTGGTTACCAGATGCTATGGAAGGTCCAACACCTGTTAGCGCATTGATTCATGCGGCTACTATGGTTGCTGCTGGGGTATTTTTGGTTGCTCGTTTTTATCATATATTTGAGGCTTCAGCTATTACAATGGATATCATTGTTGTGATCGGTATAATTACTATTTTACTATCTGCTATGTTAGGTCTTGTTATGACTGATATCAAACGTGTATTAGCTTATTCAACTGTGAGCCAATTGGGTTACATGATGCTTGCCCTTGGGGTTGGTGCTTATGTTCCTGCAATTTTTCATTTATTCACACATGCATATTTCAAAGCTTTATTATTTTTAGGATCTGGTAATATAAGCCATGCATCTGGGGGTACTTTTGATATGCGATATTTTGGTGGCCTTAGAAAATTCATGCCACTAACATTCTTTTCTTTTTTGATTGGATCTTTAAGTCTTTCGGGTATTTTCCCTCTCGCTGGTTTTTGGAGTAAAGATGAAATTTTAACAAATTTGTATTTTAGTGATCATATTCTTCATAATTATGTTTTCTATTTTGCTTTATTGGGTGCATTTTTCACAGCTTTATACATGTTTCGTGTTATATTTTTAACTTTTTATGGAGATTTTCGTGGTGGTGCTGAAAACGACGAAAATGTAGCACATCGTATCCCAATTCATTTATCTGATCCTCCTAAAACAATGGTTTTACCATTAATAATTCTTGCTAGTTGTACAATTTTATTTGGATATTTAGTTAATCCAACTATAGATATCTTTTTCATCAAAGCACATTGGTTATCAAATTTTTTGTATTCTGAAGAACATCATCATGTTAGTTTCAGTATATCTATTGCATTTATTTCTACTGTAATTGCATTTTCCGGTATTTTATTATCCTATATTCTTTACTATAAAAACCAAAATTTTCTTAATAAAATTAAAAATCGTTTAACTCATTTACATAACATTCTTGAAAATAAATATTTTATTGATTACTTATACGAAAAAATCATTGTCAAGATTGTCGTATATCAATATGTAGCAAAATTTTTATATTGGTTTGATCAACATATAGTGGATGGTGTGATTCAAATGGTAGATCAATCTTCCAAAAAAATTGCATTTCAGTTTGGAAAATTTCAAACTGGACAATTACAAAATTATGCATTGTTCATTACTATAGGTATTTTATTGATTTTTATATTTTTTGCTTTCAATAATAAAATTTGGAACATAATTAACATAAGTTTATAAAGGAAAATTAATTGGATTTCGTCGGACCTGGCATTTTAAGTGTATTAATATTTTTACCTTTAATTGCTGCTGTAATTATTTTAACTTCTATTAAATCAGATAATTTAGTTAAATATTTTGCTTTAATAATTGCTTCATTAGAACTAATAATTTCTCTATACATCTTTGCTTCATTCGACCGAGATTCATCAGAAAAATTTCAATTTATAGATTCTATTTATAATTGGATTTCAGTGAAATCCTTTAATGTACAATATCTTGTTGGTATTGATGGATTAAGTCTGCCACTAATTTTATTGTGTACTATTCTGATTTTTGTAGCAGTATTAGCTTCATGGTCGCTTAAAATACGAGTTCGTGAATATTTTACTTGGCTTCTTGTTCTACAAAGTGCCGTTTTAGGTGTTTTTTGTTCCCTAGATTTGATCATGTTTTTTCTATTCTGGGAACTTGAACTTATCCCTATGTTTTTCTTGATATCTATTTGGGGTACTGGTCGCAAAGAATATTCTGCAATGAAATTTCTTTTATATACTTTATTTGGAAGTGCTTTCCTATTGATCGGTATATTGGCTATATATTTTTCTACTGAAACATTTGATATGACACTTTTACCAACAATAATGAAATCATCGGTTCTTATACTTCCAGCTACTTTAATTTTCTTTATGTTCTTAATAGGTTTTGCTGTTAAATTACCAATCTTCCCTTTTCATACCTGGCTCCCAGATGCACATACTGACGCACCTACAGCTGTTAGTGTTATATTAGCTGGAGTATTACTTAAAATGGGTGGATATGGGATTTTACGAATAATAATAACTTTATTCAATGAGCCCTCTATAATATTTGCATATATTTTTGCTTTATTAGGAGTTGTTAACATAATTTATGGTGCATTAATAACTTTACGTCAAAAAGATTTGAAACGATTGATAGCATATAGCAGTATTAGTCATATGGGTTATGTGCTTTTAGGATTTTCCGCCATAGCTTCTACTAATTTAGATTATGTTCTTTTAGGCCTAACTGGTGCTTCAATGCAAATGTTTACTCATGGAACCATTACGGGTCTGTTATTTTTATCTGTTGGTATTATGTACGACAAAACTCATACAAGGTATATTCCAGATTTAGGTGGCTTATCTAAAAAACTCCCCATGTTAACAATTGCTATAGTTATTGCTGGATTGGCATCTTTAGGTTTACCATCAACAAGTGGATTCATATCTGAATTACTTATTTTCTTCTCAGCATTTAATGTTTTTCCAATTTATACGATTATAGGAGTTACTGGAATTGTTCTGACAGCCGGATACATTTTATGGATGCTGCAGAGGACATTTTTCGGTAAACTTAATGAAAGGTATGAATCTTTATCTGATGTTGACACCTTACAATCGCTGTCTATATATCTATTAGTTTTCTTGATATTATTTGTCGGAATATATCCAAGCATACTTACATCTATATTTGAAACTGGCATTATAAATATATTACAAATATCTAGTTCATAAGCAGGAGCAAAATGTCTATTAATGATCTATTAATAATATCTCCAGAATTAATAATTATTATATTTGGGTTATCTATACTTATTATTGATTTTTTTAAAGTCAGAAAAAGCCTACTTTCAATTATTTCAATACTAGGATTAATTATTGCTATTCTTGCTTTGGTATATCAATTATTTTCAGATATCACTATTACTCAATCATCATTTTTAAATTCTTCTATTGTATTTGATGAATTAGGCATATTATACAAATCTATCATCATATTATCGGCTATATTTGTTCTTCTGGCTTCAACAAATTTCACTAAATCTTTTGATAAATATACTTCAGAATTTTATTCTTTAATATTATTATCTACTTCCGGGATGATGTTTCTATCATCTGCTTCAGAGTTAATTTTGTTGTATCTATCTATAGAATTAACCACACTTCCCCTAATAGCATTATGCGCAATTAATAAAACTAATAAATCTGCTGAATCTTCAATGAAGTTTTTGATTTTAGCTAGTATTAGTTCCGCTATATTACTATATGGTATTGTTCTCTTATATGGTTTAACTGGTACAACCGATATTCAATTAATTACAACTGTATTAACTGATTTATTCAAAAATGGAGACACACAAAATATTCCAATATCTATTTTAATAATCACATTAATAATTACAGGTTTTGGATTTAAAATTTCGGCTGTTCCATTTCAAATGTGGACTCCAGATGTTTACGAAGGCTCTCCAATTTCTATTACTGCATTTCTTTCTGTCGCGAGTAAGGCTGCAGCATTTGCTGCCTTAATTAGGATTTCTACTTTAATTTTCCCGAATTTACCTCAAGAAATTTCTTGGGGAGATATTATTGCTATTATTTCTGCTATATCTATGACGATTGGTAATTTTTCTGCGATTTTACAAAATAGTTTTAAGAGGATGATGGCATATAGCACTATTGCTCATGCTGGATATCTATTAATTGCAATTGCTGGTATTTCATCTGGTGTAATTTCAGATTCAATATCAACACTCTCATTTTACTTAATTGGATATTCTTTGATGAATTTAACCGCATTTCTTTCTGTTATGATTGTTTTAAATACCAACAAGGACGATTCAATTAAGAGTTTGTCAGGTTTAGGTAAAACTTCTCCATTAATTGCATTTTGTATTGCTATTTCTATGATAGCTTTGACTGGTTTTCCTCCTACAGTTGGTTTCATAGGGAAGTTATATTTATTTAGTGTTGGTTTTAATGCAGGATTTACATGGTTAATATTTGTTGCGTTACTTAATAGTGTTATTTCTGCTTACTATTATTTAAGAGTGATAAAAGTAATGTATTTTAACACTCCATCTAAAACAAAATTACTTCAATCAGATGTTGTGCCAAAGTTTGCTATTGTATTTTTATCTTTTCTAATTATTTTACTAGGTATTCTTCCTAACCCCATTATTGAAATAACTATTTCTGCTGCGGAATCTATTTTAGTTCTCAAATAATCTTTCTATTTGAAAGCAATTCATTTCAATGGTAGACTCATATATATCTGTATCTTTATTAGGACATATATATGAGTAAAAAATTATACATAGGGTTCATTTATAACGAATTGATTCAAAAAGCTGAACCTCTTGTTAATAAATTAAGAACAATGATTCCCGATCATTATTCAATTTGGATTTCTCCTGGAGATATAATTAATGTTTCACCAGATATTCTGCAGGAAACTAAAATTATTGTAACGGCAGGAGGTGATGGCACAATATTAAAAGCAAGCAGAATATCTTCAGAGTTTAATATCCCTATTCTTGGTATTAATCTCGGTAGGGTAGGATTCATGACAGAATTACAACCTGAGAATGCAGAGAAAGAAATCATAAATTATTTGGACGATTCTAAAATTGAATATGATTCTAGATTAATGCTCCAATGCGAAATTTTTAATACAACTACATCTAAATTATTACAAACTCATAATGCCTTGAATGATATAGTTATTTCAAGAGGTTCTGATCCCAAATTGCTTGATATAAATACTGAAATTGATTCTGTAGATCTTCATACTTATCGTGCTGACGGCTTAATCATATCCTCACCTACTGGAACAACAGGCTATAGTTTAGCAGCTGGAGGTCCAATTATATCTCCAAATTCAGATGTAATGTTATTGCAACCACTTGCTGCACATATGAATTTTTCTAAAAGCTTGGTTGTGGGGAAGAGTTCTATAATAAATATTTCTCTTGTTTCTAAACAATCTGCATCATTAATTGTTGATGGCATCAAAGAAATTGATTTTTCTACTGATCATTTATTACGTATTAGAAAAAGTTCTAATTCAACAGTTTTTATACGTAAAGATTCCAAAAATAATTTTTATGCTACATTAACAAATAGATTATTGTCATAATATTGAAAAAAGAGACTAAAATTCATTCTGATATGATTTATAGTGGAAGTTTATTAAAGCTCCATAAGGATACTGTACAAACAGCTTTTGGCCAGTCAAATCGTGAAATAATCAAACACCCTGGCGCTAGTGTAATTATTCCATTGACAACAAATAATACAATATTGTTCGTAAAGCAATTTCGTTACGCGATTAATAATTTTTTAATCGAATTACCAGCAGGATTAATTGAGAAAGATGAATCTCCAGATAAAACTGCTATTAGAGAACTTAGAGAAGAAGTTGGTTTCTCTGCTAATTCAATAAAATATATAGGGAAAATTTGGACTGCACCAGGATTTTGTGATGAATTAATATATGTATATATAGCTCAAAATTTAATTTTTGATCCATTACCCAAAGACTATGATGAAGAAATTGAGGTAGTTGAATTAAAACAATCTCAAGCAAACGAGTATATTATAGACGGTAAAATCAGTGATGCAAAAACAATAGCTGCATTAAATATATATTCATTATTATAAATTTTATATAAATGAAAATATTTTTTGATCTAATTGTGTTTCAAAAGAGATATACTCCTTATCATCCCTTACATTAGAAGTATCTACTATATTTTTACATGTACCTAAAGCTGTAATAGTTATAGTATTTTTCCATTTATCATTTTGTATAAAACCAAAAATTATATTTGCATTGGAGTCAGCTTTATTACGTAATGTGTCTAGAATATATTCTATATTATCGAAATTTGTGTCATTTCCTGCCTGAATATTAACAAGTAATTTAGAATAATCAGAAAATGGATTATCAAACATTGGATGTTTTATTAAATTTGTAATGGCATCATCAATAAAATTTTTACCTTTTCCATAAGCAGTAGACATAAATGCTTCTCCGCCATTTTTTATTACAGTTAATAGATCACTGAAATCTACATTTATAGTACCCGTAGTATTAATTATTTCTAAAATTCCTGAAATAGATTGGTCTATAACGGAATCAGCTAACAAAAATGCTTTATCTATAGAAATATTTCTATTTTCCTTAGTTAAAAGATGATTGTTATCTATAATTACGAAAGTTTCAATGTAATCTTTGATTTTATTAATTGCAACTTTAGCTAAATCTGATCTTTTTGAGCCTTCAAAATTAAATGGCATTGTGAAAACGCCAATTGTAGGAATTTTATATTTTTTACATATTTGAGTTATTATAGGGGTTGCACCACTGCCAGTCCCACCTCCTAAACCAGCAGTAATAAAAAGTAAATCTGTATCTCTAAGTAATTCTTCTACCTGTATTTTGCTTTCTTTTATAGCTTTTTCGGCGATTGATGGATTTCCTCCGGCACCTTGCCCATTAGTTAATTTGGGACCAATTGCGAATGTATGTGTATCTTTTAATAATGATAAAGCATTAACATCAGTGTTAAGTGAAATAGATTTAATTTCAAGATTCGGTTGAATTCTAGATATAGTATTTCCACCACAGCCACCTATTCCAAGTAGTTTTATATTTGTTTTAAGTATATTTGACATAATGATCTCTTTCTAATATATAAAACAATTATAATTAGAACAGACGTTCTAGTCAAGTTACTTAATTTATACGCCGGAAGTCTTTTTCAATTTTATTGAAAGAAAAATTTAATATTGTAGGTCTACCATGGGGGCATGAAAATGGACTTTTTGTTAATTTTAGTTGTTGAATTATCTCATTCATTTCATCGATTGATAGGATATCACCAGCCTTTACACTACTGTGACATGCAATTGTTGAAAAATATTTATGTTCTATATTAGGTATTGTTTCATCTTGTGGAAATTCATCAATTAACTGATACAAATACGAGGTGGGATCACTTAATGAAATAATTCTAGGAATTGATATTATTTTTAAAGCGGTTTCACCAAATTGTTCAATTTGATATCCTAATTTTGATAGTATATTCATTTTATATTTAATTGATTTAGGATCTTGCTGATTGATTTCAATTACTATAGATTCTAATAATTTTTGACTTTGTATTTCACCAGAAAAATAGGATTGATTAATTGAATCATAAATAATTCTTTCATGAGCTGCATGCTGATCTATTATATATAGTGCATTTTTACCTTCTGTTAGAATATAAGTTTTTTTCAGTTGACCAATAATATTTAAATCACCCAGGATTTCTTTAAAAGGTATGCTGGTAGTATCAAATTTTTGGTTATTTTCATTATTTTTGGATAAAAATGGTTGTATGTTTTTTGATTTATATTTTGAAGAATAATTGTAAGAAATATTTTCTGAGACATGATTTGCAGGCAAATTATTAGATAATATTTCAAAATTAGATTGAGTGGAATTGATGCTAGCTTTACTTAATATTGTTTTGCGAATTAAACGTTCTAAATTTGAAAAAATTAATTGATGATTGATAAATTTAATTTCATGTTTAGAAGGATGAATATTTATATCTATTTCAGATGGATTTATTGATAAATTTATAATTACAGTAGGATATTTTCTTTCATTTAAATATGATTTGTAACCACTTTCTATGGCATATGTTAATAATTTATCTTCAATAGATCGCCCATTGACAAAAAGTTTAATTTTTTTTCGATTGTTATTTTGGATGATATTATTAGAAATGTAGCCATTAAACATTAAATTTTCAGGCTCATTAATTAACTTGAACATATTTTGTGAAGTATTAATGTTATAAATTTCCGATATTACATCTAATAAATTTCCGTTGCCACTACTAAATAATATTTTCTTAGAATTATGTGATAATTGAAATTGTATATTTGGAAATCCTAGAGCAAGATTGACCACAACATTTTTTATATAATTTAATTCTGTCGTAGATGACTTTAAAAATTTTTTGCGGGCTGGTAAATTATGAAATATATTTTTCACAGTGATTGAAGTACCAAGTTTAATTGGATGATCAAATAAATTAATATCCTCACCGAATTCTGAATTTAATACAGTTCCAGATTGTTCATTTATAAATTTTGATGCTATAGAAAATGAAGAAACTGATGAAATAGCATATAATGCTTCTCCACGAAATCCTAAAGAATGTATATTTGATAAATCGTCTTCATTTGATATTTTACTAGTTGCAAATCTAATTAATGATGTATGTAGTTCATTTCTAGGAATTCCTATTCCATCGTCAATAACATTTATAGAATCTAATCCACCATTAGTGATTTGTATAATAATTTTAGTAGCTTTAGCATCAATGGAATTTTCAATTAATTCTTTCACTATTGATGAAGGACGTTCAACTATTTCACCTGCAGCTATTTTAGATGAAATATTATTAGGTAAAATTTTAATATTTTTATATTCAATCATGATTAATAAATTCTATTAAATTATTTTGATTTTCAGATTGTAATTTTTTAGAAATGAATTTGTTCATTTTATTAGGAAGTGTAATTCCAGAATAAATTAATGAAGTATATAATTGAACTGTTGTAGCTCCAAGTTTGATTAAATTCCAAGCTTGTGAACCTGTAGAAATTCCACCACAAGCATTTATAACAGTTCTGTTACCAATTACAGGTCTGATATCCTCAACCATCTCAGCTGTAGATTCATATAATAATTTCCCACTTAATCCACCTTTTTTAGATGCTAATTTATTAGTTATAATTGGCCTAGAGTTAGATATGGTAAATCCATCAACTTCTGATTTTAAACTTGCATCAATTAAACGCATTACATTATCTTTTGTTTCAAGTAATTCTGATTTCTCATTAATATTTGATGTAGCATACGGAGGTAATTTTACAATGATTGGAGAGTTCTTGTACTTATTAATTTCTTTTAATAAATTTAACAAATTTTTGTCATCATGAAAAATTTTTAATTGTTCAGTATTTGGTGAACTAATATTGATTTCTATTGCATCACAATGTTCATATAAAAATTTATATGACTCTACCATTTGTTCAATTGATTTTCCTGTAATACTGATGGTTAAAAAAGTCGTTTTAGAATATTCTGTAGCTTGTTGTACATTTTTTAAGAATTCATGCATTCCAATACTTGGGAATCCAAGTGAATTTAGTAATGCAGAATCGTTTCTTAATCTAGATAATCTGGGGGGTTGATTTCCGTATTGTTTTTGAACTGTGACAGTCCCTATAGTTATATATCCAAATCCAAAATTAGAAATAGCTTTTAGATATTCACAATCTTTATCAAAACCAGCCGCAAGACCTATTGGATTAGCTATATAATAACCAAAATAAGGAGTAAATAGATTTCCATCTTCTACATTTAATACATTGCCTATATATCGCCATGGCAAAAAGGATTTCTTTAAAAATTTTCCTATAAATTTATGTGATGATTCAGGATTGAAAATAAATAAAATTTGTTTGATTAATAGATGATAAGAAATATCAATAATGATCAAGAAAATATTTCTAATAAACAATTGATTACCTAGTTATGATTATTTGAGTTCTATTTATTTTGAAAGTATACAACTTATTTATATCATTATGCCATTTACTAAATTCTTAGTCTCATGATATGTATAATATATAAACGAATTTGGAGTTAATATGGATTTAAATTTTGAGATTGGATCACCCGAATCACCAAAAGGTCATGCTTTTGTTTATTTCACAGATATCAATGATATCTCAAAAATTTTTGTTACATATATAATTGTGTTACCTATTTCGGCGGATATCGGTAAGTATGTTCCTCCTTTTCTGATGAATCAATTTTCCCAACTCGACTCTAGTGATTTTTCTGCTTTTGCTTTTCCACCAATTCCTGAATCATTTTCTAGTATTGATCTATTAAAAAAAATTGCTAACTTGCGTTCAGATGATTTAATTTACGCTGGCTATAATAATTCAACTGATTCAACAAATATGCTTAATATTGTACAAAATATAACTGAAAAATATTCTAAATCATACGCTGATATTTCAAACAATCATGAATTACCAAATCAAGAAATTAATGAATTACCATCAATAAATGATGTAGTTTATGAAATGATGAGCGAGCAAGATAAATTAAATGAATTAAGTAAATTAGTTAGTAAATTTAGATTTGCTTATGAAACCTCGAATAAAGATTCTATAATTGAATCCGAAAGAGATATTCTTGTTTTATCAAAATATCTTCCTGAAAGATATGATTTAAATAGAGTAGTGGATGTCTTAAAACAAAATGATGATAAAAGTGCTAAATTAGCAGATTTATACATACAAAGATGTTTTTACTTAGCGCAAGAAGAATATTCTGAAGTTGCAAAACTCGAGAAAATCATAAAAGAGCTCGAATAAATTCAAGATTTAAATTTTGAAGCTTGATCAGATCCATCTGTTGTATTACCTGCGCTATATGAATGTGCGCCAGTACCTGCAAGTGCTCCATTTTGTACAATTAAATATTCGTCTCGAATAGGACGACCTTCAAACCAACATTCTAGGATTTCTCTTACACCAGCTGCATATCTAGCTTGTGCTGACAACGATGTACCAGATGTATGAGGCGTAAGCGCATGATTTGGGGCAGTTCTCCAAGTATGGTCATTAGGAGCTGGTTGGGGGAACCAAACATCTCCAGCATAACCTGCTAATTGCCCAGATTCAAGTGCTCGAGTAATTGAATCTTTATCACAAATTTTACCTCTAGCAGTATTAACAATGTATGAACCACGTCTCATTTTAGAAATAAGTGCATCGTTGAATAAATGTTCAGTTTCAGGATGTAATGGGCAATGTATACTAATTACATCACAATTTTCTGCTAATGAATTAACATCTTTGTGATATGTTAAATTTAATTGGTTTTCAATTTCTTCTGGTAATCTATGCCTATCTGTATAGTGTAGATTTACATCAAAAGGCTTCATTCGTTTTAGGACAGCGACACCAATTCTACCAGCTGCAACAACTCCAACATCCATACCTTCAATATCATATGATCTAGATACAGAATCTGAAATATTCCATCCGCCAGAAACGACCCATTTATATTGGGGGATATAATTTCTAACTAATGCTAATATTTGCATTACTGCATGTTCTGCAACACTAATACTATTACAATATGTCACCTCGCATACCGTCAAATTATTATCTATAGCTGACTGTAAATCAACATGGTCAGAACCAATCCCTGCAGTAATAGCTAATTTTAAATTAGGTGCTTTGTTAATTCTATCTGCGGTTAAATAAGCAGGCCAAAATGGTTGAGAAATTACTATTGAAGCATCTTCAAGATGTTGATCAAAAACAGAATCTTCTGAGTCTTTATCCGAAGTAACAATTAGCTCATGGCCTGAATTTTCAATGAATTTTCGGAGACCAAGTTCTCCAGAAATAGATCCTAATAATTCGCCAGGATTGAAGTCTATTGATTTTGGAGATGGCATAGATTGACCATCAGGATATTGCTGCAATTTAGGAATAGTATTTCTAGCATAAGAAGTTGGATATCCATCTATTGGATCATCGTATAATACACATATTATTTTTTGTTTTTGGGTCATTATAAATTCCTTACATATATATTTTAAAAATATGTTAGCAGATATAAATTTTTAGGTAAAGGAAGAACGCTTAATTATATACCTATATAATTTTCGTCAATTAGTTGATTTAAATATATAGATGGTCCATTTTGTGTTACAGAGAGACAATGGTTAAGGGTATTATTCTCTAGTTTAATATTATTATCCTCTACAATCACACCATGTCCGGACCAATCAAGCATCCCCAAATCCTCATTACTATTTCCGAAAGACAAGATATTTTTCTTGTCTATATTTAACATAGATGCGAGTGTTTTTAGACCGTTTGTTTTTCCTGCATCTGGATTCAATATTTCACAAAAATTAGCTAAAGAACTAGTGACATACAAGTCGTTTTTTATTTCATTTTTTAAAAATCGTGAAAATTGTTTTGCCCCAGATGGACAAATCACTGTGATTCTAATTATTTCCATATCATTAAGTTCATTAAAATCTTTTAATACATTAATAATAGTATTATTGCGTTTACTATAATTATTATTCCAAGTAGATATTTTATTAGTAAAAATTTCTTTTTCTGTATAAAAAAGTATTTCATTATCATATTTTTCAAGTATATTGATCAACTTTTTAAGTGAAATGTTATCTATAATTTTTTTCCAATATACTTGATCAGTTATAGGATTAGCTATATGTGCACCTTGGAATGAAACTATAGGTACTGATAAGTCTATTTGAGACACCACATCTTTAGCTGATAAATAAGATCGACCCGTAATAACAGTGATTTTTGCTCCTAATTTATTTGCACGACTGATAGAGCAGATCATTTGATTAGAAATATCTTTATTGGTAGCCTTGATAGTGCCATCTATATCAAAAGCTATTAACTTATATTTTTCAGTAGTTTTCATATAATTACTGATTCTATTATTCTGATTTTTTATAAAAAAATAAATAATTTAATATTTATTAATTGAATTGTAATTTAATTTTATAAATAATATATAGATAAATATTATCCCACACGAGGTTACAATGGCTAATACTGTCACAAAAAATAATTTTTCATCTATTGGCAATTCACCTCTTAGACATGATGGTATTGATAAAGTTACTGGTAAAGCTAAATATGGAGCTGATCAACAATTTCCAGGTATGCTGTATGGAAAAGTTTTAAGAAGTCCATATGCTCATGCTATCATTGAAAATATTGATATTACTGCAGCTATTAAACATCCAGACTGTAAAGCTTTAGTCACTTATAAAGACTTGCAAAATATCGACGACAATCAAAATAATGCTTCCGCATTCGTTACACCTTCAAATGCTGGATATACAGAGGTTGCGTCAAAATTAATAACTGAAAATGTTTTAGCAAGAGACAAGGTTTTTTATGTAGGACATCCAATTTTAGCAGTTGCTAGCTCTAATATTCATACATCACAAGAAATATTAGATTTAGTCAAAATTAAATTCAAAATTTTAAAATCTGTTAATAATATTGATGAATCTCTCGCTCCAAATTCACCACAATTACATGAAGGTTTTACTCCACCTGTACACATAGAAGATAAATTTTCTTCACACAACATCACTAACCATATGCAGTTAAGTTTAGGTGATTATTCTTCAGCAATAAATAATTGTGAAAAAATATTTTCTGACAGTTATTCTACTAACACAGTTCATCAAGGTTACATTGAACCTCAAAATGCTACTGCGATATGGAATAATGATAATAAACTTACTATATGGTGTAGTAGTCAAGGTCATTTTGGTATTCGCGATCAAGTTTCAAAAATTTTAAATTTACCAATTTCATCTATTAGAATAGTACCAATGGAAATTGGAGGAGGTTTTGGTGGTAAACTTAGGTCATATCTTGAACCACTTGCAGCAATTTTATCGAAAAAATCTTTAAGACCAGTTAAAGTTATTATGTCTAGATCTGAAGTTTTAGAAGCTACCGGACCTACTTCTGCTGCAAAGTTAGATGTTACAATTGGGATCACTCAAAATAAAATTGTAGCAGCAAAAGTTAAATTTTTTATGGAAGGTGGCGCATTTCAAGGTGCACCACTAGGAGGTGCTGCTGCTTCTTCTTTTGTACCATACAACATTCCTAATATATTTGTTGAAGGATATGACGTCTCAGTTAACAAGCCTACCTCTTCTGCGTATAGAGCTCCAGGTGCTCCCATTGTAACTTTTGGTATAGAATCTCTTGTTGATGACGTAGCTAATAAACTAAATATTAATCCTTTAGAATTTCGCTTAAACAATGTTTCTAAAGAAGGAGTTCGTCGTGTAAATGGTTTGATTAATCCTCCAATAGGTGCTGAAGAAATACTTTTGGCAATTAAAAATAGCACCCACTATAAATCTAAAAAAGATAAAAGTACAGGTCGTGGAATTGCGATAGGTTTCTGGGGTAATGGTAGCGGTCCAGCATGTGCTATTGCTAATGTTTTACCTGATGGGAATATTAGTTTAATTGAAGGATCTGTTGACATAGGTGGGTCGAGAACTGTTGTTGCACAACAATTAGCTGAAATTTTACATATACCAGTTGAAAATATTAATCCCCAAATTGGAGATACCGATGCTATTGGCTACACATCAAATACTGGTGGTAGTGGTGTTGCCTTTAAATCTGGTTGGGCAGCTATTGAGGCAGGTAAAGACATTAAAAAACAAATGCTAGAAAGAGCTTCAATATTGTTACAAGTTGAATCCTCAAAACTTATCTATCGTAAAGGTTGTATAGAAAACACATCAAATCCTAAACAAAAATTATCATTTAATGAAATTGCTGCATCTTCTAATCAAACAGGAGGTCCTATTGTAGGTTCTGCTAATATTAATCCCGCTGGTGCTGGTGGTTCGTTTGCTGCTCATATTGTTGATTTATCGATTGATAAAGATACTGGCAAAATTGATATATCAAAAATTACTGTCTTGCAAGATGCAGGTAAAGCAATTCATCCAAATTATGTTGAAGGTCAAATGCAAGGTGGTACAGCCCAAGGTATAGGTTGGGCTCTGAATGAAGAATATTTCAATAATAATGAAGGTAAGATGATCAATTCAACATTTTTAGATTATCGTATGCCAATATCGTTAGATATACCTGGTATAGATACTCTTATTATTGAAAAATTTAATCCTGGACACCCATTTGGAGTACGTGGTGTTGGAGAATCTAGTATTATTACTCCAATGCCAGCAATCACGAATGCAGTTTTGGATTGTATAGGAGTTAGATATAATACTTTACCTATAAACCCTACCGCAATTTATGAAAAAATATCAAAATAGGTGACTAAACCTATATTCTGTATTAATATTAATTTTACTAACTTTCTATAAAACTAATCGTTATTAATCATATATGTCAAATTCAATTCCAGCTATACAAGTAAATAATATTAATAAATCTTTCGGTATTAACAAAGCTGTAAATAATGTTTCATTTGTTGTGCCTCAAGGTAAAGTAGTAGGATTCTTAGGGCCGAATGGAAGTGGAAAAACTACCACTAACAGAATAATCACCTCTTTCTATACACCTGATTCTGGAAATATTCTTGTTAACGGTATTGATAACCAAGAAAATGATTTAGAAACTAGAAAACAAATTGGGTATCTCCCTGAAAATAATCCAATCTATGGTGAGTTTTTAGTTCGTGAATATTTATATTTTATTGCCAAATTACGTGGATTAGATTCTAAAACTTTTAAATCTAATATAGCTAGAACTATAGAAGAAGCTGGTTTAGAAGCTGTTTATAATAGACCGATTAATCAATGTTCTAAAGGTTATAGACAAAGAGTTGGTCTTGCCCAAGCTATTCTACATAAGCCACCTATATTAATTTTAGATGAACCCACAGAAGGCTTAGACCCTAATCAAAGAATCGTTATCAGAAACTTAATTAAATCATTAGGTACTGAACGTACCGTTCTAATTAGTACACATGTTTTACCTGAAGTTGAAGCAATGTGTGATGAAATTGTACTAATTTCAAAAGGTAATTTAGTTGCAAATGGTACTGTTGATGAATTAAAAAATCAATCAATTGACGCAGATATAGAAATTCAGATTGAAGGTGATACATCAGAAAATATACAAAAATCTATTCTGGATTTAGGTAATATCAAAGAAATTAATTTGTCAACTGAAGAAAATAATATTAAAACGTTTTCAATTAAATGTGAACCTGGTTTTGATTTAAGAGATAAATTATTCAATCTTTGTGTAAATAAAAAATGGATATTATGGGATCTACATAAAAATCCAGGCCGTCTTGAAGATCTATTTCGTCGTGCAACTTTGGAGTATGGCGAACCTGTATTAACAGAGTAAATAAATGACATTAAATTTGATTTTACAAATAGCTAAAAAAGACCTTAAGGGTTATTTTGACCAGCCTACTGGATATATCCTATTAGTAATTTTTTGTGCATCATTATCTTTTTCTTTTTTTGGGAGTATTCAAACTACTCAAGAAGCATCTTTGCGAGCTATGTTCACAATACTTCCCTGGATTTTAGCTATATTTATCTCTGCTGCAAGTATGCGTTTAATTTCAGAAGAATTACGTGATGGAACATTAGAAATATTACTAACCCAACCTATCAAGTCGTGGGTAGTTATTGTTGGTAAATTTTTTGCTGCATTTGCATTTGTTACTATTGCAATATTACTTACTGCTACTATTCCAATTTCTCTACAGTTTTTTGGTGATTTAGATGAAGGTGCTATATTCGCACAATATCTTGGAACGTTGTTTTTAACTTCTTCCTTTATATCTATTGGATTATTTGCTTCTAGTTTAACTAGAAACCAAATTGTTTCATTTATAATATCATTAGTAGTAATTTCTGCTCTTATGGTATCTGGATTACCTTTTGTAACTTATGCAATGCCTACTAACGTTGCATTATTATTCCAAACATTAAGTCCATTGATCCATTTTGCTGGAATTAGTAGAGGTATTATTGAATTACGTGATATATTATATTTCACTGCACTTATTCTGACATTTTTAAGTGCTTCATACTTAGTTATAAAAAGCAAAATTGTTAGCCATAAATCAAGGTCATATCAAATTCTACAAATATCTGTAGGATTTTTTGTTTTCTTAATCATATTAGTTGGATGGTTTGGAAACTCTATTAGAGGTAAAATAGACCTTACTGAAAATCAACTGTATACATTGAGCCCAGCTTCTGTAAAATTATTATCTGAATTAGACGATATAGTAACAATTCACTACTTTTCTTCAAAAGAACCATCTGCACAAAATGCTATCGTTTCTAGAGATGTAAATGATTTCTTAGATGGTGTTGTTGCTGCTTCCAATGGCAATGTTAAAATCATAAAAAGATATCCTGATGTGAATGATGATGAAAGGGTTATAGCAAATAATTTCTTTGTGCCACCAGTTCAATTCAGTGATAGAAGTGAAGGGGAGCTAAAAGTAAAAATTGGATGGTTAGGCTTTGCTTTAACATATTCAAATAACCTTGAATACATACCATTAATTCAATCTATTGACGGTTTAGAGTATCAATTAATGAGTAAGATATTTAAACTCACTAAAAAAGAAAGAACAAAAGTATCCTTCTTATTTAGAACTGAAAATCCCGACCCAGCAGTAGCACCTTTCAGAAATTTTAGATTAGCATTAACAGAAATTTACAGTATTCGTGAAGTTCCAGAAAATCAAGCTGGAATTCCAGATTTTTCAGATGTACAAATGTTAGTAGTACCTGCTCATGGACAATTTGTTTCAAATGAAATGCGTTTTGCTTTAGATGAATATTTTGCTAATGGTGGTAAAGCTTTGTTTTTAATTGATTCAGTTAATATTGAAACCTCTTCTTTATCTGGACTCCCAAATTATTTTAGCCTTTCAGAATATCTAACAAAATATGGTGTAACTGTTGAAGATAATATAGTTTTTGATCAGAAAGCGAATGAGATTTTACCATTTCCTACTCAACAGGGAACTGTAAGTTTACCATATCCATATTGGCCCAGAATCAATGCTGTTGAAAAGAAAATTTCTGGAGGAATAACTACAGCTGTTATACCTTGGGGTAGTTCGATTTCTATTAATCAAATAGATTCAAACAATATTCAGGTTGAACATATTGAATTAATGAAAACCACTGAAAATGGTGCCGTTGATTCAATGTATGTTGATCTTTCACCCAATTCTGACAGATTAAAAACTGTTTCAGATATAGAAAAATCTGAAACTCTAATGGCTGTGGCTGTTTCCGGTAAACGTTGTCCACCTGGACAAAATGATTGTGACATAGATGCACAAAATCAATTTCGAATGATAGTAATTGGTGATTCTCAATTAATTGATGATGGCATTATTCAAAATTATCCACAACATTTAGCATTAGGTATTAATTGGCTAGATTGGTTAGGACAGAAAGATTCTTTAGTATCTATTCGATCAAAAGGTGCTTCTCTACGAAAACTACTCTATGAAAGTAAATCGGAAGAACAACTTACTAGATATTCTAATATAATTGGTGTTCCTGCTATTATTATTATCATTGGGCTAATTAGATTAATTTATCGCAGAATATCTACTCAGAGGACATATAAACGTGATGATTAAAAGATACATTCTAATAATTCTTGCTATACTTTTTGTATCGGTATTAGGATTTCTTTCTACCTATGATCCACAAGATTCTGCTAATGTTTTTTCTGCTAACCCAGAAACCAACACAGATAATATCGATGAAATTTCATTTTCTGCTTTTGGAGCTCAAGCTTTATTAGTTAAAAAAGATTCTAAATGGACAATTAATTCTTACCCGGTATATGAACCAATGTTAAAAACTTTATGGGATTCTATATCTTTGTTAGATACCGCTGTATTAAACTCCATTAATCCAGATAATCATCCTCAAATGGGAGTGACTCCTGAGAACGGTACATCCGTAAAATTATATGCCAAAGAAGAATTAATTGAAGAATTAATAGTAGGTGATACAAAATATGCACCAATTGGTGAAAATGTTTATGCGCCTTATTCAGATAGAGTAAAACGTTGTTATTTCAGAAGGCCAAACGATGATAATGTCTATAGTATTCATTGTCCTATTTCGGATATATTTACAGCTGATATAGGTTCTTGGATCGATCCTACAATTTGTAAGGTACCTACTGATAAAATTTCATCCATTACTTTTATGTACCCTGACCAAACATTTTCATTAGTTGAGGTTGGACAATCTCAATATCAAGTTACAGACGGATCAACTTCATACGAAGCTAATTTATCTGTTGCTATAAATTTTCAATTTAAATTCCAAAATTTCTTGGCTGAAGGTTTTATTTCTGAAGAAGAAATCTCTAATGTGCTTGAAAAAGATCCTAATGTAGTAATCAGAATTGATACTAAAGCTGGCTCTGGGATATTGCCAATTACATTGCTTTTTTATGAATATGTTGACGGAATATATTATGTCAGAAATAGTGCGGATGATTATGCTTTTGCTATAGGACCCCAAACTGCATCTGAAATATTTTTACGAATTAATGATTTGAAAAACACTAACCAATAATTATTATTAATGTTCTTTTTGATAATGCTCAATGAGAGTATTCGCTCCAAAATCATTATTTCTATATCTTAAGACAGAATGTATATGATTTGCACTATCTTGTGTATTATCATATTCAATAAATATTAATGGTGTAGAAATTCTATAATAATTACCTTCACCAAATTTTGGGCTGCCAGCCCAACCAAAATATATTTTTTCTGGGGATACGCTTTTTAATTTATCAAATAAATTATGAGAATAAAAAACAGGACTGCGAGATGTGTAAACTTTGATTAAATTATACAATTTTTTAATTTGGTTATTTGTCATCAAATCAATAGATAATCCAACATCAGCATTAATATTTATCTGAAAATCAGTCTTTGTTATTAAGTCATCAGGTGCTTCATCATAAATTATTGCTTTAGATAATTGCTTAGAATTTAAACTATGAAATATATCATTAGATATATCTTCTTCATTATTTAATATTTTGAATACTTTTTTATTTTTTGTTTCTACATGAGCAGGATTAGCACCGAAGAAATTTGGAGTTACCGAAATAATATTTTTTTCATAAACTGAAATGTTAATTGAAAGATGATGTCCTTCAATTCTAATTCCGAATGTGTTGTAATCTTTATTTAACAAAAATATAGTAAAATAATATAACATAGGATCTCTATCGAATTTAGAAATGTTTTTTGATCCTTCAATCTTTCCCAAAATTATTTCGTGCTCAATAATATTTTTTGCAGAACTAAAACCAGAGGGACTTAACAATGCTTCTAGTAGTTTGAAGGCACTTAATTTTTCATGATCACTCATGTTTAATAAACTCAATCCTTTACGTGGTTTAGGAATATAATGCCAATTGAATCTCTCTTTAGAATTAAAATCTAAAATTGCATAATTTTTTGATTCTGGTGTAAGAGAATCAACAAAAGATTGAACTGCATTGCAAATTCTTTCTGATTCATTCTGTATATTTTTTATCATTTTATAATTTCTGAAAATCTTTATAAAAGATCTGGATTTATTCACAACATTATATTGCATGTAAATATATATTGTGATTAATTATAAGATATATACTACTAGGAGTAAGATTTGTTTACAAATAAAGATAATTCAGATTCTAATTCTAAATTTGTGCAAACTGTTTTAGGTAAAATAAATCCATCTGATGTTGGCCCTACTACTACACATGAACATATATTAATAGACTTTGTTTGTATGTTTAATCCGCCTTCTGAAGCTTCTGAAAGATTCAAGGCTTTTCAACCTGTAACTATGGAAAACTTGGGATGGGTCCGTTATGATCACTTCCGCAACCAAGATAATCTACTGTTAGCTGATGAAAATGTTGCAGTTGAAGAATTATTACTATTTAAAGGCCATGGTGGTAGATCAATAATTGATGCTACTACAATAGGTATTGGTCGTGACCCTTATGCTTTATCTAGAATTGCTAGGCTTACTGGAATTAATATAATAATGGGTGCGGGTTACTATGTAGATTCTGTACATCCCCATAATATGGACAAAAAAAATATTAATGATATTGCTGATGAAATCACAAATGAAATCAAAATTGGCGTTGGTGATACTGGAATTAAATGTGGAATCATTGGTGAAATTGGTTGTAGTTGGCCTTTAACCAAAAATGAACACAAAGTCCTCGAAGCATCTGCAATTGCTCAATCTCAGACTGGTGCTAGTATTTTGATTCATCCTGGACGAAACGAAAAATCTCCATTTGAAATTATTAAAATTCTTTCTGAAGCCGGTGCAGATTTGTCTCGAGTCGTTATGGGACATATTGAACGTACTATACAAGACCATGATACTTTATTAGAATTGGCAAAGTTAGGTACCTATTTGGAATATGATTTGTTTGGATGGGAATCTTCTTATTATCCCTTATCTCATCTCGACATGGTTTCTGATGGAGCTAGAATTGATTTTATTCAATTCCTAATTAATAATGGATACTCTGAGAGAATAGTTACAGGGCAAGACGTTTTCTGTAAAAGTAGATTAGCAAAATATGGTGGTCATGGATATCATCATATTATGGAAAATATGATTCCTAGAATGAGAGAAAAAAATATCTCTGAACCAGATATCCATAACCTAATCATTAAAAATCCTACCGAAATACTTACTATCAAAACTAATTAAATGAAAAATCCTGAAAATATATTAAAAAAATTAAATATAATACTTCCTAATCCACCTAATCCTGTAGCAAATTATGTACCCATTGTAGAAACAGGTGATTTATTATTTGTATCTGGTAATGGTCCAGGATTAAGAGATGACAAAACACCATATTCAGGTAAACCAAATTTGTCTATCTCAGAAGAAGATGCTATTGCTGCTTCATATTCTGTTGGTTTAAACATCTTATCTCAAGTTAAAAAACATACCGGCAACTTAAATAAAATCAATCGGGTTATACGTGTTTTTGGAATGATTAATAGCACTTATAATTTCGAAAACCATTCAAAAATTATAGACGCATGTTCAAATTTATTTACAGAAATATTTGGAGAATCAGGTATACATTCACGAACTTCTATAGGGATGGGTAGTTTACCTTTCGAAATCCCTGTTGAAATTGAAACCATTTTTGAATTAAAAAATTAATGAGGTAATAATGAGCACTATTGATGAAAAATTAGCTAAATTAGGATATCAACTTCCCGATGAAGCACCACCACTTGCTAATTATGTTCCAGCAGTAATCACACAAAAGTCAAAATTAATTTTTACGGCTGGTCATTTACCTAAAAATGAATCAGGAGAAATTATAGTTGGTAAATTAGGTGAATCTATATCAAACGAAGAAGGGTATATTGCAGCAAAAAAAGCTGCTTTAGCAACACTAGGATCAATTAAATCAAAAATTGGCAGCTTAGATAACATTAAAAAAATTGTTAAATTATTGGTAATGGTAAACGCAACTGCAGATTTTAAAGAACATCCCGTAATTGCGAATGGTGCATCTGATTTATTCGTGGAGATATTTGAAGATATTGGATTCCATGCAAGATCAGCTGTGGGAGTTGCATCACTACCATTAGGTGCTGCAGTAGAAATAGATTTGGTAGCAGAAATTAACTAATATAAAATCAATAAAATCCTAAAAATAAGTATTTATTTTTAATTAACTATATTATTAGTGTCCGCCACAACCACCTCCACAGCCTCCGCTACCACAACCACCGCCGGCACTACCACAACCACCGCCGGCACTACCGCAACCACCCCCAGCACTATCATTTCCACAAGCACAACCGCCTCCACCACCTCCACAGCCACCTCCACCAGAAGAAACTGGCAAATTAGGATTCGAAATTACAAATCCACTTCTCATCAAACCGTCAACATAATCAATTTCTGTACCTTTAATAAGCTCAGAAGCGTTTGAATCAATTAAAACTTTTATATCGCCGGTTCCGTCAATTAGCAAATCTCCATCACCTTCATTTTCTTCAATTCCAAGAGCATATTGATAACCACCTTGTGAATTAGGCATTATCATCATTCTTAAATATGATCCCTGGTCAGAATGTTCATCTAGTAATTCCTTAAGTTTTAAATCAGCAGCTTCAGAAATCGTTACTAATTGATCGTTATCCATAATTGTCTCCTGGTAGTTTATATGATTAGAAATTAAAAAATAAATCGGGTCTTTCGATAATATCATCGTGATTTTATCAGGTCAAGATGGCATATATTATTGCCATATATTCTCTAATAAAATATAATGGTATTCCCTTGGTGGTTTTAGCAAAACTGTACCACCCGTTCCCATCTCGAACACGGTAGTGAAATGTTTTAGCGCCTTCGATACTGCTCTCGCAAGGGTGTGGGAAAAGAGGTCACCGCCAGGGGATTTCATTTCTGCTCTCAATATTTATATATATATCCGTTATTTTTGAATCATTTTAAAAAACTTCATAATTACACTTTCAATCGGTTCCTTAATCCAACGACTGATGCTAAAATATTGATAAAATATCCGTTGAATTGATTAATTAGTAATTTTTTTTCAACAAAAGTAGGTAAAAATATAAATTGCAAGAAATAAATAATATTGAAAATAACGATACAGACGATTCCTTAGATCATTTATCTATGGAAGAATTATTAGATTCTGTTGAATCACTAAAATCGATTCATAGAGGCGATATAGTTGAAGGGGTTGTTGTTAGTACTGACTCTGATGGCCTGATAGTTAATATTGGCCAAAAATCTGAAGCATTAGTCCCTATAAATGAAATGCGCACATTAGAACAAAACAATATGGATACACCAAAAGTAGGTGATTCGATTACTGCTGTAGTTGTTAAAAATGAATCTCCTAAATCACCAACTATAATATCTATAGATAAAAGTTTAGGTGAAAGAGGCTGGCAAGATCTGCAAGAAAAAATGGATCAAAATTTATCTGTTGACGGAACAATTACTGGGTTCAATAAAGGTGGTCTAGTTATCGAAGTACTTGGTATACAAGGATTCGTGCCTGTTTCCCAACTCGTTACTGTACCAAGAGATATTTGTAAATCTTTTGATAATCAAGATGACTCATTTGACCAAGCTTATGCTGATGAAATAGACAAAAAAAAGAAAGAGTTTTTAGGTAAAACAATTACATTAAAACCTATTGAAGTAACGCGTCCTAAAAATCGTGCTATTCTTTCTGAAAGAGAAGCCGCAAAAATTGAACGTGAAAAACAAAAATCAGAAATTATCAGTCAACTTAGTGTAGGTGAAGTAAAACAGGGATACATCATTGGTATAAGTAGTTTTGGTGCTTTTGTTGATCTTGGTGGAGCAGATGGATTAGTGCATATTTCTGAATTATCATGGAATACTGTTAAACATCCGGAAGATGTAGTTAAAATTGGGCAACAAGTTGATGTTTATATACTTAATGTTGATGAAGAAAATAATAAAATTGCACTAAGCATTAAAAGACTTACTCCTGAACCTTGGGAAACAGTCTCTCAAAACTATACATCTGGAGATATTGTTCAAGCTACTATTACAAAAATTACTAATTTTGGTGCTTTTGCTAAAATCGAAGATACTGTTGAAGGTTTAATTCACATTTCAGAACTAACTAATGAACAAATTTCTCATCCTAATGAAGTTGTAGAAGAGGGCCAAGTAATAAACGTCAAAATTCTTCGGATTGAAGCTGATCGTAAACGTATTGGACTAAGTGTAAGTAAAGTTGATGATCCAGAATCATCTGATGAATCTACTGAAACCACAGAATCATCTGATGAATCTACTGAAACCACAGAATCATCTGATGAATCTACTGAAACCACAGAATCTTCTGATGAACCTACTGAAACCGCAGAATCTTCTGATAAATCTACTGAATAAATCATGGAAATATTATGACTAGTAGCAGCAAATTTGAAAAGTTTTCCGAGAGAGCAAGGAGAGTATTATCACACGCTCAACAAGAAGCTTTAAGATTTAATCAAAAACATATTGGTACTGAGCATATCTTATTAGGTATTACTAAAGAGTCAGAAGGAATTGCGGCCAAAGTTCTGGTAAATTTAAATATTGATTTATCTAAAATTCAATCTGCAATAGAATTTATAATCGAAAAAGGTGATAGAAAAACTACAGATGAGTTAACATTAACTCCTAGGGCAAAAAAACTTATAGAATTATCCGTTGATGAAGCAAGACGGTTAAATCATCATTATATAGGAACTGAGCACCTTTTAATTGGTACTATGCGCGAAGGTGAAGGTATTGCTGCTGGAGTTTTAGAAAGTTTAGGCGTAAATTTAGAATTACTTAGGTCTGAAATTTCAACAGTACTCTCAGAATCTACACCTCCTGAAACACGAACTCCTGAAAAACCTCAAACTAAAACTAGAAATAACAAAACACCAACATTGGATCAATTAGCAGTTGATTTAACCGCAGCAGCTAGAAATGGTAAGTTAGATCCTACTGTTGGTCGTAATGAAGAAATACAAAGAGTCACCCAAATTTTAAGCCGAAGGACAAAAAATAATCCTGTTCTTATAGGCGAACCCGGAGTCGGTAAAACAGCAATAGTTGAAGCTTTAGCTCAAAGAATTCAACAAAATAATGTACCTGGAACTTTAAAAAATAAACGTTTGGTTTCATTAGATATGGGTTCATTGGTTGCTGGCACGAAATATAGAGGAGAATTTGAAGAACGGCTAAAAAAAATTATTTCTGAAATTAAAAATTCTGGTAATTGTATAGTTTTTATAGATGAAATTCATACAATGGTTGGTGCTGGTGCTGCTGAAGGTGCCGTTGACGCAGCTAATATGTTAAAACCTTCTTTGTCTAGAGGAGAATTACAATGTATTGGAGCCACAACATTAGATGAATATCGCAAATATATCGAACGTGATCCTGCCTTAGAACGCCGTTTTCAACCTATTACTGTAGATGAACCCTCAATTTCTGAAACTATTGATATTCTAAAAGGTATTAAACATAAATATGAAGAGTTTCATAAACTTTCTATATCTGATGATGCCATTCCAGCAGCTGCAAATCTTGCTTCCCGATTCATTTCTGATAGATTTCTACCTGATAAAGCTATAGATTTAATTGACGAAGCTTCATCTAAAGTCAAAATCAAATTGTCTACTCCTCCAACTAATATTTTAGAAATAAGTAAAGAAATTGAAAAAATCAAATTCGAAAAAGAATCTGCTATATCGCAAAAAAATTATGAATATGCAGCAGAACTCAGAGATGAAGAATCTAAAAAAACGTCAGAGCTTGAAAATTTAGATAAAATTTGGCGAAAAAATTTATCATCCCAAAATAATGAAGTAACTGAAGAAGAAATTTCAGAAGTTGTATCTATGTGGACTGGTATTCCCGTTACTCGTTTATCAACTACTGAATCTGAAAAACTAATTCATATGGAAACATCCTTGCAACAACAAGTTATCGGTCAATCTGAAGCTATTTCTGTAATTTCAAAATCTGTCCGACGTGCTCGTTCAGGTTTAAAAAATCCTAAAAAACCTGTAGGTACTTTTATATTTTCTGGTCCTACCGGCGTAGGTAAAACTTATCTTGTACAGAAGCTTAGTGAATTCATGTTTGGCTCTGAAGATTCAGTTATTCGTGTTGATATGTCTGAATTCATGGAAAGACACTCTGTTGCTCGCTTAGTAGGTGCGCCTCCAGGATATATTGGTTATGATGAAGGTGGGCAACTTACCGAAGCCGTTAGACGCAAAGGTTATTGTGTAATATTACTTGATGAAATTGAAAAAGCTCATCCTGAAGTCTTCAATATTTTATTACAAATTTTTGATGATGGTCATCTGACTGACGCTAAAGGACGAAAAGTTGACTTTAGAAATGCTATCATTGTTATGACTAGTAATATTGGCTCTGATCTTATACGACAAGCTAAAGAGTTAGGATTCCCAACTGCTGATAAAAATTCCTCAGATGATCATAAATATTTAACTATGCGAAATAATATTTTAGATGAAATCAAAAAGTTTTTTAAGCCCGAATTTTTAAATCGTATAGATGGGACTGTCGTTTTTCATCCATTAGATCAAGGCCAAGTAAAACAAATTGTAGATCTTGAACTGAAAACTGTTGCTAATAGTTTATTAGAGAAAGGAATCAGTTTAGAGGTTACAGCGAAAGCAAAAACTTGGTTAGCAGAAAAAGGTTATGATCCCACTTTTGGTGCCAGACCCCTAAAACGTGTTATCCAAGATCACCTTGAAGATAAACTTTCTGATTCTATATTAGCAGGTAAATTTAAACCTGGAGATGTTGTAGTAATTAAAATTAAATCAAACGATCTAATTATTGAATCTCAAGCTCCTATAAAAGAATCTACAAAGACCAAAAAAGTTAAATAGAATTTATTATATCAATATTAATTGTATATTAGACATCTTAGCTCATCCTATAATTTGTCTATAATTTTTCTTATAGAATTAACATATAATTTCTTTTCTTCAAATTTAACTTTTTTTTCCAAAGTATCAATACAATCATTGGGTAAAATAGATATTTTAGACTGTGAAATTATTTGTCCTGAATCATAATTTGATTCAACAAAATGTATAGTGCTTCCTGTAAATTTATCGCCAGATTCTAAAACTTTTTGATGAACCTTAGTTCCATACATTCCTCGTCCACCATAATTTGGTAAAAGCGCAGGATGTGAATTAAGAATCCTTTTAGAAAAATTTTTTAATGTAAAATTACCAAGTTTTTTCATATAACCTGTCAAAAGCACTAAATCAACTGAATATAGCTTTAATATTTTAGTAATTTCTTGATCTAAATCATCAGGATTTGAATGTGTTTTTGAACTTAAATGATAGAAAGGCATTTTAATTTTTTTAGCTCTACAAATTGCTCCAGATCTAGAATTGTTAGTGATTAAAACAACTGGTTCAGCATTCAGAGATTCTTTTATACATGCATCTATTATTGCTTGCATTGTAGAACCATTATGGGAAGCAAGGAAACCTAATCTAATATTTTGATTATTCACCATATAAATATTATATTACATTATTATTTTTCAACCTAGAATAAGTTTTTTAAATATTAATTAAGTAAATATGATTAAAAAACATGGGCCAAAATATAAATTGAACACTAGATATCTCTAATGTACAATTATAAATAAGGATAACAATTGAAATTTAATCAAATAAATAATCTACCTGGAATGCAAGACAATTGGGGAAATTGTGCTACTGCTGCATATCAAATGCAAAATGATTTAAATGAATTTTTTAATCAAAATGGCTATCAGTTAATCGATACTCCAATTTTAGAAGAATCCGAACTTTTTATTCGCAAATCAGGAGCTGAAATAAGTACAAAATTATTTTCTTTCATTGACCAATATGGGGCGAAAATATGCCTTAGGCCGGAAATTACTCCCTCTATTATACGTCATTATATTCAAAATGCTGAAAATATTAATTTGCCTTTCAAAATTCAATATCAAGGTCCCATTTTTAGACATGATAATACTTTTCGCCAAAACACTCAATTTGGAGTTGAAGTCATTGGTGGAGCTCAAATTGAATTTGAATCTGAATTGATTTGTTTAGCTGTTGAATCATTAAATGAAATAGGTGTTAATGATTTTTACATTAAATTAGGAAATATAGGTTTAATTAAAGATATTCTTTCAAAATTTGAATTATCCAATACTTTAAAATTATTCGCTATGAATAATATTAATGATGTTTTGAATAATACAATTTCTATAACAGGTCTAGTTGAGAAAGCACAAAAACTAGGTTTACTGGATGAATTAAATTCTTCGAATATTAAAGATCCTAAGCTTTTCCTTTCGAAATTTTCTGCTGTTAATGAAAAAAACTATTTAGGGAGACGAACAGTTGAAGAAATACTTAATAGAATTGAACTAAAATCTGCCATCCCTAATCAAAAAAATAATTTTATTTCTGCTTTAAATTGCTTCATGGAAATTTTTTCTTATAATATCAATAATCATAACCAATTAGATTCAATTCAACAATTAATTGACTCTTCATCGGTTAATACAACATCTGTTAATAGCACTAAAAAATTAATTGAAAAAATATTCAGTAATGGCGTCTCAGAAAATTCTGTAAAAATAGACTTAGGTTTAACTAAAGGAATATCTTATTATACTGGTCTAGTTTTTGATATTTATCAAACTGTAGGTATGAAACCACTTGTCATAGGCGGTGGCGGCAGATACGATAGTCTTGTAAAAGCATTTGGTGGCAAGGATGTACCTGCTATAGGATTTGCTTACAACCTTGATTCTATAAATCTTAATAAATAAATTATAGGAGATCTAAATTGTTACGTCTTGCTGTATCTAGTAGTGGTGCATTACATGAACCCACACTATCATTCCTAGACAAATGTGGTTTATCTGTATCACGAACCGATGTAAGAAAATATACTGCTGAAATACCTAATTTACCAAATGTTACTATTCATTTCCAAAGAGGATCCGATATTCCTCAAAATGTTGAATCAGGTAATTCAGATATGGGAATAGTTGGTGAAGACCGTTTTATTGAGTCTTCTAATGAAAATTCTGATACTGAAATTTTAATCAACAATCTTGGATTTGGGCAAGCAGAACTTTTAATTGGCATTCCTGACTCTTGGGTAGATATTTCTACTATTGCAGATCTTGCTGATCTATCGATTGATTTCAGGGAAAACAAAACTGATTTACGGATAGCGACTAAATATCCAAAATCAGTTGAAAACTTCCTTTTAAAATCTGGTATCAATCATTTCTCAATAATACCTTCAAACGGCACTTTAGAAATTGCTCCTACTATGGGATATGCTGATTTAATCGCAGATATATCTTCTACAGGGACTACTCTAAGATCTAATCGTTTAAAAACAATTCAGGGTGGGACTATTATGAAATCATCATGCTGTTTGATTTCCAATTCATCTATGATTCGTTCAGATAAAAAGAAATTACAAGCAGCAATAGGATTAATTGAAACTATCGATGCTCATCTTAATGCATCTACTTTTTTAAGTGTTACTGCAAATTTGAAAGGAGATTCTCCTAATTCAATTGCAGAACTTGTCTTGTCTGAAAAATTAACTGCTGGTATTCAAGGACCAACAATTTCTCAAGTCTATTCCAAAGATTCATCTTGTTGGTATGCTGTTACTGTAATAATTAAAAAGAACGAACTATTACCTGTATTACAGCGTTTTAGAAAATTAAATGCTAGTAGTCTTAGTGTGACAAAACCTTATTATATTTTCCAAAACAAATCTAATGCTGTTGAAAAATTATTAGGAAATTCCTAAATATTCTCTCAACATTCATAAAAGGATAATTGATTGCGAATTATAACTAATATTAGTGAAGCCAAAAATTTATTTTTAGGTAAAAATCGAACATCTTCCAATAAACAACAACAGCTTACACTACAGGAAACTGTGAAAAACATCATTGATCAAGTTATTACTGAAGGTGATATTGCCTTAATCAATCTCACAAAAAAATATGATCAAGTAAAACTTGAGAATATAAAAATTTCGGAATCCATTATCAAACAATCTATTAGTAATTTAGATGATGAAATTAAATATTCAATACAATTTTCATACGATCGGATTTTAAATTTCCATAAAAAATCAACGTCTAAATCTTGGTATGATGAAAATGAAGGGTATGGTGAAAATTTTACACCTATAGAAAATGTTGGGGTTTATATACCCTCTAATTTACTATCTACAGTTCTAATGACTGTTATCCCTGCAAAAGTTGCCGGTGTAAACAATATTTTTGTTACTACACCTCCCAATAAATCTGGACTTCCTAGTAGTGAAATTCTATATGCTTGTGAATTGACTGGCGTGACAAATATTTATGTACTTGGTGGAACCCAAGCTATTGCTGCATTAGCCTTCGGTACAGAAACAGTACCAAAAGTTGATTTCATATGCGGCCCCGGAAATTCTTTTGTTACAGAAGCTAAACGTCAAGTATTTGGTCATGTTGGAATAGATGGAATATTTGGTCCAACAGAAACATTAATATTAGCTGATGATTCAGCAAACCCAACTCTTTGTGCTGCTGATTTACTAGCTCAAGCTGAACATGACACTGAAGCTAAGCCTTTAATAATCACAACATCGACAAATTTAGCCAATCAAGTCAAAGAAGAAATATATTTAAGAATAAATAATTTACCTAGATATGAAATTGCAAAATCATCAATAGAAAATAATGGTGCAATAATTGTTGTAAATGATATTAAAGAAATGTTTGATTTTTGTAATGAATTTGGACCAGAACATGTTTCTATAGTTATAGAAAATCCTCAAGATTCAATTCACAAAATACAAAATGCTGGAGCTATTTTTATTGGAGACTATTCTCATGAAGTTTTAGGTGATTACATTGCGGGGCCAAGCCATGTAATGCCAACAGGAGGCGCTGCAAAATTTAGTTCAGGCATCAACACAAGAACTTTCTTAAAAAGTTCTCCTGTGATCAATTTAAGTAAATCTACCGTGCAAAAAATTTCTCACTCTGCCTCCATAATAAGTAATGCAGAAGGATTGCATGCACACGCAAATGCAGCTGAGATCAGGTTGGATCTATAAAATAACTACATATAGGAAACGATATGGATATAATTAAATCTATGATCCGAAAAAATTTAAGCAATATTTTAACTTATGAACCTGTTGAACCGATTAGTTTGATTGCTAACAAATTTGGAATTGATGAAGATCAAATTATTAAACTTAATGGTAATGAAAATCCTTATGGTCCTTCACCCAAAATAATCGATGCTATTAAAAGATCTGAAATTAGTATATACCCAGATCCTTTTCAACGTAATCTACGTCAAGAACTTGAAAAATTTCTCAAAATTAATTCAGATCATATTATAGGTGGTGCTGGTAGTGATGAATTGATTGATCTACTTTTTAAGTTATTCATCTCTCCTGGAGATTTAGTTCTTGACTGTGATCCAACTTTCGGTATGTATTCTTTTTGTGCTAGGGTTGCTGGTGCTAAAGTCGAAAAAATACCGAGAAATTCTAATTTCGATTTAGATATAAATGCAATAAGAGCATCTACTTCTAGGAACCCCAAAATTATATTCATAAGTTCGCCCAATAATCCTACTGGTAACATTTGTAAAATTGATGAAATTAAAGCTTTATTAGATTTAAATATATTAGTTGTTGTTGATGAAGCATATTATGAATTCAACGGCTTTTCTGTTGCTAATTTAGTACCTGAATTTGATAATTTAGTTGTACTAAGAACTTTCAGCAAATGGGCTGGATTAGCTGGATTAAGAATAGGTTATGGCATAATGCCAAAAAATATTGTTTTGCACCTCTTAGATATAAAGTCACCATATAATGTTAGTACCACTGCTGAATCCGCTGCGATAGCTTCCTTAAATGACAGTGCATATTTGTTTGAAAATGTTGAAAAAATTAAAAATGGAAAAAAATATTTATTCAATAAATTAAATGATATTGATGGAATATCTCCTTATCCATCAGCTGCAAATTTTGTTCTGTTTAATCTTATTAATTCAAAAAAAGCGATTGAGATATATAACAAATTACGTAGCAAAGGTATTTTAATCAGAAAATTTAACAATGTAAGACTTGAAAAATGCTTAAGAGTTTCCGTTGGAACTGATCCTCATAATACTACTTTTATAAATACATTAATGGATATAATGTAAAAATAATCTTAATTGGAGCTAAAATGAATACTAGAAAAGCATCTATTACACGAAAAACTGAAGAAACTAACGTCTCCATCAAAATTGATATCGATGGAACGGGAAAATCTAATATTTCAACATCTAATGGAATGTTTGATCATCTTTTGGCACAATTATCTAAACATAGTTTAATGGATTTGACAGTCTCTGTAACTGGTGATCAAGAAGTAGGCTGGCACCATATTGTTGAAGATACAGCAATTTCTCTAGGTCAGGCTTTATCTAAAACTATAGGGAATGCTAAAGGTATAATTAGGATGGGACACGCTATAGTTCCATTAGATGAATCTCTTGCAATGGTAGCTGTAGATGTTGGAGGTCGAGGTTACACAGTTTTAAACACGAATTTAGGTGACTCTGATCTTGGAGGTTTATCTGGAACATTGATTGAGCATTTTATAGATAGCTTATCGAGAGAATCCGGAATTAATATACACGTTAATCTCATGTATGGTTCTAATAATCATCATAAAGCGGAAGCTATTTTCAAAGCACTAGCAAAATCGTTAAGAGCTGCAATGAACCATGATCAAAAAGTCTCTAACCAAATACCAAGTACAAAAGGTGTTATTGGTTAATTATATTTTTTCAATAACAAAATTATAATCTTCTATTAATGGATTCGTTAACATCTGATCACACATCTTCTTTATTTGTTCAGATGCTAATTTTTTGTTTTGCGTATTTAATTTGATTTCTAAATATTTACCCATATTAACTTTTTCAACATCTGTAAATCCCAAGTCTTGCAAACCAGATTTTATAGTGTTGCCCTGTGGATCTTTTACAGTTGTTTTTGGTTGAATATATACTTTAGCTAAAATCACTAATTACATTCCTCGAGGTTCAGGTGCATTTGTTGAATTTACATGTGCTTGTAAGAATTTTAATATTCTTGCTTCTTCAAAAACATCAAATTTATCTAAGTAATTCCATGCAACTAAAGCAATTTTCCTGTCCATTTCAGAGTAGGGAGCAATAATCACTTTTTCAAATAACACCCCAGTCCTTTTGTCTGATGCTACAGATATTAATTGTTTAATTAAATCCTCACAACCATCTGGGCAATTATAGTATATTACTACGCCAGCATGCTCTAAATTATGTACGAGAATTTCTTCAGGAACTTCTTTGTCATGAATTCCCCAACGTGCCCATTGATAGTAATGCCAACCTGAAGTAGCTGGTGTAGAACTATAAGGTGGGTGGGTTTGATCAATACTAGTCAAATGGGGAGAAACCAAAGATTCATATCCTTCAGGAGATTCAATATAAATTCCTGGTTTATCTCCTGATGAATTGTTTGCGAAAGCATCAAACAAATTGGTTAATCCAGAAGAAAATAATGAAAGTATCAATAATCCAGCAACCAATATAATACCTATAGATATTAATGAACTTTTAATTTTCCCTTTTTTAGCGCTACGCTCGCGGCGCGAAGCTCTAGATTGAGATTTAGTTAATTTAGGTTTTTTGGGTTTTTCATCATTTACCACGAAAATCTACTCCATGTGTAATAAAATCACTATAATTCAAGTTCAGATCCAGTGAGTCTCTTGAATGCATTTAAGTATCTAGTAGTTGTTTTTTTAACGATTTCTTCAGGAAGTTCTGGGGCAGGGGGTTCATGATCCCAACCTACAGAATTAGTATAATCACGAACAAACTGTTTATCAAAGTTTGGTTGTGATTTACCAGGGGAATAACCAGTAGCATCCCAAAAACGACTAGAATCAGGGGTTAATAATTCATCTATTAAATGTATTTGATCGTTGATAAAACCAAATTCCATTTTTGTATCTGCAATGATAATATCTTTTGACAAAGCATAATCATGAGCAAATTTATATACTGATAAAGTAAGTTCCTTCAATTTAGCTGCGACATCAACTCCAACTAAATCTTCGACTTCTTTATATGACATATTCTCATCATGTCCAACATCAGCTTTGGTAGTTGGAGTAAAAATAGGTTCTGGAAATGCATCACCTTCTACTAATTTATCATTTATGGGAATTCCTGAAACTGTACCTTGAGATTTATACTCTGACCAAGCTGAACCAGTAATGTAACCTCTAACAACGCATTCAACATCAATTCGTTTAGCTTTTTTTACAACCATGGAACGTTTGATATATTCAGAATCCAAATTCAATTCTGGTTGATCTTCTGCCAAATTAATCAAATGATTCGGTACAATATCAGACGTTTTAGAAAACCAAAATGAAGATATCTGGTTTAAAACAGTTCCTTTATCAGCAATAGCAGTAGGTAATACAACATCAAAAACTGAAATTCTATCTGTTGCTACCATTAAATATTTGTTATCGCCTAAATCATGAGTATCTCTTACCTTACCCCTGTAAATTAAATTAGGCAAACTTGATTCTTTTATTGTTCCCATTGTTATCTCTTTTTAATATTGTTAAAATTTATCTAAATCCACGCGTTGGTATATTTCATCAACAAATCTAGTATAATATTTATAGTCAAAAATTTCATCTAAATCTTTGCTAGAAAAATATTGTGAAAGCGAATCATCAGTTCTGATGGATTCCCTGAAATCTTTTCCTTCATCCCAACATTTCATGGAATGAGTTTGTACAATCTTGTATGCATCTTCTCTACTAATACCTTTTTCAATCAGAGTTAAAAGAATTCTTTGAGAAAACAAAATCCCTTTAGTAGATTCAAGATTTTCATACATACGATCAGTATAAACTTTCAAACCATTCATTACATTAGAAAACAAACTTAAAATATAATCAACAGCAAAACAACAATCAGCAATTATAACTCTTTCAGCAGAGGAATGACTGATGTCTCTTTCACCCCAAAGTGCAACATTTTCTAAAGAAGTGATTGCATATCCTCGAATTAGCCTAGCTAATCCACAGATCCTTTCTGATAACTCGGGATTTCTTTTATGTGGCATTGAGGAAGATCCTGTCTGACCTTTACCAAATGGTTCTTCAACTTCTCTGATTTCAGTTCTTTGCAAACTACGAATTTCAGTAGCAAATTTTTCTAAAGAACTTGCTATAACAGATATAGTTGTAATGAATTGAGCATGTCTGTCACGTTGAATAATTTGGTTTGATATCGGGGCAGGACTTATTCCTAATTTCTGACATGCAACTGATTCAACAGATGGAGGAACAGTTGCATTTGTACCTACCGGTCCTGAAATTTTACCAACAGATATTTGTTCTATGGCATCCTCTAATCTCTTCTTATTACGTTTCATTTCTTCTAACCAAAGAGCAATTTTTAAACCAAAAGTGATAGGCTCTGCATGAATGCCATGAGTTCTACCCATCATTAAAGTATCTTTATGCTCTATAGCTTTTTTACGTAATGAATCTATGACTAAATCGAGTTCTTCTTGAATAAGCTTTGAAGCTTCAATCAAAAGCAAACTAGTACTTGTATCCCAAACATCACTAGTTGTCATACCCAAGTGGATCCATCTACCTTCATCCCCAAGACTACCTGTAACAGATTGTAAAAAGGCAGTCATATCATGTTTGGTAACTTCTAAAATTTGATTCAATTTTTCAATGTCATAATTTGCTTTTCTAAGCTTTTCCATATCAGACTCAGGAATTACTCCATGTTCAGTCCAAGCTTCACAAGCAGCTAATTCTACATCGAGCCATTTATCATATTTATTGGTATCAGACCAAACTTGTTTCATTTTCGGTCTTGAATATCTTTCTATCAAAATATGTCCTTTTTATATTATCAATATAAATTACTACTATTTTTTACTTAAATCATCTCTGTATTTATCATATTTATTTTTGACATCTTCATCAAACAAAGAAATTATTTGAGCTGCCAAGTATGCTGCATTTCTAGCTCCCCATGAACCAATTGCAACTGCAGCAACAGGAATTCCTGGAGGCATTTGTGCGATAGAATATAAAGAATCAACACCATTAAGATCACTAGAAGTTAATGGTACCCCAATTACTGGCACATTAGTCCATGAGGCAACACATCCTGGTAATCCAGCCGAACCACCAGCTTGAGCGATAAAAACTTTCGTACCACTTTCTGTAGCTGATTGTACATAATCTTTTACTTTCTGAGGTGTACGATGTGCAGATGCAACAACAATCTCATTACTAATTCCAAATTCATCTAGAACACTTGAAGTTTTTTCAGCGAACTCAGTATCTGAGGCACTTCCTATAACAATTCCAACGTTAGGCATTTTTTTCTCCTTTTAATTTATTAAATATTATTTACCAATGTCATGTCTATAATAAGCTCCTTCAAAATTAACTTTATCTATATTCCTATATATTAATGAACTTGCAGAAGCTAAATCATTACTAATTGTACTCAAAGTTAATACTCTACCACCATTTGTAACAAATTTTCCTTGAACTCTCTTAGTACCTGAATGAAAAATATTAATATTTTGATCTAAATCATCAAAACCTGATATTTCATATCCTGTTTGAAAAACATTTGGATAACCTGCTGAAGCAAGTACAACCGCAAGTGAATAACTATCATTCCATTCAACTTTAATTTCGTTTAGATTACCAGCATTAATCGATAAAATAATTTCTAAAAGATCTGTTTCCAAGCGAGGTAATAATACCTGTGTTTCAGGATCACCAAATCGACAATTAAATTCTAGAACTTTTGGACCTTCTTTGGTCAGTATTAAACCTGCATATAAAATACCTTTATATGGATTACCTTCTTCATTCAAAGCTTGAATTACAGGAGAAATAATAGATTCAGATATAATTTTCTGTAAATTATGATCCCAATGAATTGATTTGGGAGGGCTAAACGCTCCCATTCCACCTGTATTTGGAGCTAGATTACTGTCAAATAATTTCTTGTAATCACATGCAGCAACCAAAGAACTAAAGTTTTCACCATCAGTAAATGAAAACACTGAAATTTCTTGACCAATTAAAAATTCTTCTATTACGATACTTTTACCAGCATCACCGAACTTCTTATCCTTCATTATCATCTCGATAGTATTTAAAGATTGTTGCCTATCTTTACAAATTACAACACCTTTTCCTGAAGCAAGTCCATCAGCTTTAATTACCAGTGGGAACTCTATCTGATCTAAGTAATTTTTAGCATCTGTAATATCAGTAAAAACTTCAAATTTAGCAGTAGGGATGTTGTTTTTTTTCATTAATGTTTTGGCAAAAGATTTACTGGTTTCTAACATACCTGCTTCTTTAGTTGGACCAAAAACTTTTATTCCAGAATCAATTAATAAATTAGAAAGACCTGCTTCAATTGGTGCTTCAGGTCCAATAATGACTAAATCAAATTCAGATGAGATAGCAAACTCATGTAATTTTTTTGTGTCGTCAATAGAAATTTCTACATTTTCTGCTATTTCTTCAGTACCAAGGTTACCAGGAGCTACTATTAATTCAGAACATAATGGACTTTGTGAAATTTTCCAAGCTATACAATGCTCTCTAGCACCATTTCCAATTAATAAAATTTTCAATTATTTAACTCATATTAATTTTAATTAAAGGTATATTAGACATTACTATTCCCATTCAATAGTGCCTGGGGGTTTACTGGTAATATCGTATACAACTCTGTTAACACCCGGAACTTCATTACAAATTCGGTTAGACATTCTGGAAAGAATATCATATGGAATCCTAGCCCAATCTGCAGTCATTGCTTCGGAACTATTTACAGCTCGTATAGCTATAACTTCTCCATAAGTACGATGATCACCAGTCACACCTACGCTACGTGAATCAGGAAGCACTGCAAAACTTTGCCATAATTCATGATACAAACCACTATCCTTCATCTCATCCATAACTATCCAATCAGACAATCGTAATATATTAAGTTTTTCCTGAGTAACTTCTCCTACAATTCTGATAGATAAACCTGGGCCTGGAAATGGTTGTCGATTCACAATCTCAGTTGGTAACCCAAGTTCTAAGCCAACTTTTCTAACTTCATCTTTAAATAAATATCGCAATGGTTCTAATAATTTCAATTTCATTTCTTCAGGCAAACCACCAACATTGTGATGAGTTTTAATTTTTGCTGAAATATCATCGCCAGAAACTTGGCTTTCTATTACATCAGGATATAAAGTACCTTGAACTAAATAATCTACCTCACCTAATTGATTACTTTCTTCATCAAAAATTTCTATAAATTTGTTCCCAATAATTTTTCGTTTTTGCTCAGGATCTGTAACTCCTTTTAAACTATTTAAGAATAATTCAGATGCATCTTTATAAATAATATTAGTACTTAAATTTTTACTGAAAGTATCTAAAATTCTTTCAGGTTCTTCTTTCCTCATTAAACCATTGTTTACAAAAATACATGTCAACTGATCACCAATAGCTCTGGAAACTAAAGAAGCAGCTACAACTGAATCTACTCCCCCAGATAAGGCACAAATTACTTTCTTATCTTTAACAAGATTTCTTATATCTAAAATAGATTGATCAACAAAATTCTTTGTTGTCCAATTTTGAGCACAACCACAAAATTCAACAAAATTTTTCAGGATGATTTTACCTTCTTCTGTATGTACCACTTCAGGATGAAATTGCAATCCAAAATAGCCATCAGAATTTCCCATTGCAGCAATAGGTGAATTTTCTGTAAAAGCTAAGATTTCAAAACCATCAGGTAAAACATTTACTTTATCACCGTGACTCATCCAAACGGATGAATTTTCTGAAATACCTTTAAATAACGAATTATTTGTATCCGTAGTATTTAAAGTTGCATGTCCAAATTCCTTTTTATCTGAAGGCTCTACAACTCCATCTAACTGATGGACTAATAATTGCATCCCATAACATATCCCTAATACAGGAATATCTTGATCATAAATCCAATTTGGAGCTAAAGGAGCATTAGTTTCATATACACTTGCGGGTCCCCCAGAAAGAATAACACCTTTAGGATTAGATTTCTTGATGTCTTCCCAAGTAGATTTATGTGAAACTATCTCACAATAAACATTCAATTCTCTAATAGATCTAGCAATCAAACGACTATATTGAGAACCAAAATCTATGATAATTATAGTTTCTGTATTTGAATTACTAGACATTAGATACTTTTAAAAACCCTTAGAGATAATGTTTTTTTTGCCTATTATGATGAATATCACATGTTCAACTATTGATCAATATTTATGGCAGTATACACAAGTTGATTTTTTTAAGATAAGATGGAAATCCAATGATAAATATACATTTTATTAATTTAATATTGTAGTAGGAAATCAAACACTCAAAATGTTTAATTCAAATTATTCAGATCAAATAAATAATGCCGCTAATCTCATCGATGCTGGAGGAGTTGTAATAATACCAACTGATACACTTTACGGTCTTGCTGCTTCAGCACTAATGCCTACTGCAATTGATAAAGTTTTTAACATTAAAAAAAGAGCAAAAACACAACCTCTTCCTATTCTTATTCCAGATAATGATTATATTTACGAATACACAAAAAACATCCCCGAATTAGCATTAAAAATTACCCAAAAGTTTTGGCCAGGACCTTTAACGGTTATATTAGAAAAAAGTCCTGAATTACCAGACAATTTGACTGCAGGATCCAAATATGTCGCAATCAGAATCCCAAATGAAGAAATAGTTAGATCAATATGTAGAAAATTACAATCTCCAATTACAGGAACAAGTGCTAATATTTCAGGAGAAGAAGAACATACAAAATTTCAAAATATTACAATCACAAATCATAAACTAGTTGATTTAAGTATCAAAAAAGATGAAGCAATCCAAGGGCAATCTTCTACTATTTTATCTTTTGCTGACTATAAAAACCCCAAAATTCTACGAGAAGGGTCAATAAAAAAATTATCAATCGAAAATACTTTAGGAATAAAGTTAATTGATTAAGACCAATAAATATCTAAGCACAAGCAGGATTATCAGAGGACCATCTACCATAAAAATCAGGAGTTCCTTCTGAAACTAATTTATTTTTTGCTTGAACCCAGGATTCAGCCCACTTTACAGGATCAGTTAAAACAGAATCAGGATCATTTTTACTTCTAGCATTAAAACCCGGAAACCATTTTCGTCCTGTTGCTTCTCCTATAGGATTGTAACGAATATCAAAACTTACCCGAACCTGATCACTTTCATTTTCCAATGAACCATGAACAAGTTTTTTATTGAAAACTATGACATCACCTTTATCAACAGGCAAAGGAATCATTTGGTCAGAAGCAAAGAATCTTTCAGGAATACCCGCACCATGATTAGTATCAGCTGTACAAAATTCAAACAATTGATCTTCCCTATGACTTCTAGGAATAACTTTTAAACATCCCATTTCTTCAGTTGTTTTTCGCAAGGGTATCCAAACTGTCAACATGTTTGTATCATCAAGATCTTCAGTACCTACACCTTGATCTTGGTGCCAAACTGTTGCTCCTGATGTGTTAAAACCAGCTTTTTTAGGTTGTTCTTTTGTACTATTAACATCAAAAGACTGATTGGGCACCTTGATTCTAATATGCTGTACAGGATTTGAGTGAATTTCAGGACCAATTACTGATTCAACAATATCCAAAAGATCTGAATTAGTTAATAATTTGAATACTTCAGGTCCATGCCACATAGGTGTATCTTCATCAATTTCTTCCAATGGAAGTGAGAAATCAAAATATTGAACATGTGAACGATTTGTTTCGTTATAAACAGCTATAACTCTTTGATCAAAATTTAGATCATCATAAGTAGACGATATCTCACCATTTGCAAATAATTCATAACAAAGTTTATTTAATACAAATTCATATTCATTAAAAACTCTATCTACAGTTTTTTTAGGATCTAAAGCATCTTTGACAATTAAGTAACCATCGTGATCCAATTTTTTTAATTGTTCAGTAGATAAAAACATATTAATACTTTCTTGTAATTAATATAACGTATTATCATTATTCCATCTGTATTAGTGTCTTTCAAGCGAAATGAAAACATTTTATATTATAAATACTTGAAATTTAACTAATAAGTCAATTAAATTTATAACAATTTGTAAATTAGCATGAGGTAAAATTAAATGTACAATATATTTTCTATTTCTATTATCACATCACTATTTTATGTTTTAATGGTTGCTTGTTCAAGTACAACCGATAACCAACAAAATCTAAACTCATCAAATAGTAATAACGGAATAATTTCTAAACCTACTGTAATGTTAAGTTTAGGTGAAACTCGTAAAGAAAAAACTTTACCTTTAAAATTTTATGAATGGGATGGTACTCAACAATTAGTAAGTATACCTAGCGGAGGTACTGAGGGTCAGGCACTCAAAAATAAAGAAAATATGTGTGTTTTACAACATGATAATTCCACAGAAGCTCCGATTGTTGAAGGTGATTCTGCAAAAGTAATTGAAAAAGCGGAATGTGAATGGGTGTTATATAAAGGCGATGGCGCTATGAAAAAATATAACATAGGAATCTATAAAATTGAAACTAATGGTAATTCAGGCTGGACTTGGAGTTCTTCAATCAAATTAGAAGGTGAAGAATAACTTTAATCATAAATAAAATGTTTTTTAAATATTCTATTCGATACATTCTGATAATACTTTTCAGTAAGTTGCATAAGTTTCTTTATAATTTATCTGGCGGTAGATTTATGTATAGTTTGGTTGGATTACCTGTAATATTTCTTACAACTACAGGTAGAATTTCAAATAAACCCCGTACAACTCCTTTAATCTATATGAAAGATAAAGATGATTTTATTTGTGTTGCTTCATTTGGAGGTTATAAAAAACATCCTGATTGGTATTTAAACATCAAAAAAAATAATCAATTATCTATAAATGTTAAAGGTAAAAACTTCGATGCAATAAGTAATACAATTGTTGGCAAAGAAAAAACTGATATGTGGCAGAGAATAATTCAATTTTATCCTGGATTTCAAAAATATCAAGAAAGAACAAGTCGAGAAATTCAAATTGTTAGAATAAGTATTATATGACGAACTAATGTATAAAAAAATCAACATAGTAATAACTGGTGCAACTTCAGGGATTGGATTTCAAACCTGTAAATTATTGTCCTCACAAGAATTTAATATAATTGGAACTGGTTCTACAAAAATATCATGCTTGGATGCTAGGAAAAAATTTAAAAGAGATAACATCAAATTTTTTGATTGTGACTTATCAGATCATAATTCAATTAAATTACTTTCTCAGAAAATTGAATCTGAATTCCAAACAATTGATATCTTGGTAAATAATGCAGGTAAACTTTTCATAAAACCTGAATTAGATCCAAAAGGAATAGAAAAAACATTTTCTGTGAATTATCTAGGTCATTATTTATTAACAAGATTATTATTGAAAAAAATTTTAACCTCCAATTGTCCAAGAATAATAAATGTGTCCTCTGTTGCTCATAAAAGAGGAATATTAGACCTTTCACAGTTGAATAATACTAATTTAACTGCGTTCCAAGCATACTCTAGAAGTAAATTATCTCAAATTTTATTTATGAAAATTCTTTCAAAAAAATTAGAATCATCAAACATAACTATTAGTTCATTGCATCCCGGATTGATAGGAACAAATTTATTATCAAAAAATGGATTTTGGGGTAAGTTATTAACATTAGGACACAAACTGGTTGGTAAATCCACTGATTCAGGTGCAAAAAATGTTTTATACAATATTAAATCTGAAAATACACACAATATGTATTTTTCAAATTCAAAAAATGAAAAATTATCAAACTATGCTAACGACATTAATCTAGCTAATGAACTTTGGGATATCAGTGCAAAGCTCTGTGGTTTATCAACAAAATTGGAAATTTAATTATTAATATAAATCTAGATTTTTATATCCAACAATTTCATAGCATTTAAACCCAATATTTTCTTTTTATCATCATTAGAAATATCGGCTGTAACTATCTTTGCTATTTGAGTTCTGTAATCCAATATAGGTACATCAGATCCAAATAGAATCTTATCTCCCAAATTATGATTTCTTACAGCATCATAAACAGCATATAGACCATTACCTGAACCACTGGTTTCTAGCCAAATATTAGGTAATTCCACTGCAGCAGAAGTAGCCCAATTAAGGTCTTCTTTCTTGGAAGCACTACCAGCATGAGCTATTACCCATTTGATATTGGGATAATTTATAGTAAAATTTTCAAATCTTTTAAAAGTAAAATCGCTAGTAGACATGGATGGAGTCCCTGGTGGATCTGATGGAAATCTAGTATGTGCCATTATTGCAATTCCTCTATGATTTGCCCATTCCATTATGGGTTTATATCCCAATGAATCACTAGGTTGACCATAATAGTCAGGGTAAATTTTTAGATATTTAAATTTTAGTTGATCAAATGATCTATCTAACTCATATATACATTCTTCCGGATAATGAGGTGTTACAAAAGCTACACCAATAAACCTATCAGGATATAAAGAAATAAACCTGTTTTGTATTAAATCATTTCCATATCTAGCATCAGCAAAAAATATAGAATTAATACATGTTTTATCAACACCTATTAAATCCATTTGCTTTAGATACAATTTAGGATCATCAGAAAATCCTCTATTATTCCAACTTCCACCATGAGCATGAAAATCAATTATAGGGGTGTTTATTTTCAAATTAATCCTCAGTAAGTTTTATTCAGCTTAAATCTATCTAAAGAAAATAATCCAAGATCAAATTCAGTACCACCATCAACTATTAAATCAGAAATTAATTCTCCAATCACACTGGCAAATTTAAATCCATGACCAGAGAAACCTGATGCAATAAAAACGTTATCATTACCCGGGAGATAATCTAACACAAAATGGCTATCTGGAGTGTTTGTAAAAATACAAACTTGAGAAAATAAAGGTTCCGTACTTGTAGATTGGAAATATTTATCCATTGGAACTCTAAGTGTTGAGATATCTAACTTAGTAATTTCACGATTGATTAAATCAGGATTGATTTTTTCCTCTAAATGGCCATATCTTCCAATTTTCATTCCTTCGTAATGATGTATAGGGAATCCATAATATCTGCCTTCAGGAACTTCCATATTAAAAACAGGAAATTTATCAACGTTATAATTTTCAGGACTCACAGGCTTAAACCAAGAAACAACTTGTCTTTCCGGAGTTAAAATATTACTCATTTTATTCTCAATAATTCCAGTCCATGCACCTGCTGTAAAAACTAATTTCTTAGTTTTAAAATTGCCATCTGAAGTAAACACAGTGATAATATTTCCATCTGATTCCCAGTTAAAAACTTTACAATTCTGCTTTACATCAGCTCCATTATTTATACTTTCGTTAACGTACATGTTGATACAAGACTCTGGAACTAAAAATCCTCCATCTTTCTGAAATACGGAGAAATACTCTTCAGGTAATAAATATGCCGGAAATTTTTCAGATAACTCATTACCTCTGAATATTTCATGAGGCAGATCAAATTCTTCACACGCCTTCCTAGATCCAATTATAGTTTCACTGTTTTCTAAACCAATATCTAATGCACCGGTAATATTTAATAATCTTTTGTTATAAATTTTTTCAAGTTGAAGCCAACGAGCATGTGCTCTTAGCACCAATGGAACATATTCTATACCTTCATAATACGCAAGACGAATGATTCTAGAGAATCCATGTGAAGACCCTTTGTCATGACCAATTTCGAATTGTTCTATCCCTAATACATCTAGACCTTTGGATGATAACTCGAACAAACTAGCAGAACCCATTCCACCTAAACCAATTACTATGCAATCATACATATTTTTATCTTTGTGTTTCAAAATATTAATATTGTGTTATATAATTTGAATATTCTAACATTTATTTTAAGGATTAAAACATGGAAGCTTTACTAATTGTTATAGGAATAATCGTTTTTGTACTTTTTAATTCAATTTTTACTGTTAAACAACAAACATTTAAATCGATTGAAAGATTTGGAAAATTCGTTAGAATAGCGAATCCTGGAATAAATATAAAAATACCATTCATAGAAAAAGCAAGTCGACCTGAAAGTATGCGAATACGACAATTAGATGTCCCTGTTGAAACAAAAACTGAAGACAATGTATTTGTCAGTGTAGCTATCTCAGTGCAATATCAAATTTTACCCGGTAAACAATTTGATGCTTTTTACAGGCTTGACAACGCAGAACGTCAAATTACTGCTTATGTTTTTGACGTAGTTCGTGCCAGAGTGCCTAAACTTTCACTAGATGACCTTTTTGAGAAAAAAGACGAAATAGCAGATGCAGTTAAAGAAGAACTCGATGATATTATGGGACAATTTGGATATGGAATTGTTAAAGCACTAGTTACTGATTTAGATCCAGATCAAAAAGTGAAATCAGCAATGAATGAAATTAATGAAGCTCAAAGATTAAGAGTTGCTGCAAATGAAAGGGGAGAGGCTGATAAAATCCTTATAGTTAAAGAAGCTGAAGCCCAAGCAACAAGTAATGCATTACGAGGAAAAGGTATAGCTGACGAAAGAAAAGCAATTATAGATGGATTAAAAGCCTCAATTGATGATTTCCAAAAAAGTATTAGTGGCACTGGCCCTATGGAAGTAATGAACCTTGTTTTATTAACTCAATATTTTGACAGTTTAAAAAGTATTGCTTCTACTGATAATAATTCAAGTATTTTTATTCCACACAGTCCAGGTTCTTTAAGCGACTTTTCATCACAAATGCGTGATGCGTTACTACAAGCAGGTCAAGTAACAGAAAAAACCAACACAAATACAAAATCACAAAAAAATCAAAACACTCAATCCACAAAAGATAATAACTAATTTAAAGGAAGGTTATCATGCCAGAAGTTACAATTGATTGGAATGCAGGTAGAACTGATGAACAGAAAAAAGAAATTGCTGAAGTAATTACTAAAGCATTAGTTGATATAGGAAATGCACCAAAAGAAAATGTTAAAATAGAATTTATTGATAACCCTGTTTAAATTTTCTGAAACTTACTAACCCGTTCTGCAGGAGTTAGTTCAGCTACATAAATACTTCCTTCTGAATCAACTGTAATTCCATGACCAGAAATTATGCTTCCTTTACCTGGACCTTTATCACCATGCCATCTTGTGATTAGTTCTCCTTCTTTTGTCCAAATACTTATTCCTCCTTGTATAGTTTGTTCTACAACATAAAAAACCCCATCTTTGATCCAAATATCTCCAGGCATGAATAAATCACCCCATTCATTAATATAATTTCCATCATCATCAAAAATTTGAATTCTATTATTTTCTCTATCACAAACATATATTAAGTCGTCTTCATCAATGGTTAAATTATGAACTATGGCAAATTCTCCTGGTCCTGTTCCAAATGTTCCCCATGATTTAATTAATTCACCAGATGAATTAAATTTATGAATTTTTTTATTTCCATATCCATCTGAAACAAAAATGTCTCCTTTAGAAGAAATTGATAATCCAGTAGGCATATTAAATGGTTTTCCATAGAAAGTATCAGAAGGTTTAAATTTATTACCAATCGTTTGAGTTAATTCTCCATTAGGCCGGTGTTTAGTTGCTATATGAAACCAAGAGTCTACCAACCAAATATCCCCATCTTCTTTAATAAAAATTCCATGTTCATTATCTGAAAAACTTCCTTCTCCCCAAGAAGTAATAAAATCTCCAGATTTGTCCCAAACAGTTAAAGGATGTAGGCCTCTACTAAAAACATAAATTTCATCGTTATTACTTACTGACACATCCGAAGTCGATCCAAATTGCCAATATCTTGGTAAATTGGGCCAACAATCAACGACTTCATATTTGTAATCCCCATTTCCAACTATCATCGTAATCCTTTCATTTTTATTTTTATAAACCTACTGTATTTAAAATTATAGAATATATCGATTTGTCAGCAGTAATATATAACCTGTTCTTTAATTTACCACCCCAACAACAATTAGCAGTACGATCTTCAGGAACTAAAATTTTTCCAATTAAGTCCCCAAGTGGATTTAATACTTGAATACCATCCCAAGCGCTTGTAAATATATTTCCATTGCTATCAATACGTAAACCATCTGGAACACCTGGTCTTATTACGGCAAAAATCTTAGAAGATACTACTTGATAATCATCATTTAATTCTAAGCGTTTTATATCGCCAGGTTCGCCACTGTCAGTTACATATAAATATTTTTCATCTGGTGAAAAACACAAACCATTTGGTTTATCAAATTCATCTGAAAGAATTTCAAGAATATTTCTATCAGTTCTAAATCTAAAAACATAATTTTCTTTAAGCTCAGATTCAGCTTTATAACCTTCATCATCAGAAAGAATCCCATAGGGAGGATCAGTAAAAAATATATCACCTTTTGAATTCTCAACTAAATCATTAGGAGAATTTAACTTTTTTCCTTGATAATTATCTATAATATTAGTAATTGTGCCATTATTTTCAGTTCTAGTAATATTTCTAGTACCATGTTGACAAGTAATCAATCTTCCTTTTGAGTCCACAAAGTTTCCATTACTAAAATCAGATGATTCTCGAAAAACAGAAACCCCATCAAAATCGCTCCATTTAATGATTTTGTTGTTAGGTATATCACTAAATAATAAATAATCTCCATCAACAAAATAAGCAGGTCCCTCAGTCCATTCAAACCCTGTAGCATGGTGTACCAATTGCGGATCATCTCCTAAAATTAATTTAAAGCTATTTTCATAAACTTCAAAACCACTGATAATTTCATCCTGATTACGAAAATTTGACACCATTTTCAACTCCTTAATTTGCTTATTTTATGTTGATAACTATATCTAGGATTCGCAAGTTATTATTTCGTAATAGATTAACATAGAATTCAGCTGAAACGTGATCAAATTTCAAGAACAAACCATTTAAATTAAACAACATCCTGAGAAATTAAATTGTGTCTCAATGAATCAGAAAACTCTTTTCGCTGCCATTTTCTAACAACTTCGTGTTCAATCTCATTTTCAAAGTTATCCAAATTCATACAAATATTTTTCAAATTTGATAAAGGCCAAATTAAAGAAGGTTGTAATTTCAATTTTTTTGATAAATTCAACCTCCAATCTTTCAAGTTTTTAAATAACAGTACTTGAGAATCACTCATATTTTTCTGTGTTTTCCTTTTCGGATATAACTCTTCACGTGATATATTTAATAAAGTAGAGTTTTGAGCATCTTTGATTGCTTTGATCAATTTTAACCTGCGATTTGATCTAGAATAAATTCCCAAATCTTTTATTTTTGTCAAATCTATTTCAGGATTCTTGGATATTTCAATTAATATATTGTCATGAACTATCTTAAATGTTGGACGATTTAACCTTATAGCCTCATTTTGTCTGAATTCATATAACCTACTTAAAATCGTCAATGATTTGATATCTAAAGTTTTGCTACCTTTAATAGATAAAAATGGATTCTCAATTATCTTAGGAATATATTTAATTCTTTCCAAAAATTTAAATTCTTCAAAAACCCAATGAGTTCTTTTAAGATTTGCTAATTCATTTAATAACAAATCTCGTAAATTTTTTAAATACAAAACATCATTTATTGCATATTGTAAAGCCTCTTTGGGAATTGGTCTTAAAGTCCAATCAGAACGTTGTAAAGATTTCGACTTAGAAAGTTCAATTTTTAAATATTCACTTAATATTGAAGATAAACCTAATTTTTCTGAACCTAAAAAAGCTGCAGCAGTGCTAGTATCAAAAATATTTCTAACTTGAAAATTCCAATCCCTGTCAAAACTACGTAAATCATGATCAGGTGAATGAAATATTTTTTCTATATCCTTATCAAATAATAGTTTCCCCAATGGAGCTATCTCAGAAATTTGCAATGGATCTACAATAAACACTGCTCCGGGTATAGCTAATTGTATTAAGCATATTTGTTCTTTAAATCGATGTAATCCATTAGATTCAATATCTACAGCAACAAAATCTTCTTTAGAAATTTTTTTAATAGTGTTAATAAGTTTCTCATTTGAATCTACTATTTCAATTGAATAATTATTTTCCAATTTATATCGCCTGAATTAAATATTTTATATGATAATCATTAGATTATCATATTAACTATATAGCAAATATCCACCATGATATCTTACAATATGCAATAATTGGAATTATTGGAATCGCGATATGAAATTCTTAAAAACTATAGGGATCATAAGTGACCAAGGTATAGGAATGGGGTTTTCAGGCCCTATTGCAACTGCATTTGATTCTCAAAATACTGCATTTGTCCTTAATAGGGGACACGAAGATCAAGGTAGCGGAAATTTATTCAGAGTAACAGTTCAAACATTTGAGGAAGATTTTTTAACTGAATTTGCTACTTGGTATGGTAATAAACTAGGAGACAAAAAATTAAATACTCCTAGTGATTTAGAATTCGACTCAAATGATCGTTTATATATCACAGATGAAGTCAATAATGAAGTATTAATATACGATAATGAATCTAATTACATAGGTAAGTGGGGAAAAGCAGGAAATAAAGAAGGTGAATTAAGTGGCCCCTCAGGTATTACTATCGATTCGAAAAATAATATTTATATATCTGAACAGTATAACAATCGTATCCAAAAGTTTTCAAAAGATGGAGAATTTATTTCATCTTGGGGAAAATTTGGAACTAAATATGGTGAATTTAATCTACCTTGGGGTATATCTGTTGATAAGAAAGATAATATCTACGTGGCAGACTGGCGAAACAATCGTATCCAAAAGTTTTCAAAAGATGGAGAATTTATCACTTTATTTGAAAATAACAAAGAAAAATTATTGCGTCCTTCAGATGTTGCAGTAGATTCTAACGGATATATATATATATCTGATTGGGGGAATGAAAGGGTAGTAGTATTAGATGAAAATGGCAAACATATATCAAATGAACGCGGTAAATCAACATTGTCCACAGCATGGACAGATGAATTTTTTGAATCTAATATAGATGAACGTGATAGTAGAGCAAAAGCAAACTTGATTCCAGACTTACCTGAACATCTACAGACACCTTACCATATCTCATCACAAAGTGAACCATTATTTTGGGGTATCACAGATCTATCAATAGATAATTTAGGCAGGCTATATGTCACAGAATTCAGAAGACATAGATGTCAAATTTTTAATTTGCGTAGCGCGTAGCTAATTAAGCTAAATATAACGCAAAATTAATTAATTTAGCCATTTAAAATTTCCTGGAAATCATTTTTAAATTTTGCCAACTTTGGAGCAATATTATATTGACAATATGCGTTACCAGGATTCCTTACATAATATTCTTGATGATATTCTTCAGCTTTGTAAAAATGTTTAAATTCCGTAACTTCAGTTACAATTACATCATAAATTTTTTCTTTAATTAATGTATTAATATACTCTTGAGTTTTAAATTTTTGCTCAATAGAATGAAAAAATATTGCAGACCTATATTGAGTTCCGACATCATGACCTTGTCTATTCAATGTTGTGGGGTCATGAGTCGAGAAAAATATTAACAATAATTTTTCAAAATTTATTATATTTTGGTCATAAGTTATTTGAATCACTTCTGCATGACCAGTAAAACCTGAACAAACTTCTTCATAATTAGGATTTTGCGTATGTCCTCCTGAATAACCTGATTCTACATTAATAACACCTTGAATTTTAGAAAATATTGCTTCTAAACACCAAAAACACCCCCCACCAAATGTTGCTAAATTTGATTTATTATCCATTTTGATTCCTCACTCAATTTCAAATTTCATATGAATATTTCAATTTCCTTTTCCTTAACACTAACTTTTATAGGTGTAGTACCAGTTAATTCACCATCAATATTTAAAATTTCATCCTCAGTTGAAAAAATAGAAAAACTTTTAACTTGTAAATATTCAACTTCCTTTTCTTTAATATGCGATCCTGTAAATAGTTGAGGCATCACAGAAAGTAATCTAAATTTACTAATATTTCCGTCTACTACTACTAAATCTAATAAACCATCATTCAATTTAGCATGAGGAGCCATTTTCATGCCATTTCCTACATGAATAGAATTACATCCTATAATAAATGTATACATTCCAATAGATTTTTTGCCATCAACAACCAATTCTGTTTTTCTACCTTTACTTAAAAATATTTCAATTATAGATGCAAAAGTGTACCTGATAGGTCCCAATAATCTCAACTTTTCAGCACGTGCACCCACATCTTTCACTAATCCCCAACCAACTAAATTAATTGCAAAATTCATTTCATGGTTCATTTCTAGTTGTAAAACATCTATATGTTCCGTATTTAACAAAGAAATTTTCTTAGCGGCTTGAATCGGGTCAAACATTTTTAAATCACTGGAAAAAGAATTACCAGAACCTACTGGAATGACACCGATTGGTAATTTTATATTATCATTTCTATTCAACATTCCATTAACGACTTCGTTTAAAGTGCCATCACCTCCTAAAACTAAAATTGAATTAATCGTACTTAAGTCCATTGTCTGCAGTCTTTGTTTGGCATTACCCTGGTATTTAGTTTTTACAATTAATAAAGAAATCCCATTAGATTCAAAAATGGGACGAATTTTCTCTAAAATGTACAATGCTTTTTGTTTCCCACTTTTGGGGTTAACAATTACTAAAAATTTCACATGAACTCATTTCTTGTTGTATAAATCTTATATCAAATTTATAATTTTTTTCGTGTCTAATTAACTTTACGTTTAGGTCTATTTTCTGATATATTTATGGAGGCTGATTTTTCCTTCGATAAATCTTTCATTCTAAAATTCAAACTGTTTATCAACACGATGTTTTAGATTAGTTTAAAATATAAAAATATTTCATATTACAGTTTATATTAAGTTGTAAATCTAAAAGCATAATTAGGAGAAACATCTCATATGTATGAACATGACATTTTAATAATAGGCGCTGGTCTTGCTGGACTGCGCGCAGCAGTTGAAGGTGTGAAAAATGGTTTGGATGTCGCTGTAGTTTCAAAAGTTCATCCAGTCCGAAGTCACTCAAATGCAGCTCAAGGCGGAATTAATGCTCCTTTAACAGATAGAGGAGATGATTGGGAAGGTCACGCATACGACACTATAAAAGGTTCTGACTTTTTAGCTGATCAAGATGCAGTAGAAGTGATGTCACGAGAAGCCGGTGATGCTGTGATCGAATTAGAAAGAATGGGTGTTATTTTTACTAGAGGTGAAGACGGTAAACTTGGTACAAGAGCATTCGGTGGACAAAAAGTAGCTCGTACATTTTTTGTTGGAGCAATCACAGGATCTGCATTGTTACATGTTCTTTTTGAGCAATCACTTAAACTAGGTTTAAATGTTTATGAAGAATGGTTTGTAACTAAACTTATTATGGAAGATGGTATATGTAAGGGTGTTGTTGCTTATGACATTAAAAATGGAGAACTCCATACTATTAAAGCTAAAGCTGTAATAATGGCCACTGGCGGGAACGGTAGAGTTTTTGAACCGTCAACTCAAGCATTAATTTGTACTGGTGATGGGCTTTCTTTAGCATACAAAGCTGGAGCTCCATTAATGGACATGGAAATGATTCAATATCATCCAACCACTCTGGCTAGAACAGGAATATTACTCTCAGAAGCTGCAAGAGGTGAAGGTGCATATTTACTAAATTCAAAGGGCGAAAGGTTCATGGAAAAATATGCTCCTGACTATATGGAGTTAGCTTCCAGAGATGTTGTTTCTAGATCTGAACAAACAGAAATTGACGAAGGAAGAGGTATAGACGGTAATGTAATGCTAGATCTTAGGCATTTAGGTAGAGATTATATTGAAAAACGACTAGGCTATCTCCAAGAAGTATCCTTAGAATTTCTTGGAATAGATATGGCTGAAGAGCCTGTACCAGTTCGACCAGGTATGCATTATCTTATGGGTGGAATCAAAACTGACTTAAATGGAGCAACACAAATACCGGGACTTTATGCTGCAGGTGAATGTGCTAATGTAAGTGTTCATGGAGCAAATAGATTAGGTGCAAATTCTTTATTAGATACTGTAGTTTTTGGACGTAGGTCCGCTGAACATGCTATTGAATACATAAAATCAGTTAAACAAAATTCTAACTCTGAAAATGATTTGAAACTTGAAAGCAAACGATTGCAATCAATACTTGATAGACCAAAAGGTGAAAATATTGCTAATTTACGAAATGACATGGCTGTAAATATGACCAAAGGTATTGGAGTTTGGAGAGACCAGAAGTCTATAGAAAATGCTCTCTCAAATCTTCATGACGTGAAAAATAGATTGCCAAAAATTTCAGTAGAACATAAAGGTAAATTTTTCAATACTAACTTAATTTTCGCTTTAGAATTAGAATTCATGGTGGATAATGCTGAAGCAATAATTCATGGCGCAATCACTCGTAAAGAGAGTAGAGGAGCACATTACAGAACTGATATGCCTGAACGAGATGATAAAAATTGGTTAAAACACACCCTCGTTTATCATGACACCAACCGAGAAAACAATGTAAGAATTGAAACTGCACCTGTTACAATCACAAAATGGGAACCAGTAAAGAGAGTATATTAATGAATGTGAATTTAAAGGTAAAAAGATTTGACCCTAGTGAGCCCACAAAAAACACTTGGTGGCAAGAATATCAAATTGACATCCACAAAGATTCCACTGTTTTAGACGCATTAATTCATGTTCGTGAATATGAAGATACATCTTTAGCTCTCAGATGTGCTTGTAGAGCATCTATATGTGGCTCTTGTGGAATGAAAGTCAACGGTAGCGCTAAACTAGTTTGTAAAACTAGAGTAGCTGAGGTTTCACCTGGAGGAGAACAGGTTGTAATAGAACCTATGGGTAACCATCCTGTTGTAAAAGATTTAGTTGTTTCTCTGGATACATTTTTCAATCAAATAAAACGAATAGAACCATACGTTCAACCTGATCACATACCTGAAAAAGGAGAATACATAGCTTCTAACGAATCAATGGAAAATTTACTTACCGCAATGAATTGCATAATGTGTGGATGCTGTGTTTCCGATTGTACTGTTTTGGAAGTTGATGATAATTTTATAGGACCAGCTGCGCTTGCAAAAGCATGGAGATTTGTTGATGACCCAAGAGATTCCAAAAGAGAAAACAGATTAAATAATTTAAACAACGAAGATGGTGGTATATGGGATTGTACTAGATGCATGCAATGTGTGGAGGTGTGCCCTAAAGGTGTTGATCCTATGGACAGAATAATGGATCTTCGAGATAGTGCTATATCTAATGGCTTAACTAATTCATTTGGAGCTAGGCACGCTAATTCAGTAAATAAATCTATTAAACATTCTGGTCGTATTGATGAATTCAGATTACCTATAGAAAGTAAAGGGTATTTTAATATCAAAGAAATATTCAAATTACTTATACCTGGGCTAAGAATGTTAATAAAAAAACAAAGTCCATCACCTTTTCACCATAAAAATCCAAACCAATCGAAAGTAAAAAATATATTTAAAAACTTTGAGGAAAACAAATAATGAAATTTGCTTTTTACCCCGGATGTGTATCTAGAGGTGCATGCCCTGAACTTTTTGAGTCAACAATAGCAGTCTGTGAAAAACTTGGAATTGAACTCGACTATAAATCTATGGAAAGTGCTAGCTGTACAGGCTCAGGCATCCTACAAGAAAAAAATCTTAAATTAGGCGATACATTAAACGCTCGAAATTTTGCACTTGCTGAAAAATCTGGTTTGCCTCTTTTAACAATTTGTAGTACTTGCCAAGGCGTAATGTCCCAAGCAAACGCTAGGCTACTAGCTGATAAGGAGTATTTGAAAGAAATTAATCAAGAGCTTAAGTCAGAAGGTTTAGAATATAAAGGAACTGTAGACCCCAAACATTTATTATGGGTTTTAATGGAAGATATAGGCATTGATAAACTAAAATCTTTAGTAGTTAGAGAACTTAAGGGTTTAAAATTAGCACCATTTTATGGTTGCTACATTGTAAGGCCTTCTGCAGCATTGAAATTCCAAGAAAACCCGAGCAGATCTACTTCACTTGAAGAAATTATCAAAGCAGTTGGAGCTAGTGTAGTTGATTTCCCTGGCAAAACTCAATGTTGTGGATTTCCAATTTTAATGATCAACCAAAAAAATGCAGTGAATATGGTAGCAAATCATACATCAACAGCAAAAGACGAAGGCGCGGATGCTATGGTCACTCCTTGTCCTCTTTGCCACCTCAACCTTGATGCATACCAACCTGAAGCATCAAAAACTAAAAATGAACCTATAAATTTACCAATAATTCATTTACCTCAACTTATTGGACTTGCGATTGGGATTGAACCTGAAAAAATGAAACTTAACAAACATATTATATCTACGAAAACTATGCTTTCTGAAATCGGAGTTTCACCTTAATAATCATTAAAAAATCAATTAGGAAAAAGAAAATGAATAAATCTAATCTAATTATTACTTTGGTTATAAATACTTTAATCTTCGTTCTATTAATTGGTTGCTATGAAACTGTAGAACCTTCCACAAGTTCTACAACAAAAATTCAACAACCTAAACAAAGTACAAACAATCAAGAACAATCAATCAATCAAAAACCAGAAAGAAAAAAAATGAAACAATATCCTAACGCACCTGCAATGACTATAGACCAATCAAAAAATTATAAAGCAATTTTTCAAATGGAAAATGGTAAAGATTTTATTGTTGAACTCTATGCCGAAGATGCTCCTATAGCAGTTAACAGCTTCATATTTTTGGCTCGTGATGGTTTTTATGACGGAGTAAGCTTCCACAGAGTTATTCCGGGCTTTATGGCTCAAGGAGGGGATCCTACTGGAACAGGAATGGGTGGACCAGGTTATAAATTCCAAACTGAAATTAGCACAATAAGAAAACATACAGGACCTGGAATTTTATCAATGGCTAATGCAGGTGGTATGAATACTAATGGAAGTCAATTTTTCATCACATTTGATTCTGTAAATTTCTTAGATACTGTAAACGAAGATAACTCCCCCAAAGATTGTTCCCAACCAGGAGTATCCTGTCACACAGTTTTTGGAAAAGTAGTTAATGGGTTAGAAAATGCTTTGAATATATCTCCCAGAGACCCTGCCACCGCTAAATCTAGCGGAGACGTAATTAAAACAATTTCAATAGAAGAATCAAATTAATAAATCTTTTAAGGAGATGAAATGAATATATGCTATACGTCAACTTTCCAAGGAACCTTTGAAGACTTCAATTCTGTAATGGAGGAACTTCGTGCTGAATTTCCAGGTATTACAGATGCGTCCGAAAGTGCTGAAATTGAAATTGACAAAGACGGATGGTGTAAAGTAATTACAATTGCTAATGTTGTCGATTTCAATAAAATGAAAGAGCTTATGGCTTCCCCTAAAGTTGCTGAATGGGATAAGAAATTTAACAATACTGACGTAGTTTACAAATTAGAAAAAATCAATTAATCTAATCCGGTAAAAATAACGAGATAGCTGTTTTTTAATAGCTTCCTAACTACAATTACAGAATGTACTAATCTATCTAATTAGTTAATATCTTCAAGTGTTTTAAAATAATTTTAACAAGATCCCGCTAGCAGGAAATTTTGGAAGTACCTTATTTATTTAAATACTTATCTGCAATCCATTTTTGATAACTTAAATCTAAACAATCATTTCTAGCTTTATTAACAAAAAATTCTTTTGATGAAGATAATTCTTCATTTTTATATTTCATTAGTTCATCATTATTCAAATTAATTTCTAATGCTTTATAAGTACAAATACATCTATCTAAAGAAATCTCTTTTTGTAACTTACAATAAGATTTCATATTATCTGAAAATCGTTTCTGATTTTCAACTCTTGTGTTAAATTCCTGTTCTTGCTGTTTTATTCCATATTCATTAGTAGTTCCCCAAAAAATTATAAAACTTAATAATGAAAAAATTAAATAAATTTTACTTATAAAAATTATTGGTCCAATTATAAAAATCTGCACTAATATAATTTTTTTTTACAAGATTTTCGAAAAATTAATATTGAAGTAGCACAATATAATAAAATTCCAAATATTAAAAAAATCAATCCAATAATAAATATTTGGGTTACATATTGTCCTTCATAATTCCATGCGAATAAAGCAAGTCCCACAGTTAATGAGTCCAAAAGAAACCCAAAACTGATCAAAATCAAAGATATAAACCAAAAAAAATTAATCTTCATTTAAAAATCTAATATATATATATTAATGATAAAAATATTAAATTTAGGAATTTAAAAAATTGAAGGATAACTATTCTTTTTCATAGCTTCTACAAGTTCAACCACAGCATCTGCGGATCTATTTAATTCAGATCTTTCATGATCAGTGAGATCAAATTCAACAATTTCTTCAATACCAGATGCTCCAAGTTTTACAGCAACACCTAAATAAATTCCCTTATGTCCGTACTCACCATTAAGATAAGCTGTACATGGTAAAATTTCTTTCTTATCCAATAAAACAGATTCAACCATTTGAACTACTGCTGCTGAAGGTGCATAATATGCACTTCCTGATTTAAGGAAATTAACTATCTCAATTCCTCCATCTCTAGTCCTTTGAATTATTTCGTCTAACCGTGATTTAGGAATTAGTTTGTCTATAAGTACTCCTCCAACATTTGTTGTAGATGTAATTGGAACCATTGTGTCACCGTGTCCACCAAAAACAAATGCAGAAATAGAATCTACAGAAACATTTAATTCCATCGAAACAAAAGTCTTAAACCTAGCAGTATCTAAAATTCCAGCCATTCCAAACACATTTTTTGAATCAAAACCACTAACATCAAGAGCACATTGTGTCATAGCATCCAAAGGATTTGTGACAATTAATATTTTTGAGTTAGGAGATCGTGTTGCTGTTTCTTTAACTACAGAAGAAACAATTTTAGAATTTGCATCTAAAAGATCATCTCTTGTCATACCTGGTTTACGTGGTAAACCAGATGTAATTACAATTAGATCAGACCCTTCTGTCTCATCATATTCATTTGTACCAATAATTTTCGCATCAGAATTTAAAATAGGACCAGACTGTAACATATCTAAAGCTTTACCCTGAGGTAATCCAGGAACTATATCAACAAGAACTACATCAGAATATCCTTTTTCAAAAATCCTCTGAGCGGTTGTTGCACCTACATTTCCAGCTCCAACTACAGTTACCTTACTTTTCATGAATTTCTCCCAAATCAATATATTTATAAAGTATTATTACAATTTCAAATTTATTTTTTACTTCTTATATATAAATATCTAATTAAATGAACTTCCAAATTGTTTTATTAAAAACTCTAAGCCCATTTAACCAAAATATCTCCTTTATTTACCTGATCACCTGGATTAAATGGTAATTCAGAAACAATTTTATCTACAGGACTGGGGATAGAGTTTTCCATTTTCATTGATTCTATAATTAACACATCATCACCAATTTTAACCTCTTGTCCAATTTCAACTTGGTATCTTAAAAAAATCCCAGACATAGGTGCTCTTAAATCACCCGACTCATTCGATATAGGATTTGTATTTTGAACATTATTTGATCTATCTTTAGTGATTTTTTTAATTGATTTAAAATTTTTATTTATTGGATCAACATCAACTTTAAAATACTGATCTTCAACAAAAACATTAAATGATCGAATATTATTACTTCTAGATGGCACCTCATCTGAATTCAATTCAACTTGTTCAATTTTTGAACTGCTTGATTCTTTAGTATTAGAAGATTCTTCTTCCACTTTAATATGTCCAAATTTTATACCAAAAAAGTTTTTTGAAATAGTTGGGAAAAGTACGTGAATTAAAATATCTTTTATATCTGAAGATAGATCTTTTATTTCATCAGCAGCTTGATCTAATTCAGATGACAATAAATCAGCAGGTCTTGATGAAATAGGCTTATTACCTTGGGGATAATCTTTAAGTGCTAAGGAAATATACTTCTTGTCTACAGAAGCTGGTGGACGTCCATACAATCCATAAACGTAATCTTTAACTTGAGAATTAATCAATTTATCTTTACCGAATACAACATTATTAACAGATTGGGCAGCAACCATTTGGCTGATAGGTGTTACCAAAGCAGGAAATCCCAAAATCTTTCTGACTTTTGGTATTTCTTGTAATACTTTTGGTAATTTATCCAATTCATTCATCTCAGATAATTGAGAAACTAAATTACTAATCATACCTCCGGGAATTTGATGACTCAAAACACCAGCATCTACTCTAGATGCAATTTGATAATTAAAATATTGTTCATATTTAGGTAAAATACTCTCAATATAATCTGAAAATTCAATAAATAACTTGGGATTTACAGAAAATTGATAATCAGAATTTCTCAGTGATGCAATAATCGATTCTAATGCTGGCTGTGAAGTACCCATTGAAAGAGGAGAAATAGCAGTATCAATAACGTCTACTCCTGCTTCAATTGCTTTCAAATATGTAATAGGTGCCATACCACTAGTGCAATGAGAATGTAATTGAATAGGAATATCTACAGTAGATTTTAAATTCGAAACTAGTTCAAATGCATCGTATGGAGATAATAAACCTGCCATATCTTTGATACATAAACTATCTGCACCCATCTTTTGAAAAGATTTTGCCTTCCCAAGATAATATTCAAGATTATAAATTTTCCCATTTAAACCATCGTCATCAGCTACTGAATAAACCAAAGTCATTTGCAAATGCTTTCCAACATTTTTAACCGCTTCAGCAGCCCTAGTTAAGTTAAATTCGTCATTTAATGCATCAAACACTCGAAAAATATCAATCCCTGATTGAGCTGAAGAAGAAATAAATTGATCTACTACATCATCTGCGTAAGCTCTATATCCAACTAAAGATTGACCTCTTAGCAACATTTGTAAAGGTGTATTTGGCATCAAGCTTTTAATCTTTTCCAAACGCTCCCAAGGATCTTCATTAAGAAATCTAATAGCAGAGTCAAATGTTGCACCACCCCAAACTTCCGCTGAATGAAAACCAATTTCATCTACTTTAGAAGCTATACCTAACATATCTTCCGTTTTCATCCTAGTAGACATCAAACTTTGATGAGCATCTCTAAATGTAGTATCAGTTATTCCTATTTTCTTAATCATTACTTTTAAAATCACCTATTAATATTTTGTATATTAACCAATCAACGTATTGAAGAGCTCAAGAACCAACGATTCCTAATTGCATTTTGGAGAGGTACCATTTTCCACTTATTTAATTTAAGATCAGCTATTTCATTAACATGAGGAGAACCTTCATCATCAATATATAATGAAACTGCCGAAATAATAGCTGCTATTGTTTTAGAATGTTTATTTAAAGTATTCACAGCGGAATATTCCCATGTTTTTTAAATGGTAAAGATTCTCTTTTATTCTCAAGCATACCTACAGCAGAAATAAGTTTTTCTCTAACTAATTCAGTATCAATAACTTCATCTATTAAACCTTTACTAGCAGCAACAAATGGGTTCATTAATTTATCTTGGTATTCTGAAACTAATTTTTCACGTAAAGAATCATCTGTACTTAACTCTTTTCTATTAACGATATTTACAGCTCCCTCAGCACCCATAACAGCTATCTCTGAAAAGGGGAGAGCATAATTTACATCTCCTCTTAAATTTTTACTACTCATAACTATATACGCACCACCATATGCTTTACGCAGTATAAGACTGATTTTAGGAACAGAAGCTTCAGCATAAGCATATATTAATTTAGCACCGTGACGAATAATACCTAAAGATTCTTGAGAAACTCCAGGCATAAAGCCAGGTACGTCAACAAAAGTGATCAACGGTATATTAAATGCATCACAAAATCTAACAAATCTAGCTGCTTTATTTGAAGCATCAATATCTAGTGCACCAGCCATTACTGCAGGTTGATTTGCTATTACACCAATACAAGTGCCATCCAATCTACCAAATCCAACCACAATATTACGTGCAAAATTCTCATGAATTTGTAAAAATGTCCCAGCATCTACAGTATTTGAAATTACATCTAATACATCATAGCCAACTGATTTATCATCAGGAATTATTTTGTTAATATCTTGAAATCCATCTGTGACATCAGAATGAGAAAAATCTTTGGGAGGCGTTTCCATATTATTTTGTGGTAAAAACGCTAATAACTCTTTAATAGCATTTATAGATGTTTCTTCATCTTGATGAACAAAATGTGACACACCACTTTTAAAAGCATGCGTTTGAACACCACCTAATTCTTGATGGGTAACATTTTCCCCTGTAACAGCTTTAACAACATCAGGCCCAGTAATATACATCTGAGAAATTTGATCTACCATAAATATGAAATCTGTAAGAGCTGGAGAATATGTAGCTCCTCCAGCAGCTGGGCCATAAATAGCAGAAATTTGTGGAATAACTCCTGAGCAAGCTATATTTTTTTCGAAAATAGAACTATATCCAGCAAGACTGAAAACACCTTCTTGAATCTTAGCGCCACCAGAATCAATGAAACCTACAACAGGACAACCATTATTTAAAGCAAGATCCATGATTTTACAAATTTTACTTGCTGATTCTTCGGATAAAGCCCCACCATCAATAGTAAAATCTTGTGAATAAACAAATACTTTTCTTCCATTGACAAATCCATATCCAGTTACAACAGAAGAGGGGCGATAACCAGACCTTAAGTAATCAAAAGAAACTAATCTTCCAATTTCATGGAACGAATCTTCGTCAAATAATTCATCTATCCTATCGCGAGCTGTAAATTTACCTTTGTCTTTTTGTGCTGAAACACGTTTAGGTCCACCGCCCTGCAAAGCTAAATCATTCAATTCATTAAATTTATCAAGTTGTTTACTCAATATGAACTTCCAGAAATAATTTATTTGTGTTAATTTTTATAAAACTTACTATTCAAACTATCAGATATATATCAAATCATCAAGAAATTATCCATATTTGAGATTATGAAAAAATCTGCTAATTAACCCCTAATTTACAACAAAATGGTGCTAAAAATATGCCAGAAATATCAAAAAATAAGTTTATATGGGGATCTCGTACTTATTCAATGGGAATAATAAATGTTACTCCGGATTCATTTTCAAATGATGGAATCCCAAATGACATTGAAAAAATCCAAAAAAAAGCAATATTTTTTGAAAGCCTCGGAACAGACATTATTGATGTAGGTGGAGAATCAACTAGACCACCAAAAATTTATGGAAATTTAACACCTGTAAATGAAGATCAAGAAATTAAAAGAGTTATTCCTGCAATCAAAGCAATTAAAGAAGTTGTGTCAATACCCATTAGTATTGATTCTTATAAACCTATAGTAGCGGAAAAAGCACTCACAGCTGGTGCTTCTATAGTTAATAATGTATGGGCTACTAAAAATAATGATAGAATGAATAGCCTCTTATCCGAACAAAAACCAGTTGTGATTTTAATGCATAATCAACAACATTCCAATTATGTGAATGTCGTTGATGAAGTTTTCAATAGTCTAAATCATTTAGTAGAAAAAACATTAAAACTTGGAATTGAGCCTGATAAAATAATTATTGATCCAGGGATAGGATTTGGTAAAACTACACAACATAATTTAACAATTTTACGTAACCTAGAAAAATTTAAAAAACTTAATCAACCATTATTAATTGGTACCTCTAGAAAATCTACTATTGGCAATGTATTAAATCTACCTACTAACGATAGGATTGAAGGTACTGCTGCTTCTATAGCAATTTCAATTTCTAAAGGTGCTGATATAATTCGAGTGCATGACATTAAGGAGATGAATAGAGTAGCAAAAATGTCGGATGCAATAATTAGAGGCTGGGACATTGGATAATCAAGTTCACTTAGCACTAGGTTCAAACTTAGGCGACAAAAAAAATAATATTCTATCTACAATACAACTTATTGATTGTGTGGGTACAGACTTAATAACGTCAAAAATTTACTATACACCGCCAGATGGATTTTCAGCACAACCTGATTTTTTAAACTTAGTATGTAAATTCAAAACTCAAAAATCAGTTTTCCAACTATTGACTATATTAAAAAAATTTGAAAATCTGATAGGTAGAAAACAAAACTTTAAAAACGGTCCCAGAATCATAGATATCGACATTTTGTATTACAACAAGCTTCATATCAATACCCCAATATTGTCAGTTCCACACCCTAAAATAAACACACGAGATTTTGTACTATATCCTTTATGTGAAATATCACCCAATCTGATTGATCCAGTTCACAAAATTACTGTCAATTCTATGTTGACAAATTTACAAAATTCTTCAACAAAAAATATATATACAGTATAAATGGATTAAAATAATGAAAAATTGTAACTTACAATCTCCAGGAACAAAAGTCTCTCAACTTGATACTCCAGCATTCATTGTTGACCTAGACAAAATGGAAAATAATATCAGCAATATGGCAAAATATTGTAAATCAAAAAATATAAATTTAAGACCCCATATAAAACATCATAAAACTCCCGAAATTGCCTTAAAACAAATCCAAAATGGTGCGATAGGAATATGTTGCCAAAAATTAAGTGAAGCTGAAGTAATGGCGCAAAATGATATTAACAATATTTTAATTACATATGAAATCGTAACTGAATATAAAATCAATCGATTAATGGAAATTTGTAAAATAGCTAACTTAATTGTTCTGGTTGATAATCCCAAAAATATAAAAGATTTAGATGAAGCTACATCTCACTTTAATACTAATTTAGGTATTTTACTTGATATTAACGTAGGTCAAAACAGATGTGGCATAGAGCCTGATTCCCATTTAGTAAAAGATCTTGCAAATCAAGTTTTAACAGCTCCTGGCTTACAATTTAAAGGAATTCATGGATATGCTGGTAGTATCCAAAGTATTGTTAATTTTGAAGAAAGAAAAAAAGCGGATAAAGAATCTATGCATAAATCATTAATAGCTTTAGAACAATTAAATGATTCAAAAATCCCGGTAGAAATTGTTACCGCAGGCGGAACAGGTACTTATAATCTTACAACACAATATGACCATGTCACTGAAATCCAACCAGGATCTTATGTATTTATGGATAACCAATATAGTGCTGTATTGAATGATTTTGAAGTAGCTGGAACTGTCCTTGCAACTGTAATTAGTAAACCTACATCAGGTCGTGCAGTACTTGATAGCGGGATGAAATCAATCTCTACAGATCAATGGCCTCCAAAAATCAAATCACATCAAGGCATTTCAGTAAATACTGTCTCAGATGAACATTTAACAATTAATTTAGACTCTGAAGATTCAAAAAATATTAAAATTGGTGATCAAGTTGAATTAATCCCTGGGCATAATGATACAACAGTAAATTTACATACTAATTGCTTTGCAATTAGAAACGGTATTGTTCAAAACGTGTGGCCTATTTCAGCACATGCTATGACTAGATAGGACATATGATGTATACCAAACTTGGAAATTCTGGATTAGTAGTTTCAAAAATAGCTTTAGGTTTGGGTTTAAGATGTCAAAAAGATCCTAAAGAAGCTACAAATACAATACACCAAGCTATAGACTCCGGAATTAACTTTATAGATTGTGCAAATGTATATGGTCTATTAGATGATAGAAAAAACGCAGGGACATCTGAAAAAATATTAGGTAAAGCAATAATTGGTAAGCGCCAGAAACTAGTCATAACTTCAAAAGTTTCATCTCCTGTTGGAAAGCCACCAAATAATCAAGGTACTTCTAGATATCATGTGCTTAACCAAATAGATGCCACTCTTAAACGTCTTCAAACAGACCATCTTGATATCTATCTTTTTCACGGAGTTGATAACTCTACACCAGACGAAGAAAAATTTAGAACTATGGAAATACTTCTTCAACAGGGAAAAATTAGATATATTGGTGTTTGTAATCTTCAAGCGTGGCAAGTAGTAAAATCTTTGAATATTCAAAAATCAATCAATGCCGCCCCATTAATTACCATTCAAAACCCCTATAGTTTACTAAATAGGGAATTAGAAAAAGAAATGTTCCCAATGATTAGAGAATTGGGAATTGGTATGATGGGATTTAGTCCATTAGCAGTAGGGTTATTAACTGAAATTTTCGATTCCAATAAAATTTCTTCAACAGCCTGGAGTAAAAAAAGACAAGAACAATTCAATAATATTTTTAAAGACAAAGTAATAAATGTCTGTAATACATTAAAAACTATTTCATTAGAACTAGGATATACGATGGCACAAATCGCACAAGCATGGATACTCACAAAACCTGAAGTTTCAACTATAATTACTGGTTCAGATAATAGAACCCAACTTAATGAAAATTTAAAAAGTTTGGAAGTTAATCTACACAAAAAACACATTGAAATACTAGATGAAGTATCTAATGGCTTACACATCCCATTAGACAGTTTTACCAAATATTAGATATAAAAAAACCTAACTAAAACGCATATTTTATGCGTAAAAAAATATAAATACTTATATTGATTTTTTGCAACTAAATAGTCTGATTTTTTAATCAAAATTATCTACAACTAAGTTAGGTATACTATTTTGTATTATAAAAACTTGTTGACAATTTTTACATTGTAACTTTCCTTCTACGACATCTTCATCGTCACCTTTATAGCCCGCTAGTAAATCTAAATCCTGTCTACATTTGGGGCAAATTAAATATTCTAACAACTCTATTTTCATCAAACTCACCTAAAATATAATGCTAAAAAATTATTCTTAACGCATTCGAGATAAAATATACAAATATAGCTAATAAAACCAAAGTACTATAACCAAAACAATAATAATCAATTTTCTCTAAGAAAGTTAGTCCTTTGGTAGTTAAAGTGCCAACAATTTTCGTAGACCTTCTATGTCTAGTAATGATCAAAATCATCCAAATAAAAAGTAAAATTTTTATAAAAAAGATTACTAGATACATATAATTTATCGTATCTGGAGCAGCTAATTGATTAAACAACATAATTACTCCGCTAACAATTAGAGCAGAAATGCATATTTTCACTACTGAGCTAAATTCTCGTCCAATTAATTTAGCCATATCATTACTAGAGCCCAATGATCTATTCAAAACTGGATTTAAAATTAAAAAATAGAATATACTACCGCCAATCCAAATGGTTGATGCAACTATATGCGTCCATGTAACTATCGTATAAAATAAATCCTGAGCCAAGTTAATAATCCTATACTAATCTATTTTAATAATTGAAAAACAGCATTACTTTTTTAATTAATCCAAAACATCTTCGATAATTTTAATCAATTGATCTTTACCTATATATCCTACCCAAACTTTATTAATCTTATGATTTTTATCCAATATGATTGTAGTCGGAAAACCTACAATTTCATATTTTTTCATAATTTCATTATCTTTATCTGGTCCTAATAAAAAAGTTAATCCAAGTTGATCTACAAAATTTTGACCATCTTCTGGACTATCAATTCCTAATTGTTGAACACCAATAACCTGTAATTGTCCCACATATTCATTTGAAATATCTTCCAAATCTGGCATTTCAACACGACAAGGTGGACATGAAGGATAATAAAAATTTATCACTACAGGTGTACCAATAAAGTCACTTAAACTGACTTGGTGGCCAAAATTATAATTGTTGTTCTTAAATACAGATAACTTGAAATCAGGAGCTTTTTTACCTATATCTACTGAATAAAAATAATTACATCCTAATCCTAAAAATATTACTGAAAAAGATATCAATAAAAATATAAAAGTAAGGAAATTTCTAAATGTTGAACTGGTTTTAACCATTATTCAGATTCAACCTAATTTGTTCAATTAAATCAGATATAGGAATTCTAATTTGCTCCATTGTATCTCGAAATCTCAGAGTCACACATTTATCGTCTAGCGAATCAAAATCAATTGTCACACATATAGGAGTTCCTATCTCATCTTGACGTCTATATCTTTTACCAATAGATTGAGAATCATCATATTCTACAACACCAGTAGTAACAGCTGATGATTTAATATCTTTATAAATTTGAGTAGCTAAATCCGATAACACATCTTTCCGACTAAGAGGTAATACAGCCACTTTAATTGGTGCTAATTCAGGAGTCAATTTTAAAACAATTCTTGTGTCTGACTTACCATTTATACTTGATACAACTTCCTCCTGGTAAGAATCCAACAAAATTGCCATAAAAATTCTGTCTACACCAGCAGATGGTTCAATCACATAAGGCACAATATGTTTTGATAATTTTTCATCAAAATATGATAATTTTTGACCAGTTTGTTTAGAATGAGCCTGTAAATCATAGTCCGTTCTATTTGCAATCCCTTGAATTTCACCCCAACCCCATGGAAATTGATACTCTATATCAGAAGTTGCTTTAGCATAATGCGCTAACTCACCTTTGTCATGCTCGCGAATCCTTAATTTATCTGTATCCATTCCAAGATTTTTATACCAATTCATAAAATCAGTTACCCATTGATCATAAACACGTTGATCATTTTCTGGATTAACAAAATATTCAATTTCCATCATTTCAAATTCTCGAGTTCTAAAAATAAAATTCCCTGTAGTAATCTCGTTTCTGAATGCTTTACCCAATTGAGCAATTCCAAATGGCAATTTCAATCTCATAGACTTCATTACGTTTTCAAAATTTACAAAAATTCCCTGAGCAGTCTCCGGTCGAAGATACACATTACTATTGTCATCTTTAATAGGACCCATATTTGTCTCAAACATCAAGTTAAACTGTCTTACATCGGTTAACGCACCACCACAATCAGGACAACTTTTTGATTCTAATTGATCTTCACGCCACCTTTTCCTACATGAAATGCAATCAACAAGTGGGTCAGAAAAATTCTCAACGTGTCCACTAACTTTCCAAACATCAGGATGCATTAAAATAGCTGAATCTAAACCAACAATATCATTCCTAGACCAAACAAAATTTTTCCACCAAGAAGTTTTAATATTATTTTTCAATTCAACTCCAAGTGGCCCATAGTCCCATGTACTAGCTAAACCGCCATAAATTTCACTACTTTGGAATAAAAAACCGCGCCTTTTACATAAAGATGTGATTGTTTTTAAATCAACTAAATCGTCCAACATAAACCTCTCTATTTCGAAATCAATTGTTCGTAAAATACGTCTAAATCATTTGTAGGTTCTTTACATTCATAGTTTTGACAAACAAAAGCAGTAACTAAGCCATTAAGCATTTTTTTACCCTTCAAAAATAATATCTCCTGAAGCAATGGGTCAGATTCAGACACAGCAACTACAATTTTTGAAGGTAAATATATAGAATTTACCTTCCTAACAAAATCAAATGTTTTTGAATCTGTGGCTTCCCCAATTATTACAATTTCTTTGGTATCATACATCATCATATCTGCAGAACAAAGCCATTGGCCTAAACCTACTGGTGCTTTTTCAGCAACAGGCAAAATGCTATCAACAACAATTTTTGCTACCTTCAATAATCTTTCGTCGCCAGTCAATAAACCAATTTTGTACAGCAATTCTACGGCAATTGATGAACCACAAGGGACAGCATTATCATAAATATCTCTAGGTCTAAGTAGTAAATCATCAGAAGTCTCTAAAGTATCAAAAAGCATTTCTTGACTTGAGTCCCAAAAATTTTCAAGAATTTTTTCAGATGCCCAAATAGCCCTCCGTATCCATTTAGAATCAAACGTAGCTTCATGTAAATCTAAACAAGCAATACCATAAAATGAATAATCTTCTAAATATCCAAAAGATTTTACCCTCCTATCACCAGATGAATGAAATAATTTACCATTATCAATCATATTTTCTTCTATGAAATCACCAGTATTTTTAGCTATAGAAATATATTCTTTATTTCCAAAAGAAATACCTGATTTTGCGTAAGCAGAAATCATTAATGAATTCCAAGAACATAATACCTTATCGTCAGTCTGGGGTGCATTTCTCTTATATCTAACATCTAACATCTTAGATTTAGCATCCAAAAGCAATTCTTCAAAATCTTGCTTGCGTAACTTTTCTTTCTGTATAAAATCATCTGTTTTAGTAGGAACACTAAGTATGGAAAATCCATCAAAATTCCCACTTTTTGTAACACCAAAATACTTTTTAATCAAATGTCCATTAGTCTTCCCTAAAATTGAATCAATTTCATTAGGTTGCCAAGCAAAATAAATACCTTCTCCCAAATCACTATCCGCATCTTGAGATGAAGAAATACCACCATTATTTAACAACATTTCATCCCTAACATAATCTAAAATTTCAATTACAACTTTCGAATATTGAATTTCCCCAAAAACTTTATAAGCATTTAAATATAATTTTGCCAATAAAGCATTATCATAAAGCATTTTTTCAAAATGCGGAATCAACCAAAATTTATCAGTGGAATACCGGTGAAAGCCTCCCCTTAATTGATCATAAATTCCGCCAAACATCATTAAATCTAATGTTTTAGTCACAGCCTTAATTATTTGATCTTCAGAATTAGAATAATTTCGACTCAATAAGAATTCATATATCATTGGTTGTGGAAATTTAGGCTCGCTACCAATACCACCATTATTCCAATCAACTTCTTTAATTATTTCATTTTTCGCGTTAGCCAAAGAAGTAGCTGGAAACTCTGCGCCGGAGAATTGCCTATAATTTACTTGTGCAATTCTTTGAACAACATTATCAGATACCGACTGTACATCATTCCGTCTGTTATTGAAAGCATCTGAAACTGATAAAAGTATTGTTGGAAAACCAGCAATTCCATTTCTATCTTCTGGCGGGAAATACGTTCCTGCAAAAAATGGTTTCCTATCTGGAGTTAAAAATACTGTCATTGGCCAACCACCTTGACCTGAAATAGATTGAACTGCAGACATATAAATATAATCTAAATCTGGTCTTTCTTCTCTATCTACTTTGATATTTATAAAATGTTCATTCATGATTTTTGCTATAGTGTCGTTTTCAAAAGATTCTTTCTCCATGACATGACACCAATGACATGATGAATAACCTATACTCAGCAATATTGGTTTGTCTGAAGCTTTAGCTATAGCTAAAGCTTCAGAAGACCAAGGATACCAATCAACAGGATTCTCAGCATGCTGTAGTAAATACAAACTCGTTTCATTTATTAATCTGTTACTCAAAATATACCCTAATAATATTCTATGAAAGAAACATTTTATAATATGGTATCAATAATCATTATTTATTCACATTAATTTGAAGAATCTAAATTGACCTAAAAACCTTTTTATCGGACAATATGCGAAATTAAATTTGAAGAATTCGAAAATGATTAATAATGGATCAAACAATAAACTCGAAACATATTCTCATTTAATGCGCCGTGCTGGTGTAGGTTGTTCTATCGATGAATTAAACGAAATTTCCCAAATACCCTACGAAAAATTTGTAGACCAAATTTTATCACCCGAAAATCCTGATTCCTTTGACGAAGATAATTTTGATAGATATTTTTCGCATGAAGGTATCGATATTTGGTCTGGCAGATGGTTATACAGAATAATAAATGGTGGCTACCCACTTCGTGAGAAAATATCTATATTTTGGCATCAGATTTTCGCAACTGCTTGGTTCAAAAGTGAGCATCCAAACTCACTAATTAATCAACTTGAAATGTTTAGAGAAGTTGGTTTATCAGATTTGAAAACTATTTTAACTTCATTATCTAAAGATCCTGCGATGTTATTTTGGCTTGATAATAACGACAATATTGACGGAGAACCTAATGAAAATTATGGAAGGGAATTAATGGAATTATTCTCTATGGGAGTAAATAATTATACTGAAAACGATGTTAAAAATGCTGCCCTTGCTTTCACTGGATGGACTTTTACTCAACCTATACCTTTATATCCTACAGGCCATTACGCTTCAAATTTTAAATACGAAGAGTTTCGACATAACCAAGATTCCAAAAATTTTTTAGGACACACGGGAAATTTTAATGGTGAAGATGTCATTGATATTATAGTCCATCAGCCTGCAACAGCTAATTTTATTTGTAGACATATTTACAATTTCTTTGTAGAAGACGAACCACAAGTACCAGCATGGAATATTGTAGCTCCCAAAAACCCTGAAGCTATTAAAGATCTTACAGATTCTTACCATAAATCCAATGGAAATATAAAAGAAATTTTAAGAACACTTTTCAACTCTGAATGGTTTAAAAAATCAAAATTCAAACATCTAAAAAGCCCTGCAGAACTAGTAGCGCATACTCTCAAAACATCTGGAAATTTAAGAGAAATCAAACCAGGAATACTAGATTATGTTTCAGCTATAACTAACATGGGCCAACATCTCCTTAATCCACCAACGGTTGAAGGATGGCACACCGGAAAAGAATGGATCGATGGCGGCACATTAAATGAAAGAGTTAACTTTGCTGTCTCGGAAATGAATGATCCTAACAAACCAGGAATCAAGGAAATAATTAATCAAATTAAAACTTCTAAAGATGAAATTACTAACGAAAATCTTATTGATTTATGTATAAAACTCGTAGGTCAATCAAATATAACTTCAAAAACCAAAAATGATCTTTTAGAATATTCAAAAAAAATCGAAGGTAAAAGCTTAAAAAAACATTTAGATCGAACAGTTATAAAATTAATCCAAGTTATAGTGTCTACAAAAGAATATCAATTCTCATAAAACAAAAAAGGATGAATATCATGGAAAATAATAATCATGTCTTAGTCGTTTTACAACTTACTGGAGGCAATGACTTTATTAATACAATTGTCCCATATTCTAATCCACACTATTACGATGCTAGAAAAAAAATTGTAGTCCCTGAAGACCAGGTACTTCAAATCGACGACAATATTGGGTTCCATCAAAACATGGCTCCAATAAAAGAATTATATGACCAAGGTAGTGTTGCAATAATTCAAGGAATTGGATATCCAAATTCAAGCAGATCTCACTTTAGAGCACTTGATATCTGGCATACTTGTGAACCTGAAACAGTTGGAACTGAAGGCTGGTTAGGGAAAGCAATTACTGCACTTGATCCCAAAAAAGAAAACGTATTGACAGGTGTAAATTTTGGCAGAGGTTTACCTCGAGCACTTTCTTCACCTGGGGTTCCTGTTACATCTGTAGGAGATTTAGATAATTATGGCCTTATGACTCCTATCCAAAACAAAAATGAAAGAACTGAGGCATTGAAAATTTTTAAATCAATGTATGCGCCTGCAATAGGGAATGGTCCAGTAATGGATTATTTATCTCAAACTGGCCAAAATCTTTTAGTTGGTGCTGACATGCTTAAAGTTGCACCTATTAATTACAAATCAGAAATCGAATATGGGAATACTCAAATTGCAAAAAGTCTACGAGATGTAGCAAGAGTCCATTTAGCGAACCTAGGCACCCAAATATTTTTTGTTTCCCAAGGAGGCTATGATACTCACTCTACCCAAACTCCTGTACAACCAGTTTTAATTGAAGACTTATCTAAAGCAATAAATGATTTCTTCCAAGATCTAAGAAATCAAAATGCTTCAAAAAACGTAGCCATGCTTGTTTTTACAGAATTTGGACGAAGAATGCAGGATAATGGAAGCGGAACTGATCATGGATCTGGGGGAGGAGCTTTCATTATAGGAGATTCTATCAAAGGTGGTCTATATTCAGAATATCCTAGATTAGAACCAGAGAACTGGGAGAATGGTGAAGATTTAGAACATACTATAGACTTCAGAGGTGTTTACGGAACATTATTAGAGCAATGGATGAACATTGAACCTTCGGAAATTGTAGGTGGCCAGTTTGAACAGATTGGGGTGTTTTAATCTGAAAATGAAAACTTCAAAACCTTATGCATTACTCAGAAGTGGTTTCCCATATAAAAAATCACTAGGAATGAGAAGACTTACAAACCATCCAACTTCAGTTGGAATATATAATTCAAAAATCTATATTTTATGTAGATCTGAAGGTGCTGCTACCATAAGAATTCTAACTTATGATGATGAAGATTTAGGTACAATCGGAAAATATGGATCCGATTCAGAAGAACACCTTTTATGGCCTAACACGATCAAATTTGATAAATATGGAAATCTGTTCATTTCTGATGAAGGAAAACACAAAATTATTATCCTTTCTGAAACTGGAAAATTTATCAAAAGTTGGGGAATTAAAGGTGACAAAGAAGGTCAGTTTAATCGTCCTTCTGGAATATGTTTCACTTCCAATGGAAATTTGATTGTTTCAGACACTTTAAACCATAGAATACAAGAATATACTCCAGATGGAAATTTCGTTAGACAATTTGGCAAAAATGGTACTAATAAAGGGCACTTCAACATGCCATGGGGAGTTGCAACTGACTCAAAAGATAATATCTACGTATCTGACTGGAAAACAAATCGAATTCAAAAATTTTCTTATTCAAATGATTACCTTTTCAGCATAGGTAAAAAGGGAACTAATAACGGATATTTTAATCAACCTACCTACCTAGAAGTAGATCCACATGATGACCTTTATGTATCTGATACATTTAACAATAGAGTCCAACAATTTAACGAAAACGGAATGTATCTAGATAAATTCACCGGAAACTCTTCTCTTAGTAAATCTGGAATAGATTACTTGTTATCAAATGCATATCCAATGAGGTTACGTGAAATGACTAGTTTGGAAGAACAAAAATTACTTAGAAAACCACGTGGATTAACTTTTGATAATGATTTAAATCTATTTATATGTGATTATTGGTCATATAGAGTACAAATTTATGAAAAACAAACAATCCCACTCAAAGAATCTGACATCTCACCTCCAATTCGATCTTCTTCTTTATTGGTGACTTAATAAATTTATGAAAACTCACTATGATTACATTATTGTTGGAAGTGGGTCTGCTGGCTCAATAATCGCAACGAGACTTTCCGAAAACTCTACAAAATCAATTCTTTTGATTGAAGCTGGCGAAGATTATAGGGACTTCAATTCTCTTCCTAATGATTTTAAATACGGATTTGGACCAGAGCTCACAAATGACTGGTGGATTAAATCTGGCAACAAAAATAGATCACTTTTTGTAGCAAACTCCACTGAAGAACAAAAATCCCCTATGTTAATACCTAGAGGCAAAGTTGTTGGCGGATCAAGTGCAGTAAATGCTCAAATATTTTTAAGAGGTGATCCAGATGATTATAACTCTTGGGCCGAAAATGGCAATTACGAATGGAGCTTTGAAAAATGTCTTCCTGAATTTATAAAAATTGAAAATGATCTAGACTTTGCTGGAGATTTCCACGGGAAAAAAGGACCTATACAAGTTCGCAGACATACAAAAGACGAAATGACACAGGACGCTATCGCATTTGACGAAGGATTCCAATCAATAGGATTTCCTCCAACCAAAGACCATAACGATCCAGATTCTACTGGTGTAGGACCACTACCTTTTAATACAGTTAATCGAATTCGTCAAAATGCTGCAATGTGTTATTTGAATCCTATTAGATCAAGAAAAAATCTTCATTTGAAAAGCAATTCATTAGTACAAAAAATCATCATAAAAGATTCAAAAGCTATTGGTGTAGAAGTAATTCAAAATCAAAAAGTTTCAAACTTTTATTCTGAAGAAACCATCATATGTGCAGGAGCTATCGGATCTCCACATCTACTTATGCTTTCTGGCATTGGACCTGCAGAACACCTTAAAGAAATTGGAATCAATCTTATAAATCATCTACCTGGAGTCGGTAAAAACCTCCGTGACCATCCACAAGTTAATCTAACTTGGGGAAAAAAAGATTCATATATTCACGAAAAACAAAGTTTAAAAAGAGGTGTCACGATTGGATTACGTTATACAGCAACAGGATCCAATTCAAATAATGATATGCTGATACACAATACAGCAACAATATTTCCAAGCATTTACTTTGGCGCTCATTCTAAAGATAAATATAGTGGCATAGGAATGATTGTTTGCTTATATTTAGCATTAGGTAGCGGAGAATTAAAATTACGCGCACCCAATCCGTTAATTCAACCCCTGCTCAACTATAATTATTTCCAAGAAGAAGAAGATTTACGTAGAATGCGAGAAGGTGTAAGGCTAGCTTTACAGGTCGGGGAGAATGCTTCTTATTCAAAAATTATTTCGAGTATAATTAAACCTTCACTTCAACAAATAAATGATGATAAATTACTTAACCATTGGATCAAACAAAATGCAAGAACCAGCCATCATATCAGTGGAACATGTAAGTTAGGAACTGAAAAAGACTCCATGTCTGTAGTCAACCAATACGGAAAAGTGCATGGAATAAAAAATCTACGAATTGCAGATGCATCAATAATGCCTGATTGTGTTAGAGCAAATACTAATCTTCCAACCATGATGATAGCTGAAAAAATTTCACAATTTATTTCAAACGGAAAATAAACTTTAATTTATATTATTAATTATTGCCTTGACAAATATATCTAGGGCTAGAAGAGCTACTGAAGACTCCATGTCTGTGGTGCAAATTTTTCAAGAGCCTTAGATGCCTCTTCGGTAGAAGCATTTATTAAACGTGCCTCAAGAATTTGTTGATCATTTTTAGTACCAAATCCTGTAATTTTTAATCCTGCAGAAAGATCAGCAACTGCAATGCTAGAAGTGTTTAATATCGCGGTGGCAGGATTAACATTTACTGATAGGGGACCTCTGGTAGTTTCAATAGTAATTTTTGATTTATCTATTTCTGTAATTTTACCTGACAAAAAGTTACCTGGCTGAGAAGAATTTCTACCCATTCCACCTCGTCTAAAGTTATTGGGATTTTGTTCTAAAATCCTTATAAAAGTAGCAGAAGTTTGTCCATCTTCAGATCTTTCACCAACAATTTGAATATTTGTGTCAATTTTCAAATCTTTTAACGATATTAAAGAACTAAACCTAATAGTTGTATCTTCAGAAATAGAAATCTCTGTAGAAGAGTCAGCTGATTTTATGGTAATAAAATTATCTTTAATTTCTAATATCTCACCTTCAATAGAAGATCCACTAAATCCACGAGAACCACCACCCATTCCACCACGTCCACCTGATCCACCAGCACCTTGAAACTGTTGTCTTAATTTAGCTATCTCATCTGGAGTTAGCTGTGCACCTGAACGAAATTTCTCTCTAATAGCTTGTATCTCTTTTTCACTCAATGGTGCAGTAGTAGCCGACGAAGAATCAGATTTTTCTTCTTGAGATTTAGCTGTTTCGGGTTGCTTAGATTGATTAGAATTTTCAGAATTGAATTTTGACACAGTAGGGGTTGGAAATGCGATTGCAGACTTTACTTGTTTTTCTTCACCGAACGGATCAAAAACAATTAATACACTACTTAATAAAGCACCCAATATTAAAGCAAGGAAAAATAAAACCGCAAAACTTTTCACATTCATAATTTCCTCCTTAAATCCTAAATAACTTAATCAAACCTTAACGCTTCAATAGGATGTAATTTTGCAGCTCTTGCAGCAGGATAAATACCAAAAAACAATCCAATTGCAGCCGATACCGCAAGTGATAAAATTGCAACCTCTAAACTAAAAACCGTTTGAAAACTTTCTTGACCCAAAATAGCTTGACCATTCAAACCATTTGAAACCAAATATCCTAATACAACACCCAAAAAACCACCTCCAAAACTCAACACTGTAGCTTCAGAAATGAACTGGAATAAAATATCCTTCTTTTTAGCACCCATAGCTTTTCTAATTCCAATCTCTTTAGTTCTTTCGGTTACTGAAACAAGCATAATATTCATAATTCCAATACCACCTACAATCAATGATATTCCTGCTATAGCTCCAAGAAACACTACAAATGTATTAGTAGTCTCTCTTAATGTCTCAATAGTTTGTTCTTGACTTGTGATATTAAAATCATCTTCATCATCATTACCAATTTGATGTCTTAATCGCAAAATAGTACTAACTTCATTAATTGCATCATCTAAAACTTCAAGGTCTTTAGTTTGAACATTTATAGTTTCTACATTAATGTTTCCTCCACTTACCTTTTGTTTCTGCATTCTAAAAAAAGCAGTAGTTAAAGGTATAAAAGCTCTACCATCATTACTGGTCCAAGCACTACCACCTTGTGATTTTAATACACCTATTACATAAAATCGTTTACCATTAACTCTTATATGTTCACCAATTGGATCTTGAAATCCAAATAAATCCTCTGAAACTTGAGAACCTAAAACAATCACTTCACTATATGTTTCTATATGAGGTGAAGAAATAAACATTCCAGAATCAATTTCTAGATTTCTAACACTTAAATGTTGTGGCGTCACACCCATAATAGTCACATTGGTATTTTTTCTGCCAAAAACTAACTGGGAACGAATTGTAATTTCAGGGGCTACTTCAATCACAGAGGGAGCAAATAATGGATCTTTCAAAGCTTTCGCATCTTTAAAAGTTAAACTAGATGAACTTCCTGCCTGACCTGTAAATCCCCCAATAGTTGTTGCACCAGCTTTAATGAACAATAAATTTGTACCCAATTCTTGAATTCTAGAAGTAATTCTTTCTTGAGTACCTTTACCAATCGCCATCAACGAAATTACAGCTGTAACACCAATAACAATACCCAAAAGGGCTAAAATAGATCTTAATTTATTTGCAGATAAAGATATAAATGCGACTTTAATAATTTCTAAATAAATCATTGAACCACTTCTAACATTAATTGATTTTTAATTGACAATTTTTCCATCCCTAATAGAAACAATCCGCTCAGCCTGCTTAGCAACACTTAGATCATGTGTAACTAAAATCACAGTAATTCCAGATTCTTTATTCAAATTTTTAATAATATCCATAATTTCTTTACTGGATTTTGAATCCAAATTTCCAGTTGGTTCATCAGCCAATAAAATACTAGGATTTTTTACCAAAGCCCTAGCAATACCGACCCTTTGCTGTTCACCTCCAGAAAGTTCTGTTGGTTTGTGTGCATATCTATGCGTTAAACCAACTTTCTCTAAAGCAAGCATTGAGCGCTCTCTTAAGTTTTTCCTATCTCCATAAATCAACGGAAGTTCCACATTAGAAAGTGCCGAAATTCTAGGTAATAAATTATATGTTTGAAATACAAATCCTACTTTAGAATTTCTTATGTCAGCTAACTGATTCTCATTCATATCAGCAACGTTATGACCATCTAAAAAATAAGTACCTTCTGTTGGAACATCTAAACAACCTATAATATTCATTAATGTAGATTTACCAGAGCCAGATGGACCAACAATAGACACAGTTTCACCAGATTCAAATGAAAGATCAATACCTCTCAAAACCTCTACATCTATTACTCCCATCCGATAATTTTTTTTAATATTTTTTAAATCTAACATACTATAAAAGCCCTATTACATTTTTATTTTCCAGTTGGTTTAGGTGGAGTAGTAGCAGCTCTTCTAAATGTAGATCCTCCTCCTCTAGATCCCCACATTGAATTTGTTGTATTTGCCTCTTTTATTTCCATTGCGATCTGATCACCATCAGATAAACCTTTTGTAACAACTGTCCAAAATTCATCACTGATTCCTAGCTCAACTGGAACCTCAATAATCGAACCATTTCTAAGCAATTTAACTGTTGGTTGCTGTACAGAACCATAAAGAGCTTGTATAGGTACCAATAATGAATCTCTTGATTCTTTAAGAACTATCTCAGCAACAGCACTTAAACCACCACGTAATTCAATTCCAGTAACCGAATCTAAACTGATACTAATATCATATGTAACAACACCTTGTTGTGTTGTTGCAACACTCGAAACTTGAGAAATTTTACCATAAAGCATTTCCCCAGGTAGTGAATCCAGAGTTATAATTGTCTCTCTATCAATTTGCATGAACAAAACATCTACTTCATCAATAGCACCTTCAAAATTTATAGAAGATGTATCAATAATTTCGATAATTCCAGAATTAATTCCAACTTGTTTACCAAGGTTTTCATTTACAGATGAAATTAATCCATCCCATGGAGCTTTAATTGTAGATAATGACAAAGCCGTTAAAGCTTCATTTAGTAATGCTTCTTTTGCTTTGACTTCAGCTTCTTTCAATTCAATCTGAGACTGATCCACTTCATTTAAAGCTGCTAAAGATTCAATAGAATCCGCGAGCTGAGATTTTGCTAAATTAATTTGAGCTAAAGTTACAGAACCAACCTTATCTGTAGTGTTCGACAAACCATCTAATGTTTTTTGGTCCTCTTTCAAATTAACTTGAATTATTGACAATGCATGTATTAAATTTGTTTTTTCGGTTTCAGAGTCAATATTTTTCAATTTCTCCAGTTCATTTGAAGCAACAACTAACATAGCCTTATAATTCTGCCAAACGTTACGCAACTTAAGTATCTGATTTGCATCAGGTGGACTTTTTAAATCTTTCAAATTATCATAAGCAGTAGACAAATCTGAGTTTAATGAATCAACATTTTCTTTGGCATCTTCTATAGCTTCTAAAGAATTATTGTAATTGACTCGAGCAGTTTCAATTGCCTTATTCGCATTTAAAATAGCGTCCTGTTTATCAAAAGATTTACCTTCAAAATCAGATTGTGCAGCTGACAAATTATCCCAAGCTAAATCCATTTCATTCTTTATACAAAATTTCCCATTAGTATTAGATGTTGAACTAGAAGTAGAATCACAAGAAGCTTCTACAGACCCTGGATAAAATTTTAACCAGTTGTAGACTATTAATTCATTAAAAACTGTTTCATTCTTGTCAGAAACAGCTCCACCTTTACCAATTAGCTTTAACTCTGATTCATGATTACGCCAATCATAAACCTCATCTAAGTTAATTCCCCATTGACTCAGTAGATTTTCGGGATTAGATTTGTAATCAACTTCACTGATACCCAACCACTTCAAAAATACATTTTTATATTCAACTTCCTTTTCAGTAAGAGTTTCTTTAGCAGAATCCAAATTATTCACCCACAATTTTTCAATATTAACTAAATCTCTTTTTTTATAATCTAATTCCGTCTTTTTTAAATCTTTATTTACTATCGCATCTGAAAGATCGCTTCTAGCACGAGTAAGATTTTTGGATATAGTATTTATTTCAGTCTCGGTATCTTCAATTTCTTCTATAGGCCCTCTAGAATATTCAAGCCATTCTTGATAAGAAGTATCTATTAAAACTTTTAAATTCGTTACTTGCATCTCAGCATCAAATAAATCAGATTCGAAATTGATTTCATAATCTTTTATATTTTGCTGAGCAACAGACAATTGAATAATGGAATTGGTAACAGCTTGTTGAGCTTGAACAAATTCCAAATCAGCTTGCGCTAAAATCAACCGTAAAGATTCTCTAGCATTCTCAATATTCAATTTAGCAGAATCTAAATCTATTTGTGAATTTGGTTCCTTTGCTAAATCTAATGCATCTTTTGCATCGTTAAGATCTACCTGTTTTTGAGCTACTTCTTTTTGTAATTGTGCAATATCTGAATCACTTAAAACAGCTAAAATTTGACCTTTAGTAACTCTATCTCCTGGCTCCACTAATATTTCTGATAATACTCCATTACTTCCAAAATTCAGATTCTCTTTGTTGGGGTAAGTTAAACTACCATTAATAGATATAGAATTTACCAGATCACCACGCTTCACTGGAATTATTTGAATATTTTCTTGATCAGAAGCAGAATCATTATTGAAAATCTGCTGATACCCAAAATAAAAAATTACTGCTATTAAAATTGAAGACAACAAAAAAGCTGATAAAATTTTTAAGTTCAAATCTGGGAAAAGTTTATTGAGAATAGACAATTTCATTTTAGGCCTCATTACTAATTTTAAAATTCAAATTTAATAGTGCATGATTAATAAGTTAAACGGATTCTTTAATAATTGGTTATAATTTCATTTCAATAAGCTCAATCCAATTTCCATCAATATCTTGTAAATAGCAAACTTTTTTACCAGGTATCACTTCTACAGGAGGATTTAATTCTTTAGCACCATATTTTTTGATCGAATCAAAAACTTGATCTATATTTTCTACATTAAATCCTATGTGAGAGCCACCTACCACACTGCGATGTTGAGTAGGCCTATCAATTGACTCAGGAGAAAAATAATAAATTAATTCAAGTGTTCCACCAGATTGAAATTCCATCAAAGCAAATTCTAAATGTGCATCAGAATATCCAACAACTTTTTCAATAGGTCCTCTATTCCTGATTTGTCTTTGGGTAAGACGTAAACCTAAAGCATTTTGATAGAAAAATATTGCTCTATCCAAATCAGACACAACCAATCCAACATGATTAAATCCTTTAATTACCAAAATTAATCCTCCTACAAATTTTCAATAAGCAACACAACCGTACATCTATAACAAATAACAAGCAATATCTAAATGTAATTAATTAATGTTCCATTTTATTTCTACTTATTATATTTAATAATTTAAATAGCATTAATTTACTCAAAGAAGATTATATAATTTAAAAAAAAGTAAAAGTTCTAGGAAAATATGTCTTTATAGACCAATTTTAGGAATATTAGATTAAATTTGTTGATAATATAATTTAAAAATTTAATACCTTAAAATTTGTTTGAAACTTCAATAATGCTAGATTTACTTATACAAAACGGACTTATTATAGATGGTTCTGGAAATCCAGGTTATTTTGGTAGTGTATCTGTAAAAAATAATACTATAGAGATAATCCGTGGAAGCGACAATGGTTTAGAAGCAAAAACAATTATTGATGCTACTAATCAAGTAGTATGCCCAGGTTTTGTTGATCTTCATTCTCATGCACCCCTCACAATATTGGGCGAACCTCATCACGACCCAAAAATCCGTCAAGGAGTTACAACAGAACTTGTAGGAATAGATGGAATTTCACACGCTCCATTCAAATCCAAAGATGATTTACAAAGATATATTTGGTTAGATTCTGGGTTGAACGGCTATCCTCCTAAAGAAGCTTCATGGCTTACTGTACCCGAATTACTCAATAATTATCATAAAAAAGTTTCTATAAATATTGCATATATATTAGGAAATGCTCCATTAAGAATTTGGTCTGTTGGCTGGAAAAACGAACCAGCTTCCAAAAAACAAATCCTTGATATGAAATCTGTAATGAGAGAATCTATGGAAGAAGGTGCCTGGGGATTATCTACAGGACTAGATTATGCTCCAGGTTCATTTGCTAGTACAGACGAATTAATAGAAATTTCAAAGGTAGTTGCAAATATGGGAGGATTCTACCATACTCATACGAGGTCTACTTTAAAATCAAATGGCTTTTTAGCCCCCTACGAAGAAGCTATTGAAATAGGTAGACAAAGCAGTTGTCCCATTCACTTAACCCACTACAGACAAAACCAACAGGGCGTAGGAAGCCATTTAGAATATTTAGGGTTAGTAGAAAAATCAAGAGCAGAAGGATTAGATGTAACTTTTGATTGTTACACTTATCCTTACTTCGGTACCAGCATGGCAATAAATTTTCCTGACTGGACAAAAGATGGCGGCCCGGAAAGGCTAATGCATGCATTAAAAAATAAAGATGACCAAGTTAAATTAAAATCAGAATTAGATCGAGAAGCTATTGAAAACTGTTGGTTAACCAATTTTAATAAGCCAAAAAACAAGATATATGAAGGAAAAACCATCTTAGAAATTTCAGAACTTAGAAGCCAGGAAATGTTTGATACATTATTTGAAATTATGCATGAAGAAAACCTTGGAATAGGAATTGTAGGCGTAGGAACAAACTCTAACACATTGCCTGCATTCGTATCTCATCCTTATGGAATGATTGCAAGTGACGCAATATTATTTGGAGAATTCCAAAATCCACGTACATATGGATGTTTCCCTATAGTATTAGCAGAATTTGTAAGATCTGAAAAACATCTTAAACTTCCTGAAGCAATTAGAAAAATGACTTCTTTCCCAGCTCAAAGATTAGGATTAACAAAAAGAGGAGAAATAAAAAATGGATATAAAGCTGATATAGTTATTTTTGATCCCAAAACTGTTAAAACTCATGCATCAATCAAAAACCCTAAACAATATCCTATAGGTATCAATTATGTAATAGTTAACGGAGATATTGTTATAAATCACGGGGAAAATACAGGAAAATTATCAGGCGAAGCTTTATTTAAAGGAAAATCATAAATTTTGAAAAATTATTCAAACATTTGTCAAATGATTGACACTCCAATAATTGATTTTCATGCCCATGGTGGTCTTTGGGGTAGACACGGTGTTATAGATAATCCACAATTATTTATTAAACTCATGGATTCTACTGGTATAGATAAAGCTTGCATTAACTCTATATATTTTGGAAATTCACGTTGGGCAAATAATTTGGTTTATAATAGGTTCGTTAAAACATTCCCAAATAGGTTTATAGGAGTTGCTTTTGTAACCCCTCACTATCCTGAAGAAACTGTTAAAGAACTAGATCATGCATTTAATAATTTAGAATTTAAATTCTTAAAATTATATCCAGCTTACTTTGGAAAACCTAGTGATCATCCAGAATATACTCACATATATGAATGGGCAAATGAAAAACAAATTCCAATCATGTGCCACGCAACGGATCCAGCAGATCCTCCAAATATAAAAATATTAGATCGATATGAAAAATTTACAACAAATTATCCAAATATAAAATGGGTGATTGCACATGGTGCAGAAATGCCCGATATAAACACAATAACAGTTGCAAAAGAATTACCAAATGTATGGCTGGAAACTTGTGGATCTCCGACACCATTACACGGAATTTCTTTTGCTGTTAATCATGGACTTGCTGATCGAATATTATTTGGCTCAGATATGCCTCTAATGGATCATCGTCACCAAATAGCTAGAATAATTACAATAGATATCTCTGATGAAGATAAAAAGAAAATTTTAGGATTAAATGCAATAAAACTTCTTAATCTTGAAATATGATTTAAATTTCGAATATAATCCATATCACTTAATACCAGTTATCAGATAGGACTTCTATATGACTAACCAAAATCAAATTTTGGTACCTATACCAAAAAAACACATCACAAAAAAAACTTTTTTCGAACCAAATAATAATACTTTAATTTTTTACTCAAAAACTCAAAACATTGACTCAACTGTACTTAATAAACTTAAAATTATTTTATCCAAATTAGTTACTAACACACAAATAACTTCTGTTAATAAAAAATCTCAAATTCTATTATCTATCGAATTAAATAAATCACTTATTCAACACCCACAAGGCTATAAATTAAATATCACAAAAAATCAAATCCAAATAATAGCTCATGATAATGAAGGTGCATGGCATGCCTCAACAACATTGCAACAAATTATCCAAAATCATTCTTTAGGAGTCAAAATTCCTTGTTCTTATATAGAAGATTGGCCTGATTATCCTAATAGGGGAGTGATGTTAGATATAAGTAGAGATAAAGTTCCTAATCTTCAAACATTAAAAGATTTAGTCTCTATTTTGTCAGAATGGAAAATTAATCAATTCCAATTATATTCAGAGCATACTTTTGCATATAAAGAACATAAAAAAGTTTGGCAGAATTCTTCACCAATTACAGCTTCAGAAATCAAAGAGCTAGATAAATTTTGCAAACAACATTTTATTGAATTAGTACCAAATCAAAATTCATTTGGCCACTTCGATAGATGGTTACCTCATTATCCAGAAATTGCTGAAAACCCTAAAAGTTCAAGACCAACTGCATTAAATCCATCAAGCAAAAAATCAATAACTTTTCTGTCTAAGCTGTTTAATGAATTGTTACCCAATTTTTCCAGTAATCAAATAAATATAGGATTAGATGAAGTAGTTTTAGGGCACGGGAAATCAAAAAAAGACTGTGACTCTACTGGAACAGGACAAGTATTTATGGATTTTTTCAAAAAAATTCATACTCTTCTAGAAAAAAAGAATAAGACTGTTCAATTTTGGTCAGACATGATCACACGCCATCACCCTGAAATGCTATCACAAATCCCTAAAAATGCTATCGCACTAGAATGGGGATATAGCCCTGGATACCCTTTTGAAGAATACTGTAAAAAATTATTTGAAAACAATATTTCATTTTATGTTTGTCCAGGTAACCAATCTTGGAATAGTATAGCTGGCAGAATAGATCATGCTAAAGAAAATATCAAAATTGCAACTGAAGTAGGGCTTAAATACAATGCTATAGGTATACTTAATACCGACTGGGGAGATAACGGGCATTGGCAACATTTTCCAATAAGTTATCCTGGATTAATGTATGGCGCTGCAATTTCTTGGGATTATTCAAAAAATGTTGATATTGATCTTGTTACATCATTAAACATACACGGTTATAAAGATAAATCTATGAAAGCTGGGAAAATTATTTCAGAACTAGGAAATTTATACAAATTAACTACTGATGATACAACCAATACATCTTCATTTAGGAATAATTCATTACTACATAGTCTGATATTAAGATCACCTAGACAAGAAAATCAACTGGAAAATTTAAATCAATCCAAATTAGAAAAAACATTAGAAAAAATTAATTCAATTGCTAAAGATATTGACAAAATTCAATTACTAGAAGGTAATTCCAAATTAATTATCCGTGAATTAAAAAATACAATTGCAATGCTAACTATAGCTTGTAATATTGGAATAGAAAAATCAAAAATAAATCACAAAAATATCAAAACAACCCAAAACCAATCTTGGCCTCAATTTGTATTTACACACACAGAGCCTTTGTCTGACATAGTTGTTTCTGAAATCAAAAAAATACCTCCAGAAAAACGCAATAATATTTACAAAAGTTTAGTTGATTTTATTAAAGAATATGAAAAGATTTGGTTAGAAAGAAACCGTATTGGTGGACTTAAAGAGAGCAAAAACAGATGGATCACATTAATTAACGAATATATGCCAAAGGAGTAAATTCCATCTATAATTCTAACCCCAAATCAAAAAATATAATGAGTGTTTCATGGGGAGACCATCTGGTTTTTGGCGAAGGCAAAGGTAAACTTCAAACACCAGAAAGCCTAGACCAATCTTTTGCAAAATGGAAAAAAAAACTAAACATAGAAACCATTTTATGGAGAGAAAATAGGTCTCGACAAGACGATTATGTTTTTACTGCTAAAGGCTATGAATATGCTGAGAAAATTCATAAAAATATACCTGACTTCGATGATTTTGAAATTTCAACCTCTATAGCACATCAGCATGGTTTAAAAAATTATGTATATGTAACATTAAACGATCATGGATGGCCACTACCTGATGAAAACATTAGAAAGTTTTCATACCATAATAAATGGCATGCAAAAGATATTAGTTTCCAAACAAAATTCAGTCATGAAAATCCAAAATACGTTTTAGAAGACAGATTTGGAAATAAACAATGGGGTGTCCTTTGTCTAGCATATCCTGAAGTAAGAGAACATTTACAAAGCCAATATCTCAAACTAATAAATGGTTATGATTTCGATGGAATTTTTTTATGCTTGAGATCGCAGTCAAAGCCTCCCGACTTTGCTGATCAATTCGGTTTCAATGAGCCAATTGTTAAAGAATTCCAAAATAAATTTGGGAAAAATATTTTAAAAGATGATTTTGATTTGCAATTATGGAGAGATCTTCAAGGAGAACATTTAACACTTTTTTTATCCGAGTTAAACAACAAACTTAAAAAAAATCATAGATCACTAGGTATAGGATGTAGTCGAGGCGAAGTGCTTGGTCCTCCATTAAACAACACCACACTAAACTGGAGAAAATGGGTCGATAAACAATTAGTAGATTTTATAGCAATTGATCAAAATTCATCAAAATGTCCTTCATTATGGATAGATTTATGGCCTATGCATAGAGGATACGGATATCTACAAAATTACAATGATAAATTTAAAATGGAATCCCTTTCTGAAGACTTAGAAAAAATCTATTCTAAAAAATTCCCGAATAATACATCTAAACTATATATCAGTAGACAATGGGCAAATACAACTTCAAAAGATCAAGAAGAAATTCTACAATATTCTTGTGTGTCTGGGCTTGTTTTCAGTTCATTTAGATATGAAAATCAATCCGCAATCAAAAAAAATAACTGGAGTATTTAAAAATATGAACCATTCAATATTGCAAAAACAAAACCCAATAGTCATATTAGGTGGTGGTATGGCTGGTTTAATTGCTGGTACTTATATACAACAACAAGGTGAAAAATCTATCATTATTGAAAAAAGTTCCAAAACTGGGGGATCAATGAAAATGTCTGGTGGAAGCATTTGGTGCTTTAAAAATCACTCAGACTATAAAAAAATTAACCCTCATGGCAACACAATGTTAGGAGAAAAATTAATTGACAACTTTTTACCCAGCATTGAGTGGTTAATAAGCTTAGGTGCTCCTATAAAAAATGTAACTGCTGCTTTATATAGAGAAACTGATAGACATTGCTATCAAATGACTCCAAATTCAGAATATTTCACTCAATTTATTACTGAAAAATTCTTAGAACTTGGGGGCGAAATTATATTTAATTCAAATATAACTCAAATCAAATGTAATTCTAATAAATTAATTGAAGAGATCGAAATAAAAACCAATTCTCAAATCAAATCAATTAATTGTAGCTCACTTATTCTAGCAACTGGAGGATTTCATAATAATCCCACTCTAAAAAATGAACACTTCGGAAAATGGAGTGACAAACTTATAGTAAGAGGTAATTTATATAGTACTGGCGATGGACTGAAATTAGCTACATCCCTTGGTGCAAAAAAAAGTAAATCAATGGATAGTTTTTATGGTCATTTAATGCCAGCACCTCCTGCAGAAGTACCTAGAAATCGATTTTCGGAATTTACTATGTATCATTCAGAACATTGTCTTTTACTAAACGAAGATGGTAATAGGTTCACAGATGAATCTATATGTGATGAATCAAATGCCGAAGCAACAATCCAACAAAACAATGCAATTTCTTATATGATTTTTGATGACAAAATATACAAAAAGTATGGAATAAAAAAATCTATTTCTGGAGAAATAATTAACGATCCATTCAAAAAATCAATTGAAATCAATGCTCTCACTACTAAAGAAAATTCTATACAAAAACTTGTTGAAACTTTAAGTTATTGGGGTGTAAAAAAAGAAGCGTCTCTGAAAAATATCCTTGGTTATAATGATTACTTAATTAATAAAAATACTTCTTCAATCTCTATACCTAGAGCAAAAAATTTCAACCCTATTGGAACACCACCATACTACGCAATAGCTCTTACAACTGGAATCACCCTAACACTTGGTGGATTAGAAACTAACGAAAATGCACAGGTTTTAAATGATAAAAACATTCCTATAGGTAACTTATATTCTATTGGTGGCGATTCTGGTGGAATCTATAATCATTCATATGGTGGAGGTTTATGCTTGGGGCTTGTTTTCGGAAAAATTGCTGCAGGAAACGCAATAAAATATCATCACTAAACATAATATAAATTTAATAGCTTCGAGAAATGCATTATAATCTATATTACAAGTTGAAAATTTTATTTAATTAATCAAAGAAATGGAATACATTTGATTGTAGCTATCGAAGAATATACTGCAGTATGGTGGGTCACATATTCCGGCTACATCTTAATATTCTTGTCTTTAATTTTCACTTCCAGCTTTGCTATAAATAACTTTAATACCCCAGCTAAATTACTTCTTAAGTTATTTGACACATCAAATATTCAGGATGAGAAAAAAAACTCATACAAAATTTATTCACTAAATATATTTGAAAAAATATTCACAATTTTATCTAACCCTGCTTTAATAGCAGGAATTTTGATTTGTATCGTAGTCTTATATTTTACTTATTGGCCTCAACATGCTGCCCCTTTTGACCCCCAAGAAAGAGGGAGGATTTTACAAAATTTTGATGGAGAGGCTCAAGCTGCTCCTTTTTCTCCAAACAAAAAATATTTAATGGGATCAGACGCAAAAGCAAGAGACATGTTAAGTAGAGTGATACATGGAACTAAAAAAACTATGACTATATGTTTAATTGTAACAATTCTAAGACTTGGAATAGGCAGCCTAATAGGAATATATTCAGGACTAAAACAAAATAATCTATCCAAACAAATGTTATCAATTGCATCCGTTTCAGCTTCAATACCAAGTCTTTTATTTGCATTAATTTTCATTAAATCTGTGGGAGGAGGCAATGGCATATGGGTGTTTATATTTGGCTTAGGATTAACAGGATGGTCTGAGCAAACTAACCTTGTTAACAACTCAATCAGTTGGGTCAAAAATCAACCTTATATTGAAAGTGCAATTTCTGTAGGATCTTCGCCGCTTCAGATATTCTACAAACATATATTACCTAATATTTCAGCACAGATTATACCTGCAACAACACAAGAACTTAGTGCTGTACTACTAACTCTTGCAGAACTGGGATTCCTCGGATTATACGTAGGAGAACGAGCTTCTGCAGATATACTTAGAATGAAAACTCCTGAATATCCTGAATGGGCTGGCATGCTTTCTGGAGCTAGACTTGCTATTTTTAAGTGGCCATGGTTAACAATTGCACCTGCTATAGCAATTACAATAACAATAATAGGTTTTAATCTTACAGGTATTGGATTACGAAAATTCTTTGACCCTTATCAACGTTATAGTTTGAAAAATTTCCAAACAAAATAAAACTCCTTACTTCAAACTTGACAAAGCGAATGTTAATTTGTAGGATCGAGAATAATTTTAGTATACTTTTGTCTAAAATTTATAATCAATTCTGTTGGAGTGTAAAAAATGTCTGAAAAATTAGCTATTGACGGTGGAAAACCAATTATTTCTGAACCAAAAAATTGGCCCACGCATGATTTCGGTGAAGATGATGTAAAAGCCGTTTCTGAAGTGATTAATTCTGGAAGTATTGGTAAAGGTCCACAAGTTGGAGCATTTCAGGATGAATTTGCAAAAAGATATGGTGTTAAATATGCAATAGCTGTTAACTCTGGTACTTCAGCAATGCATACTTGCGTTGCAGCTATGAATCCAAATCCAGGAGACGAAATAATTACCACCGCTTGGACTTCTGGAGGAAGTATATTAGGACTTCTACTACAAAATTGTGTTCCTATTTTTGCAGACATTGATGATACTATGTGTCTCGACCCAGATGACGTTGAAAGAAAAATCACCTCTAAAACAAAAGCAATTCTTGTAGTGAACCTATTCGGTAATATAGCTAATGTACGAGAACTAAGAAAAATTGCCGATAAACATGGAATATATTTAATAGAAGATTGCTGCCAATCTCATTTCTCTGAAGACAACGGTATTACAGCTGGATCATTAGCTGATATTGCTGGATTAAGTTTCGGAGGTAAACACTTAAACCTAGGTGGAGGAGGAATGGTTTATACAAATAATACAGCACTTTGGGAAAGAGCAATTCTTTTCCACGATGCAGCGCTACCTAGAGCAAATGGTCCCGCTGAAGGTAAACCTTATGCAAATTATTTCCTTGCACCTAACTATAAAATCAATGACATTATGGGCGCAATGGGAAGAGTGCAGCTTAAAAAAGTGGATGGCTACGTTGACAGTAAAATCAGATCTGCAACCAATATAATCAATGGTCTTTCAGATATTGAAGAAATTACACCTCAAGCCGTTAGGCCTGGCGTCAAACACACTTATTGGACTTTAAATATGTCTATTGATACTGATGCTCTAAAATGTACTGCAGATGAATATGCTGATGCAGTTGCAGCTGAAGGTGTTCCATTTTCTGGACCTTATTTAGGAACACCTGAACATGGTCCACTTTATAGAAATCCGTTCCTAGCTGAACCAAACCTATATGGAAATTCAAGATTCCCTCTCGATTATAATCGAGAAACACCAATAGACTATAGAAAATGGAATAATCCTCATGGAGAAGAATTGATGTCTAAAGGAATCGCTTTCTCAATGCAACCAAGTTTTGACGAAGAATACGTAGGGCAAGTCATTGAAGCTAATAGAAAAGTGGTAACTGCATTTAGAGAAAGATAAAATTAAATAAAACATGGGAGTAATCCATGAGTAAGCTAGCAATAGATGGAGGGATTCCTGTTCGTTCTGAACAAGATTCTAGTCCCACCCATAATTTTGGTGAAGATGATATAAAAGTCATTTCACAAGTAATTAAGTCTGGAGTTCTGCTCAAAGTTCCTGCTGGACCTGAAGTAGCAGCTTTTCAAGACGAATATTCCAAAAGATATGGAATTAAATATGGTGTTATGGTTAACTCTGGCACTTCAGCAATGCATACATGTATTGGGGCACTGAATCCAGATCCTGGGGATGAAATAATTACAACAGCTTGGACTTCCGGGGGAAGTATTATCGGAATTTTGCTTCAGAATTGCGTGCCTATTTTTGCAGATATTGATGAAACAATGTGCTTAGACCCTGCAGAAGTAGAATCAAAAATTACTTCCCGAACAAAAGCAATTCTTGTAGTTAATCTTATGGGAAATATCGCTAACGTAAGAGAACTACGGAAAATTGCTGATAAACATGGAATATATTTAATAGAAGATTGCTGTCAATCCCATTTTTCTGAAGACAATGGTGTTACAGCTGGTTCCCTTGCTGATATTGCAGGTGTTAGTTTCGGTGGAAAGCATCTGAACTTAGGTGGAGGTGGTATGATTTTAACAAATAACACTGAGCTCTGGGATAGAGCCAGATTATTTATTGATGCAGCATTACCAAGAAAAACAACTTCCCTTGATGGACAACCTTATGCAAATTATTTTCTAGCTCCAAATTATAAAGTTAATGAAATTATGGGTGCAATGGGCAGGGTACAGCTTACAAAAGTCGATGGTTATGTTGACAGTAAAATCAGGTCTGCAAACAATATAATTGAAGGTTTATCAGATTGTAAAGAAATTACTCCTCAAATGGTCAGACCTGGTGTTAAGCACACTTATTGGGGCTTAAGATTTACCCTAGACACTGAAGCTTTGAATTGTACAGCAAATGAATATGCCGAAGCTATTTCTGCAGAAGGAATTCCGTGTGCAGGTCCTTATTTAGGAACACCTGAACATGGACCACTTTATAAAAACCCATTCCTAGCTGAACCAAACCTATATGGAAATTCAAGATTCCCTCTCGATTATAATCGAGAAACACCAATCGACTACAGAAAAATTAATAATTCTTTTGGCGAAAATTTCATGTCAAAAGGTATTGGATTTTCTATGAAGCCATTTTTTACAGAAGAATACGTAGGGCAAATTATTGAAGCAAATAAAAAAGTTATTTCTTCTTTCAAGCAAAAAGGTAACTAACTTTATCTGCTAATTGCGTAAGCTAATCCACCATGAGCTGAAGCTGCAGAAGAAATTAAACCATCTTTTTCAGCTTCAACACTTATTGCTGAAACTTCACCGACTGAATAAGGTTTCCCAACTTTAACTTTATGTCCACGATTTTTCAAACTTTCAATAATATTCTTTGGAAACCTCCCATCAATTGTTACTGCCCCAGGTATACCTTCGCGAGGGTAAAATGAGCTAGGGAAGTGTTCAATAACACAATTAGGAGCATCAATAGATTCTTGTAAATTCATTCCAAAAACATGATAATTCAAGAAAAATTGAATTGTAGTTTGCTCTTGACTATCACCACCGGGAGTTCCAAAGGCAAGATAAGGCAATCCATTTTTTGTTGCGATTGTAGGGGTAAGTGTTGCTCTAGGACGTTTTCTAGGAAATAATGCATTAGGCCTATTGGGATTCAAATAAAACATTTGTCCTCTAGTTCCTAGAGGAAAACCCAAGCCTTTAATAACTGGTGAGTATTTTGCTAACCAACCTCCACTTGGCGTAGAAGAAACCATATTTCCAAATGAATCAACTGTATCTAAGTGAACTGTATCACCACCAGTATGAATTCCAGTTTGATCAAAATCCGGTAATTCACCAGTATCTAAACCTAAAGCTTTTCGATTATCTTCAACTACATCAAAATAAGTTGCATAATCAGGGAATTTATCAGTAACTGCCCCGGGCAACATTTTCATTGAAGCAGTATTTTTAATTAAATTCTTTCTATCTAAATTATATGACTTAGATAAAAGAACATCTAAAGGAACATGATCAAAATTTGGGTCTCCATAATACGCCTCTCTATCTGCAAAAGCTAATTTTCCAGACTCAATTAATATATGTAAATATTCATCTGAATTATGTCCAATTTTTTCTAAATCAAAAGTATCCAAAATGGCAAGGTGTTGAAGAAATGTAGGCCCCTGTGTCCAAGTTGGACATTTAAACACATCTAAACCTCTAAAATTAATAGATTCAGGTTCTTCAATCGTTGCATTCCATTCAGAAAAATCTTCAAAATCTAACATACCTTTAAAGGACTTTCCTGAAATATCTTCCACTGGATTTGTCTGAATAAAATCTATAATTGTTTCAGCAATTTCACCCCTATAAAAAGCATCATTTGCCGCTTCAAGTCCTGCAATCCTACTACGTTTTCTACCCTGTTTTTCTGCTAAACACAATTTTTTCAAAGTATTAGCAGCATCCAAATTTACAACATTGTCACCAACATCAGGTACAATCCCATTTGGACAAAATATCTCATCAGTAGTAGGAAAAGTTTTGCCAGATTGATAATAATTTTTTAAAGTTTGATGTAATTGTTCATGTATTGGAAAACCATTTTCAGCTAACTCTATTGCAGGTTGAAGTATTTCAGAAAAACCCATTGTTCCAAACCTAGCAAGTGCTAAAGACCATGTGCCTACAGGAGCTGGGACAGTGGCAGGTAAATATCCATCCCCTGGTATAATATCTACATTATTTTCCTTACACCAATTGATATCAAATGTTTTAGGAGACCAACCAACTCCACTAATTGCAAAAACTTTTTTCTCTTCTGCTGAATAAACTAATGTTGGTACCTCACCTGCAATTCCATTGTTGTCTGGTCGAATAATGTTTAGACAAAAAGAAGTTGCTGCTGCTGCGTCAATAGCATTACCACCTTGCTCTAAAATTCTAATACCCGCCAAAGATGACAAATAATGTCCTGAAGTTACACTAAATTTTCTACTTCTAAGCACAGGCCTAGTAATGAAATCAAATCTATTTTGGTTATAAGACAAAATATACTCCTTTGAATTTATCAAATACAAAAATATAATACGCTATTTAGAAATATTTGAATATTCTTATATACTAATGTTCTAAAAAGATTTTTGATACATTTTAAAATAGACATTCTAAATTCACTAAAATATAATATTTAGAAAATTTTCATATGAATTTTATTTTAATTCAAAAATTTATAATTATAGGAAGATTCGATGCAACAAGTACCAGAAACTAAATTTCAAACTATTCCTCCTAGAATTTTGCTAGGGCCAGGTCCAATGATGGTTCCACCAAGAGTTCTACAGGCAATGGTTAACCCAATGATTGGATACTTAGATCCTGATTTTATTTCAATTATGGAAGAAGTTTCTGATTTACTCAAAATAGTTTATTCAACGAAATCTGCTACTACTATGGCTTTATCTGGAACAGGGTCAGCTGGAATGGAAGCTGGTCTTAACTCAATATTAGAACCAAATGATGTAGTAGTTATGTGTATTCATGGATTTTTCTGTGAAAGACAATTCGAAATGGCAACCAGGGTAGGGGCTAATGTTATTCCTTTACGCTCAGATTGGGGCAAACCATTTCCTCCAGATTTATTGGAAAAAGAAATTAAAAAACATAAAAATGTTAAACTTGTAACTACAGTTCAAGCTGAAACTTCCACAGGAATACTTCAACCTCTAGAAGATTTATCCAAAATTGCAAAAAACCATGACGCTCTATTTATGGTTGATGCAGTCACATCACTTGGTGCAAATCCGGTAGAATTTGATTCTGTTGGTATTGACTATGCATATTCAGCAACACAAAAAGGACTTGCTTGCCCTCCTGGTTTATCTCCAGCTGCAATAAGCAATAATGCCTTAAACGCTATAAAAAACAGACAAACAAAGCCTTCCTCATGGTACTTAGACCTAGGCCTTATTTCAGATTATTGGGGGGATGCACATACGTACCATCATACAGCTCCTGTAACTATGATTTTGGCCTTAAGAGAATCTTTAAAAATTATAGTTGAAGAAGGATTACAAAACAGATTCGATCGTCATAACTTAAATGCCTCTGCTCTAAGAGCAGGTTTAGAAGCTTTAGGTTTAACAGTAGTTTCTCAAAATGGATATAGATTAAGTCAAATAACCCCCTTTACAATACCAAAAAATATTGATTGTGTTGAAGGTAGAAAAATTCTACTCAGAGAATTCGGAATTGAAATTGGAAGAGGATTAGGCGAATTTGCTGAAAAAGTATGGCGAGTTGGCCTAATGGGAGAATCAAGTAAACCAGAATATGTTCTTAATCTTCTAGCAGCCCTAGAAAAGCTTCTACCTAGATATGGTAATGAAATTGAACCTGGAAGTGCTTTATCTGCTGCAAGTAGAATACTTTCAGATAATTAATTCCTTAATGAGAATTCCAAAATATTTAATTCCATTAATGTTTTGGATAATCATATCCGTTTTTACTATAGCTTTTGCAATTTCAAGTTCAATTGGAAACATTCAAAATGTTGAAAAATTAAATATTGTACAAACTACATCAATACTTATTTGTCCATTACATTGATTTTGCGTTGTTGTTAGGATTTTTATACCTGAAAAAATTATTTATCTATTAAATAATTTTGAAAAATCTTTATTTTCCCATGCAAACAACACTGGGGCTGCAATAGCCAAAGAACTATAAGTACCAACTACCACACCAATTAACAACACCCATAAAAATTCCTTGATTGTATCTCCACCAAAAATCATTAAAGCTAACAAGGTAAATAATAGAGTAAAACTTGTATTGAGTGAACGACCTAAACTTTCTGCTATTGCTGCATTAGCATTATCTCTTAAAGATCTTGCAGGATAAAGATTAATATTTTCTCTTACCCTATCAAATACAACAATCGTGTCATTAACGCTATAACCAACTACAGTTAATAAAGCAATCAAAAACATTGCATTAACTTCAACATCAAATAAATAGCCCAGCATAGAAAATGTTCCTATGACAATTAAAGTATCGTGAGTTAAAGCAATAATTGCAGCAAAACCATATTTTACCGGACTAGGCATATGCCTGAAAGCCCACCAAATATATAGAAAAATACCAATTACAGCTGCCAAAACAGCATATATTGCATTCAAAACAGTCTCTGAAGCTACAATGGGCGAAACTAAATCAAATGATAATTCATTAATTCCATCTGGCGACAATGATTCTCTTAAAGAAGAGAGTAGGGATTGTTTTTCAGCTAACTGAAGCTCTCCAACCCTGATAAAATAATCACCTTCTTCTCCAGAAGTCATTTTTTGTACAATAGCACCTTCATGACCTAATTCAGATAATTTTGTCCTGATGTTTCCTTGAGTTACATCATTTGCAAAACTTAACCTCAAAGTTGAACCACCAGTAAAATCTATCCCAGGTTTAAGACCGGGAGAGATTATTAAAAATATAATTCCAATAAATACAATAATTACTGAAAATGAAAAATACCAAATCCTCTTACCTACGAAATCCAACTATTCCTCCATATCTTAATAATTTTATTTTAATAAACCAGATTTTCCAGCTGGAGTATAAAGCCTTAACTTTGAACCCAAAGAAGTATGTGAAATAATTCTTAATAAGGTTCGACTAACTGTTAGAGCTGAGAACAAACTCACACAAACACCAATAGCTAATGTAACAGCAAAACCCTTCACTATGGTTGCTCCTAAAGTATCAGCAAACCAATACAATATGACACACGTAATCAAAGTAGAAACATTACCATCTCTAATTGCAGGCCAAGCACGAGCGAATCCAATATTTATGGAAGTTAATAATGTTCTACCTAACTTTAATTCTTCTTTCATTCTTTCAAATATGAGTATGTTTGCATCAACAGCCATACCAATAGATAAGATACCTGCTGCAACACCTGAAAGAGTTAAAGTAACAGGTAATAATTTAAATATAGACAATAACATTACTGCATATAAAATCAATGCTATAGCTGCGATTATACCCGGAATACGATAATACATAATCATAAACAACAACACTAATAAAATACCAAGCAACCCTGCAGAAGCACTTTTAGATAAAGAATCAATACCGAGTGTAGCGTCTATTGCTCTCTCAGTAATTAATTTTATAGGTACTGGCAACCTACCTGATTCCAATAATAAAGAAATATCTCTTACCCTCTGTACAGTGAAATCATATCCATCAATATAAGCTGATCCACCTAATATTGGTTGTCTAACTATAGGTGAAATTAGCTGTTTACCATCTAAGATTATTGCTAATTCATCACTTGTACCAGCAATCTCGGTTGTTAATTCCGCAAATTTTCGGGTACCTTCTTGATTAAACTCAATATTTATAATTGGAGTTCCTACTCCAGCTTTTTGTCCAGCATATGCACGATCTAAATCATCACCAGTTAAACCTATAGGTTCATCACGCTTACCTACACGCTTTGTGAATGTAATTGAATCCATGGAATTTAATTTTTCATAAGCATTTTTATAAGTGTCATAAGAGTCTCTAATATTGATAAAATAAATGTTATTTTCATTTTCTAATTTATAAAAATTTATATTAGCAGTAATAGGAATTAAACTACCTCCACTTGGAACAAGTGGATTGTAAGTGAGAATCATATTCTCAGTTAAATCTCCTGAAAGTTCAATCTGCAAAGCGTCAGGATAAAATTTATTACTTCCTACAAGGGGCACCATACTAAATCTTAATTGGTTGACAATATTCTCAAAAACCTGAGCTGAAGGCTCATTGATTTCCAAAGCTAACACTGGAATTGAAGATGCATTTTCCTGAATAAATTCAGTAACAGATTTTTCATCATCAACAGGTAAGTATAAAACCTGATTTTTTTCTACAGTATTTAATTTATATGGATTAAATTCACCCTCAATTTGTTCATTTTTAGATAATGTTTCACCTTCTTCAGGCATTTTCAAAGCAGCCAAAGAAAATTTCACAATATCAGAACTATCAAAATCATTAATTTCTTCTTGAAAATTAACTTTTCGATGCATAAACATCAACTGAGCAGTTTCACCAATAATTGACTTAGCTCTATCAGGATCATTAACTCCAGGCAACTGAACTAACAGCCTATTATTACCCAAAAGCTGAATAATTGGTTCACCTAATCCAGAAGAATTTACTCTTCGTTCAATAGTCATTTTTAAAGACTGCATTTGATCAGCTGTAGGGGGTATACTCTCGCCATTTTCTCGGATATCTGCTTGATATACAAGATGGCTACCTCCCTGTAAATCCAACCCCAATTCCAAACCTAAAGGAGTGTCTGAATTACCTCGTTGAAAACTAGATAAATTTATCTGCTGAAAACCTAAAACTAAAAATGAAAATGTAGCAAGCAAAAATATTACTACAATAGATCTAATATTCCTTCGCAAAATCTTCTCCTAAAGAAAGCAATCCTTCGATCAAATCTAAAGCATCTTGTTTAGATTTTAACTGTCCTAAAGCATGGCTTTCATTAACTTTTTCTAATAAATCTCCTACTATTTTACCTGATTCTAGCCCAAAAGTACTCATTATTTCATGCCCAGTTAATAATGTATTCAAACTGTTTTCCTCTAAAATGATACTCTGATAAGCAATTATATGATTTACATACCTTAATGTATTATTCCAATCGTTTTGTGTAAGTTTTGGCCCAGCAGCTGCAAGAACGTCAGCTAAATACAAAATTATTATGGGAATATATAAATCACCTAAATCTCTATAGAATCTATATAAAGCTCTGTTGCTAGGAATATCCTTTTTTGATGATAATTGACCAGGACGCAAATGATTATCAATCAATTTTTTAACAAAATTAATCGACTTTTTAGGCATTCTCAAATCAGTTAAAATAACATCAGCAATTTTAGCACCAACTTCTGAATGGCCTAAAAAACGTATTCTACCATTAACATCAATTGATCTTGTTGGATATTTGCCAATATCATGCAAAAGAGCTGTAAGTTTTAAAAGTACAAATTTATTTTGATCATCAGGTTCATCACTTAATCGAAAACTTCTGATCTCATTAATTATACCTTCAATACCATTAAAATGCTTACCAATTTTAATATCAGATCCATACAATAATTCATCAACATAACCAACAGATTGAATAGAATGCTCAAAAACATCCCAATAATGTTCTTCAGGTTGAGATAAATTTTTTAATTTTATAAAATCTTCAAAAATTTTCTCTAGTAAACATAAATCATCAAGTTTACGTAAATACTTTTTAGATTCAATATTTAACAAAATTTTCATAAACTCATCTCGAACTCTTTCAGATGATACTCTCTTTAACAGCTCTGAATCTTTAATAATTTGATCTTCTGTAGCTTCATCAATATTAAAATTCAAATCAGAAGACAACCTTATTGCCCTAATTAACCTGAGTGGATCGTTTAAAAAAACATTTTCATCTAACATTCTGATTTTCTTATTTAATAAATCTGAAATTCCATCTGAAAAATCAATTACTTTAAAATCATCATCGCAGGAATTAATTAAATCAAGCGCTATTGCATCAATCGAAAAATCTCGGTTAGACAAATCATTCCTTATAGAACCATCCATTTCTTTTATATCCAAATCAATTTTCTTAGGAAAATTTGTATCATCAAGGATATTCTCTATGCCGGCTAATCGACATATGTTACTCCTAGACTTATCCAATACAACAGGAGTACCGTAGCCAAATGTTTGACTTAACTTAGCTGCAAAATCAAATGGATTAACATTCACAACAATATCAATATCTGATATTGTGCGGTTCATCAAAATATCTCTAACAGCTCCACCTACCAAAAAACATTTTATGTCACTGGAATTTGCATATTTTGAAACTATTTGCACTACTGAAGGTATTTCTGATGCTGGTATATACATAATTGGTCAAATTTATTCTAAAAAATCATTCTTGTTCAGAAGGATTTTTAATTAGATCTTCATGTTTTTTAAGGTGATCAAAATACATTATGCCATTAAGATGATCTGTTTCATGCTCTAAAGCCTGAGCAAGTAGCCCATCTGCATATAATTTTGTATATTCTAACTTATTATTTAAACCAACTGCTTTCACCCACAATGATCTAAAAACATACCCATGGTACCCGGGAACACTCAAACAACCTTCCACAACCTTTCTATTGCCATCTCGATCTATAATTTCAGGATTGATAAAAACCCTCGGGTAATTTTCATCAGGCATTTGCAAAACTATAATTCGTAACAATACACCTATTTGATTAGCAGCTAGTCCAATTCCCTGAGAATCATGTAACGTATTCACCATATCTTCAACAAGTTTCGTTAAAGATTTATCAAAATTAGTTACAGGTTTCGCTTTTTTACGCAAAAGTCTGTCAGGATATTCAATTATTGGTAAAATTGACAAACAAATTCTCCTTAGCTACTACTTTATTGTAACAAATTCCAAATTATTTAATAGTAATTAGCACATAAGATCTAATTACTGTTGACACGCACATATGTTCTATAATATGATATGCCTTCATAATTGTTAAACATAATTATTGATGAATAATCTAGTAAACCTCTCCTCGATTATACCTCCAAAGCACAAAATTTTTGAAGAAATCGGGGAGGGGACATAATTTATTATCCAAACCTCAAACCGAAATAGCATTAACCAATTATTTGATTAACATTTCCATCTACCCTTACAGGTAAATCTTGTTGGTTCTGAAATTGATAAGATAATTCAATAAAACCACCACCAATCAAAACTTCATCTTGGTAAAATACTACAGCCTGGCCAGGTGTAATAGACCTCTGAGGCTTAAAAAAATTAATTTCAGCATAATCACCTTGCAATATATTTATAACCGCAGGTTGTGGCTCTGAATTATAGCGAATTTTAACTTCTACTTCAGTACCATTATTAAAATTTAAATTCCCAGAAATGAAATTTACCTTTGAAGCAAAAAGTTTATCTTTATATAGAAATTCCTCTGGGCCAATAATCACTTCATTTGATTTATGATCTATTGCAATCACATGCATAGGAGAACCAGTGCCTCCATTCAAACCTATACCTCTTCTTTGACCAATAGTAAAAAACTGAATCCCAGGGTGAGTACCCAAAGTTTCACCGTCAATAGACTTAAGTAGCCCAGGAGAAGGCTTTTGTTTTTCAGCAATAAATTTCTTATAATCTCCATCTGGAATAAAACATATTTCCTGACTATCTGGTTTTGTAGCTACTTCTAAATCAAATTGTTCAGCAAATTCTCTGATTTGAGATTTATTATACTCACCAACCGGGAACATTAATCTACTTAGTTCTTTTTGTCCCAAATTAAACAAAACATAAGACTGATCTTTTTTATGATCAATTGCTTTTAATAATTTAAATTCTTTTCCATCATTAAATATCCTCGCATAATGACCGGTAGCTACAAATTTTGCCTCCAATTTAATGGCTTTATTTAACAAGAAGTCAAATTTAAGCCTATCATTACATGCAAGACAGGGATGTGGGGTGCGTCCTATGTCATATTCTTTAATAAAATAATCCACAACGTGTTGTTGGAATTCATTTTCAAAATTGAATACATAGTGTGGGATGCCAAGAGAATTACAGACCATTCGTGCGTCTTCTATATCATCAACAGAACAGCACTGTTTACTAAATTTGCTGGTTTTCTGAGTAGATTTCCATAATCGCATAGTAACACCAATAACATCATAACCAGCTTTATGAAGTAACAATGCTGCAACAGAGGAATCAACCCCACCACTCATAGCTACAATTATTCGTTCTTTTTTTTCTTTTTTCATATAGAAAGCGTACCATACGGAGAACAATTTCTTCAATCATTCAACATATCATAATTTGTAGTTAATTACGTTAATAATATGATATTATGTAATAGAATTTAGAATTAAGGAGTTTGAACTTGAGCTACACTAAAATGGATAGTATTGAAGCTGATAAAAATTTTAAAACACCTAGCGGCATATCTGTCAAAACAACCGGAAATACTACTTTAATAGATGCCCATGATATGTACGTGCATGAAGTTGAAATTACAGAAGGAACTGGCCAAGGAAACGTTTTCTTGCTAAACCTAGACGTTGCTGAAGAAGTTTAACAATTAATTTTACAAATTAGAAGAAATTTCTATCCAAGACTTCCTATCTACAGAAACATAAACCATTACATCGCCCGGTAAAAGCTTAATATTCGCGATATCTGAAACAACAACATTATCTCGAATTATTCCTAAAAGATTTATTCCTAGAGAAATAATATTTTTACTAATTTGACCATATGTAATATCTAAAGATATTCCTTCAGGTATAGTTATCGAAAAAAGATTAGCAGAAATTTCATTGCTTGTAATTGAATGAGTAAATAAAGCTACTCCTGGATCAGAAGCTTCTTGAACAAGTAAATTATTAGCCATTTGAATGGTGTGCACAATAGAAAGATTCTCTGATTTTCCAAAAAGTGTTTCATGTTTAGGATCTAGGCATTCCGCAACGACTCTTATTTTAGGATTTAAATTCTGAATCACAAAAGATATAGAAGCAACAAAGCTGTCACTTCTATGATCCATATAATTGGGGCTTAAAACCATTACCTGAGAAGCCATAGAAATATTACATCTTTCAAAAGTTTCTTGTTCTAGTGGCCAACCTCTAATAAAAGTTACATTTTCTCGATTAAAAGGTAGTTGTTCAATTTCATCAGAAATAACTACTATATCAGATGTATTGTTGTCAGCTAGAGAATATTCAGCAATTATTTGTAAAATTCTAGATTCTCCAGGGAAATTAACTATAATCAAATGATCTCTTAAATTAACTTTAGTCATACCTCGACGCTCCCTTTCTCTTAAGTCAGTAATCCAATCAACAATAATTCCAACAGTAGTTGTAAAAGCACTAAGACTGATCAATACTACAAATATTAAAGTTCCTAATCTAGAACCCAGTTGTGTTGCTTTGAAATCCCCATAACCAATAGTTGTAATAGAAATTACGCTATACCATAAACTATCAGAAACAGTTATAGAAGGATCTACAGCTCTTTCAAAAATATAAAAACAAATACTATTTCCCGTAACTCCTAAAAGCAAAACCATTAAAACAAAAAGAAGGCCGAACTTCTTATCACGCCTGACTTTATTAATTAGTTTCGAGAAAAAGTAAAACAATTTATAACAACTTAAACAAAAAATTTTGAATTTTTTTTAATAATATTATATAAAATAGTTCGATTTAAATCATTAAACAACAAAATTTAAAGGATTAATAATTGCATTTAGTAATAGATGGCCACGACTGTGATACCAAAATTTTACAAAACCAAAAATTAATAACAACATTCCTTGAAGAACTACCAAATAAAATTGGAATGTCTAAATTAATGAGCCCAAAGGTTAATAAATATGCAGCCAAAAATGAAGAAGATTGGGGAATATCAGGCTTTGTAATTATCGCCGAAAGCCATATAAGCGTCCATACTTTCCCAGCAAGAAAATATATCAATATTGATGTGTTCTCTTGCAAGAATTTCAATGTAAAAGAAATAATTTCTGAAGTAAAAAAATATTTCAAATTGAAAAATGTTAAATACTGGAAAATTAATCGGGGAATAAATACTATCTCTACAAACAATTCAAACCAAAGTTTAGAGTAATAAATAAAACCATGATGAAATTCCACAAAAATCATTATAAATGGAACACTTTTCTTGATTTAAGAAATGATGAAAAAAATTTCTTAAATTCTTCAGTTATTCTTATACCAATACCTTATGATGGCACCGCCTCTTATAAATCTGGAGCACGTCATGGACCTAGTGCAATAATTAACGCTTCTTCAGAATTAGAATATTATGATATAGAAACAAAAAAAGATATCTCAGAAGCAGGAATTTTTACTACCCCTGAAATTTCTCCACTTGCTAGTGATCCCAAAGAAATGCAATTAAAAATTATCAATACTATTGACAATTTAAAATTAAAAAATCAAATCACTGGTATTTTAGGTGGTGATCATTCTGTAACAATTGGAAGCGTTAAATCTACAATCAAAAGGTTCCCAAATTTATCAATACTTTATTTAGACGCCCATGCGGATTTAAGAGATACATATATGGGAACTAAATGGGGACACGCTTCAGTTGCTAGAAGATTGAAATCTGTATGTAAAGTAGTTCAATTGGGTGTAAGAAGTATTAGCTATGAAGAAATCAATTTTATTTCAAAATCAAAATCTGAAAATGAAATTTTTTTCTGGGAACACACCAAAAATAACTTGCAAAAAAACATTGATTTAGCACTTAAACAACTTTCTGACCAAGTCTATATCAGTATCGATTTAGATGTTTTAGATCCATCAATAATGTCAGCTGTTGGTAATCCACAACCAGGCGGAATGAATTGGGAAGAAATTAATTTTATAATAAAACAAACTGCAAAAAAACACACAATCGTCGGATTTGACGTGACAGAATTGAACCCTAAAGAGGGACCTGAATCATGTTCTTTTACAGCTGCAAAACTTATCTACAAACTTATAGGTTTTGCAACTGAAAAAAACAAAAATTTATAAAAACAATGGGCCAAAAATTATAGAAACAATAGCCATTAATTTCATCAGAATATTTATGGCTGGCCCTGAAGTATCTTTAAAAGGATCACCCACAGTATCTCCAGTCACAGCCGCAGCATGCGCATCTGAACCTTTTCCACCATGATTACCTAATTCAATATATTTTTTTGCATTATCCCAAGCGCCACCTGAATTTGCCATAAAAATAGCAAGAAGAAATCCAGAAACAATTGAACCTATCAATAAACCACCTAATGCTTCAGCTCCAAGAAATGGAAGTAACCCGACAATTATTGGCACAACTACTGCCAAAAGACCAGGCGCTATCATAGCTTTCAAAGAACCAGTTGTTGAAATTTCCACAGCTCTAGCAGCATCTGGCTTTACTCCTTTTTTACCTTCTTTAAGACCAGGAATTTCTCTGAATTGCCGTCTAACTTCATCTATCATTGCAGAAGCGGCAGTTCCTACAGCTTGCATAGTTAATCCAGCAAAAACAAAAGGTAATAATCCTCCAATAATTGTTCCTGCAAGAACTTTAGGATCCATAATATTAAATGAACTAATTTCAGCAACAGTTCCATAAGTTGCCATCAAAGCTAATGCAGTTAAAACCGCAGATCCAATAGCAAAACCTTTCCCTGTAGCAGCAGTAGTATTTCCTAAAGCATCTAACGCATCAGTTCTTTCTCGAACTTTTGGATCAAGGCCTGCCTGCTCAGCTATGCCTCCAGCATTATCTGCTACGGGACCGTAAGCATCTGTGGACAAAGTAATACCCAGGGTTGACAACATACCTACAGCTGCCAATCCAATTCCATATAATCCAATTACTGGTGTTTCAGCTGAACCTCCAGCTAAGATAAAAGAAAGTATTATGCCAACAACTATAGAGATAGTAGGAATGATTGTGGAATACAAACCAACAGCAATCCCTGCAATAATTGTTGAAGGATGACCAGTTTCAGATTGGGAAGCAATCCATTTAACTGGCGCGTACTCATAAGATGTAAAATATTCAGTTGCAGTACCTATTACTATTCCAACTACTATTCCAACTACTATCACCCAGAAAAAGTTAAAATCTATATCATTAAGAGATATGTATACACCAGTGCCTATTAAAGTAAGAATAGCAGCACCAAAAATACCATATCTTAATGTCCATAGCAAATCGCTCATTGTTGCGCCATCTTTAGTTCTAATCAAAAATGTACCTAATATAGATGCAACTATACCGATACTTGCAATTATTAAAGGGAGAACTACTAAGTCACTAGTAATACTTTGTGTTGCTGCAACACCTAAAGCAATAGTAGCAATTATAGAACCCGCGAAAGATTCAAATAGGTCAGCACCCATACCCGCTACATCTCCTACATTATCTCCAACGTTATCGGCAATAACGGCAGGATTCCTAGGATCATCTTCAGGTAAACCTGCTTCAACTTTACCCACTAAATCTGCTCCTACGTCAGCAGCTTTTGTAAAAATACCGCCTCCAACTCTTGCAAAAAGAGCAATTGAACTTGCTCCAAAACCAAAACCAGCAATTACAGTTGGGCTTTCAAATAAATAATACAGTACACCTACTCCAACCAAGCCTATTCCAACTACAGTGAATCCCATCACAGCTCCTGTAGAAAAAGCTACACTTAAAGCTTTGTTTAAACTAGATTCAGCTGCATTTGCTGTCCTGGTATTGCCCCTGACAGCCGTAGACATTCCTATAAATCCTGCTAATGCGGATCCTATAGCACCCACAAGATAAGAAATCGACATATTAATATTACCCTGACTTTCGCCAATAAATCCAAAAACGTCTAAATCAATAAATAAAATTAATATTACAAATATAGTTAAAACGAAAATTGAAAGGATAGTGTATTCTCTTCTTAAAAAAGCCATTGCGCCTTCCTTAATCAGATCTCCGATATCATTTACAACACCATTATCTACTTTGTTCCTTTGAACTCTAAGAAATAGTAAATAAGCAGTTAACAATGCTATTGCTCCAGCAATAACAGATAATAAAATTTGAGACATAAATTCCCTCCAAAAATCATTAATACTTTATAATAATTTATATTATCCCTACTAATTATTAAAGTATTTTGACAAAGATTTTGTAGTTTTTTCAGGATCTTTGGATAACGTTATCGCAGTAACTATGCATACAGAATCTACACCTGTATCAATTACACTTTTAACATTGTCCTGATTAATACCACCTATAGCAACAATTGGTTTTTTACAAATTTTTTTAGCATCAATAAGAAGTTTTAAACCTGCTGGCCTTGTATCAGTTTTTGTATCAGTCGGGAAAATACTACCAATTGCAATATAAGAACATTCATTACGCTCAGATTGCTCCACCTCGGAAATAGTAGCATTAGATGTCCCGATGATTAAATCCTTAGTAGTTACTTGAGATACCAAGTCTGGATAAATATCCTGTTGACCTAAATGAACTCCATCAGCATCCGTAATACATGCTATGTCTATGTGATCATTAATTATTGAAACTGCGCCATACTCAGCACACAACATTGAAATATCTTGACCCCATTTAATAATATTTTTAATAGAAGCATTCTTACTCCTTAACTGAATTACTTTGGCCCCACCATTTAATACTTTTTTTGCCATTTCTACTGGATCATTGAAATCTATAAATTGAGGATCAATAATTACATAAACTCCTTGTATTTTTTTCATTTTGACTCCTTAATCATACTTTTTACTGGCTCAAATGACTTTCTGTGTATAGGAGTCATTCCATATTCGTTTAATGCATCCACATGAAACTTTGTACCATATCCTTTATGATTCCCAAATCCATATTTTGTATAAATTTTATCAAAATCAACCATTATTTGATCTCTGGTTACTTTTGCGATTATTGAAGCAGCAGCAATAGAAGAACTAATCTGATCTCCTTTAACTATAGATTTTTGAGCAATATCGACAGAATTTAATTTTACAGCATCAATTAATAAGTAATCTGGGCGAATTTTAGAACTCTCGATAGCTCGTAACATAGACAGTTTGGTAGCTGAGCTAATACCAATTTGATCAATTTCAGTATTAGAAACTGAACCTACAGATACAGATAATGCATTAGATTTAATTAAATGAAAAAGATGTAAACGTTTATTTTCGGTTAATCGTTTACTATCATCTATTAAAGAAAACCATTCAGAATGGAAATCCTTAGGAAAAATTACTAATGCTGAAAGAACAGGCCCTGCTAAAGTACCTCTACCAACTTCATCAATTCCAGCAATAAAGTTATAGCCAAATTCAGCTAACTGTTTTTCATTAATATAGTCAGGCTTAGTAATTTTTACCTCCAAAATTATAAAAAGGGAATAGAGAAACAATACATAATTTTAGTTCGCACTATATATATTATGTAAACCAACAGACTTATTCTATAACATTGACTTGAATCACTTGGGTTTTTATTAATATTTCTATGATTTCTAAAAATAAGCTATCTTGTGAATCAAATCTATCGTAATTTAATACCTGTACACCAGGGGGAATACTGTCACTACTTAATCCAAAGTCATCAATTAATATTAATCTATTACGAAAAATTACCGATAAAACTCCCAAAATAGTTGAAATTTTTTCAGACTGAAAAATTTTCTCTGTTGGGCTAGAATCTTGTCCTAATGATGAAAGTAATAAAACTAAAAATTTTCTATTTTTAATAGATTCAGTCAATATTTTATCTAATTCGGAATTATTTGAAAAAAATAGATCTTCGACTGTAGAGTTGAGGGCTAATTTTGAAAACAAACTAGATAAACTGTTTGCAACATCAAACATTCCTACATGACCGATTAATCCTAAACAATTAGATGGCCCTAAATCAATATCAGATATTGGTTCATTTTGAAACGAAACGGTTTTATTTCCAACTTGTGTATCTGACAAAGAATCAATATAAGGTTTAAGATTTATTATCATTTCATGGCCAACCTGAGTAATTATATTAGTATATCTACCATTCTCAATGATCAAATTGAAACATTCATCTAACAAGGAATTATCAATATTAAAATCTCTATATATCAAATTTTTAGAATTTTCGGGAGGAGGAACAGGTTTGCCGTCCAGTATTTCATAAAATCTGCGAAAAACATCAGAATTCAATACACATTTTATTAATGATAAACGAAGCTCATTATCAGTTTTCGGACTAATTACAGAAAGACCTAAAGAAGTTAATGATATTTCAGGATCTTTGTAACCACCAATAGTTAATCCATATTTAGCAGATGAATTCAACTTAGTGATAAATCCACTACTAGAAGGTGTAGATTTAAGCTGGGAAGATAAAATAATTCTATCAATTGGTAATCCGGAGTTATTATTATAAATGGTTTTGGGTATTTCAAGACAATCCTGAATAGGATGAAGAGGATAAGAGCGAACTTTTCGGGTCCGGGGTGTATTTACTATGTCACGTGTCAAAATAATATCCTAAATTATTACTACGTTTTGAATACCATTATACATATACACTTAACTTTTACCACCCCCCATGCATTGCCTCCTTTTCAATCTTTTCAAAATCTTTTCAGGACCTGATTTTCATGGAAATATTAATTAAATACTATAGCAATATTTATTATGTTAAAATATTGAAAATTATTTCTATTAATGAGGTCTCATATTGACATTAAAAAACACAAGTTTATATATATTTTCCGCGCTTTTTATAACTTTATCCATATTTAATAGTGCGTGTTCTAATTTTTCAAATAACAAAAATGAAACTAGCCCTGTTACTACAATTACAAATACAAAAACTCTTGATGAACCTTATTTCCCGCAAGGATATGATCACACCAAAAATTTAAACTCCCCTTCTGAGGTCCCGGATGAAATCAAAATTATTTGGGAAGCCTGGAAATACCTTCAGGATGATTATGTTGAACAAAATTCCCTAAATCCAAAAATTATGGCAGAAGAAGCTGTAAAAGCTATGATCGCTTCTGTGGGGGATCCTCAAACTTCGTATATAAAACCTGAAGTATTAACTGGAAGTTTCGGCGATATGTACAAAGGCAATTTCGAAGGTATTGGCGCTCATGTCACGGCCAATTCAGCAGGTAAAATAGTGATTGTAGCCCCAATTGAAGGCGGACCTGCTAAAGCTGCGGGAATTAAATCTGGCGACATCATACTATCTGTTAACGGAAAATCTATAGAAGGATTATCACTACTTGAAGTAGTAGCACTAATCAGGGGCCCTAAAGGCTCCACAGTAATGGTAGAAGTCAAACATTTAGGCAAACAAGACCCTGAAACTATTGAAATTATAAGAGATGTGATTGTACTACCTACTGTACTTCTAAGAACCGCTGAGGATGACCCCTATGCACATATAAGAATCACAAATTTCTATCCAAATACAAATGATCAATTACAAAAAATACTCAAAAATTTAGAAAAATATAATTATCAAGGAATCATTTTAGACCTCAGGGGAAATCCAGGAGGCACATTAAAAGCTGCAATTGAAGTTACAAGCCAATTCCTAACAGACGGAATTATTATGTATTCAATCGACGGCAAAGGAAATAGAACTGACTACAAAGTATTACCTAAGGGATTAGCAACAAAAAAGCCATTAATAGTCCTAATTAATAGAGGAAGCGCAAGTTCTAGTGAGGTTTTAGCTGGAGCAATTCAAGACAGAAATCGTGGAATAATCATAGGAACAAGATCATATGGCAAAGGCGGAATAAACATCCTCAGACAATTAAGTAATGAAGGCGGTGTTTACATTACTACAAAATATTGGTTTACCCCAAATGGAACACGCATTAATGAAACTGGTATTCAGCCTGACATTATAGTTTCAGACTCAGATCCAAAAACAGCAGATATAAATCAATTAAATACCGCTAAAGAAGAATTGAAAAAAATAATTAATAACGAGTCTGAAGCCTAGAATGCACAAATCTAAAATTATAGCTACAAATCGTAAAGCCAGTTTTGAATATTTTCTTACAGACTCATACGAAGCTGGAATAGTCTTACTTGGAACAGAAATTAAAGCGATACGTGAGGGAAAAGTAAATTTAACAGAGTCATATGTATCAGCACATAAAAATGAAATATGGCTGAATAATTGCCACATAGGCCCCTACTCTGCTGCCAGTATAAATAACCACGACTCAATAAGACCGAAAAAGTTATTATTACACAAAGATCAAATAATAAAACTGTCAAGTACTACAAAGGGATCAGGATATACGTTAATTGCAGTTAAAATGTATTTAAAATCACATAGGGTAAAACTACAAATTGCAGTTGCAAAAGGTAAAAAACTTCACGATAAACGTAGATCTATTAAAGAAAAAGAACAAACTCGCGAAATGCGAAGACAAATATTAAAGAATATATAATATTTATATTAAATATTCAAAAAATAAATAACCTAACTATAACTCAAAATCCCGGCATAGACGGGTTAAATCATGCCGGGATAATAATTTTTTGGCTATAAGTCGTGCTTTGGGTACTTATGAAGCCCTTTTAATTTCTAAACTGTCACCTGGAGCAAGGGCAACGCGCTGAACGTTGATTCCAAGTTTAAGCAACCAATAACCTAGTGTAGCTTTACTTACACCAAGGGAATCAGCAGTAGCAGAAAGTCCGTAATCAGTAACAAGCTTAGGAAGCATATCTTCAAGCGGTTGTTGATGGACTTTCTCGACAGCAATCATCTTTTTTGTTTTTCTTCTCATAACGTTCCTCCATGAACTTCATATATATTACAAAGACATCCAGACACCAGTCAATACCTTTTCAGGTCTTTTCTAAGAAAACATTAAAACTATTCAGTTCTTTTCAAAAAACAAATTTAATATATGTTTAAAAAATGTAAAAAAAATAATTTTATATACAAATATATTTAAACAACACGGAAAATATGCGTGTTGTTTAAATATATCCATAAATCGTTTATTTATTAATTTAAGTACAAATATCTACAATCTTGTATAAATAGTTTTATTTAATATTCTTTGATAAATAAACGTTTTTAATCAATTCCCAATACTTTTATAATAATTTTAAAAATAATCAGCTTAAAATTGATTTCAACTATACAAATGCTATAATTATCTCCAAAAGGTTATTAGAAAAATATTTTTATATAGGAAATATAATGAATCAAATTTACATTGTAGCCAATTGGAAAATGAATACTTCAATTTCTGATTCTATTAATATTTCAAATATGTTGATAAATTCAAACTTGGATCATGCAAACATCAATATAACTATTTGTCCCCCTACCCTATATATTTATCCGGTATACCAAATTCTAAAAAATTCTTCATTTCAAATTGGAGCTCAAAATATATACAGTGAAGACAATGGAGCTTTCACAGGTGAAATCTCAGCAAGAATGATTAAAGATTTTTGCGATACAGTAATAATAGGCCATTCAGAACGTAGGCAAATTCTAAAAGAATCTAATCAGGATATAAATCAAAAATTTATTTCAGCAAAAAATTTCAATTTAAATTCAATAATATGTGTAGGTGAAACTATAGAGGAACGCGAAACGGGAACAGCAAAAGAAATAGTCACCAAACAAATCTTATCTGCTTTAAAACCTGTCTCTAATTTCACTAACACTAATCTAATGATAGCTTATGAACCTGTTTGGGCAATAGGAAGCGGAAAAGCAGCTACTGCAAAAGATGCTCAAAATATGTGCATTCACATTAGAAATACTATTTCCGAAATCTCAGAGGAAAAATTATCTCAAAATATACCAATTCTTTATGGTGGCAGTGTAAATTCTGACAACATTAAGCAATTTATCAGCCAACCGGATATTAACGGGGCTTTAATAGGTAGTGCAAGTTTAGATCCTAATGAATTTATTAAATTAATTCAAAAAATAAAATAAATATTAATGAGTGATCTACAAAAACCAATTTTAATAATAGTTGGTCCAACTGCTATAGGCAAATCAGATTTCGCAATCAAAATTGCAAAAGATATTAATGGCGAAATAATAAATGCAGACAGCCGACTTGTTTATAAAAATTTTAATATTGGTACTGCAAAACCTAATGATCTAGAACTAAAAAGAGTTAAACATCATCTGATAAATATTTTAAATCCTGATAGAGATTTCAACATCTCACAATTTCTTGATTTAGTAAAAGAAAAAACAGATCAAATTATAAAAAGTAAGAAAACGCCTATAATAGTAGGAGGTACTGGCCAATACATTAAAGCTATACTAAACGATTGGACCATAAGTAAGGTACCTCCTAATAAAAAACTTAGAGAAGAAATAGAAAAAAAAATAAAATTGCATGGACCAAATTTTGCTTATAAATTTCTTCAAGAAATCTCTCCTCTTAAGTCTAAACAAATAGATCCCTCAAATCAAAGACGTATCATACGGGCAATAGAAATTTCCCAATCAGAAAAACCAAATTCAATTTCAAATCCAATGTTTAAGTCATATTCAAAAATTACAATAGGGCTAACAACAGAAAGAAAAATTCTTTATTCAAAAATAGACAAGAGGGTTGATCAAATGATAAATGAAGGCTGGATTGATGAAGTTAAATTTCTAATTAATAAAAATATCAATTTAAACCACCCTGCAATGTCTTCAGTGGGATATAAAGAAATTTTTGAATATTTAACAAAAAACCAAACATCTCTAGAAGAAGTTATCCAAAAAATCAAATTTAGAACTCACAAACTAGTTAGGACTCAATACAATTGGTTTAAACTATCCGATGAAAAAATTAAATGGTTCCAAACAAGTAAAAATGAACTTGATGAAGCTAAGAACTTTATATTATCAAAATTCAATTGATTTATTTAATTAAATTAAAAAGGATAAAAGGTCGATTATATAACCAAGTATTTAAATGGCGTCCCAGGCAGGATTCGAACCCGCGACCTAATGCTTAGAAGGCATCCGCTCTGTCCAACTGAGCTACTGGGACAACACTATATTTAAAATAATAACAAATTATCATAAAATTTGTATATATATTCATCAAAATTCAAACTTTTTTAGTTTCCCAGAATTAGCAAGCGCCAGCATCATAATCTTAAATGAATCAATATGCCCAAGTTGTCCTGTAGAGAATTCTTTCTCATTAAAGCATTTAACTTGATCACCACCTATATTTTTATTAAATATTAATAATGGAACTGAATGCCAACTATGGCCAACCAAGATTGCAGGTGTAGAATGGTCTCCAGTAATTACAATTACATCATAATCTAAGTCCAAAATCCTTGGTATAAACTTATCAAAAGCTTCTATAGCGTTCACTTTACCCTCAAAATCTCCATCTTCACCCTTTGTATCTGTATCTTTATAATGCATAAAACAAAAGTCATGATTATTAAAATTTTCCTCAACTGCACTAACTAATTGTTCTAGAGACTTCCCAACAGAAACAGATTTCATACCTAACAATTTTGATAATCCTATATACATAGGGTATGACGAAATTCCAATTGGGTTAAGTTGATATCTATTTCCCATATCTGGCAACTTTACCTCTCGTGAAAATCCTCTTAATAAAATACCATTCGCATCTATTTCGTTAGATAAAATTTCTAAAGATTTTTCAACAAAATCATTCACTAAATTGGCAAAAGTTTGATCTTCTGATGTGTTAATTGAACAAAAAACGTCGGTACAGTCAATTTCATTTAAATAATTGTTCGAAATTTTTTTGATGACATTTGGATCTAAATCAAAAACTACTACAAAACGATGACTTTCTACTGGATAAACATCAATTTTAATTCCGACAACAGAAATTTGATTTAATTTATTTACTAAATCAAAACATCTTTGATTACTAATTCTTCCAGCTCTTCTATCGATCACTTTCCCATTTTCAAAAGTACAAAAATTTCCACGTACTGCAATTTGAGTTGGAGATAAATCTATCCCTATTCCACTAGCTTCTAAAAGCCCTCTCCCTGCTATGTATTTTAAAGGATTATAGCCAAATATTCCTAAATGACCTGGGGCACTACCAGGAGTAATCCCCTCGAAAACTGGTCTGGAAAAACCGCAAAAAGATCGTTTAGCTAATTCATCCAGATTCGGAATATTCGCAACTTCTAATTCAGATTTACCGGTATTTTTTTCTGGCAATCCGCCTAAGCCATCAATTACTAACATTAATATTTTTGATTCATTTGGAGAAATTAATTTATCTAAATATTTAAAATCAATCATAATAAAAAACCCTAATTATCTACTAAAGATTTTATACCTGGTAGTGTGCTGCCTTCTAAGAAAGAAATTGAAGCACCTCCACCAGTAGAAATATGTGAAATTTGGTCCGACAATCCAAAGAAACCAATAGCTTCTACAGTTGAACCACCTCCAGCTATAGAAATGCATTGATTTAAAGAGGCTATTTTCTCAGCTAAAAATTTTGTACCCGATGAAAATTTTTCCCATTCAAAGACACCCATTGGGCCATTCCAAATTACCGTTTTAGAGGTAACAAAATGTTTAGTGAATTTTTTCACACTTTTAGGGCCTATGTCCATGATTCTCCAACCTAAAGGGATATCATCTTTATCTACAATTTGAATATTTGAATTTTCAGAAAAACTGTCAGAAACAATAAAATCATCAGGTAATATTATTTGACAGTGATTATTTGAAATAGAGTCCATAATTTTCTTAACACTATCTACAGCACCTTCTTCTATAAAAGAGTCACCAATTTCAAATCCCTCTAAAATTAAAAAAGGAGCAGACATTGCACCTCCAATTATCATTACATCTACCACTGCAGAGAGACTTTCAATCACCTTAAGTTTATCTGATACCTTTGCACCTCCAAAAATAGCCACCAAAGGCCTCGCAGGTATTTTTAAAACTGATGAAAAAACATCTATTTCTTGTTTAAGTAAAAACCCAGATACAATTGGGATATAATTAGAAATTTTATCTATTGAAGCGTGATTTCTGTGAGACACTCCAAATGCATCGTTAACACATAAATCAGCTAATTTTGATAGCTCTTCAGCAAATTCAGAATCATTTGATTCTTCTCCAGGATGAAATCTTAAATTCTGCAAAAATGCAATTTCTCCAGACTTCATATTTTTTGAAAATTTCTCTACTTCAATTCCTACACATTGATCTAACTGTGTTATATCCTGTTCAAGCAGTTCAGACAATTTCGATGAAACTATATCCAATTTATATTCATCAACATAGCTTCCTTTTGGTCTTCCAAAATGAGAACATATTAATACAGAACATCCTTGCTTGAGTAAATATTTTATAGTTGGAATTGTTGCTAAAATTCTTGAATCATCACTAATTTCATTTTTACTTTTATCAATAGGAATATTAAAATCAACTCTAAGCAAAACTCTACTGATTGAGGAAAAATCTACATCTAAAATATGTTTTTTATTCTTCATTCCTATTTACCTAAAAGTACATAAATATCACACAAGTAAAATGTCAATCAAACCTTTAAGTGAATCAATAGATTCTTGACTGTCAAAAATTTTCTCAAGTTTAGAATATACTAGAGATCTGAATTTTTCTCTATCTAATTCACAAAATTTTCTTACACCAATTTCATTTAATATTATTTTTAATTCTACAATATCTTCTTTAGCCAAAACTCTTTTAAAATAAATATCGCCTAATTTAATCTTTTGGGAATTTGATGCATGTTTGAATGCATAAACAATAGGTAGTGTTTTCTTTTTATTTAAAAAATTAAAATCAACATCTGTTGACTCCCAAAAAGAATTTATATCTTTAGTGATTTGAATCAAAATCCCTAAATTCAATCCAAAATTTGAAATTTCAGCTATCAATTCATTGGGAGAATTTGAAAACAATACTGGTAAAGACATTGCCGTTGAAAATAATTCACCTCTATAATTTAAAAGCTGTAAATATTCTTTAACTTGAACATCAATTCTTTCTTGAAATTCCAATTCAAGATACTTTGATTCAGAAAATTTTAAGCTAGCTGAATTAAATTTTTCTAAAGCTTCAAAAACCAAATCATTACTTGCTCCAATTTCACTTAATTTAGAAATTTGCAATCTAGCTAATGAATGTAATCCATCCCCAGCATTTATAGCCTGAGCTGGCCCCCAAATCCACCAAACCGTATCTTTTTCATTCCTTATAGGAATTCCATCTTTTACGTCATCATGGATCCCTATAAAATTTATAAACATTTCTAGAGAAGCAGCAATTGGATAAAGGAATTTTTCATCCACATTAAATATTCTGCCAACTAATATTGAAGATATAGCATGCAAATATTGATTATTTTCATTAGAAATAATGGTTCCTGTTTTATCTTTATAACCCATATGATAAGCCATCATATTATATAAAGACATATCCCGCGAATTAAAAATATCTCTTAAATAAACGTCAACATCAAACTTAATATCTTGAAAATTTGAATTGTTTTTATTCACGTAAATCCCTAGATGTAAAAGTAGAAATAACTACCAAAATACCGATAGTACATATAATACTAAAGGTATTCTGGTAAAAATTATAGTGTCTTTTGGTAATTTACTGAATTTCTACAGTAGCTCCAGCAGCCTCTAGCTTAGTTTTAGCCTCATCAGCTTCTTCTTTAGATACTGCTTCTTTAACATTACCTGGAGCAGCCTCAACAAGATCTTTTGCTTCTTTAAGTCCTAAAGCAGTAATTTCACGAACTGCTTTAATTACCTGAATCTTGTTGGCTCCAAATTCTTTCAAAACAACCGTAAAATCTGCTTGTTCTTCTTGTTTTTCGCCTGCTGCTGAATCTCCAGCTGCTCCAGGAGCAGCTGCAACTGCAACTGGTGCGGCAGCAGAAACGCCAAATTCTTCTTCAAGAGCTTTAACTAATTTCGCTACATCAGTTATTGTCATGCCTTTAATATGTTCGATTAACTCTTCATTTGTTAATGCCATTCTATGCCTCCAAAATTTTTATTTTTCTTGATTTTGATTATATCGATCCAGCAATGTAACTAAACCTTGAGTTGGTGCATTTAGTACTGTTGCTAAACTAGAAATAGGTGCCTGTAACTGACCTAATAATTGTGATAACAAAGTAGGTCTATCTGGCAGTGATGCCATATAATCTACTTCCTCTGTAGTTAATAAAGAATCACCCATTAAAGCCCCTCGTACTTTAACTTTAGATCCAGAATCTTTAATAAATTTAGTTAAAACTCTTACAGGTTCTACTGGATCCTCGAATCCAAAAACAAAACTAGTTGGACCTTCAATTAGTTCCTTTAATTTTGAATTGCCTGCTTGATCAGCAGCAATTAAAGCCAAGGTATTTCTAACAACTTTAAACTGTACACCTTGCTCTCTTAATGCTGCTCTCAAAGTAGAAATCTCAGCTACATTTACACCTGAATAATCAGTAGCAATTAAAATACTACTAGATTCAATGTTTCCTTTTAAATCTTCAACAATTTGTATATTCTTTTCGCTTGGCAATTTTACTCCTATCTGATTTTCATGATTTACATATAAATAAAAAATCCCGAAATTTTGAATAATCAAATGCAAAACAACGGGAAAACAAGCCTGAGAAGGTGAATTTTAATTCTAATAATAGAAACCTGCTGTCTTTGGCAAATAATTTATTCTTCTGTTTTATCTTGACTGAATTCAGCTACCTCCAAAGGAAAACTAGGCCCCATAGTAGAAGTCAAATATCCAGATTTTATAAACTCACCTTTGATTCCACTAGGCCTTGCTTTTATAATACTATTCATTAAAGTCTTAAAATTATCCTCAAGTTGTTGAGTTTCAAAACTTGCTTTACCAATAACAACATGAATAATTGAATTTTTATCCAATTTATATTCAACTCTACCCATTTTAGCTGACTCAATAGCTTTCGACAAGCCATCGGTACTTACAACAGTACCAGTCTTAGGATTAGGCATTAATCCCTTTCTGCCTAAAACCTTCCCTAATCTACTAACTCTTGCCATCATATCGGAAGTAGCAATTGAGACATCAAATTCAGTCCAACCTGTTTCAACTTTTTTAATCAAGTCATCCCCACCTACAAAATCTGCTCCAGCTTCATTAGCTATAGTAGTGGCTTCACCTTCAACAAACACTGCAACCACTGGAGTTTTTCCTATACCATGTGGTAGTACTACTACACCCCTAATTAATTGGTCCGCCTGCCTGGAGTCAGCAGATGTTTTTAAATGTAATTCAATAGATTCATCAAATTTTGCAGTTGCACGTTCTTTAACCATACTAACAGCATCATTAGCAGAAAATTCACTATTTTCATTAATTTTTTCTAATGTTTGTGTATACCTTTTACTTCTTTTGACCATCTTAAATAATATCCTATTACTCTGAAACTTCTATTCCCATACTACGTGCAGTACCTTCAACAATTTTTACCGCACCATCTATATCTGCAGCATTCAAGTCTTTTAATTTTTCTTTAGCAATTTCAACAACTTTTTCCCGACTTACAGTGCCAACTTTTTCCAAAACAGAGTTTGGACTTCCTTTATCGATACCTGCAGCACTTTTAAGGAGCGAAGAAGTAGGCGGTGTTTTTGTTTCAAAAGAAAACGAATTGTCTTGATACACAGTTATAACAGCAGGAATTATCTTACCAACTTGATCTGCAGTTTTAGCATTGTACTCTTTAACAAATGCCATAATATTTACTCCATGTTGTCCCAGTGCTGGACCAACAGGGGGAGCTGGAGTAGCTTTACCTGCTTCAACAGCTAATTTAATTAACGTCTTTACTTTCTTTGCCAATTCAATCTCACCTAAAAATGTTACTAAGCTTTATCTACCTGAAAAAAATCTAACTCAACTGGTGTTTCTCTACCAAAAAATGAAACTAGAACCCTTACTTTGTTTCTCTCCAAAAATACTTCATCAATTGAACCCATAAAATCAGCAAATGGCCCTTCGTTAATCTTCACAATATCTCCAACCTGTAGTCCAGATGTGACAGTAGGTTTTTGTGTTTCAATATGACCTAAAATTCGATCAACCTCATCTTGTTCTAGTGGAACTGGCTTGGGTCTCTTTTCAATTTCATCCTCAGCACTAACAAATCCAGTAACTCCAGGAGTATTTCTGACAATATACCAACTTTCATCATCCATAACCATATTTACAATTATGTAACCAGGAAAGATTCTTTTGTCCACAGAAACCCTATCACCATCTTTATTAATCTCAAATGTTTTTTCTGTAGGCATTACAACATCAAAAATCTTATGCCCCATATCTAAATTAGATACACGAATTTCCAAGTTATTTTTAACTCTTTCTTCGTGTCCTGAATAAGTATGTACAATATACCATCTAGGTTCAATTGTGACAGAAGTAGACATCAAGACCTACCTAATATAATATCAAAAAGTTCAGTAAATACTAAATCAACCAAACCAAGAAAAATACCCACTGAAACAGAAACCACCACCACCATTATACTCAGTCTAAATGTTTCTTCTTTAGTAGGCCAAGTGACTCTCTTTAATTCATTGAAAGCATCACTAATAAAGCTAAAAAAACCCTTCCGAGAAGCTTCAGCACGTGACTTAGGTGATATAACCGGATTTTTATTAGACATTCAACTCTACCTAACTTCCCGGTGCACCAAATTAGCCCTACAACGAGGACAGAATTTCTTCAACTCTAATCTATCAGGATCATTACGTCGATTTTTACTTGTGTGGTATGTACGTTCTTTACATTCTACACATGCCAAATTAACCAAAATCCTGCTATCACCTCGTCTAGCCATTTCTTATCACCTTAATAACTAATTCAATTAAACTTAAAATTTACTACGCCAAAGGAATTTTACTTAATAATCTTTGTGATAACACCAGATCCAACAGTCAAACCACCTTCTCGAACAGCGAATCTAAGTTGATCTTCCATAGCGACAGGATTAATAAGTTTTATTTTCATAGTAATATTATCGCCAGGCATAACCATCTCTACGCCTTCTGGCAATTCTATTTCACCAGTAACGTCAGTAGTACGTATATAAAACTGCGGCTTATATCCTGTGAAAAATGGCTTATGTCTACCACCTTCATCTTTTGTCAAAACATAAACTTGCGCTTCTGCTTCAGTATGAGGTGTAATTGAACCGGGTTTAGCACAAACCTGACCTCTAACAACTTCCTCTCGATCTAAACCTCTAACCAAAAGACCAACAGCATCACCAGCTTCGCCTTCGTCCAAAGTTTTATGAAACATTTCTACCCCTGTAATAACAGTTGATGTAGTTTCTTCTTTAATTCCTATAATTTCAACTTCATCACCTGTATTAACAACACCTGTTTCAACTCTACCAGTGATAACAGTACCTCTACCTTTAATACTAAAAACATCTTCAACAGGCATCAAAAAGTCTTTGTCTTTTGGCCTATCTGGAACCGGAACATATGAATCAACAGCATCCATCAATTCCCAAATAGGCTTACCCCATTGAGAATCTCTACTTAAGTCATCTGACTCCAAAGCACTCAAAGCGCTAACTCGTACGATCGGAATATCATCTCCAGGAAAATCATATTCATTAAGAAGTTCCCTCATCTCCATCTCAACAAGTTCTAATAACTCTTCATCTTCCATCATATCAACTTTATTCAAAGCTACAACAATAGAAGGTACCTCAACCTGTCTAGCTAACAAAATATGTTCTCTAGTCTGAGGCATAGGACCGTCAGGAGCACTGACAACCAAAATAGCTCCATCCATTTGAGCTGCTCCAGTAATCATATTCTTAATATAGTCTGCGTGACCAGG
>VFGW01000021.1 GCA_009392295.1 SAR202 cluster bacterium
TGTCTTTATGGTCGTCATCATGTTCGTCTTCATCGTCATGATCTTTGTCTTTATGATCGTCATCATGTTCGTCTTCATCGTCATGATCTTTGTCTTTATGGTCGTCATCATGTTCGTCTTCATCGTCATGATCTTTGTCTTTATGATCGTCATCATGTTCGTCATGATCATCATGACCAAATTCTATTGGATTAATTTTGGGACCAATTTCAACTAAAACTTGACTGTCACTTGATGAGTTAATAAGTAATTTGTTTAACGATGATGGTTCATATTTTAAACCTACATAAAAAATCAAATCAGCCTCAGTAATTTTCGTTACATCTTGTGGAGAGGGTTCGTAATGATGTGGATCAGCTCCATATGGTATTAAAACTCTTAAGTCGATATTGTCTGTACCTACCTGTTTAACAAATTCTCCTAACATGGGTGTCGTTGCTAATATGGCGATTTTTTTAGAATCTTCAGATACGGATACAGTAGATGTAGATTCCTGAGTGTTTGTGCATCCAATTAACAATGTTAATGTTATTAGTAAGGTTGCAGCAATTTTTTTGAAATAAGTATTTAATTTCATATTTGGCTCCATAACTATATATTTATACATAGATTATTGTAAATTAATTATTGAGAATGATTCTCATTATCAGTTGTTTCTTTAAGTATGTCAACAATTATTATTTATCTTTGATTTAATTTTTTGGATGATATAATGATTTAATGAGTAAAGAAAAACTTGATTATCAAACAAAATGCAAAGAAATACTTAAATCTCATAATGTTCCAATTACTCGACCAAGGTTATTGTTGTTAGAAATTTTGCTTAAAAACAAAGGTCCTGTAAAAGTAGAAGATGTGGTTAAATTGTCAAATGGTAGACTTGCTATATCTTCAGTTTATAGGATTATAAATTTTCTTAAAAGTTATAATTTTATTAGTGAATTTCAAACTCTTGATAACACTAAAGTTATAGAATTGCTTGATCAAAATAGCCATCATCATCATATTTTTTGTAAATCTTGTGGTTTAATTACCGATATTGAATTAAGTGAACAACTAGAGAGTCTGCTTCAAGCAGAAATACAAAATATCGAATTTGCGAATGACATTTCAGTATCTGCACATTCATTAGAACTTTTTAGCATTTGTACCAGATGCCAAATTTAGAAGATACTTTATTTTAGAAAATTTCAATTATATTTAAATTTTCAGGCGGGACTTTTCGTGACAAAAGTTTAACCATTGTTGAAAAAAAGTGTGGCGATGCATTTTCCAAACATTTTTAGGTTTAGAATAATCAAAATTACTAATGGGAGGAACATTAGGGTTACCAGAATCTCTTTTTGCCTCATATGCTAATCTGCTTGAATTATACTCGGGGTGTCCAAGGTGAATTAATTGCTTATGGTCTGGTGTCTCGTATATTGGGTAACCTGCTTCTTTACCAAAGGCTAATAATTTTAAGTCACCTCTATTTTCGGCTTTTTCTATTTCTTTATTATCCATTCCAGCATATCTACTTTGCGGACAGAAGAATTTATCATCTGTAGCCCCCATTATAGGGTGATTAGGAGCTTTGTTTTCAAGTTCAAAAACGCCAAATAATTTAGTTTGGAATACTACTTTTTTTACACCTAGTAGATATGCCATTGCCATACCTGCCCAACATAATCCCAATGTACTAGGGAAGCTATTACGTGCGTCATTGATTATGCCTACTATTTCATTCCAATAATTTACTTCTTCAAAATCTAAATGTTCTAAAGGTGTTCCTGTAATAATTAAGCCATCTAGTGCAATTTCATTTTTAGCTTTTTCGTAACTAATATAGAATTTTTCTATATATCCTGGTGGCCAAGATTTATAATCATGTGAATTTAGCTTAAGCCAAATAGGTTCTATATTAAAATTTGTAAATCCTAAGGAGTTTAATATATTTAACTCATATTGATGCCCTAATGGCATTATGTTGAGAATTCCAATTTTGATTGGATTTGATGGATCCAAATTGCTTAATTGGTTTTTGCTAACACACCGAATCAAACTGTTTTGTTGGATTTGTTGAATCGAATGATAATTAGATGGAAGTATTATAGACATTTTATTTTTTGGGTAGTCCCTGTTGTGATGGGGACCCCATCACAACAGTTGTTTATAGATGATTTCTAGTTGATTGAATCAAAAGCTTGTTCAAAATCAGCTTTAATGTCGTCTATATGTTCTAAACCTACTGAAACTCTTATCGTTGATGGTTTTACACCTGCAGATTTTTGTTCTTCAGGTGACAATTGTTCATGTGTTGTTGAAGCAGGATGTATTACAAGGGTTTTAGCATCTCCAACATTCGCTAAATTGCTTGCTAGTTTTAATCCATCGATAGCTTTAACGGCAGCATCATAACCACCTTTTAGAGTGAAAGTTAGGACAGATCCATATCCTCTATTCAAGTATTTATCAGCTAGTTGTTTATTAGGATTTGACGGGAGTCCAAGATAATTTACTGATTCTACTTTTGGATGTGACTCTAACCAGTTAGCTAAATCAATTGAATTTTGACAATGTCTTTCTACTCGTAGTGATAAAGTCTCAAGACCTTGTATGAATAGGAAGGAGTTGAATGGGCTTAGAGCTGCCCCCCAATCTCTAAGTACTTCAAATCTGGCTCGAATTCCAAAAGCAATATTTTTATCTGAAGGAACACCTAATGCCTTGCACAAATCACTTTCAAAACCTGAAACATCCCAATGAACTAAACCATGATAACCTTCACTAGGGTCAGTGAATAATGGAAATTTTCCATTTCCCCAATTGAAGGTTCCAGCATCTATTATGATACCGCCGATACTAGTTCCATGACCTCCAATCCATTTAGTAGCACTATGTACGACAACGTCTGCACCGTAATCTATTGGCTTGATTAATGCACCTGCAGCTCCAAGAGTATTGTCTACGATTAATGGAATATTATTCGAATGTGCTAGATTTGCAATTTTTTCAAAATCAGGCACATTCATTTCCGGATTGCCTATTGATTCGAGATAAATTGCTTTAGTATTTTCATCAATTTTTGATTCAAAACTTTCTACATTATCCCCTTCGGCAAATTTGACATTAATTCCGATTCTTGGAAATTGAACTTTGAATTGATTGTAAGTTCCACCATAAAGAAATGATGTGGATACTAAATTATCACCAGCTTTCATGAAGTTGGTGATTGCTGTAAATTGAGCGGCTTGTCCTGAAGCTGTTGCTAAACCTAAAATTCCTCCTTCTAAAGCTGCAACTCTTTTTTCGAATACATCAGTGGTAGGATTCATAATCCTAGTATAAATGTTTCCCAATTCTTTTAGAGTGAACAAATTCGCACCATGTTCATGGTTATTGAAGACATAAGAAGTTGTTTGGTAAATTGGTACAGCTCTTGAGTTAGTTGCTGGGTCAGGTTCTTGTCCTGCATGCAATTGTAAGGTTTCAAATTTATAGTTGCTCATAGTTAATCCTCCTATATGATTAAATTTCAAATCTTTTTTAATAGATATTAATAGGTTATCTAAAATCAAAAGGCCTCACAATTTGTGAGGCCTTTTTTATAGATTATTTTAAAGAAATTAATAAATAAGGGTTACCTCACAATTTGTGAAGAACTGCAACAATGTAAAGTGCTGCACACTGATGTGTTACACATGGACATGTTATTTGTTGCTAATTGATACAATTTATTAATTACTACCTATATTTATATATTAATTTATAAAATAACGTAACATATTTTGCTGATTTAGTAAAGAAATTATATTTAATGACAGGTCAATTTTGTATCTGAGGGAAGATTGTGCCGAAGGTGGGATTTGAACCCACACACCCTTTAAGGTACTACGTCCTGAACGTAGCGCGTCTGCCGTTCCGCCACTTCGGCATTATAAAAAATTTATTTTAGTTTTGGCTTAGCTTTCGGGAATTGATTGTGGCAATGCCTGGACTTGAACCAGGGACCTGACGCTTATGAAGCGCCCGCTCTAACCAGCTGAGCTACATTGCCGCTAAAATCATCATAGCAATCTACAAGGTTTAGTGTCAATTAGTCATGTGTAGATAGTACTATTTTGAAATTTAAAGAATTTGTTAGATTTGCGTATTTAATTAATTACAAAATCATTTTATATTGATTGGTATAACTGAGGAGTAAAATTGACTGATAATATTGTAGAAATTTTTTCAATTTTAAAATCTAAATATGGCGAAATTGAGTGGGAGCCAAGATATGAACCAATAATGGAATTGGTATATACGATTTTATCGCAACATACCTCTGATATAAATTCGGAGAGAGCGTTTGTTAATTTGTTAAATGAGTTTGAAAATGATCCTTATCAAATTGCGAAAGCTGATGTACATTCAATATCAGAAATTATTCGTTCAGCTGGATTGTTCAGGAAAAAAGCAGCAGTAATTAAGGATGTATTGAATCAAATTCATAATAAATTGAATTCATTTGATTTAAATTTTTTACAATATATGTCACTTAAAGATGCAAAACAATGGTTAACTGATTTAAATGGAATAGGGCCTAAAACTGCAGCTATAGTTCTTTGTTTTTGCTTTGGAATGCCAGCAATGCCTGTTGATACTCATGTTCATAGAGTGAGTAAAAGATTGAGATTAATTTCAAGTGATGTCACGGCAGAAGATGCTCATGAAATACTAGAAGACAACGTTGAGGATGAAATAATTTTTCCTTTCCATATGTATTTAATTAAACATGGTAGAGATACTTGTAAGGCATTGAATCCTAGATGTTCAGGATGTATTTTGTCTAAGATATGTCCTTCAAGTAGTGTCTCTTAATTTGATATTTTCTTAATCTATAGTGTGATTGAACTGTATGTAGAACCATAATATACTGTAATTTATATGGATATAGGTCCTGATTAAATGGAGGTTTTTTTGAAAGCTGGGATAATTAATGTTACTGGATATGCTGGAATAGAACTAGCAAGGATTCTATCTGGTCATCCTGAAGTTGAAGTAGTTTCTGTTACGGGAAGAAGTTCTGCAGGACAATTACTTAGTGATGTATTTCCTCATTTAGATAATTTTGACATGCAAATTTCAAAAGAGATTCAAGGTGATATTGATGTTGTTTTTTCTGCGTTACCTCATGGCATAAGCGCAGATACACTAAAACCATTTATTGATTCAGGTATTAAAGTTGTCGATATTAGCGCAGATTTTCGTATTAAAGATCCACTAGTTTATGAACAGTGGTACGAACAACCACATGCTGCGGTTTCTTGTTTGGAAAAATCCATATACGGATTACCTGAGATGAATAGAGTGAAAATTGGTAGTGCTCAATTGGTTGCTAATCCAGGTTGTTATCCTACGGGAGCTATTTTGGCTTTATTACCAGCAATACAATCGAATATCATTGAGTCAAAGATAATCATTGATTCTAAATCAGGAGTTTCTGGAGCTGGTAAAAAATTAGATGTAAGTAATCTTTATTCGGAGGTCAATGAAAATATTAAAGCATATGGAGTGAACGGTCATAGACATTTGCCAGAAATCAAACAACAACTTGATGAAGCATCAGGATTTAGCAATTTAATTACATTTGTTCCGCATTTAACTCCAATGACTAGAGGGATTTTATCTACTTGTTACTCTACGATTAATAAAGATTTAAAAACTTCAAATTCAGAAGATTTAAATAAAATGGTCAGACAAATTTATCAAGATTATTATATGAATGAAAAATTTGTCAAAATTCTATCAGAGCCACCTTCTACAAAACATACTTTGGGAAGTAATTTATGTATGATTTATGTTACTGTAGATGTAAGAACCAATACTTTGATTGTAATTAGTGCTATTGATAATTTAATCAAAGGTGCTGCAGGGCAAGCGGTTCAAAATATGAATATATTGTTTGGATTGCCTGAAGATGAAGGTTTAAGGAATTTATCTATCTATCCGTGATAGAATAATAATTTATGGCCCCATCGTCTAGTGGACTAGGACGGCGCCCTTTCAAGGCGTAAACACGGATTCGAATTCCGTTGGGGTCACAACCCTTAGAGTTTATTTATCCGCCGCCCACAGCATGGACTATTTCAATCTTGTCTTGATTTTGAAGTAGGTACTTTTCTAGTCTAGATTTTTCTATCACATCTCCGTTAATGGCTACAGCGATAGATTTATTTGATATTCGAAGGTTCTTAATTAATTGATTTAATGGGAGATTTTTTGTTATTATTTTTGATTCTCCATTAAGGATTATTTCTATTTGATTTTTCATTTTTCACCTATAGCATTTTCAAAATCTATTCTATAAAAGATTTTGCTGCACAATAAAATAATTCGGACGATTTAATTACTTTATATACATCTCCAGACATTTTTTTGCCATTTTCATTCACTGATTTCATTACTGCTTTTTCAAAATTTTTTACTTCTGGATGATCTATTTCTCCAGGACGGCCAATGGATTGAGCGAAATCTTTTGGTCCGATTGCATAAAAATCAATTCCAGGGACTTGAATTATTTGATCTAATTCCTTCAACACATCTTTGTGTTCTAGCAAAGCTATTACAATGATTTGGGAGTTTGTATGTTCCATGAATTCTTTTCTAGAGGGACCAAGTCCAAAATGGGTAGCTCTAGATAATGATAAGCTTCTGTTTCCTAAGGGTGAATATTTACAAGCTTGAGACAATTTTTCTGCATCTTCTTTTGTGTTAATGTTTGGTCCATGTATTCCTAGAACACCTCTTTCAAGGAAAGAATGTATTGTTGATCTTTCTATATTTGGTACCATAGCAAATGGAGTTAAATTTGCCATTTCAGATATTCTAGCTTGGTCTTCTAGTGAGTCAGGTGTAAATGTTCCATGTTCTCCATCAAAAAGGATAAAATCAAAATTTGCCATGCCAAGCAACTCAATTTGTTCAGACGAAGGAGAATTAAATTGACAGCCATAAGACAGCTTATTTTGCTTCATATTAGTGATTAAATTATTTCTCTTCATTTTGATCCCATGCTTCTTGCAATTTTTGATAAATATCTTTTGTAGTAATTTCAGGGTTGTCACTTTCAGAAATTGCTGAAATTATCGCTATACCTTGAGCTCCATTTTGAATTATAGGCTTTATGTTAGAGTTGTTGATACCACCAATTCCTATATAGGGAATTTTTGTTTTATTTTTAAGTTCCTCGATGATTTTAATACCTTTTGGTTCCAAATTTGGATGGGTGGCTGTTTTGTAAATATTTCCTACAACTAACAGATCAATCGATTTACTATTTCTAATTGAATTGATTTTACTTGAATGTAAGGCTTGACTAAGTATCATTTGATTTTCATCAAATGTTTTTGGTAGATTCGCATTTTCTGATAAGTGTAATCCATCTGCATTACAAGATTGAGCTATTTTAAGATTTGAATTGATTATTAAAACAGCTTGCTTTTGTATGATGTTTTTAATTTTGAATGAAAGCTCAAATAGATCATGATCGTTTAAGTCTTTTTCTCGAATTTGTATAATATTTACACCTCCATCTATAGCGTATTTCACAATATCTGTAATAGGCCTTCTGCAGGTTTTATTTCTGTTAGTTACGAAGCACAGAAATGGAGGTTTTGGTAGCCTTTTCATTTTTAGGTTGTAATTTTGTTTTCTTCAGGACTACTAGGGTTGGCAGATTGACTTTTGGGCATTCTGCCAGCTAAGTAAGCTTTTCTGCCAGCTTGAACACCTAATTTGAACCCTTCACCCATAGAAATTGGATCTAATGATTGGGCAATTGCTGTGTTGATTAATACTGCATCAGCGCCAAGCTCCAACGCCTGAGAAGCTTCTGAGGGCACCCCGATTCCTGCATCTACTATTACAGGTACATTTGCAGATTCGATAATGATTTTTATTTCATTGATTGTTAATATACCTTGCCCTGAACCAATAGATGAGCCTAAAGGCATTACAGTAGAACATCCAATGTTTTCGAGTTTTTTTGCAAGCACAGGATCTGCATGAATGTAAGGCAACACTGAGAATCCTAAATCAATTAATTTGGCTGCTGCTTCAAAAGTGCCAATCGGATCAGGTAATAACCATTTTTTATCAGGTATCACCTCTAATTTAACCCAATTTGAACCTGTAACTTCTTTAGCAAGCTTTGCTGTTAGAATTGCTTCTTCAGCGGTAGCGCATCCTGCAGTATTGGGTAATATTGTATATTTATCCCAATTAAAATAATCAAGTATATTTTTTTTATTTTTAGATTTAAGATCCAATCTTCTGATAGCTACAGTAATGATTTCTGCACCAGATGCCTCAATTGATTGCACCATCTCATCAAAATTTCGATGTTTTCCTGTACCTACCATTAACCTAGAATTGAATTTTTTACCTGCAATAATTAGATTGTCATTCATTATTTTACCTTATTAATATAATAATAGTTTTACGATGATAATATAACAAAAGTAATAGTTATAGTACTTTTTTATATTAAACTAAAAAAATCAGTCCATTTTTTTTTGGTCAGATCGAGGCAAAGTATCAATTGGGATAGAATGACTATTTTTAGAATGCATTGGAAATGTTCCGTCAGATGTGATCATTTCAGCACCTTTTTTGGAATTCAATGAAATAACATTTTCCCATGGTAAAACTCGGGATCTTTTTGCCCAGTCATCAAATTTTTTATTCATTGCTTTTACGATAGCAGGGTTTTTTTCAGATAAGTCATTTAATTCTGTACGATCATCATGAATATTGTAAAGTTCCCAATTTTGATTAAATTCAGATACCAATTTCCATTCCCCCTCTCTTATAGCCCTGTTACCTTCATGTTCAAAACATATACTTTTATCACGTTGTTGATTTATTCCATTAATTAATGGTAATAGACTTTCACCTTCAATAGGGGAAATAATATTTCCGTTAAATTCTGAGGGATATTTTGCTTTGGCTAAGTCGATACAAGTTGCAGGGATATCTGTAATGTGAAATGGTTCGTGAGTAATTTTAGGTGCTTTGATTTTTGACGGCCAATGAATTATGAAAGGAGTTGAAATACCTCCTTCATGTAACCAGCGTTTATACATTCTAAAAGGAGTATTGCTGACGTTCGCCCATGCAACATCATAGCTGGAATATGTGTCGTCGGGGCCAGGTTCTATCGATGGGTGATTGCCTATTCTAACCGGTTTTCCATCAAAAGTCATTTGCGCACCCATATCCATTAATTTATATTTATTAATTGGGCTTGGGTCTTCCATTAAAAATTCTGCACAACCTCCATTGTCTGAAAGAAACATGATTAGAGTGTTTTCATCAACTTTCAAATTTTTTAGAGTTTTTAATATTTTTCCTATTCCTTGATCCATGATTTTTATTTGAGCTGCATATACAGACATTCTAAGATCTTCCCAATTTTGATGTTTTGACTTTCCCCATTCTGGAACATCAGAATCTCTTGGAGTGATTTCCCATTTGCTATCTAAGATTTTGAGTTTTTTTAATTCTTCATGTCTTGCTGTACGAATATAATCCCAGCCTTTGATGTATTGACCTAAATTTTTTTCTATATCTTTTTGAGGTGCTTGTAGAGGCCAATGAGGTGCTGTATATGCTAAATAGCAAAAGAAAGGTTTATCTGAATGTGTAGCTTTTTGAATCATTTGAATGGCATGATCTGTAATTTTGTTCGTAAGATAAAAATCAGAATTATCTTGCTCAATTTCTTTGTCATTTTCCCACATTGTAGGGGAATAAAAATAAGATCTGCATCCAGGTCCGAACCCATACAGGTTGTCAAATCCACGTTTCATTGGTGGAGGCAAATCAGGGCCTCCTTCGTCTTGGGGATTGTCACCAACATGCCATTTACCTGACATTATAGTTTCATACCCAGACGATTTGAGTATTTGAGCGATAGTTACGCTGTTATTTGACAAATAGCCTTCATACCCAGGGACAGTTAATCCTCCAGTCATATGGCCAATTCCTGCCTGATGTGGAGAAAGTCCAGTTAATAAAGATGCTCTAGACGGGCAACATCTAGCATTGTTATACATTTGCGAAAAACTAATACCATTTGAAGCTAATTTATCAATATTTGGGGTTTTAATTTCAGAACCGTAGGAGCCTATATCAGAAAAACCCATATCATCTGCCAAAATAACTATAATATTTGTTTTTTTGCTGTCTAAATTATTCAAAATATTTCCCTCAAAAGGATATTTTATCACTTATAATATTGGTGTTTCTTTTAGTTAGTGATTTTTGATTTAAATATTTATGATTATACTTTGAATTCATGTTATTCTGATAATTAAATTGGAAGGTTTGGTAATGGATAGACATTTTACTGCTACTGGATTTGTATGCTTTGAAGGGCTTGTAGCATTACATTGGCATCCAAAGGTTAAGGCTTGGTTGCCACCTGGAGGGCATGTAATGAATAATGAAGATCCAGAGCAAGCTGTTATTCGAGAGATAAAAGAAGAACTTGGAATTGATGTTGTTGTTATTAGTGACCCTAGTAATAAAATCCAAATTAAATATCCTAAGCAAATTTCGACCCCTATAACGATAATGATTGAAGATATTCAAGATCCATTAGAGGGATTTCATCAGCATATTGATATGATTTATGCCTGTAAGCCTAAAGTAGATATTTCCGATGCATTTGATGGATGGATATGGGTAGGAATCGAAGATTTGGTTAAAGAAAAGAGTTTTATTACTCCAGAAGGAGATCTAATTTCTCCACCAGAAGATGTTAAAGTTTTGGGTAAACGTTCTTTGGATTTAGTGAGAAAATTTGGTTGAATATAAATATATTTAGAAAATAAATGCCAGAAGGTAATTATAAATTAAAATTTACCTGATCAATGTTAGAAATATTTTAAGTTAAGGCAAAAATTTGGAGTTTGAAAATTCATTTTTAAGTAATCGTAAATTAGTTTGGGAACCATCTGAATTTTTGGTTTCTGATTCAAATTTATCTAAATATATGAGATGGATTTCTGTAAATTTCAATCAGACATTTAATGATTTTGAGTCTTTAAGAGTATGGTCTGTTACTGACTTGGACGGTTTTTGGACTTCAATTTTGAAGTATTTTGATATTACATATCATGGGAGTTTTGATAAGGTTTTTAATGATCCTATAATGCCTGGTACACGTTGGTTTGAAGGTACATTTGTTAGTTACCCTCATGATATTTTGAGACGTAGAGACGATTCTTTAGCAATAATTGCAAAAAAAGAAAATGGGGAAGTTGAATATCTTACATATAAAAAGTTATATTCTGATGTTTCAAAAGTGGTGTCAGGACTTAGGGCAATTGGTGTTAAAAAAGGGGACACAGTGGTGGCTATATTGCCAAATATTATAGAGTCGGTTGTTAGTTTTTTAGCAGTTGCTAGTATTGGTGCTATTTGGTCTTCTTGCTCTCCTGAATTTGGCAAAACAGCTGTGGTGGAAAGATTTAAGCAAATTAGACCCAAAGTAATGCTTGGAATTACAGGATATCAATACGGAGGAAAATATTTTGATAAACTTGAACATTTGCAAGAAATTTCTGATGAAATAGATTCATTGGAGAATGTTGTGGTAATAGAATCTGAGAAAAAGACAGAGAAATTTATATGTTCTAAAAATTATATTTTTTGGGAAGAGTTTTTAGGAGATGAAAGGGAGATCGAGTTTGAATTTGTAGATTTCAATCATCCATTATGGGTTTTGTATTCTTCAGGTACCACTGGTTTGCCAAAACCTATTGTTCAAAGTCATGGCGGAATTTTATTAGAACATTATAAAGTTTTATCTTTGCATTTGGATCTTAAGCCTAATGATAGATTTTTTTGGTTTACTTCTACAGGATGGATGATGTGGAATTTTTTGATAGGCGGTTTGTTGATTGGGTGTGCCGTAGTACTTTATGATGGTTCTCCAGCGTACCCAAATATACTTGCTCTGTGGGAACTCTCAGATAATTTGGGAGTTACTTATTTTGGAGTTAGTGCTTCCTTTATTCAATCATGTATTAATGGGAAAATTCATCCTGGACAAAAACTTGATCTTTCAAAAATTAAAGCAATTGGATCAACAGGTTCGCCGTTATCTTTAGATTGCTTTGATTGGATTTCTAATGAAATTGGGGAACATGTTTTAATTAATTCTTGTAGCGGCGGAACAGATTTATGTACTGCTTTTATTGGGTCTACTCCAATTATCCCGTTATATTCTGGCACATTACAATCAAGAGCACTTGGAGCTGATATAGAATCATTTGATGAAAAAGGAGTTTCTCGTAAGAATTTCATGGGTGAAATGGTAATTAAAAAACCTATGCCATCGATGCCAATATATTTTTGGGGAGATAAAAATTTTGAAAGATATAAAGATAGTTACTTTGATATTTTCCCAAATATTTGGCGACATGGAGATTGGTTGAGGATCAACAGTGATGGTAGTTGTGTGATTTTTGGCAGATCTGATGCGACTCTGAATAGAGGTGGAGTAAGAATGGGTACCAGTGAATTTTACCAAATTGTCAATCGATTTGAACAAATAATAGATAGTATTATAGTGGACACTGGAAGTTATCAAGATTCTGGAAAATTAATTTTATTTGTAGTTTTATCAGAGGGATTTTTGTTAGACCAACAATTAAGTGACTCGATTAAAAGTGAACTTCGAAATAATTTATCACCAAGGCATTCTCCTGATATTATTTATTCAGTTCCAGAAGTACCTATCACATTAAGCGGTAAAAAAATGGAAGTAGCTATTAAAGCAATTTTTTCTGGTCAAAATGTTGATACTACTATTAGCAAAGATTCTATGAAGAACCCAAATTCATTGATGTTTTTTTATGATCTTTATGAAGAATTATTTTAATCTAAACTAGTATATTCTTTTTATTATCAAAATCCCACAGGTCAATCTATTCTAATTCATTTAGAAATTGAGCATGATTTAGTTGAGGGCAAATTTTAGAAATTTGAACAACCTTTTTAGTTTTCATTGATTCGTTCGCTGCTATTCCAATTAATATTGATGCAGCACCTTGTTCATGTCCAGCATCTCGGTTCAATATATCTTTTTTTTGATTTTTTGAGAAGATTTGATTTTGTAATAATGCATCTCCTCCACCATGGCTTCCTTCATTAATTTTATCCAGATCTATAGTTTCTGGTTTTCCGAAGTTAGGGAAAAATTTTATAGATCCTTCCCATATTTTTGTTTTTTCATTAGTATTTAAATTTTTATTAGAGCTTAAGCTACTTGGATGAATTTCTTCATATTCTAATCTTCCTTTAGAACCATTAAAAGCTATTCTGTAACCTTCTCTAGGTAAGTAAGCATTTAGTGAATAATTTAGTAATGTGCCGTTGCGGTATTTTACTAATACTCCTATAGAATCTTCGGTTGTTATTCCTTTTGAAAAAACATTCTGGTCACGAATGTATCCATCATCATTTTCCGCATCTAAGTATAGTTTTTTTAATTTGTCATCGGAATTTAAATCTAAAGCAAATGGATCATTTTTCGTTGATATGTTTTGGTATCTAGAAATCTTATCAGGATCGATTTTGTGCAAAGAGATATTTTTTTCTCCATAAAAAGATAACTGCCCCATGGCGAAAACAGAGTCAGGTACAGAATTAATCCACCAGTTGATTAAATCAAAGTGATGAGAAGATTTATGTACTATTAGTCCGCCAGAATTATTTTTTTCCCTATGCCATCGTCTGAAATAGTCTGCTCCATGATTTGTGTTTAACCAATATTCCATATCAACATGCAGAACTTTCCCTATTAATCCAGTATTGATAAATTTTTTGATTTGTGTTGCTCCAGTAGACCATCTGTAGTTAAGGGCAACGCGTAATTTTCTTCCAGTTTTGTCAATTGTTTTTAGTATATTTTGACATTTTTCTGTATTTATTGTCATAGGTTTTTCAGTAATTACATCGCACCCATGTTCCATAGATTTAATTATATATTCATCGTGGAAAGAGTCTATAGTTGTTACAATAACTTTGTCAGGATTTGTATCCTTAATCATTTTTGAGAAATCTTTGGGATTATAAGTTGGTACTTCAGGTTTTCCAAAATCATTTTTCAATAAATTATTATAATATTGAAGTCTAGTTGGATTTGTATCTGAAAGAGCAACTAATTCGGATGTTTTTTGAAATGTTGTTAAAATTGGTTCTATAAACATCATTGCTCTTGAACCTGTACCTATCAAAGCAAATTTTGTTTTTTTGTCATTTGCAGGCATTTTGATATCAGTTAATTTCTGAAATTTGTGTATTGAATAGGCTGATTTAAATTCATATCTTTAATTGTTTGGATAGTTTTTTGCAAGTCATCTTTATTTTTACCTGAAACTCGCAAAGTTTCAGTTTCAATACTTGTTTGAACTTTTAATTTTGTTTCTTTAATGGTTTTAGAGATTATTTTTAATGTTTCTTTGTCAATTCCCTGGATTACTTTAATTGTCTGTTTTAAAGAATCGCCAGTTGCTTTTTCAGGTGTTTGAAAACTTAGAGCTTTTTGATCTAAGTTTCTTCGTTTGAAATTGATTTTTAAAAGTTCTTCCAATTGTTGCATTTTCATGTTGTCATCTGCATTGATGATTATTTCATTTTCATTTCGTTCAATATCGCAACTTGATCCCTTGAAATCAAAACGATTTTTTATTTCTCTCAATACATTGTTTATTGCATTATCAACTTCCATTAAATTTGTATTTGAAGCGATTTGAAAAGAAGGCATTTTACACCATTTCTCCTAGCTGGTTTCCACCCAATAAGTGAAGGTGTAAGTGGTCAACCATTTGACCTGAATTTTTCCCTTGATTAATGCTAACTCTATATCCTGAAGAGTTTATGTTTGATATTTTCGAGCAAGAAGAAATAGCTTTGAAAAGATCGTTAAAAATATCAAAATCAATATTGGAGAACTCAGTGATTAAATTAACATGTTTTTTGGGGATTACAAGCATATGAATAGAGGCCTTTGGTTCTATGTCATTGATCACAAAACAAGAGTCATTTTCGAAAATGATTTCACTTTCTATAATTCCGTCTCGAATATCACAAAATATACATTTTGTACTCATATTTTACCTAAATTGCATGAGTTCTATGCGTACGTTTTCAGGAGTTTTGATGAAACCTATTAGTGGGCCATTTGGGACATCTATGGGGCCTTCTAAAAGAGTTGCACCTAAATCTGTTAATCGAGAGATTTCTTTTTCTATATCTGCAACTTTTATTCCAAAATGTTCAATTCCAAAATGTGCTGTGGGGTCTCCTTCACCTAGATTTTCGTCTTTTCTTGGTCCGGATACGTTGATTATTATTCCATCTTCAGTTTTGCACTGAATAAATCGATCACCGAATATTCTTGTAGTATCATTGAAAATCGTGAAATTAAAAGCTTTAACGTACCAATCAGCAACAGCTTTTGGGTCCTTAGCTTTTAAATGAACATGGTCGAATGTATATGACATATTAATTCCTCAAGATAAATATTTTTTATGAGATTATTTCACCTTTGTTTTACTGTCAAGTTATTCTAGTAAATATTTCAATAAATTTTTGTCATAAAAATTAATTTACTATATTAAATGTTGAAAATTTGTTTACTCGATGGTAACTTGTTTCACATATAGACTATTAGGAGTATTAAATGACAAAATACAGAGCTGCAATTGTTGGATGTAGCAGGATTGGTGGATTTATAGATAATGAGGTTAGAGGTTCACATGTAGTTTTACCTTATTCTCATGCAGCGGGATATACTGCTTGTAAAAATACAGATTTGATAGCTTGTTCTGATCTAAGGGATGATGTGATGTTTGAGTTTGGCAGACAATATAATATTGAACAGAACAATCAATATACAGATTATAAAAAAATGATTGATATAGAAAAGCCAGATATTCTTAGTGTAGCAACTCAACCTGAGATACGTAGTGAAATTATTTTATATGCTTTGTCTAAAGGAGTTAAGGCTATATATGCTGAGAAACCTTTGGCTGCATCTATGAGCCAGGCTCAGGAAATTTTTAATGCTGTAGAAAAAAAACAAGCTGTATTTAATTTAGGTACTAATAGAAGATGGGATAATGGTTTTAATAGTTTAAAAAATCTTATTTCCAAGGGTGATTTAGGTGAAATAAAATCTATTACTGTATATGGGGGAGGAGGATTATTTAATTCTGGGAGCCATTGGATAGACTTAATCATGTATTTGAATAGTGACAATGAAATTCTTTCAGTTCAGGGGGATGTTCCAGGAATTGCAGACATGATAAAAAATAATATTTTATTTGAAGATCCTGAAGGATTTGGAGTTTTACATTTTAGTAATGGTATTAAAGGTTATTATTGTTCTTCAGGGATTCATCATGAAGTTAAAGTTGTTGGGGATAAAGGCGTTGTGAATGTATTAAATAATGGTCTTACTTGGGTTTTAGATCCAGTACCTTATGATGAATTTAATGTAAATTCTGAGCATTCTAATTCTTTTCCCGAATTTGCTAAGGAAAGTTCAACTTTAAAATTAATTGAAGATATTGTATGTCAGTTAGATGGTGTAAAAGAAACTCGAGGTGGGATACGTGCTGCCAGAGATGCAACAGAGGTTATCTTTGCTTTGATACAATCTGAATTGACAAATGGTTCAAAAATTAATTTGCCTCTTGAGGATTCGGAAATAATCTTAAAAAGAAATATGACTGCAAAAAAGCCTAAATATTCATAGGCTTATGTTGAATTAACTATTTTTGAGAAATCTGAAATTTTATTATTATCTTTAGAATTTTCAGTTTCTACTCCTGATGAAACATCTACCCCCCATGGTTGTACTGATTCAATTGCAGATTTGATATTTTTGGGAGTTAGGCCACCTGCTAAAATAAATTCATGATTTTTTGTTAAAATTTTTGCTATTTCCCAATTAAATTTTTCACCGCCACCGCCATGGATACCTTTAATTTTTTTATCTAATAAAGCTATGTGGTTATGTTGATTAATTTTTTCAATTTCGGGTTCTATTTGGTTGAGAAGTTCATTCAATGGGATGTTTTCATTAATTTTTATTTGTTTAATAATTGCAGTTGGTATTTTCGACCAAAAAGATTCATTTTCATCACCGCACAATTGAACCATGTCAAGGCCGCAATTCGAAATGATTTCAGATATTTCTTCTGGACTTTGGTTCGCAAATACACCAACAAATTTTTGTTTTAAATTTGGTTTTTTTCTTTTGATGTTTTTAATAATTGTGGTTGCTTTTTTTGAACTAATTTCTCTTTTTGAATTGGGCACGAAAACAAATCCTATATAATCTACATTTGAATCAATTGCAGTTAGAACATTGTCTAATTCTTTTAAGCCACAAATTTTCAATTTGGTCATAATAATTCTTTTAGTTTTTCTCCAGGATTTTTAGACGCAACTAAAGCTTCTCCGACCAATACAGCATTTACATTTACTTTTTGAAGTCTTTCTATATCAGATTTGGAATTAATCCCACTTTCACTGACTATAATTTTTTGGCTGGGTATAAGTGGTGCGATTTCTTCAGTAGTTTTAATATTTGTTTCAAATGTATGTAAATCTCTATTATTAATCCCAATGATTTCTGCACCAGAATCTAAGGCAACTTTTAATTCCTCTTTGTTATGAATTTCAACTAAACATTGCATAGATAAATCTTTTGCTAAAGACATTAGGTTATAGATTTTTTGGGGATTGAGTATTGAGGCTATAAGTAAAATTGCATCTGCGCCAGCAGCTCTAGATTCATAAACTTGATATTCATCTATAATAAATTCTTTTCTTAGAACAGGTATTTTACAAGGAGTCAGAATTTTTTGAGCAGTAATTAAATGAGATAAATCTCCATTAAAATAAGTCGAATTTGTAAGAACTGAGACAGCGCCAGCACCGTTTTCTGCATATGTGTTGGCTAATTTTTCAACTGAAAAATTAGAAGTTAGGAGTCCTTTAGTAGGAGATGATTTTTTAATTTCAGCTATTATGCGAACGCTTTCTCCCCATAAAGCACCCGCTAAATTAAGAGTTTTTTTGGAGTTGTTACCAATAGCTTTTTCGATTTCACTTATGGGATGAGAGATTTTTCTGGAATTAACAGATTTAATTTCAGTTTCTACAATTTTTATTAATATACTTGGGACGTTTTTGTTCATAATAAATATTTAAATTATTATAGATTATTACTTATTTGAATAAGGTTATTTAAATTATTCAATGCATTTCCTGAATCTATTGATTGTTCAGCAAGTTGAACCCCTTCAATAAGGTTATCAACTTTACCTGTTATTAAAAGACCTGCGGCAGCATTTGCAAGAGCAACATCTCTTGCTGCTGATTTATCACCTGACAGAATACTTTGGATTATTTTAACACTTTCTAGGGGGCTGTTGATTTTTAATTGATTGAGGTTGATTTGATTTAGACCAAAATCTTGATGAGTAATTTCATAATTATTTATTTCATTGTTTTTCAGTTCCCATATAGTTGTTTTCCCCCATAAGGATATTTCATCGATGCCATCATCAGAATGGACAATCATAGCACGAGTAGATCCAAGAATTTTTAATACTTCGGCTATGAGTTTGCCTACAGAAGGATTATATACACCAATAATTTGGTAATTAGCATTAGCAGGATTTGTTAATGGACCTAGAATATTAAATATTGTTTTAATGCCTAATTCTTTTCTAGGACCTGCCGCAAATTTCATTGAAGGATGAAAGATTTGTGCGAACATAAATCCAAAGTTAGTTTCTGTTATACATTTTGATACATTTAAAGGAGATAAATTTATGTTAACTCCTAAATTTTCTAAAACATCAGCGCTTCCAGACTTGCCTGACATAGCTCTATTGCCATGTTTTGCTATCTTAATTCCGCACCCAGCTAATATTAAACCTGATACAGTCGAAATATTAAATGTATTAGAGTTGTCGCCACCAGTACCACATGTATCTAAAATTATTTTTTCATTAATTGGAACTTTTAGTGAATGTTCCTTCATAGAGCTAGCTAATCCGGCAACTTCATCAGGGGTTTCACCTTTTAGCATTAAACTCGTAACAAATGCGCCAAATTGAGCACCAGTTACTTCACCAGACATAATTTCATTCATTACTTGGTGTGCTTGATTTTTTGTTAAAGATTTTTTTGAAACTAGTTGCTTAATTGAATGTTGAATCATGAAATTTCCTTGATTAAATTAAGTCTAATAATTTATAAAATTGTTTAATATATCTTTGCCATTAGTTGTCATAATAGATTCGGGATGAAATTGTATCCCTTCTATGGGGTATTTTTTATGCCTGATTCCCATAATAATTCCATTGTCTGTCCATGCAGTAATTATAAGATCTTCAGGTAAACTTTCTTTCTTGATTGCTAGGGAGTGGTATCTAATAGCTGAAATTGGGTTAGACAAGTTCTTGAAAACACCCTTTCCGTCATGGTGTATAAATGACTTTTTCCCATGCATGATTTCGCCAGCATTTTCTACAATTCCACCAAATGAATATCCTATACATTGATGACCTAAACAAACTCCTAGGATAGGAATTTTTTCACCAAAACTTTTTATAATATCGTTCGAAATTCCAGCATTTTTGGGATTGCTCGGACCTGGTGAAATTATAATTTTTTCTGGGGACATAGATTTAATTTCTTGAATCGTAATTTTGTCATTACGAATTACTTGTACTGTAGCGCCTAGCTCACTACAATATTGAAAAATATTGTATGTAAAACTATCATAGTTGTCTATTATTAATATCATTTTCAGATTCCTTTGTTAAGGATTGAATTTCGACTTCTTCAATTGCTTTTATTACAGCTGAAGATTTATGGATTGTTTCCATATATTCTTTTTCTGGGATACTATCATGTACTATACCTCCTCCAGCTTGTACATGAGCCATGCCGTCTTTTATTAAAACAGTCCGTATTGTGATAGCAGTGTCCATATTTCCTTGGAAGTCAAAATATCCTACTGCACCTGCATACGGTCCTCTTTTATCTTTTTCTAATTCGGCAATTATTTCCATTGCTCGAACTTTAGGTGCACCTGATACTGTCCCGGCTGGGAAACATGCTTGTAAAACATCGGAACTATTTAGACTGTTTTTTATTTGGCCTTTAACTTCTGAAACAAGATGCATAACATGGGAATATTTATCAACGTTCATTAATTTGGATACTTTTACAGTTCCAGGTATGCTCACCCTACCAAGATCGTTTCGGCCTAAGTCCAACAACATAGTATGTTCAGCAATTTCTTTTTCGTCAGATTGTAATTCTTGAGCAATATGTTCATCTTCGGTTTTTGTTTTTCCTCGAGGAGATGTACCTGCTATTGGATTGGTAGAAATTTCACCATTTTCTAATTGAACTAACATTTCAGGAGAGGAGCCCACTATATGAAAATCATTCAAATTTAAGAAATACATATAAGGAGAAGGATTAATTTTTTTAAGAGATTCATAAATTTTCAAGGGTTCAGCATTGATTTTTTTGGAGAATCTTTGGGAAATAACAGCTTGAATTATTTCTCCGTCATATATATATTTTTTTGCTCGATCTACAATAGAGAAATATTCTTCTTTAGAGAGGTTTGATACAGGCTTTTGAGGGAGTGTGTTTTCATGTATTACTTTTTTGTTTGTGTTTGATGTTTTTGAATTATTAATTTTATCAATTATGTCGTCTATTTTTCTGCATGATTCATAGTAGGAATTTTCTATTTCATCATTTATGTCAACTAAGCTTGTAATTCTGATTTTTTTTAGTTTATGATCAAATGTAACAAAAGTTTTACAAAGCATGAAAATATATTCTGGAATTTTTAAAGGATCATTTTGATGTTCAGGAATGCTTTCAAAATTTCTTATTGCGTCATACGACAGATATCCTACAAAACCACCTGCAAATTTTTGAGTTTGTTCTGTGTTTATTAATTTGAATTCTTTAAGGATATTTTGTATTTCTATTAAAGGGTTTTGGTTTTCACCTTTGTCCATAATGATTTTTACTGGTTCAGTTCCTATGAAACTAAATCTTCCCGAAGTTTTATTTGTAGTTGCACTTTCTAATAGAAAAGAATAAGGTTTGTTTGCAATTTTTGAATAAATTGAAGTGGGAGTTTCGGTTCCTGAGTGGATATCCTTATAAATTGGAGTAATATTCCCTTTATTAGATAATTTTTTAATTGTTTCTAGGTTTGGATGGTACATATGTTTCATTCATAGGTGGATTAATTAATAAAACCAATTTTATTTTTTATTTCTGATAGTTTTTTAGAGCTAATTGATTGAGCAATTTCGGCTCCGTTATTGATTAATTGGGTTAATTCCTCTTGATTGTTTTTAAGCATTTGGTATTTTTCTCGTATAGGTTGGAATTCTTGTATTACAACTTCAGCTACTTGAGTTTTCAGATCTCCATACCCTCTTGCGTTAGAAAAATGTTTTTCTACTTGGTCATTATTTTGATTAGTTATTACTTTAAAAATTGTTAATAAATTATTTACGCCAGCTTTACTAGGGTCTTCAGAAAATTTAATTTCATTTCCTGAGTCAGTCGTTGCTTTTTTAAATGTTTTTACAATTTCATCAGGGGAATCTAATATTCCTACTGAATGGCCTCGTATATTAGAAAATGTTTTGGACATTTTAACCGTAGGGTCATTTAGTCCCATAATTCTAGCCCCTGTATTAGGGATTATTGGTTCTGGTATTACAAAAGTATTTCCATAAATGTTGTTAAATCTTTGGGCAATATCTCTTGCTAACTCAACATGTTGCTTTTGATCTTCTCCAACAGGAACTTCTTGAGTATCGTAAATTAAAATATCTGCAGCCATTAGAACTGGATAATCTAGCAATCCAGTGGATACCGTTTTTTTATTTTCTCCTTTGTCTTTAAATTGAGTCATTCTTTCTAACCAACCCATAGGAGTGATGCAATTTAGTATCCAGCATGCTTCAGAATGTGCAGACACATGGCTTTGAATGAAAATTGTATTTTTATTTGGGTCAAGGCCTGAAGCAAAAAGTAATGTGGTTAATATTTCAGTTTGTTTTTTGAGTTCAATAGGATTTTGAGGAGTTGTAATCGCATGTAAATCCACTATGCAAAATATATTATCTTTTTTGTCTTGATTTTTCACCCAACCACGAATTGCACCCAGATAGTTCCCTAAATGAATTTGACCAGATGGTTGTATTCCGCTGAACACTTTAACTTTTTTTTGTTGGAGATTTGACAATTTTAAATCCTTTATAAAGTTTTTTTCTGAATTCATATTTCAAAAATAAAAAAACCCGTCCAATCTTTAATATTTTAAAGGGACGGGTTATGACCGCGGTACCACCCTAATTTCTTTATGATATGTATCAGTTATCATGAAGACACTTAGTTTGCTGAGAATACTCTAGCAATGACATATTACGTTGCCAATCCGTCCAATCATACACATCTAAAGACTTCTGATGGAAGCTCACAAGTCCATTCAACAAAAGTACTGGTATCGGATCACACCATTCCCGACTCTCTTAACCAATAACTTAAAGTTTACTAATCTTGATCAAAGCATTTACATATAGCTGTAGTATATCTACGAATGAATATTGGTGTCAACAAATTGGATTTTAAAAATTGTTATTAGGTAAAGTCATGATTTTTTAGTGAGGGGGGGAAGATTAAACAATTATTATCTAAATATTTCTACAGCAGCATAATCTAATTTGCCATCTTGAAATTTAATTTCAGGTTTTTGGATTTTAATTTTAATATTATTAACCTGATATTTTGAAATGATTGTTGAAGCAATCATTTCAGCTACAGATTCTAATAAATTATGACTTTTAGATTCCATAATTGTTTTTACTTCACGAAATATATTTGAATAATCAACAGTATCTTCTATTGAATCTGTTTTTCCTGATATTGAAAGGTTTTTAAAAATTTCTATGTCTACGATAAATATTTGACCAGAAGATTTTTCCCATTCGTGGACACCATGATATGCATGAAATTTCATTCCTTTAAGTATTATCTTATCTTTATTTATCATGTTCTTATTTAGTTTTTCCGAGGGTCTGTTTTATTTAGATATATTATAAATTTTTTATAAATAATACAATTTTATTAATTGTTTAAGTTGAATATAATTGTGTGAGATAAAGTTTTTATAAGGTAGATTAATGGTGATTCCGGAACTTAAAATAATTGGTGTTGTGGGAATAGGAGAAATTAGATGCGGCGATGAGCTATCTAAATTAATTTTTCAAGCCATACAGAAACAAGGGAGCTGTCTGGAAGATCAAGATATATTGGTTGTCACACAAAAAATTGTTTCGAAGGCTGAAGGAAAGATAGTTAATTTATCTAGTGTTAAACCCGGTAAATTTGCTACTGATTTTTCAATGAAAAATGGTAGAGATTCCAGGTTAGTTCAATTAGTTTTAGATAATAGTAAGAGTATTATTAGGATTGATGAGGATTCTGGAACAATAATTTCTGAAACTTTTCATGGTTTCATTTGTGCCAATGCGGGAATAGATTCTTCAAATATTTCTGGAGATGAATATGTTTCTTTATTACCTGACAATCCTGATAAATCAGCTTTTGAAATTCGTACAAAATTCAAAGAAATTGGTAAAAATATTTCTGTGATTATTTCTGATACTTTTGGTAGGCCTTGGCGTGAAGGTCATGTTAATTTTGCCATTGGTATTTCAGGAATGAATCCCTTTATCGATTATAGAGGAACATATGATTCTTTTGGTAAAGAGCTTAAATCCACACAAATTGCTATAGCTGACGAAATTGCTGCTGCATCAGAAATTGTAATGGGCAAATCCGAAGGTATTCCGGTAGCAATTGTAAGGGGCTATGACTTTGATTTTGACAATAGTGATCAATTAGGAAAGTCTATGCTCAGGAAACAGTCTAAGGACTTATTTAGATGAAGCTAGATGAAGCGATAAAAGTTTAAAACAGTGTTTTATGCTGCTGTTTTTGTTCCTTTTTTCTTAGGGGGTCTACCAGCTTTAAGTCTTCCTCTGTGAACTGTCACTTTAGGTTTGGGGATATCCATATCAGACAAATGTCCGCATTGTAAACATTGAACAAATTTACCATGTAAGTCAGAGGCAGTTTCTAAATCACCGCCACATCTTTTGCAACCCTTGAACTTTATCATTAATATTTCTTTCTTATTATATTTTTTTAATTGATAATGATACGACTTTTAAGCACCACATTTGTAAATGCGAAAAACAATTATATTACGAAATCAGTAATTTGTCAAGAGGCAATTATTATATTTTCCAAATATGATTCAATAGGGCTGGTAGGTATTGAGAACCAATTCATATAACGGGGTGATATTTACGGAAAACGTTGCCATGTTGTTACGTTTTGCGTAAATTGTGAATAATATGTTTCAATTTGGATAAATTGGTTAATTTTGTGTATGAATTACTAGTTTATTGTATACAAAATGTACTATTGTTATAGTTAGTTGTTCATAATTTTTAATTATTAAAGCATTTTTCCTGGAGGACAAATGGATTCTAAATCAATTAATAAGAAGTATAAAATTGCTGTCATTCCAGGTGATGGAATTGGGCCTGAAGTAGTTAATGAAGGATTAAAAGTTCTTGATGTGGTTTCAAGGAAAAGGGGTATTACTTTTAATGTGGAGAAGTTTGATTGGGGGTCTGAGTATTATTTCAAATTTGGCCGAATGATGCCTTTGGATGCTCTTGAAATCCTCTCAAGTTTTGATTCGATTTTTTTAGGTGCTGTAGGGCATCCTGATTTACAAGATCATTTAACATTAAACGGCTTATTATTACCAATCAGAAGAAATTTTGATCAATATGTATGTGAGAGGCCTAGTTATTTATTTCCCGGAGTTACTTCACCCTTAAGTGGCAAAAATCCTGGAGATATAGATTTTGTTGTTGTTCGTGAAAATACTGAAGGAGAATATGCCAATATCGGCGGTATGCAATATGAAGGATTCCCAGACCAGGTGGCAATTCAAACAAGTGTTTTTACAAAAAAGGGTTGCGCAAGAGTTATATCTTATGCATTTGAGTTAGCAAGGAAGCGATCAAAGAAGGGCTTCGTAACATCAATTACTAAATCTAATGCACAAGGATATGGAATGGTTTTATGGGATAATGTATTTAGTGAAATTGCGTTGTTGTATCCAGATATTAAAACGGAATCTTTATTAATTGATGCTGCTTGTATGGATTTTATTCGACGCCCTGAAGATTTTGATGTGGTGGTAGGTAGTAATTTATTTGGAGATATCCTTACAGATATTGGGGCAATAATTACAGGTAGTATGGGTCTTGCTCCGAGTGGAAATATTAATCCTACAAGAAAATTTCCTTCAATGTTTGAGCCTGTACATGGAAGTGCTCCTGACATATCAGGAAAAGGTATTTCAAACCCATTGGCTTCTATTTTGTCTTTAGAAATGATGTTAGAGCATTTAGGTGAAAAAGATGCTGCTGAAGATATACATAAATCTGTATTGAAGGTTTTGGATAACCCTAATAATTTAACTACTGATTTAGGTGGTGTATGTACTACGTCTCAAGTGGGCGATTTGATAGTTTCTTATTTATAGTTAATATATACTGTGAATAAGGATATGAAGTAATAGTGATATTAAGACTGCCTATTTTTTACAAGTATAAAATTTATTTAAGATATGTTTAATCTTTATTTCCATAAATATATTTGTGATAGCCAAAGAGTTGACAAAAAGAGTATAATTGTTATTCGAACTTGGGCTCATTGTGGGTTCAGGGTAGAATTATTGTAAATTAATTAATGAAATGGAGGGTTGCGCATGTTGTTTAAATTGACA
>VFGW01000022.1 GCA_009392295.1 SAR202 cluster bacterium
ACTATAGTTTATTTTAAATGAGTTTGTGATAAGGTTTTGTGGATATGATTTTCTTATTCTTTTTTTGGAGCATATAAAGATTATGTCTAATAATATATTTAAAGGACTACCTTCAAAAGCTTATACTGATAAAAATTTTTGGGCTAAAGAAAGCAAAAATATATTTGAAAAAAATTGGGTTTTTGTAGGTTTTAAGCATGAATTAAAAAATAAAGGAGATGTACTTCCAATAAATGTAGCTGAACAACCTATTCTTTTAATTAAAGAATCTGAAAATAAAATTAATGCCTTTCATAATGTTTGTAGTCATCGATGTTTAAAATTAGTAGATAAAGCAAAAAATGTTGGTCAAATTATTAGCTGCCCTTATCATGCATGGTCTTATGATCTTAAGGGGAATTTGGTAGCTTCTCCTCACTTTGGTGGAACTAATAACCATCAACCTAAAGGTTTTCTTAGAAAAAAAAATGGATTAAAATCTGTGCGAGTAAAGATTTGGCATGATTGGATTTTTATAAATTTAAATAATAAAGCTTTACCATTTGAAAAATATGCTTCTCCTTTATTTAAACATCTCCAAAATATAAATTTAAAAAAAATTAATCCAGTAGCTACTTTGGATTTTGGAAACATTAATACAAATTGGAAATTTCTAATTGAAAATTATATAGAGCCTTATCATGTGCAGTTTGTTCATAAAACAACTACAAGTCAGCCACTTAAAGATCATTACACAATAGTTGATGGAAGATGTTATGGAAGTGCCGTAGATTTAAATGAAGAAAGTACCTCTGCTGATAGCTTAGCTGTAAGTTCAAAGTATCTTTCACTGTTTCCAAATTTCATAATTGGAACTTATTACCCTGGACAGATAGGTGTACATTTAAATATTCCTGTTGAGCCTGGTATCACTCATCAAAAGCGTGTTATTTATTTGACGGAAGATATGCAATTAAAGAAAAAAGAGATCAATAAACTAAGAAATTTATGGTGGGATGTTCATAAAGAAGATCATGAAATATGTGAAAGATTACAAATAGGTAGATTATCATCAGCTGCTAAAAATGGTGGATTATTATCCCCGCATTGGGAAAATAGTGTTCGCGCATTCCAAAAAATTGTGATTAAGTCCATAAATAAATCTTAAAAAATTAAAAAAAATGGAACAGAAAAAAATAAATCAGGGATTCAGATTAGCTCATACTATGATGCGTGTTCAAAATCTTGATCAATCTCTAAAATTTTATTGTGAAATATTAGGAATGTCAGTTCTTCGTAAAACAGATTATCCAGAAGGTAAATTTACGAATACATTTATTGGTTATGGACCTGAAACTGAATTTCCAACTTTAGAACTAACTCATAACTGGGATCAAAAAGATACTTACGATAAAGGTAATGGATGGGGTCATATTTGTATAGAAACACCAGATGTTTATAAAGCTTGTGAAGATTTATCAGCTGCTGGAATAAAAATAACACGTCCACCAGGACCAATGAAACACGGAACAAGAGTTATAGCTTTTTGTGAAGATCCAGATGGCTACAAAGTAGAGTTAAACGAAAAGATACAACAATAATGAAGAAAGGAATAAATAAATGGGAAAGAAACCTCAATTATATAAATTTAAAGATATAGAGCACCGATTACATACTTTAGAACCTGGTCAAACTTATATCAAACCTTTTGTCACATCAAAAGTAAGTGACACAATGTGTGGAGGTTTAAATTTTCTAAACAATATTTCTGTACCTTGGGATCTAACTTGTGATGAAATAATTTACTGCATGAAAGGAACTTTTAGACTAACTTGTGATGGAGAGTCTTATATTTGTAATCCTGGTGATGTTTTATATGTACCAAGAGATAATCATATAGCTTATGAATGTGATGAAACTTGCGTAATTTTTTATGCTGCATATCCGCATGACTGGAAGAAAAAAGCTGGATTAACTCATGTGCCAGGAATTGACCCTGAAGATATGGGTTTAGATTAAAAAAGTATAAACATAGGAGAAAGATTGTACATGAGTAAAATTTATTATGAAAGTTTAGAGGAAGCCATAGAAAGAAATAAACCAAATATAGCCTCAACAAAAAGAAAACTTGAAGATGCTGGGGTCAAGTATGTTTTATCTAGTTGGATTGATATGCATGGCATTGCCAAAACCAAACCTGTTCCCATGAGTGATTTTGAGGAGCTATGCATGGGAAAAGGCCCTCAATTTGCCGTTCATTCAGTATCATTTGTTCCTGAACTTTCTCCAGCTGATCCTGATCAAATTATGCTTCCAGATCTTAATGCAGTTTATGTTTGTCCTTGGGACAAAACAACTGCAATAATTTTTGCAGATTTATTTTGGGAAGGAGCTCCCTATAATGTATGTCCAAGACAAGCTTTAAAAAGAATTATTCAGGAAAAACAAGAGGAGGGATATTCAGGTTTTGCAGGAATTGAACCTGAATTCATTGTAATGAAATATAATGAAAAAGGAGAGCCTGTAAAAGCTATAGATAATGATCCTCCACATGGTATTCGTCCAAGAAGACAAGCATTTGGTTATGATGTTGAATATTCTCTAGACTCAATGCATTTCCTAAAAGAAATGATCGATATTTTAGGAGAGTTAG
>VFGW01000023.1 GCA_009392295.1 SAR202 cluster bacterium
TGTGTTGAATCTATATCCGAAGTACAAATTCAGGATAATTGTTATTTAGTCTTATTTGGTAATTCTTACTTTGCTCAAAGAGCTTTAGATTTTTCCCCTGAAATAAATAAAAAAATATTTTCGGTAACAAATGTTGGAGATATTTCCTATGATACTAATTAATAATTTAGGAGATTAGAATGAAGATTGGATTTATTGGTGGGGGTGTAATGGCTGAAGCGATAATGAAAGGTATTTTAGATGCTTCATTAGTTAATTCTGAGGATTTAGTAGTCAGTGATTTAAATACTGATAGATTAATTTATCTTCATAAATCGTTAAATATTTCTGGTGTTAAATCTAATATTGAGGTTGTCAATAAAAGTGACATTGTGGTTTTAGCTATTAAGCCACAAAATATTGACCAAGTTATGAAAGAATTGAAAGGAAATTTGATTACTCGCAAATCGTTCTTGTCTATTGTTGCAGGTGTCAGTATTGAAAATCTTCAAAATGGCTTAGGGGTTGATTCTATAATTAGAGTTATGCCAAATACACCAGCACAAATAAAAAAAGGGATGAATGTTTGGACAAGTTCAAGTAATGTTTCAGAAAATGTTATATCTTTCAGTAAAAAAATCCTTAGTGTTTTAGGTGAAGAATTGTATGTACACGATGAATCTTTAATAGATATGTCAACAGCGTTAAGTGGTAGTGGGCCAGCATACATGTTTTTGTTTATGGATTCCTTAATCAATGCTGGAATTGATATTGGTATGTCAAAAGATATGTCAATTAAATTAGTTAAACAAACGCTTTTAGGAAGTATTGAATTAGCCATAACTAGTGAATTTGAGCCTACTAAATTAAAACAGATGGTTACATCGCCAGGTGGAACTACTGAAGCAGCTTTAAAAAAATTTGAAGAGGGTGAATTTTCTAAACTTGTTGCTGAAGCGGTTCTTGCAGCATTTGAAAGGGCAAAATTTCTTGGTGGCAAGCAATGATTAAATTATTTTTTGATATATTAGAAGCATTTGTATTACTCATTGAGTTGTCTATTTTTGCTACGGTTTTGATGTCTTGGATTTCTCCTGAAGGGAAAGGTGCAATAAATGAAATTTTGCATCAAATTACTGAACCAATATTAGGTCCGATAAGAAAAATTGTTCCACCGTTAGGAATGTTTGATTTTACTCCAATGATTGCAATTTTTGTTTTGCAATTTCCAGTAAGAATTATAATTAGATTTTTGGAAAGTAACTTGAGCTAGGAATGATATGAAATGGACATAAAAGGTAAAGTTGCAGTAGTTACCGGAGGCAATGGAGGATTAGGCAGGCGAATATCGTACGCTTTAGCAAAGAATGGAGTAGATGTTGCAATAATTTTTAAAGAAAGTGACAAAGAAGCTGAAATAGTTTCTGAAAAAGTACGATCTTTTGGTGTTAATTCATTCCCTTTTAAGTGCGATATTTCTAATTCTAAAGATATTAAATCAATGCTGGAAGCTGTTGAAAATAAATTTCATAGGTTAGATATTTTGATAAATAATGCAGCATATAACAAATGGATCCCATATAGTAATTTAGATAAAATGACTGAAAATGAATGGGGTAAAATGTTGGATATTAATTTAACTGGACATTTTATGTGTATGAAATATTCAGTTCCATATATGTTGAAACAAGGTTCTGGAAGAATTGTCAATATTTCTTCAGTAGCTGGTGTAGCACCTACAGGTTCATCTATAGGTTATGCAGTTGCTAAATCTGCTTTGAACCATTTGACAAAATGTATGGCAGTATCTGTTGCTCCTAATATATTAGTTAATTGTGTGGCTCCTGGCTTTTTAGAAGGTACTCGGGCTACCAGTAACCTAGAGCCATCTTATCGTGAAAAAGCAAAAGACAAATCGTTACTAAAAAAAGCAGCAGACAAAAATGATGTTGCTGATCAAGTTCTAACATTTTGTAAAACAGATACAACTACAGGACAAGTTTTGATACTTGATTCTGGAAGGCTATTGAGTTATTGATATAGTTATGATTTTATTTTAAAGTTATTACATTGAGTATATTTATAAGTTTGTTTTTGAGGTAATTAATTAGTGTGAATAGTAAAAATAATTATTATGACGTGGTTATAGCTGGTCAAGGTGCAGCTGCTTTTGCAGCTGGTTTATATTCAGCTAGGTACCAAATGGATACTTTGATAATTGGAGAAACTTTTGGTGGAGAAACTGCTACTGGAGGCTTAATAGAAAATTATCCAGGATATCCTGAAATTGATGGATTCGACTTGATGTTGAAATTTAAAGAACAAGTTGAAAAATATGATGTGCCGATAGTTGATGATAAAGTTGATAGTGTAAAAAAACAAGATGGTTTATTTAAAGTCAATACATTTGGCGGAGAAACATTTTCTGCAGGTTCTGTGATATTGGCTGTTGGCAGGGATCGTAGGACGCTTAATTTACAAAATGAAGAAGAATGGGTTGGTAGAGGTGTTTCATATTGCTCTACTTGTGATGCTCCTATGCATAAGAATAATGTTGTAGCAATAGTTGGAGGAGGTAATGCAGCAGTCGAAGGTGCTATTTTATTGGCTAGATATGCATCTGAAGTTTATTTAATTTATCGAAAAGGAAAATTTACGAGACCTGAGCCTATAATTTTAGAACAGTTAAATCAAAGTCAAAATATTCATCAAGTTATGTCTACAAATGTGACACAATTACATGGTACGGATGGCTTAGATTCTATTTCTATAGATAAAGCTTATAATGGGGTCTCTAAATTAGATGTAGATGGAATCTTTATTGAAATTGGAGCTGATCCTAGAGTTGAAATTCCTAATCAATTGAATTTAGAATTAAATGAAAAAAATGAAGTGATAGTCGATTCTGCAATGAAAACTAACATGGATGGTATTTTTGCAGCAGGTGATTTATGTAATTCTTCTGGAGATTTAAAACAAACGATTACTGCTGCTTCGCAAGGCGCGATAGCTGCAACATCATCTTATCATTATATTATGAATTTAAAATCAAGTTAATATAGAGGAGTAAAAAATGAAAAATATTCAAACATACTTACTTTTTAGTGTGATGGTTATTTCATTGTCGATTTTGTCACTTGCTTGTTCATCAGGTTCTACAAGTAGCGAAGGAGCTATAGAATTAGTTAAACCTGTTATTGAAAGTGCACCAGTTTCTGCTAGAAATGTTGGTGAAAAGAAGTCTGATGAGAATTTAAAAAGGAAAATTGAATTGCCTCTGATGATGTGGGAGGCTTGGGAAGCTAAAAGATATTCAGTAGCTGGTGGTATTGATAGCGCAGGATATTTTAAACCTTCTGTAAAAGCAGATTTTTGTGCAGTTCGAGGTGATGGAGCTAAACTAGAAGTAGGAACTAAAGTAGAAGTTTTGGAACACGCTGCTTGTTTGTACTCTATACATTTTATTGAAGGTCAGAAAGCACCTCAGTATATGATAGGTATGAGTAAAATCAAAATTGTAGAAACTGGTGAAGTAGGCTGGGTATTTTCACCTGCAGTGAATAAATTTGAGGATTCACCAGAGTAATTCTATTAATTATTACTGAGTGCATCCTCTTCCAGGGATATCTATAACTTGTTCAACTCTATTGTTTCTAATTCCGACGTACTGATCCCAACGATTAACTAACATATCTTGGTACCAAGGTAGCAATACAAAATTGTCTCCTATTTGTACGTTGGCTTTAGAAATATCTAATTCGCAATTTTCTGGATGCATTGCAACAACTTCAATATTTTGTGGTGTTTCTACTTCAGGTAATTGTTGGCCAGGCCAAGAAAATGATTTAGTTCCAATATCCCCAATAGCTATGTTATTGTTTTTAATTGATGTGATTGTTCCTAATACTTTATTAGCAATTTTGAAATCATCCATGTAAGAATATCGTGTAGCCATTAATGCGTATGTTCCACCTTCTACTTCTGTAACTCCTTCAACTTCGATAGCTGAATCAATTGTGAAAGTTTCTCCACTAGATACCATTTCTACAGGAATACCTGCGGCTTCTATTGCACGTTTAGATTCCATGCAAATTTCTATAAATTCTTTTCCATCAGAAATTCTTTTTTCATGAGTAGAAAATTCTTCTAAATGTTGATGACTCATCACACCCATAAATTTTAGGCCTGGGGAACTTGTAATTAATTTAGCTAAATTGACTGATTCTTCAGATGACCTTACTCCGGCTCTTCCCATAGAAGTATCAACTTCTATCAAAATTCCTACGGTTACATCTAATTCAGAAGCAATTTTGGATATTAATCTTATATTTTCTTCGTTATAAACACAGACTTTAACATCGCCATGTAATTGCAAAGCACATAATCTTCTGATTTTATCTTCTGTAACAATTTGATTTGGAATAAGTACATCAGTGATACCGCCTTCAACCATTACTTCAGCTTCTGACAATTTCGCTGTACAAACTCCATTTAAAGTTCCGCCAGCATTTATTTGCATCATGGCTAATCTAGGACTTTTAGTATTTTTTGTATGTTGTCTCATTTTACAAACGGTGTTTTTGTAAGTGTTATTAATTACATTGAAGTTTGATTCCATTGCATCCATATCAATAAATAAGCAAGGCGTTTCAATTTCATTGATTAATGTTCCAGGACTAGGTCTGTAATTATCCATTTTTTACTCACTCCATTAATTTATAAGTTATTTGATTTATCTGTATACGCCTCTTGCTGAGACTTCCCATATAGCAATAAGTTTTTCATCTTTAATTGCATGAATATAGTCATGCAGATTGCAACATTCTCCCGAGTCCCAGGGTGACACCCAAATTTTATCCCCAATTTTAAGATTTTGATTTTTCAGATCGTTATCTTGTACATTACCATGTTCTGCACTAAGGCCACCCATGGATAGATTTAAGGGTTTAGTAATGGTTGGTTCACCTAAATCTGCTCCGATCGCTTTTTGTCCGCCATCTGTTATTATTACACCTTGCTCTGGAATACCGGTGATAGTTGTTAGGACTTGAGCAGCAGAATTAAGTTCATTATGGTCATTAGTTAATTTAAGATCCATAATTGCATATTTTCCAGCGATAACCTCTGTGATTTCTTCTATTTGAGAAACTATATCATATGAAGAAGTATTACCTGCAGCTACAGATTGAATTTCAATATTTTTGCTGTCTAGTATTTGTAGTGTATCTAGTAATGGTTTTAATTGTTTTGTTACAGTTTTTAGGGATTCATCATTATTAGATTTTATGATGTCAGGTTGTAGACCGATTATTCCTTGGAATGTAACTGAAGGAGACTGTTGTATTTTTTCAATAATATTTACTGCTTCTTTAGAGTTAGTTATTCCAAATACGCCTTTGCCACAATCTATTCCAACAGATAAATTGATTGTGGAGTTATTATCATTAGCAATTTTTGAAATTTCTTGTACGTTGCTTAAATTATCTACAAGGACTGTAATATCTGCCACTTTACTGATAGAGCACAATCTTTTAATTTTGTTTTGCCCTATAATTGGCTGTAATATCAAAATATTTTTAAACCCACTTGAAAAGAAAACTTCTGCTTGACCAATAGTAGAAACAGCAATTCCTTCAGAAGTACCTCCAGCCTCAATTTGTTTTAATGCAATTGCGGGAGTTCTATGAGCTTCAACGTTAGGTCTTAAAGTAGCTTTTTGTTTTTTAAAAAAAGAATGAACAGTGTTTATATTATGATCTAAAATATCTACATCAATAATTAAAGATGGAGAATCAAGTTCTTCAACGGGAGTTCCTAAAGGTTTAATAATTGGACGTTCCATATTGTATTCCTAATTTTCTAGTATTTTTCAAATGATTAATTCAAAATTTTGAATTTGAGAATAACACAACAATGTACTATCGTCTATAATTGGAAACTATATATATTTTTCATTAGTTTAAAACGATAAAAAATAAAATTTATTTTGTTAAATTTAAATAATTGTAGGGTGAAATGAGACCAATTGAATCAGAATTTAAGATAGATTTTTTGGAGGGAGAATTTATTAAATCCATGGTCAAAATTGGAGATTCGTTTAATTTTTTGTCTAGAAATAATTTTAAGTTCGTTATTTTAACCAATATTCGAATATTTTATTTGGGTTCAGATTTTTTAAAAACTCTAGATTTAAATGGTGTTGATAGAATTTCTTTACATCGTAGAAAAAAAATTTGGAAGGGGATTTTTTGGTTTCTAGTTTCACTTGTTTCATCTATCGGTATTTTTGGGTATTTTGAGAATTTTCTACTTTCATTTTTTGCTTCAATAGCTATAGTTTTGTCAGGGATTTATTTGTTTTTTGACTATTATTATCTTAATAGAGAAATAATTTTTTCTGTGAAGTCTGTAGATGGTAAATTGGATGTTGTTGCTGATGCTGATAATTATTATGAAAAAATATTATTGGTTGCTAAAGATATAGCATATTCTTGTCCTGATGCTGTTTATAGATACGAATCTCAGTCTGAGGCTGTCTCTGAGGCTGTCTAATGCAGTATTTTGTACCTATTTTCGTATTTAAACTTGTCCACTATAAAAAAAAGAGCTATGGTTTTCTGCTTACTGATTTCTGATTACTGGTTTCTGCTTTCTGGTTTCTCTACTAATTTCTAGTAATTATCTGTTTATGGTTGTTTGTCGTTCTGTGTCGTTGAAGGGGGGTATGTCTTAGCTATTTGTAAGTTTATTGGTATATATCTGTGACAGTTTAATTTCTAAAAAAATAGGTTTATAATCTGTCCATTATGGTTTTAACTATAAATAAGGGGGTGGAAAGGGGATTCCCCCTTACATTTAATTAATTTTTTTAGAGAGGAAAATTTATGAAAATAATAATTAATGCAGAAATTACAAAAGGTTACGAGCTTTGGAAAAATCTTTTTTTGAGTACAGATTCTCAAAGAGAAAAATATGGGATTAAAGTTTTGGCATATGGACATCCTAAAGGCAATGAAAACAAAGTTTATCAAGTTTTCGAAGTAGAGTCTGTGGAGAAAATGCAAGAAGGTTTGCAAGATCCTGAGATAGCTAAACTTAGAACAGATGCAGGTGTTAATTTAGATTCTCAAGAACTTGTATTTTTAGTTGAGTGAGAAAAAACTTAATGGTTATCAATAACATCCTAGAACATAGTTACATTTATAGTGCCTATCGCAGAATAGCTAAAAATTGTATAATCTGCGATTATGAAATGTCCTAAATGTGAATTCTCTTATATAGCTTTTAACAAAAGATTCTGTACAAAATGTGGGTATGAAATTGATCCTAACTATGAATCAAAAAAAAGACTTAGACGATTTGGGTGTTTTAGCTTAATACTTTTAGGAATAGTATTTATATTTGTTGTTATGTCTATGTTAGCTTATCTGATTGGTGCAGGTATTTGTTTTATATCATTTGGTGCTGCTTCAACATGCGAAGAGCCTTTAAGCTACTTGGGTATATCTGGTACTGTAGGATGGATTGAATGGCTTTGGAATATTTTGGGGTAGATTTAAACTATTAAGTTGTCAACAACAGTGTAGAAGATGTGAGAACATAGCTACACATATGCGTGGCTACAGCATGATGCTAAAAAGGGTATAATTTGGATTATGGAAGCTTTTCTTAATTTTGTATTAGGCCTCGGCATATTTTCCGGGACATTACTTGTGTATCTTAAGATGTGTGATCACTTGCTTAAAGGGAAATATACTATGCAAGTAATCATTGGGGTTGTTTTTTTGGCAATTAATATTTTTTCATTATCTATTTTTTGGTTTTAATCTAAAGCTGTCGGATGTGTTTCTAAGTTTGTCTCTTACAAGGTATATTTTATACGTTAATTTATCACAATTATAAAGGTTGTATATTGTTTATGTTAATGAAAAACAGAAATGGTATGATTTTCAATTATGGATTTGATGCTTATTTATTTGACAATTGCATTTTTTCTGCTTTATATACTAAAGGTGACAAAAAGGGTTAATAGAGACGATAGAACTAATTCATGGCTCAAATACGGTATTGTCGGAACTTTTATTATCTAGTAATTTACTATTTTTTGTTTTAGACTTCTAACATTTTATTGGGATATACTTTATTGATAATTTGAGCACTAAAAAGGTAGGGTTTTGATGGGAATCAGAAATCCAAGTTTTAAATTACCTGCACTTGATAATGAGATAGTCGATCTTGAAGATTATTTTGGCAAAAAAATAATCTTATTCATGTGGGCGTCATGGTGAGGTTGCAGAGCACAATTGCCAGTATGGCAAGATTTTTATGATAAATATTCTCAAAAGGTGTCTATAATTTCTATAGCTATTGATTTGCAAGGATATGAGAAAGTTAATGATTATGTTTCTGGATTGAATTTAACTTTTCCAACATTAATAGACCAAAAAAATATAACTGGGGATTTATATGGTTTCAAGGCTATTCCTAATGGGATATTAATTGATGAAAATGGTGATATTGTTGCGAAACAATTAGGTAATTTTGATATTAGAAAAGTTGAAATTAGAAATAAATTAGAAAAATGGATAATCAATGATCAAAATTTTAAAGATCAAATTTCAGAAACTAAATTTACTAGCAGAACAAAAAAATCGAATCAGTTGTTAGAAAAAGGAATGCCTTATTTTCAATCTGGAGATATTAAAACAGCCTTAGAAATTTGGAAACAGGGAATAAAAATTGATCCTAAAAATTATATTGTTAGAAAACAAGTTTGGGCAATAGAATATCCTGAAAAATTCTATTCAGGTGAAATTAATTATCAATGGCAAAAAGAACAAATAGATTTAGAATCACTAGATTAATGAGACTTATTATTTATGTAATTAAATGTTTATAGTTGTTAGGGAGTAATTATGTATACTAGAATTTCGCTAATTTTTATTACATCAATTTTGTTTATAATTGCATGTAGTTCTTCGGAGTCAACAAATCAATCCATTAAAGGTGTTTTGCAGGATACTACAGTAATGATTCAAAAAGATGAATTGCAATATGGTTCCATTCCTCAAGACGCTAGGGATTCATGTTATGTGAAAAGAATTACGTCTGATGTATGTCTTGAAAGAAATGTTCCTCTTAGTATATGGCCTGTTATAGAAGAGATATTGTCTAATTATTCTGTTGGTGGTTTAGATGGAACTTCTCCAAAGGAGTATTTTTGTGCAATAAATGAATTTAAATTTGACCCTGGGATTACTTTTGAATCTGGAGCAACAGTAGAGATTATTGGTACTTCTGAAAATGATTGTCAGCGTGTTGTTTTAATGAAACCTGGAAGTGCTCCTTTGAAGCTTCCGACTTCTTTAGTTAAAATTAGAGTCCTTGATGGTAAAGATAAAGGTTTAGAGGGTTGGACATGGACTGGGGCTGTGAAACGTCAAGAATAAAAATAATAGATTGTAATCGTTACAAAATTGTGAATTGTTTTTTATAGAAATGATATTATATTTTTGATGCGTTGGTTTATATATAGCCCTGAAAGCAACTATATATATATTAATAGAGGTTACTATGCTTGATCAGTTTTACTGATTGTACTCTACCTCGCATCACTTATTCAGAATTCTAAATGTTGCTAAGATTTTTTTGCAAAGTTATATAATCTTTTCTAACTGTTGAGGTAAAGAATGATTAAGAAGATTTTAATAGGATTATTAATTGGTTTTGTAGGGTTTATTATTTGGATAACTGTTTCACTTTGGTTCATAGAGCAAGGTTGGATTTTATTAATTTGGACTGTTTTAGTATTGCTTGCTATCTGGGTACTTACTAAAAAAATATTACAAAATTGAGGGTTATTTTATATTGTGAAAAGGTTTAAATGGAATGGAATTCCTGTAAATTTGCCAGACACAAAAGGTGAATGGATAGCAGTAGGATTACTTTTTGGTATTGAGGCAATAGTAATTATTGTTGTGATTATAGTTTTAATTTCAAATAGATAGTTTTTAGTTTTATGTAATAAAGATTATCCAAAGACAATCTTGCAAATCTGTGAATATGTGTAAAAGTAGTCCGATTGCAAAAATTTTAATGTAAATATTTTTTATAAAAAATATTAAAAAATAAAAACCAATTGCATAATAAGAATGCAATGGATGGAATCCAATACTGCATCTATTGGGATCAAATATTGGATTAGCAAATAGATGATCTAAATCTATCAACAACGTAGTCAACATGATTGCCCAAGCCAATTTCCATTTTTTTCGAAAAAATATTAAAGCTATTAAGCCTGGTAAAAAGAGATGTAGATTGTAATGAAGTAAAAAGCGAAAAATTTGTAAAAATTCTAGCATTGAGTGTCTCTTAAAAAGCTCAGATGATATTTACCCTAATTTTAAGTTTGGAATTGCATCCATGTCCCATTGGTGTAATTGGTTTGTTCCTAGACTCTCATATTCAAAATAACCGGCAGTTGCAATCATTGCTCCATTATCAGTACATAATTTAGGTGATGGAATAATTACTGGTACTGGAGATTTTAATTTTGCTTTTTCCCTTAGTAAGGAATTAGCTGTAACACCACCTCCAAGAATCAATGCATTCACATTATATTGTTCTATCGCTTTAAGCGTATTTCTAATTAATGTGTCAACTACAGCTTCTTGAAAAGCAGAAGCAACTTCAGAAATGTCTTCTGGGTCAATTGTATTATTATTTTTGGGGTACCATTTTTTTTCTTCTGCATACCTGATCAATGAAGATTTCAAACCACTGAACGAGAAGTCCAAGCTACCTTTAATTAGAGGTCTTGGTAGTTTAGGATAGCTTTTGTTGTTTAGTTTAGAAATTTTTTCTATTTCAGGGCCACCAGGAAATTTTAAACCTAGTATTCTAGCTGCCTTATCAAAAGCTTCTCCTGCCGCATCATCCCTGGTACGTGCAATTAGTTCAAATTCACTATGTTGTTTCATAAGTATTAAGTCCGTATGACCACCAGATGCAACTAAGCATAGAAATGGGAATTCACTCATTGTTTCAGGTTCTTCATCTAGCCATGATGCATATATATGACCGGATAAATGATTTATCCCAATCAGAGGTATGTTTCCTCCAGCCATAGCTAAGCCTTTTGCAGAATTTACTCCTACTAGCAATGCCCCAGCTAATCCTGGACCATTTGTTACAGCTATTAGATCTAAATCACTAAGGTCGCATTTAGATTGATTTAATGCTTCTTCAATTGTTGGAATAATTGTTAATAAGTGTTGTCTTGAAGCAACTTCAGGCACTATTCCTCCAAATTTAGCATGCATTTCTGCTTGGGAAGCTATAACATTTGAAAGTAAATTTGTTCCGTCTTCTACAACTGATACAGCTGTTTCATCACACGATGTTTCTATGCCTAATACTTTCAATTTTTTTCCTGTATATTTAATTTCATAATTCTTTGTATATTTTGACCTAATATATTTAACTTATCAAAATTTGACAGAAAATTGCAGTGTATTTTTATCTGATTTAATGCTTGTTTATAAGTACAAAATCTTCCTACAAGAGGCATGTCTGTTCCCCATATCAACCTATTTGCTCCAATTTTTTCTGTACATACCGAAATGATTTCTTCGGTTTCAGTCCATGGATATTCAAAAATGTTTCCTATTTGTATAGGTAACATTAATTGTAAATTACATTTTGGGTGTTTAAAAACATTCCATATTTCTTCTGGAAATTTTTCATGATTTTCAACGAAAAATTTTCGCCATGGTAATCCATGTGTTATTACCACATCAATATCTGGGTATAATTCCATCCATTTTAATAGAATGTTTTGTTCTTCTATATAATCTTCAAATTTTATTTTTTCAAAATTTTTTTTAGACTTTAATCCCAATGAAAAAAATATTGGCATATTTAATGATGTGATTGCATCCCAAAATTCACGCATTGTATTTCCAATCCAATTTTCAGATAATCCTGATTCATAAAAGTTTTTTGTGTGAAAATGAAACCCCATTGTTTCTGTGTATCGTTTTTCGTTTGCAATTTCATTAATGGATTTTTCTATTTGGGTTGGTATTTTTTTTTCTTCTAGACTAGTTAGACGAATAAATCTATCAGGATATTTTTCAACAATATTTCTGAGATATTGATTTAGAAGACCTAAATGTGGTGAAGTATGGATTATCCCCATATCTACTCCAGCATAATCCATTTCTGAAATCATATACTCAGGGGTTGAATTTAAATTCTCCAACATTGGTGGCAAGTATTGTTTTGTATATAATTCTCCGTTAAATTCCCAATCTAATCTTCCAGCACTTTTTCTCCATTTTATTTTTTGAAATTGATTTGTTTTTGGGTCAATTAATGTGGAATTATCACTTTTGGATTTGTCTGATGTTTTCCAAACTGGTTGGTGATGTCCTCCAAGTTCCTGTTGTATGTAATAAAATTTTTCTTCAATTGTGTTGTAACCAGCTAGAGAATCTAGTTCTGGAAAGCAATACATATGACCATCTATAATCAATATTTACTCCTCTAATAAGTACTCGAAGTTTTGAGTACATTATTGCTTATATTCAAATAAGGCAATACAATCGATTAAATATGTATGTATTATAACTTTGCTTTATTAAATTTGTATAAAATTGTTCAAAGAATTTAAATCAAAGCTAATTATTTTGATGGGGGATATAGATTATTATGATAAGTGGATCTGAATTTAAGAAGAAGCTTCGAGCAGGTCAGTTGCTATTAGGCACAATGATTGCTATGTTTCGAAATCCAAAATGGGTTTCAAGTATTTCAAATTTGAAATTTGATTTTGTAGTTATAGATTCAGAACATGCTCCGAGAGATCGCGTAGAAATTTCAGATTTGGTGTCAGCTTTAAAAAATACAAATACTGTACCTATTGTTAGGGTTCCTGGAGTTTCTTCTCATCAAGTTACTCAAGCAATAGACTTAGGTGCTGTTGGAGTAATTATTCCATATTGTGAAACAGTTGAGCAAGTGAAGTCAGTTGTAGGAGCGGCTAAGTGGAACCCATTAAAAGGAAAAGCTTTAAATGACGTTATGGATGAGAACAATTTTCCTAGTTTAGAAACAAAAAAATATTTGGAAAATGAAAATAAAGATGTAATTTGTATAATAGGTATTGAAAGTGTATTTGGGGTAGAAAATTTACCTAGCATTTTAGAAATTCAAGGAATCGATGCTATTTTTGTTGGGCCGAATGATTTGAGTATTTCAATGGGAATTCCTCGAGATTTTAGCAATCCAAAATATGATCAAATGTTAGATAAAATTCATTCTTTATGCAAAGCAAAATCAATCCCTTTGATTGTTCATCATCAAACTGTTGAATTGCAAAAAAAATGGATTCAAAAAGGTATAAGGTTTGTATTATATTCTACCGATGAAAAAGCTTTGAATAATGCAATGAGAAATGATTTTAATATTTTGAGGGATGTTGGTGGATTGAAAGATGATGAAAATTTAATACAAGATATTCAAGTTAAAATTTAATATAAGGAAATATGCATTGAGTTGGAATTTTGAGTTGATTGATGGTCCTTACGGAGGAGTTACCGAAGGGCCAGTTTGGGATGGTTCAGGTGTTCTGTTTACTCATATACCTGGATCAAAAATTTTCAGATATGATCATACTAACGGTGTGTCGACAGTATTTAGAGAGAATACTAATCAAGCAAATGGGCTTGCTAGGACTAAAGATGGAGTGATATTTGCTTGTGAAGGAGATGCACGTAGAGTTGTTGCATATAAAAAAGATAATTCAATTGAAATTCTAATAGATTCATTTGAAGGTAAATCTTTTAATATACCTAATGATTTAGCAATCGATCAAAATGGGAATATTTGGTTTACAGACCCTTTTTATGAAGGCGCAGCAGGTGATTGGAGTAATGATATTAATTATAAAGAATTAGATCATGATTCCGTTTATTTTCTTTCTAGAAATAATGCAAAATCTAAATGGAGTGTGAAAAGGGCTACATATGATACTACTAGACCAAACGGTATATTATTTTCTTTAGATTATAAAACTTTATATGTAGCACAGAGTGGTAGAAGAAGTGATGAAAAACGAGAATTAAGGGCATATGATATTAAAGATAATAACGCATTAGGTGATTATAAGGTCTTACATGATTTTGGCGCTGATAGAGGTGTTGATGGTATGGCAATTGATAAAGAAGGTTGTATTATAGCAACTGCAGGTTGGTTTGCTGGAGGACCAGGTCCTTCGATTTATGTTTTTTCGCCTGATGGAGAAGTAATAGACAGGCATTCATTAATATATGATCGTCCTACAAATTGTGTTTTTGGAGGAAATGATATGAAGACTTTATTTGTTACGACTATTGATGGACATTTGCTTCAGGCTCAAACAGATCGAGTAGGTGTAGAATATCATAGAAATTAGAATATAAATCTTATTTGGAGGGAAATTATGACAGATAATATTCGCATAGCTTTAATTGGTGCAGGTGCAAATACTAAATTAAAGCATATTCCTGGATTTCAAAGTATTGATGGTGTGGAAATTGTTAGTGTGACAAATCGTAGTATTGCATCTAGTCAAGCAGTAGCTGATGAATACGATATACCTAACGTGATTGATAATTGGATAGATGTAGTTGAATCTCCAGAAAATGATGCTATATGCATAGGTACTTGGCCATATATGCATCATCCAATGGTATTAATGGCTTTGGAATGTAATAAACATGTTTTGACTGAAGCACGAATGGCTATGAATTCAGTTGAAGCACAGGAGATGCTTACAGCTTCAAAAATTAACCAAGACTTAATTACACAAATTGTTCCGGCTCCTATAACATTCAAGATTGATAAAACTGTTAAAAGATTGTTGTCAGAAAATGCTATTGGCGACCTGTTGTCAGTAGATTTAAACATAAGTTTGAATGGATTTATTGAAAATGATTCTCTAGTGCATTGGAGACAAATAAGAGATTTTAGTGGAAACAATATTATGGCGCTAGGTATTTGGTACGAAACTTTAATGAGGTGGATAGGTGAAGCTTCAAGTGTTACAGCTTTAACTAGAGTAAATGTAAAATCTAGAAAAACAGAGAATGGTGAAAATCATGTGCTTACGATACCTGACCATTTGGAAATTTTGTGTGAAATGTATTCAGGACCGTTAACTCATATTAGGATGAGTAATGTTACAGGCCTAGCTCCCTCTGATAGTGCTTGGTTGTTTGGTACTGAAGGTACTTTATTTATAGATTTGGCAAATTTAGATGTTTATTTGGGTAAACGCGAAGATTCTAAATTGGAGAAACTGGATATTCCTAAAAATGAAATGGGCGACTGGAGAGTTGAGGAAGAATTTATTAATGCAATTAGAGGTAATGAATTAATTACTCATACCAGTTTTGAAGATGGCGTTAGGTATATGGAGTTTACAGATGCGGTATTACTAAGTTCTCAATCTGGTAAGAAAATTAAATTACCTTTTTAAATCAATTTAATTTTTGTTCTTGCAGGAATTTGAACATAAGTTTTGAGTTTTTGTTTTTGGGATGAAAGGTTTTTGGCAAGTAAGTTTTGTACATAATTTCCAGTTTTTAAGGAGTGATTGCTCCTTTACTTCATGGGTAAACATGGATATTAAACTATTAAAGAGTAGCAATTTTTGCCATTTTTTTTCATTCGTATTGAGGATATTGGTGGGTATAATTTTTTCTTCTGGTTGAGAATTTAAAATTATTTGTCTCAATTTAATTCTGTCATGTTCAATAGGATCTTTAGATTCTTGATAAGATTCGCTGATATTTTCTCCAAATTTTGCAAAGTTTTTAATTAAACTTTTTATTTCTTTGATCACAAATTTAACGGTATTTAAATTTTCTGCATAATATTTAAAGTACATTTTTGAGTAAGGTGTAGGATATACAGTTTGATTTTGAGTCTTTGAAAGAGAGCTTTTTATAGAAGGGAAGAATTGTTGCATTTCAGATAAAGATTTGGTTTCTATTGTTTCTATTAAATCTATAAGTTTTGAATTATAAACAATCGATGTGTTTTTTGGTTTGATTTGAGTATATTTACTTACTTCTTCATTTGTGGGAATTGAATTAAGTTTTGAATTGAAAGTTGATTTGGGAAATTTAACAGGGATCATTGTTAAAGGATCTAACTGTTGTCTCCACACTGAATTTCTTAATTGTTCGATTGGTTGATAAATTCCTAAAAAATTTTCGTTTGAGTTTAATATTTTTAACCAAACAGGAGGATTTATGAATTTTGTGATCAGTTCAGATAATAAACCTAAGTCACCATATTTATTGTAGAAGTCCAGTATAGTTTGATTATCAGATGTATTTATGTCCAATAAATCTTGGACGTTAATATTTATTTTAGGATATTTTGTGTCAAAAAAATCTTGATTTTTTAACACAGGAAGATATGTGACAATTTTTGCTTTTGGTGCTGCAATTATTAAGTCGTTCTCCAGAATATATTCTGAGGCTTTTTGTCTTAAACTATTTTCTATTTCAAAATTTGTCATTGCATTAATTAATCCAACAAATTATATGTATGAGCTTTCAGTGAACTAATTTTATTGGTTTATTTGGGATCCATCAATTTTTTTCTAATATAAGACATTAGAATTATAAAAAACATTAAAACTATTAATACAGAAATTGGCACATATTGGAATTGGATTTGGTTTAATTTATTTTCAATATTTTCATATATAGATGGAGTTGGCAATTTATCGATATTAAGTTCTAATGATGAAGCCTTATTGAAATTTTCCAGAGTAAATACTTGGTAAATTTTTTGCCCAATTTCAGCTTTTTCTGTTGTAGATATGGTTGCGTTTAAATTGATCAATAAATTTTCCGGAGCTAATATTCTGATTTTTTCTGTGTTATACCAAAAGTTTTTTTTGATATTCATAGTTTGATTTTTATAATTTAAAATATATCCATACATTATGTCATGTTCGCCAGGATGGACATAAGCATCAAGTGCAAATCCAGAATCTACTTTGATTACTTGTGCGTCAATTAAGCTTGAATCTACATTTAAATTTTGATAGCCCTTTGGTAAGCTGAATCTCATTCTTTCCATTGGTTTTAAACCTGGAATATATGTATAACTTGAATCGTTTTTTATTTTAATGATTTCTAAGAATTTTAATTCAGTTTTACTCTCGTTATTACCTAGAATTAGAATGGAAATTAATGGAATATTTAATATCGAATCATCTGAAGACGTTTGCGGTATTCTTAATGTTGTTTCGACTTGAATTTCTTTAGATAGGTCTAATATTTTGGTATGAATCAATCCTTTATACATTACTACTAAAGTATAAATTGAATTATTTGCAAATGGAATTTCTTGAAATTGAAAATTTCCTTTTTCATTTGCTGTAGTTGTGAATTTATCTACGACTCCTTCACCCGGTATTGATCTTGATAATAGAATTTCAATGTCTGTAGGGTTTTCCCCTGAGTCAATTATCAAGGTGCCTTGAACTAATTTGTATTCCTCTGATTTTAATGTGTTTGGATAAACAAATTGCATTTGTATGAGCAATATGATCAAAAATATTGTGATTAACTTAAAGTAGTATGTAATTTTTTTATATTGTAGAGTCAATTTTTTCTTGTAATTTTTCTAGGAATATTTTTTTATCTAAATTTGAAGCATCGATATCCTCAAGTATATTCAATATATTTTCGTTTTGTTTTGAAAGAATTTTTTCATAATTGTAATTTGATAACTTCCCTGTATGAAAATTTAATTTTGCATCAGTTAATACAGAAATTGTTTTTTGCCATTTGTCAGATTTTTGTTTATCAGAAACAATTTGTTTTTTAATCGACTCAAATGAATTGGTTTTGAATATAAATGGCCAAGCAATTATAATGCCAGGGATAATTGATATTAACAGAGAAACTAAAAATAATTTCATGATTTTTTTCTATTTTGTTTTCTTGGCCATATTGCTATGATTGCACCGATTAATAATATAGGTCCTGAAGCCCACATAATCCATATCATTGGGTTGATGTAAACTCTAAATACAGCATCACCATTTTCAGAAAAATTAGAGGGGACTATATAAAAATCTTCTAGTGGTACGCTTCTAATTCCAGCTCTTGTAGCGGCAATTTTGAATTTGTAAAAAAATGTTCTGTTTGATTCAAGAGATCCGATATATTTTGAATCTTTTGAAACATTGAAAATTGCAGTAGTTTCATTTCGGTTTTTCAATTCATTTGATTTGAAATCTACATATAAAAATGAATATTTTCCTATTTTAGCTGTGTCGCCAATTGATAGAGGTACATCTTTTTGAATTGAATAAAATGTTGAATGAATTACTCCAGTTGCAAATAATAGTAGGGATAAATGAACTATGTAACCACCGTATCTTGGACGATTTGATGATAACAAATTGAAAAAGGCTTTCAGGTATGATTTCGCTTTTTTATTTTTTGAAATCGTTCCTTTAATTAATTCTCTGAAAATAATACTTGCCGCAACTCCAAATATCCATACACCAAATAGAGTGATGATTTTTGAAAATCCAATTATTAACATAATTAACATAGGGAATAAACCAATGATTGCAGGAGTAATTAGATTTTTCAAAATTTTTATATTAGACCCTTTTTTCCAAGGGAAAAGTGGGGCTATGCCCATTATTGCGATTAAAAGAAGCATTAGAGGGCCGGTCATCTTATCGTAGAATGGTTCTCCTACTGTAACTATTTGGTTTAAGAATAAATCTGAAATAACGGGATATATGGTTCCCCATAGAGTAATTGCTGCAATAACTATGAAAAGGATATTTTGTATCAAGAATATTGTTTCACGTGAGTAAATGGATTCGATTATATTTTTACTTTTTATAGAGTTTGATTTGAAAAATAAAATTGTTATTGAAGATAATAGTGTGAAAGCCATGAAAATTAAAAATAACCACCCCATAGTAGATTGTGCAAAAGAATGTACTGAAGGAACTGGTCCCCCGCGATTTATAAACATTCCCATTTGAGATAGAGAAACAGCTAATATGATTAATATCATGTTCCAGGTTCTGAACATTCGTCGTGTTTTTTGAACCATGATTGAGTGAATGAAAGCTGTCATAATGAGCCATGGCATTAGTGCTGAATTTTCTACAGGATCCCAAGCCCAATATCCTCCCCATCCTAGAATAGTGTATGCCCACCAAGATCCTAGAACCAAGCCAAAAGTAAGTATTGTCCAAGAAATCATTCCCCAGATTCTTCCGATATCAATCCAATCGTCGAATTGCCCTCGATTTGCAAGCAAGGTCCCCATTGCAATACTAAATGGAATAGATACTGCAACTAATCCTGTCATTTGTGTTGGTGGGTGAATAAACATTCCAAAATGGATTAAGAGAGGATTGATTCCTTTTCCATCTTCAGGAGTTACGGGTAGCTTATCTAAAGGATTATCTAGCGCTACCATAACTAGAAGTAAAAATATTAATTGAATTGATGCTATGAAATTAATATAAGGAGATGAAACAGGAAGTTTTTTACTTGTATTTAGAATTAATATTACAATTAAAATTGATAGTACAAATGCTATAAATAATAATGATCCAGCATTGCCTGCATATATTGCAACCCAAGTATATACATCGGGCATATCTAAGCTGCTATTATTTGCAACGTATTTAACTGAAAAATCATGTGTTATGAAAGCATAAATCAGAGCTCCAGTTGCTATTGCAAGTAGAGGTGGCACAGTAAATAACCCGTATTTTCCACTTGTGACTAATTCATTTATTCTCCATATTCCACCTAATAAAGATGCAATTGATGAATAAATTGAAATTATCAGTGCTGTAAGAAGTGCTATTGCACCTGTGTCTACGATCATTAATTTGAATTTTCTTTTTTAATTATAGGTTTTTTTCTTAACATTGATTTTATTACAAAAATTAAAGCTCCAAAAGAAATTATAAAAATAATTATGGGTATAATCCAAATAATTAAATGTACTCCTTCTTTTGAGGGTTCCAGAAGTACAGCAGGTCCATATCTTTCTTCAAAAAAATCTATGACTTGTTTTTCGCTCCATCCTTCATTGATTTTTTTCTCCACTAAATTTCTCATTTGAATTGCAAGAGGGTGTTGAGATTGGTCTATAGATTCTCCAGGACAAACTGGGCACATTAATGATCGGTTAATATTTTGAATTTGAACTTCTTGGTCTGTAACTCCTGACATTTGGTAACAAGATAGAATTAATAAATGGCAAATCAATATAAAAATAGTAGAAATTTTTATAGGTATTAAATTTTTTTTATTCACCAGCATGACTATTTAGGGCAGATTTCATATGCTTGATTAATTTTTTTAATTTTTTTTATTCTGTTTTTCTAACAGTGCTGTATCTTTACTATAGATTATCACATTAATTGATTACGTTTGTTATAATCAAAAATCATAGATGTATTAAGGGAGTATTTAGATGACAGTTCTTTATGTCCAATCGACTCAAAAAAGTTCTGGCAAAACAGCTTTTTGCGCAACTTTGGCTAAATTATTAGGTGATCAATCTAAAAAATCTATTGTTATCAAAGTAAATTCTAGCCATGATGAATTTGACTTAGATTCAGATATAATTAACTTGCTACTGGGGCAAAAAAGTATTAAATTGCCCGATCCAGATAATTCAAAAGACTATATCAAAGAATTATCTTCTACTATAAAAAAACTAGAAAGTGAGTTTGATGTAATTATAGTTGAAGGTTCTAATAATATGGATATTAAAGACACGACCACGTTGTGTGATAATCTTTCGGCAAAAATAATTTTAATTCACGGATATGATAAAGATTTGAAGATAAATGATTATTCGGACTTGGGTAAAAATATTGGTGAAAAATTGATTGGTGTGTTGATTAATAAATTGCCTAGATATCAAGTCTCTACTGCTGAAGATTCAATTGTGTCTGATTTTAAATCTATAGGAATTAATTGCATAGGTGTGGTTCCTGAAAATAGAAAACTTGTTGGAGTTTCTATTGATCAATTAAAGGAACATATTGGTGGGGAATATTTAATTGGCCAGGATTTTGATAAAGGTTTAGTAGAGAATATTGTAATTGGAGGTACTGGTTTAGATTCTGGAGAAGTTACTTTTTCAAGGAGAACAAATCAGGCGATAGTTATTAGAAGTGACCGTCCTGATATCCAAATGGCAGCTTTAAAAAATGAAATATCATGTCTTATTGTTACTGATGGCCTTAAGATAATTGAATATGTTTATTATGAAGCTGAGAATCAAAACATACCTATTATTGGTGTTGAAAAATCTACAATTGAAGTTATGGATATTTTGTCAAACATTTCTGAGATTTCTAAGTTCGACGCACTTGAAAAGTTAGATTTTTCAAAGATATTTTTCCCTGAAAATATTGATTTAGAATTGATTTTTGAAAAGATTGGGATCTAAACTAAACCTATTTATTTAGTCAAATTGAGGTGTTAGTTGGAGCAATTCGGCATTCAATTATTTTTAGAACTTAAAGTTTGTGATAAGGATTTATTAGATAATTTTGATCATGTGAAGAACTCTATGATTTCTGCTGCTGAAGTTTCAGGGCAGAAAGTATTAGCTGAAAGTTTTTATAAGTTTTCTCCTCTAGGTGTAACTGGAATTGTTTCGGTTGCTAAATCTCACTTGTCAATTCATACTTGGCCCGAACTTGGTTATGCAGCTGCTGATATATTTACCGCTGGAAAATCATTCTCACCTAAGGATGCTGCAAATATTTTGATTAATTCATTAAATTGTAATGACCCTTCAATTACTGAAATAAAAAGAGGTGAATTGTTTAAAAATGAATAATAATTATCAATGGCACTCCGAAATTATTAGTGAAGATTTGAAGCAGTTGGTTCAGGTTGAAGATGAAATTTTTTCATTCCAAACAAAATTTCAAAATGTTTTAATTCAACGGACCTCTAGTTTTGGTACTAGACTTTTACTAGATAACAAAACTCAATCTACTGAATTAGATGAATTTATATATCATGAATCTTTAGTTCATCCTAGTTTGATTTTTCATTCAAATCCTAAATCTGTCTTCGTAGCAGGCGGGGGAGAAGGTGCAACTATTAGAGAAATTTTACGATATCAAAGTGTTGAGAATGTAACAATGGTAGATATTGATGAAGAAGTAGTAAAAATATGTCAGCAATATTTGCCGAAACATAGTTCGGGTGCTTTTGATGACCCTAGGCTGGATTTGAATTTCGATGATGCACTAATTTTTTTGAAAAAAAAGAAAAATAAATACGATGTGATGATTATTGATTTGCCTGATCCCCTGGAGGATGGACCAGCTATAATGTTGTATACGAAAGAATTTTATGAATTATTAAAAAACAGATTGAACCCTGGTGGAATAATAGTTACTCAGGCAGGTCCTACTGGACCAATTCTTTCAGATCAATGTTTTAATAGAATTGCTAAAACAATGAAAAATGTATTTCCTGAAACTTTTGTTTATGAATCTTTTGTACCTTCTTTTGTTTCAACTTGGGGTTTTGTGATTGGATCTTTAGAATCAAAAAATTTGTCAGTTTCTGAAATTGATTCTAAATTGCTGGATCAAAAAGTTTTGGATTTAAAATATTATGATGGAATTACTCATCAAGGCATGTTTTCATTGTCTATTCAAATGAGAAATGTTTTATCAGAAGATGTTGATATAATTACATCTCAAAATCCGTTGATTGTGAAATAGATTAATTAACGAGACTGTTATAGACTTGATCATATGGAATCTGCAATTTTACAAGGTCTAAACCCTCAACAAAAGAAAGCTGTTCAGACAGTAGATTTACCCCTTTTAGTTATCGCTGGCCCTGGCAGTGGAAAAACTAAGGTGATTACCCATCGAATTGCTTATCTAATTTATGAAAAAAACATTTCACCTTTTGAAATATTAGGATTAACTTTTACTAATAAGGCAGCATCTGAAATGAATGAAAGAATTTCCGGACTTTTGGATAATTCTGTTGCAGGAGTAACAATTTCAACTTTTCATTCTTTTTGCGCAATGGTTTTGCGCAGAGAATCTGAAAAATTTGGATTAAAACAAAATTTCACGATTTATGACGACCAAGATCAACTTTCTTTGGTTAAAAAATTAGTTAAACAATTAGATTTTGATGTAGACAATGTTACGCCTAGGAGCTTATTGTCACAAATTTCAAAAGCTAAAAGTAAGATGGTTGGCTGGAGTACATATCAAGAAAATGCTGGCAATTATATTCAAGAATTTACAGCAAAAATTTATGAGGAATATGAGGCATCTTTGAATTTATCTTCCGCATTAGATTTCGATGATCTTTTATTGAAAACATATCATTTATTTAAGGATTATCCTGAAGTTGTAAGTAAATATCAAGATAGATTTAAATATGTAATGATTGATGAATTTCAAGATACTAATATCACTCAGTATGCCATTTCTAAGCAATTGTCTTTAGCCTCTGGCAATTTGGCTGTTGTTGGAGATCCTAATCAATCTATTTATTCTTGGCGAAATGCGGATATTCATAACATTCTTAGTTTTCATGATGATTTCCCTACTGCTACTGTTGTAAATTTAGATCAAAATTACAGATCAACACAAACGATATTAGAGACTGCACAAAATTTAATTTCTCCTAACACAGAAAAGTTTGATCAAAAATTATGGACTGATAATTCCAAAGGACAACCAATAGTAATAGGTGAAGGGTATAACGAAAAAGAAGAATCTGAAATGATTATTTCTGAAATTAACAATCTTGTTTCTAAAGGTGAATATTCTTTAGGTGACATAGCTATCATGTATAGAGTTAACTCGCAGTCTAGAGCTCTTGAAGAGAAATGCATTAAATATGGAATTAAATATCAAATAGTAGGAAGTTTGAAGTTTTATCAACGTCTAGAAATTAAGGATTTAATTGCATTCTTGAGATTGATAAATAATCCAGATGATGATGTAAGTTTATTGCGAGTAATTAATGTTCCTCCCAGAGGGATTGGTCAAAAAACATTATCTATTCTAAGTTCCTGTGCGGTAGACAATAAATCATCTATTTCAAATGTTTTAGATCAGATATTCTCAGGAGAATCTACTATAGAAATTAAAGACTTAGGGTTGACCAAAGCAGCGATAAAAAATTTATTCAATTTTAGAGAGATGATTGCAGATTTTAAAGGGTATGTTTCAAAACGTAGCTTGCCCGAATTGATTGAGATAATTTTTGAACAATCAGGTTATAAGAATCACATAATGAACGAAAGTGAAAACTTTCAAGAAAGAAATGAAAATATTAGAGAATTGATTAATACAGCTGGTTATTTTTCTAAGGAAAATACAAATGATTCATTATCTGCATTTTTAGAAAGTGTTAGTTTGGTTGGAGATACTGACAATTTATCTTATGAAGGGCAGAAATTAACTTTAATCACATTACATCAGTCAAAAGGATTAGAATTTCCAGTTGTATTTATATCAGGTCTTGAAGATGGAATGTTGCCACATATTAGATCAATTGAAAGCGAAAATCCTTCTGAATTAGAGGAAGAAAGACGATTATGTTATGTTGGCGTTACTCGAGCTAAAGAAAAGTTATATTTACTAAGATCTTTTAGAAGAGGATTTAGAGGGGAGTCATCATTACCTTCTAGATTCCTTGCAGATATAACTAGATCTCAAGTTGTATCTTGGAATTTTTCTGAAGAAAAAGTGACCCAATCAAATAATTATGTTGATTATCAATTGAATCAAGATGAATATTTTGATGAAGGCCCAAATTATGATATTCCAGATATTCCTGAATATAAAGATTCAGAACCTGTAGACGAACCAGTTGAATTTAATCAATTTAAAGTTGGAGATAAAGTAGCACATAAAATTTTCGGTGACGGAATTATTATAGGATGCAAAGCTCTTGATCAGGATCAAGAATTACAGGTTGCATTTAAAGATGGTATCGGAATTAAGAAGTTATTAGGAAGTTTTGCAAAATTAGAAGAAATTAATTGATTAAAATTTGTTTTATTTTTTAATCAAGTATAGAATTTTTTCTTAGGGATATTTGCCGAAGTGGCGGAATGGTATACGCGGTGGTCTCAAAAACCACTGGGGGCAACCCCGTGTGAGTTCGACTCTCACCTTCGGCACCA
>VFGW01000024.1 GCA_009392295.1 SAR202 cluster bacterium
AGTCTCCCCCTCGGCACCATCATAGCTAAATATCCTGATATCAGGGTATTTTGCACACTTTTTTATTAAAATTACTCTCCCTTGTGATTCTCTTCGAGAATTCCTTTTGCTTTTAAAGTCTTTGTCAGTTTTTCCAAACGAGCAAGTGCGACTACTCCTATCATTCCAAAAACAAAACCAATTACTGCTAATGCTTGGAAACCATTCTTGCTGAGCCAATCTTGTATGTCTTCCATAATTTTCTCCTTCTACTTAATATAAACCATTTTTATTAATAATTTATTTAAGGCTGGTAATTGAATAATCAAGACCTTAAGTTATCTTTGCTTGCCAATTTTATAATCTATATGATATACGGAGCGTCTTATAAAAACAGTTATTGAAGATTCTCGTATTGAAATAAATGTTTGATTCTAAAACGCATACGAGGAGAATAGACTGAAATTTAAAGATATAGGTTTGAAACAGCGATTATTAGACTCTATAAGAGACGCTAAATATGTTGAACCTACCCCTATACAAGCTCAAGCAATTTCTATTTCAATGAAAGGGCATGATGTCTTAGGTCTAGCGCAAACTGGCACTGGTAAAACAGCGGCATTTATGTTGCCTATATTGGACAAGATATATACAAATCGTAAAAAGTCTATTAAAGCTTTGGTGATAGCTCCTACGCGTGAATTGGTAGATCAAATTAATAAAACAGCTGTAGATTTAGGGAAATATACAAAATCTAGTAGCGTATCTATCTACGGTGGTGTAAGTAAACATCCTCAGGAGTCGAAACTATCAAGGCATCCAGATATAGTTGTTGCTTGTCCTGGACGTTTATTGGACCATTTGAACGACAAAACTGTTGATTTGTCTAGGGTAGAAACTTTGGTTTTAGATGAAGCGGATACCATGTGTGATATGGGATTCCTGCCAGATATTCGAAAAATACTTGACCATTTACCCTCTAAAAGACAAAATTTGTTTTTTGCAGCCACAATGCCAAAAGACATACGCGTTTTGGTAGAAGACATTCTCAAATCTCCAAAAACAATCCAGATAGGAGTTATTTCACCAGCAGAAACGGTATCACACGCCTTATACCCAATGAACGAAAAGATGAAAACTAAATGCTTATTTAAAATTTTGGAAACAACTGCCACTGGTCGTGTGATTATTTTTATACGTACAAAACATAGAGCAAAAAGAGTAGCTGCTGACCTCGGCAACAGAGATTATAAAGTTACCGCTTTACAAGGAAATTTATCTCAGAATAAAAGGAATATGGCAATAAATGGATTCAAAAACGGTAAATACGATATTTTAGTGGCTACTGACATAGCTTCTAGAGGAATAGATGTATCAGAAGTTTCACATGTGATAAATTTTGACATGCCAAATACTGTAGACGCTTATATTCATCGCATTGGTCGAACTGGTAGGGCTAAAAACAAAGGAGAAGCTTTAACTTTTGTTGTACCTGATGATGAGTTCATGGTTCGTAAAATAGAAAAAATTCTAAAGGCTAAGATCGATAGGCGTACCATCGATGGAATCGACTATGGCAAAACAAATGTGAAGGGATCGAATACCAATGAACATGGAGAACGTAATAGCGGTTCACAATATAAGAGGCATAAAAAGAAAATATATAACGACACTTCTGGCAATAGCAGAAATGGTAAAAAAGTTAGGACTAGCAGCAATAATTACCGTTCTAGAAAGAATTTGAATTCAAATTCAAATAATCTTTCGGAAAATTCAAACTATGATATTAAGAAAACAAAGACAAATAAACATTAGCATGTAGACGAACAACACCACCCAACCCAACGTCCATCAAATCAAGTGATCCAGAAAGTGATCCACCTAGAAAATTGTCAAAGCTGTTACTAAAAGTGGTACGGAGGCAATTCAGCACTTACTAATACTTACTTAATTCAGCAAAAGTAAAAAACCACCAACGCACCATAGATAATAATATCATGCCCTTTTTTATATATATCATTGACGAAAAAAGCACTAGCAATGGCACGAAGGTAGTTCGCAATTACAGTATGCTTACTTCCTTGTGGATTAACTATTAAAGTTAAAAATTCAGCAATAGTAATAACTGTCTTTGCAGTCATGAGAGAACTACCAACGAACCATAAATGATATTAACATATAACTCTTTTAATAAAAATTAAACTGTAATGGATATTTATCAATAAAATAAAACATTATACACATCGACTATATATATTTTCATACAAACTTGCTCTGGTGTTATAATTGCTAATTGATTGAAAATTTAAGTACACAGGGGTTATATGATAGATTTAATTATTAAAAATGGAAAGATTATAGATGGTACAGGAGATATATCCTATACATCTGATATAGCTATACAAAATGGAAAAATTATTCAAATTAAAGATTCTTCTAACTTAAATGCACATAAAATTTATGATGCATCAGGGAAAATAGTTTCTCCAGGATTTATTGATATACATACACATTCTGATTACCCATTATATGTAGATGGAACTGGACAAAGTGGTATTAGGCAAGGATTAACAACTGCTGTAATTGGAAATTGTGGACTAGGCCCAGCTCCAGCACCAAATAAAGAATTGACTAAACAAATTACTATAGGATTTAATGATCAATTAGGGATAGATTTCACTTGGAATACTTTTGAAGAATATCTAAATTCTCTTATCTCTAAAGGGCAATCATTAAACATAGCGGCATTAATACCTCATAGCGCGATTCGTCTAGCAGTAATGGGATTTGAAACAAGAGAACCCACCTCAAAAGAACTAGACGAAATGAAATCATTAGTTGACGATGCAATGTCTGCAGGTGCAATCGGACTTTCCACAGGATTAGAGTATTCACCGGGATTATATGCTAAAACAGATGAAATTATTGCTTTAACAAAAGTTGTATCTAAATATGGAGGAATTTATGCTAGTCATATTAGACAACGAGGCGATTTATTTGAAAAATCTGTTCATGAAGCTTTAAATGTATCTAAAATTGCTGGAGTACAAGCCCAACTATCCCATCTTGCACCTAGACCTTATGCACCTAAAGAATCATTTGATAAGGTATTAAAAGAAATATATTCATTTATAAACAATATTGCGCCAATAGGAATAGATACTTTCCCAGATCCATGGGGGCCAGCATATCTGTTAGATTTAGCCCCAACATGGATACGTGAAGGAACTGAAGAAGACGTATTAAAAAGGCTTTCAGATCCTGATACTGTTAAACAATGTAAAGATTATTTTGAAAACCCTACGAATTTTCTTTTAAAAACAGGAGGATTTGAAAAATTCTTTCTAGCTCATTCAAATTACCATTCTAACTTAATAGGCCAATCTATAAATGACATAGCTAACCATTGGTCAATTAGTGCTATAGAAGCTATATTTAAACTAGCATATGATGATGGCAAAGATTTCGGAAATGTATTAATTCGACATATATTTGCAACACAAGAAGATTTAGACAAATTAATCCAACAACCCATATGTAGTATCGAAAGCGATGGTGCATCTGCATCAAAAGAAGGACTTTTAAAAGACCTAGTCATGAATAGATCCAGCTTTGGTTACGCACCAAGGTTTATAAAAGAGTATGCTCTAAATCGCAAAATGTTATCTGTAGAAGAAGCTATTAGAAAATTAACATCCTTACCCGCTAAATCAGCTAAACTAAGTTCAAGAGGAATATTAAAACCACAAATGGCTGCTGACATTACAGTATTAGATTTAAATCAACTTAAAGATAATTCTACAGATGATAATCCACAGGAATATCCATCTGGCATTGAATTGGTAATTGTAAACGGACAAGTGGTTTTTGAAAATAATAAACATTTAGGTACTATTTCAGGAGAATTAATTAAATTATAATTTAGAATCTGATTCCAAGTAGAGATTTGACTTAACCAAAACTTTAGGTGAAAAATATTATGGTAGACAAATTCAGAGAAAAAATTAGAGACAAATCTAGAGATGAATTAACTAAAAGCTTAACAGGTATTGGTATCGATGCTGAAATGTCAACTCGTGGGCTAAAAGAAGAAAAAATTGGCAAATCTTGGCTAAGATCATCTTTAGGAATTATTAATATCCAAGATCAATCTGTGAAATGGATTAATGTAGTAAAACAAAATGGTAGTCAGCATTCTCCTCCAAAGTGGTTTTTTATTTACTTTATACCTGACATTAGAATTTCTAATCAAAATAAAATTAAAATTAAAACATTCAGAAAAAGATCCTTCCTATTAATATTCGGTAAAATCATTGATGTGACCTGGTCAGGTAACGACATTAATACTGGATTATCTGAAATTTTAAATAGTGATTTAGATATGAAAAATTTCGTCAAAAAAATTGGGGATATCCAAATTGAATCTCATTCAGATATTATTAAAGGCTGGACAATACGTTTAGAGACGTATCGACGCAATTCAGGCCCTCCATCAGTTTATTCTGAAACTTGGAAAAATCTTCAAAAAATAACTCAACAACTTTTAAGTTTGCCAATTTAATTTCACAAGCTTTTACAAACTAAGGAGTAAATCATGGAATTAATTCAATCTTGGGTCATAATTTTTTTGATCATAATAATATTAATAACAACAATTAGTTTACCTATTCATTGCTTTTTAAGAAAAATTTCATTCTTCCAAACAATTAAGACATTTAAATATTGGGGTTTTACGTTGATTACATCTTCAATCGTTTCTTCAATATCAATCCTTTTTTAATAACACATAAAAAATTTTAATTTCCAAGCCCATTACCTCTAGGTAAAAAAACTCTACCTTTAGATAATAGTGGTAATGAATAACCTCCAGAAAATTCCCCATTTACCCAAGGGATTTCGATCCATTTAGACTTAATTGATGAAAAAGCCCAATGTAAAGAAGCATTAAGCGAAGGGCCTGGCCTAAAATTATGAGGACATAAAAAGATATCATATGTTTCTAATAAATTTGAAATTTTTTTTGCTATCGTTAAACCCCCTATTTTGGTAATCTCTGGCTGCAAATAAGTTATTGAATCAGATTCTAAAATTCGCTTAAAATCATCCACCGTATATTCATTTTCCCCAGCAGCAATAGAAATACCAGTCTTAATAGCAACTTCTTTGATCGCTCGATGATCTCTAATTGGTTTGACTGGTTCTTCATACCAAATTATGTTTCGATTAGATATTTTTACACCAAAATCAATTGCTTCATGCAAAGTAAAATGACCATTTACATCTACCATAATTCCTAAAGATTCGCCAAATTCATTATGTAATAAATCGATATACATTGGATCTATTTCATGTAATTTCACAGCAGTAAATCCTGAATTGATTGCTCTTTGAACTTCACTAATCACTAAATTAGTGTCTCTAAGTGGGGGGAGACTTGCATAAGCAGGCAATGAGTCATGTTTAGCACCGCCAAGAAGATCTACGACAGGCTTTTTCATTTGTTTACCCAATAAATCCCAAAGAGCTAAATCTATACCAGACAATCCCATAAGAAATATTCCCTGATCTCCATACCTATAACCATACTCTAATATATCAATCCAATGCTTTTCAATAGTAGAATTATCCTTACCTTTAATATGAGGAGCAATTAAATTGCTAATCACACTAGCTATAGGTCTAGATGTTGAACCTGGATCAATCGAATTAGGAATTCCCCACCATGCTTCTCCAATACCAATTTCTTTATCATGAGTCTCAATTGTAACAATCACTTGAGCAAGAGGATTATTATTAAAAATTTCTACTTCAACATTTTTTATTATGCTCACAGATTACAAATCCTTTAAATAAAAACCGATTAATTTGATTATATTATCAACAACAATAATTAAATATTTATTTGCAAAATCAGTTCCATAAAGCGTCAAATAGTTTCTTTACGAGAGCAATTGATTTTTTTAATTAAGTGGTTGTACAGCATTGCTCCAAATCCAACCTTCTTTACTTCCATCTAAAGATTTCACTTTAGTTAAACTAACATTATATATCTTTGATTTACCATCAACATATTTCCCAGAAGATTGAATGACCCAAGTACATTTTGCAGTATCAATAATATAAACCTGTGTACCAACTTTTATTGACTCGCCATCACCAGAAATAAGACAATAATCCAGATTTTTAACATCTTCGTTCATATCAGCAACACTTATTGCCCCTCCAACACGTGTGACTAATTCTTCATTTTTAAATGATTCCCATAATGAAGAGGAAAGTTTCTGTACTCCTGATACATCTTCTTCAGATTGAACATATAAATTTTTATAACGTCCTTCGTTCACTAAAAAATTTACTTTTGTGGGAGCTGTTGGTGAAATTGTAATAGTTGCATCAACAATAACTGCTTTAACTTTTTCAGAGGAACAACTAGCAAAAGTAACAAGCAATATACTAATCAAAATTCCCATACGTACAATAAATTTTATTCTTCTCACATTAAATCCTTTTTAAACTTAAATAATACTACTTACTCCAGAAGGAGTATAAGCTAGATTTTTCTAATATAAATTTCAATCTAACTATTTCAGTATTTATTTTATCATTTGTTTTCCAGTTAATTTTTTTATCAATAGAATCTTCAGATATTTTTTCACAATTTTCAAATGTATACCCAGGTAATGGTTCCATAGATACTGGATCTAATACTTCAGCCGCTAAATATCCATTGGTTGAATCAACATTGATGTGAATTGATGCATTCCTATTGATTTTGATAGGTTTAGTTATAACAATTCCTTGGTTTTTAGCATCCAAAGACACGAACCCATCTGGCCTTAATGTAGCTAAACAAATGGCTGAACCAATATTTTCATTCAAAAAATCTTGAATATCTTTAGGATATAATTCCATTAAACCTCTTGTCCTAATTGCATTATAATAAATCCAAATTTCTCCATCATCCTTTATGATAGGTCTGCTTGTAGGCATTAATTGTCCAGTACCAAAATTTTCACTATCCCATTTTTCTATTCCTAAAAATAATTCACGATTTGCAACTCTTTCCCAATTATAAAGATCCCTTGATACTGTTAACTCAGTTTGGTTTAAACCAGTAAAGTTATTACCACTTGGGCCTGCTGGGTTAAGCATTAAAGGGAAACCAATATATATACCTTGATATGGCATTATAGCCATTTGATAAACCTGAGCTATATAACCACTGTCTTCTATTACAGGTGGAGCAAGATATTCAGGATGATCAACAGCAAATTGTATCCTTTTGATTCTGTTTTCATTATCTATTTCATCAGCATGAAATATTAATTTAGGATCGCTCCATTCCATAAAATCTTTACTTGTCGATAGATAAACAGATCTGCCCCATTCAGTATGAAGTTTAACAGAAGTAACAAATTGCTCTGATTGTTCATCATAAGTTAGATGTGATTCATCATAACTAGGAATTGTAGGAATATCAGGAAATTCCCATTTCAATCCATCAGGAGAAAATCCAACTTTCCTATCTTTAAGAAATATGTTACACCCAAACAATCCTTTATATCTTCTTGTAGGATCCTGTTCAATTTCATCTCTAATTACATGTATTAATCCATATGTATTTTCTACACTTGGATTTTTACTAGGATCAAATACAATATTTGTTTCTCCATCACCTACGTATAATCCTAAATCTGGTTTATCCCAGTTAATTCCATCTTTTGAAATTGCATAATGATATTTCCTAACTTGATACACATCGTTGTCACCCATAGACATATAAAAATATTCCCAAAAGTTTTTATCAGAATTCCATTGAGGTGCTGATCGTGATTGAATGGATTTTTGTTTGAAATTTTTATCAGCAAATAAAACTGGCCCTTTCAAAGCTGGTCTATGCAAAGAAATAGAAGTGTTGATTGCGCGTTCTAAAACAAAATCATCCAAAAACATCTGTCTATTTTTACTAACATCTAGAATATTTTTATTCATTTAAAGATCCTATTCTGTTATTTTCACAGATTTACTCCAAGTCCAACCTACTTGCCCAGTTTCAACAGACTTAACTTTTGTCAAACTGAGATTATATCTAGAATTTTTACCTACATGCTTATGTAAAACCCATAAACATGTAGCTTCTTCCATAATATAGACTTGAGTTCCTATAGGAAAACCTGAATTAACACCACTAACTACACAAAATTCATCCTTAGTTGGAGGAGCATTTCCCCAAGTACCTTTGTTTTGTAGCAAAGTCGTTTCATAAGAATCCCATAAAGATAATTCCAGTGTTTTTTCTAATCCACTTCTAGAAAGACCAGATTGTCCACCAGCTGTTACTAATTTAATCACTGGTTCGATGATTTCACCTTTCATAGAACTACCAACAGCACCTGAAGATCCGCAAGAAATCATGAAAAAATAAATAATAGAAATAAATACTAAAAATAAAATTACCTGATTAAATTTTCGTAATTTGTAATTTAAAAAATCCAAAATTCTCTCCCCCCCCCCTATATAATTACTCAGAGTATAAAGAAATTGAAGTTCTATGACAACAACATTATTTCAAACCCTAATATCTATTTCTATACCAAGATAATTATCCAAACAAAAATAGCAAAAGAAATAGCTAAAAACACGCTAGCTGAAGCTATATCTTTAGCTTCCTTAGATATTGGGTGTATTTCTTCACCAAATCGATCAATTGTTTTTTCAATTGCGGTATTGATCATTTCAGAAATCAGAACTAAAAACCAAGAAAAACACAAAACTACAATTTCGATAGATGTTTTGCCAAAATAAAAAGCAGCAGGTAATACAAAGAATGAAACTAAAATCTCTTGCTTAAATGCAGTAGATTCGTTAATCAATACTTTAAGTCCATTTAGTGAATAAAAAAAAGCTTTAAATATCCTTATGAAATTTAACACAAACTTTACCTATAATCTTATAAATTATACGCTTTACAAGCTGTGCCACCCATAATCATCTCAAGGTCAGATTTCGTCATATAATCACATCTATCTTTAATATAATCAAATTGATATTTATATTGTTTTAATGTTGGTAATTCAACTGCAGTAAATTCAGACCCCCACATAATTTTATCTGGACCAAATGTATCAAAAAATACTTTGATGACCTGATCATTTTGACCATAACGATTAATCTTATGAGATCTTAAACCATCTAGACCAGGTAATATTTCATGATACACATTTCTTGTAGCTAATTCAGCTGCTCCTTTTGGCAATGTTACATTACCTTGAAAATCTAGTATTGGTGAAGAAGTAAAATTAGGTGGAGTAAGAGGCGGAGCAAGTCCATGCATTAAAACAACCACAAGATTCGGAAATTTATCTAAGACATTCAACACTTTAATACAAATAAATTCCAAATTATCAGAATAAACAGTCATAGCAACGGGAACATTCAACTCTTCAATCAACTTCCATTGTGGATCATATCTTTTATCATCAAAGTGAAAAAACGGATCTGGAGAACCCCATTCTGAAGGATCGAAACCTTGAGACTTTCGAACATCTGGATGCCATGGATCATAATATATCCCATGGAATCCAAATTCATCAATTTGAGCTTTTAGTGCTTGAAGGCCTTCTTCATGAGGCAATAATCTATGGTCAATTTTACCAATAGCAGCAAACCTCCCATTATTTTCTTTAAGAACTCTTTTGTGATATTTACCTAAATGACCAGAACAATGCAAAACTTGTATATCTATTCCTAATTGATCCATTAGATAAAGATTATCTTTATCACCCATACCATATTTTAACTGTTTATTATAATCAGATAAATTTTGAATATCCTGAATTTCAACTTGGCTAATATGCGAATGGCTATCTACTACTTTTATCGCTGAACACATACAAAAATCCCAACAATTACATAAAAATTTAAAAATAAAAAAGAGTATAACATAAAAAAACACATAAAAAATATATGTGGAGCTGGAGGGACTCGAACCCTCGACATCCGCCTTGCAAAGGCGGCGCTCTTCCAGCTGAGCTACAGCCCCAAAAAAGAAATTTAAGAGAAAATTTCAGAATTTTGATCATTAACACTTGGATAGTGAAAGGAAGCAATTTTTGCTCTTTGTTGGAGCGGTAAAAACTACGAACTCTCTTAAATAAGAAACTTCTTACATGTGAGGAGCGGTTTCATATAAATGAAAACAAGCTCAACTCAATCCATGCAGAAATATACTGCTCATAGAACGACCTAGTACTATCAATAAATTGATAGCCTTACTCCCTAGAAAGGAGGTGATCCAGCCGCACCTTCCGGTACAGCTACCTTGTTA
>VFGW01000025.1 GCA_009392295.1 SAR202 cluster bacterium
ATTAACAAAAATTCAAAATTAACCTAGCTAAAAAAGGACTAAACAATAATTTAGAGGTGTTTTTATTTTCACCATAATAAAAGTACGCTTAAAGAGGTAACAATTGTTTTAAAAAAAAGTTAAAATTTCAAATTAATTTAAACGATAAGTAATACTTATTTTTAAATAAGGGTGTCTTTTAAATCTTTGTTTGTAGTTGTCTTGGGACATTGAGTTATACGTAGCTAATATTTGAAGCTTATTTAATCTCTTTAACAAACCTACTTGGATAGAATTTCTGTATTTCTTAGACTCCAAGACGAGCTCTGCATCATCATTAAACAGACTTCCTTCAATGTTAAAGTCATGAAAATAATATTCTTGTCTTGTTCCTAAATAAAAAGACAGTTTGTTCTCATAAATATTAATGATGTTATCAAAAAAATGAAATGAGTCTAGAGATCCTATCATAATGCCAATATCAATGCCTGTTTTGATTTGATATGTCCCGAGTTCAGAAAACAATTTTGTTTCTAGATTAGCATTGTTTTCAATATGAAATCCTTTAAAATAATTAATTAAAATATTAAGTTGAGCTTCTTGTGGCATTTGAGCATTCCATGATAGGTCAGGAAGATTAAGTATTAGCCGATGATAAAGGTTTTGCATTCCTTTTGCTAAAGATGCTGATCCAGTAATTCCCAGACTTCCACCTAAAGACAAGCTACTAGTATTAGTTAAAGATCTTTGGTTGTTATATTGGAAAAATAGAAATCCACTATAAGGATAATCATAATTTCTAGGCTCTATTTCATATCTTTTAGATGGTGTATATATTTCCTGACCTAAAGTAAAATGATTTATTTGAGTTTTTCCATTTTTTAATTTATCAAATTTTGAATATGTTAAAAAAATACCACTCGAATAATAGTAATCCTTATCAAAATACAAATCGTTATCTACATCAAGGTTAATCGAATTTTGACTATACAACAAAGTTGTAAATAGGAAAGTCAACCAAATTTTTTTTTCTAATAAAATTTCTTTTAAGGGCAATTACTTAAATTTATATCAAAGTTAACTATATATTATTGATCCCATAATATGATTATTAGACAGGCTATAATTGCAGATCTTAATACAATAAAAGGAATAGCGGAAGCATGTGCTATTGACATGGCCAACTATAGTATTTTTCAGTGGAATGAAAAGTATCCTTCTAGAGAGGTGTTTAAAGAAGATATTGAATCTGGCTCTTTATATGTTCTAGAAATAAACAAAAAAGTTATCGGCTGTATTATGCTAACTGATTTTAAAGATGACGTATACAAAAATGTAAAATGGTTAACTAAAGATTCTAAAAACTTATACATACATCGATTAGCTGTTGACCCTCCCTTCCAAAAAAATGGTAATGGAAGAAAATTAATGGATTTTGCTGAATCGTTTGCGATCGAAAATAATTTTGTCTCGATTAGACTAGACACCTTCAGTTTAAATCATCGAAATAATAAATTTTATAAATCTAGAGGGTATACAAAGTTAGAGGATGTTTTTTTCCCTATGCAAAGTGAATTTCCATTCCATTGCTATGAAAAAATAATACTTTAGAATCCTAATTTTTTAAGATCCTTGTTTTCATCTGAAATATCAAACCTTAAACTTGCGCAATCAAGTGGAATAGAAACAACTTCTGGTACCGGAAAGTCTTCAGATGAGATATTTAACTCTTCTTGTAAATAGGCGTTTTTCATATATTGAGCCCATATTGGCAATGCCATTGTCGCTCCTTGACCAAAAGCTATATCCTCAAAGTGAACAGAACGATCTTCTCCACCAACCCAAACTCCAGTAACTAAATTTGGCACCATCCCCATAAACCAACCATCACTTTGATTTTGAGTAGTTCCTGTTTTTCCTGCAATTGAATTTTCAAAAACATATGGATAACCAGTTATAATATTTTTATATATGTAATTGTTTTCTTCAAGACCAGCATGCCTTAACCTTCCTCCAGAGCCGTACTGTGTAACACCTTCCATTAAATTTAGAGTTACATATGCAACCTCTTCGCTTAACACATCTGTCGTTTTAGGTATTACCTCAAACAAAGGAACTCCATTTTTATCTTCAATTCTAGTAATAAAAATAGGTTCAATAAAAATTCCCTTATTTACAAATGTGCTATAAGCTCCTACTAATTCATATAGGCTAATATCCGGTGTTCCAAGGGCAATTGAAGGTACCTCTGGCAAATAAGACTTAATTCCCATTTTTTTCATTAAAGTAACAACAGGTTTTGGCCCAACCTGATCCATCAATCTTGCGCTAATAGTATTAATTGAATTTGCCAATGCATTTTTCAAATTTCTAGTTTGTCCATACTTATCGCTTGAGTTCTTTGGACACCAAGCATCTATGTTACCATGTTTCATTGGCTCGATACAATAAAGGGCATCAGGGAGTGTATTACAAGGAGATAATTTCAACTGATCAATAGCTGTAGCATATAAAAAGGGTTTAAATGTAGATCCAATTTGTCTTCTCCCTTGTTTAACTTGATCATATTGAAAATGTTTGAAATCAAATCCTCCAACCCAAGCTTTAACATGCCCTGTTTGGGGTTCCATGGACATTAAAGATGACCTCAAGAAAAACTTATAATATCTTATTGAATCTACTGGTTTCATGATAGTGTCAATTTCTCCATCCCATGAAAAAACTTTCATTGGTGTTGGAATCTGGAATGACTCCCAGATTTCATCATCACTACTTCCACTTAATCTCATCTTTCTCCATCTTTCTGATCTCATTGCAGATACCTTAATTAAAGTATCTACCTGCCCTTCTCTTAAATCGCGAAAAGGAGGAGTCGGATTTAATGAATCTGGTTCTTTATTCTGAGCAAAGAACTCGGATTGTAAATTTTTCATATGGTCATCCATAGACTGTTCTGCAATTTGTTGCAGCCTTGAGTCAATAGTAGTGTATATCCTTAAACCATCACGGTATAGGTTATACTTCGAGCCATCATCTTTTGTATTGTCTCTTAACCATTGATTCATAAACTCTTGTAGATATGCTCTAAAATAAGTTGCTAAACCTTCACGATGAGACTCAGGAGAATAATCTATATTTAATGGCAATTGAGTTAATGAGTCTAATTGATTTTTTGAAATCATCTCGTTTCTAAACATTTGTTGAAAAACAACATTTCTTCTCTCTAGAACTAGTTCAGGTCTCCTGCGGGGATTATACAAAGATGAATTTTTTAACATCCCAACTAACATTGCTGCATCTTCTATCAGGAGGCTATCTGGAGCTTTATTTAAATAGATTTTAGAAGCTGACCTAACACCATCTGCATTATTTCCAAAATCATATATATTAAGATACATTGCTATAATCTCATTCTTAGTATATCTTTTTTCAATTTGAAGAGCTAAGATCCATTCTTTTGCTTTTTGTAATATT